>CAWHIK010000006.1:0-406118 GCA_963829485.1 uncultured Chloroflexia bacterium
TCCTGTGCCCCCAAGCGGACTCGAACCGCTGTTTGGGCCTTGAGAGGGCCCCGTCCTGGGCCACTAGACGATGGGGGCTGGTCCTTGCGGTGTAACAAGGGCGCATATCACATCGTCGACTCGTGTCGACGATGTAGCAAGTGGCGACGGGACGCCGCCCTTGCTAAGCGGGCTGTATTTTATCACCCGGTTTGTGAGTCGTCAACGAGGAAGACGTGAAGTTCCTTCGGTCCGTGTACGCCAATCGTAAGGGTCATTTCAATGTCCGCGGTACGGCTGGGGCCGGTGACCAGTACTGTGGAGGGGGAATTCCTAATGCCGGGTAGTTGAAGCGCTTCGGGTAGTGATGGAATTATTCTTGATGTGAGCAGGATGGCAATATGGATCTCAGGCAGCAGGGATGCGGTTAGCGGCTGACTCTTGCTCGCAGAGATGACCAGAGTACCTGTATCAGCGATACCGGCCAGTGCGCCTGTGATACCGGCTTTGATTACGGGATCAGCGGAACGCTCCACCCGGATGCCTGAATTCGGTAAACTCTCAGTTACCAATCCGGGAATCTCGTCCCAGCTTTGCACCCGGTCAATGCCGCGTGACTTGAGAAAGTCGATCAAGCTTGACGGTAGTTCATTGACGATCACAGGGTGAACCAGACCTCCCACTAGAGTTAGTTCTGCAATGAATTGCTCAGACAATGTTGGTGATGGAATATCGAAAACCTGTTCAATTATCTTGGTAATTTCAGGCTGATGTAAAACGTCCGATTGGGAAGCAGCCTTGTTTTCAAGATCCTTCCAGCGGGTGCGGAACGGTTTGACCGGGCGAGGGAAGTCCTTGCTGTATCCCCAACCTGTGATCGCGGGGATGCGGAAATAGGGTGAGAATGGTTTTGTCAACCAGCCTAGGATCCGTTGGCCGGTGCCGAACAAGCCCGGGAACGATGATGCCCACCTGAATCCACGCAAACCCAGCTTGACTGGGGCGGGCACGCCGACCCCCTCCGCTTTCGGCTCGGGTCCAATCCCAGCCCGGACGCGGGACAACATCCCCGGCAGGTCGATGTCCACCGGGCAGGCATCCTTGCAGGCGCCGCACAACGTGGACGCTTGCGCGAGGTGTCCGAACTGCTCCAACCCGAATAGCCCAGGTGAAACGACCGAGCCGATCGGACCCGGGTAAGGGGCGATGCTTCCGTCTGTGCCGAGATAGGCGTGCCCGCCAATCTCGCGGAAGATGGGGCACGCATTCAGACATGAGCCGCAGCGGATGCAATAGAGCGCTTCGCGAAGGGGCGATGCGCGCATTTTGCTGCGTCCGTTATCGAGGATGATGAGATGCTTCTCCTGCTTTTTTGACCTAAACGATGAATCTTTGTCCTCGGGTCCGTGGATCAGTTGTGTGTAAACGCTCAGTTTCTGCCCGGTGGCGGAACGTGGAAGAAGCGACAGGAACAACGCAAGGTCATCCAGCGTGGGTACCAGTCGCTCCATGCCCATCAGCGCGATGTGGACAGGGGGCAGCGTGGTGCACATCCGACCGTTGCCTTCATTGGTGACGATGGCCAGAGTGCCGGTCTCCGCGACACCAAAGTTGACGCCGGAGAATCCGATATCCGCAGTGAGAAAGATTTCGCGCAGAACAGCACGGGCGGTGGCGGTGAGAGTGGGGATGTCCTCGGTGTAGGGAATACCCAACTTTTCAGTGAATAGTTGTCCCACTTCGTGCCGGCGCAGATGCACGGCAGGGGTGATGATGTGTGAGGGGCGCTCACCTCGCAGCTGGACAATATATTCACCCAGGTCTGTCTCCACTGCGCGTATGCCGGCGGCTTCGAGGATGTGATTCAGCGTGATCTCCTCCGAGACCATCGACTTGGATTTGGCGACGAGTTTGGCGTCTCTTTCACGCGCAAGCATTAAAATAATTTGTGCGGCTTCCTCCCCGGTTTCAGCACGGTGGACAACAAATCCATTCTCTTTAGTCTTGGCAATGAATTGGCTGAGGTAATGGTCGAGGTGCTCGATTACGTCCGCTCGGATGGCATGCGCCCGCTGGCGTCTTTCCCGCCAATCGGGGATGGAGGCAAACGCATTGATGCGACCCTTGACCCTCTTCTCGGCATTCCCGTCGAGGGCAGCCTGCAAGGCGTTGTCGCTGATCTTTTCGCGAATCTTCTCTCTGAATAAAGTCATGCCACCCCGCTTGTGCTAACAGGTGTTTCGTTGAGGACTCTCTTTTTCACGGAACGGTATACCAGCCAGAGTAAAAACAGGAAAACGGGATTGCTGAAATACATGATCGGATATTGACCGTTGGTGGTGAGCGGTCCCAAAATAAGGAAGAAACTCAAGGCACCGTCGATCAGTGCCATACGATGGCGGTCGTCCCAGGCGGAGCCGTTGCCGCTCATGTGCAGGATCAACCAGAGCATGAAGAGGTCGAATATAAACAGGCTGATCATGATGACCGGGAAGGGTGTAGTTTGTTTCTCTGCCGATGAATATACAATCACGAACTGAATGAAGAATCCCAGAAATCCCGCCATGAAAAATCGCCACGGCTTTGAGACTCGTTTATCGCGTGGTTTTAAAGGATGAGCCGGCACAAAGCGGGCGAGAAATCCCAATCCGATCACTGCCAGCCAGGAGAGAAGCCACCAGCCGCCTGAATCGTACTTAACCAGTGATCTTCCAGGGGATGACCAGGCTCAGCACACCGACCCAGTTGGCGATCCACCAGCCGCGGCTGGATATCCAACGTTTCGCTCGGAGATGTGGATATAACGCTTCGACGAAGGCGATGCTTGCGGCGACGCTGATCAGCATGTGAAAAATCGTCAGGTGTTCTGTCCACACCCAGTTGACGCCGGCGACACGCCCGTAAACTGCCAGTGAGCCGAGGTCCTGCCAGCCGGGATCGAAGAAGGATTGAACAAGGATTCCCTCCTCGTAGATTCCATAAGCCGCGCCGAGGATGAATATGCTCAGCCATCCTTTTTCCCAGCGGACGGCGAGTTCACGCACGATGATCGCTCCGCACCCGTAGAGTAAGGACAAGGTAATGAACGTCACCGGGTTGAGGTACTCATTCAGAGGAGAAGATCCGGAGAACAACTCGCCAAAGATGGGAGCAATCAAAAAGAGGGCTAGTGCAGGCGGAATTCGTTTTTTCATGATGGGTATTTGAGTGGTTTTAGGCCAAGATACAATCCGCGAGCGTTCAACCACCATGGATCATGGATGACTTCCAGGTCACTATCGCGGAGGGCGATCTTGTATTCATCAACGGTGAAGAGTCCCAACTCGTGCCGTTCCGTGAAATAGTTAATTCCCTGCGGAGTACCGACCAGGTAATGAAATACAAAGAAGGAGAGCAAACCTTCCTGTCCGCTGATGTTCATACGGGCGATCTTGAGCTCCGGTTCGTCCACGAATGTAGCATAGACGTTCTTCGGCTTCCAGTCCTCAGGAGCGAACCAGGGTTCCATGACCAGGACCCCGCCTGGTTTAATGTGCCGACTTATGTTGGCAATTGCTTTTTTCAGATTTGGTACGGTTTTTACATAACCGATCGAACTGAACAGGCAGGTGACAACGTCGTACTGCCTATCTAGGTTGAAATCCAGCATATCACCCTGATGAAATTTCATTTCAGGAATTTTCAATTGAGCTTCGTCGAGCATCTTCTGGTCCAGGTCCAGCCCTTCGCAATCGAAATAGTTTTTCAAATAGCTGAGATGGATACCCGTCCCACAGGCGACATCCAAAAGGGTGTTACCTCCCGATTTCAGGTTGTTTTTCGCCAGCTCATGCACGGATTTCGCGTCCGCTTCATAATCCTTGCCGAGGCTGAGGTAGATGGCATCGTAGAAATGAGCGGAAAGGGAGAACATGTTTCCTCCTTATCGCGAGTTGAGGATTTCCGCGATATGCAAAACCTGTTGTGGTTTTCCCTGTCGATGAAGCCCGCCGGCGATGTGCATTCGGCAGCCCGTGTCCGCCAGGACCAGGGTGGGGGAGCCGCTTGTTTCGAGATTGGCGATCTTGCGCTTGAGCATTTCAGCCGAGAGCTCAGGGTGTTCCACGGAGAAGACTCCACCGAACCCGCAGCAATCATCGCTGGCGGGAAGGTCCACGATTTCAGCGCCCTTCACAGCTGCCAGAAGCGCACGTGGTTGCCGGTCCACACCGAGGTGTCGATTCAGGTGGCAGGAAGCGTGGTAGGCTAATTTTCCGTCCCAGCGCGCGCCGACGTCCGTGATGCCGAGCACATCAACCAGATATTCTGTGAATTCATAAGTCCGTGCTGCGAGTGCCTTGGCTCGCGGGAGCCAAACCGTGTCACCTTCAAAGAGCTCGAGGTAACTCTGTCGGACCATCGTGGCGCATGAACCGGATGGGATCACAACATCTCCCGGCAGGCGTTCGAAGACTTCGATGGTATGCTGGGCCATCGGCCGGGCATCCGCGCGCAAGCCCGCATTAAAGGGAGGCTGTCCGCAGCAGGTCTGACCGGATGGGAACTCCACATCCACGCCGCAGCGGCGCAGCACGCTGACCATCGCCTCCCCGGTTTCGGGGAAGAAGGTATCGACCAGGCAGGTGATAAAAAGTTGAACCGTAGGCATAGCTTCTATTGTATAACGAATTTGAAGCGGATAGTAATGGATGCGTCACAGAACGGATTTTTACTAAAAAAGGCGACTTTAGAATAACATTTCAGAATTTGATTATGGGATTTTTTCCACAGTGCGCTGTGGTATGATTGTGCCGCCTAAAATAAAATTTACAGGATTAATATGCCCTCCTTCAAGACGAAATATACCAACCACCTCGACCTTCCGAAACGAATCTCGCGCCTTGGCGAGTTATCCTACAACCTTTGGTGGACGTGGAATCCCTACGCCCAGCGGCTTTTCAACCGTATTGACAATGCCCTGTGGGAACGGGTCAATCACAATCCCTTCCGTTTTCTGCGCCAGCTCGAACGGCCAGTCCTGAACGAAGCTGCCCAGAACCCAGCCTACCTTGAGATCTATGACAAAGTGTTCGAAGATTTCGACACTTATCTTGCTCGCAAGGATACCTGGTTTGCCACGAGTTTCCGAAATAATAAAAGCCAGTCCATCGCCTACTTTTCGATGGAATTTGGGCTGCATGAAATGCTGCCCATCTACTCGGGCGGTCTGGGCGTGCTGGCTGGCGACCACCTCAAGGAATCTTCCGACCTTGGGCTTCCGCTGGTCGGGTTGGGTTTGCTTTACACCGAAGGCTATTTCACCCAGAACATTTCCGAGGATGGCTGGCAGAACGCGGTAAATAACCCGATCAAGTTTGACGAGCTGCCCATGCTCCCGGTCTTGAAGGAGGACGGAAAGGAACTCACCATCAGCGTGAACCTCCCCGATGGACCTGTGCACGCCCGCATCTGGGAACTGCGCATTGGGCGGACGCCGCTTTACCTGCTCGATTCGAATATTGAAATCAACAACCCGACCGGGCGCCAGCTCACCACCCGTCTGTACTGGAGCGACGTCAACCTGCGAATCATGCAGGAGATGCTTCTGGGTATTGGCGGAGTCCGGGCATTGCGCGCGCTGGGATACGACCCAACCGTCTGGCACATGAACGAGGGCCACGCAGCTTTCCTTACATTGGAACGTATGCGGGAATTTATTGAGCAAGGGATGAAATTCCCTGAAGCGGCTGAACGGGTCCGCAAAACGAATATATTCACCACGCATACGCCCGTCCCGGCGGGCAACGATGAATTTCCGCTGTGGCTGACAGACAAGTATCTGTCAAACGTTTGGGCTGAATTAAACATCACCCGGGACGAATTCATCGACCTGGCTCGACACAGGCAAAATTGGGGCGAGACGTTCAGCATGCCCATCCTGGCGATGAAATTTTCTGAGAGCCGCAATGGCGTCTCCGAGCTGCACGGACGTGTCTCACGCCGCATGTGGAATCAATTGTGGCCGGATCTCGAAGAAGATGATGTGCCGATCAGTTACATCACCAATGGAGTCCATACAGCTACTTGGATGGCGCGCCGCATTCGCCTACTCTTCAATAAATATCTGGGTGAGGACTGGTTGGAAAATCTGGATGCCCCGGTCACTTGGGAAAAGATGGACCAAATCCCGCCGCAGGAGTTATGGGCGGTGCGCAATCACCTCAAGCGGAAGATGGTCATCTATATGATGAAGCGCGCGCGCGACCGGTGGATGAAAGGCGGTTTCCATCCTGTCCAGGTGATCGGGTCGGGCGCCCTGCTCGATCCCTACGTGCTGACGATCTGTTTCGCCCGCCGTTTTGCCACTTATAAGCGCGCTGACCTTGTGCTAAGCGACATCGACCGGTTGTTGCGGATCGTCAATCAACCTAACCGCCCGGTTCAGATCATTTTTGCCGGGAAAGCGCATCCTGCCGATGAGCCGGGAAAAATGCTCATCCAGGAAGTCTACCGTGCGGTCAAAAAGGCGGAAAACGGAGGGCGGCTGGTCTTCCTTGAAGATTACGACATCAATCTCGCCCGTTATCTTGTGCAGGGAGTGGATGTCTGGATGAATACTCCGCGCCGACCTAACGAGGCGAGCGGTACTTCAGGGATGAAGGCCGCTGCCAACGGTGTGCTCAATTTCTCCGTGCTGGACGGCTGGTGGCGTGAAGCCTATAATGGTCGCAATGGCTGGGCTATTGGCGAGGATGCGGAACTAAACACAGATGTCCTTGACCAGTCCGACGCGGATTCTCTTTATGATATTCTAGAGAATATTATCGTTCCGCTTTACTATGGCGAGCGCAACGGGGACGATGTGCCTCGAAAATGGGTTGAGATGATGAAAGAGTCGCTTCGGACGGTCACTCCGCAATTTTCCACCCGGCGCATGGTCAAGGAATATACCGAGCGGTTGTATATACCGCCGATGGAAAAGAAGAAATAAATCTCTCCAAGAAACATGAGCATTCCAGGCATCTCCCCACGCGATCTGGCCGTAAAGCTCAAATCTGAGAGCAGCTTTGTCCTGCTGGATGTGCGTGAATTATGGGAGGTGAGTTATGCCCGCATCGATGATCCGCGGTTGGTCATCCTGCCCATCTCGCAGCTGGCCCATGCTCGAAAATCTTCCCTCCCCGAATCGCTGGTTTCCAATCTCGACACGGAAATTGTGGTCATGTGCCATCACGGCATCCGCAGCGCGGACGTCACCCGCTGGCTGATCAAGCAGGGGTGGAAGAACACTTACTCGCTGGAGGGCGGTATTGCAGCCTACGCGTCTGAAGTCGATAAATCAGTGGGGTGGTATTGAACCTGGAAAGGGTGAGTAAATAAGCTGGAGGCGGGCAGTCGATGCGGCCGCCCCGTCTGGTTTCTAAACGAATGCCCCGTTCTTGTAGATGACATCCCCGTCCACTTCGATCTCCGAGTCATTGCGAAGGTCGCAGATCATGTCCCAGTGGATGACGCTTTTATTTTTTGATCCTGTTTCTGGATATCCAGCACCGAGCGCCATGTGGAAGGTCCCGCCAATTTTCTCATCGAAAAGGATATTGCGAGTGAACCGATTGATCTCAAAATTTGTCCCAATGGCGAATTCACCCAGATAGCGTGAACCGTTGTCGCTGTTCAGCATCTCAAGCAGATACGCCTCGTTTTTAACCGCCTTGGCGGATGTCACCTTACCGCTGGAAAAGTTCAGCTCAATGCCTTCCACTCCCACACCATTATAGATGGCGGGATAGGTGAATTTGACCCAGCCGTTGACCGAATCTTCCACCGGACCGGTATAGATTTCGCCGTCCGGCATGTTGTGTGTTCCGCAGGAGTTGATGAACTTGCGGCCTTTGATCGACAGGGTCAGGTCCACATTGGGACCGCGCAGGCTGACCTGATGTTTGCCGGCGATGCGCGAGATCATTTTAGCTTGTTCATCTTCGACGGATTTCCAATACGCGACCGGGTCCGCTTGATCGGCATGGCAGGCTCGGTAGACAAAATTTTCGTAATCATTAAGGCTCATCTCCGCTTCCATGGCGTAACCGGCGGTGGGGAAAAGTGTAGTCACCCATTTGAACTCCCCGGTCGCGCCGCGGCGCATCTGTGCTTCGATGACCTGCGACACGGCTTTCTGCCGGCGTGCCAGCTTTTTTGGCTCAACCCCGGTCAGGGCACGGGTATTCAGCAGCGAGGCAACCCGTATCCGTGATTCGAATTGGTCGTAAGCGATCTTCCGAAAGGTGGGTGGGTAGTCGAGCTGCATGTCGTTGGCATTCGCGAAAAAGATTTCTTCCTGGTCGGGCAGCTCTAGCAGGGGGACGGGCTGTCCTCCGACTTCCATGATACGGTTGTAAAGTGCGCGAACCAGTGGTTCGGCGGCGGTGGTGGCTTCGATCAAGACACGATCCCCCGGTTTGATTCGGGCAGAGTAGTCCACCAGGATTCGCGCAAATTTTTCGACTCGAGCATCAGACACGGCATACTCCCACTACTTAGCGTTAAGTGCGTGAATTATATCACGCGGGTCGGAGCGATAATTATGCGCAATGGTTGCCTCTCATAACGGTTTTGCAAGGTGGCAATCAACTGCGGTATACTTTTAGCGGCTTTGGCGGGGTGCTTGTACCCTGTAATAACAGACCAAAAAGTGGAAATTTTATGAAACAACTCCTTCAAAACATGCGCGATGGAAAAACACTCGTCAGTGATGTGCCTGTTCCCACACCGCTCACTGGACAAGCGTTGGTTAAAGTATCGGCTTCCCTGGTCTCCGCAGGCACCGAACGGATGCTGGTGGAATTCGCTGAAAAATCACTGATCGGCAAAGCGCGTTCCCGGCCGGATCTTTTCCGGCAGGTGCTCGATAAAATGAAACGGGACGGAGTCCTCGCCACGCTGCAGGCCTCGTTCAATCGCCTTGACCAGCCCATGGCGCTGGGATACTCATCAGCGGGGACGATCGTCGAGTTGGGTGATGGGATGGAGGGATTTAAGATCGGCCAACGCGTTGCCTGTGCTGGCGGTAATTACGCCGTCCATGCCGAATACAATATCGTGCCACGAAATCTACTCACACCGCTACCGGACTCAGTCGATTTTGAATCCGCCGCCTTCACTACCTTGGGGGCGATAGCCCTGCACGGATTCCGGCTTGCTGAGCCCCAAGTGGGGGAGCGTGTAGCCGTGATCGGATTAGGGCTGTTGGGTTTGCTCACTGCCCAAATTGCAGCCTCGGCAGGGTGCCGGGTTTTCGGAATCGATACCAATCCTGAGCGGACCAGCCTGGCGGGTCAGTTTGGAATTTCGGCATGTTCCCGTGAGTCCGCCATCGAGCAGGGGATGGCATTCACTTCCCAACGCGGCTTTGACAGTGTCATCATATGCGCGGATACGTCATCGCCTGATCCGGTTGAGTTGGCAGGCGCAATCGCTCGCGACCGCGCCAAAGTGGTTGCCACAGGCGCTGTGGGGCTTACGCTTCCACGAAAGGTATATTACGAAAAAGAGCTCAGTTTCATCAACTCGCGTTCCTACGGGCCCGGCCGGTATGACCCGTTGTACGAAGAAGCCGGCTTGGATTACCCGATCGGTTACGTCCGCTGGACGGAAGGGCGCAACCTGGAAGCAGTGGTTGACCTCCTTGCTGATGGCAAACTTAATGTCAAACCGCTCATCACCCATCGCTTCTCCATTGACCAGGCGCCGGAAGCCTACGCGATCATCACCGGGAAGAAGAATGTTCCGTTCCTGGGCGTTGTCCTCACATACGAAGATAACTTGGCCTCGTCGAACCGAAAGGTGGAGTTCCACCCGATCAACGCCCAGCCTGCAGACATGAGATTGGGAGTGATCGGAGCCGGGTTGTATGCCAATGCCACGTTACTGCCTGCTTTGAAAAAGCTGCGTGACATTGAGCTGGTCGGAATTGCTTCGGCAGGGGGGTTGCACGCTCAACACTCCGGTAAAAAATTCGGCTTTGCTTATGCTGTTTCGGATGAAAACCAGATACTGGATGATCCGCACATCAACACGGTCGCGATTCTCACGCGGCATGATTCCCATGCTGATCTCGCCATCCGTGCGCTTGCCTCAGGCAAGCATGTCTTTGTCGAGAAACCGATGGCGGTGGATAACTACCAGCTGGAGGCAATGACCAGGCAGCTCGAACAATCAAGCGGACAGCTTTTCATGGTCGGGTTCAACCGGCGGTTTGCGCCGCTGGCTGTGGAACTCTCGCGTTTTTTGGCTGGTCGAACAGAACCACTCCATGTACATTTTAGGGTGAATGCCGGTTACATTCCCGCCAAGCATTGGGTGCATGATCCCGTCCTGGGTGGGGGACGCGTCATCGGCGAAGCGTGTCACTTTGTTGATTTCATCACCTTTCTTACAGGCGTGCCACCATCGAGCGTAGCAGCGTGCGCACTGCCGGATGCCGGTAAATATCACGGTGACAATGTATCTATGACCTTCACCTTCCCTGACGGCTCCATCGGCGTGGTGGATTACCTCGCCAACGGAGATAAATCCTTCCCCAAGGAACGGGTGGAAGTCTTCTGCGGTGAGCGCGTAGCAGTGCTGGACGATTACCGGATGCTGGAATTGGTCAAGGATGGAAAGAAAACCGTTAAGCGATCAGGTCAGGATAAAGGTCACCTGGCTGAGATGCAGGTATTTGCGCAAGCCATTCGAACGGGCGGTCAGCCTCCCATCCCTTACGAACAAATGATTGGAGTAACGAAGGCAACCTTCATGGCAATGGAATCCATTTCGAAAAATGGCGAAATACTCTCAACTAATTAAGATTTGGCTGACTGAGAATTCTCCTCGTGGATTACATCCTTCAACTACGTCAATATATCGGGCATCGCCCAATCCTCCTGGTAGGTGCGGCGATCCTTGTGGTTGATCATCAGGACCGGTTATTACTCATGAAACGCACGGATAGCGGATATTGGGGCTTGCCGGGCGGGTCTACTGAACCGGGTGAACGCGTAGAGGAAGCTGCCAAACGCGAAACCCTGGAGGAAACCGGACTAAAAATTGGTGAAATGGATATATTTGGAGTCTATTCAGGTCCGGAGTTGTTTTATAAATATCCCAACGGTGATGAAGTTTACAACGTGACGATCGTTTATTGTTCAAGTGATTGGCATGGCGGTGTCATTATCAACGATGAGCATACCGAGTTCCGGTGGTTTCCTCGTGATGAGATCCCCGGATCGGAACTAATCAGCCCGCCGGTTATTCCGGTGATCGAACAATTCAAATCCAGAACATCGAATCTCACTCCACCAGATGCTTCTCTATCATAGAGAAGTGCTTTGTCTAGTTTCTGTAAATATCAAAACATGAATCGTATTTCCCTGTTTTTTAAAGCTCTGCGCGAGTTGGGTCCCAGGTCCCTGATGTTATATGCCCGATATAAGTTCGGTCTGGCAGCGGGGTATTACCGCATGGAAACGCGAAGACCGTTGCAGATTGAAAATTTGTCATTTACTCCTGTTTTGTTGTTTCCCTCAAAGGAAGAATTGCTCAAGGTTCTCGGTTTAACCGGTCAGGCTCAACTCCTGGCTGAGGCGGATGAAATTGTCGAAGGCAAGATCCGTTTATTTGGCGGTGATGCTGTACCACTGCGGCTTGCAATAAATGAAGAATTGTCTCATTGGACAGATTATGAAACAGGGAAGGTCCCTTACCCATCATCAGAATTCAACGATGTCAAATTCGTTTGGGAACCGGCACGCTTTGGATGGGCTTTCACATTGGGAAGGGCTTATCTGATCAGCGGGGATGATCGGTACCCTAGGTCCTTTTGGAAGAACACCGAATTGTTTCTTGAATCCAATCCACCGTTCCTTGGTCCGCAGTGGACATCGGGGCAGGAAGTAGCGATTCGTCTCATGGCACTGGTTTGGGCGGGACAGATTTTTACCGGATCACCCGAATCCACCCGGGAGAGAATGGAAAAACTCTCCACTGCCATTGCTGCCCATGCGGAACGGATTCCGCCGACCCTGGTTTATGCGCGATCACAAAACAATAATCATCTCCTAACCGAAGCGGCGGGACTATACACAGCAGCCTTGGTGCTTCCTGATCACCCTCGAGCTGAGAAATGGCGAAAGGAAGGGTGGAAATGGCTGGAGTGGGGATTTACAAAGCAGATCTTCAAAGATGGTTCATATGCACAGCACAGCACAAATTATCACCGGTTGATGCTCCAGATTGCGCTGTGGGTTTGGACGCTGGCAAATCTCTCCCCTGCGAGGCTGGGCGGGACGCCGCAGAAGACTGAATCCCGGTGGTCTCTGGCAGCCAAATGGTTGTCTGCGCTGACGGATAGGGAATCCGGGCAGGCTGCCAATCTGGGAGCGAATGACGGGGCATATTTGTTTCCGTTGACCATCTGCACCTATGATGATTACCGCCCGGTGGTGCAGGCTGCTTCCCTTATCCTTGCCGGTGAAAAACCATTCGTTGATGGTCCCTGGAATGAAATGGCGCTCTGGTTTGGACAGAAGTTATCCTTGATCGAGCAGTATGCCCAAACCAAAAGACCCTCACAACAATTTCTGCTTGAATCTCCGGGCGGATGGGCTTATTTACGCGCAGAGAAATTCAAATCCCGCCCGTCACATGCCGACCAGCTTCACCTTGATTTGTGGTGGCGCGGGATGAACATTGCCCGTGATGCCGGGACTTATCTTTATAATGCTGCACCGCCCTGGGACAATTCCCTGACAGTCACCCATGTACATAACACCGTCACCGTGAATGGGCGCGAGCAGATGACAAGGGCGGGACGGTTCCTTTACTTGGATTGGGCATTGGCGGGGTTCATCGACTCGAAAAAATCCGTTGGTCCTCAGCGCCTGGCTGCCCGGCAACATGGATATAAAAAACTTGGTATAGTCCACCAGCGAACGGTGACCCCCAGTCCAGACATTGGTTGGGTGGTCGAAGATGAGATGATCGCTAAAGGGAGGGGAACAACAATCCGCGAATTCCGATTGCAATGGCTGCTGCCAGACTGGGAATGGAAATTGGACCAGCAGGATGCAAAAGTTGTTCTGGGAATCAACTCTCCGCTGGGATGGGTGTCCATGGCAGTGACATCCACTCTGGAGAATGCGACAATAAACCTCGTGCGATCCGGGGAACGATTGGTTGGAGAAGGCCATATCTCACCCCAGGAGGGGTGGTTCTCTCCCACCTATGGTCGGAAGGAACCAGCTTTATCCTTCGCTTTGAATGGATCAAGCACAGGGACGGTTCGATTCAAAACAGAATTCACATTTCCCAACGACTGAAGATGCATATCCTTCTCATCCACCAGGCCTTTGCAGCGATTGAAGAACCGGGCGGGACCCGTCATCACGAACTGGCGCGCTTTCTCGCTGGGAAAGGCCATCGTGTAACGGTCATCGCAAGCCCCGTCAGTTATTTGACAGGCAGTTCCGCTCATTCTAAAAATTCAGACACCTCTTCAGCGACCTTAGATCAGAACATTACCATCCTTCGTGCTTACACCTACCAGGCACTGCATAAATCATTTGTTCACCGGGTGTTCGCATTTTTCTCGTTTATGGTTTCATCATTTTTTCTGGGTCTGAGAGTTAGTCATGTGGACCTTGTGTGGGGGACCTCACCGCCGATATTTCAGGGATGGACGGCTTGGATGCTTGCCCGGCTGAAGCGGGTACCGTTCCTGTTCGAGGTGCGCGACCTGTGGCCTGAGTTCGCTATCGCAGTGGGGGTGTTGAAAAACCCCACGCTAATTAAGATGTCGCTGTGGCTTGAAAAGTTCCTTTACCGCCATGCGGATAGAATTGTGGTCAATAGCCCGGGATTTATTGACCATGTCTCATCTCGTGGAGCGCGAAAGGTGGAGCTCATCCCCAACGGGGCGGACCCTGAAATGTTTGCTTCCGCCGATTTAGGAAAATCCTTTCGGGAGGAGCACCATCTCGAAAATTCTTTCGTTGCTTTATATGCTGGCGCACACGGCATGTCCAATGACCTGGGTGTGGTGCTCGATGCAGCGAAAATACTACAGGCGACGCCTGCCATCAAGATCGTCTTTCTGGGCGATGGCAAGGAAAAAGCCAGCCTGGTCGCACAAGCAGAAGCGATGAGCTTGGCGAATGTATTGTTCCTGCCACCGGTCCCCAAATCAGGCATGCCATCTGTTTTGGCGGGAGCGGATGCCTGCATCGCCATCCTGAAGCCGCTGGATGCTTATAAAACCACTTACCCAAATAAGGTATTCGATTATATGGCTTCGGCACGCCCGGTCGTGCTGGTGATCGATGGGGTGATCCGCGAAGTGGTCGAGTCAGCCGGATGCGGGATATTTGTCCCACCAGGGGATCCAATCAAATTGGCAGAGACCATTACCATATTGGTAAATGACCGCGACCGCAGCCGGGAAATGGGATTGGCTGGTCGCCGCTACTTGGAAATGAAATTCAATCGAACTGCTATTGCCGGGAAGCTTTTAATGCTAATGGAGGAAATGGTGACAGGATATTCAGTAAAGGGGAATCAATAAGACCGGGAATTGTCCCGGTCTTATTGATAATAATTTATTTGTTTATCCCATTCGTCCTGTAATGTACGCTTCGGTCAATTCCGCCTTGGGGTGGATGAACAACTCGGAAGTGGGGGAGAATTCCACCAATTCTCCCAGCCAGAACAGGCCAGTCTTGTCTGAGACGCGCGCAGCCTGCTGCATGTTATGGGTCACGATGACGATCGTGTAATTCTGCTTCAATTCGGCGATCAATTCTTCAATTTTTAACGTGGCAATCGGGTCAAGCGCCGATGTGGATTTATCCATTAGGATGACTTCCGGTTCGACGGCCAGCACGCGTGCAATGCACAGTCTTTGCTGTTGACCAAGCGATAGACCCATCGCATCCTGGTCAAGATTGTCCTTCACATCTTTCCACAAGGCGGCGGCAATCAAACTTTTTTCAATGGTTGCATCCAATTCCGCCTTTTTACCCGCAATCCCAAGTACGCGCGGTCCAAATGCGACATTATCGTAAATGGACTGCGGGAAGGGATTGGGTTTTTGGAACACCATTCCCACCCGTTGACGCAGTTCGACGACATCCACATCGGGACCGTAAATATTTTGTCCATCCAGCAGGATTTGCCCTTCCACCCGCGCCCCGGCAATGGTGTCATTCATCCGGTTGAGACACCTCAGGAATGTGGATTTGCCGCAGCCGGAGGGACCGATCAAAGCTGTGACAAGATTCGGACGGATATCCATATTAATTTTTGATAGGGCGATTTTGTCCCCATAATAGAAATCCAGGTCGCGGACAGTGAAGACGTTCGTATCGGACATATTTGAATTTTATCATTGGTTGGAGCAGGAGCATCCATTTCCGGCTATAATTCATGCGATGAAACGTCTGGAATTTATCCCCCTTATCGTTTTTGTATGTTCAATTCTTTTACTAAGCAGCTGCGACACGAACAGACCGGCTGCGTCTGATGATCCCGTGGAGTCTATTGATAATAAAGGTTCGGATACGATGGTCAACCTGGCTCTGGGCTGGGCGGAACAGTATCAAATGGAACATCCTGAAGTTGAATTGGCGGTAACGGGGGGCGGATCCGGTACGGGAATTGCAGCTTTGATCAATCAGAGCGTGGATATCGCCAATGCTTCGCGGCGAATCAAGGAAGAGGAGATAGCGGATGCAGAAGCGAATGGTGTAACTCCAGTCGAGTTCATTGTAGCGAGAGACGCGATCGGCATCATCGTTCACCCCACCAATCCGGTTTCGCAGTTGACACTCCAGCAGCTTTCGGACATTTATAGTGGCAAGATAACCAATTGGACGGAATTGGGAGGGGAAGACCGTCCGATAGTCCGACTCTCTCGCGAATCAAATTCAGGGACGCACGTTTATTTTCTGGAAGAGGTGGTACGTCTTGGTGATAAGGAAAATAAGACCTTGTTTTCAGCAAATACCCTCCTGCTTCCCTCGTCTGAAGTGATTGTCAATGAAGTACGCCAAAATCCCAATGCCATCGGTTATGACGGCCTGGGTTATATTCCGGATGATTTAAAGATAATCGCAGTTGCTGAAAATCCAGGGGATGTCTACTTCCTGCCATCGATAGAAACTGTAAATGATAAATCCTACCCCATTGCGCGCGACCTTTACATGTATACTCCAGGCGAACCGGTTGGGGCTGTGAAGGATTATCTCGATTGGATCATGGGCGATGAAGCTCAAGCTATAGTTGCGGAACAGGGATTTGTTCCGATCAAGCCTTAAACCTAATAAGCCATTTTCTCCAGTTATGAGGAGTGTGCATGGAATCGAATACCGGCTGGCGTGAACATATCATCACGCGCACCATCCAGGTGGCGGGTTACTCTGCCATCGGGATCGTGTTGTTGATATTCTTCTTCCTTTTGAGGGAGGGATTGCCGGCTCTGCGGGAAGTCTCAGTTATCGCCATGTTGACCACCCGCTGGTATCCTACCGAAGGATACTATGGGATCCTGCCATTGCTTACCGGTTCTTTGATTGTTACCCTCGGAGCCGCCATGGTCGCTGTTCCTTTCGGTATCGGAACTGCCATTTTCATTGCAGAAATCGCCCCCCGCTGGATGCGTGAAATGCTCAAGCCTATTGTGGAATTGCTGGGCGGGCTTCCCTCTGTTATGCTGGGGTTTCTGGGTATCTTAATCTTTGCCCCCTACATCCGAATACTGCTCGAATTGCCAACCGGACTCTCGGCTTTAACGGGATCCCTCCTGCTGGGGGCGATTGCCATCCCCACCGTGGTTTCGGTGGCGGAGGATGCGTTAGATACCGTACCGCGCGCATACCGGGAGGGCGCCTGGGCACTGGGCGCCACGCAATGGCAGACCATTTGGCGGGTGACTCTGCCAGCTGCGCGTTCCGGTGTGCTAACCGCGATCATGCTTGGGATCGGCCGCGCCATCGGCGAAACGATGACCGTGATGATGGTCACGGGTAATGCTCCAGTCATGGCAGTTTATCTCGGGGCGTTGATATCCCCTGTCCGTACCATGACAGCCACCATCGCTGCGGAGATGGGAGAGGTCGCCACCGGCAGTATTCATTATCACATGCTCTTCTTCATTGGGATTGTGTTGTTCTTTATTTCCCTGGTGGTCAATATCACCGCCTCTGCCATCATCTTCCGGCAGCGCAAGCGGTCTGAACGGATATTGTCTTGACAGGTGCTGCATGAAAAAAAGATCCAATCGCATCCTCGCCCAGAGCCTTGGTTTCACCCTCCTTGGAGGAGTTGCGTTTTTCACCATCCTGCCGATCGTTTTGGTGATTTCATATATCATCTACATGGGGCTGCCTGCCATTTCCTGGGAATTCCTCACCACATTTCCAACCGATGGGATGCGATCTGGTGGCATCATGCCGGCTATTCTAGGCACGGTTTACCTGACCATGGTTACGACGTTGTTATGCGTTCCGCTTGGGATTGCCGCCGCGATATACCTTGCTGAGTATGCCGTCGAGAATAAATTCACACGCATGATCCGGCTGGCACTGATCACCCTGGCCGGTATTCCCTCGGTGGTCTATGGTCTTTTCGGTCTGGGGATGTTCGTTCTCTTCTTCCAAATGGGGACAAGTATTTTAGCTGCTTCGCTGACCCTATCCATCATGACCCTGCCTGTGGTCATTACCACATCCGAAGAAGCACTCCGTTCGGTTCCTCAGGCTTTTCGCACGGTCAGTATTTCCTTGGGCGCCACCCGCTGGCAGACGATCCGCAGGATTGTCCTGCCCGAGGGCCAGCCGGGGATTTTAACCGGCGTTATCCTTGGCTTGGAGCGCGCAATCGGTGAAACAGCACCTATCCTCTTTACTGGCGCAGTATTTTCCCTGCCTTCATTGCCCTCCTCTCTGCTCAGCCCAACTATGGCGCTGCCCTATCATCTGTATGTCATTTCGACCCAGGTCCCTGGAATGCCACTGGATATCCAATATGGAACTGCGCTTGTCCTGATGATGATTGTGCTGGTCCTTAATCTGATCGCGACCATCATCCGCGCCCGTGCGCGGGCAAAACGGCAGTGGTGAGCCTGGTATGGATAAGATCATCATTGAGAATCTGAGTCTGCAATATTCGGATGGGACCGAATCCCTGCGCAACATCAACCTGGGTATCCGAGCCAATGCTGTTACGGTGCTCTTTGGGCCGGCAGGAGGAGGAAAATCATCCCTGCTGCGCTGCCTTAACCGCCTGAATGATCTGGCTGAGGTAAAAACTGTCAGTGGACGCATTCTCCTCGACGGTGAGAATATCCTTGACCCCAAGTTGGATGTTACTTCCCTCCGCCGCAAGGTTGGGATGGTTTTTGCCCGTCCCGTTGTGTTACCGCTCACCATACGTGGTAATTTGACTTATGGGCTTGAGGTGATGGGCGAAAAGAAGAAATCAAAACTGGATGATGCCGTGGAGCGATCGCTCAAGCAGGCTGCGTTGTGGGATGAAGTTAAAGACCGTCTCGATGATCAGGCTATTGCCCTTTCCGGAGGTCAGCAGCAGCGGTTGTGCCTCGCACGGTCACTTGCCCTCGAACCGGAAGTGATCCTGCTTGACGAACCCACTTCCGGGCTCGATCCGTTATCGACTGCCAAAGTGGAAGCCAGCCTTCAGGAACTCAAGAAGAATTACACGGTGGTGCTCGTCCCGCATTCCGTTCAACAGGCTGCACGGACAGCGGACTGGGCAGCATTTTTTCTGCAGGGCGAGTTGGTGGAATACGGCGATGGCAAGGAATTATTTACTTCGCCCACCGAAAAACGGACTGAGGATTACGTCACGGGCAGATTTGGTTGATCCATCCGTTGTTAATTCTGAGGTAGTGCATGGCTGAAAAAATTCTCGTCGTTGAAGATGAACCGGCATTGCAGGAAACCCTGGTTTACAATCTTGAAAAACAGGGATACTCTGTCAAGGCAGTGGGGGATGGCCGCCAGGCAGTGGAAACGGCGCGCAAGCTTCCAGCCCGACCTGATCCTGCTGGATATTATGCTGCCGGGCCTGGACGGTTTTGAAGTCTGTAAGATCCTGCGGCGCGAGATGAGCGTTTCCATCCTGATGCTGACCGCCCGTGATGACGAAATTGACCGGGTGGTGGGACTTGAGGTCGGCGCGGACGATTACATGTCCAAACCATTCTCGATGCGGGAGTTGATGGCGCGGGTCAAGTCACAACTCCGGCGTACGCAAATTATCCGTGATGAAATGGAGAAAATCCACACATCCGAACAACCGCCAAAATCGCTGACCTTTGAAAATCTGGTTGATTAATTTATCCCGCCGGGAAGTGACATTGGACGGTGAGATCCTGGCTATGAAACCCCAGGAATATGACCTGCTGGTGTTCTTTGCCGAACATCAAGGCCAAATGCTTTCGCGTGAATTCATCCTTGAACGGGTCTGGGGATGGGAGTATATCGGCGACAGCCGCACCGTAGATGTCCATGTGCGTTGGCTTAGACAGAAAATTGAACCGGACCCCGCCAGACCCGTCCGGATTGTTACCGTGCGCGGTGGTGGTTATCGATTCGAAGGTTGATTAATTTGGATGGATTGACCACTCCATTGCTTGTCGCCGGATTGTTCATCGCTCTTGCAGCGCTGAGCTGGGTTTCCTACCGCTTTTCCAGTCTGAAGAAAAGCGTGGATTATTATTCAGCGGTTCTTCGTGACGCCTCCGAACGAGGAATCTCCTGCCACGCTTCCGCTCGATGTGCCTCATCTGGAGAACCTTTCCAATGCGGTGCACGATCTTAGCGATAAATTACTTGAGCAGAACTCGAAGTTGGATGATGAACGGGAGCGGCTTGCCGCTGTTCTTGACCAGATCACCGATGGAGTTTTGCTTGCTGACACGCGGGGCATCATCCAATTCGCAAACCCGGCAGCCGAGAAGCTTTTTGAATATCAAAAGGCAGCAGGGCACACCGTTGCAGAGGTGGTACGCCATCATCAGCTGGTTGCAGCCTGGCAGCGTTGCCAGCAGCTGGGCGGAACGCAGACTGAATCTGTTGAAATTCCTCAACGAAGACAATTCCTTCAATTGATCGTCACCCCCGATACTCATCGTGCCGGAAGCATCCTGTTGGTACAGGACCTGACCCGCGTGCGGCGACTTGAAACCGTCCGGCGCGATTTCATCTCAAATGTCTCTCACGAACTTAGGACACCTCTTGCCTCTCTACGAGCGCTGACAGAAACTCTTCAGGATGGGGCGCTGGACGACCTGCAAGCTGCTCACCGGTTCGTGAGCAGGATTCAGACCGAGGTGGATGCCCTCTCCCAGATGGCTGCAGAACTGCTTGAATTGACCCGCATCGAATCCGGACAACTCCCGCTCGAATTTACTTCGGCAGCACCTGAGGCATTGATTATTTCCTCCGCAGACCGGATGCGCGCTCAAGCCGAACGGGCCGGTGTAACGATTCAAGTTGAATGTCCAGCCGGGCTGCCTAAGGTTCGGGCTGATGTTCCGCGACTTGAGCAAGTCCTGGTCAACTTGATTCACAACTCGGTAAAATTTACATCCCCGGGCGGTCACATTATCCTGTCTTCTGAGAGGGATGAGGCATTTGTCCGCTTTACGGTGCATGATACAGGTGTAGGCATCCCGGCCGAAGACCTGCTGCGTATCTTTGAGCGGTTCTTCAGAGTGGATCGTTCACGCTCCGGCGGTGGAACTGGATTGGGATTATCCATTGCCCGGCATATCGTTGAAGCTCACGGCGGAAGGATCTGGGCGGAAAGCGAAGAAGGTCGGGGCAGTACGTTTTTCTTTACCATCCCTATCGCGAAATAAATCCTTTTCTTCCTGATTATTAACAAGACACAGGTTCTGCCTGTGTTTTTTTATTTTAAATGTTAACCAATCGTTAAACTACCCTTCCAGTGCCCTTAATAGTCAGATGGGAAAATTGGATCATGAAAAAAATGAAATCAAATCTCAAGGAGAAGAAAGAAATGCGTAATAAACTGTTTAGTCTTATTTTCCGTTCTTATCGTTGCCAGCATGGCATTGGCTGCCTGCGGCACCCCGGCTACACCCGAGCCAACAGATGCTCCGGCGCCGACCGAAGCCCCTAAGGCGACTGCGGTTCCTGCCGAAGTTCCAACGGTTGACCCAATGGCCATGTACATGCCGGATGCTGTGACGGGTGACATTGTCACTGCCGGGTCTTCGACCGTCTTTCCGCTTTCTGAGCGGATGGCGGAGGTATTCAAGAACGAAGGGTTTGCTGGCAACATCACGATCGACAGCATTGGCAGCGGCGCTGGATTTGAGCGTTTCTGCAAGACTGGCGAGACGGATGTAGCCAATGCTTCGCGTGCGATCAAGGACTCCGAGGTGGAATCCTGTGCTGCACTGGCGACTCCCCGCACGCCGTTGGAATTCCGCGTTGGGACCGATGCGCTTGCGATAGCCGTCAGCAAGGATAATACCTTCCTGACCGATATCACTCTTGAGCAGTTGGCCCTGGTCTTTTCGACCGCCGAGAAATGGTCTGATGTCGACCCGTCCTGGCCTGCCGAGACGATCCAGCGCTACAGCCCGGGGACTGACTCTGGTACCTTTGACTACTTCGTCGAAGCGGTGATGGCGCCTGCGAATAAGAACGCGGATGGCAAGGCGGATGTTGCCCTGGGCGAAGAAGCCATTTTGAAGGCTTCAAACATCCAGTTCTCCGAGGACGACAACGTGCTGGTTCAGGGTGTGGAAGGCTCGCCGTACGCAATTGGTTACTTTGGCTATGCTTATTTCCAGGAGAATGAAGACAAGCTGAATGCCATTTCAGTGGAAGGTGTTGTGCCGACGGGTGAAACAGCTGAAAACGGCGAATACAAACTAGCCCGCCCATTGTTCATCTATTCGGATGCCAACATCATGCAGAGCAAGCCGCAGGTGGCTGCCTTCATCAAGTTCTATCTGGAAAACGTGAACAACGAAATTCTGGATGTGGGTTACTTCCCCGCCAGCGAAGACGCTCTCCAGACTGCCTACGACACTTGGGTCACAGCCGTCGGTAAATAATTAAATTCCCGTGGCAGTGGTTTTCACCTCTTTGCCTTCCCTCTCCTATATGGGGAGGGAAGGCGCACGTCTGAATTAAAGCTGGGAGTAACAAGATGATGGATCCGAAAAATGGGTCTTTGAACCAAATGAACATACCGCTTCCCCCGATCAGCCTGAAAAAAAGGCACCGACCGAAAGAATCGGTAATCAAGGCTCTCCTTTTCTTTTGCGGTTTCTTTTCCATATTTATAACTTTGGCGATCGTCTATGAACTTGCCAAGGAAGCATTGTTGTTTTTCCAGGATCCGGAAGTGACTTTGTGGGGGTTTTTGACAGGATTGACCTGGCAGCCCAAAATTGGTCAATTCGGTGTGGTTCCTCTCGTTACGGCAACTCTGGTGACCACAACAATTGCCATGACGGTTGCAATTCCACTCGGGATGGCTGTTGCGATTTACCTCAGTGAATATGCATCCACCCGAACTCGAAACACAGTAAAACCCATCATGGAGGTGCTGGCGGGCATTCCAACAGTGGTCTATGGCTTTTTTGCATTGACATTCATCACTCCCATCCTGCGCTCAACTTTCGGTTCTGATGTGGTGCAGATCTACAATACGGCTTCTGCCGGCATTGCGATGGGTATTCTCATATTGCCCCTGATCGCCTCAATGACAGAAGACGCGCTCAGCGCAGTTCCCCGTTCTTTACGCGAGGGGGGGTACAGTCTTGGAGCGACCAAGCTGGAGGTGGCACTCAGGATCGTAGTTCCTGCGGCAATCTCCGGGATCTCAGCAGCCATTATTCTTGGAGTTTCCCGTGCCATCGGCGAAACGATGATCGTTGCCATCGCCGCGGGAGCCGGTCCCAACCTGACACTCAATCCGTTTGAAGCGGCTGAAACAATGACCGGTTACATGGTTCGAATCAGCGGTGGGGACTTGAGTTACGACAGCATTGACTACAACAGTATTTTTGCGATAGGACTTCTATTGTTTGTATTGACCTTTATTCTTAATCTTATCAGTCAGCGTATCGTTCGCCACTTTCGCGAGGAGTATGAATGAAACAGAATACTCCTGAGTCCAGGTTTACCGATAACCTGCCAGCCAGATACCGGATCGGAGGAATTTGGCGCAGCATATTTTTAATTTCGACGCTGACGGGCATATTCTTCCTTTCTGTTCTCCTAATGAAAGTCGTCAATGACAGTTTCGGATATATTGCGGTCGAATATGGAGTTTCTCCCGAGTCAATTGCAGTCGATGGAGTTCCCATTTGGGAGCTTCCCCAGGAGGATTTGGTGCTCCTTCTTCAGGAGAATGTCACGCCTGGGCGTTTCAAGACGTTGGTTAAAGAACTGCCCATGGAAGAGCGCAGCCGGGATGATATCCTTGCCATCATTGTCAGGGAAGTGATCGAACCAAAAGTTGCCCAAACATGGACGCTTTCTGAATCAATCTTCAAGAAGCAGGAGATTGTGTCCACTGTTGAAGAGAATTACCCGGACGCCGAGTTGGTTTTCAAAGCCTGGCTGAATTGGGATTTCATCACCTCCCCGCAATCCTCCGATCCACTTTATGCCGGTATCAGAACAGCCATACTTGGCTCCATATGGCTGATGGGTGTGGCGATTCTGTTTGCATTACCGATCGGCACAGGTGCGGCAATTTACCTCGAAGAATTTGCGGGTAAGAATTGGCTGAACGGCCTTATTCGCACAAATATCAATAATCTGGCTGGAGTCCCGTCCATCATCTATGGCATTCTTGGATTGGCTGTCTTTGTCCGCGCTTTGGAACCCATCACGAGCGGAGCGGTATTTGGGTATGGGGACCCGTCCAGTCTGAATGGTCGCACCATCCTCTCGGGTGGATTAACCCTGGGGTTATTGATCCTGCCCATTATTATCATCAACGCCCAGGAAGCTCTGCGAGCCGTTCCCAGCTCTTTGCGTGAGGCCAGTTACGGTGTGGGAGCAACCAAGTGGCAGACGGTCTGGTCGCATGTCCTACCGAACGCCATCCCGGGAATCATGACCGGTTCGATCCTGGCCTTTTCCCGGGCTTTTGGCGAAACAGCGCCTCTGGTGGTAATCGGGGCGTCAACCTATATCATCTATGATCCGGAATCGGTTTTTTCCAAATTCACCGCCCTTCCAATTCAGATTTACCAATGGACTTCCCGGCCTCAGGATGAATTCCGTAACCTGGCGGCAGCAGCCATCATTGTGTTGTTATTGCTGCTGCTTACCTTGAATGCAGTGGCTATCTTCGTACGAAATCGTTACAGCAGGAGATATTAGAAATGGCGATACCTCAATCGGACAGTAAATATATACTTGAAACAAAAAACCTGAACATCTATTATGGCAGTTTCCGTGCGGTAAGGGATGTAAACCTTTCCATCGAGCGGAATAAGGTCACCGCCATCATCGGCCCATCAGGGTGTGGAAAATCCACCTTGCTGCGAGCTTTCAATCGCATGAATGAACTGGTTCCCGGAACGCGCATCGAAGGCAGTATTCAATTCGAAGGACTGGATCTATACGAGAAAAATATCGATCCGGTGGAGGTGCGTTACCGCATCGGCATGGTCTTCCAGAAGCCAAACCCTTTTCCGAAGAGTATCTATGAAAACGTTGCCTGGGCGGCGCGCATTCATGGCTACAAAGGAAATATGGATGAACTGGTTGAGTATTCCCTGCGCCAGGCGGCGTTATGGGATGAGGTCAAGGACAAGCTCAAACAAAGCGGGCTTTCGCTTTCAGGCGGGCAGCAGCAGCGTCTGTGCATTGCTCGGACCATCGCAGTCCGCCCTGAAGTGATCCTCATGGACGAACCTGCATCTGCATTGGATCCTATTGCCACGCTAAAGATTGAAGAATTGATGGTGGAGCTCAAGAAGAATTACACCATTGTGATCGTTACCCATAACATGCAGCAGGCGGCCAGGGCGTCGGACTATACGGCGATGATGATGCTTTCCCGGGAAGGGGAACGGTCGGGCACGGTAATTGAATATGACGAAACGAATACCATCTTTACCCTCCCGAAGAACAAGCAGACGGAAGGTTACGTTACCGGCCGGTTTGGTTAATTGTTTTGATATAAATAAGCGTTACAATAAATAGGATGCTCGAACAAAGTGAAAATCCATTGATGTCCTTGCAGACGGACCAGCCTCCCTGGCTGACTCCTGCCGCTGCCCTCCTTCGGGATGGATTATTACAACGTTGGGAAAAATTTGCCATCCGCCTGGGCAGATGCCAGGCTGACCTGAGTGAAGAGAATGTCCATGATCTGAGAGTCTCCATGCGGCGGATGATGGCATTACTGGCGATGTGCAAGGGTGTCATGCCGGAACTGAAGATAAAAGGATTGCGACGTGAGTTTAAATCCCACCTGGACAACATGGATGCCCTCCGCGATACGCAAGTGGCGCATCTATTCCTAAAAAAACATTTCCGAAGGAATGAGACAGCCATTCCTCCCGTCACATATCTTGGTATGCAGGAAGCACAGCTTCTCAGGCAGGTTGGCTTCGAAGTACAAAGGATATCTCCCGGATTAATGCAGGAAAATGTGAAGGAACTTTGTGCGTTGATGGAGCAATCGCTTACGGGAACTGGCGTTGCTGGCCAGATTCTGGCCGTGGTGGATGAGGCTTATGCAAACGTTTTATGGAGGCAGGTGAACATCAATCCGGGGAATCTGGCATCCGTCCATGCCATGCGGATCGCCTTTAAAAAATTCCGATACATGCTTGAAGTGGCCAGTCCGCTGATCCCGCCGATGCCGCCCAGCCGCCCCCGGGTGCTCCATCACTACCAGGGGATGATGGGTGACATTCAGGATGTCGTGGTCATGCTCGCCTTTATCGATCGATTTGCCTTGCAAAATCCCCAGTTCGATGTATCTCCAGTCCGGGCAATGGTTGTCCAAAAATTGGATGAGCGGATGGTGTATTTCCTGGATCGGATCAACCGGCTCAAGCAATTCTGGCGAAAATCACCGACCACACGCTTCCCTTGGCGCGTCTCAGTTCTGGAGCCATCCAGCGTTATCCCGGAAGATGAAGAAGAATGAACCTATATTTGCTACGCCATGCGATTGCCGTTGATAGAGGGACTCCAGGCGCGGAGGATGATGCCCTGCGCGAATTAACGCCCAAGGGAGCTGCGAAAATGCGGCGCATTGCCCGAGGAATGCTCGCACTCGAGCTGAAATTTGATCTGATCCTGTCCAGCCCCTACCTGCGGACCCGGCAAACAGCCGATATTGTTGCTGAGGTGTTCGATGCCAGGCAGGTCCTGAGATTTACCGAAAACCTGATCCCAGGTGCCGGCGGGGAGCAGATTGTCGCTGAACTTAATAAAAAATACAGCAAACGGGACAATATCCTTTTAGTCGGCCATGAGCCTACGTTGAGCTCGCTCATCGCCACGCTGCTTTCTGGGGATCCAACTCTGGCCATCACCATGAAGAAGGGTGGACTTTGCTGCCTGTCGATCCCAGCACTGTCCTATGGTCGCTGCGCGATGTTGGAATGGATAATGTATCCTTCACAACTTGCACAATTGATAAAAGAGTGATTTAAATATTGCGTTATAATTTTTTTTACCGGATAGAGGTGGTCAATGCTTAGAAAAACATTCGAACAGGAAATCCAACAGCTCAAGGATGACATCCTTATTCTGGGCAGCATGGTGGAACAATCCCTCCTGGAGGCCGTCGATGCCCTCAAGAAACGGGATTTGGTTTCAGCCCAAAAGACAGTGGACCGGGACAAGGAAATCAACCAGAAGCGTTACGCCATCGAAAACCAGGTCATGATCTCCATTGCCACTCAGCAGCCTATGGCACGCGACTTGAGATTACTAGCATCGATCCTTGAGGTCGCCAGCGAAATTGAGCGCATGGGGGATTACGCCAAGGGCATCGCGATCATTAATCAGCGCATGGGAAATGAATCGCTTCTCAAGCCGCTGGTGGATGTACCGCGTATGGCGCAGATATGCGCGGACACCCTGCACCGCGCCCTGACGGCGTTCGTAAACGAAGATGTGGTTGCTGCGCGTGAGATTCCCAAGGAAGACGACCAGGTGGATGAACTTTACAACCAGGTCTATCGGGAGTTGATCACATACATTATCCAGGATCCCAAGAATATCGAACGGGCGAATTGGCTGCTGTGGGTGGCGCACAACCTCGAACGATTCTCAGACCGGGTTGCAAATATCTGCGAACGAACCATCTTTACCGCTACGGGTGAGCTTCGCGAACTTTCATCATCCACGGATGAGATGGAATTGCGCGGCGGGTAATGACTTCTATTTGATTAACGTACACAATAAGCCCTCGCTAACGACGAGGGCTTATATATTTTCGACCATTACCGAGTATGTTTATAACAATCTGTCACCTGTCTCGACGGCATCGGTACGGAAGTGGCATCCGCGGCTTTGCCGGTTGTGGCGGGCTGCCTGAGCAATGACCAGCGCCACCTCGACCGCATTTCGCAATCCTATCAGTCCATCACTCAACTTGGTGACGCGGTAAAAGGTTTCGATCTCATTCTGCATATGTCGCAGCTCGCGAATGGCTCGTGATAACCGGTCGCCGGAGCGGATCAATCCCACATAATGCCACATGATATTCTGGATGGTCTGCATATCGCCCTGTATCAGAGCCGGGTCCGAGTCTTGTGTCAGCCCTGATTCATCCCAGGCGGGGACGCTTTCCATTTCGGGGGTATCGGGCGGGTTGTCCCTCAGATTTTCCTCGATACAACGCGCAGCGCGATCACCCCATACCAACCCCTCAAGCAGAGATGTGGACGCCAGCCGGTTGGCGCCGTGCAGCCCCGTACAGGAGACTTCCCCAATGGCAAATAAGTTGGCAATGCTGGTTTGCCCCCATTCATCCACTGAGACACCGCCGCAGAAATAATGCGCCGCCGGCACAACCGGGATCGGCTCGCGCGAAATGTCGAGTCCCACTTTCAGGCATTTTGCATAAATGTTGGGAAATCGGTTCCGGATAGTCTCGGCAGGCATCTGTGATGCGATGTCCAGTAAAACATACGAGTAATCATGCGCTTCCATTTCCATGTGGATGGCGCGGGCGACCACATCGCGCGGGGCGAGATCCTTCCACTCGGGGGCATATTTTTCCATGAAGGGAACCCCATCGGGAGTGAGCAACTTTCCGCCTTCACCTCGCACGGCTTCACTGATGAGGAATCCTTCAGCTCCGGGAACCGCCAGTGCTGTCGGGTGGAATTGTACATACTCGGCATTGATGATGCGTGCGCCGGCACGGGAGGCCATTGCCAGGCCATCACCGCGTGCTCCGGCAGGATTGGTCGTGTTGCGGTAGAGACGTCCCAGCCCTCCGGTGGCGAGTACTGTGATTGCTGAAAGTGTGCGATGGATGGCTTTCCCACTGCGGTCGAAGACATACGCTCCATGACAGGCAACCGGCTGGTAGGTATCCAGTGGATCGCGGGAATGATGCGGGTGGGTGATCAGATCAACGGCTGTTGCATTGGGCAGCAATTCGATATTGGGCATCCGTTTGAGCGCGGCTATCAAGCCCTGGCTGATGGCGGATCCCGTTCCGTCCCCAACATGCAGGATTCGTCGTTTGGAGTGCGCGGCCTCCTTGCCGTAATCCAGTTCGCCATCTGATGTATGATCGAATTCCACCTGCGCTTTCTCGATCAGTATGTTATGCAGCAGACCAGGACCTTCGTCGGCGAGGATTCTTGCAGCCGAGGGCAGGGATGCGCCTGCTCCCGCGGAAAGGATATCTGCAACAAGCTGGTCGGCGCTGTCGCCCGGTCCGCGGTGGATGATTCCTCCCTGGGCATACCGTGTGTTCGATTCCTCGGGGTCAGGTTCCCGGGTGATCAGGATGATCGTGCGTTCCGGATTTTGCGCCAGACGAAGAGCGGCAGCCGCCCCTGCAATTCCTGAACCGATGATCAGTACATCAGTGGTTTTCAATCAATGCTCCATCGTGAAAATTATGGTTTCAGCCGATCTGGATCATCCGCTCGACGGCCTTGTAGGCTCGCCGGCGAATCTCCTCGGGCACGTCAATCACATAGCGATTGTACTTGAGGGCGTCGCGGGTGTCTTCCATGGTGATGGTGTTCATGTGCGGGCAGCGGATCATGCACAGGCGCAGCAAATCCTTGTCCGGGTTGGCTGCCGCGATATTGTCGCCCATCGAACATTCTGTCAGAACTAAAAAGTGCGGCGCTTTTGTTTGCTGAACATATCGAATCATGGCATTCGTGCTGCCTGAGTAATCGGATGCCTGAACCACCTCGGGAGAACATTCCGGGTGTGACAGTACGACAACATCCGGGAATTGCTCGCGCACCGTGCGGATATCCTCCACGGTGAATTTCTCATGAACTTCGCATTTGCCGTTCCAACCGACCATTTGCACATCCAGAAGGGAATCGGGCATCGCTCCTAAGCCTAAGGTTGGAAAAATGATATGTTTACCCGTTTCGCGGGCGACATTCCCGGCTAAATACTGATCGGGCAGGAAAATGACTGTATCGCTCTTGAGCGATTCCACGACAGCCACGGCGTTGCCTGATGTGCAGCAGATGTCACTTTCAGCCTTCACGTCAGCATACGTGTTGACGTAAGTTACCACCGGCACGCCGGGGTATTTTCGCTTGAGTGCGCGGACATCCTCGGCGGTGATGCTTTCCGCCAATGAACAGCCGGCTTTTTCCGCTGGCAGCAGCACGGTCTTGGTGGGGCTTAGTATTTTCGCTGTCTCCGCCATGAATTTCACCCCGCAGAAAACAATGATATCTTTGTCCGTCTGGGCGGCTTTACGGCTCAGGTCAAGCGAATCTCCCTTGAAATCAGGGATGGAGTAGAAAAGCACCGGTTCCATGTAGTTATGTCCGAGAATGACGGCGTTCTTCTCTATCTTGAGAGCGTTGATTTCAACAGCGATCTCAGCCTTATAGGCCAGCTCAAAATCGGGCACCACTTTACCCAACTTGGGCTTCATTTCCTCGTATAGTTTTTGAGCTTCAGCGTTCATTTTTTTCTCCTTAACCATTAATGTAATCGAAGCTGACGTCAAACACTTTTGCCGAATGAGTCAGTGCGCCGATGGAAATAAAATCCACGCCTGTCTCGGCGATTTTTCGGACCGTCTCAAGGTTGACATTTCCGGACGCTTCGAGTTTCGCGCGTCCATTGGTCATCCGGACGGCATCCGCCATCATCTCGGGGGACATGTTATCCAGCAGGATTCTTTCCACCCGCAGCTTGAGCGCCGTTTCGACGTGTTCCAGCGTGCGCGCCTCCACTTCAATTTCCAGCCCATTGTGATTGGCCCGGGCACGAGCCACCGCTTCTTCGATCGATCCAGCGAAATCGATGTGATTATCTTTTATCAGTATCATGTCGAACAGCCCGATGCGGTGATTCTGACCTCCACCTCGTGAGACTGCGAGTTTATCTGCCATGCGCAGGCCGGGAGCCGTTTTCCGCGTATCGAGAATGACAGCCTTTGTCCCAGCGACGGCATCCACAAATGTACGAGTCAGCGTGGCGATGCCGGACATACGCCCGAGAAAGTTGAGCGCTGTCCGTTCTGAGGTCAATAAACTGCGGGCTGCACCGGTCACCTTCGCCACGATCTGGCGGTTGACGACCCGTGAGCCCTCTCCTGCCTGGGGCTGAAACTTCACCTGCGGGTCGAACGCTGCGTAGACCGCCTGTGCCACGTCGAGGCCGGCGATGACGCCCTCCTGCTTGGCAATGATCTGCCCCAGCATGGTCGCAGTGGGGGGAATGATGCTGTTGCTGGTCGCGTCGCCGGAGCCAATGTCCTCGGTCAGCGCCCGCTGGATAACTTCGAGAATTTCAGGATGAAGCGATTCCAAGTGTCCTCCACATAGTGTATATTATACACTAATTAATGCGGGAAATGAAAGCGGGTCATCCCGCTTTTGAATGGAGCTATTTTAGTTTGTGTTGAAAATTTGTCAAGGTGTCATGAAAAAAACAGCCTCCGGATCTAAATCTGGAGGCTGTTTCGGTTATACCTGTGATTGAGTAATCAGTGCCTCGGCTTTTTCTGCGCGTTTGTTTATCACCCGCAGACCGATCACGACAGCGATAAGGTATCCGAAATAAGCCAACATTTCTGTGAGCGTTGGGTCGGCGTTATAGCCAAAAAGCGTTTTCAGAATCATGCCCAGAAAAGATGTTTCAGGGATCAAGGCATTCACATCCCAGACCGGGTCGATGAGGGCTGGGAGGAGACCTGCTTCGACGAGTTCATGCACACCATGTGCCACCAGCCCGGCTGCGAAAAGGATCAGCAGGACGCCGGTCACCTGGAAAAAACGGTGTAAGTCCAACCGGACGGTGGTCGCAAAAAGCGTCCACCCGAGCAGAACAGCGGTTCCGAGTCCGAGCAGCGCGCCGATCACGGTCGATTCCGCCGAGGAGGCGAATGTGGCTGCAGTGAGGAAAAGCGCTAATTCGATCCCCTCGCGGACGACTGCCAGAAAGGCCAGCCAGAATAATCCGCGTTTATCGGCTGCAGAAACGGTTCTGCTCACGCCGTGTTCAAGGTCTGCCTTGATATTATGGGATTGCCGGTTCATCCAGAAGATCATCCAGGTCAGCACACCGGCGGCAAGCAGCATGGTCAAACCTTCGAAGATCTCTTCAGCCTGCCCTTCCAATTCCACGCCGATCATGTAAAGGCCTAATCCGGCAACAAGACTTACAATAACTGCTGAAAGGACCCCTGCCCAGACGGTCGGTGCAAGGTCGTTTCGCTGCAGTTTTCGGAGTGCACCGAGAACGATCCCAATAATGAGTGCTGCTTCGAGCCCTTCGCGCAATGCCAGTAAATAACTTGCGAGCATGTCATTCCTCCAATACATAAATTTATGCGAGAGGACTTCGTCCCCTTCTTGACAGGGGGAGCGGACATGTTAGAATGTCTTTAGTCCATTGCAACAGATTGAGTTAGTATATAATAATTCTTTGAATTAGTCCAGACTAATTCTTGAAGAAGATGCCAGGTGAGAAATGACACGACAGAATACGGCGGCAGCAGAATCTCGTCCCACACATACTGTTGAAAACTACCTGATGACCATGTACGCCATGGAGCGTGACCAGGGTGAGATCATCGCGGCGCGGCTGGCGGAAATGTTGAATGTCGCTCCGGCTACCGTCACCATGACTTTTAAGCGCATGGCGCGCGATAAATGGATCACTGGCAAGGGGCACGGAGGCGTGCACCTGACCGAGACCGGCCGGGCTGCTGCCGCTTCTGTCATCCGGCGTCACATGCTTGTAGAGTGGCTGCTGGTCAGGATCTTAAAAACCCCCGTGGACCAAACTCACGATGAAGCTCATAATCTCGAACATGCCATCTCTCCGCAGTTGGAAGACCGCCTCAAGGAAATTTTGGGCAATCCCAGGGTTTGCCCGCACGGAAATCCCTTTCCCGGTCATGAGCATGTCGTGAGCAAATGGGTGTCGCTGACTGATATCCCGGTGGGTGAGATGGTGACCGTACGCCGCATCCATGAATTTGCCGAAGACAACCACGAGCTGTTGACTTTCCTCATCGAGAACGGCCTGACCCCTAATGCAAAAGTGACGGTTATGGAGGTGTTGCCGTTCAACCAAACTCTGACCGTTCAGGTGGATAAAAAATCGGTCACACTTGGATTCGCCGCTGCGAAATTGATCTTTGTCGAAAGATAAACTCCCCTTGAAAACGAATCCCGCCATCATGGCGGGATTTTTGCTGCTTTTCAGTAAAGACCTTGCAGGTGTTCTGTAAATGCTCCGGGATCCTGCCGGAGCTTTTCTTATCTCTTTTTCTTTTGTTTTGCGCCACTATAAGCTGGGGCAGTGATCGTGTACATCGTGCAGATGCGCTCGTCCAGCAACCTCGTCCGCAGGCGTTCGTCGATATCCTTCATCATCACCGCCGCCACCGTTATTACGGTGGGCAACTCGGCATTGTAACGGTAGTTAAATAATTGGTGCAGCTTTTCCCTTGCCCACGGCGTGGTGGATTGAGCGCCCAGGTCATCGATCACCAGCAGCGGTGCAGTGCGGATCTCGTCAAAGCGGCGGTCGTATGTTGTTCCGCTGGACGGATTGAAAGCTGATCGTAAATGGTCGAGCAGGTCTGGAGTGGTGACAAGCATGGGAGGGTCGCCCAGTTCTGCCCTGTAATTGGCGATGGCTGCAGCAAGGTGGGTTTTTCCGCAGCCGTATGTGCCGGTGAAAAGGATCCAGCTGCGTGGTTTGTCTGCGTAATCATGGGCAGCTTTGAGCGCCTTCTCAAGAGATTTGATCTCATCAGCAGTCAGACCTTCGTCGCGTCTATCGGTGAACGTGGCAAATGTTTTACCGGCGAGCAGGTCAAGGGACGAGAGTTCCGAGCCGCCCATGTCGGTGGCGGGACGCCGGTAATCAGGCGCAGTCATCCGTACGCTGGTGACCAGCTCAGGGTCCTGCAGGCGCGAACGGATGCGTGCTTCGATTTGATCCAGAGAAAGATTAGTGGTAACCACCAACGGCAGTCGGTTGATGTAACGGTAATTGATGATCTGGAAAAGCTTTTCCTGTGCCCAGCCGGTGGCGTTCTGGGTGCCGAAATCGTCCAGCACCAGCAACTCTGCAGACCTGATCTGCTCGAAGCGCTTCTCGAACGTGGTGTCATCACTGTCATAAGCAAAGCGCAGAGTATCCAGAAGGTCGGGTACCGTCAGGAAGAGAGTTGGCACTCCCATCTCGACGGCGTAATTGGCGATTGCCGCAGCCAGATGAGTCTTCCCGCAGCCGTATCCGCCCATCAACAAAAGCCAGCCATTGAGTTTGCCCGCGAAGTGTTTTGCCTGGTTGTAAGCTCTCTCCAGCGACGCGGATTGCATTTCGCCGAGTCCCTTACGCCCGTGTGACTTGAATGTCTCGAAGGTCAGGTCGCTGAGTTCATCCAGGTGGCTCAAGGAAAACAGTTTCTCCCGCACCTGGAAAGAAACATCGCGCCGGCGGCAGTCGCAGACCTCGACGCGCCCAAAATCGGGATGCCCTATCGGCAGATCGCGGCGCAGATAACCCAAACCGCCGCACAACGGGCAGTTCGGATCGCCGGGCAGGTCACTTGCCGGGGCGCTTGCGGAACTCTTCGACGAGTTTTTCGACGTCCCGTCCGCGAAGTTCTTCAGCGTTTTGTCTATTTTGCTTTTTGCCACGTCCTTCTTCCTTCCAGCCGCGTAAGATGGCTTCCACGTATTTCCAATTCCGTTTATTGCGTCTCACCGCTTCATCCAGTGCATCTTCGATCCAATCCGCCGGATACTCCGCCTCAGCCTCCTTAAGAGCATCAGCGATGAGAGGTGTCAGAGGACCGATGTTTTGTTCGTAGAGCTTATAGATGTTAGGTCGCTCAATCGGGGGCGTGGATGTGGAACGGGCGGATGCGCGCCAGTCGCCTTTTTTCATCGCTTCGGCGTTTGCCCTGCCGCGTGGTGAATTCAAGAAGTAAAAGCCGCCCTCGGAATTTTCCACCCACAGCAGGCTCCCACGCGTGACGGCTTTCTCCAGCCCAGAGTCCAACTCCGCCGCGGAGATGCCCTGCATGAAGGCTTCATCCTCGATGATCTCGCTGCGGCAGAGGTTGCGGTATGAACTCTCCATGTGGGTGATGCGCCATAAAACATAGAGAGTAACCTTCAACTCGGCGAGGTCATCGATCTCCCTCAGCAATTCGTGGAAGAATGAATCGGGAACCTGGGTGAACGTCTCGGAGTCGGAGAAGCCTTTGAAGCTCATCATGACCGTTGGAAAATCACTCGTTCCAGGTTTGAGGGTCGTAGAAATATCCGCGATACTTTGGGAGATGCCATACCAATGAAGGTAATTCTTAGGCCAGCCATATTTCACTCCCGGGATAGTCCCGAACATGTTTTTCAACGAGAGTGTTGCTCCAGCCCAATGATGAGTTTTGAGTTTTGGCATGGATATCACAAGATCAGCGCTTAAAATCGTATTGGGAAAAAAGAGTTGTGATAATTTGGTGTAATTCGATATGAGCGGCACCGGGCTTATTGCGTCTGAATTCAAGTCGACAAAGCGCACTTTCTCATCACGCAGAACATCGTCAACACCTGTCTGCTCAAGGATCATTTCCATGTCACGATTATGCCCTGACCCCTCAGCGACTATCACTTCCTGCGCGCCTAACTGGCGCAGGGCAGATATCGCGGCGGCGATCATGGCAGGGTGTGTATTCAGCGGGCGGTCAGGGTCGTAGTCGATCAGGTTGGGCTTCAGTACGACTCTGCCCCCCTTCACTTTTGTTAGATATGGGAATTCAACAAAAAATCCTGAGCCCTTTTTATTGCATCGGTCATGGCTTTCGCTCAGAGTTGTCCGTAAATCACTCGTTTAAATCCACCCGTCGGGTGGCGGCATTCTCGAATTTGGTCAGATTGCTGCGGAAAATGAGGTCCACCTGCCCGACCGGTCCATTGCGGTGCTTGGCTATCTTGAGATGGGTCACGCTCTGCATGGCAGGGTCTTTTTCATCCGGACGGTGGATGAACATGACAATGTCAGCGTCCTGTTCCAGAGAGCCGGATTCGCGCAGATCGGAGAGCACCGGTTCCTTGTCCGCGCGCTGCTCGACAGCTCGGGATAGCTGGGCTGCCGAGAGCAAGGGGATGTTGAGTTCGCGCGCCAACGCCTTAAGCGAGCGGGAGATGTAGGACACTTCCTGCACACGATTGTCGGTGCGGGTCTCACCGGACATCAACTGCAGGTAGTCGAGGATGATCAGGTCGATACCGTATTCCATATGCAGACGCCGGCACTTGGTGCGGAGTTGGAGCGGGGTGAGGGCAGGAGTATCGTCGAGGTGAATCTTTGTATCCGAGAGTACCTCGATGGCGTGAGTGAAAACGGACCAGTCGTCCTCGTTCAATTTACCGGTGCGCAACCGGTGCGAGTCTATGCCGGTCTCCTGCGAGATCATACGCTGGACGACCTGCTCGTTGGACATTTCCAATGAGAAAATCGCAACTCGTTTCTTGTAAATAAGAGCCGCGTTGTGGGCAATGGTCAGAAGCATGGCGGTCTTGCCAGTTCCCGGTCGTCCTGCCAGGATCAACAGATCGGAGTTCTGCAAACCACCGAGCATCCGGTCGAGGTCGATAAAGCCGGTTGGTACGCCGAAAATCTCCTCGTCGGTCCTTCCCGCCAATTCGCCCATGCGGTCGTAATATTCGCTCAGCACCGTGCGGATGGGGAGCACGTCGTGGCGAAGCTTGCGCTCCGAGACATTGAAGATGGCTTTTTCCGCCTCGCCCATGACCGTGTCGATCTTCTCGCTTTCATCGTAGGCGAGCGTGGCGATCTGGTTAGCAGCCGAAAGCATTTTTCGGCGGATCGAAGCAGCCTCGATCATGCGTCCGTACGCCTCGGCATGGAGCGTGGTCGGCACCTGGTTCAGCAGCGCGGTCAGGTAGGCTCCACCGCCCACCTCGATCAATTGTCCCTGACGTTCGAGGTCTTCCGAAACAGTCAGCATGTCGATCGGCGTGCGCGATTCATGCAATCGGGTGAACGATTCCCAAACCCAGCGCAGGCGGTGGATGAAAAAATCGTCCGGCTGCAGGAACTGGGCAAGGTCGTAATAGACCTCGGGGTTTATCAGCACAGCACCCAGCACAGCCTCTTCGGCTTCACGGCTGTGCGGCTGGCCGGCACTGGCAGGGACGGGAGTTTCTTCAGGAGGGATGAATTCGGTCATTTTCGTTTATCAGCCATTCGGTGTGAAAAAAAGGACACTCTGTTATTTTACATCGTGTCCTTGATTACTTGAAAGAGGTTTCTTCCTATTCCTTTGGTTTTGCCTTGGGTTTCTTTGGCGTATCATCGTCCTTGTCTTTTTTGGGAGGCTTTTTCGCAGCCGGCTTAGTCTTTTTGACCGGCGGTTCTTCCTTATTGGCTGAGGGCGAAGATTTCTTTGACGAAGGAGCATTGCCGGGCGGGGGGGAACAGCCTTGGGTGGAGTGGATGGTTTTGAAGTCTTCTCGAGATCGATATTGGATAGGTATTTTTCAAAGACGGATAGGCGGTCGTCAGCGACCTCGACCGGTTTGGATGCGGTGGATTGAGCCAGCGGGGAGGAGGTCTCAGCGGAGATCCTGCCGGGAGGTCTGAACCTGCGAGGTGATGTCCTTCTCGGGGGTGATTCCAGCCTTGGACATCACGTCCGGCGAGACCAGGATCGGCACATGTGCCCGAACGGCCAGGGCGATGGCATCCGAGGGGCGCGAGTTGATGCTGATGCTCTGGCCTGTGTCGCTCTCGGCGATGATATTGCCATAGTAGATGTCGTCACGCAGGGAGACGATCTCCACGCGCATAATGCGGGTGTTGAATGTCGTGAAGAGATTCTTCAGCAGGTCGTGAGTCAGCGGTCGGATCATCTCGATCTCTTGTAGGGCGACCGTGATGGCTTCCGCCTCATAAGGACCGACCCAGATGGGCAGGAAGCGGTCCGCATCAAGCTGGCGAAGGACAACCAGCCTTTGGGGGGACATTAAACTAACACGCACGCTATCGATAACGACTTCAACCATGTCGGACATTGATTTCTCCGTGCCGCAATTCTATCATGAGGGTAGAGGGGATGCAACCGGGCAAGGTTGTCAGAATCACGAAAGGATACTATAATACCGCCTCGCTAAACAAAATATCGGGGCGTGGCGCAGTCCGGCTAGCGCGCTTGCATGGGGTGCAAGAGGTCGGAGGTTCAAATCCTCTCGCCCCGACCATTGAATGAAGATCGCCGCCTCCAAGGGTGGCGATTGTGTTTTCTCTCATGGAGGACATTATGAATAGAAAATCTTCGTTCGTTTTCCTTGCCTTGCTGCTAATCCTTTCAGCTTCCATTGCCTGCTCCTTATTCGTGCCCAATGTGCAACCTGCGGAAGACCCCGAACCGTACTTTGGTCCCACGGGCGGACCCTTGAAATTCACGCCTGAAAATCTTCCTGAGGCACAGGTGGGAAATGCTTACGAGACGAAAATTGAAATTAGTCTGAACAACACACCCGTTGGAGATTTTTCCATATCCGAAGGTACTCTCCCAGAAGGACTGGAATTCTCCTTTCTCGAAGGTGAAGACGCAGCGTCAATCACAGGTACCCCGACAGAAGCTGGGACTTTCACGTTCACGGTCTCAGCATGGTGTTTTGGAACCCAAGTCAGCGGGCAGACCGGGGAAAAAACATACTCCCTGACGGTTGATCCGTAAGAACTCAAATTACCCCGTTCATTATTTTTTTTGTTAAGATGTTATTATGGACGATCAGCAAATTCCCATCGGCTTGAACAGCCGTGTCCTTGTAGAACTTGTCGAGTCCTCGGGCGAAACGGAACAGCGTGAGTTCACGCTGGTGACTGCAAAGCAGGCTGATTTCCAATCCGGGCTGCTGGACGAAAACGCCCCTCTCGCACGTGAACTGATGGGGCACCAGGCAGGCGAGATTCTCCCTTATTTGATGGGCGATCTGAAAGAAATTCGCATCCTCAAGGTTGTTCAAAACGAGGAAAAAGTGTCCACCGATAAAGCTGAAAAACGCCGGAAGGCAGTTCAGAAAGCGGAAGCCCAATCCGAGATTACCAACCAGATGATCTTTTCCACTGCCAGTGGAAGCAAATGGGGAGATTATGAAGTCAATATGGAAAAGTTGTTGGATGAAGATCAGAACGATGAATTTCCCGATGGTGATCACGAAATTTCCCACTAACCGTTTCTGATAGCTATCAGAAAGTCTCTGGAAGCTGCATGCGGGTAAAAAAGAGCCAAGACTGTATTTATAGTCTTGGCTCTTGATTAATCCTGGAGGTTCAGACTATGGTTAGTCCATCAACGACAAGCCTTGTGATTTATTTACCAGTGCTTACCGCATATGTCTTTCCGGCTGTCTTCCTTCTGCCGGTCGGTGTGACAATTAGTTTGCTAGCCATTTTTGATCCCACAGTCACCTTCGCCCAAGCCGTTTCCTACGACCTGTGGATCATTGGTCCCCTCGCGGCTGCTATTGGCGTTTTTTTCGTTGGGCGAGGACTGGTTTCCTTCTACCTGCGTGGGTATTCCCCTAGGATATTCATCATCATCGCTATCTGGGGTTCTTTCGCAGTTGCTTTGTTCGCTGCATTGTGGTTTGGTGTGGTGATTTTGACCAGCATCGGCGCCTCGGAGACGCCCCCAACGATCTTTCTGCAAATGACTGCACTTGTGGCTACCAGCTTGACTCTGGCCGCACAGGTATTTATGATCCCTTGGCTTCTCTTCGCCTGTCGTAAATTTCTACCGATCAACAAGGAATTCAGCCATGCGGAATAACAGAGTATCCTGGCTCTTAATTGGATTTTGTTTGGTCTTCATCTTCCTTTGCACTTTGTCGCTATTTATTTTGCAGCCTTTCGTCCCCAGCTTCCCTGAAATATTGTTAGGACAAGTTTCCCTCTCAAGAGAGACCAAGTCCCTGATGCCCAATAAATATCTCAGCGCGGAGTTTGTTCTCGGTCAGGTCGATCCATCGGGCATTTTGCACGCTGAATACATTGATCTTCAAAAAGATGTTTTGTTCTGGGATCCTCCCTATGTCGGTTTTCCGAGAACCGAATTATCTGTTGAAGAAATCCGGCAACTACAGCAATTGTTTTCGTCAGGGAAACTGTTCTATCGTACGCCGGAAGGGGATGTCTATAAATGCATTGATAGGATTGACGCAGGAGAACCCAGGTTGTATGTCTGCACACAGGGCGAAAGTTATATGGATCAATTTGTCTCCGCACAATGGGAATCCGAACAGGCGGAATCTGTGGGCGTCCTCCAGTTTTTTCTCTCAGGCGGGAAACTGGCTGAAATCCGCGTATACCGAACCCCCTCCGGGCTGGCATATGAACCTTATGAAAAAACAGGGGAATGGTGGTTCAAAGGAGTAACATCGCCCTCGCCGTTATTGGATAGCCTTGATGCCCGTGTGTCAGTCCCTTCGATCGAAATACTCTGGCCCTGGATGACTGCTGTACTGGCCAATTCACGGGCGGCTTATACCATTGGTGACCAATATTCGCATGCTTTGGAAATGGTGGAAAAATCCTCCGCGGTCTTCAATATTTTTGGCGAAGTGCTGGAAATCCGTCCGGCTGTTGGGTTGAACAACTACTCTTCCTGGATGGATTCAACCTCAATATTCCTGACGTTACGGGTTATAGGTTCGCTAGGAGAAGGTGCTGTGATAGTCCAAGGATACGATTGTATGAATCTGCAGATGGTCTTTGAGGGAGTTCCCATGGACGATGGAGAAAATTACTTATGCCCGTGAGAAGGAGAGAATGGAAGTCTTTTATGGAACGAGATGAACTGGGATTACAATACCAATGTGTCTGAACAAATTTCTCCATCCCGCAGCTGGCTAGCTCTTGCCAGTTTTATCGTTTCATTTCTCGCATTATGCACGATGCCGCTTCCATTGATACCAAGCAGTCTAATGGGAGGAGTCGGGGCGGTGATGGGTGTTGTCGCGCTTTGGAGAATCCACCGTAAGGGGGGGACAATCAGTGACCGGTTCATTGCCCTTGGGGGAGTGGTCATGGGATTATTGCCGATTGTTTCCTTCTGTATTACTGTGACCCTATTGGCGCGAAAAATTCCTGGTTGGGTGGAATTCCTGGCAGGTGAGATTCCCCAGACAATAACTTATATCTCGCGCGAGGTCTCCCGTTTACCAGCTCTCTTGTCAAACCTGTTTCGATAGAGTATCCTTGCGCCGGGAGTGATTGAGTCCCGGTGGGCTCCCTGGTCTTCAACACCAGCGTTGGGCCGCGTGGCGGTCCTGGGTGGGTTCGACCCCCATTCACTCCCGCCTTTTCTTTTTATTAGAGGTGCTGCTTGTCAATTCCAGAACTTGATGTTCTTAACGGATTAGTTTCCAGTGTCTTTCGCATCGATGATGTGACCCTCGGTGACGCCCTCAAAGACAGATTTATTTACCGTTTCCGCGGGCAACTCCTGCAGGATGATTCAGCAGAAGCCTATGACAAGCTTTTTGAATCGTTGAAGCCGCATGCTATTACTCCGTTATTCAGAGTGGAGGAAGACCGGCAGGTCGTATACCTGATTAAAGGGTTCCCTGAGCATAAGCCTGCCAGGATATGGATCAATGCACTCCTGCTGGCACTGACTGTATTAAGTGTCTGGCTGGCTGGCGCCCTGTATGCCTATTCGTATAATCATCCCAATGTTGAGATCAACTCCCTGACCGGGTGGTATAGTGCAGCGATCAGGAATTTTTGGGATGGACTTCCCTTTGCACTAAGTTTAATGTCAATTCTTTTAGCCCACGAGTTCGGCCATTACATTATTGGCCGCCTGCACAAGGCTGATGTCACCCTGCCATATTTCATCCCGTTTCCTGTCCCCGGCGGTTTTGGAACCATGGGCGCAGTCATTCAAATGAAAATACCGCCTAAAAACCGCCGTTCCCTTTTGGATATCGGCCTCGCAGGTCCCATTGCCGGACTTGTGGTTGCCATTCCTGTATTGCTGCTTGGACTTTCTCTTTCGAAGCTGGGTCCGGTTCAACCACTCAGCCAGCTTGAGGGAAATTCCATTTTGTATCTTTTATTGAAATACACGGTATTCGGCAAGCTGCTTCCTGCTCCGGTCGATTACAACGGCGTGGCACCCTTAGTCTACTGGGTGCGGTATGTCATCACAGGCACGCCTTCTCCGGTTGGAGGGCTGGATGTGCAGCTCAACCCGATCGCCTGGGCGGGGTGGGTGGGACTGCTAGTCACCTCGCTCAATCTCATCCCTGCCGGGCAGCTGGACGGCGGCCATGTCATGTACGGACTCATCGGCAAGCGGACAAGCAAACTCCTGACGCCCATCCTGATAATGCTCGCTGTGCTTGGTTTTTTCTGGATGGGCTGGTGGTTTTGGGTCATCCTGCTACTCTTATTTGGACGCATCTCCGATGAGCCTCTTGACCAAATTACGCAGCTGGACAGCAGGCGAAAACTTGTCGCAGTAATGGCCATCGTTCTGTTCATTCTGGTGTTCATCCCGATTCCTCTGGTGCTGGTGTAAATGTCCAAGCGGTTGCGCGGTATCCTGATCCTTTTGTTCTTGACGTTGATGATCATTTCCGGCTGTGAGCGTGTTTCGATGACATTTCTGCCCACTCCGATACCAGCGACCCGCACAACGGTGCCGACGGTTACGACCACTCCCACACCCCGCATGACGCCAACACCCATAGACCCGATCGGAGTGAAAGAATCCGAGCTGAAGGGGATCGAGATCGAGGTCTGGCATGGATGGGGAAGTCCGCAAAAGGAGCTTCTCGAAGCGCAGATCGCTGATTTCAATCGCAAGAATGCATGGGACATAACGGTGAGCGCACGTGCCTTCCAGGATTGGGCCTCATTGTATGAGGCTGTGAATCAGAATATCGAATTTACAATCCTTGCCTGAACTGGTGGTTGCGCTGCCGGAATACGCACTTGACTGGGACGAACAGGGGGGCATTGTTGACCTCACAGATTATGTCACCCACCAGATGTGGGGAATGTCTGAAGAAGACATCGCTGACATCCCTCAAGTGATTTGGGACCAGGATCAGGTGGGAGAGAAGCGGCTGGGACTGCCGGCGGAAAGGTCAACACGCCTGTTGTTCTATAATGCACGCTGGGGGCGTGAACTTGGCTTTGAGTCCGCTCCGATAACGTCGCTTGAGTTTCGCGCTCAAACCTGCGCAGCGAACGATCAGTTCCGAAGCGACACGATTCTGAGCAACGATGGTTATGGCGGTTGGATCGTGGATTCAGATCCGCAGTCTGCGTTAAGTTGGCTGCTTTCCTACGGTGGAAGCGCTGTCGAAGGGAATACCTATTCCTTTACCACTGATGAAAATGCATTCGCATTTACCTTTTTGAAGAATTTATTTGACGACAGCTGTGCCTGGATCCATACAGGTCTTGATCCCTATGCACCGTTGGCTGATCGGACTGCTCTGGTTGTCCCCGGCGACCTCACTGAAATCTCCGATCAGGCGAATGCGTTTTCCCTTGTTGAGAACGGCGACGAATGGCAAGTGATCCCTTACCCCGGAGCGGATGGTTTGGTTAACCTGGTATACGGTCCTTCTTATACTGTGATGAAGGATTCGTCAGAGAGACAGTTGGCAGCATGGTTGTTCGCACGGTGGATGCTCCGGCCGGAAATACAGACCCAGTGGACCAAGGCGACGGGCATGCTTCCACTCAGGGAATCTTCGATGAAATCTCTCAAGAGTTATGCCGATTCCCATCCACAATGGGCGCAGGCGGTTGCCCTGCTCGATCAGGCGGAAATTCATCCCCAATTGCCATCCTGGCGCACAGTGAAATACGTGCTGGGTGATGGTTTGTATTCGATCTTTCGGTTAAATCTTCCTGTGAGTGATGTCCCCTCTGTTCTGCAGGAAATGCAGGAGACCGCAGAAGAGTTGAATCAATAGAAGCACTGTGTTTATGAGGGCGTAGTAAAATAACAGCATCAACTATCGGAGCCTAGGTATGCCCATTTACGAATACGTCTGCCTGGATTGTAAAAAGGATTTCGAGATCATCCGCCCGATGAGCCAGTCTGATTCACCGCTGAAGTGTGAATCCTGCGGCGGGAAGCGGGTCAAACGGAAACTGGCAATGGTCGTTGCTATGAGCGGTGGACACGCAGTTTCCGGTGCTTCCGGCGGAGGTTCATGTGGTTCCTGCTCAGGTGGGAACTGCTCCGGTTGTTCCCATTAACCTGAAATTCACAAAACATTGGAGGAAGACATGGAATACACTCAACTCGGTCGTACCGGTCTCAAAGTTTCGAAACTGTGCCTTGGCACGATGAATTTTGGTCCGCACACGTCCCAGGCGGATTCTTTTTCCATCATGGACAAAGCCCTCGATCTGGGAATAAATTTCTTCGACACGGCCAATGTCTATGGCTGGAAACTGGGAGAGGGAGTCACGGAACAGATAATCGGACGCTGGTTTGCGCAAGGCGGCGGGCGTCGTGAGAAGACGGTCATCGCCACCAAGGTTTTTGGGCGCATGGGCAACTGGTCGAACGAGTCGCGCCTGTCCGCATTGCACATCCGTCAGGCATGCGAAGCCTCGCTCAAACGTATGCAGACCGATCACATCGACCTGTACCAGTTCCATCATGTGGATCGACTCACGCCGTGGGAGGAGGTCTGGCAGGCCTGTGAGGTTCTAGTCCAGCAAGGCAAGGTGCTATATGTCGGTTCGTCCAACTTTGCAGGGTGGCACATTGCCAAGGCGCAGGAAGCCGCCAAAGCGCGTCATTTTGTAGGACTGGTCAGCGAGCAGAGTCTTTATAATCTCGATGCCCGCATGATCGAGCTGGAGGTCATCCCAGCCTGCAAAGACTATGGACTGGGGCTCATCCCTTGGAGCCCGCTGGCGGGTGGACTTTTGGGCGGTGTGCTGGCGAAGGTCGAAAAAGGCCGGCGGACGTCTGCTGATATGAAAAAGGATATCGCCGAGAAACGCCCGAAGCTGGTCGCGTGGGAGAAGTTCTGCAAGGACAAGAAGGAACACCCCGCTGACGTGGCGCTGGCATGGCTGCTGCAAAACCCGGTGGTGACTGCCCCGATTATCGGTCCGCGAACCCTTGAGCAGTTGGAAGGCAGCCTGCGTGCGTTGAAAATCAGGTTCACCAAGGCTGAATTATCGAGACTGAACGAGATCTTCCCTGGTCCCGGTGGCGAGGCACCTGAAGCGTATGCGTGGTAATCGGTCGAATGGTTGTAAATAAATAAGTGTAGAATGGGAGGGTGGCTTCGCCCTCCCATTCTCTTTACCCTTGCTACCGATATCCTGTTTCGAACTTGGCGGGATTGGTTCGAGATTGGTTATTGCTGCGTCCCCGCTCATTTAGAGAAGATGCCATTGCCTGCCTCTCACAAATGGAGCCTGCGCCGGAAGTGTTCGGGGGAGAGAACATTCCAACATCCGGTCCTTGCCTCGTTGTGTTCAACCATTATTCGCGTCCGGGTTTCCATGCCTGGTGGATTGCCCTCGCGGTGGCTTCGCAGCTGCCCGAGGAAGCCCATTTTGTGATGACAAACGAATTAACCTTCCCCGGAAAGTGGTATGCGCCATTAGGGAGACCGGTCAGTCACTGGGTGCTCATCCGCGCTGCGAAGGTGTATGGATTTTCCAGTATGCCTCCCATGCCGCCTCGTGCAAAAGATGTTTCAGCGCGCGCCCGTTCAGTTAAGGATGTGTTAGCTTATGCAGATCGGACATCCAATCCCGTCATTTGCCTGGCGCCTGAAGGCGGGGATAATCCAGGGGGAGGGTTGGCAGTTCCGCCCTCGGGGGTGGGTCGGTTCATCGGACACCTGGCAGGCAGGGGGTTGAAAATAAGTCCGGCGGGAATCTGGGAACAGGATGGCATGTTGCTCATCCGATTTGGTCCACCTTTCGAATTAGTTGTCCCGGATGAACTTCCGCCTGATGAACGAGACCGGCAAGGTGCAAATCAGGTCATGGAAAACATTGCTCTCTTACTTCCTCGCCAGTTTCGAGGAGCTTATCAATGAGCAAGATTCATTCGGTCGGACGGATGATCGTCCTGAACACCTATTGGCTGGGATTATCGTTCAAATGGAATGCGCTGCATCCCATCATCCTGCCGGCGGTCATGCTGAATTATGCTCCTGAGACTTTAAAGAACACTTACCTCGGCGCGCTGACATTTATGGGTCTTGTGCTGGCGGCTGTCCTTCAGCCGGTAGCCGGCGCAGTCAGCGATGGATGGCGTTCACGTTGGGGTCGGCGTCGTCCGTTCATGGTTGTGTCCGCTTTGGCAGATGTCATTTTCCTGGTGATCATTGGTTGGGTGGGAGGCTTGTTCTGGCTTTTTATCGGATATCTAGGACTTCAATTCTCATCCAATATTGGGCAGGGTCCCGCACAGGGATTGATGCCCGATCGGGTTGCGCCGGAAAAACTGGGTTTAGCCAGCGGGATCAAAACTTTTATGGATATGGCGGCCTTGGCCGTCGCTTCCGTCGCCGCCGGTTTGCTACTCGACCCAGACAGCCGGGACCCATCCCTCATCATGCTGATCTTGATCGTTGTCATGTTACTATCAACAGCGGTCACCGTATTTGGAACTCCGGAAGAGCCAACCCACACGAAGGGTGACCTTAAAGCTGCCACTCCCTGGTGGCGGGAATTGCGAAGTCAATTGCACGTGGATTTTCGCGAAAACTCATCCTACTGGTGGTTGATCGGACAGCGACTGGTCTTCATGGTAGGTATCTTTGCGGTGCAGGCTTTCGCCCAATATTACATCGGGGATGTACTGGTAGTTGAAAATCCCGTTAAGACCACCGGTTATCTTCTCGCGGCATTGACCCTGGCACTGGTCGTGCTTGCTGTGGCAGGCGGCTGGCTTTCGGACAGGTTTGGAGTTAAGCGAATCCTCTACGCCGCTGGAGGATTGACCGCGGTGGGAATGCTTCTGCTTCGACTGGCAAAGACACCCTCCATGCTGGTGGTTTATGGGATACTTCTGGGTGCCGGTATCGGGATGTTCCTCACCGCAAGCTGGGCTTTGGCGAATAGACTGGCTCCGGCAGCCGAGGCTGGAAAATTCCTGGGGCTGACCAACCTCGCAACGGCTGGAGCGGGTGCACTCTCCAGGCTGGAAGGTCCATTAATTGACCTCATGAATAATGCTTTTCCCGGTTTCTGGGCAGGGTACACGGCCATGTTTGTTTTTGGCGCGGTTTGTGCTGTGCTGAGTATGGTGCTTCTTTCCAAAATCAAAATTCCCGAATCGGGAAATCCTCGCAACTAAATAGCCGTCCATGCGTAAGAGGATTAGAACGACCCAACAGGAGCGAACGTGACCGAAGAAATGGACTGGATCCTCCAGTCCCAACGAGGCAGTGACGAAGCCTTCGCAAAGCTGGTAGTGGCCTATCAAACACCGGTGTATAACCTGTGCTACCGGATGCTGGGCGAAGCGGAGGCCGCCGAGGATGCCGCTCAGGAGAGTTTTTTCCGCGCCTACCAGAACATCCTCCGTTACGACCCTCAGCGTTCCTTTGCCACGTGGCTGCTTTCCATCGCCGCACATTATTGCATCGATTGCCTGCGTCGCAGGCGTTTCACAACCCTATCGATCGATGACGACGATGATGAGCATCCCATGGAATTGCCTGACCAGTACGCGCTCAACCCTGAATCGGAAGCGGTACGCCGAGAGGAGCAGGAACAAATGCAGAAAGTCCTCCGTTCATTGAACCCCACCGATCGCGCTGCAATCATCCTGCGGTACTGGTACGATTTCTCGGAGGTTGAAATAGCCGAGAATCTGTCGCTGACTGTAAGTGCGGTCAAAAGCCGCCTGCACCGGGCACGACGCGACCTGGCAAAACGCTGGCAGGAAGATCAACCACGCACCCGCCTGGAAAGGAGATCCCATGAATCACCGGCCTTTTGAAGACTGGCTGCTCGCCGAAGAACCTCTCACCACTGACCAGAAGGCAGATTTGCAGGAGCATCTCAATACTTGCTACATCCTGCACCTCACTGGCTGAAGTCAACCTCGCGTTGCGGACGAAGAAACTCGTTTCGCCGGCACCGGGATTTGACACGCGATTCCAATCCAGGCTGGCAGCCCGCAGGACGGCACAGCGCAGCCGGAATTATCTGGGTATCCTGGTCCTTGTCGCGAGCGCAGTAGCCTTGGTAATCTGGCTGACCCTTCCTTATTTTCAATGGGTGTTAAGCTTCGCCCATGGATATGTTCGTCACATGGATCTCGACACTCAGCCTCGTCACATCGTCGCTCCTGGCGTTTGGCAGGGCTGGCTCCGTCATGCTCCGCGTCGCTTCCGGGTTCATCCCGGTCTATCTTTGGGTGGCTGTATTCGCCCTGACCGGTCTCGCGAGTCTCCTGTGGGTCGCTTCAATTCGCAAGTTCGCACCCCATTTTGAAGGAGTAATACAATGAAAACCATATCAAAATTCGTAATACTGCTTGTCCTGGCAGCCCTGCTTGTTTTGCCGAGCGGCTCGGTTCTCGCCAAGGGTCTCGAAGATGGCAAAGTCGTCTTTGGAAACAGCTATACGCTTGAAAGCGGTGAGACACTGACCGGCGACCTGGTCGTCCTTGGGGGAGCCGTTGAAGTTCAGACGGATGCCACCGTGGAAGGCAGCGTGGTGGTCATGGGCGGCAGCATCAAGGTAAATGGCACCGTCGAAGAGGATGTCGTATTAATCGGCGGCGTTATTGCCTTGGGCTCGGAAGCTGTCGTCGAAGGAGATATCGTCACTGTCGGAGGTTCTCTCCAGCAGGCAGACGGCGCGGAAATCAACGGACAAATCATCGATGCGGTTTCGCCGGAATTCACCATCAATAATGGCACGGCACTGATGCCTGCAATTGAAACGCTCGCTGCTCCAAAACCGCCCCGGTTCGATTTCAATTTCAATCCCCTGGAATCTGCTTTGAGTGTTTTCGCACAGGCGTTCCTGCTGGCGCTGCTTGCTGCGGTGGTTGTCGCTTTCATCCCTGTGCCCACGCAGCGGGTTGGGCAGGCTGTTACATCCCAGCCTCTTGTTGCCGGCGGATTGGGCTGTTTGACTGCCTTGGTCGCTCCTGTCGCGCTGATTTTCCTGGGCTTGCTGACCTTTACGGTGATTCTCGCACCGTTGACCCTTTCCCTGATCGGGGTCGGCGCGATCATGCTGGCAGTGGCCTTGATCTTTGGCGAGATGGCCATCGGGCTCGAGGTGGGTCAGCGTTTGGTGAAATCCTTCCGGGCTGAGTGGCCGCTTCCTTTGAGCGCCGCCATGGGAACATTCCTCACCGTACTTAATTGTTCAGGCTGTCGGAAGCCTGTTATGGTGCTTTGGTTGGTGGGCGCCGATGCTCTTGTCGATACTCGCAGTGGGTGGCGTGATCATGACCCGTTTTGGTACACGCGCTGCAGCGCCTCCGGTCGACCCTTCGGGAACCCCGGCTCAGGTGTCTGCACCGGAACCACCCCTTCCTCCAGCCAATTAATTACAATTCGTATCCCACTACCCAGCCCCTCTCCCAACAGGAGAGGGGTTTTGTTGGGGTTTGATATAATCAAGATGATGCCTCGCCTGTTTCGGGGCGAATGGAATGTTTTATGTCCAAGCCTAAGGTCGAAACGTCAAGGATCCCGCTGCACCCCAACCCGCCGCCGCTGATTAAAGTCTCCGGTACTCACCGGGATATTGGCCGCCAGATAGGGCAGTCTGTGCCGCGCCAGATCCGCCACAGTATCGACAACGCGCACAAGCTATTGGCAGACGCCTATGAAACGCTTGGGTTGACCTGGGAGGGGGCTCAAATTCAGGCGCGCAAGTATCTGCCCTTCGCCCAGGAGCGTTACCCGCAGTACGTGGACGAGATCATGGGTATGGCCGAAGGATCGAGTGTCTCGTTCGAAGACCTGGTAGTGCTGAACGCAATGGAAGCGGTCACGACCGATGCCCTGCACCTGACTCGCTGCACTTCCTTCGCCGTGAATGGGATGCGGACAGCAGACGGCCATGTGTTGGTCGGTCATAATGAAGATTGGGTTCCCGAGGACGAAGATGATGTTTACGTCATCCATGCCATCCCGGATGATGAACCGCCTTTCCTGGCGATGAATTACGGCGGACTGCTCCCCAATATCGGATTCAATTCAAAAGGCATTGCTCAATTCTGTGATTCGGTGTACCCCAACAATTCGCGCATCGGGATTCCCCGTGTGGTGGTCTCGCGAGCTGTTTTGGCAGCCGAAACCCCTGCTGATGCCATTCGTTTTATGCTTGCGCCGCATCGCGCCGCTGGATATAACCACCTGCTGGCCCATGAGAGTGGAGAACTGTACAATGTGGAAGTATCCGCACGACGCTTTGCGATCATCTATGGAAACGAAGGCTCCGTCGTGCACACGAATCATTATCTTTCGGAAAATATGCAGGAAGTGGAGGATTTACCCGATGAGCTCATTTCCTCCCGGGTGCGATATTTCCGGGCTAAGCGTCTATTAAAGCAGGTGCCTAGACACTCGACAAAAACCCTGCAATCCATCCTGAAGGACCATGTGAATTTTTCAAACTCGATCTGCAATCATGCCATCGAGATGGATGACCCGCTCGACCGCGAGAAGACGATCAACTCACTGGTGCTGGATCTCACGGCCAAGGAATTGCATATCGCATGGGGCAATCCTTGCGAAAATCCCTATCACACCTATCATCTCGACGCCTGACCGATAAACAGCAAACAGAGAGCGCAGAAAATTCCTGCGCTCTCTGTTTGTTTAGTATCAACCATTATGAGACTGTAGCTGGTAGCGTACCAGCCTCTTCTTCACGCAGGAAGTAGGTCGATGCGGATGCAATAAGAGTCAACAGGGCTGTGAACGCAAAGACGGCGTCGATTCCGTACGCGTCCGCCATGGGACCGCACAGCAGCGTGCCGATGGCTCCAGCCGAGAACATGAATCCCAGGGTCAGCCCGGATGCAGTCGCCATGCCAGTGGGGAGGGCGCGCTGGGCAAGGACCACCACGATGCTGTGAACCGCGCCTGTCAACGCCCCCGCGAGCGGTACTAGGATGTACAACCACGGCGACCATCCAATCTGGGAGATGGTATAGATCGGGACCGTGGCCAGCAGCAGCATCAGCATCGCCACACGCTGCTTACCCAACCGGTCGGCGAGGTTCCCTCCGATGACGTTTCCGATCGCCGAACCGCCGCTGAACAATCCGACGAATAATCCGTAAACAGCGGCCGGTTCACCCAGATCGCTGAGATACTTGGGGATGAACGTGGACATGTTGGACTGGGTCCAGGCTTGCAACCCGCCGACAACGGCAAGCGCGGCGATGAAACGTGTGCTCCCGGCAAGATGAAATTTTTGTGCACTGTAGGCGGCTTTCGGGTGAGGCAGGAATTCACGCAGCTGCCAGGCTGCGTTCAATCCTACGGGGACAGCGGCGATGGGAAGTATGATCAACCCCAGCGGACCATAAATATCCAACAGCGGTCCGCCGATGATGGGGCCAACGGAGTATCCGCTCTGCCCGAATAGAAAAAACCAGGACGCGGCTGTCGTTTCGCGGTGGGATAGTCTCGTACGTCCACGCAGGGTGGCGTGCATCGTCCCGGAAGGGTGAAAAGCGGCGGACCCCAGGCTGGCGAGGATAAGACAGGGGATGGCAAGGTGAACAGGAAGGAATAGGGCAAGGCTGAAGAATGCAGACATCCAAAGAATGCCGCCTGCTGCCATGAGACGGGAACGACCATAGTTATCGCTGATCCACCCAAACAGGGGTTGGGAGAGGGAAGCCACGCAGATGTAAAGGGTTGTGATGGCTGCATATGTGGTGTTGGTCAGACCCAATTCTACGCTCCAATAGGTGAGTAGAATTGAGCGCTGTCCATTCATGATATCCACGATCAAGTGGCCAAGTGAGACAGAAGAGAATAAGGCGTCCAGAAGTAAAGACATGGTTTATCGTCGGAGATATAGCCCGTTATCCATAATGTATTCATACACTAAGGGTGTGAGGAAATGCTTGAAGGCGTGACCTTCAGAAATCCGTTTGCGAATTTCACGCGATGAAATCTCAAGAAGGGGAGCGTCGACAAACCTGACTTTTTCAGTAACTCCCGGGATGGTTTTCTCAAGGGCGTTTAGATCGACGTTGTTATCCGGACGCCACATTACCCCCAGGTATTCACAGGCGGAGACCAGCTCGGAAGGATGGTACCAGTTGGGGAGGTCCATTAACGAGTCGCCTCCCATCAGAAGGAACAATTCTGATCCGGGAAATTGCCCTTTTATCAATTGGATGGTTTCAAGCATGTAGTGAGGACCAGGGCGGTCGATCTCCACGCGGGAAAGTTCAAAATGGGGATAATCGGCAAGCAGGAGCAGGGTCATGTCCAGCCGGTTTTCGAGTGGGGTGAGTGCTTGTTCGAGTTTATGAGGCGGTATGGGCGTGAGCACCCAGAGCAGCCGGTCCAGCCCAAGCTGTTCGAAGGACTCCGCAGCCAGGATCAGGTGACCCAGATGCGGCGGGTCAAAGGTGCCGCCGAAAATGCCAATAGCCTCGGACATGGGTAAAGTATAACCGTGACACCATCTTTACAGAAGGTTCATAATACATTCATCAACCATTTATCTGCCGGGAGTATGATTTGTCTGAAAAAGATGATGAATAATCGAGAAAAGGAGAAATTATGAAAAAAGTGTGGAAATGGGTGATTGGAATTATCCTGGTGGTCCTGGTACTCGGGGCGATTGTTGCGGTTCCATATGCAATGCATACCTTCTTTGCGCCGGCATTTATTGCCCGAACCTATGGAGGTGACGGTAGTTTTGGTCCTGGCATGATGCGGCAGTCGCCGATCGAAGGCGCAGGTCCAGGATTTATTCATCCGGGCGGCATGATGGGACGTGGGCAGTCTGGATACTTCGGACCCGGTGCTTATCCCCATGGCGTCATGATGAATCAGTTCGGCAACGATGGGTATAACTGCCCAGGTGAGACACAAGGTGGTTATTTTCACGGTGGCATGATGGGGAGGGGTTCCAGCTTAAACCAGCCGATGATGTATGGATTCGGTTTCTCGCCCTTCAGCATGTTCCGCTGGATCATCCCGCTGGTTGTTCTGGGTTTTGCCATCTACGGAGTGGTCGCCTTGTTCAATCGTCGAAAAACATCTCCGGTGTCCGCTGAAGCTGTTACTACGCAATCCTGCGGGAATTGCGGCAAGCCCACAGCGGGTGATTGGAAGAATTGCCCGTATTGCGGGAATGCGCTGTAGCCGCTTCGGATAACGAATTTACTGCCAGCTTCCTTACCAAAGGAACTGGCAGTTTTTATTATTCATCAGGAGTTTATTTAAACCGCGAACCCTTCCGGTTTTATAACAGAAGGGTCCGCTTTGGGAGGGGAGGATGGTGGATAAATGCTGTTAATGTTGAGTTCATAATAAATGACAGCAGAGTGCCCGTCAATGGCTTTCAGGTGGTTGTAATGTGACTGCAAAGTTCACATTAACAAAAAGGTTAGGTTTTCATTTCATGCTTGACAGCATGGTACAGGCTTTCAGCTTTTAATTCGCCAAGCGCATAACAAGGTGCTTTCAGATGATTGGCCAGTTGCTGGGCGAGTCCCTGGTCGAACGCCGCGTGTTCCATGTTGATCACAACCGATTTAACCTCTTCGATGGCGATCAGTTCCGCGAAGTGGCGGGCTTCATCCTGAGGGGAGAGCGGGCCGATGGATACATTTCCCGCCCCATCCGTAAGGACGATCAGCAGTGGTTCCACATCCGGGTGCAGGTAATTCTCATGACGCAGGATGTCGGACGCCATCAACAGTCCCGCCGAAAGGGGGGTCTTGCCTCCCACCGGGATCTCAGCCAGCGCCCGTTGGGCAAGTTGAATTGAGTTGGTGGGGGGAAGGACCAGGGTTGCCCTGTCCTTCTGGAAAACGATTAGGCCGACACGGTCGCGCCGCTGGTAGGCATCCGTGAGCAGGGAAAGAATCGCGCCCTTTGTGGCATTCATCCGTTCGGCGACAGCCATGGACCACGAAGCATCGACCAAAAACAACACGAGATTCGCGGTCTTTTTGACCCTGATCTTTTTCTGCAGGTCGCTGCGTTCAATGGCAAATGCCATCTTTCTGCGCTTTTCCACACGGCGCTTCTGGTAGGGTGCAGCGGCGCGGATGGTGGCGTCAAAGGCGATGTCACTGGTCTTCCCATTGGCAGGGCGTGCTTTGATATATCGACCGCGTTTGCGTTCGGTATGGGTGCGTGACCGGCGGCCGGCGTTTTTTCGGGAAAGCTTGTCGAGCGGTGTATCCAGTCTGCGGGGAATGAACGTTTCACCTGTGCGGACCTTCTGCCCGCCGTCCCACCAGTTGGCGTTGTGGGACGCGAATACATCCTGACGGGAGGGGTCAGGTGTGCCCTGAGGCTGATCAGGGCTTTCTTCCGATTGTTCGTCTAGGACCGACTTTTTTTTTCAGTGGAATCTTCGGGCGTTGGCCGTTCTTCCGGCGTACCCTCTGTGGACTGCCCTACGAGCTGCTCGATCCGTTCCTGGAGCTGTTCGGCGTTGACCTCCGCCTGATGGAAAGGACCGCGTTTGATGCGGTGCGGCAGGGTCAGTTCTGCGGCGAGCGCGATGTCGTGATCGGTGATGGACGTGCGTCCGTCGAAGGCGGCTTGGGCGCGGGCAGCTTTTAGGATGACCAGGTCGGCGCGGTGCCCGTCAACATTAAGTGAGGAAGTCAAGGCTGCGATGGAAAGCAGATCGCGCCGGGTGTAATCCACCTTCCCGACCAGTTTCCGTCCCTGGTCGATCTGGCGTGAGAGTTCCTGCTCCTTGCCGAGCCATTCCTCGCGGAAAGCTTCCTGGTCGTTCTCGTAGGCGATGTTGCGCTCCATGATGAGCACGCGTTCCCGGGCGTCGCGAATGCCGGTGATGTCCACCGAAAGCGCAAAACGGTCGAGGAGCTGAGGGCGCAGATCGCCTTCCTCGGGGTTCATGGTCCCGACGAGGATGAAGCGTGCCGGGTGCGAAAAGGAAATGCCCTCGCGTTCGACAATGTTCATGCCCATCGCTGCAGAATCCAGCAGCAGATCCACGACATGATCGTCCAGCAGGTTGACCTCGTCGATGTAGAGCAAGCCCCGGTTGGCGGAAGCCAGCACGCCCGGTTCGAAGTGTCGTTCACCCTTCTGGATGGCCTGTTCGATATCCAGCGTGCCGACGACCCGGTCTTCCGTTGCTGAGACAGGCAGGTTGACGAAGGGGGTCAGGCGCAGGTCGAAGGGCAGGTCACCCTTATTTTCGAGAGCCCGCTCCCGGCATTCGGTGCACCAGGTGTTCGGCTGATCGGGGTCACACCCAAAGCGGCAATCCCGCACCACATGGACCTGGGGCAGGAGGGCGGCCAGGGCTCGGGCAGCCGTCGATTTGGCGGTGCCCCGTTCCCCGCGGATGAGCACGCCGCCGATGCGCGGATCCACGGCGTTCAAAATCAGAGCCCGGCGCATGCGTTCCTGGCCGACGATGGCGGTAAATGGATAAATGGATGGCATAGAGACACTATTATAATCCGTTTGTCCGATAATTTAAAAACATTCCTAAAAAGCACCAAACGGAGTTGGAAAATTATGGTTATTTTATGCAGGGTTGCCAAGTTGTTGATTAGCCTTTATAATCCTTCCACTATTTCAAATTGGAGCAAAACATACCCATGACGGAGCAAAACAACACCCTGGTTGGGCAGGAAAACTCCCTGCACAACGAAGGCAATACTGAATCGATGGAATCCTTGATGAAAGGTCAGGATTCCGGGCTGGAATTCCCCAGCCAGGGTGAGATCCGCAAAGGCGTTATCGCCGGCATTTCATCCACCCAGATCCTGGTCAGCGTTGGCGCCAAGTCCGAAGGCGTCATTACCGGTCGCGAGCTGGAACAGATCCCTGCTGCTGACCGCGAAGCGTTGAAGGTGGGGCAGGAAATCCCTGTTTACGTCGTCAACCCCGAAGACCAGAATGGGAATGTCGTCCTCTCATTCGTCCGCGCCCAGGAATTCCTGGGTTGGGACCTGGTCGAGAAAATGGTCGAGACCGGCGAGGATTTCGACGGGAAGATCGAAGGATACAACAAGGGCGGTGTGATCGTCCCGGTACACGGCCTGCGTGGATTTGTGCCTGCGTCACAGATCAGCATGAACCGCCGCAATGCCGTCCAGGGTGACACCCCCGATGCCCGCTGGGCGAAGATGATCGGTCAGGCGATTACCATCCGAGTCATCGAAGTGGACCGTGCGCGGAGACGATTGATACTTTCCGAACGAGCTGCGAATCCCGAATCGCGCCAGTCGCTCAAGGAGCGCATCATCGAGGAACTGCATGAAGGCGAGATTCGCACCGGTCGCGTGACCAGCCTGGCCGAATTTGGCGCGTTCGTCAACATCAACGGCGCAGACGGTCTCGTTCACCTTTCCGAGATTTCCTGGGAGCGCATCCAGCATCCCAGCGAAGCGCTGGAGGTCGGGCAGGAAGTCAAAGTCAAGATCATCAGCATCGACCGCGAGAAAAAACGCATCGGTCTTTCCATCCGCGCGCTCCAGGACGACCCCTGGCAGGATAAGGTTGGCAAGTTCAAGGTTGGCATGCTGGTCGAAGGTGTCATCACCCGCCTGACCAAGTTCGGCGCATTTGCCCGGCTGGAAGGTGATGTCGAAGGGCTGATCCATATTTCCGAGATCAGCGAGAACCGCATCGAACATCCCAAGGAAGTTTTACACGAAGGCGATGTAGTCAATCTGCGCGTCATTCGCATCGACCCCGAGCAGCGGCGGATCGGTTTGAGCCTGCGCAAAGTAGACTCAGCTCAGTTTGCCGACCTCGACATGAAATCCCTCACTGCTGACCTGAATCAGCCTGAGGAATAATTCGCTCCCGGAGATCCCAGAGAGCGCACCATATGGTGCGCTCTCTTTGTGACTATACCCAATGAAACGATTATTGGTTGATGCCCACCAGGACCTGGCCTGGAACATGTTAAGCTTTGGAAGGGATTACACCCTCTCCGCAGTGGACACGCGCCAGCGTGAAGCCGGCGGGCTTGCGCCCGAAGTCAATGGAGATACGCTGCTGGGTTACCCCGAATACCTGCGAGGCAATGTTGCTCTGATATTTGCGACGTTGTTCGCTGCTCCTGCTCGCGCCAAAGGTGGGGACTGGGACAATGTGTCCTACAAGGATTCGAATCAAGCCCGTCAACTTTATCGTGACGAGCTGGATTCCTACAGCCGGTTGGTGGACCGCGCTCCGGATAAGTTTCGTCTCGTTCACTCCACCCGTGAACTGGATTCAGTCCTCACAGCCTGGTCCGAATCTGAAGAAAACCAAACCCATCCTCCTGTCGGTTTGGTCCCATTGATGGAGGGGGGCGATGCGATCTGCACCTTGGATGAACTCCCCGAGTGGTGGGAACGCGGTGTGCATATCATCGGCCCGGCGTGGATGTCCACCCGTTTCTGCGGCGGGACGCGTGAGCCGGGTCCATTGACAAAAGAAGGCCATGCGCTCCTTGATGTCATGGCTGATTTGGGTTTCACACTTGATTTGAGCCACATGGATTGGGCTGCGGCACGTCAGGCGCTGGATGTGTACGACGGCTCGATCATTGCCAGCCACGCGAATGCCTTGCGCCTCGTGAGGGATGGCGACAGCAACCGGTTTTTGCCCGACGACATCATCGAACGCCTTGTCGAACGCGAAGGGATCATCGGTGTTGTCCCATTCAATCGATTCCTTATCCAAACCTGGAAGAATTCTGATCCCGCGCGAAGCCTGCCCGCTGGATATGGTTGCGGCGCAGATTGATTACATCTGCCAGAAAGCGGGTGATTCCCGCCATGTGGGTTTCGGCACCGACTTCGATGGCGGTTTTGGCCTGCAGCAAGTCCCGGCGGGAATTGACACCATCGCCGATCTGCATAAGCTGGTTCCCATGTTGGCATCTCAAGGATATAATCAGGATGATATTGACTCGATCTTTGGTGGGAATTGGATTGATTTTCTTAAGAAAAGTCTGCCAACAGCATGAGTGAAATAGTATCCACAGATAGCCCGGTTCAAAATGGGGTCTCCCCGCAGGAGATTCGCAAAAGTACCCGCGTTCGGCTGGCGTTGATCCTGACCGTCGTGGGATTTATCGTATTCATCATTGGGACAAAACCCGAATGGCTCAATCTGGACCGCAGCCCGGTCGTGGGATTTGTCCAGATTGCAGTTTTTCTGATCGGGCTGGCGATCATCTCCATCGGCGGGTATCTCGGTTTGAGCGCGCTCTGGGGAACAAACGAAAGGACGATTGCGGCGGACATCGGCCAAAGGTTGATCGCCACCGGTTATGTGATCGTCGTCTTTTCCGGCATGGCGGATGTGTTCGGCATGGGCAGCCAGTCGCGCCCGGATATTCCATACTTTGGACCCATACAGGCGGTCGGTGTGGCGATCGGTGAGTTTGTTATCGCTGTAGGGTTGTTGATGCTGGTTCCTTATCATAAACACACTCCTTTCGGCACAAACAATCATGGTCGAGTGACATGATTGTTATGCTGCCTGCAGTGGTTAGAAATCTAGGAATTGTCGGTTCTATGGAAAACATATCCTTAAAAAAACGCATTGCGCTTGTATCAATCCCATTAATATTGCAATTGATGTATATCCCGACCAGCCGTTATCTTGACGGGAGGTATTGCTCCACGGATCTCCCTGGATCAGTACATCCCTATCTGGCCGGTATGGGTCGTGCCCTATATGATGGTCTGGCCGATCTGGATTGCGGCCTATGCCTGGGCAGCTTTCAAAATGCAGGGACGGCTCTTCAGGGTTGCGGTGGTCTCGGCAACATTCACCATCGGAGTGGGGATGACCATTTTCATGCTCTACCCGACGTACGTTGTCCGTCCGGAGTTGACGGGGACGGATTTCTTCACAAATGCCCTGCGGACGGTTTATGCCAATGATGGCAGCTACGATGCAGCCCCCAGCGGTCACGTCTACATGACCACTCTGCTGGCGTTGTTTTATTCCCTCTGGTACCCTCGTCAAAAATGGATATGGATGACCATCCTGGTCATCGTGTGCCTGTCCACGGTATTGACCGGGCAGCATTACATTATGGACGTTGTGACGGGTTTGGCGCTGGGCATTGTCGGGTATTACTCCGGCTTCTGGCTGGTGGATAAGTGGGATAAAAAAGAAGTGCAAAAAGAAACCGAGCCAGAATCAAACCCCAAATCGGAATCAACAGAATAATCTAAAGTTAGTTTTGAAGGTGTGAATTATTAGGTCCGGCGGATTTCAATCACCCTGTAAACGCCTCCTGCCAGGCTGGGTTCATCACTCATAATTTCACAGGGGAGCCCGTGGGTTATTCCACCAATTTGACGGGTGATATCCGTACCCAAAATGGTGCTGAAAAAATTAAACAATTTTCGGCTTGGACTTGGAATTTTCCCCTCCGGTTGAAATTTATCAAAGACAATGATCCTGCCGCCTGCCTTGAGCACGCTGAGGGTTTCGCGAAGGCAGGCGGTGCCATCCGGAATAACGCTAAGAATTAGATTTAATAGGGCAGCATCAAAATGATTTTCCGGCAGGCAGGGCACCTGTGCATCCCCTTGAATGATTTGGATATCCGCGCGGCAGTGGGGGAGTTTCTGCCTTGCCTTTCTGAGCATTTCCCTGCTGAGATCGATGCCAATGACGTTGACGCCTTCCGGTAGAAGCGGTAAATCCGCTCCGGTCCCTACACCTACAATTATCAGATTTTCACCGGGCTTTAAATCCAGTACTTCCAATGCTCGTTTGCGCCCCGGCTTGAAAAAGTGGTCGACCGTTGAATCGTAAACCGGCGCCCACAAGCGGTAGATAAATCGATTCCAGCGATTGGTCATTTTCACAGTAATGTACCCAACTTGAAATGATAGATACACATCGGCTTGAACAGACGAAAGATCGGAGCCATCCAACGAAAGGAATTCAGCCGCGATTCGGGTTGATCGAAGAAACCCCACTCGTCGAGCAGGCGGATGCCGTCACTCCAGCCTTCGATCTCCTGTCCTCGCCAGAAGCCCCAGCGCATAAGACCCGCAAATGGTGAATTGGAAAGATAGCGGTTCCCAATCCAGACTTCAAAGGGTCTCCAACCGTCGAAGACCAGTTCCGACCCTGGGAAATGGCCTTGCAGCTTAAGCACCAGCGACTTGACCTGCGTTTCCGTAAAGTAGACAAAAACCGTTTCAGCTAAGAACAGGAAGGGGCGCTGACGATGTATGCCCACCGTTTCAAGCCATCCATTCTCAAGCACCGAGCAGGCCAGCAGATGATAGCGTTGCCCTTCATCGCCAATGAACCTCCGGCGCAGTTCGATGACTTCCGGAAAATCCAGGTCATACCACTCCACCCGGCTGTAACGCTCCACAACCCGTTCAAAGCGCGAGTTGAGTCCGCAACCGATATGGACCACCACTGCATCCGGGTGAAGGATGATGAAATCCCGGGTGTAGCGGTCCATTTCGCGGGTGAAGATGATCCGCATGGCATTGATTAATTTGTTCATGTGGATCTGCCTGACGCAGGTAAAATCGAGGCTCCCTTGAGTGACCAGCTCTACGGCTTTCTCGTCCTTGATCATGGCGTCCGAGCGCTGCGATTCCACCGCCTTCCAGTAGAGAGGGGCGAGGTATGTTTCAGATAAGCCCTTCAGGGTTGGGGAAGTTTTATCGGGCACGCCTAAGCCTCTTTCATTTTCTGAGTTGAGGAATGAATGCTGGGACGTGTTTGCAATACTCCCGCCACCCATCGCCAAATTCCTCCGCGAGGGCGGTTTCCTCGCGCTTCGCACGGACCATCGTCAGAGGGGCAAAACAGGCAAAGTACAGTGTCGTCCATGTGAAATAGATCAGGAGAGCGCCGATCGTTGCCACGATCAATCCTGCGTACATTGGATGGCGGACGATGGCGAAGGGTCCGGTCGTGACGAGTTGGTGATCCTTGAACAACTGTGCGCCGAAACCGGTGGAGATGAAGTAGTTTTTTCCAAGCTCAATACGCGCCCATAATGCAAAGCTCATACCGGGAAAATACAGGAGTGATCCTATCACCAGCATCCATAGACGGGTGGATGAAGACACTGTCCACGGCAGGGGAATCCAACCGAAGTAGGCGATGCTGAAGAAAAGCATGACGGAAGCAAGGTAAAACCAGGGAGATCGTACCCAGCTGCCGTTCAAACCGGTCGTGCGACCTGCTTGACGTTGGGTGCCTCGCCACACTCCGTAGAGGACAAGCCCAAGGACGGTGAAGGCAAGCATTCCGCCAAGCCATTGGATGATACTTTCAAGAGTCATGGTTACACCTCAACCTTTCCCGCAGCATGTGTCGGAGATCTTGGTTAATGGTCTGACATGGGTACTTGATTTCATTGAGCCCCTATTGGCTCGTGATCACGGAAATGACCGCTGTCATGTTCCACATAAAGCGGGGATCCGCCTCGTCGAGTGTGACCGTCACCTTATAGGTCATGTCGCCAAGATACTCTTTGCCGACAGGATCTATCGCAGTTACTTTGGCAGAAAACTCCTCACCGGGGAAGGCGTCTAATTTGACGGCGGCTTTTTGGTCGAGGGCAACCCGGGGTGTATCAATTTCAGCCAGATCTTTTGTTTCAACCATCCAGATGGATGTGTCAGCAAGGTGGACAACGGGAATGCCAGGTACGGTGGCTTCGCCAGTTTTCAAATCGAGGCTAAGGACGGTTCCAGCAACAGGGGCACGCAGTTCGTAAAATTCGAGGGCGGCTTTGGCCGCAGCAAGATGGGCTTGAGCCAGCGTCAGACGGGCTTGAGCCGTGGCTATATCCTCCGCATTCGGTCCGTCCTTGACTTTTTCCCAGAGACGGCGTGCGTCATCGCGCTGCGCTTGAGCTACAGCTAGTTTGCTGTCCAAAATCGCTTGGTCTACATCCGATGGCTTGCCCTTGAACCAGTTCAGGCTTCGCAGGGCTGAGTCTCGATTTCGTTTCGCCTGTGTCAGCTGTATCAAGGTCGCTGCCTTGGCTGAATCCCCCGACGCACTATTGTAGATGCCCTGCCAGTGATCCACTTCATCCTCAGCAAGTTTGAGTTTTGCTTCCGCCTCGCGGATGGTCTCAGGCGATGCGCGGTTGCCTGCCTGCTGGACCCTCCAGCGGTACTCCTCATCTTTCAACTCCTTTTCGGCGTTGGCCAGCGCCAATTCAGCCTGCGCCGTTACCCTGGGTGCATTCTCATTCAACGCATCCAGGGCTTGTTTGGCATTGATCAGTTCTAGTTCTGCGGCAGCTAGCTCAACCTTGACAGCTTCTATACCTTCCAATCGGGCAAGCACATCCCCGACTGCAACCTTATCGCCAGGTTTGACCAACACTTCATCGATGATCCCCCCTTGAGCGAAAGCCAGTTCCACCGCATGGGCAGGGATTAATTTACCCTCAGCTGAGATCGTGTTTGATTCAGATATGGCTTCCAAGATTGGCTGCGTTGTCGGCGTAGGAGTGGCCGTCCCGGTACAGGCAGTCAACAGGAAGGAGAGAAAGACCAGGGCGTAAATGATTTTTTTCATACAATACTCCGATCTGGTAATGGACTTTTTCGCTCAATTAGGAAACTGTTATTCATAAGCCAGTACTTCTGTCACAGTCAGGCGAACGGCATGAAGAGCCGGGATCAAGCTGGCAATTATTGAGATGATGATGACCAGAGCAGCCCAAGCCAGGATTCCGCCTATGGAGGTAACAGCAGCCATGGGATAGTTCATAAAGGATTCGCCAATGTTGCGAGCCAACAAGGCACTCAAAGGCAACGACAAGGGGATGGCCAGGATCCAACTCATCAGCCCTATCAAAAGACCTTCGATGATGACAATGCGGGAAATTGCCGAACTTGAAGCGCCAAAGGCACGCATGACGCCGATTTCTCGAACACGATCAATGACATTCAAGCTCATCGTGCCCATCAGCCCCAGGCTTCCAACCGTGGCAAGGATAAGGGTCATGATCATCAACAATGCGACCAGGATGCCGAAGGCAGCATCGATTTCCTCGCGTTCATCATTTACCAGAAATGTGTTGACCACTTCGATGTCCGCGCGATCAAATTGCTGTTCAACGGCACTGGTGATGGCGCGCTGGTCCTCGAGTGAGTCGGAGTCCAATGTAAGGACGATGCTATTAGCCCGGTTGGGTTCACGCACATGGCGTGTATAAGCGTAATAATCCAATAAGGTCATGTATCCAATGGTGTCATTGCCAATCATGTTTACCAAACCTACAATCGTGTAGGTTTTCTCGCGGCCTTCGATTTTAATTTTTATCGGACCGCCAACTCGCAAAGTCGGTTCGGAGGCCAGGAAGGCAGGGCTGACCAGAATTGCGTCTGTGTCGCCCGGCTGGAGACCTCGGCCTTCGATGATAGGCGGATCAAGGAACCTTGTGCCGGCAGGCGGCGCGAGCAGGTACAAGTTGTTGCTCTCCGAATTATCCGGGCGGACATAACGCGCCAGGGAAAAGTTCCATACTTCAGCCTGTTCCACGCCGGGGACAATTTTCGCCTCGTTCAACAACCTCTCTGCCGGTATATATTCATCGATAATCAGCCAGGTATCATAGTTCCAGAAACTGAACATCTCGTTTAGCGCTACATTAAGCGAGCTTCGCAAGTTAACGATGGCCATAAAGACTGACCCTGCAAAGGTCAGGGTGATGAGAGAAAGGATAAGCCGCCCTCGCTTTCGGAATGGATTGCGCAGAGCCAGTAACAGGTCCCGGGTTAACATGGGAAAGCGCCGAAGGAGAGCATCCATGAGACCGGCGCCACCCCAGACTTGGTTGATGCCATACTCGCTAAGTACTTTCGCCGGGGAGAGTTTGGTTCCGTTTAGAATGGCAGGCGCGGCTGCGATGAGAGGAACCATCAGCCCGACTCCGAGTTGGAACAGCAGAGATTCAAGAGTAAAACTTACTTCAGGAGGGTCAAAGTTGATAAGGCCAGCAACGAATGCGGCCAGGGCATTCGCTCCGATCATACTGAGAGGAATGGCGATGAGGCAGGCAATCAAGCCTAGGGATAGAACCATCCCGAAATACAATCCAGTGATCTGCCAGGAACGGGCGCCGATGGCTTTCATGATGGCAATCTGACGTTCCTGTTGGGTTATTAACGCTGAAATGACATTGACCACAAGCAAAGCGCTTAGGACCATCGAGAGCGCGGCGACCAACCCGAGGAGAAGCGATACCGTGGTGATGATATAACTGAGTGGATGCTCGCCGCGATTGGGCAGTGTTTTTTGGTAGACAGGTAATCTTTGGCCTTTGATAAAATCAGCAGCTTTATCAGCAACGTCCAGGGTGAGGGATGAGTCGCTGACGCTGACGTAGAGTTCATTGAAACCTTCAGGTTCTCCCATCCAGAGGATGGTGTCTAAATTAACGTAGCCATAAACCCAGCCTTCAAGAAATGGTGGGATCCTGTAAAGGTCGTGGACTCGGCCTGTGACAGTCAGTTTAAATTTTCGTCCGTCTGGGGTTTTGACCAGAATCTGCTGGCCTGGTGTCACACCCAGGTAAGTCAGAGATGCGCGTTCCAATAAAACCTCGCCTTTTTGAGGTGGCCAGGTGCCGTCCTGTTCCCAAATGCGAAACAGACGTTGATCGTCATAATCTTGCAAGGCGTAGAGACTCAGATCTCTCCAGACTTCGCCTTCTCCATCCGGCGATATGCGCAACATAAGGAAACGGCGGCCTTCGGCGTCGGCGACACCGCGCATATGACGAATGCTCTCGATAAAATCATCGTCCAAATTCGGTTCAGTCTGGAGAATTACATCAGCAGGGCGCAGATCAGCATACTGCTGATTAAGCGATTCGGTCAGCGCTTGTTGCGAAATACCTGTGACGCCAATTGCAAAGACACCCGCAGCGATTGAAAGGACAATCAGGATGGTCCGTGAGCGGTTATTCCAAAGGTCACGGTAGACTTTAACCCAGCGGGTCATTTATGCCCTCCGGTGCCATTGACATCATCCACGATAACTCCATCCGCGATGTGGAGTTGCCTCCCAGCCCTTCGCGCTAGATCGGGATCGTGGGTGACCATCAGAATGGTTTTTCCCAGGTTTGTGAGGCGCTCAAAGAGGGCAAAGACGGCAGCTGCAGTCTTGGAGTCGAGGTTGCCGGTTGGCTCGTCCGCAGCCAGGATGGGAGGATCGGTAGCCAGGGCACGGGCAATGGCGACACGTTGCTGCTGTCCGCCCGATAATTTGGAGGGGAGTTTGTTGGCCTGGTCATCGATTTCCATTAATGCCAGCAATTCCCTGGCGCGAGAGCGGCGTTCAATGAAGGATGGCGTGCCACAGAAATCCATTGGCAGCATGACGTTTTCAAGCGAAGTCAGGGTGGGAAGCAGTTGAAAGAATTGAAACACCACGCCGATGGTGCGTCCACGCCAGATGGCAAGTTGGTTTTCTCCCAATTTTTCAATGGCTTCGCCGCCGACCATGATTTCACCTTCCGTGGGGCGGTCAAGACCTGTGATCATGTTGATCAACGTGGTTTTTCCGCTGCCGGATTTTCCGATGATGGCGACGAACTCCCCCGCTTCGACGTGCAGGTCAATGCCTTTCAATGCCATGAACATGCCTGCATCAGTCTTGTAAGCTTTCGTGACAGCGTCCAGATCGATGAGATGGGTCATAATAAGGTACCCTTTGTTCGTTTCTCTGCCTTCAGGCGGTTCTTAACGCCTTTCGAGGCGCATTGAAGTGCATCCAGTCTCTCCAAAAGGAGAAGCTGGTAAACAACGAGATGCGATCATACATCCGGGCGAAACGCCGGTTGAAACCACTCAGGGGTTCGGTTTTAATGAAGTGGGGGATGCCGTCGATTACGGGATAGTTGGCCTGGCAATTGGAACATATTAATGTTCCGGTAAAAATATTCCCTTCTCCTGTAACTCTGTAAATTAAATCAAATTGACACCGCGAGCAGACTAACAGGTCGAGGGGAGTGAAATTCATGATCAGCTCCTTTTGGTCTTTGAAAACGAGCGCTGACCATACTGCGCTGCCATTGTGATGGCAACTGGTGATTATTCCCCTTTGGTTATGTGTTCTATTCCTTGCTGAAGCAATGCAATAATATGTTGATCATTAATGCTGTAAAAGACTTCCTTTCCATCACGCCGGGCGTGGACCAGGCGCATCTGCCTCAATCCTCGCATGTGGTGGGAAACAGCCGATTCGCTGATGCCGACCATTTCTGCCAGTTTAGAGACATTGATCTCGCCGGTCATCAACGCTGACATGATGCGCACCCGGCTGGTGTCGCTGAAGGAACGGAAGAGTTCCGCGACGTGAGCAGCGCTGTGTTCGCTAAGGATCTTTCTTGTTTGAGTCGGCATAAGAAATCACACCTGAGCATATACGCAATTGTTAATAGTATTATAAGTCAACGCAATTAAAAAATCAATCCCTTTTCCTGCTTGGGTCTCACCTGCAGCTTCGAGAGACACCCATGGGGAACCGGTCTCGATAAAAACCGCATTATTGTCAGCCCTGTGCCCCGAGGGGGAGTGAATATAATCCCTCATTGGAGACGCCGATTAAAAAGGCAAAACCGCCTAATTGGTGGTCAGTGTGCCCCTTGCTTGCACCCTGTGGGCACGGAGATTCGAATATCATCCCCTCAATGGGGGCTCCGGCTTAAATAAATAAACCGCCTTATGGCGGTTTTGTCTGTGCCCCCACGGAGAAGGACACCTTATCTGGATTTTTCCATGAAATATCGTGAAACGGTTTTTATCTTATTCCGCCCCCGGAGTTTTCCCGTTTTCATTCAAATTGTGGGAATAATATTAAACTTGGTGTCATTATGAATTTATCAGTCAACTTCTCATGATTGATGGACTCTAACGGTGAGTGTTACCCGTTGGTGGCGGGTCGGGTGCAAACCGATTTGACGGACTTGGCTTGAACTTAATGGAACTCGTTTTTGGCATGACGAATCCCACTAGCCATGCGCGCGCTGTATTAGCTGGCTTTCAATTTCTTCAGGTCTAACAACTCTTTGGCAATGTCGGATGGAAACCTGTAATCTATAGGCTTGCAGGGCATCTGACTTAGATTTAATTCAGCTTTCGAAAGGCTTAAGTCTGTTTTGTCCTCAGCATCTTCTGCCAAAGTTTGATAATGCCATGCAATATCGTTCATCGATCCCAATATCCTGCGACTCACGGTTTTGCCAAATTGGACTTGGTCATAATGGCTTATTTCATTTTCGATTTCTTTGGAGTTTATTCCTATCATTCCTAATTGATTGGCAACTCTGAGCCGGAAAAGTGGAATCAAATTATTGGATTCCCAAATTGGTGTCGCCACAGTTAAAAGTGATTTCTCGTTAACAAATACTATGAGATCTCCCGAAATAGTAGGAACCAGGTTGGCGTACCAATCACCTAAGGTTGCCGTGGTCAATTCAAGTATATTGGTAGGAACTATTCCTAAAAACCGCTGAAGTTTTAGAGTGCAACGCAATGTAATCATTACCGCTATCCTGATTTTGTCCGACCTTAGAATACCTTGATGATCTTTGCTGGTTTTCAAGTACAAAAGAATTTTATGAATACCTCTTTTGCAACGTTTGGCCTTCTTCAGTAACAATTACCGATTTCGCCTTGCTTTTAGGATCGCTTATATATCCTTTTTCATGCAAACGATCCATTGCATCCCAATCAAAGCTCTTCCAAGCCCTTACAACGTTTTTATCCCCAAGGAAGTTGAGATAGAGAAGAGCAAGGACAGCTTCATCAACTTTATTTCGGTCATATTCCATAGACTTTTCCTTAGTCATAGATACAATGAAAACATTCTGATGCCAGTCAACGAAACTGTCGAAAAACCCGATTTTGGATTTTCGACAAGTGCATGCTCAAAATAATTGTACTGGCCGCCTACAGCTTCATTTTGCTCATTTTTATACTTTTCGACAGTTTCAACGATCCGCTTCACCGGCGGCGGGGCGAAGTCAGAACCAACATCGGAACTTGAGATCACCCATTTTAACCGGCGGAATCCATTGGGCGAGGGCGAAGCCCCCGCCGTCCGTGTGCAAGCGGTTGTTAGCCGCCCTTGATGATTGAACATATTCATATAGGATTGCCGAACTTCTCATAGATCGTATTCAGTATCTCGGATGTGATTTGGTTAACCGACTTCATGCCATCAATAAGAACATCGGCATTCTGCCTTACAGCACTACTCCCACTCAGATACATGGCACGGAATTTTTGATAGTGGGTAATCCACATAGCAACTGCATCCAGTTGCCGTACTAAGTTTTCCTTCGATTCGTCTGCAAATGTTCCTTTTTCTTCCCAAACTTCCATGTTCAGCACTCGTTGTACCAAGCGTGTAACACATACATCCTGAGGAACGTCAACATAGAATACTATGTCAATATACTCTCTAATATCCTGTTTTTCTCGCCCCGAAGGCTCTTCGAGAATGATGTAATCCGCCGAACTGACGATCTTGTCGCCTGATGGGTATTTAATTGGCCTGCCATTTATTAGTGAAAGCAAATCCTCTTTCAGTTCGGGAACTCGAATTCCACTTGGATCAGCTCCATCTTGAATCCATAGGTGCATATCTTGTGGCCACTCAATATGCTTTTCATAATGATCAAAAATCAAGGTGGGAACATTCCCCAATTGTTCAGAGAGCTTTGCGACAACGGTTGATTTACCAGATCCCACATAACCTGATATGACAATGACACAAGGTTTCGAAACGGCTTGTTGTTCTTTTGTCATATTGAGTTTTCCCTTCTGTAATTGCATGTTACGCGGTGCCTACGGCGCCTCGTTCGTTCGGCGCGAAGCGTCCGAACGAACGGATTGGCTCACCGGTGCGACGCCGCAGGTGGAGCGTCCGGCGGAGCCGGTGTTAGGCGCTCTTTGTAATCTTTATCCAAGATTTCATAAGCATAACAATCATGCCATATCGGCTTGTTTTCTTCGTCTCTTCTGAAAAACACTTTCTCCTTGAAAAAACCTTCTCTTTTCAATCCCAACTTCTCTAACACACGCCAGGATGCTGGGTTTTGGGGATCGCAAAATGCAGTAATTCGATGTGCATGTAAATCATGAAAGCCATATTCAATGATTCTTCTGGACGCCTCTGTACAATAGCCTTTCCCTTAGTATTTCGGGTTGAAAATATAGCCTAATTCCCAAGTCATGAATTCTGATGGCTGAATTTGCTCAAAGTACAGATGACCTATCACCTTATGCTGAAGTTTTGTTTCAACTGCGAAGAAATTATTTCCTCTGGATCTCTCTATACATAGCATTCTTGATTGCTCGATAGTAATGGGATCGCCAGGTTCGAACCGGTATATTTCGGGCGATGATAAATATTCAAACAGGTCATTTGAATCTTCCCGGCGGAATTTCCGGAAGTGTGCGCATTTTTATCGCCTATTACTTCAGGACCTTTTTCATGGGCTGGTACTTTAAAACCTTCACCATCGAAACTATGCATTTTTCTTATGCCTGTAGATTTTTTATATCCTATCGCTTGATAGAAAGGAATTGCATAGAGCGTCGACATCAGTATTATCTTTTCTGATCCTTGTTTCACACATTCCTGTTCAAATTTGTTGACTAGTTTACTTCCGATTCCTTGGCGATGAACATCCCCCCTCACAAATAGACTTTGTAGTTTGTCTTTTCTTCCTCTCAATATTCCAACAATCTTGCCATCCTTCTCAGCCACAAATACCATCGATGCCTGGATTACCTTGGCTATCGCATCTTGATGTGATTTTTCTGGCGATCTTGCATATTGAAAGGGACCTAGGAAGGCGTTTTTCTGTTCTGAGGAGGCAAAGAAAGGTTGTATTCGCTATAGGTGTCGGCTATGAGTACTCCGACCTGTATAGCGTCACTTTCAGTGTAGTCACGGATTAGTATCATATCTCATTGCCCTTTGAGGAGCCGTTACTTCCGCCCAACGGGGTGGCTCACCTGCCGCCGATTTGAACTGAACAAGCTTGCGTAAAGTCACTTTTTCTAGCAATTGGCCGCCGCATTCCCGCGCCGAAGGCGGTCAGGTGGAGCCGGTGTTGGGCGTGTTGATGACAGACGTATTTTATTTACTGATGACCAACGATTCGATGCGGAACATAAGGTTCTTCCAAGTATGCAATATCTTCCTGTGCCAGCTTTACAGACAAGGCACCAATGGCATCTTCTAGATGTGCGATTTTCGTTGCCCCGATGATAGGGGCTGTCACCGGCTCCTTCTGCAAGAGCCAGGCAAGTGGCTATATGAACACGCGGAGCGCCGTACTTTTCTGCAATTTCCGCAACCCGCTTCACAACTTGTTGATCGGTTTCGGCGGTTGCATCGTATTTGTTTTTCGCGATTTGATCGGTTTCGGAACGGAGTGTATTTTCTGATGAAAAATCACGCGTCAATCTTCCGGATGCGAGTGGACTATACGGAATAACCCCGATTTTCTCTTCGCGGCAAAGAGGCAGCATCTCCCGTTCCTCTTCGCGGTAGAGGAGGTTTAGGTGATCCTGCATCGAGACGAAACGAGTCCATCCATGTTTCTCGGCAACGTGCAATGCTTTCTGAAACTGCCACGCAAACATGGCGGATGCACCAATATAGCGAGCCTTGCCCGCTCGCACCACATCGTTTAATGCATCCATCGTCTCTTCGATTGGGGTTTCGTAATCCCACCGATGGATTTGATACAAATCTACATAATCTGTTCCTAGCCGCTTCAGGCTGGCATCAATCTCGCTTAGGATGGCTTTACGGGAAAGTCCACCGCCATTTGGATCTTCACGCATTTTGCCATGCAATTTAGTGGCAATGACCACTTCATCTCGTTTAGAAAAATCTTTCAAGGCGCGTCCGAGAATTTCTTCGCTCGTCCCTATCGAATAGACATTGGCGGTGTCGAAAAAATTGATTCCCAATTCGAGATTCTTTTTTATGATAGGTCGGCTGTTTTCCTCGTTGAGCACCCATTTGTGAATCCAACGCTCCGCATCCCCAAACCCCATGCAACCAAGGCAAATGCGCGAGACCTTCATTCCTGTTGAACCTAATCGAGCGTATTCCATTAAACTTTCTCCTCAAACATTTTAATGCTATTTACCGAACGTAACACCCAACGATTTGGCTCACCTGCCGCCGATTTGAACAAGACAAGACTGCATAAAACCGCTTTTTCTACCAAATGGCCGCCGCAGACCCACGCCGAAGGCGGTCAGGTGGAGCCGGTGTTGGGCAGCCGCAGTAGCTTGACAAACTCTTACTAACGTGTTACTATATATACATAAATAGTAACAATATAAACAAATCCGTAACATAAACTAATTCTCGTTTTATAATTACCCTGATATGGAGGTGATTTATGAAGCTCACGATGCCAGAAATAGTTGCTCTAGTATTGGGAAGCATGCTTGGACTTAGGATGCTGTTTAGTCTGATCAGGCCTAAAAACCAGCGCTCTATTGCAGCTAACTTGTACAACAAGAAAGCCGTCATTCCCAAAAGGATTTTCTACATAATAGTCTCTCTCTTGTGCAGCTTTCTGCTGATTAAAGATACATCAATCGTGTATTTTGTGTTAGCCGCATTTGCCATTGGCGCAATCTGGGATTTTTATAACACCTTGTTCCAGTGGCCTGAGACAACGGAAATCGAAAAATTACTAGAAGCAGGGAAACCTATACCTCTATATCTGAGCCACAGCTCAAAAAGGAATATAATCCAACCGCTAATTATCATCGGTTTTGTGGTATGGATGTATTTGCATATATTCTTTAAGCTCTAAACCAGAGCTGGATAGGGAATGAGTACAAAAAGCTCAGAAGAATTTTCGGCTATGGACTCCAGCTTTTACAAACAAGACGTGAATAAACTCGAAAAACCCATAGTTCGAAAAATTATGGGGGCCGCTAGGTCCCTTTTCTTTCGATATGGCACCAAGAAGGTTAGCATCGAGGAAATTTGTCGCGAAGCAGGTGTCAGTAAGATGTCTTTCTACAGGCATTTCAAGGATAAAGATGATATTAGTTTCTATGTGCTGGAAAAACATTTCACCGATAGGATGAATGAGTATGAAGGAATTCTGAAACAGGATATGCCCTTTGAGGACAAGCTCAAAAAGATCCTTTATATTAAAATAGAAAATGTAAATAGCATAAGTGATGAGATGTTGAAAGAGATATTGACCGAAAAATACTCCATGATCGGAAAATGGTTGGCTGAACAAAATATTAAAGAGACAGAAAAAATCAGAGAATTTATCTATTCTGCCCAAGCCAAAGGTGAGATTTGGAGTGATATAAAGGTAGAGTTAGTTTTGATTATGATCGAAAAAACATGGGGATTATTATCAGATAATAAGCTCCTGGAAATTTATGAGAGTAAAGCTCAAATGCTGAAGGGAGTTGAATGCTGTTTTGTTTTACGGAATTCTAAGCAGGAATAACGAATAGCTATTGGCATACCTAAGTAACAACCCTTGAAAGCATACTGTAAAGCAGGTAGATCAATTATTGCGCTTATGATTTTGCTGCCCAACGCCTTGCCGTTCAGCGGCGGGGTGCAGCCCTGTCCGCTGCAACGGATTGTTGGGCAGCATCTCCGATACGAATCTCCAAGACAACCTTTGTCTCGGAGCCGCCGTCCCAGGCAGCCAGGCGGTGGTGTTGAACGACGTAATCGATCTCCGCACGGCGCTCAACCGCATACATGGATGGCCAGCTCCTTGGAATTCGCCTCTCGTGTCCAACGGGACTTTTCCCCATCGTCCGACGTCAACTCGAACTCGGGCCAGTCATTCATGCTCCCCATGTAGATACGACTGATGCACCCTCGGAGGGTATGACTTGCGAGTTGGCCCGACTCCACTCGAGACCACCACTCGGCCGAACCGAACAACCCGTCGGTCGGTTCGATGCCGAACTCCTTGGTGGTCAGCGATGCTTTCTGAACGCTCGTAATGAACTCGCGGTTGTCCCGCAGGCGATAAACGATATTCATATTCTGTACCATTCACTCAGGTCGTCGGCCTGTCTGCCCAACTCATGATCTTACGAGCATGGTGCGTTTAATGCCGGGATTTTACCGAGCTCGGTGCGTTTAATACCGAGTTTTAATACGGTCCAACGGTGACTGTACTGCCATCAGATTGGCGACATGCGCATAGACCATCGGCGTTTTCAGGTCTTCCTGCCCAGGCAGAACCTGTATTGTCCAATTTTCTTTTCCTCCTTCGAGCAAATGAGTTGCGAATGAATGTCTCAGCGTGTGTGGCCCCACTGGCTTGTGAATGCCTGCTTTTTGCGCAGCCTTATTGATCGCTATGGGAGGGTTGCCGCCAAATCCGGCGACTTGTGTGATAGCCATAGAGATATATCCTGTGTTCAATGTGCCGCATTTATCCGACAAATGTCAAATTTCATTATAAGGAAATTCCTGTGCTTTTCAAGTTTGAGGTCATTAAGGAAATGGAGAAACACCTTACACAACAATTCCAAAGAATTATAGACCCACGATCAAACACAGGTGTTTATGAATCCGACGAACCATTGGATAAGCACATTGGGCATAGCTCCGATCAAAAAAAGAATAAGAAATCCGATGATGCCTGTCACAGGCTTGCTGATAGCACTTTGCCACTAATGGTAAATAAATACGCCCTTGTGGGGGCGTATCGTATCTTGTTGCGGCGTGGGTCGTGCTTGGCCATCTTCGCGGTGTGCTTAAAATAGCTGTCAAGCATATCTCGCTTTACCAGCCAGGTTCGGCCGATCTTAAGCCCTTCACTGCTGCCTTTTCGCATCATGCGTCGTACATGTTCAACGTGATACTTGAGCTTTTCGGCAGTTTCTTCAGTGGAAATAAAATCATTCAGATCTGGACTGGTTCATTTCCACTCTCTGATTGAGGGGAAAGGTATATAAATTCTTGCAACTAAAACCCTGGTAACGTAAGGTGCCCCCACGGAGATTCGAACTCCGGTCTTAACCTTGAAAGGGTTGCGTCCTGGTCCACTAGACGATGGGGGCATTTTTTACAGCGGGCAGGATTTTATCACCCCCCCAGAGAACGGTCAAGCTTAAATCAAGGCTAATCCTCGATTTTTTGGTCTTTAACGCCAGCAGGTCAACCTCGCTGCGATTGAACAACATTGCTTCGCTCTCGATTTTAAATGCAGGGATCAAAATCGCTGTTACGAGCGCATTGTAAAGGGGAACGAACTCCCGGGTCCCTTCCACCATGATCGTGGAAAAATCGAAACGGCCCGCCCATTCCAGCGTTCCATTCAACTCGTAGACCTGTGTCGCCACCCGGATGGGGTACTCGGCGAGGCGGACATACCCCCCTCGAGCCAGAGCCTGAGGTCCGATATCCTCCCGCCGCGCGAGGCAGACGGCAATGACCTGGGGTTTGACCAGGCGGATCACTTCAAAGTGATCGACCAGCTTGGTCGGCATATGCAGGCGCGCCAGCCTGGCGTCCAGGATCTCCATGAAAGAATTGGTGCCGTCGTTCATCAAGCCCATCAAACCGGTGTTGGGCACCATGATTTTTCCGACCACGCGGTAGCTGCTGGTGAGAAAATCGGCGCTGATCAAACGCTGGGTGCCGGAAACAGGTTGTTCTGTAGGCATATTCTCCCCCCGGAATTATTGTTCGGGTGTGACGCCGGTTGTGTCTCGTTTGGTGGACGGTCTTTTCCCGTTGCGCCTTCTCGGTGACGTGGAATGACCGGCATCAGGGTTGAGTAATGTGGACAGCCAGTTAACGGCTTTTTCATCGTATTCGCGGCGTCCGCAGACGTCGCAGACCCAGGCTGGAAAGTTCGGCACCGTGATCACTTCTTCATCCAGCCAGGTGAAATAGGTGACGCGGCGCAAGCGCATCATGCCAGCCTGGCATTCCCGGCATGGAAAGGCTTCGTGTCGATGGGTGGTCGCCTCGCTCATATGCCTTTTTCCTCGAGGGCTTCCTTGACGATTGAAACGCCGGCACTGGCTCCGAGCCGGTTTGCGCCGGCAGTGATCATGTCGCGGGCGTCTTTTAGCGAGCGGATACCGCCTGCGGCTTTCACACCGGTCCTTGCACCCACTACCCGGCGCATGAGCGACACATCATCAATCGTCGCACCGCCCGATGCAAAGCCCGTGGATGTTTTGACAAAGTCGGCGCCTGCTGCGGTACTTAACAGGCATCCAATAATTTTTTCCCGTTGGTTAAGTAAAACCATTTCAAGGATTACTTTCACTGTCACGTTGCTCTTGTGCGATTCATCCACCACTGCCGCGATTTCTTCCAGCACGAGACCAAAAGCCGCGCTCTTCATCGCGCCGATGTTGATCACCATATCGATTTCTGTTGCGCCGGCATTGATCGCATCACGTGTTTCGGCAGCCTTCGATGCAATGAGATTTGCCCCAAGAGGAAAAGCCACCACAGAGCAAACGCCCACGCCTGAATCGCGCAGCAGGCCGGCGGCCAGCGGGACATAGGCTGGATTTACACACACCGTCGCAAAATCATACTGCCGGGCTTCCAAGCACAGGTTCTTGATTTGTTCGGCAGTGGCCTCGGGTTTCAACAAGGTGTGATCGATCCAGCCGGATATGGCATTTCCAACAGGTTGAACCAGCGCCTCAGGAGCAGGCGGCAGTTCCTTTTCATATTTCTTAGCCAGTGCGAGGAGGTCAACTATCGAGGGCATGGGTGTTTTACGGTGCCGCATTCACGACATTGGTATGGTCGATCATGTTCCAATCGGGGGGAGGCCAGTATATAACGATAGCCTTTCCGATCACATTGTTCAAGGGAAGCATGCCCCAGGCATGCGAATCGGACGAGTCGTTGCGATTGTCTCCGAGGACAAACAACTGGCCTGGCGGGACGATCCAGGTGCCCTCGTATTCAGGCGTGGCTGCGATGTATGGTTCGGTGATCTCCCGGTCGTTGACTGAGACCAATCCATTTTCCACCTGGACGACATCACCCGGCAAGCCGATCACACGCTTGATCAGATCCTGGGTTGGGTCGAGAGGGAATCGAAACACGACAATGTCGCCCCGCTGAGGGGCGTTGAAATAATAAGCCAGTTTATAGACCAGCACATATTCGCCATTTTCGAGAGTGGGGCGCATGCTGAATCCATCCACCCGCACACGCGCAGAAAGTGCGTTGATCACCACAAACAGGACAACTGCCAGCAGGATGGTCTCCAGCGCATCACGTAGGACCTGACCCCAGGATGTCGATTTTTTCGGTGTCGACTCGACGGGAGTTGTCTCAGGAGTTAATTCTTCCAAAAAAGCCTCCAAAACCTGAAAAGATTATAAGTCTCTCCGGGTTGCCCTGCAAGGGCGAGCCCTATCACTTTCGCAGGTTTTACACCCTGCCCCAGGCGTAAAATGTGGGAACGAACAATACCCGTTCGCCGCGAGTCCAGGCAGCCTGGTCGAGTGATTTTAATTTCATAATTTCATCGCTGGGGATGAATCCGGCCAGGTCGGATTCGAGGACCGCCCACTCGAGTTCCCGCTGCCCGGGAAGGGGCGATCCCGGCCACCCGCCTGGTATGATTCCGCTTTCGATGGGGGCGATGCCGGCTGAGGAAAACCAACCCTTCAGCTTGCGCCCGGAATCGGGATCAGCACCCTGTTTGCATAAAGACTCCGCCTGCCAGTGGCCAAGAGGTTCAAGCAACGAAGGATAATCGATCCTTCCAGAATAATCCGGTTCAGCCAGAGCCAGCACACACCCGCCGGGACGCGTGACCCGTTTCATTTCCTTCAATACATCAACCGGGGATGCCACCCAGAGCAAAAGAAAATGGCAAAACGTGATGTCGAAAAATCCATCCGGGTAGGGAAGCTGATGCCCGTCACCGCAAACGATTTTCGCAGAAGGCGCATGGTCTTGGGCTTGTTGAGATGCATCCAAACTCAGGTCAAGTCCAAAAATCCGTGCTTGAGTGAGGGCGGGGAGGTCGATCAACAAGGCGCCTGTCCCGCAGCCGACATCAAGAATGTTTCGTGCGGAGCGCAGGGAGGATTTTTCGTATAGATAATTACGGGTTTGGCTTGTCCAACCAGCCTGCTGCAGATACCGCTCATGCCAATCCACGGTGGGAGGCATTCTAGCGACCTACCTTCCAGTCGAGGATGAACCGCACCTGTTCATCTGTCTCCGGCGAACGCGGGTGGAGGATATGTTTGGGAACATGCTGCCACCAATCCGCAAGCTGAGACAGTGCTTCTTCGCCGGTTTTTCCATGCCGGACAAGGTAACAGCCGATGGTCGTGCCGGTGCGGCCTACGCCTCCCCAGCAATGGACATATACTTTCAGTCCGGATTGAATCGATTTGTCGAGTGTATCCAGGATGGATGCCATGTGATCGACCGAGGGTGTGCTGAAATCGCCAATCGAAAAACGCCGGTGGGTAGTTGAGATTTTGTAGATATCCGATTCTTCCTTGAGGATGGGCGCGTAGGGGGGAAGCTCTCCATCGGATGTCAGGTCAATGAAAGTGTTGATGCCGGCTTCAAGGAAGAAATCCATTCGGCGGCGGGTTCGCTCAACATCCCAGGAACCCGGATATTCCCCGGCGAGGAATCGGTCCGGGATGACCCAGTAGGAGTCAGGAATTGGGAGCGGAGTGGTTTCAGTCATGGAAAGTCAGAGATAAAAAGGCTCGGTCAGCCATTTGATCGGTCTCCGAGCCGTATGGGAAATAATGTGAAGACGAAAGTTTACACCCGGTTACGATCCTGTAATTCCGAAACGGATGGAGGGTATTTCTCTGTATCGCGGCGGAACTCGTATAACTCGATCATGCGCAGGATTATCTTTTCATCACCGGGATCCAGATCGCCAAACTGAAAGCCGGTATTGAAAAATGCCGGGTCGATATCCGGTTTGGACCAGACCGACTTGGCATCGATGTCAAGGTGATCCTTTTTGAATTCGGACGATTCGGGTAGATCGATTCGAAGTTGATAGTACTCGCCATTTTCCAGGTGGTGTTCACCAATGACCATGGCTCCTTTGACAGTCAGGTCGGAGAGGTAACCGATCACCTTGCCGGTCTTCCGGTCGAAAACACGGGAGTACACGACAAGGAATTTTCGCTCGAGTTTGCGCCTCTCATCGGACATGACTCTTCTCCTGATTTTCAATCACTTCTTTATGTGTGATTTGAGTGTACAGATAATAAGGCTGGCTGTCAACAGGATTCACCTGTCGTATAACCAAAAGAAATCATGGAATTAGACCACCGTGCGGATCGATGCCGGCATGTGACCTGTGTCATTATGTGATACGAGTACCACGTCCCCCGAAGGATGGACAGTAAATTCACTGATCCCGCAGTTATTGATATCGACATTGATCCAGGTCTCGAGGGGTACCTGCAGAGCGCGTACCATGAAATAACGCAGGATATTCCCATGGCAAACGAGCACTTCATGTCTTTCATCGCGGGACGGCCGGAAGAAATGGCTCCACGCCTGTTGAGCCTGCGCAAATCCCTTTTCGATCATCTCCCAGGGAGTTTCGGGAGACCAAAGTCCGAGCCAGGGTGCCATCTTCAGAGGGGTGGTGATACTGTCGTTGGAAATGTTTCCACGATTAGCCTTATACCAGGTCACAAAATCGGATGGCAGATAAGGGATACATTCCCAAAGCAATTGTGATCCCCTCAGCCGGGCATTGGGATTGTCAAGCGCAATGATCTTCGCCGTTTCGGCGGCGCGCCTCAGAGTGCTGTAATAAATGGTTTTTACGGGGATAGGTTTGAAGCGATCCCCGGTGAAATCCGCCTGGAGCTTGCCCGTTTCCGTGATGCCCAGTCCCAGCTTGTCTTTTCCCAGGCCGGATTGTCGCTGTCCGTGACGTACCACGTAAATATGACGAAGACTCATGATGGATTTGTTTTCCTGTTTGGATTCTGTGAGTAAACAACCGGATATCCGGTCATCGGTCTTCTTCCTGAAGCATCACGACATCGCTTGGCCAGCCGTGCCGGGTGGACATGGAGACAATCTCAGCCACTTCCCGCGGGACGACATTTTCCTTCAGGATATTCGCCATTGGCATCCACACCGGATGATAACTGCCCCGTTCAGGAGGGTAAAGCCCCTGCATTTCAGGTCCGGCTCCCGTCCCAAATTTCCCTCCCGTGACGTGAGTGAGAAAATAATACTGTGTCTTTCCCCGGTTTGCCAGCTTCACAAGGAGCCGGTCAACGTGCACTTTCAGCCCAAGTTCCTCTTCGATCTCGCGAACCACCGCCTGTTCCGGTGATTCCTTTTCCTCCAGCTGCCCGCCGGGAAAAACATAATACAGTCTGCCGCCTCGCTGACGTTTGATGAGGGCGATTTCATTACCATGGATGATAAAAGCTGCAGCGCGGGGCATGGGTAAATTATACAAGAGACATAAAAAAGAGGGACGGGCTGCGCCGTCCCTCATCTATCAATGGTAAAGTTTGCTGAATTCGTCGGACAGGATATTCCCTTGCACTTGATCCGCTTTACCCTGGGCAGGGAGCACATCTCCATCGGGCTCGACGTACAGCCAGGCTTTACCCGCACCCGTTGGCGCAATTTCATCATCGAGCAATTCGAAGGCGACCGGGTTATTCTCCGTATAGGGGACGGGCAGGTCCCAGACGAGACTGATGCCCAGCTCAGCCAGTGACTGGCGATTCTGTAAAACCGAATTTCGATAAGCCGGGTCAGCAGATAGAGAAAGACTCTTCGTGCCCATCGAAGCCAGCTTCTCCAAAATGGATTTGATTGCGGTGGGGTCCGATTCCTTGATGGTCAGGTGGACGGTGACGAAGATATCTGCATTGAGGCAGGCTTCCAGCGCCTGCCAGGAGGCTGTATTCGCCGGGGCGAGGATGAAAAGCAGGTGATCCAGACCGGTCTGTAGCAGGGCATTGAGATAGCCTTCATCCCCCAACTTCAAGCCATCAGTCATCAACCCGGTGACCTGACCGTTCGCTTCGGCGTGGGCAATGAGGGCAGGCAGGTCCTCGCGTAAAGTCGGTTCACCACCGGTAAACGTCACGTGAGGGATCCCGAACGCCCACGCCTTGTCCAGCACGCTGAACCACTCCTCCGTGGAAAGTTCCCGGGTCACCCGTTTTGACGGCGCGGAGAGCGGATCGGCGCCGGACGGCAGTCGGTAGGTGAGTGCGCAATCCAGCCGGAGGGGGGCAGTGAGGCTCGTTTCATAGGGGCGCACCCGCTCGAAATCCAGCATGGAAACCGGGTCCAGGTCGGGGGTGGATATCAGCGCCTGGACACGCGCGATGAAATCGCGGTAATCCTCCAGAGCCTGTTTTTTGTTTACGCGATACCGGGAGGAAACCGCACCGGCCATTTCATCTTCACTTGTGCCCTTGATGAAATGATAGGCATATTCCGTGGCGGTTGGGTTGAGATGTAAAACCGTTGAGGCGTTCACAACCAAAACGCCGGAGCCGTCGGAATGCATGCGTAAATGCAGGCGGTAGGGAGGTGCACCCTCAAGCGCCACCTGCTTTTGAACTGTTCCAGCCTCCAGAGGTTTTACCGGGATAAAAACCTTGCGAATGTCTCCAAAGAGTGGCATAAGTTGCTCCTTTCCACTTTCAACGTGTGAAGGGCGAAGATTACTTTACTAGACCTGCATCATAGAAGAATAAAACGAAATAACCGATCAGGAGCAGGATCCACCCGACCAGTTGGACGTTCTCCATCAAGCCGGCGATGGATAAAGAGAAATTCTCCTGTATCGTGTGGACAATGCCTTCCAGGTTCTCGAGCTTGGCACGAACCGCGGATTTCCATTCATCGAGGTAAAACTCATTGCGGATGATGGCAAACAGCTTGGCCGTGTACCAATCGCCGATCAACAGCAGGTTCTGGTCTGTGTGCTCGAAATCGAGCGCAATCTCGAGCCGGTGGGCGACGATGCGCCTCAGGGATGAACGGGTGGGTTTGAAACGCGATTTCGTATCCCGGACAAATTCCTGGTTGATCGCGCGCAAGATCTCTTCGATGGACTTGTCCAAAATGCGATACCGAAGCAACTGGTAATTTCCGATCTTTAATAACTCGATGTCTGATTGAAAATCGCCCTGAGGGGCAATGATCACCGCCGCCTCCCAATCCACGAGAGTCAGATCCTCCTGCGAATAGCGCACGCGGCTGATGAGAATTTCCTCAATTTCTGCAGGGTCGAGGGATTCCCGCTGGGATCGTATGAAACGAGCCAGAGAATGGGTGTTATCTTCCACGAATGCATCCGGTGTCCCTTCGATCTCAGACAGGCACAACACAACATACTCTTCGTACAATCCACTTTCACGAATCTCCTGCGGGATAATCAAGCTGCGTAAACCAGCCTGGAGTCGGTCCCGTTCATGCAAGCCGGTCATGGATAAGGGTTCGGATATGGCATACCGGCATTCCACCACCTGGATGCGTTCATCGTACCGCTGGCGGGTGATGGCGACTTTCGTATTCTCCACCTGCATCTCCGTCCCGGGCAGCGACCGGACCGAGATGTCCACCGGCTGGAAATAAGGCGCATCCTTAAGTCCGGTGATCTTCTCGGCTGGCGCGATGGTGGGTTGGACCGCGTCCGGGAAGGATAACAGGTAATAAAGCATCACTTCACTCATGCTATTGGTCAGCGAGCAGGCGTTCAGCTTCTGAGAAAATGCGGCATTTCAAAAGGTATCTCCAATGATAGTTCGACAAACCCTGAATAAATGCCATCCTTGAACCAGGGGGACTGGTAGATTAATTTCTTGATACCGTTCTTTTCGATGGTATAGACGTTTTTCTCCCGCGCAGCCAGCAGATGCTCGGTCTTGGTTCGTGCAGCGGAGGGGTGGCAGTCGAGCATATTTGTGCCGATGAGTTGGTAACCGCCATCCGTTTCATACGATTTGGCAGACTTATCATTCATCGCAAGGATGATGCCTTGAGAGTCGCACACCGTAACAGCCGCCGGAAATTCCTTGATCCATTCGTGTTCGTTCAAGCCTGTGCCTCCATGGGAATGGGGATTTCAAACTGGAGCGGGCAGCCGCCTCCGCATTCGCTTATCAAGGCGCAGCCGCTGCATTTTTCCGGCAGTCCCTGCCTCTCGCGCAATTTCACCGACAGCTCATGATTCCAGATCGCATCCCAGGGATCATTAAGCAGGTTGCCGAGTGGGCGGTAGTAGGATTGGCAGGGCAGAACGGAGCCGTCGGGTTCCACGCACATATTGTAGAGAGCAGCGGTGCAGCCTTTTACGCCAAGGTCCAGCGACATGGGGTCGAAGCCGCAATATTCGGTTGGTGTATACCAGATGAGGCGCTGACCGTGCAATTCGGTCTTTGTGCGTGCGACCGCTAGGAGAGATGTGAGCTGGGAGTCAGCCAATCCGGTCCCGACTGTTGCTCCCCTGCCCGAGTGGATCAATGCATTCAAGCCGATGGTCGGTACACCGAGCTCGGCGAGGAAGTCCAGAGTTGCAGGGATGGTGTGCACGTTCGTTTGGAGCATCGTTGTATTGGTCATGACAAAGAGCGGCGAGGCGAGTGCGTTCATCACGCCGGCTATGGTTTGCGGAAAGGCGCCTCTTGCGCCGACCATTTCGTCATGGATGGATGCGATGCTCGATTCAACTGTTATCTGAACGTGGTCGAGTCCCGCCTCGACAAGCGCCTCGACAAATCGCAGGTCTGACATGCGCCGGGCATTGGTGTTCAAGCCGGTGATCTGACCATTCCGCTCGGCATGGGCGATCAATTCCGGGAGATCCTGGCGTAATGTGGGTTCGCCGCCCGTGAAAACCACATGCGGGATACCCAATTCCCAGGTTTTGTCCAGCACCTTCTTCCATCCGCTGGTATCCAGTTCCGGGAAGGAGCGGGCACGAGCGTTGTAACAATGTGCGCAATCGTTGTTGCAGCGGTAGGTGACTGCCAGGTCCATGCGATACGGCGCGGAAGGTCTCGCACTGAAAGGTGCGATAGTCTCCAACTCCAGGTCGTGAACAGGGCAGGCACCATCAGGGCGGACCAGCTCAGTCAGTTGGTCCTGGATGGATTGCAGGTCGGCTCGCGCCTGCGAGGCGCCGACGCGGTATTTTGCGCGGACAGCCTGCACAGCATCCGGCCCGGGAGTCTTCTCCAGCACAAGGTATGCCATCAGGGCGGCAGTGGGATTGAGATGCATGATCCGGTTCGCATTGACGATCAGTGTTCCGTGTCCGTCAGGGTCGAGCCGCAGATGCACGCGGCTCTTCTCATCCTGGCCTTCGATGCGATAATGGTACAGGCCGGAATTCGGAGCCGGGATTTCCTTGTTCTTAACAAATAATCCGCTAAATGGGTTCATACGATACCTGTAAGGTTGGCAGGATGGATGTGAATGTTAGCGTCCGCCGCCGGCGCAGGCACAGGCGCAACCCGCGCAGGCACAGGCGCACGCACAGCCGCCGCCGCTGCGTGATCCACCGCTGCTGCGGGATGGCGGAGGCGGCGGGTTGGTGACGCTGGTCACACCATTGGTAAAGGAATTCAGATTGCCGATCACGCTGCTGGACATGTTCTGCATGCCCTGGACCATGGATGCGGCAAACGCGGAACCGGGCAATCCGCCCTGGCCGCCGGGTGTGCCCGGTATACTGGGAGCAGCCATTCCGCCTCCCGTCCCACTCCAGGTGGGATCGTACCGTCCCCACCACATCGGGGCATAAACCGGACCGGTGAAGGTGCGCCGCGTTCGGTCGTCGAAATCCTTATCGAGCATTGTCCACTCGAGGGCTTCGTCGAACATCTTGCTTTTGACTTCCGGCGTATCCGCAGATTCGACCTGCTGCCAGGCGCGCTCCATGATGCTCTTGTAATAGTCGATCGTCTCCCTGCGGCTGAATCCTTTCATCTTGTCGCCTACCGAGCGGACCAGTTTAACGGTCATTGCCTGCAGTTCCCGTCTCTGGTCGCTTTTCTTCTCTTCCTTGAAGGCCGCCAGGAAATTGCGTTCGTATTCGTGCAAGTCTTCCGGCAGGACGGTCGCGACCTTAAGGTCCAGCGGATCGCGTTTTATCACTTCGGCAGCGTCCTTTTTGAGAGTACCGAAAAGGATCATGGTCATCACTTTATCCAACGGTTCCTGCATCAGGATGGCTGCCTCGACGGCTGTCAGACCGCGCTTGATGCCGTGCCCCTCGATGGCGATCTTGGGTGGAAGGTATTGCAGCTTGCGCCGCTGTCCTCCGATAATGCTGATGATCGGCATTCCAAACATAAAGAAGGCGAAGCCGCAGCAGATCAGGCTGCCGATGATGCTGTCAAAATCAATGTTCAAAGAATCCAAGAAGGATTGCCGGACGATTGCGGCTGCAGGGATGTAACTCGCCGGGAACGATGCGCCAAACGTATATTGGCTGGATGCGCTCGCATCGGGTGAATTCCACGTATATGTGACCCTGCCCTGGCTGTCGATGCCGGTGATCGGCGCATCAGCGCCCGTCCAACTGCGCGGGAGGTGGTATCGCGGTTCCTCAGGTTGGACGCCCGGCGGAAGGTGGAGCACCAGGGTCAGGTCCGTGCTGCCATAGACGTATTGCGACCCAAACCAGGTCGGCGAGAATTCGGAGCTGGCATAATTTTCGTCATCGCTGTCCGGGTAAAACATCCCGTCGATGCTGCCCACGACCACGTGCACTTGTCCGGTCTGCCCGGGCTGAATGGCGTATGGACCCATGTCCACGGCGAATCCATAACCGCCATCCCCTTGGTAATCGGATGAAATGTTTAACGGATTACCGTTGACATCGGCGCTGATGCTGCTCCAGTCATACCCGTTGTTTGGCATGCCGATATCGACGAAGTCAATGACGTGCCCTGCGGAGTTGTTCTGAAAAACAATGAGGTATTCGACTCCGATTTTGCCGTCCTCGTTGAGGAAGACATGCACGGTCATTTTGGGTACGCTGAAGGAATACTCCTGCGCTGATACGCTGGTGGTGATGACTGCCATCAGGAGCAGCAGGATGAAAAGGACTGTGAGACGTCGTTTCATAGCGTCCCTCCTTTTTTCATAATTACCATTTGGGTTCTTCGGTGAGTTGATAGACAGTCTTGCAGTAGGGGCAGTTGACCACCGGCGCGCCGTTGACCAGCTTGACGTTGTCGGTGGTAAGAGACCCTCCGCAGGATTTACATTTCATCTGCTCGACCTTTGTTTCCCCCGGCAGGTCCACCTGCATGGTGACCTGTTGGACGACTTCGGTCTTCTGTCCGCGCATGGCCAGCCAGACTAGTGCCCCGCCACCCACGAGCAAGATGACTCCAAAAAAGCTGAAACCTAGTCCCTGCGCGACCCAATCCGGACTTCCAGAAGCAGGGTTCGTGGAACCAATCAGCGCTAACGCCCCATACCCCACCAGACACAGCCCAAAAAGGAATAGCAGTCCTGCGCCGATAAATGATAATGTTCGTCCCATGCTGCCTCCGTTATTGAATGGTTGCTCCCTAAGTTTAGCACTTCCCCAAGAGGGGCACAATTGACATTTGTCTCTTATTTTCTACGGTTTAGAGTCCAAAAAGTTTCCAGAGGAGATTTAGCTGGATGTCTTTCTCATACCATAAATACGCGAGGTGGGTAGGACAGCCAGTATGCCTCGTTTGGGTTCATTCAAATCGCCCACCACTTTTTCGGTTGCGTGAATGATCTTCTCGACGAGGCTTTCATCGTCGGTGATCGTGAAAATCGTCCGTCCCAGACTCTCAGGAGATGGGTAGAAATCCTCCAGCGAGGGCATGATGGGCAGGTCATCTCGAAGCGCCTGACTTTCGCGAATGCGCCCGATGCCGGTGCTGAACAGGACGGTTGCCCCGCTGATGCCGGTTTCCTCCCAAGCATCCAGCACAGACTGGAGTTTTTCAGCATCATGGAGAACGAACAGGATCATGCTCATGGTGTCTCCTTTGATTTTTCAAATAACGCGCGCAGCATCGGCGGTGTGATCAGCGTGGTGACGATGACCATGCCGACAATCGAGGCAAAGACAGCATCAGTCACCAACCCGGCTCTCAACCCCACCGCGGCGATGATCAGCCCCACTTCACCCCGAGAGACCATTCCAGCCCCCATCTGCATGGCTTCCTGCCATGAAAAACCCGCACACCGGGCACCGACCCCTGCGCCAACCAGTTTGGAAAGGACAGCAACCAGAATCACAAGAAGGGTGAAACCGATGATCGGGAAAATGGTCTTGATATCCACGGCCAGCCCGATGTCCACAAAGAAGACGGGGACGAAAAATCCATACGCCAGCGAGGAGATGCGCGGCTCCAGGTTCTCGCGTTCAGGCGATCGGGCGAACATCAACCCGGCAAGGAAGGCGCCGGTAATGGCTGCCATCCCTCCGATCAGTTCGGCAGCGATGGAAAAGGCAAGCAGGACCACGATGGATAAGCTGAGCACATTCTGACTGATAGGCAGTTCCCGTACCCAGCGAACGAGAACAGGGAGGAGCCAAACCCCGGTGAAGATTGCCAACAGGAAGAATAGGATCATCCGCCCAAGCACCAACAGGATGTTGGTGATTCCGCTTGATCCACTCTCAAGAGCGAAAAAGATCGATAAAAGCAGGATGACCAGAATGTCGTCAAAAACCGCCGCGCCGAGCATCCCCAGGCCGACACGGGAGCGAAGCTGCTTGAGTTCCATTAACGTCCGTGCGGAGATGCTGACCGAAGTTGCCCCGAGAGACAGCCCCAGGAAGATGGAATGGTCCAAACTCATTCCGGATAGCATCCCCATCCCCGAGCCCATCAGCACAGGCAGGATTACGCCCAGGGTCCCGGAGATAGCAGAGACCCTGCCGGTGTGGCGCAATTCGTTGAAGTGAAGGTCCAGCCCGGCAAGAAACATCAAAAGCAGGACGCCGATCTCACCGATCAGTTTTAATACTTCCTGCATCAACTCCTCGTCGAAGGCAGGCAGATGGAGAAGGTTGAGCAGCGTAGGACCGAGCAGGATTCCCACCAACAACTCTCCAAGGACAGACGGCTGCCCGAGGCGGATGGCAGCGTATCCGGCCAGTTTAGCTGCCAGAAGGATGATCGCCAAAAGGATGGCTAGTTGGATGAATAGCGACATGGTATATGATTGGTGAATTTCTATAAGTAATTTTATCCGAGGAAAGTGGTTTTAATATCGTTTCGGGCGAGAGTTGTGCGATAGTCCAGTCAAAGTCAGGAAATTATGCGCTGGTTTGACGTGTCACTTGTCCTATAAGTTATTCATCGAAAGCTTTATACTTAAGATTAGGCTGATTTTCAAATTCTACATATACAAGTGGTAACTTTCGTGGTGAAAAAATGACAATCAACGACCAGTACAAAAAGTGGCAGGAAAATATCCTTAAGAAGTCTTTGGAAAAATTCAAAGAGAGAAAAGAACGCTTCGAGACCTCGGCAGGAGTCGAGATCCCGCGCGTGGCGCTGCCTGGTCTCGACGACAGTCTCGACCAGCAATATCATGATAAGTTGGGCTTCCCCGGCGAATATCCATTTACGCGCGGAGTCCAGCCCACGATGTATCGCTCACGCTTCTGGACTATGCGCCAGTATGCGGGGTTCTCCACCGCGGAGGAATCCAATAAACGCTATCGCTACCTCCTCCAGCAGGGGCAGACCGGATTGAGCGTCGCGTTCGATTTACCGACACAGATCGGTTATGACGCGGACGACCCGATCGCGCAAGGTGAAGTGGGGAAGGTGGGCGTCTCGATTTCGTCCATCCGCGACATGCAGCAGTTGTTCGACCAGATTCCCCTCGACAAGGTCTCGACGTCGATGACCATCAACGCACCGGCGGCTGTCCTGCTGGCGATGTACCTCGCCGTTGCAAAACGCCAGGGTGCGGACACACGCCAGCTGCGCGGCACCATCCAGAATGATATTCTCAAGGAGTATGTGGCTCGCGGTACGTATATTTTCCCGCCTGCACCGTCCATGCGGCTCATCACCGACATTTTCCAGTTTTGTGCGGCCGAAGTGCCGAGCTGGAACACGATCTCAATCTCGGGTTATCACATCCGCGAAGCCGGCTCGACTGCGGTGCAGGAAGTGGCGTTTACGCTCGCCAATGGCATCGCCTACGTGGAGGCTGCGCTGAAAGCAGGTCTGAATGTCGATGACTTCGCGGGGCAGCTCTCGTTCTTCTTCAACGCGCACAACAATCTGCTCGAGGAAGTTGCCAAGTTCCGCGGCTGCGCGCCGCCTGTGGGCAGGGATCATGCGCGATCGGTTCAAGGCGCAAAAGCCGTCGTCGTGGCAGCTGCGATTCCACACGCAGACCGCCGGCTCTACGCTCACCGCCCAGCAGCCTGAAAACAATGTGGCGCGAGTCACGCTGCAGGCTTTGTCCGCAGTGCTCGGCGGGACGCAATCCCTGCACACCAACAGCATGGACGAAGCCCTGTGGCTGCCCACCGAGAAATCCGTCCGCGTCGCGCTGCGTACGCAGCAGATCATCGCCTACGAGTCGGGCGTCGCCGATTCCATCGACCCGCTGGCGGGATCGTACCTGGTGGAGTACCTGACGGATGAAATCGAAAAGGGGGCGCAGGAATACATCGCCCGGATCGACGAGATGGGCGGAGCGCTGACCGCCATCGAGCGCGGGTACATGCAGAACGAAATCCAAAACGCCGCCTATGCAGCCCAGCAGGCGGTTGAGAAAAAAGAAGACATCGTCGTGGGAGTCAATGCGTTCGAAGTGAAGGAAGAAAGAAGCCTCGAGCGGATGAAGGTGGACCCGGCGATTGAAATGTCCCAGAAGGAAAAGCTGAAGAAGTTGCGCGCGAAAGTAGAGATCAGAGAGTGGTCGCTCAGTTGCTTGCCCGGTTGGAATCCGCTGCAGGTGGGACCGAAAATCTGATGCCCATGATCATCGAATGTGTCGAAAATGACATCACGCTGGGTGAGATATGCAATACCTTGAGAAGAGTTTGGGGTGAGTACGTGGCGGAGGGATTTTAGCGATCAAAAGTAACCTCACCGAAAAACTCCTTCCTTTGCTGGGGGCGCTGTGTACCGAGACCCAGCCGCCGAGACGGGAAGATGTAAAATCAGTTTATGAATAACATTCTGCTAAAAAACGCTGCATCTTTTTACGGAATATCAGAAGCAGAGCTTCAACCTTTACGCGGCGGGCATTTCGCACAGGTTTATGGCTTCAAACGCGATGGCAGAAATTTCGTCCTTCGACTAGCCCCACCCAATGATGATGTCGATTTACCGGCACAGAAGTCGATCCTTACCTGGATGGCCTATCTCGCTGCACATGGTGCATCTGTCCCTGCACCATTGCCTTCAAAAAATGAGAATCTGGTGGAAGTCATTTCGTCACCTGAGGGGGAGTGGCTGGCTGTAGGGTACTCGCAAGCCGAGGGAATCCTTTCCGAAGAAATTCCACTCGACCAGTGGGATGATGTCCAGTTTCAAACGCTTGGAAGGTCCATTGGCAAAATCCATGCCATAGCGCGTGATTATGTTCCGTCTACCGAGGTGAGTTTTCCACAATGGGATAAGGGCGGGAATCTATTCAATCGTCAAATTGAAAATGAACTCTGGTTGAAGGAAAAACAATCTCTTTTGCTGGAGAAAATCCGCGCTTATCCGAAGCCAGCGGATGCCTACGGTCTCGTCCACGGTGACTTGCATTTTGGGAACTTCTTCGTGGATGTGCGCAAGCAGACCGTCACGTTGATCGACTTCGATGACTGCGCGTACGGTTGGTTTGTGATGGACATTGCCGTTCTGCTTTTTGATATCCTGGTTCTTTACCCCGGAACGGACAAGGATGAGTATGGACAAGGTTTCCTGCGCAGCTTCCTGGCGGGATACCTGACCGAAAATCCGCTATCCATGTTCTGGGTGGAACAACTTCCCCTTTTTCTGAAACTGCTTGAGATCAATATCTATGATATGGTCGCAAAGTCTTATCCTGACAATGCAGGCGAATGGGGAATGAAGTTCATGCCGGGCAGGAAAGAACGGCTTGAAAACGATACACCTTACATGAATTTGAATTATTCAGCGCTCAACCTTGCCTAAGCCTACCAGGAAAGCATGAAATCAGCGAAGAGTTTGATAAACATGTGATTATTCCATGATGTGCGTGTATAATTTCACAAAATCCCAATTTCACTGGAGCTAATTTTCATGAATCTGACTCTTCCATTTATCGTCATCAATCTTGCCTTGATTTTCTACTCCATCGGTGTCTGGAGTGAACGGATCCAGGGCAGGCTCAAAGTTTGGCATACCGTCTTTTTCTGGTTGGGTTTGATTTGCGATACCTGGGGGACCGGTATGATGTTTGAAATGGCTGGCGGTCTGACCTATGACGTTCATGGTTTATCGGGCGTGCTCGCCATCCTCCTGATGTTTGTTCATGCGATCTGGGCGACTGTTGTGCTTGTCAGAAAAGACGAAAAAATGATCCTGAATTTTCATAAATTCAGTATATTCGTATGGCTGATCTGGCTTATCCCGTATTTCAGCCCGATGGGGTTGCGTATCTTTGGATCAGAGAATTAATTAGTAATCGACACTTTTTGAAGCGACCTGAAAACTCCATGGGCATTCCTCGTGGAGTTTTTTTCTAACGATGATGGCTATCTTCTTTCAGAAGGGGTGAACCATTCAGCAGGTGGATGACTTACGGTCAAAAGTGGTCAGAGGAATTTGGCTGGTGAGTGCTTTACGGTATAATTTCAAGAAATTGGAGATTTGATATGAAATCAGTCAGATTAGCTATAATGTCCGCTTTTCTTATCCTGTTTTCCATGTCCTGTGCATTGATCAACCAATCCTTGCCGGGTGGTTTCGGCGGCTTCGGCGGTGGCGGCGGTGGACCGAAAGGATTTACTGCTGAAGCGCCTCCCTATGGCAGCGTAAAACTAGAATGGCAGGCTGTGGAAGACGCTCAAGTCTATGTCCTCGAGCACCAACTGGAAGGACTTGATGACTTTACCCCTGTTATGGTATTTAGTCCCGCTCAAACAAATTACGAAGACTTCCTCGCCCCGAAAGAAAGCAAACTGACGTATCGCCTTCAAACCTTTACGGACGGCAAATCGGTCGGGTACAGTGATGCAAGCGTGACCACCGCGGCTGTTCTGCCGAATCCGCTGACAGTGCAGGCCACCTTCGCGGAAGATCAAATGGTGACCCAATCCATTGGTCCAGAAGGTGGAAGCCTAAGCCTGACCGATCAGAATGGCGTGACCTACGAGTTACAGGTCCCTGCCGGCGCTGTGCAGGCATGCCACGGATTTTACCCTGACACCGGTCAGTGATGTCCAGGTCTGGCCGTTGGATGGTCCAAACCTGGGCTCGGTGCGCATCGGACCGGAAGGACTTGATCTTAATGTTCACCCCACTTTAACCATCACCCTGCCGGATGGATTTCCGCAGGATGGCACACTCCCGGTTGGCTATGGGTTCGATGGAACAGGGACTGAATTCCATCTATTCCCCGCAGGCGTTACGGCGGCTGGAACGAGCACGCAATCTGTAAAAAACGCCGGGTCGCAGGGATTAGGGACTGGCAGCAAAATAAAGATCATTGAATTCGTCGTTGGACATTGGGTCACACAAGTGGGCGTAAATATTAATCAACTGCTGGTTGCCCAGCAGATCGCGGATGCTGATTTACTTCCCCTGCCAACGGACATCCCCGCCGCTGCTGAAGCCATTATCCAAAATAAGGATGCTTTGCATTTACAACGGGAGATGAATAACCTTTTAGCGGAGATAAAAAATGCTGAAAAGGAAAATAGGATTGATTGCGCAAGCGTAACAATTTGGTACGATCAAGCGAGTGATTTGCTTCAGCAGGCTGGTGACCCTGCCAACCTCGATTCTCTTCAATCAACAACCACTCGGGAATTAACGGCATCCTTGAATGAAGCATTAGCCAAAGTAATTACAGACGGAATTTCTGAATGTGAAAACTCCGAGCCAGGGAAGCCGCCGGCGGGGAGCAGCTGCCTGCAAAAATTAGTGTCCAGGCTTAAGGTCGATTCGGAAATAACGAATGGACCATTTACTGTTCCAAATGGCGGTTTCAATCCTTCAGATCTGCAAGACTTCCAGGAAACGCTGAAAAATAGCTGCAGCAGCCCTGCTTACCGATTACCGGCAGAATCAGGGATTAGGGATGGGAATAACACTGTCTCCTGACCCAATTTGCGATCTAACCCAACCTTTCGAATTTACCCTTGCTGGAGTTGAGGAGGAGAATTGATCACTGCAACCTTCACGTTTACTCCGCCAGGAACTTTTCTGCAACACGTATCCGTTATGGGTTGCGCAGCTGATGCTGCCGGAACATATACTCTTCAGGTATCTGAAGATGGCTCACAGGCAATGCTTGACTGGGCAACCCCCAGTATGACGGCATCATGTCCGGAACTGGGTGGGATCACAGTTCCGCTCCCACCCCTGACTGAATCTCCTTCAATTATCCTCACTGCAGACCCTTCCGCTTCCTGTCCATAGAAATATAGAACAAGTCGCCCTCTCTCACGTTTTCCCGGGAGAGGGCGATTCATTAATTAAGTTGACTAAAAAGGAGCGCTTATACTACTGGGGGAAATGAGATCTACTCATCGACCAAAGGCAGGCTTATCGTGAATCGCGTACCTTCCCCTACCGTACTGTGGACGGTGATCCAGCCGCCGAGACGGGCGATCAGGTCCTTGGCGATCGTCAATCCCAGACCGGTCCCTTCGTGTTCGAATTCCTTCGCGTTGGGTGCACGATAGAATTCTTCGAAGAGATGCACCATCGCGTCTTCTGGAATTCCGATTCCCGTGTCCTCGAAGACGATCCTGGCGTCCCCGTCGGCTTGGGAAAGCGTGACGGTGACCGTTCCATTGTTCGGCGTGTATTTCACTGCATTCGCCAGCAGGTTGTTGAAGATGCGGTCGAGGGCATCTGAAGACGCCATGACCTTACAGGGCTTCGTCGACAAGTTCTGCCATTTCAAATGTCAGTTCTTTTTCCTTGGCTGGAGCCGCGAACCGTTCCACAACTCGAATCAGGCTATCCTCCAACGGCAATGGTTCTGATACATCGTGAGATTTCAGATCTGCCTTGCCTGCCGCAAGGTCCAGCAGGTCATCGATCAATTTTTGAAGGAAATCAACGCGCCGGATGGCTCTCTCAATGAGGTCCTTTTGCTGTCCGTTCACCTCGCCCGTATACCCGGCGGTGATCGTGCGTAGCAGGCTGCGCGTCACTGTGACCGGTGAGCGGAGTTCATGGGTAACCGTGCGGATGAATTTGCTCTTGCTGGCATCCAGCGCTTCCATGGCCTGGTAAGCCAGGGCATTCTCGATGGCGATGCTCCCCTGGGCAGCGATGGCCATCAGGAAAAACTCATCATCTTTCGTGAACCGATCCCTCTCATCGGAATATGCGCGTAAAATGCCCAGGGGTCCGTTCTTGCCGATCAATGGAGCGGAAAGCATGGAGAGGATCCCCTCCTGAACAGTAAAGTCACGATACTGCAGCAGGGAGGTGTTGGTAACGTCCGGGATGTTGACCACTTTACCCGAAAGGACTTCACGCGCCAGAGGATTGTTTTCCAGCTCGATCGGACCTTTATCGAGATAAGCCTGACTAAGACCGAATACTGCCGCTACTTCGAGCCGTTCGCCGCCTGCAGCCAGCAGACGGATTGAACAGGCGCGGACGCCCATGACATCGGACGTGTTCATGACTAATCGGTCCAGCACCTGGTGAAGTTCAAGGGATGAACTAATCGTCTGCGCGCTGTCGTTTAATGCCTGGAGCCGGGTTGTCGCGATCTGCAGGCTTTCCGTCAGGTCGATGATCTCTTCTTCATGCTGGCGCATCCGCTTTTGGATGCTCGTAACGAGGAACGCGGTGATCAGCGCTGCACAGCTGAAAAAAAACAGGATACCGATCACGTATAAACCATTTTTGTACAAGGGGAAATCCAGGTACCCGCCGATGGCGTAATGCGGCAGGATGGAAAAATACTCCAGTGAAGCGGTCAGACCCAGCAGAATGATTGCCAACAGGGTGAAGCCGAAGGCTGTGACCTGCGGAAAGAATATTGACGCGATGATGATATGAAAAATTAAAAAGAAAATGGCTGGACTTTCGATACCACCCGAGTAATGGATCAGGAGGATCATAGCCAGCCAATCGAATCCCACCTGGATAAAAGCCAGCTTGCGGTACGATTCGATGGGAGCAATCGTTTTCTTATATCGGCGTTCGATCAAAAAGAAAACGATGTTGTAAAGGATGATGCCGATTCCGATAACCAGCAACGGCTGGGTGGGGACCTGGACTCTGAACGCCTTCGTGACGAACCAGGTCGCTAGAAGGACCCCGATCCCTGCGATCCAGCGCAATCGGATCAGCCATGCGACACTTTCCACCAATTCTTCGTCGATGAGCACACGATGCCCGGTTGCAGCTCCACCCGGGTTGGGTGTTTCGCTTGATTGCGGGTTACCGTAGCTCCGAAGAGATGGATCCACGCTGATTATTCGCCTAATAACTTGCGCACCCTGGCTAGGAGCACATCCGGCTCAACTGGTTTTTCTAGAAATTCCTGCACCGGGAGGTAATTCGAATCCGGACCAAACCGCATGGTGGTGGTGGTATGGATGGCTGTGAGCATGATAATGGGAGTATCTTTGAACTCCTTGAATTCCGATGACGGGTCTGAGTTATGCAGGTCCAACGCGAATTGGAATCCGGCGGTCGTGGTGTCCATCATGACATCCAGAACGATCAAATCCGGCTTGACCTTTTTGACCGCAGCCTGCCCTTCTGCGAAGTTAATTGCTTCGAAGACCTCGTAACCTGCAGCTTCCAGCGGGAGTTTTGCCGTTAGTCGTACATCCGGATCATCGTCAACGAGAAGAATTCGTTTCTTCATGTTACTCCCTTTCCTCTATTACAATGCGACTGCATTAAGTATACTGCCCACCAGCCCCGGAAGGCTGGCGCTGACGGTTGGACTGAGCATCATGCCCTGTTCGGTGGATTCGGGTTCGATACCATAAAACGTGATGTTATCCGGTAGCAGGTCCAATGCCTGCGCCAGAGCCAAACCGCCTGCGAGATCGGATTCGTGGAGTGAGACCGCATCCTTACTGGCGATCAGCCTGACCTCCGATGGGTCAAAGCACTGCCATTCTCCCGGTTGTAACCCCATTTGGACCGCATCCACGATCACGACGGACTTCCAATCCTTGATCCATTCCACCAATCCCCACCCCGGAGTGCCTGCTTCCTGGACGGTGACATTATCCGGTAAAGGTGATTCCGCCAGGATTCGAACAGCTTCGATCCCTGCGCCGTCATCGCCCATCAGGGGATTGCCTATTCCAAGAATCAGCGTTCGTTCCTTCGACATGGTCAGGATTTCTTCTCAACCTTCATCACATGAACGGAGCAGGAAATGCAGGGGTCGTAAGCGCGCACCAGCATCTCAAGGTCAAGGCGCATGGCATCGACAGGTTTTTCCATGATCATCGGAACCAGGGCTTTCATATCGGCTTCGAGGTTGGCGATGTTCTGGTTGGTGGGGATGATGCAATTCGCGCCGGTAAGTTTTCCATCCTGCCCGATCCAATATTGGTGGATCAGAATCCCGCGAGGGACCTCGCAAGCGCCGACACCGTCACACCCGTTAGAACCGATTTTTCCGAGGTCGACGGGAGTGGGCTTTTCGAATTTGATCCCTTTGGTGAGAAGTTGATCAATAATCAGGATCGCATCCTCCACACAGTGGACCACTTCCACCACCTGGGCAGCCGTGTTGAGATAGGGGTTGGTCACCTTGGGCTGCATCCCAAGTTTCCTGGCAGCCTCCTTGGCCTTGGAATGAAGCTGCTCATAGTTGTTATTGAACCGAGCCAGCGCACCGACCATCAACGATTCGCGTTTGTGTTTGGTCCATTTTGCGCTGGAGTGCTGAACAAGGTACTCGTTCGTGACATCCTTGTATTTTTCGATGGGCATGCGATACCCGTCGCTGGTCATGATCTCGCCATCGATGAAGGCGTATTCGTCAGGTTTGGTCAGCGACACGTACTCGGTGTCGCGCTCGAATTTTGGCCAGGGCAGGGATGCGCACAGTTCCACGGTGGCCTCCACGTCGGCGCGGCAGGCGATCAACTGCTCACGCAGGTCTTTAAGTTCAGCAGCAGTTGGGAAGTGAGTGAATCCGCCGACGGTCATGGCAATGGGGTGGGTGTGCCGGCCTGCGACGGCTGCGCAAAGGTCGCCTGCCAGTTTTTTCATCCTCAATGCCCGGAGGACAACGTCCCGGTGGGTGGTCGCCAGGGGGATGACGCTCCCCACGCCGAGGAAGTCCGGGGCAACCAGCATGTAGATATGCAGTATGTGGCTGTCCAGGATCTCGCCGTGGAAAACCAATTTTCGAAGGAGTATGGTTTGTTCACTGAGTTCCACGCCGAGGGCGTTTTCCGATGCGCGCAGAGAAGCGGTGGTGTGCCCGGTCGAGCAAATCCCGCAGATCCGGCTGGTGATGTGGGATGCTTCCAGATAGGGTCTGCCCCGCAGCATGGCTTCAAAAAATCTAGGCGTTTCGATGACATCGAAACGACAGTCCTTGATCTTTCCGCCTTCGATGTTGACGACAATATTTCCATGTCCTTCAACCCGGGTCACATGATGTACATCAATTTTTGTGGTCATAGCCTCTGCCTCTGTGTCGGGTTACTTGCTTTTCTCATTATCCGCCATCGCTTTCTGGCGGACCTGGTAGGTTGTGAACATTGTGTAGAGTGAAGTGACATCGTCAACGGTCAGGCCATGCTTCGTCAGCACTTCACGCATCGAGGAGTCGTTCGGGTCGGAGATGTAACCCCGGCAGGCTTCGCAGGACTGCCCATATGTGGGGCAGATTGCCTTGCAGCCGGCGCGTGTGATGGGACCGAGGCAGACCTTGCCCAGGGTGTAAAGGCAGGCATTCTCCCTCAGCTTGCAGTCCACACAGACCGGGTAATCGGGAATGGGCGGTTTTTTGCCGAGGAGCAGGGCGTTGACACACGCGATGAATTCGTCCCGGTCGATGGGGCATCCGGGTATGGCAAAATCCACCTTGATGACCGCATCGATGGGGCGGACGTCGTAGGTCTCGTACCACCCGGCTTTCTCGCCGTAAACGTATTGCCGAACGTCTTCGAGCGGATGCAAATACTTGAGTGAGTTGACCCCTCCGAGGTGGGCGCAGGTTCCGAGTGCAACAACCACCGCAGCCTGCTCGCGGATCTGTTTGAGGCGCTTCTCGTCGCTTTGACGGCTGCAGGAGCCTTCGATGAATGCCACTGCGTAGTCTTCGCCCCTCTCGGTCATCGCCTCGCGGAATTGAACGATCTCAACAACGTCCAGCAGGTCGGGATGCTGTTGCAGCGAATCGACCACCGTTAACTGGCAGCCTTCGCAGCACGTGAAATCAAAGAACGCAACCTTGGGTTTGCTGGTCTGGCTCATAGCGCCTCCTCCAATCCCTTGATCTCCCGGTAGGAAAATACCGGTCCGGACTGGCAGGCATAAACACTGTTGATCTGGCAGTGGCCGCACTTCCCAATGCCGCATTTCATTTTTCTCTCCAGCGAGAGGTAAATATTTCCTTCCAGGATGCCTTTTCCTTGCAGTTCCATCAAAACGAACTTGTACATGACCGGCGGGCCGCAGGTGATGGCAATCGTATTCCTTGGGTTGACCGATACATCCCGGAACAAGGTGGTAATGACCCCGGTATGACCTTTCCAGGTTTCGTCGCCTTTATCGACTGTCACCATCAATTCGACATCACTTCTTTTACTCCAGGCTTCAAGTTCATCCTTGAAAAGCAGTTCGGATGGATTTCTTGCCCCGTAGAGAATCAGCACCCTGCCGTAGAGCGCGCGCTCATCGAGTACCTGGTTGATCAAGGAACGGAGCGGCGCCAGCCCAAGTCCGCCGGGTGCGAAGAGAATATCCTTGCCACGAAACTTCTCGTAGGGGAAGCCATGTCCGAACGGTCCCCTCACTCCCAGCATGTCACCGGCTTGGAGTTTATGAATTGCCTGGGTGACATCACCCACCTTGCGGACGCATAATTCGAAAGTTCCGTTGCTGCGGCTCGGAGAGCTGCTGATGCTGATGGGAGCCTCGCCGGTTCCCAGCATGGAGACTTCGACGAACTGGCCGGGGCGGTGATCGAGCGACATGCCTTTAGGCAGTTCGATGGTGAATACTTTTTCGAGAGCGGTCAGCTGGACCACTTTGGCGATCTGCGCGACCACCGGCATGAAAAGGTGGTTCTCGTTTTCGGCGTATTGCGCCAATGATTTTTCCCTGGTTGCGATCATGGCTGCCCTCCGATTTCCTTCTTATGGTAAAGCTCATTGAAAACCTTTACCGGAGTAATATCGACCAGGCAGGCTCTTGCACACCGGCCGCATCCCACGCAGCCGAGGAAATGGTGCTCATCAAGGATGTATTTCCCTTTCCGCATGAATCGATGTCTCTGGCGCAGAGCGCGGCTCTTGCGGAAATTATGCCCCCCGGCGACTGTGGCGAAATCGTTTAGCTGGCAGGAATCCCAAATCCTCGAGCGCTGCCCGCGTTTCATGTCGAAAGCAACCTCGTCGGTGACGTCGAAACAGAAACAGGTCGGGCAGACATTGGTGCATGCAGCGCAAGCCAGGCAGCGTTCCCCAAGTTCGTTCCAGAGCGGGCTTTGCATGCTCATATTGAGAAGAGAAGGAAGGTCGCTGACATCGAAATCCAGGCGGTAGGGGAACCTCGGCCATTTTTCACTGAGCGTCGCGTTCAACTTCTGGATATCGCCCGGGGCTGCAGTCCGGACGGGGGCATGCTCCAGCAACTTCTGGCCGGCGTCCGTTCCGACATCGACGGTGTAGCAATCCCCGATGTCGGTGAGATGCAGGTCGTAGCCTTCATCCGCGCTGAGGGTGCCCATGCTCTTGCAGAAGGAGTGTTCGTCGCAGGGTGACAGGCATTCGACACTGACGATCAGGGTTTGCCTTCGTCTGTTGATGTAGTTTGGGTCCGTGTGACCGGAATCAAAAACATGATCGAGCAGGCGGATGGCATGCAGGTCGCACGTGTGTACGCCCAGGATAACGGTGCGAGGTTCCAGCCTCGGAGTTTTGATCTGGAATTCCCGGGCGTTGTCAAATTCGAAAAGAGTTTCCTTGGGCGGGAGAAGGAACTTCTTGGGCGGCAGGATCGTTGTTGGATAATCCAGCCGAAGCTCAGCAGGGTCGCGAAGAAAGTTAAAGGCGAATTGACCGTTTTTCTCGACCGGTCCCCCGACGCGATAAACTCTGAGCAAATTCCGTACAAAAGCCGGGACATCTTGCTTGCTTAGTATTGCGAGGCTCACTTTCACCTCCTTGGGTTTGACGTGCTAAATCCGGCGGTTTTCCCGCCGTTTCAAAGCATGGGATGGATGGCTGGTACCGATAAATAAGAGTAATTCGCCTTATAAACCATTTTGATTGTAGCAGATTTCACTATTCAAGGTTAGGATGTATGTAATAAAAAGTTTAGCGATAATGTCACATTTCACAAATAAATGCGTGATTTTTATCAGTTCTTTGACGGTAATTGGGCAGAACCTTTGGAGTGAGGCTATAATAATTACATATTTCACACGTCAATTGCGAAAAGGAAAGGTGAATATGGCAAAAGTGGATTCTCTCGTACAGGATTTTCTCAATCAGAAAAAGATTGCCGTCGTTGGTGTATCGGACAAACGAGAAACCGGCTGCAACGAAGCGTATAAAAGATTCAAGGAATCGGGTTATACGGTGTATGCGGTCAATCCTCGCATAACCGCTTACAACGGAGATCCCTGCTACCCGGACCTGAAGTCCATCCCTGAGAAACCGGATGCAGTCTTCATCCTGGCCAAACCCAAGGTGACCGATCAAATCGTCCAGGAATGTGTGGACCTCGGCGTCAAACACGTTTGGATGCATTGCATGATGGGCACCAAACCCGGTCTTGCGGCCGGCATGACGAGTGTGTCGCAAGATGCGGTGACGAAATGCCGGGAGAACGGCATCAGCGTCATACCCGGCACCTGCCCGAATCAGTTCCTGAAAGCGGATTTCGCCCACAAGATGATGCGCGGGATGTGGAGAATGTTTGGCTTTTTAAAAGTTGCCTGATTAGGCAGACGGGTTTTTGTCCTATCTGGTTGTTTGTATGTGAGGAGGTACCATGCCGAACAATCTGGACCCTGAACAGGAACGCTTAATTCGCCTAAGGGAAAAACAATTATCATCCCGGGATCCGGGTATCAAGAAAAAGAAATTCACCAACATGATCTCGGAAAAGGAGCGCAGGACTAAGAACACTCTCTCGATCGGCCGCGTATGGAGCGTCATTCCCCATATCTGGCGCTGGGCTTTCTATGGTCTGATTCTGGGGCTGATCACCATGGCGGTCCTGCCGACCTTCTGGATAAATGAGAATTCATTCCTCATCTCAATTCTCGCTGCAGCCATTCTTATCGTTCTGGGGATTATGATCGGCAGTGCGATCGATTACCGGGAAAATCTCAAAGACCTTTCAAAGTAATGAACCCGGTACGCTTCGAATCGCGAACCGTCGAGAGTCATATCAGAAACGAATGTTATGTGGTAAAGTCCTAACCGGCATGGTTGACATCAACCGATGTTAGGACTGCCGACCTGCCATTAAAGGATAACCTTGGATTCGTTCATTTTCTTCACTGACGGCGTCATTACCGTGCGTCCTTTCCAGGAAGCGGACGTACCTGAGGTGCATGCAGCAGTCAGCGAATCTCAGAATGAAGCTGCGCGCTGGCTTGTTGACCTAAAGGGATTATCGCTGGCAGACGTTCAGGATTTCATCGCTTCCCAACCGCAGACATGGAATGAAGACAAGGCGTTTAATTTTGTAGTCTTGGAATCCAACACGGGCAGGGTGGTCGGCGGGTGCGGCTTAACGCAGATCAACCGGCGACATCGTTTCTGCAGCCTGTATTTTTGGACCCGAACCGGCGCCACCGGGCATGGATACGCCACACGAGCGGTCGTATTAATGGCGCGCTTTGCCTTCGAGTCGCTGGGGATGCAGCGTATGGAGATCGTGATTGAACCGGAGAACCTGGCCAGCTTGCGCGTTGCAGAGAAGGCAGGCGCCATCAGCGAAGGATACCTGCGAAGCCGGTTGCATCATCATGGGGAATCCAGGGATGCTGTAATATTTTCATTGGTGCCGGAGGATTTACCAGCCTGATGCCAGCCAATATCGAAATCAAAGCCCGGGTGAGGGATTTCAACAGCCTGAAGAGTCGCGCAGAGTCGATCAGCGATTCGCCGGTGCAGGTCATCCCGCAGGAAGATACTTTCTTTAAAATCCCCACGGGAAGGCTCAAATTACGAGTCCTGGCTCCAGATCGGGCGCAACTGGTCTGGTATGCACGAAAGGACGACACCGGCCCCAAGCGGTCCGATTACCATATTTACGAAACGCGCGACCCGGAGCAGTTGAAATCCACCCTGGCTCTGGCTCTCGGCGTGAGGGGAGTCGTGCGCAAGACCCGCTATCTCTATCTGGTTGGACAGACCCGCATCCACCTTGATGATGTGGAAGGGTTGGGGCATTTCATGGAATTGGAAGTGGTCATGAGTCCAGGTCAGCCTGATGCGGAGGGGCAGGTCATTGCGCAAGAACTCATGAGGAAACTGGATGTTGCCTCCAGTGATTTGTTGGACGGTGCATATATGGATATGATTGAATCGATGGATGGAAACTAGGTCCGCAGCATGACTGATTTTAATGACCCGAAGTCCGATCAGATATTCAGCCGGGAGCCGCTGAAAAAAAGGGCAGCTCCTATTTGGCGAGACTTGCGGCTTCTGGTCGCGGTCCAGCTTTATATGCTCGGGCGGATTTCATCGGACCGTGCCTCCAAGCTGGCTGATGTCCCGCATGTGGAATTTCTATTAAGTCTTGGCTTTTACAAAGTTTTTCCCCTGCAAGGCGAATTAGTGGAACTGGAACGCGCGGCACATCAGGCGAAGCTCACGGTCAAGGGACAGTCCGCTCCGCCATCTGAAGACTCCAAAATGAGTCCTGTCGTCGCCAAAACATCTCCAGCCGGGGCGGCACCAAAAGATTCTGAAAGAGCTTCTTCAGAGAATCCGCCCCGCCAGGAAACACAGGAAAAGCCATGAGCAAGGGTGTTTGCAGTGTTTCTCCGGTGATCTACCTGTACCGGATCGGAATCCTGGATTGGCTTCCGAAAGTTTTCGATGAAGTCTTCATGCCGTCCATCGTACTGGATGATCTGCTTGAAGGTCGTTTCATCGGGTACGATGTGCCGAGTCCTTTTGACCTGCCGTGGATGCAATACAAAGACCCTCAATTGACCGTCCCTTCAGCGTGGATGTCTCTTGACCTGAGCTCGGGTGAAGTGGCCGCCATGTCTCTGGCGTTCGAAACCCCGCAATGTGTCGTGCTGCTCGATGACCCTGTCGCGCGGCGGGCGGCAAAGAATGTCGGTATCAACATTTGGGGCACTCTGAAATTCATGCTGGAGGCCAAGTCCCGCGGCTTAACAAAGAATGTCGCGCCTTATGTCGACCGCCTGGGCAATGCCGGTATCTGGCTTTCGGATGATATCCGCGAGCGAATCCTTACCCTGGCCGGCGAGGAATAACCACGCATTTTTGGAGGAATACTATGCCTAATATCACCAAGATCAATCATGTGGCCATTGTCGTGGAAGAAATGGAGGATGCGCTTTCATTCTGGCGCGATGCCCTTGGTTTGGAATTGCACGAAGTACGAGACGTGCCTGCTGAAAAATCCAAAGTAGCGTTCATACCCATCGCAGGCGGGGAATTGGAGTTGGTCATGCCAACCACGGATGACTCAGGCATCGCCAAGTACCTCGCAAAACGCGGGCAGGGAATGCACCATATTTGTCTCGAAGTGGACGATATCGAAGGGATGCTGGAGCAGCTAAAGGCCAAAGGCATACGGTTGATCAACGAACAACCTCGCACCTCATCGGATGGTAAGAAATATGCCTTTGTCCACCCCGAATCCGCCCGAGGTGTCCTGGTGGAGTTATACCAACTATAGTCTCTCAACGAATATCCAAAGGCACACGGACTCACTGCTTTGAGTCTGTGTGCCTTTGTGGTTTAATTCAATTGTGGAAATGAAATTGTACGTGTCATTCGAATTCCTTAACCCAAATCAGCCGCTCGTTGTGGGCGTTTCAGGCGGGGCAGACAGCCTTTGCCTGCTGGGCATGCTTCACGAGGCAGGTTTCAATCTCATTGTGGCGCATTTGAACCATCAACTGAGACTGGAAGCTGTTAAGGAAGCAGAACATGTAATGAAAATTGCCGGGACGATGGGTATTCCATATGTCGGCGACGCCATGGATGTTGGTGTTTTTGCCACAGAAAATGGATTTTCCATCGAAGAAGCAGCACGGAAATGCCGGTATCGATTTCTCTTTGGAGTGGCACGTGAGAACAAGGCACAAGCAGTTGCTGTGGCTCACACTGCTGACGACCAGATCGAAACCATCCTGATGCATCTCGTCCGTGGGGCAGGTCTTTCGGGATTGAAGGGTATGCCTCCGCTAACACGCCTGCTTGAATTCGATTCTGAGATTCCGCTCGCTCGCCCTATTCTTCATTTGTGGCGGAGCGACACGGAGGCATATTGCCGCCAAAACAAACTGGATTTTGTCCTCGATGCCTCAAACGCGGACCAGAATTATTTTCGCAACAGACTCCGCCACAGTTTGATCCCGGAGCTTGAAACGTATAACCCGAGGGTTAAGAAAGCCATCTTCCGCATGTCGCGGTCCCTGCAGGATGACTACGAATTGCTGGATGCATTGATCACAAATACCTGGGTGGATTCTGTGTCCGAAGAGAGTGATGGATTTATCGCATTTGATCTTCCCGCGCTGGAGAAGATTAGTCTGGGCATGCGCCGCAACCTTTTAAGGCGGGCGATGCAGAACCTGCGGCCTGGTTTACGCGATGTGGATTATGATGTGCTGGAACTGTCGGCACGGTCCATCGGCGATTTGGATGCGATGAACGCATCCCCAAGCCGTAAATTGGATCTAACGGGCGGCCTTTATTTATACATGGAAAAGGATCGCCTTTACATTGCAAAATATGAAACAGACTTACCCTTTGGGGATTGGATTCAAATCGATGGTGTGAAACCCATCACATCGTCCGGTGCAATGGACATGGGAAACGGCTGGCATCTGATCATCGATCATGTGGATGGGAACGAAGCTCTTGAGCTGGCCAGGATCAATGAGGACCCTTTCATCGCGTGGATGGACGTTGATAAAGCAAATGGAAAGCTATCGATGCGTCCATCGATGAAAGGCGATGCGTTTCATCCCTTTGGCATGAATGGACAGACAATGAAACTGTCTGATTTCTTCATCAACATCAAACTGCCCAGACGAGCCAGATCCCGTTGGCCGGTGTTATTGGTGGATAATGAAATTGCCTGGGTAATGGGATTGAGATCCGCTCATGCCTTTGGGCTTGAGAAAGAAACACGCCAGGCAATGCGAATGCAACTAAAAAGGCTCCCGTAGCGGGAGCCTTCTCTTTAGCTTATTTTTCCTGCCAGTTGCCGGAGTTTCATATGGACCTCGCGCCATTGGATCTTCGAGACGCCGAGGTTCTGGCGTATCGAGTCCAACTCGACACCGCGCATGTATTCGTTCAGCGCGTAAGTCCAGCGGCACATGTCAAAGGATAAATGCTTGGTAAGTCCGGCATCTTCACCGATATCTTCCAGCAGGTATTCGAGGCGGCGAGGAGACCAGGGGAATAATTGGTCCACCGGAGCATATTGGTTGAGATACTCCTGGTAAGCAGGGATCCAATCATCGGCGAGAATGAGTTTTCGTTCCTTATAGCGATTCGCCGGGCTGGCATAACGGATGAAAACCAGCGGACCTCCCTGCGCGTCCAGGTCGATATGGTTCAGATGGATGCCGAGGCACTCGCTCTTTTTTATACCTGTCGTCAGGATGAGATGGAGCAGCGCATAAGGCCGGGCGTCGGGTTTGGCTTTCCTTCGGTAACGGTCCGCGGCCAGGAGAATGGCTTCCTGCTCGGCGTGACTGAGCAAATCAGGGAGCGGGCTGAGCACCGATTTTTGGACGACTTTCTCAGCCGGATCCACCAGGATGACACCGAACTGATGCAGCCAACGGAAAAAGGATTTAATCGAAGTGATGCGGCGCGCGAGGGTTTTGGGGGAACAGGGTACGCCGCGTTCATTTTCCATCCATTTGAGGAAATTATTAAGGTCATTCGTCGAGATCGCACCCAACGACCGGTCGGGAGGGAAGAACTGAGTCATCAGTTTCACGTCTGACAGGAATGCCTTGACCGTGTAAGGGGAGCGTCCCTGATCGTTCAGGTATTTCTCCCAGGCATTAATGGCCGGAGTCAGCGGGGTCTGTTGTGTGATATGAGCAGTACTAGAATTGCTTGGAGTCATTGAACCTCCCTAGAGTTTGGTAACATCTTTGTTCTTCGTATAGTTTAGTGCAAAAAAATGAAGACGTCAAACGATTTGGATGGGTTGTTAAGTACCTGCAATGACTATTGATTTGGAGATTACCCAGCGGAAGAAGAGCAGAAAAAGCAATAAAAACCAAGGATATTTGCGGCTAGGGGGTTAATGATCCAGGGTCGAAACAGGGCGTGTAATCGGATCCCAGCAGAAGAACGTATGGAGCGGAACTGGCGGGATTCGGAGCAGAAATCAGATTGTATTCGGAGAGTCCCATAACGGCTAGAATTCGTGAAGTCGTATTGCGGTCTTGCGCGGTTGTCCGGTCATACAGATACGTGGTAGCCTGGTCGCGGTGGTCTGCCGGCGCTGTGGTCGATTCATATCCGGCGTAGTTCAACCGTTGAGCGGCCAGCGCATCCCAGCCATCGTATGCAGATGCGTTGCGCACCTCGACTTTTATGACATCCTCCTCAGGCAGAGGGGGGTGGGAGGTCATGGCTTGTTGGACCAATACTGCTATGGCAGCGTCATTAGGGATTAAAACATATGCGCCTTCGGGGGTGATCCACGAAGACACGGTACCGTTCTTCTCATTGATGTAATATCCGCGGATATCGGCATTACTCAGGTGCAGGCTGATGGGCGCCAGGGAAAGGAGATCGGTAAAACTCAGGTCGGTCTTCACTGTAGCGCTTACCTGACTGTAAAGGTCCGGAAGATGGCGGATGAGGTCTGCACGGAGCGCTTGTGAATACAGCGCGCGGAGGACTTCCTGCTGCCGGCGTCCGCGGTCGAAATCGCTGGACCGCTTGCGGGAACGGGCATACCATAACGCAAGGTCGCCGTCCATTTTAACCACGCCGGGACCGACGGTGTAGAGCTGCCAGTTATATTCATTCTCAGGGTCGAGCTCGGGGCTGATCAGACGCCAATCGGTGTACGGGCAAAAGACGGGCACTTCCACTCCGCCGATGGTATCCACAACCTGGCGGAAGCCGTTGAAATCGACCATGGCCATGTGGTCTATGGGAATCCCCAGATTGTGTTGGACGGTGTCACGGAGCAGCGCAGAGCCGCCTCCGGGGTAGTGGTAGAGTTCCCCATATTGATACGCTGTGTTCAATCGCTGCATGCCGACCGTGGGGATGTTAACCCACATGTCGCGCGGAAGCGAGATCATCGACACTTCGCCTGTGCTCGGGCGGACTATCGCGATCACCATCGTGTCTGTCCTGAAGGAAGTCCCTCCGCGTGTATCGGAGCCGAGAAGGATGAAATTGATCGTATCCCGCCCTGTGGCGAGCGGCATGGCGGTCGGGATCTGCGAGAGGTCGATCACCTGTCCGGGCGTGGGGAGCACTTCTGCTGGTGTTACGGTAGGAGTCACCTCCGGCGATGGGTAGGGATTGACCGGCGAAGGAAGGACTTCCATCCCAGCCGTCGGGAAAGGAGTGGCGATAGCGACAGGGTTACCGGAACTAATGGGTTGAAAAGGTGTGGATGTGGGAGTGGCGCGCGGATTGGCGGTGATCAAATACCAGGCTGTCGCGACCGGCTGAGCCTGCGCGGGAGATATTCCAGCGCAACCAGCTAAAAACAAGGGGATGATCAGCATCATCCCCCAGGCATATCTCCGAATGAAAGCGCCAACTGGCATTCTGGCAATACTTACAGTCATTGATTCCGGATGCCCCCTGGATCGAGTCCTTTTACGGTGATGGAGGAAGAATAGGAAAGGGGATACCCGTAGGCAGGTAGGGTACCTCAGGGGTCAGCAGCTCAGGAATGGTTATCCAGGGAGTGGCCGCCGGAACTAAAGGTTGGACTGGGTATACATAATAAGGCGGCACATACAGCCTTTGTCCAACATAAACAGTGGTACTGCTGAGACAGTTCGCATTGATCAACTGGTTGGCCGAGGTGCCAAACATAGCCGCAATCCCGTAAAGTGTGTCACCCGGTTGAACGTAATAAATGACCCATCCCGCCGGCGGACCGCAGGGCGCGCTGGATTGGCTGGTCTGGGCTGTCATGGGTACAAAGAGGATCGTTCCAGCCAGGATTTCGTCTCCCTCAAGACAATTTCCCTCCTGGAGCATTTCCGGCGTCGTGTTATACATCTCCGCGATGTCATCGAGGGTTTGATCCGGCATAATGATAATGGGCATCCACCCTTCGGGAGTAGCGCATGTGAGCGTTGATGGCGGTGTCGCGGATTGGGCTGTGGCATCCGGGGATGTCGAGCCACCCGGACCGGTGGAATCAGTGGGCTTGGTCGCATCCGATGAACCGCTTGTGCCGGATCCTTGAGAATCGGATACCAGGGTCGGTGTCGCGGAAGCATCATCACGACCGGGTAATATGCTTATTCCATCCTGTACCATCGCCAAAGAGGCGATGCCGATCACGATCACCAGGGAGGCGAGTGCGATCAGGATGGCGGAGAAAGTCTTTTTCAGGGCAGGTTTCATTTACTCCCCCTTCTGCTCAAGTTCGGCTTTGGGTTCTGCATCAGCCTGACTGACGGGAAGCAGCACGCTGAAAGTTGCGCCGACTCCAATTTCGGAATCAACCCAGATGCGTCCACCCTGGGCTTCGGTCAGCGTTTTGGCGATGGACAATCCCACGCCGGTATCTCCAACACCCTGGATCAGGACGTTGTCCGCCCGGTAAAGGCGCGAGAAGACGCGGGGAAGGTCCTCAGTGGGGATGCCGCCGCCGGTGTCTGCAACCTGGATCAGGACAAAATCGTTTTCGTCCTGTTTTTCGGTGCGTACCCGCAGCGTGACAGTTCCCTCCACGGGGGTGGCAGCGCCGGCGTTCTGCAGCAGGTGGATCAGGATTTGCTGAAGGGCTTCGCGGTCGGCGTAGATGTGTTCGGTGGATTTGGGCAGGTCGATGCGCAGCGTGATGTTGCGTTCGCGTAACTGGGAGCTGGTGTATGCCATTGCATTGTCGATGATCAGATTGAGGTCGATGGCCTCGGGCTTGAGCGCCATCAGGCCGGTGCCAATCGTGGTGATCTGGATCAGGTCCTCGATCAAACTTCCGATCCGCTCCGTGGAGGCTTTGATGCGCTCGATAAATTTCCGTTGGAGAGCACCAAGGATGCCGACCGATTCACCCAGCAGGAGATCGGTGTATCCGATAATGGACGACATCGGTTGGCGCAGTTCTTGCGAGATGGATGCGATCACTTCAGCCTGGTCGCTGCTCATGGCGCCGCTTGAACGTTTCTCCAGCTCAAGTACTTTCATGTTGGCTTCAGCCAGCGTGTTCTGCAGCCGGGCAACTTCACCGAGGGTAAGTTTAAGCTCGGCTTCAAGATGCCCATCCTCGGGGGCGGAAGTCACGGCAGATTCGACCGGAGCCATGCCGGCGCGAAGCGCATCGTTTTCTATTTCGACCGCAGCCAGCTGCTGGGCATATTCTTCCGTTTCCTTTTCAAGTGCTGCGATCCTGCGCTGGGCTTCTTCATGGACCACTGCCAGCGCGATAAGCTGTTCGGAGCTTCCGCGTGATCTGTCATTTTCCATGCGGAGTTCTGCGATCTGCGCCTGGAGATCATCGACAATGGCTTGATCGAGAGTCGGTAACGGTGCAACTATTTCGGGTTGATGTCCCAGACTCGAGACCATCTGTCCGCGTTGGAGGATGGTGACGAACGAGGTCGCGATATTGGTGAGGAAGGTCTGGTCGTCCGCACTCCACAACCGGTTGGAATAGGGAGACAGTAGAAGGATGCTCCCGATAGGTTCGTGCTCGTTGGCGATCGGTACGTTCAACAGGTGGCCTGGGCTGGAAAGGCCAAGAACGTCGCCCAACCCGCGCAGGTCGGACGAGGTGCTGCTGGCAGGCAGGCGAAGCGGGCGACCGCGCTGAATGGCATTCGCCAGCAGCGGAACGGCTTCCTTGTTGAGCGGGACACCGTCCAGCTTTTCTTCACGGATCAGGTCGTACCCGCTGGCGATGACCATCTGCTTGTTCTCTGACATGTAAATCAGGAAGGACAGGTCAGCCAGCATGGCTTGAGCGACCGCCCGTGTGATGTCATCGTTGATCTTGTTGGGGTCATTCTCACCCGCGAGGTCCAGCAGCGCGTGAAGGGTTTTTGCGTCCGTGCTGTAGCGCCGGCGTTCGCGGAGAGGTCTCCCATCGCGGTCCAGGGACAGCTCATCCCGGAGGTCATCATCCGAAGCGCGGCTTGATGACTGGCGGGGCAGGGCTTGCGTGGGAGATGGGAAACGCTGAGGCAGCGTCAGCAGGATGGGGAAGGCAGCCATGAGCATCAGCCGGCCAAATCCCGAATAATTGCCACCGGTGGATGGGAAAAAGAGATCCAGAATAAATCCGGTAAAAATCAAAATCAGCATCGCCAGGCCGTTCTCATAATTATTCGGCCGGCGATAAAAGATGATGCCAATTCCAAAAGCGGTCAATGCAAGAATCGCTACGGACCAGACTGTGCTTTGAATGGTGTCATTGAAAGGGACGCCGGCATATTGCTGGGAACGGAGAACGACACTGACCACCAGCGCGATTCCATCCACCACGCTGAGGATGATCGCTCCCATGTCCGCTTTTCCGGCGGGTTCGGGGAATGCCCACAGCCAGACGATCCAGATGACGCTGAAGAAAACCACAGCCCGGTCAAGGACTGGAAGGAGAACGTTCGGGTCGGCCAAGCCCACCCAGGCAAGTCCGCCCATGACGAACATGGTTACCTGGGCGGCAAAGATCAGCCCGAGACCGATGACGGTTCTTTTTGCTTGGGGGAATTCGGTGGATTTCCACTGCGCGTACGACCACCAGAGGGCACTCACCGTGCAAAAGACCAGCACCATGAAATAAACCAGGCTGCCGGAGGGAGAGGTCAGTAGGTCGAATAATTGTGTCAGAAATTCCATATCCGCGTCGGTGCGATTATAGCACGGCGTTGTCCCATCAACAATTATACATCCGCCCGTAAAGAACACAATTCCATAATGAAGCATTGCGATATGGTCAAAAACTGGATGATTTTCTCGTAGAAAAACATGAAATCCAGGCAACCTATATTACAATGGCTCAGGATGAACGATTCCCGACGATTTTTCAAATTTACTGGCATCCTGGTATTGCTGCTTACCCTGGTGCTTGTGCCGCCGGTTTTGACAGGGTACGCTCACCTGTCTCAGGCTGAATCTCTTCTGTCGAACAACCTTGAGCAGGCTGCCCGGGAGTATGAATCTGCAGCCCTGCTGCTTATATGGAGATCGGACCTCTGGGAGAAGGCAGGTATGACAGCGCTCGAGGGGAAAATCCGGAGCTTGCGCTTCGCCTCCTTGAGCGATCGCCCAGCCTTTCTTCGCTGGGGAGGCTGGCGCTGGGGGACTCCCACTACCGGTTGGGCGACATCCAATCGGGGCTTGTAATCTGGGAGACACTTCGAGAGGACAGTCTTGTTGCGCCGCAAGTCCATAACCGGCTTGGACATGTTTATTACCTGGAAGGCCGATATGACGATGCCGTCGAGTCCTTTTCGATCGCAGCCGGGCTGGATGAACTTGACTCGGATTCCCGTTACATGCTCGGATTGCTGAAAGCTGTCCATTCCCCCGAGGAGGCTTTGGAACCGTTGATCCGGGCAGCTCAACTTGACCCGAAACTTGATCCCGTCGTTCAGGTCTTACGGAGCGGGCTGAACGCTGCCTTGCTCACTTCTGACAGGGCAGCCCAGCTGACAGGCGCTGGGCGGACGCTGGTCTCCGTCGGAGCCTGGACTCTGGCGAAGAGAGCTTTTGAAAATGCCATAAGCGCGGATCCTCGCTACGCTCCCGCCTGGGCATGGCTTGGACAGGCGAAGCAGGTTCTTCAGGAGGGGGGTCTTCCTGAGTTGGACCATGCGCTAAGTCTTGACCCGAATGCGGCAGAGATCCGCGGCTTGCGGGCTGTTTACTTCATGCGTGAAGACCGTTATGCAGAGGCGCGATCGGAGTTCGAAGAGGCTGCCGGGCTTGATCCGCGTAATCCGGGCTGGCAGGTCGCACTGGGAGATGCCGTCGCGCGAACCGGCGACGTCCCGCAAGCTTTGGAACATTATCAGCGTGCTATCGAGTTGTCGCCTCGTTCTTCTGAATATTGGCGGGCTCTGGCGAATTTCACTGTGGATTACAATTACGGGGTACAGGAGACCGGTTTACCGGCCGCGTTGCAGGCACGAGCACTCGGGGAAGATCCGCAAAATGAGGTGACGCTTGGGAGGATTTACTTCGCCCTCGGCGACTTCAAAACAGCGGAAAAGATTTGGATTGACTTATTGGAATCAAATCCTGAAATTCCTTCTGTTCATCTCTACCTGGGTGTCCTTTTTCTTCAACAAGGGAATTACGACTCTGCCTTTGAGCACCTTGCTCAGGTTGTGGACCTCGATCCGGGTGGTCCATTTGGCGCTCAGGCAGCGAGTATGATGGAACAATACTTTCCATAGTGAACGAAAACCCAGGTTTCCTACTTTTTATTGATAGAATTTCCTTGACAACAATTGCAAGAATTACCGGAGCGAAAATGACATGAAACGTTATCGCGTTCTTTTCTTTATCCTCCTACTCACCTCGATTTCCATGGCCTGCCAAATGGCTGTCCAGTTAACGGATCAATTCTCAAGCCCCGGTGAGGCCATCTTCCGAGACGATTTTTCTCAACCTTTCAACGGCTGGCTGCGCGGCACCGAGCTGCCCAATGACGGCATTTCCGATTATGTGGACGGCAGCTTCCGCATCTTCGTCAACGAACCCAACTTCGATTACTGGAGCGTCCCCGCCCTGGAATTTAAGAACACGCGCATCGAAGTGGATGCGGTCAAACAGGCGGGACCTGATATCAATCGTTTCGGCTTGATCTGCCGGTACCTGGACGAATCGAATTATTATTTCTTTATTATCAGCAGCGATGGGTACTACGGCGTGGGGAAAGTCAAGGATGACCAGCTCTCCTTAATTGGAATGGATGAAATGCTTCCATCGATTGCCATTCAAGCCGCGTCAGGGTTGAACCACCTGCGCGCAGATTGCATTGACAGCCAGTTGACTTTCTTCGTGAACGGGCAGCTGGTGGCTCAGGTCTTTGACAGCGATTTCCCCAACGGTGATGTCGGCATCCTGGCCGGGACTTTCAATGAACCCGGTGTTGACATCCTCTTTGACAATTTTGTCGTTGTGAAGCCTTGATTTCCATGTAAAGTGAGTAAATGAAAGTATTCCTGGATATGGTCGGCTGCCGTCTCAACCAGGCGGAGATAGAGTTGATGGCTGGCCGTTTTCGCTCTGAAGGACACACCATCGTTCCCGCAGCAGGTGAGGCGGACCTGGTCGTTGTGAACACCTGCACGGTCACCAGCCAGGCGGCATCCGATTCGAGGCAGAAGATCCGGCATGCATCGAAGGCGGGCGCGAAGGACATTGTTGTCACCGGATGCTGGTCCACTCTCCAGCCGGCGCAAGCTGCGGAGCTTACCCGGCGTGATTCGGGTCATTCCCAATGACCGAAAAGACCATCTTGTTTCCGAACTGCTACATCTGCCCGAGCATGAATTCGATATCGAACCGTTTGCCCGAACACCGCTGCCCGGGCTGCACCGGCGCACGCGGGCTTTCATCAAAGCTCAGGATGGATGTGACAACCAGTGCACCTTCTGCATCACGACTCTTGCTCGCGGAAAAAGTGTATCCCGCCCAGCCGTGGATGTGCTGACAGATATCCGCGCTGCACTTCAGGGCGGCGCCCAGGAAATCGTATTAACCGGCGTTCATCTTGGTGCTTGGGGTTTAGACGTTAACTCCCGCCTTTCTGACCTGATCAGGCGAATTTTGAGTGAGACTGACCCTCCCCGGCTGCGACTCTCATCCCTGGAGCCATGGGATCTCGACGAGGTTTTTTTCACTCTTTGGGCAGACCCACGACTTTGTCCTCACCTTCACCTGCCGATTCAATCCGGCAGCGTTGCCACCCTCAAGCGGATGCTGCGCAAGACCACCCCCGATTCATTCCGCAACCTCGTTGAGTCCGCCCGAAGGATCATCCCCGGCGTCGCGATAACCACCGATGTAATGACGGGTTTCCCGGGTGAGACGGACGCTGAATTTACCGAAACACTTGATTTCATCCGTGAGATTGATTTTGCAGGGGCGCATGTTTTCACCTACTCCGCCCGCCCGGGCACACCCGCTGCGAGGATGAAGAATCAGGTGCCTCATGATGTCCGCAAGGTTCGCAACCGCATCCTGAGAGAAGTCTTCTCGGAGCAGGCATTATCGTATCGGAGAAATTATATCGGACGAACGCTGCCTGTCCTGTGGGAATCCGTCACACAGGTGTCAGACTCCGGCTGGCAGCTTGAAGGATGGACGGGAAACTATATCCGTGTCTCTGCGGTTTCCCCTGAGCCTCGTTGGAATAAGATGGATTCAGTGAGAATGATTGGAATTATCGATGAAGGTATGGATGGGATCATTACGTGATGATGATTGGTATATTTCCCGCTCGATTTACAATGATTTTAGAGTGTGTTTTTCTTCCAAAAATAGTTTTTCCCGAATTCCATAAAAAGAAAATCCCGTGAGCAGCCAAAAGGCTGATAAATGGCATTGCCGGCATTCTAAAACGCTGATTGGAAGGTGCACCCGGAATGAGCATTAAATAAAGGATTGGCAAAATAACAATGGCTAACGTAAACCATTTTTTCTCAATGATTAAGAGCCCTGCCCCAACCAGATCGGTAATGTAGATTAGAGATAAAATTAGTATTGCAGGAACGAAAACACCGATTAACCACACCCTATCTTCAAAGTAGTGGTTGATCGCAGCAACCAGACCCTCTTGATTTAATACTGCCAGAGTTCCTTTGCCACCCACCGTGATCCCCATGATTTCGGTCAGATCGGTAACGCTGGGGAGAAAATTATTGATGTCAAGCCGAAGATGCAAATAGATATAGCGAAGGGGGTCCGAACTAATAATATTAAGAGCAAGTTCACGATTGATGTCGTTTCTATTTGCCAGCGTGTCTGGAAGATTACGGACTTTTAAGGTCTGGTCAGCCAAATCCCGCAACTCATCCCTAACAATTTCAATGTCGATACCGGATTTATTCGCCTGCAGTGAAGCCGCATTGTAGTACAAAAGGTTGAAGTTTGAAAATGTTGTGACCGTGGGAATCCCGATTGTTGATTTATTCCATAAGATCCAGGGAACAATTACGATCAGGAAGGATAATAGGTAAAGGCAGGATTTTACCACCCGCTCTCTATTGGTTTTTGCCTGGTCGAAAAATACCAAAACTATAAAAAGGTAAGGAAAAAAGGATGCGATTGGTCTGCAAAGGATGGACAAACCAACAAGAATCCCTGACGTTACTATCCAAAATCGCTTTTTGTTTTCACGGAAAAGCAGGTAAGCCAGGATAGACCCAACAAATAAAAGCGTGAACAGCGTTTCTGTCAGCAGGAAAATTGCAAGAGCAATGGATTTTAGGCTTATCGCCATCAGGAAGGCAGCCAATATGGCGGTTCTTTCAGAGAACAGTTTTTTACCTATTAGAAATGTAAAATATACCGTTGCTACACTGAGAATAATTTGCGCTACAATGACAGGCAGATCTTTTTCGCCGAAAACTTTGTATATTATTGCTATGAATAATGGATAGATCGGGGTGCGATGCCCGTCGTCGATAAATCCATCTCCGTGGAGAAGCCTTAACGCGGGTTCTATATAGGTGACTGTATCGGGTTCATACGCGCGTTCAAAGTGCCCCTGTGTGGAAGCGAGTAATACAACCCTTAAGAATAATGCCAATGCCAGGCAAAAAAAATATAAGAATTGTTTTCTTATTCATGACCAAGGGATTATATTATGATGAAGTGTCTTTGAGTCAATGAGTTTGTTGTTGGAATATAATTATGAAAGTCGTCCGTCTTTTTTCCCCCGCTGCCATTGAATTAAATCCGCTCGTGTTCGAAGAATTGCCAATCCCTCAGCCTGGACGCGGCCAGGTACGCATCAAAGTATCCGTGTGTGGCGTGTGTCATACAGACCTGCACATCGCGGAGGGGGATATCCATCCACCGCATTTTCCGGTCACGCCAGGGCATCAGGTGGTGGGAGTCGTCAATGCGATTGGTGAAGCGCCTGCGAATAAGAAGAATAATCTTCCTGCTCTTGAAATCGGACAGAGGGTTGGTGTTCCCTGGCTGCAATCCACATGTGGTGAGTGTGAGTATTGCAAGCGTGGCGAGGAAAACCTGTGTACCTCCGCTCAATTCACCGGGTTTCATGTCGATGGCGGGTTTGCAGAATACATGCTGGCTGATGCGCGATTTGTGCTTCCACTTCCTGACACTCTGAGCGACGAGCAGGCTGCACCTCTGCTGTGTGCCGGCATCATCGGTTATCGCTCCCTGCGAAAAGCAGACATTCAGCCGGGAGAGCGCATCGGGCTGTTCGGATTTGGTGCCAGCGCTCACCTCGCTATTCAAATTGCGCGTTATTGGGATTGTCAGTGTATCTGTTTTCACCCGGTCCAAGCAGCACCAGAAACACGCGCTTGAATTGGGCGCAGCATGGGCTGGTGATGCAAATTCAGAAGGGATTGGTTCTCTCGATCGAGCAGTGATCTTTGCCCCGGCAGGCGAGCTTGTGCCCATCGCGCTTGAGAAAATCCGCCCGGGCGGAACAGTCGCCATTAACGCCATTCACATGAGCGACATTCCATCGTTTCCTTACCAAACGATCTACGGCGAGCGGACGCTGCGCTCGGTGGCGAATGCTACCTATCAGGATGGTTTGGAATTCCTGGATCTGGCAGTGAAGGCGGGGATTAAATCAACAGTCAGTCGTTATCCGCTCAAAGATGCGAATCTCGCCTTGAGCGACCTGAAGACCAGCAGGTTCAACGGCGAGGCGGTGCTGGTAGTTGCGGAGTTATGATATTTGTCACTTTAGAGAAAATCCCACCGGTCGTATAATGGGTTTGCGAAATTCTTCACATTTCAAACGGGAGAGACACAATGACAGCTCAAATCATTGACGGAAAATTGATCGCCCAACAGGTGCGGGACAATGTCGCCGCTGAAGTAGCCAAACGTACCGCTGCCGGAAAGCCCAAGCCGACCCTGGCGACAGTGCTTGTGGGGGAGCGGGTGGATTCAGCGACGTACGTCCGTTCGAAGGGAAAGGCTTGCGAAGAATTGGGAATGGATTCCGTAAGCCGTCATTTACCTGAAGATATTACCCAGGAAGAACTTGAAAAGGTGATCACGGAGCTCAATGCCGATAAGACCGTTAACGGCATTCTTGTGCAGTTGCCCCTGCCTTCGCACTTGAACGAAGAGCGCGTTCTGCAGCTCATCAGTATCGAAAAAGACGTGGACGGTTTTTCACCCCTCAACATCGGTCGCCTTGCCCAAAAGGGCCGTGAACCCCTCTTCGTCCCCTGCACTCCCTATGGATGCATTTACCTGCTCGAACAGGCAGGCGTGAAGATCGAAGGCGCGAATGCGGTGGTGCTCGGACGTTCGAATATCGTCGGCATGCCGGCTGCGCTGCTGCTGATCGGCAAGAATGCCACGGTGACCGTCTGCCACTCACGCACGAAGGACCTGCCCGGCGTTGTCCGTCAGGCGGATATCCTGATCGCGGCCATTGGCAAGATGGAGATGGTGCGCGGCGACTGGGTCAAGCCCGGCGCGGCAGTCATCGACGTGGGAATCAACTCCAAACCGGATGCCACCAAGAAGAGCGGCTACCGCCTCGTCGGAGATGTGAATTATGATGAGGCCAAGGAAGTAGCCGGTTTCATCACCCCGGTTCCCGGCGGCGTTGGACCGATGACGATTGCCATGTTGATGAACAACACCCTTCGCGCGGCGAAGATCCAGCAGGATTAATCATCAAATCAAGTAAACCAATTCCCGCCTTGATTTTTCAAGGCGGGAATTTTTATTTAGTGTATTCTTTTTTACGTCGCTCGACCAATCCGACTAATGCATGGGCAATATAGCTCAGGATAACATCCGGAACACCATCCACTGCCTTGGACTTCGCGCGCAGATCGATGCTGTCGTTGATGTAGTCCACGGCGACGAACTTGTCCTCGGGTGTGAGTGCGATCTCTGTGGAGAAGAGATCCAAACCGCTTAGTCGGGCGATCACGCCGGTGATCTCGCGCAGTTTACCCAGACCATGACGTGCTTCTTCGTAGGCAGTGACCGGCGCGGTGATGTGGGTATCCGTCGCCCACCAGCAGGGGTAAATTTTCCCGGCACAGTAATAGACCCTGAACCAAGTTTCGCGACCATTGATTTTCCTCGTGCGGACGCGGGATTGAAGCAGGTATCGTTGATCGGGCACTTCGATTCGAGCCTGGAGCACCTGATCCCAGGTGGTCAGATCAAGCGCGACACCCGCTCCTCCCCCGGCATAGGAGGGTTTTGCCACAAAGGGAGTTCCCAACGGTGCCTTATCCACGGGGTCAAGCAGTTGCTTTTCCAAAAAAGATGGCAGGATGATCGTATAGGGAACATGGATCCCGTTCTCGATCAAGATGTAATGAAAGTTGGCTTTTTGTTCAGCCTTAAAAGCCACGGCAGGAGGGTTGATGAAGTAAGTCCCGTTGTCCAGCGCCCATTTTCGGATGGGATTGAACCGCATGTCGTCGTTCGCCCGGTCGAAAAGCACAGCCGGCTTGATCTCCTGCATCTGAAGCGATCGGATGGCCTGGAGGAGTGACTCCGGCTTGACCTGCCAGAGAGTGACGCCGCGGGATGCACAGGCAGATTCAACCATCTGCACGAAATCCGAGTCGTATTCCCAATACCACGAGAGGCACAAATTGTAAGGCTTCATTGGTTTGATTATACGGTTTCACGTTACTGCGAGTCAACAAATAAATTATAATTTGACAGGCAATATCATTTTAAAGCGAGCGGGGATCTAGTATGAAGCGTACCTTCACAATCAAAATGATCATTATTATGGCTATTCTTCTGGGTGGTTGCGCAGGGGGTCCGGGTAATTCTGAAATCTTTGATGACTGAAAGTAGTTTCGTAATCGTTGAAATTACTCCTACTGCTACTCAAACAAGAACGGCAACAGCTACCCGGACGAGGACACCGATTCCAGTTCTTCCCCCTATCCGTACACCGGAAGCGAGAGAACCGTTGCCCAATACCGGGACGGTTGAGTTTCATATTATTCACTGGAATGATTTTCACGGCGAGCTCGGTGAGCATAATTTTTATGGATCTTGGGTTCCCGGTGCTGCGCGCCTTGCTGCTTTTGTGAAAGCAGAAAAAGCCAAGTATCCTTCTGGGGATGTGTTGATTTTGGATGGCGGTGACTGGTTTCAAGGCTCGCCATACTCAATCAATTCGCAAGGCGGAAAAGTATTGGATTTTTATAAACGACTTGGTGTGGATGCCATCACCGTTGGAAATCACGATTTCTTTATGGGAGTCCCCAGGTTTTATAAAATTGTGAGCGAAGCGGCTCCCATTGAAATCCTCTCGGTAAATCTGAGGAGATCCGGTCCCGGCAATACTTGTACGGATAATAGGATATTAAGCCCTTATCAGATTTATGAATTGGGAGAAGACCAGGGGGCCAAGGTCCGGGTGGCTGTCATAGGCGCTTCCATGAAGTATCTTGAGGAAGAATCCCGGATGCCTATCCTTGGAGTTTGTTTTCCAGATCCGGCTGAAGAAATCCTAAAGATTTATGATCAACTGATTGAAAATGAAAAACCTGATGTTCTGGTAGTTCTGAGTCATAACGGGTTTGCCCAGGATCGTGAACTCGCTCAAACTCTTAATGATGCCGGAAAACCTGTCGATATTATTATCGGAGGTCATTCCCACACCTGGATTGAAAAGGTGGAAATGGTTGGCGGGACCTCAATTGTGCAGGTGGGCGGATTAGGGAATGGAGTAGGGGTATTTGACCTTTTATATGATCGCGCTTCTAAAAAGTTGAAAATGGACTGGAGACAGGAAGTTTTTTCCCTTTGCTCTCCAGTAGATGATGATACTGTCACCTTTCTAGCCGATACTTTACCAACACCCACGGCTACACCTTTGAATGCTGTGATTAGGAATCCCGATTACAGCTATTTGATCGATATGCTGCCCATTTATAAATCTGTTGGGTACTGGACCTTGGGTAAAGGGAAATTCCCCGCCCTGGATGCTGGAATGGTTGAATGTCAGACGATTGTCAGCCATCGTAAGGAATACCCTTTCGGTCTGTTTGCCCATTCACCAGCAGAGCTGCGGTTTGAATTGAAAGGGAATTACAAGAAATTTATTACGGAGATAGGAATTAAAGAAACTGCGTGTGGTGATGGGGCTTCTTTCGCGGTTTTCGTGGACGACCGGGAAATCTACCGCTCCGAGAATATGCTGGCTTCCAGTACACCCATCCCGCTAACCTTGGATGTCAGCGGGGGTAATATACTCACTCTTAAGACGATATCCGGCGATGACATTTCCTGCGATTGGACGATATGGGGAGATCCTTATTTGATTAGGTAAATAGACTGGTGTCTTCGCTAATCAAGAAAATGCCCGAGGGTGCGCTATATCCCTCGGGCATTGTTTTCTAAAGTCGTCCAAACAATTGGTCTTGCAATTGGCGACGATCATCTGCTGCAAGAAGAGTGATCCCTGTTTGTGTTGTCGGAGGGTTCTCAATCGTTTCCAGGTCGAAGGAAGCTTCAAAAACAGTCCATAACATCTCCGTGCTGTCATCTGCCGCTATCCGGTTGATGGAGATTTTCCCACACTCATCGCACTGATGCACCAGCATGATTTCGCCCCGGTTTGCACCACAGTATTTTTTGTTGGTCCTTTTTATGGTGAGAGCGACGGGCTGCATAACGGCTTTGCAGGCGGATAACCTATCCCCGGCTTCGAATAAATCGAGATGCCGCGATGACAAGCAATACGGACAATGGTTACGGTGATGAACACCTGAAAACAACGCTTCTGCTGAAACAAAGTTCCGGCATTTCAGGCAGACGAAATCGCCAAACGAATTGTGCCCCTTCCGTTCATAAGGGCGATGAAGGCGAGTTTTCATGGTGACACCCTCAACTTAAGATAACTCTCGTAACGATACGGGCTGATCTCTCCGTTTACGACTGCCTTGCGGATGGCACATCCGGGTTCGTTGTCGTGACTGCAATCGAGACCGAATTTGCATTTCCCGATGAGCGGACGCATTTCAGGAAAAAACTGGTCGAGACTGTCATTGCAAGAATCCCACAAACCAAACTCACGGATTCCCGGAGTGTCCACGATCGCGCCTTCGCCGTCGAGCGAAAACATCTCGAGGTGGGTGGTCGTATGAAGTCCCTTACCCTGGTTGCCCTGGCTGACTTCCTTGAACTCGCAACCCGAGTCCCGGCTGGATGGCATTGAGCAGCGATGTCTTTCCAACTCCGGACTTGCCTACCAGGACAGATATTTTCCCACGGAGAGTCTGTTTGATTTCGTTGAGACCCTCTCCGGTCAGGGAGCTGACGCAAAGGACACGATAGCCGATCCGTTGATAGGATTCGACAACTTCATCAATTTCACGACGGTCTGTCAACAGATCGACCTTGGTTATGCAAATCAGCGACGGTAATTCGGAGGCTTCCGCCGAGACCAGATATCGGTCTAGCAGATGCCATTTAGGCGTCGGGCTCACAGCGGCGAACACAGGCACAACCTGGTCGATGTTTGAGACGATGACCTGTTCGAAAACGCGCTGACCGGTGGTGGTGGCAGGGCGAGAGAATTTGTTCCGCCTTGGCAGGATTTCGGTGATCATCCCGCTGTTGCTGCCAGCGTCTGTAAAAAGGACAGCATCGCCGATTGCCACCGGGTCCACATGCTCGATTTCGCGGATCTGCCGCACCCTGTGCCGCAACGAACTTGGGTCGGCAGTGGGGTAAATCAATTGTTTACGAAGGCGGGTCGATAGCTCGCAAACGATGTCGCGCTCTTCGGTACGGACCGTGTAATGTCCGAGATTCTTTCGGAAGACGACACCCTGGCCGCTTCCATTGGATGTATTCATTGTATAGAGTTCCTGTAAGCGGGCTTCGTCGCAGCCATAAAAAGGCTGGATAAGGCGCGCGAATATGTTGCAACGAATTTAACGACAATTGTCCTTTCTTGCTCATTTGGACGGGTACGTTTATGTGTTGTTGTTTGGTCGATAAGACTTGGCCTGACATACAATGCTCCTTTCATGAATAAAAAAACCAGCCTCAGAAATAATCCGTGGCTGGTGAAAATTCTCAAGAGACCGCGTCTGCTGGTTTACCGGGATTCATGCCGAAAGCAGGAATCAACAGGTTAACGAGTAGAGATGGGAATCAAAAAGCCACGGGGCATGTGCACCCGTGGCCATTATTCAGGAAGCGAAAAGACTTTCCTTAAGGCTTAAGGCGTGCACATGCAGCTTGGATTTGGACAAGCACCGATGCTGAGTTATTGAACATGAACACGCTCCTTTCGTAAAAATGAATTAACTGCGACGAGTTTACCAGCAGGATATTTGACTGTCAAGAATGAACGGGGTGACGTGAATTCGTCCATCTTACTTCCGCAAGTGGAATGGTACTTCAATAATGGCGCGCGTAAAACCGAATTTTCGCCGGTTGTAGAGCAGAGCCAGCCGCATCAGAGTGGCGGTCTGGTTATGAAGCAGGTGATGCCACCAACGTACAGGGACAAATTCAGGCAGCAGTACAGTGGCCAGTTCACCGTCATTATGCTCCCTGTCGGTCTCATCGAGAAAATCCAGGAGTGGGCCGATCAGCGAGCGATAGGGTGAAGGAATTACGATCAAGGGTACATCCTGCCCCCAAGTCGCCCAGGCACGGCGGACTTTTTCTGTTAACTCAGGGTTGGTTTCCACGTAAACGGCAGTCACCTGGCTGGAGATGGAGCGGGCGTAAAGAACAGCATTGATTACCCCGCGGTGAACCCCTGATATTGGAATGACGATACGCGGGTCGGGAGGCGGCTTGAGGGAGGGCGGCAAGCCGCTGAGGGTTAATTCTTTGGCGACTTCGTTGTAATGAAGTCGAATTTTCTGAAAAACGACGACCAGCAGCGGGATGAGAAAAATGACGATCCATGCTCCATCGCGAAACTTGTTAACCGCGATGATCAAAAGAGCAACCAGTATCGTTACGGCTCCCAGACCATTGATGAATGCCTTGGCTTGCCAATGCCGTCCGCGCTCCCTGAACCAGTGAGCGACCATGCCAGCTTGTGAGAGGGTGAAAGCCAGGAATGCGCCTATCGCAAAGAGAGGGACTAGCGCGTGGCTGTCTGCCCGGAAAACTACGATCAGCAGACCGGTGAGCAGGGAAAGGATCATAATTCCGTTTGAAAAGACCAGTCGATCGCCAAGGTGGACAAATTGATTGGGCAGATAGCGGTCTTTGGCGAGCACCGAGGCAAGACGCGGGAAGCCGTTAAAACTGGTGTTGGCAGCGACGGATAGAATGAGCAATGTAGCAATCTGCACGAGATAGTAAAGTGGACCTGTGCCCAGAATTCGCCGCGTTAATGCAGAAAGGATGGTCTCGTTTGCCCCGGCGACGACGGCTAAATATTGTGTCAGGCCGATCGTCCCAGCGAACAGGATTCCCATGAGCACAGCCATGATGATCAATGTTTTTTGGGCGTTGCGCGGGGAGGGTGGTTTGAAGGCAGGGATACCATTGCTGATAGCCTCCACCCCCGTCAAAGCAGTGCAGCCCGAGGCAAAGGTATGCAGGATAAGTGCAAGAGATACAGGTACGAGGGCAGATGGCGCATTCGCGGCCAGATCGCCGGGACCTTCCGCCCTTGCGCTGTACAGGCCGTAGGCGATCATGACCAGATAACAGCCAAGGAACAGGTAGACCGGGAGTGCCATCATTGTCCCGGATTCTCGAACTCCGCGCAGATTGATAAGGGTGATGACTAACAGGATGACCAGAGAGACTGCCACTCGATGGTCCCAGAGCAATGGGAAGGCGGAGGCGATAGCAGCCACGCCGGCGGTCAGGCTGACAGCGGCTGTTAAGACATAATCTATGAGCAAGGCAGCAGCAGCGATCAACCCCATTATGCTGCCGAGATTTTCATGGGCAACAGTGTACGAGCCTCCCCCCGAAGGGTAGGTCGGGATGGTCTGGCTATAGGACAGCGTTAGGATTGCCAGCAAACCCACAATGGTCAACGCGATCGGCCAGGAAAAAATCAACCCGGCTGCACCGGCTACGACCAGCCCAAGATAAATTTCCTGGTTGGCGTAAGCGATGGACGAAAGCGCATCTGGCGAGAATGCTGCCAGCGCGCGGATTTTATTCAGCCGTTCAGTTTCCAATTCCCGAGTGGGGAGGGGGGGACCCATCAAAAAATCGCGCAGCGTGTGCATAGTTGGCTAGTAGTTTCTTTATCCTAGCCCCAAGCGGTAAAAATGGCAAGAGCCTGGAATTTGAGACCTGGACTAACGAGGGTGGTCAGGCGAATCAAGGGACCCAGATCGCTTGATTTGTCCGTCCTTCAAAATTTCCCATCAACCGGGGGGAAAAATCGGGATAGGAAGCGGCATAAAGAGAACCGTCCTGTAAGGCTATCAACAGGGTATCTCCCGTGATGGGATCCCAGATCAATTCATCGACGAGACCCATCATTAAGGTTTCCCAATCGCCATCGGGCAGCTTGATATCCACGCGTCCTTGCTGATCCTCGATGACTTCCCAGGCTTGATAACCTTTTTTAGAAATCGCTGGCTGATAGGATTTGTCATAAACAGGCGGGTCATAGCGCGTGTTTCCATCGGATGAGAAGAGCGCTTCGGGATAAGCCTGGAATACACCGCTTTCCAGGAGCCAGCGGACCTCAAAAGCTTTTTTATCGGACAATTGGGTGGGAGTGGTTTGCCCTTCAGGTAAAAGGAAAATCCCTTCTCCAGGTGAATTAGCGCAGCCCTCCGCGCCGGAGAACAGCAAGGCTTTGTTTTCAGGGGACTGGGCAATCCCATAGTAAAAACTCCAGTCCATGAATGGTTCTGCTTTTCCGGTGGTGACCTCCACGTTGCGCAGATTGACTGAATAACAAGTGTCATCGCTATCGTAGATCAAATAATGACTGTCATCCTGCCAGCCGACAAAATTGCCATGATTTCCCTTCGGTGTAGACTGATTGATCAACTTTCCATCGGAGACCTGGACAGCCCATGCCCCGTCGAGCCTGTTGTAGCCGACGATAGCTCCACCGAAGGGCGGCACCCAACTCACGCCGTAATGGAGGATATATTCACCGTCCGGGGACCAGCTTGGCGCAATGGCCTGTGAAGGTCCATCGGTGAGCTGACTGAACTCCCCGGTTTGAATGTCATAGGTGTAAATATCGCTCGTGGGTCCGTTGATCGCGCCGGTGAAAGCCAAAAGGCTGCCGTCGCCAGATTTCCAGTCAACGTTCTCATATTTGGAGATGGCATAAGACGCCAGAGCTTTGGGACCTGTCGCATCGAGAAGCTCATCCTGGGTAATGAAAAGAAGCTGTGCGATCTTTTGTGTTTCTCCGCTGGGAATTGCCACCAAATACAACCCAATCCCCATTTCGTCGCTGGCTGAAAACGCAAGATGTTTTCCGTCGGGGGAAATGGAGTTATACAGATTTGCCATGCTTGCATCCAGACGGGTGAGTTGCTTAGGGAAACTGCCGTCCGGATTGGTGATCCAGATGCCAGAGCTGCCCCCGAAAAGCACATAAGGACCTGCGGGATTCAGTCCGGTTGGCGCAGGTGTGATGACAGGCGATGGAGTTTCAGGAGTGAAGGAAGGTGATTTGCTTGTTGGGGTTGACTCTTCCGATGTGGAGATTGACTCACTTGTCGAAGGTTCAGTTGAGAAGGGAGGTGTTCCTGGTGAATTGGCTGTGTTGCAGGATACTGAAAATGTATAGATTAACAACAAGGATGCGATCCATGCTTTTCTCATTCTTCCTCCCGAAGAAATTGTCCTGACCATTTTATGTCTTTTTGCCGAAAAAGAAAACCCTCGTTCCGAGTGGGACGAGGGTGTCGTGATCCGGCATTACTTTGTTCTTTGCTTTATACTGCTTTTTCGACGCGGGGCTTGGCGACGTTTACTTTGATCTCGTTCCCGCCAAGGGAAGAAGCGTTGTACGAGCTGATGGCTTTATCTGCCTCAGCCTGGTCGGTCATGGTAACAAAGGCAAAGCCCTTGGACAGGCCGCTGTCGCGGTCTTTGACCAGTTCCACAGTGGAGACTTTTCCGGCCTGTGCGAACAGGGTATTGATCTCTGCCTCAGTGGTTGATTTGTTTAAGTTGCCTACATAAAGTCTAATATCCATTTTTTACTGCTTTCTCCGGCTCGGCCGGAATAAAAATGACCACCAGCCCATAAAAGGGTCAGCGGCCAAGGTACAACACGGATCCGATTATTAAACGACTTGCTCAGTGTAACACAGAATGACCTCCCAGACGGGGAAGTTTGGGTTCACCTCGCTGGGCGAGTCGGTTTCCTTTTCCTTTCAGACTAAAAAATAAAGGCCGTTGACTTGTCTATCCCTTTCTGCTAAACTATAAGTTGTCAGACAAACTTTCCCGGTGAGAAAACAATGTCCACTCTCCTGATAAAGAATACCTTCCTTGTCACGATGGATGACCACCAATCCGAATACCCGGATGGTGGTCTTTTTATTCGGAATGGGTTGATTGAAAAAAGCGGTCCTACAAGTGATCTGCCGGATACCGCAGATGAAGTCCTTGACCTTTCCGGGCACATCCTCCTGCCGGGGTTGGTCAATACCCACCATCACTTCTACCAGACCCTGACTCGCGCTGTCCCTGCCGCGCAGAATGCCAATTTGTTTACTTGGCTTAAGACACTCTACCCAATCTGGGCGCGATTAACTCCTGAAGATATCTTCGTCTCCACACAAACCGCCCTCGCTGAACTCGCCCTAAGTGGATGCACAACCGCCTCCGACCACCTGTATCTATTCCCAAACGGATCAAAACTGGACGACGAGATCGAAGCGGCTCTCCAGATTGGGGTGCGCCTGCATGCCTCCCGCGGTTCGATGTCATTGGGCGAGTCGAAGGGAGGGTTGCCCCCGGACTCGGTCACCGACAGCGAGGACAAGATCCTGTCCGACAGTGAACGGCTGATCGACCGCTATCACGATGCGAAGAAGGGAGCCATGACCCGGATCGTTCTCGCGCCGTGTTCTCCCTTCAGCGTGACAAGTGACCTGATGCGCGAATCCGCTAAACTGGCTCGCAGGCACGGAGTTCACCTGCATACACATCTTGCTGAGACGGAAGACGAGGAACAGTTCTGTCTGCAGAAATTTGGACACCGCCCGGTGGGGTATATGCAGTCCGTGGACTGGGTCGGCGACGACGTCTGGTTTGCCCACTCGGTTTATGTCAAAGCGGAAGAGATCAACGTCTTTGCCAAACATCAGTGCGGCGTGGCACATTGCCCCACCTCGAATATGCGCCTCGCCTCAGGGATTGCACCGATCAGGGAGTATCTTTCCGCCGGTGTGAATGTCGGACTCGGTGTGGACGGCTCCGCGTCCAATGACGGTTCGCACTTGCTGGCGGAAGTCCGGCAGGCGATGCTTTTATCGCGTTTGCGGGAAGGGATTACCGGCTTTTCACTTTCCAACGATCCCTCGCGAAAGCTGATGACAGCCCGTGATGCCCTGCGCCTGGGAACGAATGGCGGTGCGGCGGTGTTGGGACGCAAGGATATCGGTTCACTCGAGCCGGGAAAGTGTGCAGATTTCTTTGCCATCAACCTCAATCGTTTGGATTATGCCGGTGCGCTGCATGACCCGGTCTCTGCAGTGGTGTTCTGTCAGCCAGTGAGAGTGGATTACACCGTCGTGGGGGGGAAGTTCATCGTCAAGCAAGGTCAGTTAATGACAGTGGATGAACGAAACCTTGCTGACAAACACAACAAGGCAGCCAAAAGGCTGGTAGGTTAGGATATTTTTGAAGGGTGTATGAAGAATCCCGACAAACAACTTCTAAAACAATACTTCAGGTTGCCCGACCGACTCGAAGAGGCACTGATAGGGTTGGATGACACTATTCTTGACCAAACCAAAGGCAAAGGGTGGTCAATCCGTGAATATGCCTGTCACATCCTCGAAGGGGAGGCTTTATGGCAGTTGAATCTGCGCATCATTGCTGCCCAAAATGGGATTGAACTCCCATTTACATGGTACTTCACACTGACGCAGGACGAATGGGCAGAACGCTGGGTTTATAAAAAGCGGGCACTTGATACCGTTCTAAACTCTTACCGCGCAAGCACGCACTATTTGGTTGAATTCATGCGCAACAATCCCGATATCTGGGAAAACTATGGACTAATCACCTGGCGCGGTGAGACTGAAGCGAGCCGGATGACCGTACGTCAGATTGTCGAAATGAACATCCGTCACCTGGACGGGCATCTTCAGGATATTCAATCCATCCAGGAAGTTAATCGGCGATGAAGTCGGCCACGTTTGTTATCTTTTCCGGTTTGCCGGGTACGGGTAAAAGCACACTGTCAAACCGACTGGCGCGTGAATTAGGCTGGCCGCTCCTGCGCATCGACGACGTGTCAGGAAATATTCCGCCTGATGCAGATTTTCATTTTTGGGATGAAAAGATCGAAGTCTTGTTGACCATCGTCGAAACGCAATTGGAGTTGGGAGTCAGCGTCATTGCGGACTCTGTCTTTATGGGTACAGACCGACTCCATGCGCAGGAGATTGCTGGTAAACACAAGGCGCAGTTTCGTCCCATCTACTGTTTCATTTCGGACGAAGTTTTTTGGGAGAAACGTGTCACCGATAGATCGGATGAACTCCAAATCCCTGATGTCGCCACCTGGGAGCGAATTCAGCATCAGCGGCAGTGGTTTGCACCCTGGCAGGAGAATACGGCTTTGTTTTTAGATGCGATCAATCCGATCGAAAAGAATTTTGCCAAGGTCTTGGGATTTGTCACAAGTCAGGTTTCCAGCCTCAAGCCAATAGAGATGTCGAAACCCCTCCAAAAAGGGAGTTACCATGCTTAGCCAAACCCTCGTCAATGTTGTCATGGGACGTGCTCCCGCTGACCTGGTCATCCGAAACGGCAAATGGGTGTGCGTGCAGACTGGCGAGATCATCCCGAATACAGATATTGCCGTCGTCGAAGGTCACATCGCGTATGTCGGACCGGACGCAAGCCATACCATCGGCCAGGGAACCCAGGTGATCGATGCAAAAGGAAGTCATCTCGTCCCCGGCTTGCTGGACGCGCACATGCACGTCGAATCAGGCATGGTGACCGTCAGTGAGTTCGTGCGCGCTGTCCTGCCGCACGGCACGACCGGCATGTTCATCGATCCTCATGAGATCGCGAATGTCTTTGGTCTGAAGGGCGTCAAGTTGATGGTGGACGAGGCTGCCCGGCAGCCCATTCATGTGTATGTGCAGATGCCGTCGTGTGTCCCATCTGCGCCGGGGCTGGAAACTCCCGGGTCCGCCATCAGCCCCGAGGACGTGGCGGAGGCGATGACCTGGCCGGGCATCATCGGCCTCGGGGAGATGATGAATTTCCCCGGCGTGATCGCTGCCGACGAGAAGATGCATGCCGAGCTGCGAGCAACCAGCCTCTCGGGAAAGGTCATCGGGGGTCATTATCCCTCTCCGGACCTGGGGTTACCTTTCCATGCCTATGCAGCGGGCGGCATTGAAGATGACCACGAAGGCACGCGCGTCGAAGATGCCATTGCCCGCGCCCGGCTGGGGATGAAGGTAATGCTGCGGCACGGCTCGGCCTGGCATGACGTGGCTGCGCAGGTCGCGGCGGTTACCTCGAAGGGACTCGATTCACGCCACTTCCTGCTTTGCACCGACGACAGCCATGCTGAGACCATCTTCACCGGCCATATGGACCGGGTGGTCCGCGTGGCCATCGAAGCGGGCGTACCCCCCGTCACTGCCATCCAAATGGCAACGATCAACACGGCTGACCATTTCGGTGTTTCCCGAGAGATGGGTAGCATCGCCCCCGGCCGTTCGGCAGATATCCTTTTAGTGGATGATCTGAAAAATTTTCATGCCCGAATGGTGATTGCGCGTGGAGTTGTGTCCGCTCAAGAGGGAAAAGTCCTTGTTCAAATCCCGCCTTATCCTTACCCAGCATGGGCGACGAACAGTGTAAAGATTACCCGAAAGTTAATCCCCATCGATTTCATCTTGAAAGCTCCGGTCCAGGCGGGCAAGGTCAACGTCAACGTGATTGGCATCATCGAGAATCAAGCGCCGACCCGGCATCTGCACATGGATGTCCTTGCGCAGGAAGGCGAACTCCGGGTTGATATTCGGCGCGACCTGGCCAAGATCGCCCTCGTCGAGCGGCATCATGGGACGGGAAACGTCCAGGTGGCCTTTGTGTCGGGTTATGGATTTTCAGCCCCTTGTGCAATTGCCTCAACGGTCGCGCATGACTCCCACCACATGATCATCGTCGGCACGGATGAAGCCTGCATGGCGATGGCTGCCAACCGGCTTGCGGAAACCGGAGGGGGGCAGGTGGTGGTGCGAGACGGAAAAATCATCGGCGAGGTGCAGCTGCCGATCGCCGGGCTGATGTCCAATGAGCGCGCGGATGTGGTCGCCAGCAAGACCGCTTCCGTGTTGGAGGGATTCAAAACCTGCGGATGCGAGTTGAACAATCCCAACATGCAATTGTCCCTGCTGGGGTTGGTGGTCATTCCCGAACTTCGCATCTCGGACAAGGGGCTGGTCGATGTGACCCGTTTTGAAATTATCCCGGTGGTGGAAACTTAGAAGCATCGCCCTTCTTGAAATTGGAGCTAACATGCCGCACTTTCCATTCCAACGTTTACAAGCTGATCTTGCCGAATTGATCGCTAAAGCGCCCCCGGGTTTTCGATTGCCATCCGAACCGGTTCTCGCCAAGCAATTGGGAGTCAGCCGCGCGACCCTGCGCGAGGCCATGCGTACTTTCGAAACACAAGGGTTGATCCGACGCCGGCAGGGGGCTGGAACTTTCGTGGTAGGGAAAATCCCGGTTCTCGACGGCGGTCTCGAGGTGCTTGAAAGTCTTCAGACCATCGCTGCCCGCATCGATCTCGGTGTGACCCCAGGCGAAGTGATAATTTCAGAAATCCTGGCGGATGAGGAAAATGCCGCTGCCTTGACCGTGCCCATAGGACGCAAGCTGGTGCGCGTGTCACGGGTGATGCGTGTCGATTCACGCCCTGTTGCCTACCTCGAAGATACTCTCCCCGAGGATGTCCTGCATGCCGAGGAGTTGACAGGGAAATTTAATGGGTCGGTGCTCGATTATCTTCTACAGCGTGGCGACCCCCTGACTACCAGCCGGGCGGACATCAGCGCCATCAATGCCCCGGCAGATGTGGCAAAAATGCTGGAAGTCCAACGCGATGATGTGCTGCTGCAATTCGTATCGAAGCTATATACAAGCTCCGGTACAATCGTTGATTATTCCGCAAGTTACTTCCTGCCCGGATACTTCAAGTTCCATGTTGTTCGCCGGGTAGGCGCTTTAAACAACAAATAAACCTTCCTCTTATAATTTTTGAAAATCAGGAGAATTTATGGACAAAATAAAAGAAATACAAGCACTTGTCAGCAAGAATCGTGAGGACATCATCAGGTTCATGCGAGAGATATGCGCCATCCCCAGCATGGACGGCCAGCTGAAGGATGTGGGTGACCGCATCATCGCCGAGATGAACAAGCTAGGCTATGACGAAGCCCGTTTCGACAAGATGGGCAATGTCGTCGGGCGTATCGGCAATGGCAAGCGGGTTATCGTGTACGACTCGCACATCGACACGGTCGGTGTCGGCGACCCCGGCGAATGGGATTGGGATCCGTTCGTGGGCAAGGTGGAAGATGGACTTTTCTACGCACGCGGCGCCTGCGACGAAAAAGGCAGCACGCCAGGCATGGTCTACGGTCTGGCTTTTGCCCGAGACCTCGGCCTGCTCGATGGATATACAGCCTATTATTTCGGCAATATGGAAGAGTGGTGTGACGGTATCGCTCCGAATGCTTTTGTCGAAGCCGACCCCAAGGTTAAACCCGATTTTGTAGTCATCGGTGAGCCGACGAAAATGCAGGTCTATCGCGGGCACAAAGGCCGCATCGAGTTGAAGATCACTGCCCACGGACGGTCTGCACATGCAGCCTCTCACTATTTGGGCGACAACGCCGTATACAAGATGATGGCAATCATCACTCAGATCCGCGAATTAGACCGGCGCATGCGGTGGGGCATGGGATCTCATCCTGTGCAAGGTCACCCTTCCATCGCGGTGACCGACGTTGAAGCGCGTACCGCTTCCCTGAACGCGGTGCCTGATCAATTTACTATTTATATCGACCGTCGCATCACATTGAGCGAACCGCGCGAGGAAGTGATCTCGGTCATCAAGGGTCTGATCCCGGATTACCTCCAGGACGAGATCCACGTTGAAGAATTATTCTACGATGCGCCATCCTACACAGGATTTGTCTTTCCGGTTTCAAAGTTCTACCCTCCCTGGTTGCTGGAGGATGACCATCCGTTGTCGCAAGCAGGACAGAAAACGATCGAGGCGCTTTGGGGTGAAAAACGGGAGCTGGGTACCTGGGATTTCTCTACCAACGGCACTTATTGGGCGGGCAAAGCCGGCATCCCTTCCATTGGGTTTGGTCCCGGCGACGAGAAAACAGCGCACATGCGTCACGAAAATGTCCCGTTGGAGGATGTGGTGCGCGCCACGGAATTTTATGCCCTCTTCCCGCAGGAATTGAAAAAGCAGCTCAAGTGATTATTTTGCCAAAGGTGATCTGGGAGCTGGAGGAACACTAAACAACAACACTTTAGGAGGCTTCAAATGCGTAGTTTCAGTGGTCGTGATATTCTGTCGTTGAAAGAGTTCGAAAGAAATGAGTTTTTCCATGTATTCGACGTCGCCGGTAAAATGGAGCCCATCGCCCGCGCCCGCCGCAATGTGGATATGCTCAAGGAGAAGACGTTGGTCGCTGCGTTTTATCAGCCGTCCACGCGTACGCGGCTTGCGCACGAAGCGGCCATGCACCGCCTCGGCGGGCACGTGGTCGGGTTTGCCGACCCCAAGATGACTCGCGCCGGCGACTTCTACCAGGAGTTCATCAAGGATACGGTGAAGATGCTGGAATATTACGGCGATGTCATCGTCATGCGCCACTTCCAGCAGGGCGCGCCGCACGAGGCTGCCAAGTGGGCGAGCGTCCCGATCATCAATGGCGGCGACGGCTGGGGCGAGCATCCCACCCAGATCCTGACGGACCTGTACACCGTTCTGCGTGAAAAGGGACGCATCGACGGGCTCAAGTGGCTGGCGGTCGGCGACATGCGCATGCGCACCATGCATTCGCTCGGTTACGCCCTCAGCCAGTTCGACTGTCCGATCACCTTCGTCGCCCCGCCGGATATGGGTTTGACCGATGAGTTTAAAGCAGAGCTCAAGCAGTTAAGCGTCAATTTCAAGGAAGTGGATCATGTCGAGAAAGCCATTGCCGAAGCGGATGTGATCCTGGTTGAGCCGGTTGTGCAGCCGGACTACACCAAGTCTCGGGATGACCGATCGGGCGGTGTGGGACTTACACCGGATAATTACAAAATCACCCGTGAGCTGCTGGAGAAAAAAGCCAAGTCGGATGCCATCCTGCTGCATTCCCTCCCCCGCATGGACGAAATCCCCACCGACGTGGATATCACCCGCTGGTCGCGCTACTGGCAGGAGGCGTTCAACGGAGTGGTCATGCGCATGACACTTCTTGCGCTTGTCCTGGGCGCGATGGAATAGATAATTTTAACCTTCACCCCAACCCCTCTCCCATTCGAGAGCTGCAGGTAAAGGGCAATAACAAGTATTTGTATAAGGAGACTAAAATGCAAACTAATTTTCGAGGCAGGGATTTTATCGGCGACCTCGACTTCACCAAAGAAGAAGTCGAAACGGTACTGGACGTGGCCTGGGACTTGAAGCGCAAACGCGCGCTGGGCGAACCTCACGCTTACCTGCGTGACAAAGTCCTTGCTATGCTGTTCTTCTTCTCATCCACTCGCACACGCGGCTCTTTCGAAGCCGGCATCGCCCAGCTCGGAGGGCACGGCGCCTTCATCGACAGCAACACGACCCAGATCTCACACGGTGATACGCCTGTTGAAATTGGCGAGATCTTCGGGCGCTACTTCGACGGGATCGCCATCCGTCACTGCGACTTCGGCGACGGGAACAAGTATCTCAATGATGTGGCTAAAAATAGTCGCGCCCCGGTGCTGAACATGCAGTGCGACATATATCATCCCTTCCAGTGCCTGGCGGACCTGATGACCATCATGGAAAAGAAAGGCCGCGACCTGCGTAAAAAGAAGATCGTCGTTTCGTGGGCGTATGCCGCATCCTACCTCAAGCCAGTTTCCGTACCCCAATCACTCATCCTGCAAATGCCGCGTTTCGGTATGGATGTGACACTGGCCTACCCGCCTGAGTTCAAGTTGATGCCCGACATAGTTGAGCAGGCTAAGGAACAGGCGAAGATCGCCGGCGCCCGCTTTGAGATCGTTGATAGCAAGGATGGCATGACCGAAGCCTGCAAGGATGCAGACGTCATCTACGCTAAATCCTGGGGTCCGCTGCTGACAACAAATGACAAAACTGAGGGAAAGAAACTCCAGGATTCCTACAAGAATTGGATCATGGATGACTCCAAGCTAAAAGTTGCCAAAGCGGATGCCATCTATATGCACCCTCTGCCTGCCGACAGGGATATCGAAGTGACCAGCAAGGTGCTCGATGGTCCGAATTCGGTCGTCTTTGACGAAGCTGAGAATCGCCTGCATGCTCAAAAGGCCGTTATGGCCTTGACGATGTCCTAACCTGGTTTCACACAATGGAGCAATCTATATGATGTGAGATTGCTCCGATAAAAACCTGAGCAATAAGGATCTGGTCCATGTCCGTTCGTCACTTTATCGACACGCAGGATTTCACAAAAAAAGAGCTGCTCGATATCATCGAGCTGACTCGCAGGATCAAAGCTGCGGATAAAGAAGGCTGCACACCGAAGTTGTTGCAGGATGCCTCGCTGGCGATGATCTTTGAAGAACCATCCACCCGCACACGCGTATCCTTTGAAGTCGCCATGACTGAGTTGGGCGGTCACGCACTTTATCTAAAACCGGGGGAAATCCACCTTGGTGTGAGAGAGTCCATGTATGACACCGCTAAGGTGCTCTCCCGGATGTGCGATGTGATCGAAGCGCGCACGCTCAAGCATGCCACGGTGACCGAACTGGCAAGGCATGCTGAAGTGCCTGTCATCAACGGGCTGACAGATTACAACCATCCCACCCAGGTGGTGTGCGATGCGATGACCATGATGGAGCACATGCCTGCCGGGAAAAAGTTGGAGGACTTGAGCGTCACATTCATTGGTGACGCCACCAACGTGCTCTCCTCCCTGATGCTGATCTGCACGAAACTGGGCATGCACTTCACCCATGCAGCGCCGAAGAAATATCAACCGCCGAAAGAATGGGTTGACGGGGCGATGGCCAATTGTGTCGAATCAGGCGGTAGTCTGACCATCACAGAAGATCCGCTTGCCGCGGTCAAGAATGCGGATTTCATCTACACGGACTTGTGGTGGTGGGTGGGGCAGGAGGACCAGATCCCTGAGCGGCGCGCTGCTTTTATGCCCGATTTTCAAGTCAACAAATCGCTGTTCGAGAATGCGCCGTCGCACTGCAAGTTTATGCACTGCCTGCCCGCTTCTCGCGGTGTGGAAGCCACCGATGAGGTGATGGACCATCCGCGCTCGATCATTTTTGACCAGTCTGAGAATCGGTTGCACACCGAAAAAGGATTGCTGGTCTACTTCGTCTATCCTCGACTGAAACATCCTGCGCAAGAACTAAAGGATTTTCATCAGGGTCAGGTGGAAGCGTTTTTCAAGTAAGGTGACCATGGAATCGAAAACCCTCTCGTTGGAGTAACTTTGTCCCGCACCCTGTCTTCCACCCCTCAGGCTGATGGATTTGTAATGCCCGCTGAGTTTTCTCCACACAGCGGGACATGGATGCTTTGGCCGCAGCGCCCGGACAACTGGCGCAAGGCGGGAGGACCGGCGCAAAAAGCATTTACTGAGGTGGCGGCAGCAATTTCACAATTCGAGCCTGTAACGATAGGAGTCAACCACGACCAATATTCCCATGCGCGCCAGATGCTCCTGCCTCAAGTTCGTGTGGTGGAGTTATCGAACAACGACGCCTGGATGCGCGATTGCGGTCCTACTTTTGTCGTCGATGGTAAAGGCGGCGTCCGAGGTATCGACTGGATCTTCAATGCATGGGGCGGTCTCGATCATGGCCTGTACTTCCCCTGGGATCTGGATGAAGCTGTCGCCGAAAAAGTGCTTGAAATGGAACGGATTGACCGGTACAAAGCTCCGCTTGTTCTGGAGGGCGGTTCCATCCATGTGGATGGCGAAGGCACCTGCATGACCACCGAGGAATGTCTGCTCAGCCCAGGCCGCAACCCGGAACTGACCAAGGAAGCGATTGAATCTCACCTTGAGGTCTATCTCAATGTGGCAAAAGTCCTGTGGATACCGCGTGGAGTTTTTTGCGATGAGACATCCGGTCATGTGGATAATATGGCTTGCTTTCTTAAGCCCGGTAGGATCGCCATAACATGGACCGATGACAAATCTGACCCACAATATGAACGGTCCAAAGAAGCCTATGAATACTTAAATTCACAGACCGATGCAAAAGGGCGTAAGCTTGAAATCCACAAGATTCATCAGCCGGATCCCATCCTGATATCTGCCGAAGAATCTGAAGGCGTAGATGCTGTAGATGGGACTCTACCCCGAAAAGCCGGCGATCGCATGGCCGCGTCGTATATCAACTTTTATTTCTGCAATGGAGGTGCCATCGTCCCAGTTTTTAATGATCCGCATGATACCGATGCTTTGAAATTGCTTCAGAACCTGTTGCCTGAGCGGAGGGTGGTGGGTGTTCAAGCCCGCGAGATTCTCCTGGGTGGAGGCAATATCCATTGCATCACTCAACAGCAGCCTCAAATTCTTGCCAATAAAGCTCCAATTATTTAAGATTACTTGTCCAGACAACTTATAACTTTTGATAGTAATAGGAGAACCCATGACCCAGAAAAAACTTGCTGTCGTTGCCATTGGAGGCAACTCCCTCATCAAGGACGAGAAACACGTCACCGTCGAAGACCAGTATCTGGCTGCGAAGGAAACCACTCTGCATATCGCGGACATGATCGAGGCCGGCTGGGACGTTGCCATCGGCCACGGAAATGGTCCGCAGGTGGGATTCATCCTCCGTCGTTCGGAGATCGCTGCCAAGGTCGAGGGCATGCACGAAGTCCCTCTTGAGGTCTGCGGGGCGGACAGCCAGGGTGCAATCGGATATGCCCTTCAGCAGACTTTGCAAAACGAATTGCACCGGCGTAAGATCGAGAAATCCGTTGCGACAGTCATCACCCAGGTCCTCGTCGACAAGGACGATGCCGCCTTCAAAAAACCCTCCAAACCGATTGGTGGATTCATGGTAGTTGACGAAGCCAAGCGCAGGGAAAAAGAGCAGGGCTGGTCGATTGTCGAAGATGCAGGCCGCGGGTGGCGCCGGGTGGTGGCATCGCCGCTCCCCAAGGAAATCGTCGAGTTGAGCACCGTCAAAGCCATGCTCAAAGAGGGAATCGTCACCATCACGGTGGGCGGCGGTGGTATCCCGGTCATCGATGCCGGGGACGGTCAATACAAAGGCGTGGCGGCAGTGATTGACAAGGATTACGCCAGCAGTCTGCTCGCCCAGCAGATCAAAGCCAACCTTTTCGTTATCTCGACGGCTGTCGAAAAAGTGGCGATCAATTTTGGCAAACCCGACCAGAAGTGGCTGGATAAAATGACACTCTCCGAAGCAAAGAAATACCTTGCCGAGGGAACTCATTTCGCCAAGGGTTCGATGGCGCCCAAGATCCAGGCGATCATCTGGTATCTCGAGAATGGCGGTGAGAAAGCGCTGATCACCAATCCGGAAAATATCAGCCGGGCACTCAAAGGTGAAACCGGTACCTGGATTGTCCAGGATTAATGGTTTGTTTTGGATGCACGAAATGGATTATGAAAAAAAGACATCTATACATGTATGCTCATGACATTCAGACCTTTTTTTCATAACTAATTAGTGCTATATTGGTTATGGCATCAGGCGTGAAAACGCTTGATGTATCATTTGCCAAATGAGATGAAAGGAGGTGCATCGAACACTTTGATACAACATCATGCCTTCCTCTTGACGTCTCAAACCATTTTCTAAACGAGGAGAAGAAATATGCGTCACAATTTGTTCCGTTTGTTCATGGTACTTGTTGTTGCTGTCATGGTCCTTTCGGCATGCGGTACGCCTGCACCGACCGAAGAACCAGCTCCTGTAGAAGAACCCCAGGCTACAGAAGCTCCCGCCCCAACTGAAGCTCCCGCCCCAACTGAAGCCCCGCAGCCTTTTGTATTTGGCATGCTATTGGTTGGTCCTTATAATGACCGTGGATGGAGCCAGGCTCACTACGATGCCGGTCTGTATGTTGAAGAAAAACTTGGCGCAAAGATGCTCTACATTGACAAGGTCAACCCGGCTGACCGGCCTGGTACGACACCAGCGCAATTGGCTGAAGAACTGGTTGCCCAGGGCGCCCAGCTGGTCATCTTCAACTCGGATGACATGAAGGACAGCTCCACGGAATTTGCCCAGGCAAACCCTGAAATTCCCGTCATCATGGCCTCAGGCGATCAAGTCTGGAAAGATGGAAATGCTTATATTCAAATCCCCAATATGGCCAATATCATGGGTCGCATGGAATACGGTAAGATGATCGCCGGCTGTGCGGCTGCCCTGACCAGCCAGACCGGACAAATTGGCTATCTTGGTCCATTGATTAATGATGAAACCCGCCGGTTGGCCTCCTCCGCTTATCTTGGAGCACGTTACTGCTGGGAGGATGTCCTTGGCAAGGATCCTGCTGATTTGAAATTCAAAGTAACTTGGATTGGATTCTGGTTCAACATCCCCGGCGTTACTTCTGACCCAACCCAGGTGGCGGACGACTTTATTAACAGTGGTTATGATGTCATTATTTCAGGCATCGACACTACCGAAGCGGTCACCGAAGCCAAGAAGTTTGCCGGCGAAGGCAAGCAGGTGTGGGCGATCCCTTATGACTATATCGGCTCATGCGATGAAGGCAAGGAGATCTGCCTCGGCGTACCGTACTTCAACTGGGGTCCTGCCTATTTGAGAACCATTGGCGCTGCCGCAGAAGGTAACTTTGAGTCAGTCTTTGAATGGAATGAACCGGACTGGAGCGACATCAACAATCCTGACACTACCGCGGTTGGTTTTGTTAAAGGTGCAGCGCTTTCAGCTGACAATGCAGCCAAGGTGGATGCCTTTATCACGGAACTTGCTGGTGGTTTGAACCTGTGGACCGGACCGATTAATCTACAAGATGGTACGGAATATCTGGCGGATGGTGTTGTGGGTACTGAACAGGAAGTCTGGTACCTGCCTCAACTGCTGGAAGGAATGGAAGGTCAAAGCGTGCCTCAATAAAATGTGGGATAAGCAGAGTAGGGGCACAAGAATGTGCCCCTACTCTTTATTCCTGTCATACTAGATAAAAATCCATAGCCCTTTGTCCAAGGATAATCTATGCAGGTCGAACTCCGAAACATCCACAAGACGTTCGGGAAGGTACACGCAAACAACGGGATCAATCTCATCATTTCCCCTGGGACGATCCAGGGTATTTTGGGAGAGAACGGTGCTGGAAAAAGCACGCTGATGAAAATTCTCTCCGGTTTTATCCATGCGGACGGGGGAGAAATCCTTCTGAACAGCAGCCAGGTCGTCATACATTCGCCTGCTGATGCGATCAAGCATGGAGTGGGAATGCTCCATCAAGACCCGCTCGATTTCCCCCCGATGAAAGTGGTTGACAATTTTCTGCTTGGTCATGCTGGCGGGCTCTTTCCCAACCGTTCGGATGTCCTCCGAAGTATCAGGCAGCTTTCTGACCAATTTGGGTTTTCACTTGACCCCGAGGATTATGTGGATGCCCTTTCTGTGGGCGAACGCCAGCAGCTGGAAATCATCCGCCTGATATGGTTGGGTGCTTCTGTGTTGATCCTCGATGAACCGACGACGGGCATCAGCTCCTCTCAAAAGGATAAACTCTTTGAGACGCTCAAGCTTCTTGCGGGTCAGGGAAAAACAATTATCTTCGTTTCACATAAACTCGAAGATGTCGAGCACCTTTGCCATCGAGTGGCTGTCCTGAGACAGGGCGAACTGGTCGGTACCGCCGAACCGCCTTATGAAACTGACGCCCTGGTTTCCATGATGTTCGGGAAGGTAATCAAATTCGGTGGGCGACAACCCATACCGGCTGGCGATATCGTTCTACAACTGGATAAGGTCAGCCTCGAAAACTCGCGCCTGCAAATCAAGGGTGTTACGCTTGATGTCCGAGCCGGGGAAGTCATCGGACTGGCTGGAATGGAGGGGAGCGGGCAGACAACTTTCCTTCGAGCTTGTGCAGGCCTTGTGAGATCAGTTTCGGGGAAAATCCTGGTGGAGTCGAAGGATCTTACCGGTAAGCCATATCATGCGTTCAAAAATCTGGGAGTGGCTTATTTGCCGGCAGCCCGTCTTGAACAAGGATTGGTGCCCGGCTTGACCCTGACTGAGCATTTTGTTCTTGCCGAAGAAACCCATGGGATCTTCATCAATCACGACCATGCAGTGCGATTGGCTCAGGACCGGATCAAGACCTACAATATCAAAGGTATGCCAGCCAGCCCGATTGAGTCCCTTTCGGGAGGTAACCAGCAGAGGGCTTTACTGGCATTACTGCGTATGCCGCTCTTGCTTATTCTGATGGAGCATCCGACCCGGGGTTTGGATATAGAATCCGTGATGTACATCTGGAGTAAACTTAAGGAGCGCTGCCAACAGGGAACGTCAATCCTTTTCATATCATCCGACCTTGATGAGATTCTCCAATACAGCGATCGTGTGATGGTTTTCTTTGCCGGGAAGGTTTCGCCTCCGCTGGAGGCGGCTTCAACAACAGTTGACCAGCTTGGACAGTTGATCGGTGGCAAGGGGTGGGATGGTTTTGGTGCGGAGGTGGCTCGTGCGTAATGAGACCCTCATCAATATTACATGGAAAATCGGCGCAATAGCACTGGCTTTATTCCTAACCACCCTCGTGCTTATCGCCGCTGACGCACCGCCCCTCGCTGCTTATATTAATCTTTTCAAGGGTTCCTTCAGTTCGTGGGCGAAATTTTCAGATGTATTGATCGCATGGGTGCCATTGATGCTGGTCACTTCCGGTCTGTTGATCACCTTTGCAGCTGGTTTGTGGAATATTGGCATCGAAGGGCAGATAATTCTAGGCGCGATTTCCACCACCTGGGCGCTCCGATTGCTGCAGGATAGTACACTCTCCCCTGTCGTTGTCATCATCCTCTCCGTTCTGGCAGGCATGGCGGGTGGAGCCCTTTGGGCGTCCTTGACGGGAGCATTGAAAACCTTCGGGGGCGTCAATGAAATATTCGGTGGATTAGGTTTGAATTTTGTTGCTATCGCTTTTTCGTTATGGTTGATCTTCGGTCCATGGAAACGACCCGGGGTGGCTTCCATGAGCGGTACAGAACCTTTCCCAAAAACGCTGTGGCTGCCTGCGCTGGAGGGGATGCGCTTTAGCCCCTGGTCGGTGTTACTGGCGGTGCTTGGGGTTCTCCTGGTCTATCTATTGCTACAGGGCACTTATTTTGGATTGAGACTAAAAGCCGTCGGAAAGAATCCCAATGCAGCCTACCTATTGGGGGTTCCAACCTGGCAGTATATGATGGTCGCATTCATTGCGTGTGGAGCTTTTGCTGGGGCAGCAGGCGCGATGCAAGTCACGGCGGTTTATCACCGTCTGATCCCATCCATCTCCAGCGGTTACGGCTATCTGGGATTGATGGTGGCGATGCTGGTGAATTACCAGGTGGTCTGGGCTGTCCCTGTGACACTTTTCTTTGCCGCGTTGAATATTGGCAGCATCCAGCTCCCAATCATCCTAAAACTCAACTCATCCCTCTCGGGCGTGATTCAAGGAACGCTGGTGTTGTCCGTGCTGTTGGTGGAGGGTATCCGCCAGAAAATTATGAAAAAGAAGTGAGATGCCCATGACGACTGAGGCGATAATCATTGGTCTTGCAGGTGTGCTTGCAGCAGCAGCTCCGGTAATGTTCGCGGTGATGGGCGAAACATTGACCGAACGAGCTGGTTTGATCAACCTCTCGATGAATGGTACCATCTTGCTCTCTGCGATGAGCAGCTTTGCTATTGCCGTATCGACAGACAATCTTTTCCTTGGTTTTCTGACCGGCGCTTTGGTTGGCGCAGCTGTCGCGCTAATCGTTGCCTTTAGCAGTATCACCTTAAAACAGTCTCAAGTGGCGGTCGGATTCGTACTAGCGCTCCTTTGCCGTGATTTGGCCTATTTCCTTGGTAATCCGGTTATGGGTCTTTCTGGACCGCGTCTGGACAACACTCCGATTCCTTTATTGGCGGATCTACCTTATCTTGGGACGCTATTCTTTAAGCACAACTGGATGACTTATGCCAGTTTCCTGCTCATCTTTGCCTGCTGGCTCTGGTTATACAAGACTCGACCTGGACTTCTGCTTCAAGGTATCGGAGAACGCCCGGCAGCGGCTTTTGTGCGCGGAGCCGATGTGAACAAGCTCCGTTATCTCTACACTGTCATCGGAGGGGCGATCATTGGGCTTTCTGGTCCCATCTATTCCCTGTCCATCAAGGCAGGGTGGAAGGGCACCATCTCAGGACTCGACGGTATCGGCTGGATTGCCCTCGCGATTACCATTTTCGGTGCGTGGAATCCGGTACGGGCAGCGTTCGGTGTCTACCTCTTCGCGCTTCTTCAATGGCTGGGGATTGTGCTGCAGCCGAGTCTTCCTGGTGTCCCTTCGCAAGTCCTGCAGGTTGCGCCCTTCCCACTTATGATACTGGCATTGGTGCTGGTCAATATCGGCAATGCGGAATGGGTCCAACGCTCACTTGCCTTATTGCCAGAGAATACCCGCCGCAGCATTGCAAAGGTTATTCGTGCGCTCCAGGCAAATCCTCCCTCTGCTTTAGGTGTGCCTTTTGATACTGAGTAATTCTTCAGGCTTCCGTTACACTGACATAAACAGGAGTATTCATGCTGGCCATCAAGAGACTGCTGCGTAAGGAATGGTTCTCCCGGTTAATTGATGGCCTCCTGCCGGTCTTTGCCACTCTTGCGGCACTCGGTGTTGGCGCAGTAATTTTGCTCTTCCTGGGTGTCAATCCCATAGAAGCCTATAAAGCACTTTTTGAGGGGGCTTTTGGCAGCCCTAATGCTCTGGCTGAGACGATTGTCAAAGCGACGCCCTTGCTGCTGGTTGCCATCGGCATTTGTATCTCGTTTCGCGGGGATGTAATCAACATCGGTGGGGAAGGTCAGATGATCATCGGTGCACTCCTGGCGACATGGGTGGGTCTGTCCCTGACAGGACTTTATGGCTGGTTTGTGATCCTGCTTGCCATGATGGCGGGATTTTTAGGCGGGGCGTTCTGGGGTGGGATTCCCGGTTATCTAAAAGCTTATTTCAACGTGAATGAAATCCTAAGCACGGTCATGATGAATGCCATTGCTGTGCAGTTGATGAACTTCCTTCTTAGGGGACCGATGATAGATCCCTCGCAGGCTGAACTGGCTTCCAAGATTCCTCAGACAGCGCGCCTGTTGGAATTTTTCCGTTTGCCTCGCCTAGTCCCCACTCGATTGCATCTGGGTGCTTTGATCGCAGTGGTGCTGGCGATCCTCGTTTACATCCTGTTATGGCGTACGACACTGGGTTATCGTATCCGGGCAGTGGGACAGAATCCGCATGCTGCGCGATATGCAGGGATCAATGTCCAACGTTTTATAGTCCTTGCCTTGTTGTTGAGTGGGGCTTTTGCAGGCCTGGCTGGAACAAATCAGGTCTTTGGCGTGAACTATCGAATGATCACGGATGGTTCCTCTTCGGGATTTACAGGCGGCGCAGGCTTCAACGGGATTGTGGTTGCCTTGTTCGGCCAACTGCATCCCCTCTGGTCGATCCCGGCTTCGGTCCTGTTTGGCGGGCTCCTGGTTGGAGCCAATAGCATGCAAAGGGCGGTGCAGGTCCCTTCAGCCTTCGTGACCGTACTCAACGGACTGGTGGTGATCTTCGTGGTCAGCAGTGAAATTTGGAGAAGAAGAAGGCAAAAACGAAGGCTGGCTGCCGCAAGGGAGGATGAGGAACCACCGCCATCCTGCCGATAATGAAAAAATACAACCAGGGGAGATAGCAGCCATGATTTCCGACTTCTTTACTGCTACTGTCCTGATTGGCATCCTGGCATCGGGAATTCGTCTGGCGACCCCATATTTATATGCTTCCATCGGCGAGACCTTTGGACAGCGCAGCGGTGTGCTCAACCTGGGCGTCGAAGGCCAGATGCTCCTGGGTGCGTTTGCTGCTTTTTATGTTGTGTTAATTACCGAAAATCTCTGGCTGGGTGTGCTCGTTGCCATGCTCGTTGGCGCAGCGATGGGACTTGCCATGGCGTATGTCACTGTCAATTTGAGTGCCGAGCAGGGGATCAGTGGAATCGGCTTTTTTCTCTTCGGCCTCGGAATGAGCGATTTGCTTTTCCAGAAATTAGTCGGGAATGTGGAGACCGTCAAGGGCTTTCCGGAAATTTATATTCCCGTGCTGAGCGATATTCCGGTTATTGGTGAAATTTTCTTCAGCCAGAATATCATGGTTTACGGCGCCTACCTGTTGGTGCCCATCGCAATGTTTGTTCTTAACAAGACAACACTGGGATTAAAGATTCGGTCTGTCGGTGAGAACCCAGATGCAGCCGATTCGCTGGGAGTAAGCGTGGCGCGCGTACGTTATTTTACAGTCATCCTGGGTGGAACCCTTTCCGGGTTAGCCGGTGCCTCACTCTCGATTGCCCTGCTGAATGTCTTCCAACAAAACATGACCAGTGGTCTCGGTTTTATTGCAGTTGCGCTGGTATACTTTGGCTGCCTGGAGACCGTTGGGCGTTTTGGGTGGCGCACTGTTATTCAGCATGGTCAGCTCGCTTCAATTGTGGATTCAAGTGAAGGGAGGCGCCATTCCCTCCGATATTGCGGTGATGATGCCTTACGTACTGACCATCCTGGTTCTGGTGGCCACCGCATCCAAAGTTCGAGCCCCATCCGCATTGACAAAACCCTTCGAAAGAGACAGCTGATTTTCGGGATAGGAGGTGCCTGCCAGATAGTAGTTTCAAATTTCAGATCGAATTTTCCTGACACTTAGAACTTTCAAATATATTCAAGGAGAAGAAAAATGAAAAAGTTTGCATGGTTATTAAGCTTAACTCTCGCCTTTACCCTTATCTTGAGCGCCTGTGGTACTCCCGCGACGGAAGCGCCGGCACCGACCGCAGCACCAGTTGAAGCAACTGAAGCTCCCGCTGCAACAGAGGCACCTGCAGCGACGGAAGTACCCATGGAGCCGTTCCGCGTGGCAGTCGTCATGCCTAGTGCCATCAATGATCTGGCTTTCAGCCAGAGCATGTACGATGCACTCGTTCGTGTCCAGGAAGAAATGGGCGCGGATAATTTTGAATTTGTTTATTCAGAAGGCATGTTCGTTGTCGATGATGCCGCTGCAGCCATCCGTGACTATGCTTCACAGGGATTCGACCTGGTGATTGCACACGGTTCGCAATACGGTTCCTCCCTCCAGGAAATCGCGCCGGACTTCCCGGAGACCAGCTTTGCCTGGGGCACTACCGTGGATACTTTTGGCCTGCCCAATGTGTTCGCCTATGAAGCCGCCTCCCAGGAAGGCGGATATGTCAACGGTGTTCTGGCAGCCACTCTTTCCGAGAGTAACGTGATCGGTGTGGTGGGTCCCATCGAGACCGGTGATGCAAAACTGTACGTGGATGGGTTCAAAGCCGGAGCTCTGGCGACCAACCCTGACGCCCAGGTGAATGTGAACTACATCGGTTCCTTCTCGGACGTTGCACTCGCTTCCGAAGCTGCGACAACTCACATCTCTGCCGGCGCAGATGCCCTGACCGGCACCGCCCAGATGGTTGTGGGCGCGATCGGTAAAGCCGAAGAGAACAACGTATTATGGTTCGGTACGCAGTCCAACCAGTCGTCTCTTGCACCCTCCGTTGTGGTTGCCAACCAGGTCTATCACTGGGAGGGTATTCTGAACGAGATGATCACCCTCATAAAATCCGGGACGCTCGGTGGGCAGTCCTTCAAAGCCAACCTTGCCAATGGCGGTGAGGTGATTGAATACAATCCGGACTATGCTCTTTCCGAAGAGGCCAAGGCATTGGCTGATTCAACCATCCAGGGAATCGTCGACGGAACGGTTACGATCACTTTGCCGTAATTCGTTTGTGATGCAAAAGCCTTGCGAAGGTTTTATGCCTTCGCAAGGCTTGTACGCTCTTGATGTTATCAGGATGGCGCGATGACTGATTCAAACACACTCCCCTCCGGTCGTACCCGAATCAATAGTCTTCAGATGCTTGGGATCTCAAAGAGATTTCCCGGTGTGCTTGCCAATGATCGTGTTGACTTTGACGTGATGTCAGGGGAGGTTCACGCGCTCCTGGGCGAGAACGGCGCGGGAAAAAGCACTTTGATGAAAATCCTGTATGGGATGTACCACCCGGATGAAGGCGAAATACGCCTCAATGATAGCCCGGTCACGATCTCGTCACCGACGGATGCCATCAATCTGGGAATTGGAATGATCCACCAGCATTTCATGCTGGTACCTACTCTGACTGTCGCTGAAAACGTCGCCCTGGGACTGACATCCTCCCGTGGGCCGCTCACCGATCTCGACCGGGTATCGAAACGAATCCTGGAATTGGCGGATATTTACGGGTTGAAGATCGACCCGGGTGCGTATGTCTGGCAGCTTTCGGTGGGTCAGCAGCAACGTGTTGAAATTATCAAGGCTCTTTATCGCGGCGCAGCCCTGCTTATTCTCGATGAACCTACCGCCGTGCTGACTCCACAGGAAGTGGATGAATTATTTGTCATCATGAATGGGATGGTGAAGGACGGTCACGCGTTGATCTTCATCTCGCACAAACTTCATGAGGTGGTGGAAATCAGCCACCGGGTGACAGTCCTCCGCGATGGACGCAAGATCGGCACGCGTCCCACTTCCGAAGTTACCAAGCAGATCCTGGCCAATTGGATGGTGGGACGCGAGATTGGCTTCACCCCGGACCGGGGCAATGTGGACCTTGGCCAATGCCGCCTGCAGCTCGACCAGGTTTCATGCGGCAGCGACCGAGGCACTCCCGGTCTGCGCAATGTTTCCCTGGAAGTTTATTCCGGCGAAATTCTCGGCATTGCCGGTGTTTCAGGCAACGGTCAGCGCGAATTGGCCGAATCAGTCACCGGCCTGCGCAAGATCACCGATGGACGAGTCATCCTTGAAGGGGATGATGTGACCGGTTTTGCGCCGGGTGATTTGACAGCGCGTATGCTCTCCTACATCCCCGAGGAACGCATGCGTGACGGCATGATCAAGAATTTCTCTGTTGCTGAAAATATGATCCTGCGCGAACATCACAAACAACCCTTCTCTCGTTCCGGTTTTTTGAACCTGCGTAGCATTGCAAGCCATTCGGATGAGTTAATTAACAAATTCCAGGTCAAGACACCCTCCCGGGATACACTGGTGAAGAACCTGTCCGGCGGCAACATCCAGAAGGTGGTCCTGGCGCGTGAGCTTTCCCGCAATCCGCGCGTGATCGTGGCGGCTCAACCAACCCGTGGCCTCGACATCGGTGCGACGGAATACGTGCGAGAGCAATTACTGGTCGAGCGGCGTAAAGGCGCAGCCATCCTGCTCATCTCGGAAGACCTCGATGAAATCCTCGCTCTCTCTGACCGCATTGCGGTCATTTATGAAGGTCAGATCATGGACATTGTCCCGCGCGAAAGTGCCACCCCTGAAAAGCTGGGACTTCTCATGGCAGGCGTCCATCCCGAAGATGCTGCTGTAAAAAACCCGTAAAGTGATGTCATATATTAAGAGTAATTTAAAATACTACCAATATTATCTGATTTAAGGTTTAGAATATTAATCCATCGGTTTGGTGGTCGCTGGGTGTGGGTCACATCCGCGGCGTTGGGAAAATCCCATCGAAAAGTACCGCCGCCTTTTTCAGAAGGACACCACCTATGAACCTTTGGCAGGAATACAAACAGCCGACCTCCCTTGGCGAGGCCATTCAAGCGCTTTCGACTGCTGCCGGTCCGGTCATGCCCATTGCGGGCGGGACAGACCTGTTGCTTGACTTGAAACAAGGCCGCCATACCCCCGTCCATACCATAATTGATTTGACTTCCGTCGCTGAGATGACTGCCCTCGAAGTGAGAGGGGAGGACCTCTTCATCGGTGCTGCCGTCCCGGTCAATCGAATCGCGCTGGACCCTCTGGTTGGATTGCACGGCCAGGCATTGGTCGAAGCCTGCAACCTGATTGCGGGGCCCCAGGTTCGGAACACAGCCACCCTCGGAGGCAATGTCGCCCATGCCCTCCCAGCCGCAGACGGGACCATCGCCCTGACTGCCCTCGACGCGCAGGCCGAGATTGCTGGCATTTCTGGTTCGCGCCGAGTGCCGTTCCCCTCGCTCTTCCTCGGCCCGGGGAAATCAGCCATTAAAAAAGGCGAAGAACTCATTGTCGGTTTTATTCTTCCTAAAATTACGAAGGGACAAGCGTCCTGCTTCAAACGGATCATGCGTCCGCAGGGGGTAGCGCTGCCCATCCTGAATTGCGCTGTCTGGTTGGAGCGGGAAAATGATGTAGTCAAGGATATTCACATCGCAGTCGGTCCAGGAGCTGCGACTCCCTTCCGTGCCACACAGGCTGAAGCGGTCATGCGGGGACAATCGTTCAACGAAGATTCGATCAACCGAACGGTCGAGGTGATGCTCGCGCAGGCACAGTTCCGGACAAGCGCACGTCGTGCCTCTGCGGATTATCGCAGGCACATTGTCATTGGATTATTTAGGGATACGCTCGATACCGCGTGGGAACGCGCAGAATTGGATTAATGGTATGGCACTCATCAATCTAATCGTAAACGATATTCAATATTCGCTCCAATCCATCCCAGGCGAGACCCTTTCCACCCTGTTGCGCGAGAGGCTTCGCTTGACGGGGACTAAGATCGGCTGCAACGAGGCTGAGTGCGGCGCGTGTACCGTCCTGGTGGATGGCGAGCCGATCATGTCGTGCGTCTATCCCGCCGAACGTGCGAATGGAAAAACGATCGTCACCATCGAAGGCTTGGCGCAGCGCGTCCACGACGAGATGAAGTTGCATCCACTTGCAGGAAGCTTTCGTGGAGCATGGCGCGGTGCAGTGCGGATTCTGCATCCCCGGGCAGATCATGACCGCTTACGCACTGCTGAAGCGAAACCCTGATGCGGATAGCGCAGACATTCGGTTTGCACTGAAAGACACTCTTTGCCGGTGCGCAGGCTATCCCTCCATTGAAGACGCCATCCTTGCCGCTGCCCAAGCGCTTCGGACTGGAGAGCCCGTCTCCAAGCCTCGTGTCCCTGATTCGATTTTTGGCCAGAAGTCAGTGGGGCGCAGCCACCACCGACCGGACGCGGTCGAAAAGGTTTCCGGGAAAGCCATCTTTACGGATGATCTCGTTTTCCCGGGAATGTTATTTGCGCGGGTGCGGCGTGCGATGATCCCGCATGGATTCCTGACCCGGCTGGATGTCTCCAAAGCCAAAGCTCTGCCCGGTGTTGCTGCAGTCCTTACCGCTGAGGATATTCCCGGCGAACATAATCATGGTTTGGTCATTTATGATTGGCCTGTGATGGTCGGGGTCGGTGAACGCGTCCGCTACGTGGGGGATGCGCTTGCCATCGTTGCGGCGCAGACCCAGGAGATCGCAGACCAGGCGGCCGGGTTGATCGAGGCGGAATTCGACCTTCAGCCTGTCATCACCAACGCCGTCCAGGCGCGGCAGGAGGGCGTTCCGCAGCTCCACGAGAAGGGAAACCTGCTCAAGCACATCAAGGTGCGCAAGGGCGATATGGATGCACGGTTTTGCGGAAGCGGATGTGGTCCTCGAGCACACCTTCCGCACCCAGATCACCGACCATGCCTTCATCGAACCGGAATGCAGTATCGGTGTGCCGCTCTCCGATGGGCGCATGGAAATATACGTCGGCTCGCAGATTCCCTACCAGGATCGAACGCAGGTAGCGCGTGTGATGGGATGGCCGGAGGAGCGCGTGCGGATCGTCGGGCAGTTGATGGGCGGCGGCTTCGGCGGCAAGGAAGATGTGATGGGGCAGATCCATGTGGCGATGCTCGCCGATGCCACCCAGCGGCCTGTCAAGCTGCTCTTCGACCGCCACGAGAGCCTGCTTGTCCACCCCAAACGGCATGCCACCCAAATCCGTGTCAAGATCGGCGCGAAGAAAAACGGACGCCTTGTCGCTGCGGAAACCGAGCTTTATGGGGATACCGGAGCTTATGCCTCGCTCGGCGAAAAAGTGATGACACGCGCCACCACGCACTCTGCCGGTCCTTACGATATCCCGCATGTACGCGCGGACTGTTACGCGATGTACACCAACAATCCCCCGGCAGGCGCGTTCCGCGGCTTTGGGGTGACACAGTCCGCGTTTGCGGTCGAGTCCATGATGGACATGCTGGCAGAGAAATTGAACATTGAGCCGGTGGAACTTCGCCGCATGAATGCGCTTCACGTGGGAAGCATCACCAATACAGGACAGGAATTGCGCGAGTCCGTCGGTCTGAAGGAGTGTATCGACCGGGTGGATGCGGAAATGCGCAAGAAGAACCCGCAGCCGTTCAAGCCGGTCATTGATCCTGCCAAACCGAATCTTGTTCGAGCCTGGGGTTTTGCCGCAGCCTATAAGAACACCGGTCTCGGCGGAGGCGCACCCGATAAATCCGGTGCGGATGTTGAACTCTATGCCGACGGCACCTTCCAGGTACGCAGTTCGGCTGCCGAGTTGGGGCAGGGACTCGTCACGGTGATGCGGTTGATTGTGGCGGAGGAGATGGCTGTCCCGCCGGAGCAGGTGCGCGTACTGGTCATGGATACTGACCTGACCCCCAATGGTGGTCCGACCACTGCTTCGCGCCAGACCTTTGTCACCGGTAACGCCTCGCGTTATGCAGCGAAAACCCTTCGGGACCAGATCACCGCCTCACTGGCCGAAAAATATGATGTCCGCCCGGAGAAGATCCGTTTTGAGAATGGTGTCGTCCACGTCAATGGGCACTCGATGAATTATGCAGATGTCTATAAGGAAATGACCGTGATGGGTCAGCATCCGCGCGTCCGGTACGAATATGAGGCGCCGAAGACCCAACCCCTCGGCACGGGCGGCGATATGCACTTCGCATTTTCCTATGGCGTTCAGGCTGCTGAAGTGGAAGTCAACACTTTAACTGGCGAGGTGCGTGTACTGAAGGTGATTTCCGCCAACGACGTAGGCATGGCGGTCAACCCTCTGGGATTGAAAGGCCAGGTCGAAGGGGGTGTGATGATGGGCTTGGGAAATGCTCTCACCGAGGAATTTATTGTCGAGGATGGCAATGTTGTCACCGATTACCTCGCCCGGTACCGTATCCCCGGCATCATGCTCACCCCCGAGATCACGCCTATCATTGTCGAGCATCCCGTCGCGGAAGGTCCCTATGGTGCGAAGGGAGTGGGTGAGATCTGTAGCATCCCGACCACACCGGCGATCACCAACGCGATTTACAACGCAGTCGGAGTCAGGATTGATAAAACCCCTGTGGATCAGGAGTTGATTGCAAGGGAGATTTGGGAGCGGGGGAAATCGCCCGTAGAAAAATAATTCCCTAAGTGTTTATCTACAGGGTATTTCACCCGATGGTCCATATCGGGTAAAATCATGTTGGGAAGGTCTCACTATGCAAAAATTCACCGGCTATCGTTGTTCATTATGCGGGGCAGAGTACCTGCCTGGTCAGGTCACTTACACCTGCCCGTCTGATGGGGGAAATCTGGATGTTGTCCTGGATTACGACTATCTCAAGAAGAAATTCGAGCCGGACGATTTCACCTGCCGGGATGTCCCATCTCTTTGGCGCTACCTCCCCCTGCTGCCCGTGGACGATCCCAAAGCCGAGCATACCCCCTTGGGCATGGCGGGAGGGACTCCGGTCTTTGAGATGCCCCGCCTTGCAGAAAAACTCAATCTTAAATTTCTCTGGTTAAAGGATGAATCGCGCAACCCGACTGCGTCCTTCAAGGATCGCGCCAGCGCAGTTGTGGTCGAACGCGCCCGGGAAATCAAAGCTGACGTGGTGATCACGGCTTCAACCGGCAATGCCGGCGCGGCCCTGGCAGGGATGGCCGCGGCCGTTGGGCAGAAGGCAGTGATCCTTGCCCCGAAGACCGCCCCGCCGGCTAAGGTTGCACAGCTGCTTATTTTTGGGGCGAAAGTCATCCTTGTCGACGGTAGTTACGATGATGCCTTTGACTTGACCGTCAAGGCGGCCGATGAATTTGGCTGGTATTGCCGGAATACCGGCTACAACCCCTTCACGGCTGAAGGTAAAAAAACAGCTGCATTTGAGATCTGGGAATGGTGGTTGTCACTAAGCGAAAAGAACAAAAAGAACAATCGCCCGCTGACCATTTTTGTCTCTGTTGGTGATGGAAATATCATTTCGGGAATCCATAAAGGATTTAAGGATTTGTTTGCATTGGGATGGATCAAACAGATTCCGCGGATCATTGGAGTGCAGGCGGAGGGTTCAGCAGCCATTGCCAATGCTTTCCATGCGGGGACAGAAAAGATCACACCTGTGTCGGCTATTACACTTGCGGACAGTATCTCGGTCGATCTGCCGAGAGACGGCGTCCGCGCCGTAAGAGCAGCAAAAGAAACCGGTGGGACTTACATCACGGTGAGCGATGAACAAATCCTTGCTGCCATCGGTGAACTCGGCAGGGTGGGCATCTTCGCTGAACCAGCCGGGGCGACCGCTTATGCCGGATTGGTCTCAGCAGCAGGCTCCGGAGTTGTGAGTGAGTCGGATCCCATTCTCGTGCTAAATACCGGCTCAGGCCTAAAGGATGTCAAGGCTGCCATGCAAGCTGTGAAACCTGCTCAAATTATTTCCCCAACCCTTGAGGATCTCAAGCACGCATTATGAATGAGAGATGGTCTCCTCCTACCCGATATTTCGTCATCGGCTTGCTGGTCATCTTAGTATTACTTTTCCTGTTTTATATTCGCGATCTTTTAAAACCGATCATCGCTGCCGGTTTTATTGCCTACCTGATCAGCCCAATCGTGGGATATGTATCTCAAAAAACGAAATGGTCCCGAAAAGTCACCGGTAATGTGGTTTATTTTGTGACACTGGCGTTGATGATCGGGTTGATATCCTCATTCATTCCGATGTTGATCAGCCAGACTACGGCCGTCGGGGATGCATTCACAGCAGTGATTGCCCAGGTTGAACCATACCTTCAGACTCCGATTGTCTGGGGACCATTCACCCTTAATTTGGAAATGGTCATCCCAACAATAAAAGGATTCGTCGCTGAAGCGGGAACTCCTGTTCTCGAGGAAGCTTTACACCTGGTTGAGAGAACTTCACGCAATGCGATATACATCCTGCTGGTGTTTGTTGTCACCTATTATTTTATGACCGATTGGGCGGATATTCGCGAGTGGCTGATGCGTCTTGCACCGGAAGGCTCCCGGAACGATATGCGCCGCCTTTATTGGGCTATCCGCTCGGTATGGATGAATTACCTGCGCGGGCAGATCGTTCTCATGCTGGTGGTTGGGATTGTTTTCACCATCATTTATTTGATCATCGGGCTGCCCGGCGCAATTGTCATTGGTGTAATTACCGGTCTCCTGACTCTTGTGCCGGATTTAGGTCCAGCCATAGGCACGGCCATCGCAGCGATCGTGGCCTTGCTGGAAGGATCGACCGTCCTTGACATTTCCAACATCCTTTTTGCAGTTCTGGTTATTGCGATCTATGGTGTTCTTATCGCCATAAAAAATGTCTGGCTGAGACCTTACATCATGGGGCGCAGTGTAAGCATGCATGAGGGATTGGTATTTGTCGCCATCCTTGGCGCGGTCATTTATGAAGGCATTCTCGGTGCGCTAATTGTCATCCCTGTGATCGCCTCCCTGGCGGTGATCGGGAAATACGTTCGCAGCCGCATGCTGGGGTTGCCGCCTTTCCCTGTAGAAATGGAACCAGGTCAAACTCCAGACGATATGCTGCCAGGGATCTCGCGTATTCATCCCAAGTTTAAGGCTAAAGAAATCAAAAAAGACAAGGCATCCAAATGAGCATTACCTATTCAATTATCGCGCCAATCTTCAACGAGTTTGAAAATATCCCCGAATTGTACAGACGCGTCTCGGAAGTTATGGATACAACAGGTGAAGCCTGGGAATTTATTCTTGTGGATGATGGCTGCACCGACGGATCCACCGACCGCATTCGGGAGTTGGCAGTGAAAGATGGGCGGGTACGTCCGGTCATTTTTGCGCGCAATTTTGGTCACCAAATTGCTGTCACTGCCGGGATGGATTATGCTAGAGGCGATGCGGTAGTGATTATCGATGCAGATCTGCAGGATCCGCCCGAAGTCATCATTGAATTAGCGAATAAATGGAAAGAAGGTTACGAGGTTGTTTATGCGGTGCGCGCCGAGCGGGAAGGCGAGACCCGGTTCAAGCTTTGGACAGCTTCTCTCTTCTACCGATTGATTTACCGCATCACGGATGTCAAAATCCCTCTCGACACCGGCGACTTCCGTTTGATCGACCGCAAGGTTGTGAATGTGATGAACGGCATGCGTGAGAAGCATCGGTTTTTACGAGGTATGGGGGCATGGGTCGGTTTCAAGCAAATTGGAGTGGAATACAAACGTGCTGCCCGATTTTCAGGGGAGACCAAGTATCCGCTCAAGAAAATGCTTCGGTTGGCGATCAATGCCATCACCGGATTTTCCTATTTTCCTTTGCAGCTTGCCACCTATTTTGGATTTCTCTCAGCAGGATTAGCCATTCTGGCGATACCCATTATCGTGACGCTCCGCCTCGCTGGAGAGACTCATTTCTTCGAAGGACAAACGACCACCCTGGTGGCTGTCCTGTTCCTTGGCGGAGTCCAGCTGATCTCCCTGGGAATCCTCGGGGAGTATATAGGCAGGATTTATGATGAGGCCAAGGGAAGACCTCTTTACATAGTCCGGGATGCGCCTAAAAAGGAATAATTGGATTTACCATCTGTTATGTCGAAGAGGAAGATAATTCGATTTTCAGAACCGTGTACCTTACTCCCTTGAGCTTGGCGTTCAACGTAAATATCATATTCTGAAATCCATACTTTGACTTAAGCAGATGGTCGACTTTTTTGTCGACATCCGGATCCCTTAATTCAACTGCTTGGGCAGGCAACCATTCATTAACCGGTGTCCCATCCATTTTGCATGGGGCAACCAGGATATGGCGGTTCTTGTTTATCCTCTTTGACTTTCCCGGACCCTTCTGCAGTACGGACATAAAGTGATCCATCGTCTTGCACGAACCAGACTGGCGTTTTAACTCCCTGACCATTCATGCGGAAAGTTTCAATATTAATGTAATTTTGATTTTCGAATTGTTTCTTAATCAGATTAATCATTTCCTCTTTTATCCTTCCCGTATGTCCAAAATAATAATCCCATATTCACCAGGCAGATTATTGCCAGTTCAAATCCTGCACCTGTTAAGACAAGGATCCCCATTAAAGTCAACATGCTTGCCGTGATGACTCGCTGTTCAGTTTTGAATACTTTTCTCCATGCAAAAAGGCTTAAGCCGAAAACAGTAGGTCCAAGCCAGAGGGTCAGTCCCAGCCATATGCCAAAAGTGGTCGCGAGTCCCTTCCCGCCGTTGAACTTTAAAAGGGGTGAAAAAATGTGTCCGACCAACGGTGCCAAAGCGACCGGAATCAACGGCCAGCCATCCATGCCAAATAGATAGTGAGCCAATCCGACCGGGATAGCTCCCTTGAAACCATCCAACAAGATGGCGACGATCGCCCAAATACGGCCTCCTGCCTTCCAGACGTTGAAGGCTCCCGGATTTCCATCTCCAAGTCGGCGGATGTCGGTCTTAAGAGCAATTTTCCCAATCCACAGTGAGAATGGGAGAGAGCCCAAAGTAAATCCAGCGAATACCCAGAACAAGGTTTGCAAGGTTTATCCTTTTCCGGATCTTTTTAACCAGGCAATTGAGGTATTCAGCCGGGCGGTGCTATCGTCAGCCAGAAGTAACGTCATTCCAAATCCGATCAAGATATTGGTCAGCAGAAAGAAGACGGCTTCCTCGATGGGTAGTGACCCAATAAATAATCCTGTGGATTGGCGCGGATCTATGGTCCAGGTTCCGGATGTAATGGCCAGGGAATCTGCCAGGGAAAGATAAATGGTCATGGGGATAATGGATAAGGTAACCAACCTGATATGACGCCAGAGAATATCCGCTCCAAAAGCAAACTGAAGCCCGATGGGGGGCAGCGCCCAAACAAGAGTGATTGCGAGATAGGTGGCTGGCGGCCAACCGCTGACCAGGTAACTCAGAGAAATCACCCACAACGATAAAAGCGCGAGGGTCGAGAGGGTGCGAAGCCTCCCGGAAGGAGAAAAAGGCTTTCCAACTGAAATTCGCCTTGCCAGAAACCACCACCACAATCCAGTGAGCAGAGTCTCGACTATGAAAAATGTATATTCCTCGATCGGTACATATCCTATCAGAACTCCGGTGACAAGATCGGGATCGTAATACCAGAACTCCGGTAGCCACCAGATAATTGTCCCAGGGAGTCGTATAGATCAGGGCAACCGTTATATGTAGGGCAATTGCGAACCACACTGCGCGTCCATTCTTAAAGCCAACGATCATCATTCCTTTTCGTGAATCGTTCCAGGTGATCAGAAGGAAGATGATGATGGGGATCCCTAAAAAAACGGCTAAAAATCCAAAATATGTCATCGTTCTTTACACACGACGTCCTTTCCAGTGATTTCCAAGGCCAGTCAAGCGCTGAATAACACCCCAAATAGCCGAGAGAATTATAAAGACTGCACCCAATGGAGAAAGCAAGGCCAGTCCAGCAGATCGAATTCTCCGCATCCAGGGGAATACCATAGGGACCGCAAACAACCAGGCAACGATGGGAAAGATCCAGGGTAGTTGCCCCAGTGTCGCTTGGATGAGGTGAAGTACAGGGGATGCAATTTGCGCGATGAAGATGATCATGAATAATGTGCTTACCGGGGATCGTGAGAGTGTTCCTGAACCAAGCCGTGTCAGCCCGTGCCACAACTGGGAGGGGGAGCGGTACATGTGCACACTGGCAAGCATTTCTCCTCGAACGACTGGAGCTGAATACCCGAGATCCTGAAGCCGCCTGCCCAGGGCAACATCCTCAACCGTTGCCCGGCGGACCGCTTCGAATCCACCGCTTGTAGTGAACACGCTCCGCTTAACCAGGATGAATTGACCATTGAACATGTCTTCCATGGAACCCCAACCGGCGAAAAGCCCCGTGAAGGCAGTTCCGAGCACAACAGCATCAACCCAGCCCGTTGTGATGTGTGTAAGGAACAGGCTGACTGCATCCAGGTTGTTCTTCAATGCATAGCGAACCGCGCTAGTCGCACTGAGGTTGTGATGAACGGTATCTGCATCTGTGAAAAGCAGCCACTCTCCTGAAGCCGCATCCGCTCCGCATTGGCAGGCGTGAGGTTTACCGAGCCAACCTAGGGGCAATTCATTCAACCGGATAACCTTGGCTCCATTTGATTCTGCTATCTTGCCGGTCTCATCATGGGAATTATCATCAACAACAATCACTTCCATGGGTGATGGATATTGCTGACCCGAGAGAGAGTTAAGCAGTTTCGGTAATACATCAGCTTCATTCCGCGCCGGAATTATGATGCTCAGCGATGGGAGTGGTGAAGTGTCCCCAGACAATGGAATCTCTGGCAAGCGACGAAAGACCCGTTCAGCTCGCCATGCCAGAAAGGCTGCGATCATCCAAAGGAAAAACGTTATCCCGAGATAGTAATTCATGATGATCAATGCCCCGTTGGATTTTGGGAAGGAATCCTTCTTGAGATGCGCATCAACACACCGGGTCTTGGTTCGAGGGTCGCGCCCATGTGAGGGCGTACTTTAAAATTTGTCAATTCGAAGGTAAAGTTCTGCAGCAGGCGCGTGATGACTATCCGGGCTTCTGCCTGCCCAAAGGCTGCGCCAATGCACGCTCGTGGTCCGCCCCCGAATGGGACATAAGCAAAAGGTGGAGTCTTCCGCCCATGCTCAAAACGCTCCGGGCAAAAGTCATCCGCATTTTCCCAGACGGATTTGTCTCGATGGCTCAAGTATATTGAGTAGAAAAGTCGTTCACCTGCAGGGACGTGGTTATCCTCACCAAAGTCCATTTCCTCTGCGACGAGGCGGTTCCCAATGTGAATGGGTGGATATAGACGTAAGGCTTCCTTGATAATCTCATCCAGCAGGTGAGGCTGCCATCCCGCAGGAGTGGTTGGGGGTTGGTCTCCCAGGGACGCAGCAATATCGGATTCGAGCCGGTGCATCACTTCAGGATGGCTGCCGAGCAGGTAAAAGCTCCAGGCAAGCAGTGCTGTGGACGTATCATGCCCGGCAATCAGCATCGTCAGCATTTGGTCGCGGATTCGTTCGTCGTCCAATCCTGCCTGTATGAGGTGAGCTAGCAAATCGCGCCCTGGTTCGGACCTTCGCCTCGCACGGATAATTCCGTAGAGATAGTCATCCAATACTCTAAGATGTTTCTTGTATCCAGGTCGTGGGATTTTCCGCCAGAGGATCCAAGGTCCAGGAGAGATATAGGATATTGCCTTAAGGATGGGATTCCACAACCGGGGCATATCGTTCCAAAAATCGACACTAAAAAGAGCCTGCATGATGATCAACAGGGCGATTTTCCTGCCTTCAACAAGAATATCCACGGTTTGGCCGTCGCACCATCTGTCAGTGACCCGGTCGGTTTGTTTTAGCATCATCTCGACATAGCGTGGAAGTTCATTGTGGGAAAGAGAAGGTTCCATTAGACTGCGGTATAAATCGTGCTCATCTCCATCTGTAACAAGTACACCGCGCCGCAATAAATCTGCAACCGGGTCAGTATTTTTCCAAAGCACCTTGTTCCGTTCGGTAACAAGAACCTTGCGATTGGCTTCCGGACCGCCGACTACGAAAGGGTGAAAACCGGATAATGGAATTTGAAAGAAACGACCCATCCGCTCATATAGAATCTGCAGAGGCGACAGGAGCGAACGTTCTTTCAGAAAGGCAAGTAAAACCACCTTGCCGGTCTCGGAGTCAGGAACTTGAGGCATTGGATGTCCGTAGGTTTGTAATAATTTTGCGAATAAAAACGGCAGATCGCGGATAAAAAGATATTTCCTTGTCGGAAAATTTTCTGACGGTGGACTCGGGAATTACTTGATCTTATTGTATGGAACCAGGGTATGTCACTGCACAGGTTCCGAACGGAGGCTGGCAGCGATCGGGTGGTTGTATATAGTTCGCCATACATAAATACTTAACCCACCGAGCACAAGTGCGCCGAACAAACCAGGCGCCCAGGCTCCGAAAGTGACCAGCAAGTAGCCGCCCAACGTGGGGGCGATAACACGGGTCAGGCTTTCAATGGAGGTTGAAAAGCCGATGATACCGCCGACCTCATCAGTTGTGACTGCCTTGGTCAGTGTGGAGGTGAGAACTGTGTTCAACAAACCGCCTGCAACCGCGGTCGGAGCCATGATGATAAGAAGGAAAAGTACCGTTGGCGCTACTGCCCACCCCAGCAAGCCGAACGCCATGACGATGACCGAGATGCCGATCAAAATATCCTCACGGAAACGATTGGTGATCCGGCCGACCAGAAAGCCTTGTGTGATCACGGACAGCACACCGACATAAGTCAAGACATAACCGGTCTGGACGGCGGTCAGCTCAAACCGGGTAAGCGCATACAACGCGAAGATGCTCTGAAAGATGGCAAAAGCCAACCCGAAGAAGAAACGGGTGATCAGCAATGATCCGGTGAAACGGGCGCTTAAGGGCGACCAGAAGCGCACCCATGGATATGGAGGGTTGCTTTTCGGGCATCAGGGCGCGTTTCTCAGGAGTCAGCGATTCCGGCAGCCAGAAAAAAACCAGCAATAGGTTGATAAATGCCAACCCAGCAGCAACAAATGCAGGGATGGAATACCCCCACTGGCTGAGCACTCCGCCCGTCACCGGTCCGATGATAAAACCGAGACCGAATGCAGCCCCAATCAGACCAAGCCCTTTGGCGCGATCTTTAGGACCGGTCACATCCGAGATGTAGGCCTGGGCAACGCTGATGTTTCCACCCGTTATGCCGTCAATAAGCCGGCTGGCGAACAACATCCAGAGCGTGGTGGCAAATCCCAGCAGCAGAAAACCGATAAATGTGCCGAAAATGGAGAGTAAAAGAACTGGTCGGCGGCCGAAACGATCAGAGAGGCGGCCGAGGACAGGTGCGCCGAGCAGCTGCATGGCAGCGTAGGACGAAACCAGCACGCCAGTTACAAAACCATTCGCGCCGAATGTCTTAGCGTAGTAGGGGAGCAGCGGCAGGATTAAGCTGAACCCGAGCAGATCGATGAAGACGACTAAAATTACCGAGAAGAGCATTTTATTATTCATGAGTTCCTTTATATTTCGGGTGTATACCCTTGTTCAAAGTGAAGTTCAAATTCAGGCTTTTTGCCCGTCTTGGTTAAATTTTCCCATCCAACGCGGATTAATCCTACGAACGGTGACCATGGTTTCAACGCGCGGTATTCGATAAATTCCCTTCGGTTCTTCTGCAAAACCCGGACCAGCTTTCGGGCGGATTCCTGCGGGGATTTACCCAAAAAACGCAAGACAAAACCGAAACTCTTCATCTTTTCCTTCGCCTTTTCACCGACGACTGTCGGGCTGGTCATCATATCCGTGAGCATCATACCGGGGCTGAATGCGACCAATTGGACTCCGCTCCCTTTAATCTCGACCGCAAGAGTACGCGTAAAGGATGTCACCCAAGCTTTTGAGGCTGCGTACAATCCGGTGGGAGAACTGGCCTTTCCATTTGAACCGGCGCCATATATATTGACCAGCGTTCCCTCCCGGCGGGGAAGCATGAAATGCAGAGCTGCCTGAGTCCCGATAGAGGGTACCCATATCATTTGCAAGGAACATATCGATGGCTTGTTGAGGTGGGATATCCAGGACCATCCCGGCAGCAGAAGAGAAACCTGCATTGTTGATCCAGATATCGATGCGCCCATATTTCTCGAAGATATTCCGGGCAAGAGCGTAGACTTGCTTTTCGTCGCTCACATCGCACAACCATCCCGAGACTTGTCCATACGTGCTCAAGGATTTGATGGCTTGCTGGAGGGCATCATCTTTTCGACCGGTGATAACGACGACAGCCCCTGCCTTAAGCATCTCCTCAGCGATCGCGTATCCGAATCCGCGTGATGAACCGGTAATTACCGTGACTTTGTCTTTCAATAGAACAGTCATTATTCGCCTCTCATTGAGCGCTCGAGGAAGATTGAACTGCCGTTTTTCTTGACTTCACGAGTTGGTAAATACCAAATCCTCCAAGGAAAATCAAGTAAAAAAGACCGATCATCATATAGTCCAACAAGGGGATACGGATGACTTCGTGGATTTGAGATAGCCGATCCATAAAAGCGTATGTTCCGACTGTCGCGGTGATGAATGTGATCCAAAGAATGCGCTTAGTCCAAGTGTTTAGTCCAAGGCCGTACATTTGTACAAGGAAGAATATTGCGCCAAATCCAAAGGCAAACATAGGCCACATGGCATTTCCTTGGAAAACTGCGACCAGAACCCCATGGATAAGAACAAAAACTTCTAGAGTTACCGTCCACCATTTGTTGATGTGGGCGCGGTTAAAGATCAAGGCAGATTGCACAAAAAGCATGAACATGTAGAAGAAACCCGCCAGGTGCCCAATCGTACCTTCCGTGGGATGGTACCAGAAGGTGTAGATGGTTGCCCAGGAAAAGAAATATCCGTGATATTCACGCACAATACGCATGAATTGCTGCTGAAACTTGACTTTCTTGCCGACGATTAGTCCACGCCGGGGTGTTTCAAGGATGATGATAATGGCCAGCATGATTGCAACCGAACCCAGTGCGGTAAGTTCAGGAACATCCATGGCCAGGCCGTCGTACCAGATCTGGGTTTGCAGAATGTGCAGCAGGATAAACACGATGCTGGTTGCAATCATAGCCCAGTTGAACCAGCGTAAATCATTGCCATATTTCGGCTTTTGCCGTTGAGCAATAAATATGACGACCCAGGCAATGATGTTGTGGGTCAGATAAAGCACCCAGGCGGAAAGCCGCGCCATGGCATCAGGTTCAGTCAATCGCCAGGGATAGGCAAAAGGGACCGTTTTTCCGACAATTTCGAATCCCGATAAATTGGCTGCGGTGGCGGCGATTATGGAGGTGAAAACAGCGGATAAGAGCACGCCGGGAAGTACATAGCGGGTTATCGGGTTGATCTTTGTTTCCATTTGTGTTTTTGTCCGTAATCGTTATTTTTTTGAAAGTGAATGTCTTATGCGATGGAATTCACCCATTGGGTGAATATGGTTGAATGACCATTCATCGCCTTTCGCATAGCTTCTCCATAGGTGAGAAGATAAGGGTTTAATTGTTCCACGGGAAAATTGTTCCGGGAGAGCAATCCTTTCAGCCAGATCATATCTTCAGTGAGAAAACTTATACTTCCGAGCTCAAGCGCTGAAGCCAGTTCATTGCCAAGGTGAAAGTTTGCAGTGGCGATATACTCGGTCGGCACACCGAGACGTTTTAGTTCTTCCATTGTCGTGGTCTCGATCAGACCTCGTTTCTCTGCGAACTCCGATGCCAATCCTTGATAATCCGAAGGGATATCCTGAGCCTGGGGTAAAGGCATGGGCAACCTTACGAGGTTATCGATCATCAGCAAAGAATCTTCAATGGTCGTGCCAAGGAAATGACCGGGTATCCTTTCACGCAGCGCGGTGACTGAATTAAAGATCCTGCCACCAAACGCAACCTGAAGTTCTTTCTCCCTCATTGAACGAGCGGTTCGCTGAAGATTGGCTGCACTTGCCAGCTGTTGAGACGCGAAGATCGTCAGGGCAGGTCGGATGTTATTTACTGTTTCTAAAAGGTTTTCATCGGGAACATTGGCTCCAAGGAACACGACGTGGAAACCCTTTCTCCGCAGGAATAGATTGAGAACGACCAATGAGAAAGTGTGCCATTCGCCCGACGGGCAGGCCAGAAGGATCGTCTGTTGCTGTGTAGGCGGGGGAGTGGCAGAGATCAATGTCTCCAATCGGCGAAGAGCAATTGCACTGGTGAAGTGCTCCTGTTGAACAGAAACGTCTCCGTTGAACCAGGATTCCCCAAGGTCTCTCATGCCCAATTGTATGACCTGGGAAACTACCATTTCTACAGGGTATAGTGAGAATGCCTGGTTGAGAGTCTGTTCTGCAGCAGTCTCATTGAATGAAGTACAAGATGCGAGCCATTTTTGTCTGAACGCCTCCAGGGTTGATTCTGAAGAGAAAACAGTCAACTGGGTGGGAGTGGGTTGTTCAACATTTCCGAAATCCCCCAGAGGATTCCGGGAAGAGGCTTCCTGTTCTCGAAAGAGTTCCACAGCGCTGCTGATGGATAGGCCTTCGTGCTGACGGGCGATGAGCCATTTAATTACTTCGATATCTCTCTGGGAATAGAGACGATGGCCGCCTGCACTGCGTTGGGGCATGGGAAGACCGTATCGGCGTTCCCATGCTCGCAATACATCAGCTTTGATCCCTGTTTCTCTTAAAACAACCTTGAGGTTGTAAACGGGTTTTTCATTTAGCATATGCACCTACGTTTCCATTTATTAAAGGGAGGACCTTTTACTTGATTTGGAAAACTCAGGATTCAATTCTTTCATGATCCGTTCGCTGGTCAGCCGGGCTGACAGGAGCACAATGGGTAATCCGGTTCCGGGATGGGTGCTCGCACCTGTAAAGTAAAGATTCTTGATCCGGGCGTGGCGGTTGCGGGGGCGAAGATATCCTACTTGCCAGAAATTGTGACTTAATCCAAATGCCGCACCCTTTTCCAGATTATAAGTTTTTTTCCAGGTGGCAGGTGTGTTCATGATTTCAAATTTGATATGGTCCTTCAAATCTGTGATACCCATTTCTTTATCAACTCTTTCAAAAACCGTCTGTCTTGCACGGGTGATAAGGGCATCCCAATCCTGCTCCACGGAATCGTCCAGATGACCTACGGGAACAAGTACGTAAAGTGTGTCCTGTCCGGATGGAGCCGCTGTTGAGTCTGTTCGGGTCGGTGCATGAATATAAAAACTGGGCTGGTCGGGGAGGGTATGTTTGTCGAAGATGCTGTCGAACGATGCCTTGTAATCTCCGCCCAGGAAAACGTTATGGTGTGCGAGTTGCGGGTAAGTTTTGTCCACTGCCCAATAGAACATGATCGTGGAGCAGGTGTATTTCTTCTTGTCAAGTTTTTCAGCCTCATGGTTTTTTGGGAGTAATTCCTTATATATATAAGGAAGATCCGCATTGCCTACAAATAGATCGGCGGAATATTTGTGTCCATCCTCTGTTTCGACAGCTTCGACCTTGTTGTTTTCAACCAGGATCTTCTTCACAGAAGTGTTGTAAATGAATTTTACCCCAAGCTTTTCAGCGATGCCCGTGAGGGTTTCGATTCCACGATACATTCCGCCCATTGGGTACCACACTCCTTCAGCCAGTTCGGTATATTGGAGCAGTGAGTAGGTGGCCGGGGCATCGTAGGGACTCAACCCGAGATACATATTTTGAAAGGTAAAGGCTGCTTTCAGACGTTCATCCTTGAAATATCTACTGACGTTTGCGTAATGTTTTACCAGGGCTTTCAGTTGAAAGATCAAAGGCAGGTTGGCCAGGCTGAAATATTGAAAAATGTTGTAGAAATTGCGACCGACAAATTTTTCGAGTGAAATCTTATAGTGTTTGTTGCCCTCCGTGATATAGCGCAGGAAACCGCTAAAGGCTGTTTTTTCGACTTTTTCAAGTTGAGATTGCATCTCACCGATATTTGATGTGAGTTGGAGCTGCAATCCATCTTCGAAATGAACTTTATAGGTTGGGTCAATTCGTATTAGTTCAAGGTGGTCTTCCAGTTTCTCTCCCAGAGCGGCAAATGTCTCCTGCCAAACTTCGGGCATCAAGAACAAAGTAGGTCCGGTATCGAAGCGGTGTCCACCACGAACGATCTGGTTGCACCGCCCACCGGGTTTATCGGTTTTCTCTAGAACAGTGACTTGCATCCCATTTCTTGCCAGTCGGGCAGCCGTGGCGATCCCTCCAATTCCAGCGCCAATCACCAAAGCAGTTGGTTTATTTTTCATTTTAAGAGCCTCAATATCGTAAATTTATTCTGATTTCTTGACACCATTGCCTTAAATTGAAGGTAATAGCTTCCTTATTAACTTCTGTCAGTATATCATTTGTTATGATTTTGTCAAGGTTTACTCAAAATATATAGAAAATATATTGACAAAGTCGATAAAATGAGTAAAAATATATCTATTATTAAGCCAGCGAGTTTTTAGATTACTTGGTAGAGGAGAATATTGACATGCAGGCAAACTGGGAACACCGACTGCTCGATCTGGCAGGGGATATACCTCACCCATCCACGAGACCTCTTTTTTCCTATTGGGCGGGTGATGCAGCTCTGCAAAGGTCGTACGCAGCTTGCGACAGGGTTACACGGCAGCACAGTAAATCCTTCCACATGGCTTCCAGACTACTTCCTGATGAAAAACGCTCTGCAGTTCGAGCCTTGTATGCTTTCTGTCGAACCGTGGATGACGTTGTCGATAAATCCAATATGGATATCGAGCAGAAGATTTCCGCACTCGATTATTGGAAGAAAGTGGTACATTCTTCTCAGGTTGCGGACAATGACCCAGTAGCCCAAGCCTGGGTTGATGCGATCAACCGGTATCATATTCCCCGTCATTATGCCGTCCAATTAATCGATGGCGTGTCCCGCGATCTGATCCAGTCCCGTTACCAATCATTTGATGATCTTGCCACCTACTGTTACGGTGTAGCGTCCACTGTGGGGTTGATGAGCATGTACATCATCGGCTTTAAAAATAACGACGCATTACCTTATGCCATTAAACTGGGTGTGGCATTGCAATTAACCAACATTCTACGTGATGTCGGCGAAGATTATCGTAAAGGATTCATCTACCTGCCGCAGGAGGAATTGACCGAATTCGGCTTGGCCGAAGAGCAGATCGCCGGTGCGGATCGGTCGGAAGACTGGCGGGAATTCATGCGGTTTCAGATTTCCCGAACCCGGCAATTGTATGCGGATGCAGGCCCCGGGATCCGTTGGCTCGAAAAGGAAGGTCAATTAGCGATATTTGCTGCGTCGGATTTTTATCGAGGGATTTTGGATGATATCGAAACCCATGATTATGATGTCTTCACTCGTAGAGCGAGTTTATCAGCCTTGGGAAAACTGAGCAGGATACCATCGCTTTGGTGGAAATTGAGGTCATCGCAGTAGATACAACTTGCGAATGAGATGACCTTCCGCAAGTTTTCTGTTGCCATAATTCGTGTTATGAGATACCTTCTTCCAGCTTTGCTGTTACTATTGGTTGCATGCAATATTGCACCTATAGGTAATACCCCAACGGAGGCGACACACATGAAGCCAATTCGCTACCTTGCGCTGGGTGATTCGTATACCATTGGCGAAGGTGTGGATACGGAAAGCCGGTTTCCTCAACAACTGTCCAGGCGCCTACGAGATGATGGTCTAGAAGTCCAGTTGGATGTTGTTGCCCGAACTGGTTGGACCACCGATGAGCTATGGCAGGGTATCGAGGATGCAGATTTAACACAACCCTATGACCTTGTAACTTTATTGATCGGTGTAAATAACCAATATCGTGGGCGGGGCATCGAAGAATACTCCCGGGACTTCGATTTTCTGCTTACAAAAGCCATTGGTTTTGCCGGTGGGGATTCCCGCCGGGTAATCGTTATCTCCATTCCAGACTGGGGCGTAACTCCTTTTGCGCAGGAGAGGCATACACTCACCAGCCAGATTTCCACGGAAATCGATAACTTTAATGAGGTTAATCGGAAACAGGCAGAAAATGCCGGTGTGCAATATGTCAATATCACGCCCATATCACGTAAAGCAGAGGCTGACAGGACACTATTGGCCATGGACGGCCTGCATCCCTCAGGGAGGATGTATTCTGAATGGGTGGAGTTGATACTGCCGTCAGCTCGTTTGGCATTGGAATTGGAGAAATAATCACCGGATTTAAGGAATAAGAATATCATCTTCGGGGGATATAATCAGCATGATGTATTTCAATTCTCCAACCGAGGTGTCTCTGTGGACATACAATTTCGATTTGACCCCATCCCGGCGCCAGACTAATTCAATTAAATGGACTCATTACCCGGAGGAAACTCTGCCCATGTGGGTGGCAGATATGGATTTCCCAGCCCCGCCTCCAATTCTTGACGCACTGCACAAAGCTGTCGACCACGGAGTGCTTGGATATGATATCCCCACGAAAACGTTGAAGGAAACGGTTGCCGGACGGATGGAACGCTTATATGGTTGGCGTATCGACCCTCAGGCTGTGGTAGCCACGCCCGGCCTCGTAAGCGGTTTCAACGCGGCGGCAAGAACGTTATGTCAGCCGGGAGACGGCTACCTGATCCAGCCGCCAGTATACATGCCGTTTAACCACCTTCAACAGAATCATGGTTTTATCAGGCAGGAAGCACAGCTAACATGCCACGCGGTTGGCCGCAAGCTGCGCTACGACATCGATTGGGATTCCTTCACGGCTGGTTTTGATTCTCTCGGTAGTAAAACGCGTATGTTCCTTCTGTGCAATCCGCATAATCCGACCGGCCAGGTATACACCCGCGAAGATCTTGAACGCATGGCGGAATTGTGCATCCAGAAACATGCTGTTATTGTCTCTGATGAAATCCATAGCGAGTTGCTGCTTGGGGATACCCGGCACATTCCCATTGCTTCTTTATCTCATGAGATCGCTGAGCAGACGATTACTTTGATCTCGCCATCGAAAACATTTAATGTGCCGGGGTTGTTCTGCGGATTCGCGATTATCCCCGATGCCGTCCTTCGCGAAAAATTCGAAAAAGAACTCGAGCGAATGACCCTGCATGTTTCCAGTCTTGGGTTGGTTGCTGCACAAGCGGCATTTTCAGACGAGTGTGACGATTGGCTTGCTGAATTGCGCCGCTACCTGACATCCAACCGCGATTTCGTGGTTAATTATATTGAACAATCCTTCCCCGGAATTCGCACGACCATTCCGGAAGCCACCTATTTGTTATGGTTAGATTGTTCAGGCATAAGCCTTTCCGACCCATACACATTTTTCCTGAACCATGCAAAAGTAGCTCTAAATGATGGCGCTGCATTCGGAACTGGCGGGAAGGGCTTTGTCCGATTCAATTTTGGGACATCGCGCAGCCTTGTTGCTGAAGGCCTTGAGCGGATGAGGAAGGCGGTTGAAACGCATGATCCTGAATGATATTGTCCGTCGCAATATGGCACCCAAGCCGTGGGCGGAGGGGGAGAAGATCCCCTGGAGTGACCCGGATTTCAGCAGGCGTATGCTGAAGGAGCATTTGACCCAGGAACATGATGCGGCCAGCCGTCGAACGCCCACGATTAAAAAGCATGTGCGGTGGATTCACAAGACCATTCTTCTTGGAAAGCCTTCCCGCGTTCTCGACCTTGGCTGTGGTCCAGGGTTGTACGCCTCGTCTCTGACCATCCTCGGGCATGAGTGCCGCGGTATCGACTTTTCGCCTGCTTCGATAGCCTATGCTAAGAAACATGCTCCTGATGGATGCTCCTACACCCTTGCAGATGTCAGGACTGCCGAATTTGGTTCCAATTATGACCTGGTCATGTTCATCTACGGGGAGCTTAATGTTTTCAAGCTGTCGGATACCCGAAAAATTTTAGAGAAGGCGTGGAAAGCTCTTAACCCAGGGGGCAGGTTATTGCTGGAGATTTCCACTTATAATGCCATCGAACAGATTGGAAACCAACCTTCCACCTGGTATTCCTCCCCTGGAGGGTTGTTCTCGGATACCCCTCATTTATGCTTGATGGAATCCTTTTGGAATGAAGCGAAATCCATAGCGACAGAACGCTATTACATCGTGGATTTGGATTCTGGAGATATTTATCGCTATGCTTCCTCCTCCCAGGCTTATGATGAAAAGTCGATCAAGTCCATTCTTCAGAAGATTGGTTATAAGATTGTGCAAATCCACCCGTCACTAACAGGTGTGGATGAAATTGGATCTGATGATTTCATGGTGGTAACAGCCATCAAATAAAAAGGGCGGATGGGGGTTACCCATCCGCATTTGAATGTACTGCATTTCCGAGGAAAGAGCGGGTGAAGACCATTGTTCGTTGTGGTTGACGTCTGCGGAATGGCTAAAAGCATCCCGTCAGGATCAGTTCACCCGGTCTTTCCTCTGTTGAATATTACGTCCATTTCTTCGATAAGCACCTCCTTAAGCGAACGGAAGTGAAACTCAATTACAGGATACAGCGAACTCTGTCGTAATACATTAAAATCTCCATGCATTTCTGAAAGGGTATGTAGTACAACAGTACTCCCGAGTTCTTATTTATCGTTTGAGAAGTAAACTACATTGGAGTTGCTAAATGATAAGGATCAACACCTTACCCCTTGCTTTGATGATCATTTTAGCCTCAAGTGGATGTTCCATGCCGATGCAGGCTGCCACCCCTTCAGGTCCATCGGAAACTACTGCCGTGATATCCTCCCTTCTGCCTCCAACGGATTTGCAGCCGATTTCTCCGGCACTAACTCCATCGATCACTCCAACGGAAACGGTCGTTCCAATCCCAACGAATTTTGTTCCATTTACCGCTTCAGTGTGGGCAGATAATGTCAATGTTCGCACCAACCCCGGGTATTTATTTTCTGCAGTCAGATTATTGGCCAAGGGTACCAATCTGGAGATCCTGGGAAAAGCTCCGGGGGGAGAGTGGATGTTTACCCGGACTCCCGACGGAACATCAGGCTGGGTTTTTACCCAATTGATCGAGAGCAGCATTGACCTGCAGTCGGTTCCCATCATTGAACCGCAGGATGTCCAGTTGATCAAAGGCCGGGTGACAGATTCGTCTGGAATTCCCATCCAGGGAGTTGGGTTCACAGTCGCACAGGGGGTTGGCGACAAGGCTCCCGCTAATATTGTTCTAACCGATGTGAATGGGGAATTCTTTTCCTTTATGCCGGAGAATGCCCGCGGTGAGTGGACAGTGACTTATAGTGCCATCGCCTGTAAGAGTAATGTGTGGTCGGATGATTCGTGCAGTTACTACAAGAATCCTTATCGAGGGGTGGTTGAGCCTCAATTAACGAATGTTTCCCTACCTCAATCTGGAGTCCTTGAGTTCGTTTGGAAATAGCATAATAGTATTTCTCATGAAACAATAAAAAATTAGGCGGATGGTTTTTCCATCCGCCTATCTTGCTTTTATCTTATTGTGTTCCAACCATGTTCAAAAGTGGATCCGGAGAAAGCTCGGTGTGAACCACTTTATCGTCGTGGTGGACTTCTGGCTATTACGATTGGCCAGGGTTATTTCACTCGGTCTTTCTCCTCATGTTCTTCGGTTCCATATTTTCGATATTGAACCTCCTTCTGTGGCCAAACTCAACCACTAGATACAGAATACATGTTTGGAATGATAAGCACATTAAAACAACCCTACAAAAAACCTACGGAATTTCCTTTATCAGCCTGTTTGGCCAAGCAGGTAATTCTGCAGACCCATCTGTTTGATCTGATCAAGCTGAGCTTCGAGCCAATCCAGGTGTGTTTCTTCGTCCGTCAGGTTGCCATCGATCAATTCGCGCGAACCGTTGTCTCCCAATTCAAGACACAAGCGGATGCCGTCATTATAGGCTTTGATAGCCCCTGCTTCAGCTTCCCAGTCATTCTTAAGCTGCGCGTCCACGGTAGCGCCGATGTTCATCTTCTTGAGATTGCTGACCACGGGAATCCCTTCGAGAAAAAGGATTCGGGCGATCAACTTTTCGGCATGTTTCATTTCTTCGATGGCGCGCTTTTCGGCTGCAGCATGAAGCTTTTCATAGCCCCAGTTGGCGCACATCTCAGAATGGACGATGTACTGGTTGATTGCTGTTAATTCGTCTGACAGGAAGTCGTTCAGTATGGCGATGATTTTATCGTTGCCTTTCATGGTTTTCTCCTTTAATGATTGATTTTTTATATAGAGAGTATTATATCCCCGAGATTTCGGGTTTTGAACGGGCTGAACCTTCCCGGTAGGTCTGGCCAAAAAGGACTGCGGTGACAACCATCATATAAAAACCGACAGGGATTGCCAATAAGTAGAACACAAAACAAAGGATGAACGTGAAATAAGCCAGCATGAATCCAATATAAACAAGAGCGGCCATTCCCAGGTAGACGAGCCAGGCAATGAAGTATCCCCATTTATCCGCACGCAAAATCGCGCCCAACTCGCGAAGATAAAATGCCGCACTCAACTTATCGTGTGCTATGAAATTCCCTATAGCCGCCGGTAATGGAATAGCTCCTGCTAACAGTAAGAGCGTGCCGACAAACATGGAGAGGAATAGTACGCCCATTGAACCCATCATTAGAAGAACTGCCAATCCCGATGAAGAGGTGTCGTAAGGTGACTCCGGCGTCATCGCTATGGATGCAAAGATCATTACAAAATAGGCGGTAAAACCAATCATGGTAACTATGATTCCAGGTCCCAGATATATCGCCCCAACCGCCAGACTGCGAAGCCCATCTTTGAGCAGTTGTCCCCAGTTACTCCATGGGGGAAGAACCATTGTTTCGCCTTTGATGGCGATCCGCATAACCTGCGCAAAATATCCATAGACGAGGAGGAGTGGAATGACCGGAATGAACATCCCGGAAATGATGAGGGCGGTCCCAATTAGGAATGGTACGAACCAGTCTTTATTCTCGAAAGGGAATTTAAAAGCAGCGCGTAATGATTGTGTAGAAAGGGATTCATTCATAATCATACTCCTTGGTCAGTTTGACATGGTTACTGGTTTTGTGTCATTATCTCTTAAAACCTGTCTTTTCGCATCCAGGTCAAGCTGCATGGATTGACCCAACCAGGGACACTTTTCCGTTTAGTCAAAAATGCTCAGGTAATTGGTTAGGTTTCGCAAGCTGCCACCAAACGAAGAAATGCAAACCAGGTTACGTTACCTGATTTGGATTCCAACCCTTTCCAATAGGCTTTGGCTCAATTTCGCAGGGTAATTGATAGGCGGCTTGTCTGGTCGGTGGGAGTCTGAACCTGAGCTGACAAGCATGTTGTGTTTCTGTGCATACTCCAGATACATCGCTGTTTGCTCCGGAGTGTGAACGGGATAAAAGACTTCCAACCCATCAATCGGAACTTCCTGGAGAAGTTGATCCAGCAATCGCGCATCATAGGTTACAAACCCATCTGAACGTCCGGGGTGGGCGATAAGGCATACCGCTCCACTCTGGTGGGCGGCATCCACGACTGCGGAAATGTCATTGGTTGAAAACTTGCAGCCTGCCTCCCAAACAATCTGCCCCGCGGAGGCATCACCGATGTCCCGTTTATGCCTTTTTAGGAGCGCTACCAGTTCATGAGGTTGCTGGGAACTGGGCTTATCCAGGATGGACGACAGCTCGTCGGGATGCTGCGGATATACATATCCATTACGATATAGATTCTCAAAGACTTCCCGAGTATTTTCACGTTGACGCTGCAAAAGGTTTTGGGCTAAGTCGTCCAAAGTATTCTGTTCCGGGTTGAATCCATAACAGAGCACATCCGTCATTTCACCCCTCCACGAGGTTGTCATTTCAACGGCTACGAGAGCAGGCAGGCGTTTTTCCTGAGCAAGTTTTTGGATTGCCGGGACAGTATCAATCCGATCATGATCTGCAATAGCGACCAGATCAAATTTTTCATTCACCAGGTGATCTATCAATTGTTCAGGCGCCCAGGCTCCATCACTGTAAGTGGTATGCAGGTGGAGATCAACGGCAGCGTCGGGAGTGAGAGAGAGATTGGTTGTAGATGACTTCATCGTGATATCCACCCTTACATTTTACGCTAATTATTGTTTGAGAAACAATTGCCAATCGGACTGCGACTCGCCCCGTTTGTCCCGTGTTTTTCGCGGGGCGTTCTTAGCGGGGTACTTGCATGTGGGCGGGACGAGACAACGCCATTTTGACGGAACCAACCTCAATCCACGCAACCTGCCTGAAAACGCGGCACGTACCCGCCCGTGAAGTGTATTCTGTGTCATGCGGTTCTAATCTGTAGGGTTTTGAGCCAGGTAGATATCACCACTAAAAAGCCTTGACACCATAACGGTTTGGTCCCTTCGTACCCGGGAGAAGACCGTTTTCTATAAAAGTCCATATTTGTCCAAGATACGGTATGAGTCCGATGAGAGTCCACCATCCGGACTTATTCCGGTCATGCCAACGTTTCACCGTCAAGGCTAGACTGGGCCATAGAATCAGTAACCGCCCGACAAGTGTAAGAACGCCGGCGTAAGGAGTGTAATCAAAATAGGCAGCATCAAGAAATGGAAGGATCACAAGAGATGCCAGTATGGGTAGAGTGCAAAGCCAATATGTTGCACGCCCAATTCGACCCGTAAATGAAAAATAAATGTGAACCAAGGACATGCTTGTAGCTTCGTATCTCTTTGGTTTGTTTGTTTCTTTCTTTTCGAAAACTGGTTCGTTTTGTGGAGGAAGTTCGACAGACCGCTCTTGCAAAATCCCTCGAATTACATCGAAAGACATGTTGGACCATTCAATGCGATTGTTCGATTGCCATATTTTAATCAATTCGTCTGTACTCTTTTTACGGAGGCTGCTGTACATTATCTCACGAAGATCAGTGTCCATATTTCCTCCAATTATGATGCATCAGATAGTGCATTTGACCTTGGTGCGACTTTTCTACAAATGAACGCCAAACGGAATAACTCACCTGCCGCCTGCCTCGACGAGATAACTAACTCTGAAAATAATCTTTTCCAGCAAATGGCCACCACGTCTCCGACCTGATGGCGGTTAGGTGGAGCCGGTAGTGAACCGCTCTTTATTCTGCTAATCGAATTCATGTATGAATTAATACCGCGACTGGGACTATTTCACAATGAGGGATTCGATCAACTTACGAATGTACTTTTCCTGTTAATGAACCAGGGTGGGTGTGGAGTTGCTGACCGGCGTGGGTCCAACCCACGTAGGACTGCTGACCGGCGTGGGACCGACCCAGGTGGGACTGCTGACAGACGTGGGTACTTCAACCTGGGTGGGACCACTGATCGGTGTAGCGCCTTCTATCTGAGTGGGTGACAACACCGCGCGGGTAACCTCTTTGGCTTTTTCCACCATTTTGGCAATATCCATTCCGGGATCTGCATAAGCAAAGGAATAGAAATTATCACCCGAAACGATTGCCACTGTGCCGATTTGAAACCCAGTGGGAGTGAGATAGGCATAGGCGTTGGTCCCGAACTCCGGCACGGGCTCAATCTTCCCTCCACAATTCCCCTGCATCTGTACATCCATTTGGAATAATTCCAGCACCGATTTACTCATCAGCGCTTCGACCTCTGGAGGAAATGGAGTGGCCGTGTTTGTGCCGCCGGAATAACTGACCGAACAACCTTTTTGATACTGTGCAATTTCATTCAAAAAATTCCTCTTCGCCTGTTCACCCATGGTGATCGTGATGTAGATGCCCTTCCCTGTGCTGGTGAAGAAGGTACACACTGAATATCCTGGAGCATTGGTAGGTATGGGTGGGTTGACGGTTTCGCCCAATATCGCACTGGCTCTTGCCTCATCGAGTAATATGCATGCATCCGTCTCTGTTAATGCTGTTGCAGGTGCGGCTTCTGCTGTTGTCAGGGATGGCGGAGATGCCTGAGGGGTAATGGCGCCTGGCTTGTCTGTGGGCAGACTGCATGCAGAGACTGCCAATATAAGAATAAAAAAAAGAAGATTAATCCTGGTTTTCATTTTTACTCCGTCCGGGTTTTTGAATATGTTTTTTTTTTACATCAAAGGATCTTTGACTATCGTGCGTAGTTTTTTCACACAGGGTTGCCGCCTAACGGACTTGCCCCGCCTGTCCTAACGATCTTAGTCAGGGCATAATCCAAGTCGAGGTTGAGAACCACCCCGCTTGTCCCGCGTTCTTTGCGGAGTCCGGTGCATTATTATCCCGATGTTCATTCAGGACGCTGTGTTGGGGCTGTTATATCGGCTTCTCGTCTTTGGGTGTAAAGCCTTCCTCTTTGAGCCAGTCATAGGATTTCTGTATACCACATGTCTGAGTTTCCAATGACCAAATGGCATTGGGCGAATATTCATTGAGAGCGCAACACACATCTCTGAAGGGAATATTACCTTCTCCGATGGCTAGGTGTTGATCGGCAGATCCATCATTGTCATGGAGGTGTACGTATTCGATTCTGGTTCCAAGTTTCTCAATCCAATGTAATATGGACGTGGTGGAATTACAGTGTGCGTGACCCACATCCAAACAGGCGCTGACGCGTTCATCAGATATTGTATCAATCGTCTCTATCATCACCTCAGGCGACAATTCAAGCATATTTTCAAGATGGAAATGTGCGTTTTCAGATTTGTTATCCAAAAAAGACTTCCAGAATTGAACGAAACGAGGTATCCAGTTTTTCGGAGGGGAAGTACGGGGAACATAGCCATGATGAAAAATAATATGCCTTGCATTGAATTTGCTGGCAGTTTGGTAGCCCAGTAACATTCTTTGGCCAGACACATCTCGGATCAACGGGTCATAACTACCGCAATTGAGATCCCCAAATGGAGCGTGGAAAGCCCTAAAATCAATTGCCTGGATATGCTTCATTTGATACTCGATCCTTGCAGGATACGACTCTGCTTCTGTTGGATTCCAGAAGGATTGGAGTTCAATCCCCAAGCTTTCGGAAAGACAAAAAGGGAGGACAAAATCGAAATCATCATTGTCACAGATTATGATTCTCTGCATAAGTGTCTCTCCAACAAAGATAGCAATTCAAAGTCCGGTTGCGTATTTTCTGCCAACCTAATCCACAATCCGCACATCTGGGTCCCCGACAGTCGGAAATGAAAAGTTTACCTGGGCAAATTTCCATCCCTCTTCTCCGCTCACAACCACCGCAGTAAAACGTAACGGCCAGACAAATTTCTCCCCTCGATGAAGCTCATAAACCGTGTTTATTCCATCACGCAGAATAAAGTGGAGTTTTTGCTCCGCAGGTAATTTTGATGTTTCAATATACTCTTTTATGTATTCCAACAATTCAGCGTAGTTCTCGTCTCCTATGATTTTCGTTACTGTTGCCGATGCCGCGATCCAGCCCACCTTCCCCTCAATTCGAATGGATGCTGACTCCACTTCCAGTTTGAGATCACCCCATCTTTCCCAATCTCTTTTGATCATAGTGCTTGCTGTTTCTCGATTTGTATACCACTCATCCACACCCGGTTTGACTCCATTCGTGCCAATGACTTCGGCATCAGGAGTGAATAAATCCATGAATGCATCCAATTGAGCAACGTCGCGGTGGGTGTATCCGTCTTGAAATTTATGCAGCAACGACTGGATTTCTTGGGATGAATTCATAGATTACCTCATGACCATGTCCGATTATAAGCGCCCAATGGACTTGCCCCGCCTGTCCTGCCTGCACTGTGTCGCGCATCGCCCCGATGTCCTTCGGGAGGCACACGTGACGGTCTTAGTCAGGGCATGGTTTATGTCGGGGATGCGGCTGCGGCGCGGAGCGAGGCGATGGAGCGGGTGTTAGGCAGCCCTTTGTGGTGAGACGATTTCCTCTTTGTGTTGACGACAAAGCAGTTCATAAATGCCCAGTGAAATCGCCCCACCGATCAAAGACGCTATGATATCTCTCCAGTCCACAACACTTCTTGGTGAAAAATACTGAGCTAATTCATAGACAATCAATCCACCAGTTATGACTGCCAGGAAAATTCTTCCTGCTTTTTGGGTCGGATTGACGATAGCAAAGTCAAAAAAAATTATGGCAATGGTGCCGGTAAGATTTCCTATCGTATCTGCAATCCAAAAGTCGAAAATATCATTGGCATAGACATAAGGTCTATACACCCTTCTTCCGATCTCTGTGATAACGAACATCAACACGAATATCAAAAAGAAGGAAATTCGTCTATCGGTAACCTTGAATATTCTGTCTTTTTCGATCATGCTAAAAACCCGGTAAAAAAGAGCTTGCAAACGATTTGCGGTTTATCCTTGGCGATTTCCCAAGGGCCTGCCCCACTTGTCACGCGTTTTTCGCGAGGCGTTCGCTTGTTCCCTAAAGGGGATTGCAGGGTCAGGTGCAATATCCCCGCGATCTTTGGAATTCTTTGTTAGGCGCTGTTTGATACCTTGAATAATCTACACCTTACGAAGCAAAATGTGATAGTACCATATCTCCCCATTACCTTCTTTGAGAATTTCAAACCCTGCTTGTTGAGTCCACTCCTTGACCTGTTGATTGGTTGGGTGATAATGGTAGACGCCTTCATCAGCCCGCTCTCCATAAACAATCGGTAGCCCAACTTGTTGAGCCTTTTCGAAAACTTGCTTTATTTCATTTTCATCAGCATTTTCAACGGTTTCCGCCGTAAAGTAGAGATAGCCATTTTGTTTTAGCGCTTGATGGAAATTGTTTAGTACAAGAGACCAATCTTCGGGACTAACATTCTCCATCGCATCCATGCATATCACGCCGTCGAAAATCTCTCGATAATCCATTTCCTGTAAACCGACTTTTTCGAATTGAACACTCGGGAATTTGCCTTTGGCGTATGCGAGCATCCCTTTTGATTGATCAATCCCGATAACGGAATGCCCCTTATCGAGAAGGAATGGTATGTATCTGCCGGCACCACATGCTGCGTCAAGGATCTTGCTGTTTTGTGGAAGGAGGCTTAAGAATATTTGTAGGAACTGTTGGTGAGTCGTGTTGTTATATAATCCTGCTTTATCTTCACCATAAAGTGGAGCCCAAACAGTATCATATTGCTCTTCACAGTCATTTCGCATTTGTTGCAGCCATGTGATTCTGTCCATCATGTTCTTCCTGTTATTCTAAGCGCCCAACGTCACGCTTCAGGGGCGGCGGCGGAGCCGACGTACCCTTCAAGCGATTGTTGGGCTATTTATTCACATAAGTGAGTTTAATACAGTCATTCTCCATTCGAGTTACGGCCTTGAGAACAAGTCTTCGCTCTATAGAGTTTATTGGGAATAGAGGGATGCCATTTCCAAGCAGAAGTGGCATGATGAAAATGTTGAACTCGTCAATCAAGTCATGTCCCAAAAATTCTTCTGTCAATTTCGCGCCACCCACTAACCATATTGTATTGAATTTCGTTGTAGCCGCTTTTAGAAATGCCTCTACGCGCATCCGACACGAATTCAACTCCATAAGGATTATCCGGCGGTGGAATATGGGTCATTACATAGCAGGGCTTTCCTGAGTAAGGCCATTGTCCAAATCCTAGCACCTTGTCATAGGTAGACCTTCCCATGACTAGGCAGTCAACCTTGGCAATGAAATGGCTATAGTCTTCCATTGAATCGTTACCACCGCATAGCCAGTCGATGGATCCGTCATTTCTGGCTATGTAGCCATCAAGGCTGGAAGCTGTGTAAAATGTAATCATGGATTTCTGATGTTATCTTCAAAGCCCAACTAAGGGTTATGAGGACGGTATAATAGCTTATGGACAGTCCGAAAAGTCCCCTTCAGGGTAAAGCCTTGGATTGTTATTCTGTCGTGAATAAAAATAAACTACAAAAAAAATTATAGCACTAACACCCACACTTCATACAACCCCATCTCGGCGCGTTGCGCGTATAATATCTTTGTCCGACAACTTTTCACACAAGGAGTCCCCATGACCACCATTGACCTGACCGTCCACCCCGAGCGGCGCAAACGCGCCATCGCACGCGCCCGCGAGCGCAACATCATCATCCCCACCTACGCCCAGATGAAAGACCCCGCCAAGATCCCCGCCAAAGTAAAAGAAGAGCTGGCGAAGATCGGGATGTGGGACATCCACCCGCGCAACCTGTTCCGCATCAACTGGCATAACGAACCCAAGACCAGCGGCGGCGGGTTCGGCGGGGTGAACACGCTCGAGCTGCCTCCCGCGCTGACCGGCGTCCCGGCGCGCATCATCGCCATCGTCGGCAAGTGGTTCCCGACCGGCGCGCACAAGGTCGGGGCGGCCTTCTCCTGCCTCGTGCCGCGGCTGGTGACCGGCCAGTTCGACCCGACCACGCAGAAGGCGGTCTGGCCCTCCACCGGTAACTACTGCCGGGGCGGCGCGTACGATTCTGCGTTGCTGGCCTGCGAGTCGATCGCCATCCTGCCGGAGGGCATGTCCCGCGAGCGCTTCGAGTGGCTGGCGAAGGTCGCGGGTGAGACGATCAAAACGCCGGGCAGCGAGTCCAACGTCAAGGAGATCTTCGACAAGTGCAAGGAACTGCGCGCCTCGGGGCAGGACCTGATGATCTTCAACCAGTTCGAGGAATTCCCCAATTACCTGTGGCACTACGAGGTCACCGGTCACGCCATGGAGGAGGCCTTCAAGCGCCTCGCCCGCCCCGGCGACGAGTTCCGCGGCATCACCTCCGCCACCGGTTCGGCGGGGACGATCGCCAGCGGCGATTACATGAAGCAGGTCTTCCCGGGCAGCAAGATCGCCGCCAGCGAAGCCCTGCAGTGCCCGACCCTGCTCGAGAACGGATTCGGGTCGCACCGCATCGAGGGCATCGGCGACAAGCACGTGCCGTGGATCCACAATGTCCGCAACACCGACCTGGTGGTGGCCATCGACGACAACGCCGTGGTCAACGTCGCCCGTCTGTTCAACGAGGAAGACGGACGCGCGTTCCTGGTTGAGAACGGTGTTCCTGAAATCTCTGGTCTCCAATCTCGATCTGCTGGGTTTTTCCGGCATCTCCAATGTGCTGACCGCGATCAAGATGGCGAAATACTACGAGATGGGCGAGCACGATGTGATCTTCACCATCGCCACCGACTCGATGGACCTGTACCACTCCCGCATCCACGAGATGCGTACGGAGATGGGCGAGTACTCCTCCCGCCATGCCGCTGCCGATTTCGCGCGCTGGGTGCTGCAGCAATCCACCGACAACATGCTCGAACTGCGCTACCCCGACCGCCGCCGCGTCCACAACCTCAAGTATTACACCTGGGTCGAACAGCAGGGCAAGACCTACGAGGAGATTCAGGACATGTGGAACCAGCCTGATTACTGGACCGGCGTCCAGAAGCAGGCGGATGAGATCGACGCGTTGATCAATGAGTTCAACGGCGAAGTTGGCTTGAAATAATTTCCCGAGACAGGCAGATTGGAAACTGCCTGTCTTTTTTCTTTTATACTTATTGGCGTGTTCACATTTCTCGCGGCTCTGGCTTTCTGTTTGGTTGGCTACTTATTTGGATCGCTGACGCCTTCCATCTGGATCACGCGCCTCATCAAAGGCGTGGATGTGCGTGACAGCGGGTCCGGCCATGCTACCACGACCAATACCGCCCGTCAGATCGGTTTTGGGTGGGGGGCTTTGGTGATGGTGCTGGACATCGCCAAGGGATTCATCCCCACCTGGCTGGCGTTGACCTACGCTCCTGCCGACTGGATAGCACCCTTGACTGCCGCTTGTGCTGTCATCGGTCACTGCTGGCCTGTTTTTGCCAATTTCCGCGGAGGAATGGGGCTTGCCACAGCGGGCGGCGCGGTCATGGCTGCGGACTGGCTCGGGTTTGTGCTTGGTCTGGGGCTGCTGATTCTATTGACGCTGGTAATCCGGCACAGTGCCCGCGCCAGTGTTGCTTTTGGGATTTTGATCGCGCCGGTGCTCTATCTCTTTGGCTTGCGCGGCGAGGTCATCTGGATTTCGGCGGCCATCGGAGTCGTCATCGCCATCCGCTTCCTCATCGACTGGAATCGTCAGTACCGTGAACTCTGGTTGGACCGGGAAAAAAGCCAGGGATAATATGCTCTCACCCACATCTTTGGTCCTCGTATGCCTCCTGCCATCTCCCCGTGACCTTGAGATCGCCCGCCTGCTCGGCTGGTATCGCATCCCTTTCAAATCCGCACCAAAGGTGGTCGCTGTAGACTATTTGGCTTTCTATTTTCCTGGCAGTTTTGCTGACCAGGGCGCGCAGATCCAGTATGTGGCGGAGGTCAAGGGCCATGAACTCACCACCCGCCTCGAACTGCTGCGCGATGAACCTGACCACCCGCAGGCGAATGAGGAGTATTACAAGATCCAGATCGGCGCACTCGAAAAACTGCCCAGGCCGGTCAAAGCCGAGAAGTGGCGGCGGATCACCTTCCTCTACACGACCGGCGAATATCTGCTTGACGCAAAGACGGTCAACGACCTGGTGGTGCAGGGAGAGGAGCGCCAGTTGCTGTGGCGTTCGCTGCGCGATCGGGCGGTCAGCGGGGGGCAATATCGCACCGACCTCCCCGGTATGGACGTGGATCCGCAGGTGTTGATCGCCCTGCTGGGCATCAAGGAATTCAATGCGGATTATCACTCCGACTCGAGTTCGGACGACTTTTAGATTAAGGGATATAAAAAAAGTAAAAGTAATTGCGAGCCCCGAACCCTACGAAGTGAGGTGAGAAGGCGTGGCAATCTAATTCTTGCAGTAGGTTACCACACCACTGAAGTGCGGTGCTAGCAATGACTGAAAAATGTTATATTGCGATAAATTCTGGTCGTTATGGGAAATTTCATCCTCCGCAGATTGCTAGCAATCCCGTTAATATTATTTGCCGTCAACCTGATCGGTTTTGCCTACGGCTATCTCATGCTGTACCGCGTGGATATCACCATTCTGCGCGGTCCGTATGCGGCACGTGTTGGATTGGAATCCCCTTCTTTTTTAAAGAGTTGTACATAGAATATCTTCAAGGTGTTTTCGCTGGCGACTGGGGGATTCTTCCCAACGGTCAGCCTGTAGACACAGCGCTTGCCCATGCTTCTTTGGTCAGTCTGGGATTGATCTTGATCTCGCTTCTGCTGAGTGCTTCCGTCGGTATTTTCCTTGGCTGGCGGGCTGCCAAAGCAGAACCGCCGCGAGTCTCCGGCTGGATGATGGTCATGGCGACGGTCGGGTTGGCTGCGCCAAGCTTTTATATTGGTGTTCTGCTAATCTCGATCTCCGTGATGTATTTAATCTCGGGTTGGGGCAAGGAGCCGCTCCTGCCTTTTCAGGGCTTCGGGTGGGATGCCCATCTTATCCTGCCGGTACTTGCGCTTGCGTTGCGTCCCATGATGCAAATCGGACAGGTGACATCAGGATTACTGTCGGATGAATTTGGCAGGCAGTATGTGGTCACGGCGCGCAGCTTTGGGTATTCGATGAAACGCATCCGCGAAGGCCATGCCTTCCGCCCGATCATAGCCCCGGTTGCGCTGGTGATCTCCGGTTCTCTTCGAGTTCTCGTGGCGGAGCTGATCATTATCGAGCGGCTATTTAACATCCCTGGCGTGGGTCGGTTGATCGCCAGTGCTTTGATTATTTCCTCCGAGCCAAATCCTCCCGTCATCGCGACGTTATTAACCGTGCTGGCATTCTTTTTCCTAATTGCTGATTTTATTGCGTCCATTGTGGCGCGCGCGGTGGACCCGCGATTAAGGTCGTAGAGGAATGTCATGAAAATCGATGCTTTCCTCCACCGGATCAAGAATTGGTATCACCGTGCGAATCTTCCGTTGATTTTCGGTTTGTTGATTATCGGATTTGTTGTTGTCGTCTCCATCTGGGGACCTTCACTGTCGCAGCAGAATCCGATCGAACAACATTATTCCCTCCAGCTGAATGGAGAGATTCGCTCACCGCCATACCCGCCTTTTAGCGTCGAAGGATTTCCGCTGGGTACCGATCGATTTGGCCGCGACACGTTGAGCCAGATCCTTTGGGGGGTGCGCCCAACTCTTGTGATGGTGGGAGCAGTGGCATTTACCCGTCTTATCCTCGGAATGATCATCGGTCTCTCGGCTGGCTGGTCCTCCGGGCGAAAAGAGCGTTTCCTTGAAGGTCTGATTTCGATGGCGTTGGCCATCCCGGTATTGTTTGTGGCTTTGATCGGTATCACTTTGGTTGGTATCGATAAAGGCCTGCCTGCATTCATCTTTGGTTTGGCTCTCACCGGCTGGGCGGAGACTTCCCGCATCATCAGCAACCAGACCCGCACCATCAAGGATCAGGTGTACGTGGAGCTTTCGAAGGCGTTAGGCGCAACGAGTGCGCGCACGCTGTTCGTGCATGTTTTGCCGCAGATCATGCCGATGGTGCTCATGCTGCTGGCTTTTGAAGTTGGTGCGACTCTGCTGGTGGTCGCGGAGCTGGCGTTCCTTGGTTATTTCATCGGTGGTAGGCATGTGGGTCGAGATCAGTGATTTTATGGCGGTCAATATAACCGCCTTGCCGGAGCTGGGTCAGTTCATTGCAACTTCACTTTATAAATTAACCGACCCGTCCACGCTGCTGGTCGCAGGTACATTTCTATTTCTGATGATCCTGGGATTCAATCTGCTTGGGGAGGGCTTGCGTTTGGAATTGAATCCCGAGCGAATGCGACGTCGTAAAACACACCCTGTCGTCATGTGGTTGCAGGATAAATGGAATTTTTCGATTTTCCCCGTGTTCGAAGATTACTATCAAGGTGTGATCAATTTTCTCATGGTTGCTGCCCTCGCACTCATTGTGGGGGTGTCATTATGGTGGGTCAATCAGAAACCCTCGACCCCCATTTCAGTATCGCAGTTGGAAGTGCCCGGCGGGCATTACTGGGCGACCGAACGGCATGATGCACAAGGAACACGTTTTATCCCGTTTGAGGGACCGCAAGACCCATCGGTGTTGTGGCAATATTCCAATACAGAAGGTTACTCCGGCGGTCCGGTCGTCCGCGCAGATGGCGTTGTTATACTGGCCGGAAATGATCACACCCTGATCGCGTTAAATCCTGATGGCACTTTGCGTTGGAAAGGCTCTCTTGAGAGCCCTCCAGTCGGCACACCCGCGCTCGATGAAGCCGGAGGAGTGTATGTAGTTGATGTGGACGGCGGACTGACCTATTTCCCATTTGATTTCGCGGAATCTGAATGGAAGTTCACCCAAACCGAACCGAGGCGCGCGACTTCAGGTCCGGTCGTTTCGAGCGAGAACCGATCTATTGTTCCATTGAAACCTCGGAAAGCGCATTATAGAAAGACCAAATCTGTTGCGTATATGTGTGGAAGTGCTTATGGCCCCGCAAAGTGTGTGGCGGTAAAATTGGGAAATTCCACGCCTGAATGGACCATGGATTTGGATGGCATGGGAACGCTGGGTGGCGCTCTAGCTCCTGGCAAGCTTTACACTGTGACCAATAATGGTATCTTATACGCGTTAGGGGACGAATTAAGGAGAAGAAGTGTGTCACCTCATAATCAAGAATGGGCAATTGATAACCGCTTCCGACACCTATACGGCTGACCTGCTTGTGGTGGGTGAAAAGATCGACAGGATCGGGGTAAATCTTACCGAACCTGGTGCCCAGGTGATCGATGCGTCGGGGAAATTCATAACGCCAGGCGGTATCGACCCTCACACGCATTTTGACCTGCCGATGTTTGGCACCGTTTCGTCGGATGACCATTACACCGGACACAAAGCCGCAGCGTTCGGGGGAACCACCACGGTGATGGATTTTGTTTCGTTGGATTTCCCCACGCTGAGCGAGTCGGTGGAGAAATGGCAAAGCAAGGCGCAAAAGGCGGCTGTGGATTACAGCTTCCACATGAATCTCACGCGGCTGGACGATTCTCTCGCTGCCGAAATTCCATCCCTGCGCGAGATGGGGATTACCACGCTGAAAGTCTTCACCGCGTACAACAACCGGCTGCGGCTGGACGATGGAGCGATCTTCCGCGCGATGAGGATTGCGCGCGACAACGGCATGCTGGTCATGCTCCACGCTGAGAATGGCGATGTGATCGAGACCATGATCGCTGAAGCGCTCGCTTCCGGCAAGATTTCCCCCGAATGGCATGCGCGCACCCGTCCGGCGTGGGGGGCTGTCGAAGCCACCCTGCGCGCTGCCTCCCTGGCAGCCCAAGCCGATGCGACACTTTATGTCGTCCACATGAACGCTGCCGGCGAGGTGGATATGCTGCATTATGCCCGTGAGCATGGAGTAAAGGTCATGGGTGAGACCTGCCCGCAGTATCTGTTTTTTACCGAGGACCATCTTCGCAGGCCTGACGGCGCCAAGTGGATTTGTTCCCCTCCGATGCGCACGTCAGCCGATAACGCCCGATTGTGGGATGGGTTGAAGAATGGCACGATCCAAACAATTGGCACAGACCATTGCCCATTTTATTTTGACGGCGCTAAGCCGATCGTTTACGAGGGAAAGGAAATTGCCATCCCGGGCAAGGAATTGGGGAAGGATGATTTCACCAAAATCCCCAACGGGCTGCCGGGCGTGCAGGACAGGCTTCCGGTGTTGTGGACCTACGGGGTGCGTGCAGGGAGGATCACCGCCAACCAGTTTGTGGCTCTCACCTCGACAAACCCAGCGAAAATTTTCGGTCTATACCCACGTAAAGGCACACTCCTGCCGGGTTCGGATGCGGATCTCGTCATTTGGGACCCGGAGAGGAAAGTCAAATATGGCGTTGCCCTGTCCCATCAGCGCACGGATTACAACTTATACGAGGATTGGGAATTGGTGGGTTATCCCGAGAAGGTGTTCCTGCGCGGGAAAATGATCGTGGATGGCGGACAGTGGCATGGAAAGGCGGGCGGAGGCGCTTTTCTCAAAAGAGAAACAGGGGAAAAACTTTAGCCGTATCTCAAAACAAAGGCATGATTGAAGGGGATCTCACATCTTCAATCATGCCTTTATTGATTCTTCAGCAATTCCGTAAGACGTGGATGGTCTTTATAAAACCCCCGTTTCTCTTCCGGCAGCAACGCCGCGATATGGCACATGATTTCGTCCGTGTGCACCTTGATTTGCTCCTCCCTGCTCATCGATTTTAGCTGCGGCAATACAAATGATTTTCCGCCGATCATCTTGAAATGGGAACGCCGGAGGTGTTTGAGATTATCAACCACCTTCTTATCCTCGGTGCCGTAGATAGCCACAGGGACGATGGATAACCCTGCTTTGGCTGCGAGGAATGCCACACCCGGTTTTCCCTCCTGCAATGAACCGGTTTTTGAACGGGTCCCTTCAGGCGCAATCACCAGCACGCCGCCTTTTTTTATGCGGGTCATCATTTCCCGAATGGCTTTGAAATCCGTGTTAAACCGATCCAGCCAGATGACTCCCATCATGTACCCGATGAAGCGCGTGAAGGGGTTTTTCCTGTATTTCTCAGCCAGCGGCAAAATGAATTCTGTCTGCTCCAGGCCGGCAAAGACCAGCCCGATATCCAGTTTACCGATATGGTTGGATGCGATCGCAAAAGTTTTTGTTTCCGGGATGTTTTCCAGGCCGATGATCTCGACATCCGAGATAAGCCAAAGGACAAATCTAAAAACCTTCTGGAATATTTTTTGACGCATATTCCGATACTAATATCAAAGAGCCACCAAGGCCGGTGGCTCTAGGTATTCCTTTCCAAAGGATTAACTTGATTGTGAGCCGTATTTGGTCAGGATGCGCTGGAAGATTTCCGTGTCCTGCGAACTCATGCTGACGATTTCAAAGCCAACGTTGAAAACAAAGGGGTCCGTCGGATCCACTCGAGACCATCGGCTGCGAGCCACGACGGTTATGTACGGTTTATCAGCCACCGCCCCGGTCATATCCAGCCGCAGGCGAAAATCCTTGCCGGAAGGGATCGCCCGTTTGCTGTCCACGCGGAATCCTTTGGGGCTGATATCCGTCATGTGCCCGACCAATACGAGAGTATCGTCGTCAAGTACCGGCATGTAATATGAGACATTTCGTCGTTTAATGTTCCGCCGTTCTTTCACGACATCCTCCTTGACCTGGATATCTTTAGTATAGAGCAAGACTGCATTCTAGGCAACATGTACATTGATTTTACCTTAAAAAAAGCCGCCCTTATGGGCGGCTTGATAGACAAAATAACATGATGCTATGTTCCATATTTATCCACAATGCGCTGGTAAATCGCGGAATCCTCCGTGCTGATATCCGTAATTTCAAACCCCACATTCTGGATAAACGGGTCGGTGGGGTCCAGACGGCACCAGCGGGTGACAGCCGAAAAGAGGATATGGGATTTATTGGACACCTCGGATGTCAGGTCCATACGCAGACGGAATTTCAACCCTGGTGCGATCGGGTTCTGGGTGTCGATCTTAAATCCCTTGGTGCTGATGTCTGATAAGTGACCGATAAGCTTAAGGGTTTCGTCATCAAGGACACGCATGTAGTAGGCAAATTTCCGCCGTTTAAGATTCCGTCTTTCGTTCACAGTAAACTCCTTTCAGCTTATACCACTAGTATAGGACAAGTCAGGATGAGAATCAAGAACGGATTGCTGAGTTTCGCATTCACCCAGTCTGAAGTATGTGGGTGATCACCGTCGCGCCGCTCCCGCCGATGTTCTGCGTCATGCCGATGCGGGCGCCATCGACTTGGGTCGCGCCGCACTCACCCCGAAGCTGCTGGACGACTTCCACGATCTGGTACATCCCCGTTGCGCCGACCGGATGCCCCCGTGCTTTCAAGCCTCCTCGTGTGCAAATCGGGATTTTCCCTTTCAGCGTGATCTCGTCGTCCAGACCCAGCCTGACACCCTGGCCTCGTTCTGCAAATCCGCAGGCTTCCAACGACAATGCGCTCATGATGGAAAATGCGTCGTGCAGTTCGAAAACGTCGATGTCGACGGGGCTGACGCCAGCCATGGCGTAACAATTTTTGGCGGATGTGTCGGCGGCTGTCAGGAACAGTGGGTCCTTGCGGCTGTGCACAGCGATGGAGTCTGTTGAAGAAGCTGACGCGGTCACCAGCACGCGCGGCCGGCCGGGGATGGCGTTGACCTTTTCCGATGGGACGATGACTGCCGCCGCAGCGCCGTCACCGGTGGGGGAGGCATCCAGGAGGTTGATCGGTGTGGCAACCATGGATGATTTTTCAAACTGATCCACGGAAATGCGGTCGTGCAGCCGGGCATACGGATTGCTCATCGCATTGGAGTGGGCATTGATCGAGAACGGCGCAAAGTCAGCATGTTTCCAGCCATATTCGTGCATGTAACGCCTCATGATGAGTGCGTTTAATCCCACAAAGGAAACACCCTGTTCGACCTCGAAATCGGCGTCTGCGGCCGTCGCAAGCGCAGCGGTGACGTCGTGGCCGGCTTTGTCCGTCATTTTTTCCACACCGAGCACCAGGGCGGAATCAAGTTCACCCGAGGCAACAGCCATCAACCCGGCTCGGAAGGCGGCCGCGCCTGATCCGCAGGCGGCTTCGATTTTCACCGCTTCCTGGTGCCACATCCCGATCCAATCGGCGAAAAAAGTGCCCAGTTGGTTTTGCCCGCTGACCAGGGGAGAGAGCATATTGCCGACGAACAGCGCATCCACTTTCTCGACTCCGGCATCCTGAAGGGCAAGAAACGCCGCTTCCCCGCCGATCTCGCGCAGGGATTTATCCCAGTGTTCGTCGATGGTTGTTTGGCCGATCCCTAAAACTGCTACGTGTCGCATATTTTTCCTCAGCGTGTTGTATACTGAATTAAATTTTACCGTATCCTGCTCTCAAGGACTATCAATTATGACTTCGCCTCTATCAATTTCATCTACTGTTACAGAGGTTACAGCTACAACCCCCCTGGACGAAAGGGTCTGGATCAACTTGGTTCTTGAAAACTTGAATGCTGCCAGCCAGGAAGGCGCATTTGCGGTCGATTTCATCCGGAAACGTAATGTCAAGGTCAGTTTCCGTAAACAGAAAGCCACCGGCGCGATGTGGTCGCTTAATGGAAATATTTACCTGAATTCCAATTCATTCTCACTGTCTACGTCGGCATCGGATGCCTTCATGTTAAGCCTGGTCGCGCACGAAGCGCTGCACCTCAAGCAGGGAATGGTCACTGCCTTATCGGTTTTGGGAGAACTGGAAGCATGGCAATTGGGATTCAGGGTCTACCAAGCCCTGGGCGGCAGGATATTCGGTTCTGCATTGAACGAGTTGATGGGTCTGTCAATAAGTTATGACCGGGACATGTTGAGGAAGGTGAGATTCTTGATGCAAGCGCATGCTGGAAAAGGATATCGTATCGACCTGCTGCCCCTTTACCCGGCGTGGATGGAAATCCGCTACTTCTTTACTCGAAAGATTCCAGGTAGTTAACCTTGATTCCTGGGGTTATCGTCCCTGGAGCCATCCTTATCCCAGGCTGCTAACAATCAACAATAAAACACCTCCGGCGATCACGGATCCGAGCTGCCCGGCTGTGTTCGCTCCCATGGCATGCATGAGGATGAAGTTGTCGTAATCCTCATCGGCAGCCATTTTCGCTGCGAGGCGTCCTGCCATCGGGAATGCTGAGATGCCCGCCGCGCCAATGAGGGGATTGATGGTCCTCCCACTGAGGACGGACATGAGTTTCCCGAAGGTCAACCCGGCAACCGTGTCGATCACGAAAGCCAGAAGTCCAAGCACAAGGATGATCGCCGTATCGAAATTGAGAAAGCTTTGTGCACTCATCGTGGAGCCGATGGTCACTCCCAGGAACAGCGTGGCAATGTTGATGATTTCATTTTGAGCGGATTTACTCAGCCTGTCCACCACGCCGCTGACTTTCAACAGGTTTCCCAGCATCAAGCTCGAAATCAATGGAACAGCAGCAGGGACGAGCAATCCCACCGCGATGGTGATCAGAATGGGAAACGAGACCAGCGTCCGCCTCGAGATGGGGCGGGGCGTGTACTCCATTCGGATCATCCGTTCCTCACGGGTGGTCATGAGCCTCATGATGGGCGGCTGGATGATCGGGATGAGACTCATGTAGGAATAGGCGGCAACCGCGATCGGGGCTAGCAGGTGAGGCGCAAGGTTGGACGCCACGAAAATCGACGTCGGTCCGTCGATGGCGCCGATCACACCGATGGAGGCTGCTTCGTTCAAGTCGAATCCCATTATCACAGCCAGGATCAAGACTGCAAAAATCCCGAATTGACCGGCAGCGCCCAGTAGAACCAACTTGGGTTGAGCGAGCAGCGGGCTGAAATCGATCATGGCGCCGACGCCGATAAATATCAGCAAGGGGAACAATTCGGTGGCGATACCCGCATCGTAGAGGAATTCCAAGCAGCCCGTCGCCGTCCGTCATCCCAGTCAGGGGGATGTTGGCCAGAATGCAGCCAAAACCGATGGGCAGCAGGAGCACCGGTTCATATTCCTTGGCCACGGCGAGGTATATCAATAATATCCCCACGCCGAGCATGACGACATTGCCCAAGGTCAGGCTTGATAATCCTTTGGTTAATTCACTGAATATCTCGCTTAAGTCCATGATCATTCGGTAAACTCGATCAGAGGCTGCTTGTGAGCGACAGTTTCGCCTGCGTTGACCATCACGGCGGATATCTTCCCGGCGCGGGTCGCCCGGATGCTGTTTTTCATCTTCATCGCTTCAATGATCAAAAGAACATGACCTGCCTCAATGGATTCTCCGGCCTTAACGAACACCTCGATCACCACGCCAGGAAGAGGGGATGTCATTGTCTTTCCACCCAGGTTCATACCCGTAGTGACGACTGGTTTGTCCGCGCCCGGCACCCCGGCTTTTTGTGCATCCACTCCAGTTGGCGAAACAGCATCGCTTGCAGCCGGCAGGGGATTTTCAGGCCAGACTTCGAACTTTTCACCTTCGACCGATGCGACGATGGGACGTGCGCTGATATTTTCAATTTCGACTTCGAAGACGCGATCGCCAACCTTGACGACTACTTTCATAAATGCCTTCCTTCAAAAAAATTACCTTATATTAATACTCAACCTTGGTATTTCGGTCTTCCCTCATGGTTAAGTTGACGCGTGCGCATGGTGAGCTGCCAGGCGCTGACCAGAGCGGTGGGCGGGAGAGGAAACCGGCTCACCCCAGCCTGCTTCTGTTCGGCGAGTACGGAAGCCACCGCTATGGCAGCCGCCTTCGCCCTTAGCTCCTGTAGGGCTGTTGACTCAGCGATTGCCTGCGTGGATTCGGTCTTCCTGGATGTGGATGCGGTCAGCGCCAGCATCACTCCCCAGATGATGATGATTCCCAGGAATACCAGCCCCATTCCGAGGACGGTGATCTGCAGCGCGAGGATTAAATTTTCAGACATCGTTTTTCCTGATCGGCATAATCATTACACGGGGATGTTCCCGTGCTTTCGGGGAGGCGTGGGCGTGTATTTGTCACGGAGAGCACCCAGGGCTGCGATGATCTTGGGGCGGGACTCTTTTGGCTCGATGATATCGTCCACATAGCCTGTGCTGGCAGCGTAGTAAGGGTTGTTGAAGCGTGCCCGGTACTCATCCGCAAGCCGCTTTCTCTCGGCCACCGGATCGGGTGCAGATTCAATCTCCTTTTTGTGCAGGATGTTCACGGCTCCCTCTGCGCCAAGGACTGCGATCTCGGCAGATGGCCACGCGTAGGTCACGTCCGTCCCCAGGTATTTGCTGGACATCACGACGTACGCGCCTCCGTAGGCCTTGCGGGTGATCACAGTAACCTTCGGTACAGTCGCTTCGGAATAGGCATAGAGCAGCTTGGCGCCATGTCGAATGATCCCGCCATGCTCTTGTGCGACACCCGGCAGGAAGCCGGGAGAATCCACAAAAGTAACCAGCGGCAGGTTGAAGCAATCGCACATGCGTACGAACCGGGTCATCTTGTCGGATGCATCGATGTCGATGACCCCGGCCATAACGGCGGGTTCCTGTCCCACGATGCCGACGCTGTGTCCGCCGATTCGAGCCAATCCGACGATGGCATTTCGCGCCCACATCGGTTGTATCTCGATGAAAGAACCGTGGTCTACCACGCTTTCGATCACCTGGTGCATGATGTAGGGCAGGGTCGGGTCGAGAGGAACGATGTGATTAAGATGCTCATCCATGCGCAGCGGATCGTCTTCAGGCTGGGCAAAGGGAGGATTTTCGACATTGTTCGAGGGAAGGTAGGACAACACTCGACGGACAAGCTGCAGAGCTTCCGATTCGGATTTGGCAGCCAAATGGGCGACTCCGCTGATAGACATGTGAACGTCGGAGCCTCCCAGCGATTCTGCATCGATCACCTCGCCGGTTACTGCTTTAATGACGTCAGGACCGGTCAGGAACATGAAAGACTGCTTCTCGACCATCACGACTAAATCCTGCAGGGCAGGGGAGTAAGCCGCGCCGCCGGCACAGGGTCCCAGCATCATGCTGATCTGCGGGACAACACCGGAATACTGGGCGTTACGGCGGAATATTTCAGCATAACCGCCAAGGCTCTTCACGCCTTCCTGGATTCGCGCTCCGCCGGAATCGAGCAAGCCGATCACCGGGGCTCCGTTACGCACTGCGAGGTCCATCACCCGGCATATCTTGTGACTCTGCATCTCGGAAAGAGTCCCGCCGAAGATGGTGAAATCCTGCGCGTAGATATACACTGTGCGTCCTTCAATTTGCCCATAACCGGTCACTACGCCATCGCCTAGGAATTTCTCTGTGGGCAGGCTGTTCTCATCGCTGTGACTGGTAATGAATGGCTCGATCTCGTTGAAGGTGCCGATATCCAGCAGGGAGGTAATGCGGTCCCGAGGCGATCCCTTCCCCTTGGCGCGCTGTTTGGCATTTCTGTCCGCGCCGCCGCCTTCGAGGGCTTTCACCCGCATAGTGCGTAATTGAATAAGTCTGGGATCTTCTTCTGTCATGGCTATCCTGATAATGAATTGGATTGTGAAAAATAGTGCAATTTATTGTATTCCATGTCCATTCGATTAGTAAGTGATATGCGTCATGGCAAGACGGGTCATTAGTTACTGGTTTCCAGGGAATAAAAACCTGAAATAACCGATTTCAGGTAAGGGGTCGTGCTGGATAATCAAAAAGAACGATCCGGTCAGGACAGTGTAAAGAAAAAGACAGCTCCTTCTCCCGGCTTGGATGCCGCCCAAATCTTCCCCCCGTGCCGGTTGACGATTCTCTGAACAATGGCCAGACCAATCCCGGTCCCGGGAAATTCCTCGACGGTGTGCAGGCGTTGAAAAGGTCCGAACAATTTGCCGGCGTAATCCATGCTAAAACCGACTCCATTGTCCCTGATGAAATAGACTGGGTCGTTCCCCGACATTTCGACACCGAACTCAATTCGCGGGTTCTCTGTTTTCCTTGTAAACTTCCAGGCATTCCCGATGAGATTCTCCAATGCCACGCGCAGCAAGCGCTCATCCGCATTAGCCTTAACCCGGGGCGAGACATCCACTTCCATGCGGCGATCCGGTTCTTCGGATCGCAGGGATCCCAGGATCTCCAATACCAGGCTGGTGAGGTCCACCCGGGAGATATGCAACTCCGCACGCGTGATTCGCGACAACCTGAGCATGTCGTCGATAAGCTCTGCCATCTGTTCCGCATTCTGGCGGACGCGCTGGAGCAGGTGCTTGCCGTCGTCGTCGAGAATGTTTTCATATTGCCGGGCAAGGATTCGGCTGAATCCGTCCATGGCGCGGAGGGGAGCGCGGAGGTCATGTGAAACCGAGTATGAGAATGCCTCCAGTTCGCGATTGGCTGCCTTTAACTCGGCTGTGCGTTCTTCCACTCGGATTTCAAGTTCGGCGTTGAGTTTTCGAATTTCCTCTTCGGCGATTTTCCGGACCGCCAATTCACGCTGCAAACGCTCATATAACCGGGCGTTGTTGATGGCATTCGCCAGCAGGTCGGTCATGGATTGCAGGACAGCGATGTCCTCCATGGTAAAAGCCGCGCCTGTGATGCTCTGGAACGTCAACGCGCCAATGCATTCTCCCCGGCTGATGAGCGGAAGCGCTGCTTCGGACCGTGTCTCGGGCAGCAAGGGGTTGTCGAAATGGACGGCTTCATCTCCCACATCGAGCGCGATACGCGCCTGACGGTGTAGGATGCACCATCCCACCATGGAAGTCTCACCGACCGGCAAGGAATGATGATGCCTGAGCATCTGACGCCCCGCTCCGCCGGTGCCGGCATGCAGGACCGCGTATTCCCCGGTCTCGTCGAGAAGAAACAGTCCGACATAATACAGGCTGAAACTTTCCCGTACGAGGTCTACTACTCTCTGGCTTAATTCATCTGGCTCAAGAATGTCCGTGGCGGTTCGGGAGACCTTCGCCCCGACCATAAGCTGTTCCGTCCGCTGTTCCAATTCTTCCGTGTAGATCTGGAGCTTCAGGTTGGCATCGCGGATGGCTTCTTCATAAAGTTTTCGATTGTTGATGTCGAGTAGGGTCCCTGATGCGCGGATCGGTTTCCCCGTTTCATCTCTCTCGACAATCCGTCCTTTTTCAGATACCCAGATCCACTCACCCGGCTTGGATCGCATACGAAATTCGAATTGATGGAATTCCAAAATCCCATCCGCATGCATCTGGAAGGCATCTTCCAAGTCGTTGAGATCGTCCGGATGTACCAGCTCTCTCCAATTAATCAGCAGGAGTGATATTTCCTCCAGACTGTAACCGAAAATGCTTGCCCAGCGGTCATTCACAATACGCTGGTCGGTTACTAGATCCCATTCCCAAATCCCGAGTTCGGCACCTTCCAACACCAATTTTAATTGAACCTCATTACGCCGAAGGATTTCATCCGCTCGGTTGCGTTCAGCCAATTCGTTCTGGGCGGACTGGTATAGAATGGCGTTATCGAGCGCAATGGCTGCGAGGTCCGCAAATCGATTAAGGGCATCGACCTGGGCTGGCTTGAAAATCCGGCCGGGTTCTGTGTAGATCATGCCTAGCACGCCATTGATCTTGCCATAAGCTTTGAGCGGAATTCCGATAATGGCATGAATATCGGATGGAACATAAGCCGGAAGTCTTTCCGACCAGGTCTGGTAATCATCCACGAGAATCATTTCCCCGCGCTCCCAGACACGTCCTGTGATCCCTTCACCTTTTCGAGCTTCCTGGTCGGCGTAGTTTAGCATGATCCCATGACCGACTTCCCGTTGTATGGTCGATTCGCCGGGTCCGATCACATCGATGAAGCTGTGGGTAGTTTCCGCCAGTTCTTCCGCGTGGGTGAGGATTGATTCAAGAAGAGGTTTGATCTCCAGCCGGTTGACAACTGACAGGGTGACATCGTGCAGTGCCTCGAGATAATGCTTTTGTTCTTTAAGTATTTCCTGCTTGTTCCTTTGTTCTTCGATCTCACGCAGAGCCTTATCAATCGAGGTTCGAGATATTTCGCCGAATTGAACCAACAGGGAGGCGGAAAGAATAAAGATCAGACTTTCCCCCACCCACATGTCCACAACATCCAAATGGAGGTAGTCCGGTTGGTAATGACCCGTTGTTTGAGCAATGATCAACAATCCGCCAAATAATATTCCCACCCCCGCGATAATGAAGGGATACCGTTTCCTGCTGCTGGTTAATGCTGCGATAATAACGACGATGATGAGGGCGCTGTAACTGGCGCTGGCAACACCTCCGAACAAGTAGGCTGAGTAAACCAATCCACCCAACGCCAGAGTCATGAATCCAATATTAACCAGGGATGTTCTTCCGGTGCGCAATAATGAAAACAGAAGAAGTTGTATTAATAGAAAACCAAACGCAACGGGTATATACCTGCTGAAGGGATCGAAAAGAAGGGTGATGATAATGAAAACAACAATGACCGCGATGACGGTGAGAAGAAGCCGGTGCAACATGACTGCCACCAGATTCTTTTCAGCATCCGGGAAGACAGGTGGTTTCAGAAAACGGGACAGGTCTTTCAACATGGAGCGATGCCTGTTAATCCATTTCTCCCCTTGGGGTGGCCTCGCTAATAACCGATAAACCGAGCTTTTATGCCATTAATCATATAATAGGAGTAGCCTCAAAACAAGCCTCAAAACCCCCTTTTACCCTTGAAAAAAACGGCTATCTACTGAATTTTATCAAAGATTTGAACCCTGTTTTGGTGAGCGTGCAATAAATCTTGTTTTTTCCAGGTTTGTCTGACAAGCTGCCAAATTAACTCGGCAGAGATGGATATCCATTTTCCTGGATATTGTCTTTAGCAGGAAGCTCGGAAAGCTGGTTCCCCTGGTCTTTGGGGAAAATTTGAAAAACGAGGAGGTAGAAGAGAAGCATACCTGCCACCAGACTGATCAATCCATAAAGGGGGTCGATCTCGTTGACGGTGAAAATCGACTCGGAAGTCAATGCGCTGACCGTGTAGTTTGCTATCAGAGCGGTGTAGAGGTTGTTGGCGGCATGCAAACCCAGGGCAAGCTCGAGTCCGCCATCCAGCAGTGTGATCACAGCAGCAAACGCACCGACCAGGAAATACGAAATGGCAAGCATCCAGGATCCATCCGTCGCAATCATTTCGGGATTCCACAAATGCAGCGCTCCAAAGATTAGACCCGATATGACCGGCAGGACGATGATCCCGCGAATCTTTAGACCCAGGCTTTGCATGAGATAGCCTCGAAAAAATAGTTCTTCACAGGATGTTTGGATGGGTATTAACAGGATGGCGAACACGGCAAAAATAAGGAATGGGACAGGGTCGAGACTGATGTTGTAGCGGTGCGGATAGAGGATGACCTCAAATATGGACACCAGGGCTGCGATGACGAACCATGAGACAAAACCAATGGATGCCCTCTTCCAATCGATCCGTGACCGGGGGGTGATCAAAGATCGAAATGGTCTGGCGTGAACGAATCGAATCGAGATGAAAATCGCGAAAAAGAAGAGAACGAAACTGCTCATAGTTACAATGAACGCCAGTAAAGGTTCGACCCCTGAAAAACCCGTCTCTGTGATTCCTGTTTCGGGATTTCCGTCGATCATCAAATAAGCACTTAAGACGAAAACAGGGATCGAGCCAATGACCAGCCAGAAGAAAAGGATCACGCCAAGCGACAGCAGGTAACGCCACCCGTTGTTTTTTCCCTGGTAGACAGCGTCCAGGTACTCGTTCATTAAGAGTTTATAAGCGATGGTTTTTTCCACGATGATTTCCTTATCCAGTTTCTGCCAGAACAGAAGGATTTGTGCGAGGTTCCTTGACAAACAACCATAGAACAACAGCGGTGAGCAAGCCGGCGAAAACGGAGATCGCAAAAGTGGTTTTGAAACCCATCGTATCGGCTATCCAGCCTCCAAGGATGGGAGCCAGGATGGTTACCGGAGCCACCAGGGTGTTTGAAAGGCCGATGTAAACCGGCCGCTCCGTTTCGGTGCCAAACTCGACGGTCATGGCCATGCCGATGGTCCAGATAGCCACGTTGGCGACCCCCGCCAGGATGAACACGATGTAAAACCAGTTCAACGAGGGAGCCAGCCAGGCCATGCCGGAAGACAGGGAAACAGCGATCAAGCCAAGGATGAGCATGGTACGGTGACCCCAGCGATCGCCCAGCCAGCCCATCCCGGCGTTGGCTATCGTTTGGGATATGGTCAACGTTGCGGTAAGGAAACCGGCTGTCAACGCATCCATGTCAAAGTAACGCAGGCAGTAGATTATATAGAAAGTGAAACCCACCGTGGCGAACATGGACATCATGCGGGCAGCCAGGAACCAGGAGAAATTCCTGTCCCGTCGAAGGACATCCCCCGCGCCTTTCCAGATGGGAGGCAATTTCTCGGGAATGACCTTTTCGTTGTCCTCCGGCTCGCGGGAGAGACCGAGAGCCCCCCAGGAAATCACCAGAAAGAAAAAAGCGATCAGAAAGGTGAGTGTAAAGTTAAGCGGGCTCTCATAGTATTTCAGGAGGTAACCGGCTCCCACAGCACAGATGCTGATAAAGATATTGGCGGCGGCAGCCTGCCCGCCAAAAAAAGTACCTCGATATTCTCCCGGTATGATCTTGGCTATGAAACTCTGCCAGGCATTGGCTGTAAACCCTCCTCCAAACCCCTGCCAAATGAGTAAAAGGAAGGTAAGGATGAGCGCTTTTTCCGGTCCCAGGGCGTACATGAACCAGGCAACAAGGGCAAAACCGATGAAGGGGAGTCGCTCGTGAATCGTCATCTTCATAACGAAAGGTTTATACCTGCGCAGACGAGTGACCTGGTTGGCAGTAAACAGCTGGGGAAGCTGCCAGCCTACGGCATGTATGGCGGGAACAAGCCCGATCAACGTAGCGGACGTGGTCAACTGGCTGACGAAAAGGGGAATGATCGTGCCAAAAGAGCCGAAACCCAGAGCGGCGCCAAAGAATACCGCGTCACCCATGTTGGCAGTGACGTTATAGCGCAAATCCTTTCTGATCTGCTGTTCGACAATGGATTGGGGCATTTGTTAATTCTACCAGAGAGCAGCTTGCCAGTATCTGCCAAGCCTGGATAACGATTGGGAAACACTAGGAATAGGGTGGGGTATTGATTAATACCCAAAAGAGTATACAATCCTTATGACCTAGATCACGCAAGCGGATCGATGGCGGCGAACGGAATAGACATTATAAGACGGCATGCTGGCTTCATCGAAAAGGATAGAAAGCTATGTTTCATCGCCTTGTTTCCCTGATAAGAAAAGAATTCATCCAGATCTGGCGCGATCCCCGCACGCTGGTCATTATTCTCATCATCCCCATCATGCAGCTTTTCCTGCTGGGGTATTCCGCAACCAGCGATGTAAAAAATGTACAACTGGCAGTCTTCGACCAAAGCCGGAGCGCCGAATCACGGGCGTTGCTGGAATCCTACCGGGCAGCAGATTATTTCGTTATCTCTCACTACCTCGAGTTGGAGGAGGAAGCCCGCGCGCTGATCGAAAAAGGGGATGCACGGGCTGCGTTGATCATCCCGCCCGATTACAGCGAACGGTTGGCCGAAGGCGATGCACAGGTCTCATTTATCCTGGACGGCTCAGACCCGACGGTTGCCTCCACATCCCTCTCGGCGGCGCGATTGATCGGGCAGGCGCACGCTACTGAGATCCTCGCAGAGAAAATCGCCGGCATGGGAATGGCTATTGAATTGAAGCCTCCGGTCGACGTCCGCACGAACGTCTGGTACAACCCGGACCTCATCTCGGCATACTTCATGATTCCCGGTGTGATCGGGATGATCCTGTTCGCCATCACTGCGATCCTGACAGCGACAGCGGTCGTTCGTGAACGGGAACGGGGCACGATCGAGCAGTTGATCGTCACGCCCATCCGCTCATGGGAGCTGATCGTCGGCAAGATCACACCTTATGTCCTGCTGGCATTCCTCGCCATGATCGAGGTACTGGCCATCGGACACTGGTGGTTCGGTGTACCCATTCGAGGCAGCCTGGCCCTCATCCTGCTGACTTCTGCAATCTTCCTGCTTTCAGGACTAGGGATAGGGCTGTTCGCTTCCACTGTTGCCAATACCCAGCAGGAGGCTATGCTCATCGTATGGATGACCCTGCTTCCGGCCATTTTCCTTTCCGGTTTCTTCTTTCCGCTGCAAGCCATGCCGCAGTTCCTGCAATGGTTGTCATTGCTGATGCCATTACGATATTACTTGGTGATCATTCGCGCGCTGCTGCTCAAGGGAGTTGGCCTTGAGATGATCATTGACCAGGTCATGGCGCTGATAATCTTTGCCTTCGTGATCTTGACAGCAGCCTCCATTCGCTTCCACAAGCGGCTTGATTAAAATCATACTTCCTGATTGAAAAAGGAGAGTTCCCATGCATAACCGACGACCCTTAATCCCAGTCATAATCATCATTATCCTGTTGTTGTCCATTGTGGCCTATTTCTTTTACACACAGTACAGCAGCACGGATGATCCCTCATTGACCGCATCAGGCACGATCGAAGCTGCGGACATCACCATCGCCCCGGAGATCAGCGGAAGAATCAGCGAAGTTCTGGTGGACGAAGGTGATACAGTAGAAATAGGTGATTTGCTGCTCAAACTGGATGGAACGTTGCTCAACGCTCAACGGGATCAGGCTGTAGCTGCGCTGGACACAGCCAAAGCAGCTGCTTTGACCGCCGATGCAGCGGCTGCCTCTGCACAAGCTCAATACGACCTCCTGTTGAACAATGTCCTTGCTCAGTCACAGGCTGCACGCGAAAACAGCTGGAAAACCCCGGCACCGGGTGATTTTGACCTGCCGCTCTGGTATTTCACCCAGTCCGAGCAGATCAATGCAGCACAGGAGCAGGTAGAGTCCGCCCAGGCGGCTCTGGTGAAAGCCGGGAAGAATGCCCGGTTCGCTGAGCAGAAATCCGCGAGCGCAGACTTTCTCAAGGCGGAGAAAGAGCTTGCTCAGGCTCGCGCCCAATTCCTGATCGCGCAAGCTGTCCTTGATCGCGCCCGATCCGCGTCCGATGGGACCGAGTTGGAGGATGCCGCACAGACCAACTTTGATGATGCCAGCCAAAAGCTCGAAGATGCACAGGAAGATTATGACGATGCCCTGACCACAGAAGGTGCGGACGATGTCCTCACAGCCCGGGCTGAACTTGGCATCGCCCAGGAAACGCTTGATTCAGCACAAGACTACCTTCGGTCGCTGCAGACCGGCGAGCAATCCCTGCAGGTGGCAGCAGCTGAAAAACAGCTGGAACAAGCCAAACAGGCGGCTGAACAGGCTCGCACAGTGATTAATCAAGCCCAGGAAAATCTGGATTTAATCGATGCCCAGATCGCCCGTCTCTCCATCGTGTCACCAGCAGCCGGAGTAATTCTGTCCCGCATGGTCCAGCCTGGGGAGGTGATCGCCCCTGCGGGTAAAGCGATGACCCTGGGCATGCTCGATGATATGACCCTGACAGTTTACGTCCCCGAGGACCGTTATGGTGAGATCAGCCTGGGACAACATGCCCAGGTGAGCGTGGACTCGTTCCCGGGAGAGTCATTCGAAGCCGTGGTGATCCATATCGCGGAGGAGGCGGAATTTACCCCCCGCAACGTGCAAACTGCAGAAGGACGATCCTCCACATTTTACGCGATCAAACTCCAGCTCGATGACCCGGCAGGGAACCTTAAACCCGGCATGCCCGCGGATGTTGTCTTTGAGAAGTAGGAATCACTGAAGGAATCTAAAATGGCTGAAAAGAAAGATACCCTGGGCAATGTCGTCCTGATGCTGACGACCATCGATCGCATAAACCACAAGCCGGTTGTCAATGTGGTCCAGTATGAGGAGATCAAGGGCAAGTACTACCTGACCACTTCCCGCCATTCTCCGGCAGAGTGGATTCGGAACATCCACATCAATCCGTGGGTGGACGCCCAGGTCAAGGGAAAGAAGGTCCATGCTCTGACGGAACCGGTCATCGACACTCCTCGCATCGCCGATTTTCTCGAAGGCCAACTGGTGCGAAACTCGCCACCGACCCTGGCATTGCTCCGCTCTCACGGCCTGCCCAAAAAACCTTCCCGTGCTCAATTGGAAGCTCTCGCGGGCAGGTTATCCCTGTTTGTGCTGCACCCTGCCAAATGATGAACGAAATCTATTCCGTCCGCGCTGAGAATCTCGTGAAACGATATGGCGAAGTGCCCGCCGTGGACGGAGTGTCGCTGCAGGTCAAGCCCCGTGAGATCTATGGACTCGTCGGACCGGACGGAGCAGGAAAAACGACCACCCTTCGCCTGTTGATCGGTGCGCTCAAAGCAGACTCAGGAGACGCGGTCATCTGCGGATACTCCGTCAACCGTCAGGTGGAGCAGGCGCGAAGCACGGTGGGCTATCTCTCGCAACGGTTCTCCCTCTATGAAGATCTGACAGTCCTCGAGAACATCCGTTTCTTCGCCGAGGTGCGCGGTTTACCCGCAAGCGAATGGCGGCCGCGGTGCATGGAGATTCTGGATTTTGTCGGTCTCGGTCAGTACAAGGACCGCCGCGCCGGTCAACTCTCGGGCGGGATGAAGCAAAAGCTCGGGCTGGCTTCGGCGCTGGTCACCCGTCCGCGGGTGCTGCTGCTCGACGAGCCCACCACCGGCGTGGACCCCGTCACGCGGCAGGACTTCTGGCAGCTGCTGATCCAACTGGTCGCCAATTCGGCAGGCAGCGAAATTGAAAAAGTAGCGGTGGTGATCTCAACGCCCTACATGGACGAAGCCGCCCGCTGCCACCGCATCGGATTCATGCGAAAAGGAAAATTGATCGCCGAGGGACATCCCAGCGAGATCCGGTCGCTGCTCAATGGGCGTGTCGTGGAATTGCGTGGCGATCCACTGCCAAAGATGCGCGAACTGGCCTACGTTGTTGATGGTGTGGAGGATGTCCACGCTTTTGGAGACAGGCTTCACCTGCGCGTGCGAAAGGGTGAGGCGGACGCGGTGGTTAAGCGGTTGAGGACCACGCTTCCCGCAGCCGGCATCACCGTTATCGAAGTCCGTGCCGTGCCGCCGGTGCTGGAGGATGTTTTCATCGCCCTTTCGGAGACGAAAAATGACTGAGCCGGTCATCCTCGTCGAAAACCTGTCGAAACGATTTGGCGATTTCCTTGCCGTGGACCGCGTCTCGTTTGAGATTCAGCCGGGCGAGATCGTGGGTTTTGTCGGACCGAACGGCTCGGGGAAGACCACAACCATCCGCATGCTGCTGGGGCTGCTGTCTCCCAGCGACGGGAAGGCAACCGTGCTTGGCTTCGACAGCTTCCGCGAAACGGAGCTGGTCCGCGCTCGCTGCGGGTACATGTCACAGAAGTTCGCCATCTACGATGACCTGACTGTTTGGGAGAACCTGCAATTCTACGGCGGCGTGTACGGCATCACCGACAAGGCTCGTATCATGGAGACTCTGGCTCACGTGGGATTAACCGGTCACGAATCAGACATCACCCGCAGCCTGTCCGCCGGTTGGAGGCAGCGTCTGGCTCTGGGGATCGCGCTCGTTCACCGGCCGCAATTGTTGTTCCTGGACGAACCGACCTCCGGGGTGGACCCGAATGCGAGACGCGCTTTCTGGGACCTGATCTACGAACTGGCAGGGGAGGGCGTGACCGTGTTTGTCACCACACATTATATGGATGAGGCGGAATACTGCGGGCGGATCGGCATGATGCGCGATGGCAAGCTGCTGGCGATGGACACGCCCAGTGAATTAAAGAAATCCGTGCTGCCCGGTCCTGTCTGGGAAGTATTTGCTGAACCGCTGGCGGAGAGTCTTTCCCTGTTGGCCGGTGTTGATGGCGTTCTACGAGTTGGGCTGGCGGGGGACCACCTGCGCACGATCACCGACAGGAAGATGACGGCTGATGGATTGAGAAAGGCGCTTAAGGCACAAGGGGTATCGGTGACAAACATCCTGGCCGGCGAACCGACGCTGGAAGATGTTTTCCTGACGTTGGCGAAAACGTAGAGGCGGAAATCTCTCAAATAAACATGGGCAGGGACGACGTATGCGTCGTCCCTGCAAAAATATTATACTCTTCTCCACCGGGTGCCGTAGCACGGTCTTGAGCTTGGACGGGTCCGCTTTGCGCGGGTCGCCGAGATAGATTTCATGATGTTTCCCGCCTAAGTCCCACACGATCGCGATAGCCGTTCTCCTTCATGAAATGCGTGCATGCGCTCTACCGTAGCCGGCTCTGCTGCATACGGACCGATGTGCATGGTTTGGACGCATAATCCTTCCTCGAAAGGACTCAAATCTGACCTTTGCCAGCGCCTGGCTGTCGCCTTTTTTCTCCACAACCTTGTGCAGCGCTGTCTCGAACATCGCTTCCGTGACATGGTCAGGTTGCATGATCATGATCGTCCAGTGCCAGTTGCCGGGTTTGGAGATGTCGAAGAAGCCGTCTTCAATCCACCAGAATCCTTCGAGCGCCATTACCGGGATAATCGATAGGATTCTTCTTATCCAGTTTGGACGCAAATTTCAGCGTGTAGGAAATCCCGTACAGCGCCTGAGTCGCCTCCGCGAAGGCAGGGGATGTGCCGGGGCTTTTCCCCTTTTCTATCTTCCCGTCGATCATGATAAATTTGAACTTGGGGACTTTGACCAGTTCAATTTTCTTGGCGGAGGGTTGGTATAGATATTTCAGGTCTTTCTTTAGGTCCAGTTTTTTCATGGTTCCTTCCTTTGTAGTTCACGCTTCAAGAGTGACCTACTTGCGTTGTCCTTTGTGAACCGTCTTTTCACCAAATTTCTCCTGCAACTCATCGATCACTCCCTGGAATTTCCGCTTCTTCTCGTTCTCCAAACCCCACAGCTCAAGCTGCCTCGCTTCCGTGGTCAGCCCGCTGACGCCCACGCCGATCAACCGCACCGGCTTGCCCGGGGCGCGGACATCCTTCATCAGTCTGATGGCGGTCGCGGTAATTTCATCGTCCTGGTCGGTAGGCGTGGAGAGAGTAGCCTGCCGGGTCAGCGTAGTGAAATCCGGCCAACGGATCTTGAGCTTGACCGTCTTCCCGGTCAGGTCCGACCGTCTCAGCCGCCGACCCACTTGCGCAGAGAGTTCCTTCAGGGTCGTTTCGAGCATCTTGTCATCGCGGACATCGCGGGCAAAGGTTGTTTCCTGGCTGATGGACTTGACCTCATGCTCGGTTACCACCGTGCTGTCGCTGATTCCCCGCGCGTGGCGCGCCATTTCACGCCCGTGCTCGCCGAAACGCGCGACCAGGTCCTTTTCATCCCAGGCGGCCAGGTCTCCGATCGTCTTTATCCCCAGGTCCGATAAGCTCGAAGCCGTCTTCGGTCCCACGCCCCACAACATCCCGACCGGCAGAGGCGCGAGAAATTCCTCTTCCTTGCCTGCGGGGACGACGGTTACGGCGTTGGGCGGACCTGAACCCCGCGCGCTATGCTTGCCCACTTCGGTGGCGATCTTGGCGACCAGCTTGTTCGATGCCACCCCGACCGAGCAGGGCAGGCCAAGCTCCGTACGGACTTGCACCTGAATCTTGCGGGCGGTGACTTCAGCAGGGTCGCGGATGTCCGAGATGTCCACGAAGGCTTCGTCGATGGAGATTTGCTCCACCACCGGAGAAAGATTGTCCAATCTCTCCATGACTTTATCGGACATTTCGCCGTAGTTGCCGTGATGGTGCGAGATAACGATCAACTCCGGGCACAATGTCAGCGCCCGCGCCATGGGCATCGCAGACCGCACCCCGAACTGGCGGGCTGCATACGAGCACGAAGCGACCACTCCGCGCTGATCGGGTTTACCACCGACCGCGAAGGCTTTTCCGCGCAAGGACGGATCGCGCAGTTCTTCAACAGCGCAAAAGAAGGCGTCCAGGTCAAGGTGAAGGATGGTGCGATGCATAGTTACTTTTATTTTGTCATTGCGGGTATCGTGAGATACGAAGCAATCTCATTCGTTAAGCTGCATTTGGACCTATCAGGAGATTGCCACTTCGGGCGATGCCCTCATCGTAATGACGATTAATTGTTATTTTGGTCTTAGTCTCTCAAGTATTTTTTTCGCAGTTGCTTCGTCTGCAGCGATAAGGCGGCTGCGAGGCTCGTCAATCACGAAAGGGATGGTATGAAATTCCTGCACACCGTCCTCATCCAGATGGACCATCATCAGCGCAGAGCGGCGGGTGTCGGGCAGTCCGTACTGGTCGAACAGGGCATTTCCCAGGCTGTACAACACCAGAGTTTGCCGGCAGATTTTAGATGGGTCGCGGGAATCGCAGGGGATGTCGATCCACTCGACAGGTTGCAGAACGTGCGGATGGTGTCCCCAAATCAATGATGCACCTGCCTCGGCCATTTGCTTGGCGAGCGTTTTTTGGAATTTATTCGGTTGGGCAAAATACTCATCACCCCAATGGATGGATACGATGACTACGGCTTTCTGCGAATGAGCGGAGGAAATGGCTTTCAATAATTCTTCCCTGTCGAATGCCCAGGTCGCATTAATCGCCAGAAAAGCCAGCTTGATGCCATTCACTTCGCGGTTAACAGGGACGAGACCGGGTGGGATGGCGTCCAGGCCATATTGCTTGAGCGTGGAAAGTGTCTCCTTGCGGCCGGACAACCCGCAGTCGAGCTCGTGGTTGTTGGCAAATGAGAGCAGGTCAAAGCCGGCTTCGCTAAGAAATTCAGCCCGTTCCGGTTTGGTGCATAAAGCATAGGGGGATTTAGTAACAACCGGTTTTGTGGTCAGCGGGGATTCAAGGTTGGCCATCGCCAGGTCAACGGATTCCAGAACAGGTTTCAAATAGGCGAAGGTATCTTTGTTGGGGTAGACCCCTCTTCCCAGATTGATATCGCCTAACAGGGCTAGGGTTACCTCTCCACTCAAGGGAGTTGGGGTTGGCGTTGGGTCAGCCGTCAGCCTTGGAGCGGCAGCGTGAATCGGGAAGGACCCTGCGGCGAGACCCAGGACCAGTAGGAGGGTCGTCAGGGTCCGCCGCAGGTATGGGCGCGGCGAGTCGACTCGGGAGCGAGCGGTTTCCGTCATGGCGTGATGAATAGATTCGTCCAATCCGGCTGCGGCGGGGTGGTCCCTTCCTCAACCATTTGCTGCCACTGTTCGTCGGTCATTCGGTCTGATACTCCGACAGGAAATTCGTAATACGTGAAGACCGCGCCGGTGCCGATGCGCCAGGGTTGGTCCGGCAGGACAACATACATGAGCGTAGGCTGACCGATCGCTTCCTCAAGAGCAGCGATGGTGCCGTCCGGTTTCAGTCCTGTGGCGATATCCGCGATCAAGGCCGCCTTCTGGTCGCTCAGGTCGCGGTCCATGGGGTCTGTAGTGTCAGCGGAAGCGAGAACAAACTGCTCCAACACACCGCCGTAATATGCCATGTGCCAGTAATCATCGTCGGTGACTGGCGTGCCGTTCAATTCAGCCTCTGCGATTTTCTGCAGGAACTGCAGCTCGGAGATCAGGTTGTCGAGATTGCCGGCGATCTGTTCACTGAGCATGTTTCGTTCTGAGAGACCCGCGCGGGTCATCATTGCCAGCGACAGGAGGCGGGCATACGCCTCCGGGACAGGCTCCACCCAGGAGTGAGGAGGTTCATCCGGACCGCCCCCGCCCATCTCCGCCATGACCTGCTTGGCGTACAGGATGGTGTCGTGTTTCAATTCCGTAAAGGAACCCAGGGCAGTCTGCAGGTCCTTCCGCGCCCAGGGCTGGGTGCGCATGAAGCTGGGGTAGGATTCCCCCTTGGGTTCCACGATGGGCTGAAGGGCGTAAAGCCACGCCCAGTACAGATTTTGCGTCCAGGAGTCCAACCCGAGGGCTGCGATCTCTTGCTTAACCTTGGTCAATTGTTTGTCGAAGTTTTCAAAGCGTGTCTCGCCCATTTCATCGAGGATGGTGTAAGCTTCTGCCGAGTCGGTCGCTGCAAAGTAATCGAGCGCCTTCGGCAGACCGCGCGGCTCCTGTTCCGTACCAACCTTTCGCCAGATTAGCTGCCCGAACACGTAAGCATCCAAAGTGAAGCGCTGACCCATGAAACGCCAGCCCTTTGTTGCCTGCTCGGGGTCTTCCCAGATCCATACCCACATGGAGTTGACTTGCGGCGGAGGCAGGGTCTTGGCAGCCTCCATGAACGCTGCGAACTTCTCAGGGTCCGCAAAGGATGCAGGATCAGCGTTATCACCGAAGACCGCATCCATCAATGCCGCATATTCGAAATAGGACAGGTCATCTGCCTTGCCGACGATAAAGGTGGTTGGCTCGTAAATGTCCTGCCAAAGCTGCGTGGCAGATGTACCGTCAGCCGCAGTTGCGTTCCGCAGGGCTTGTGTGAGCAGGAGCGCACGCTGGGTCTCGAAATCGTCGCGCAGGCGATAGGTCAGGCGTCCATACCACATCATGGTGCGGAAATATTTCTTGAGCTCTTCCGAGCGGGTGTAATGTCCGCGCGGGATGTACTGGCTGTAATCCTCGATAAGTTTTTTGTCGTCTGGCAGGTCATCCCGGTCCCAGAGGGGGGAGATCTGTGGACCGCCTGTGCTGTTGATCAACGCCAGTTCCGCGTTGACCAGATCCTCCGCTTCAGCCGGGATCGGATCGGGCAGCTCCAACAGTTGCGCTGCCACGGCAAAAAAAGCGACATTGCGCAGGGCTTGTTCTTCCAGCGGAGTGCCTTTTAGAGACTGATACTGCTGGTAGCTGGCATCGAGCATGGTGCTGGTCAACGTGTTGAGCGTGGCGATGAAGTAATCCCGTTCGAGGTCGCGCAGCATCTTATCGAAGATCAGGTGATAGACGTGGTAGATGGCGTCCGTGGTGATGAAAGTGGGGTCCGGACCATAGCGCGCAGTCTCATAGACGTGGAAGAACTCCTTGAATTGTCCCGGCTCCGGAGGCAGCACAACGAATCCGTTCTTGGAAAGCATCGCCTCCTGTGCAGGGCTGAGGTCGAGGTTTTCCATCCCCTCAACCTGGCTGAGATCCACGGGCAGGCTGTAGTCCTCGCCGGCATAAACGGCAGGGATATTGACCGGCACAGAGTTGAATGTGGAGAAGGATGCGGGGTAAACTCCGGTTGGTGGAGTCGGGATGATTTCCACCGATCCTGTTGTGGGAGTGGCAGGCGCGGTCGTTTCTGTCTGCGAGAGGTTGACTAAATTACACGCCATCGAGAATGCGATGACGATGCTCAGAATTGCCATTACTTGATTTTTAGATTTCATTGTGACCTCCTGTTTCAAGGTGTTACTAAAATTGGATTCCGGTCGGAAGCATTCAAGACCTTCAGGTCGCTGAAATAGCCCTTCTGTTCAGAGACGAGGCTGAAGCCGAATCCGTTCCACTCCCATATCTTCAGGGCGTTAGCAGGGGAGGCGGCTGTGGTTTCGTAGATGGATTCCAGCGCCACCAATTCGTCGAATCCATCTTGATTCATATCAGCCAGGGCAAAGGATCTGATCGGTTCTGCCAGCGCGGAACCTGCCCAGCGTTCGGTGAACTCAGCCCTGTGCCAGCCGATCAGGATGATGTGACACGATTCCCCCTGGGCGTCCTGAAATTCGGCAATGCGACCTCCACTTGGCAGCCATTGGTCCACTGGCCATGGCTTGAATGGACGCCAGACGAGGAGAACGGCTTCGATTGAGCCATCCCGGTTCAGATCGCCAAGGGCAGCCTGCCGCACATCCCAACTTGGCGGGCTTTGCCAGCGGAGAACATCTCCCGTCATGATCCGCGCATGACCTTCGATGACTTCAAGTCTTTCATAAACACCATCGCTATCAAAATCGACGCGATCAAACGGGCTGATTTCACGGCTGGGAAATGGCAAGCCGGCTGGCATGGATGGAATCTCCCCTTAGCTCCCAAGCTCTAATAGATGCCGGAGAAGTGGTAATGAATGCTGCAACTGCAAGTAAGAGAATCCATTTCCTGGGCATGACAGTTCCCACCTCTCTCATTGTACATCCATGGTCAAGCCTCATCAACTGCATGATGGAAGCCTGTCCGGTGGATTGCGAAGCGCAGTGTATATTCAAGAAACCATTTTTGTTATAAAATGAATTAAAGCGGGCTTCGCATAATCCCGCGAAGGAGGAGAGCAGCCATGCGTACGTTAAGGACACCCGTTGTTTTACTTATAGGATTGATACTGATCATCCTGCCGGCCTGCCAGCGTTCGTCTTCTGAGGATGACGCGGCAGCGACGCTTAACCCGCTTTACACTCAACAGGCATTGACCGTGGCAGCTTTGTCCACTTCGGCAGCCAGCACACCTAAAACCCCGACTCCCATTGCCGTCTTCACAGCGACCAGCGTTCCACAGGTCCAGCCCACGCAGGTTGCGTCCACACCGGTTCCCGGCGGACAAACTGCATTTTGTGATGCTGCCCAGTTCGTCGCCGATGTAACCGTCCCCGACGATACGGTCATGGCTCCCAGTTTTGCATTCACGAAAACATGGCGGCTGAAAAACGTCGGCACCTGCACCTGGAACACCAGTTACCGGGTCGATTTTGACAGCGGAAATCCGATGAGCGCTGTGTTCCCGGTCAACCTGTCAAACTCGGTGTCGCCCGGCCAGACCGTGGATGTTTCGGTGAACATGGTGGCACCTGCCGCTGCGGGAAGTTACCAGGGGAATTGGAAACTGAAGAATGCCTCTGGAACAGCTTTTGGCATCGGCTCATCGGCAAGCCAGCCCTTTTGGGTGAAGATCGCGGTCGGCGCGCCGGGTTCCTGCACGGAAAAGATTACCTTCGTTGCGGATGTCACTGTACCGGATAATACTTCGTTCGCCCCGAATACCAGCTTCACAAAAACTTGGCGGTTGAAAAATAGCGGAACCTGCAACTGGACGCCTGATTATGTCACCACGTTTGTCAGCGGTGACCAGATGAGCGCGGTCTACCCGGTGAAACTCACCAGCAGCGTCCCGCCCGGCGGGAATGTGGATGTGTCGGTAAATATGGTATCCCCATCTACGAACGGCACTTATCGGGGCACCTGGATGCTCAAGAATCCAACCGGGAAAATGTTTGGGCTTGGGGCGAATGCGGATATCCCGTTCTGGGTACAGATCACGGTGGGCAGCGGTGGAACGCAGCCTACTCCGATTCCGGGCACCTGTCTTAACAAAGCTGCTTTCGTAACCGATGTGACCATTCCGGATAATACAGTGTTCAACCCGAATACATCTTTTACGAAGACCTGGAAGTTGAAGAATATCGGCTCATGTACATGGACGACGGATTACTCCGCCACCTATTTCAACGGCGACCCGATGAGTGCGGTGTTCCCGGTCAAATTGACCAGCAGCGTGGCACCCGGGCAGACGATCGATGTGTCCGCCAACATGGTTGCCCCCACCGCAGCTGGAACCTACAAGGGAAACTGGAAGCTGCAGACCAGCACCGGACAGCAGTTCGCCCTGGGTACTAATGCGGATATTCCGTTTTATGTCCAGATTGTCGTCTCGGGCTCAGTGCCCTCTTCGAGCGCGGCACCGAACTCGGACACTTCCGGCACAAGCGACTAGAACCTTGGAAGTAGCTTAACTGAGAAAGACGCCTCGTTGACTAATCGACGGGGCGTCTTTTGGATTTTAATCTTCCCGACGGCTCTTTACGACAATTCTTATTGGCGTCCCAAGATAACTATATTCTTCCCGAATACGGTTTTCCAGGAAACGCAAATACGTAAAGTGCATCAACTTCGGGTCGTTGACATAGATCATGAACGTCGGCGGGTCCGAGCGCACCTGAGTCCCGTAGAAGATCTTCAACTGCCGGCCGGCATGTGAGGGTGCGGCGTGCGCGTCCTGTGCGCTTTGCAGCACGGCATTAAATTTGGAAGTCGTGATGCGGGCAAGACGTTCCTCCTGCACGCGAAGCGCCATCGGCAGTACCTGATCCACACGCTGGCCTGTTTTCGCTGAAATGAACATCAGCGGGACATAATCCATAAAATTTAATTCCTGCCGAATTCGCTGGGTATAAGTCTCCATTGTGAACGAATTTTTTTCCAGGGCATCCCATTTGTTTACCAGTACAACCGTGCTTTTCCATTGCTCCAGGATGAATCCTGCGATGTGCGCGTCTTGTGTTGAAATCCCCTCCACCGCATCGATCATCAGCAGGACCACATCCGCGCGCTCGATGGCTTTGAAGGATCGGAGCACGGAGAATTGTTCCACACCGCGTTCGATGCGTCCACGCCGCCGGATGCCGGCGGTATCGATCAAAGTGACTGGGATGCCTTCGAATTCGATCTTTGTATCGACGGCATCACGCGTCGTGCCAGGGATCGGACTCACAATTGACCGTTCCTCGCCGACCAGTTTGTTCAGCAGCGATGATTTTCCCGCGTTGGGCTTCCCGACGATGGCAACCTTGACCGATTCATCTTCCTGCTCCTCCAGCTTGGGGAACGACGCGACCAGGTCGTCCAGCAGGTCACCGGTCCCTGTGCCGTGGATGGCGGAGACGGGATATGGATCTCCCAAGCCAAGCTCATAAAACTGGCTGGCTTCATTACGGATGGTCGGGCTCTCGGACTTGTTGACCACAAGGTAGATGGGAGGCCATGGAATTCCATCCACTTTTTTCTGGTACCGTCGCAGGATCTCAGCCACTTCAATGTCTGCTGGCGTAACTCCGTTTTCGCCATCGGTCAGGAACATCACAGCGTCAGCATCCCGAATGGCGATCTGAGCCTGGGCACGGATCTGTTCGATGAAATCTGCAGAACCGATCGAGAGGGGGGTCTTCCCTCCATGCGTGGGATCTATGCCTCCGGTATCCACAATGGCAAACGTGACCCCGTTCCATTCGGATTCAGCAAAGATCCGGTCGCGGGTTGTGCCGGGGGTGTCATCCACAATGGCCAGCCGCTCACCAGCCAGGCGGTTGAATAAGGTACTTTTTCCGACATTTGGCCGGCCGACGAGCGCAACAACAGGTTTAGGCATTATCTTCTTTCTTTGAATGCAACCAGGCTGAATATATCGCCTGATCTCTTTATGGATTTTTAGTCGGCGTGAGCGGAGGACCGATGATGACTTCGACCGTGGTCGGGTTGATGGATTCTACATCGATATCGGGAATCAATATTTCCACTTTGGGTACCAGTTGGTGCGTTCCCATTCCCAGTCCGGTCAGGTCAAGCAGGACGCGGATGTCCTCCGGATTAAGTTCTTCAAGGAGGGGGAGAGGTCCTGATAAGATAACATCCACGGTAGCAGGAGATATTTGAGCGCCGAACCGCGGGTTGAGACCCAGTAATTCGACATCCTTGCCGGCGATGGTTATACTGCTCAGGATCGGAGAAACGGCAGCCTGCACCAGGACATTTTGATCGCCAACCACAGAGATACCTTCCGGCAGTACGAGTGCGAGGCGGGTTTCGATGTTGGAGTCCGCGTTGTTCAGATCAAGCGGTAGTGTCTCCACAAATCCCGGCAGCGAGAGGACCAGGTTGGGATCGGGAGAATAGGTCGTTATCACAGGCGGCGATACGGTAATGTTCGATAATCGGTAGCCGCTGGCGACCTGGCCGGTCACAAGGACTTTCACCGCCAGGTCACGATAACCGCCCTGTTGGATCACCGGCACCTTCACCTGGGCTGTAACCGGGTTGAGATTTACGCCAGTCACAGGTTGATTTCTATTGTTGACGGCAATGAGAGGGTAGTCGGCATCGACCGATTGGCGGGCATTGGAAACGGATACCTGGGTCCGTACTTCGTCGATTTGATCCACTTGTGATTTGGGTCCCGAGATGACTACTTCAGAGGGGACAACCAAAGGGTCTCCCAGCTGGAAGCCCACTCCGGGTTCACCAGCCAAATCCAAAGATACTTCCATAATTCGAGTGGTGAGCGGTTCAAGGACCAGTTGGAGCGTTGCGGGATTCCCCTCGACGACCCTGACAGGACGAGGCTCGATCTGTATCTGCAGCGGAACATCATGAGTGCCGGCTCCCAGACCGGATAGATCAGCATACACTCTGATCATCTCCGGGCTTTCAACAAGCTGGTCAAAAACCGATTGGGGAGCTTTCAATGTTAGGCTGACCAATTCATCCATTTCGCCCATAGGAACAAGTCCCGGATCCTGCCCGATCACCTCGATCGGAATCGCAACGGGGTAGGTTTTTTCCACATCCGGGTCAGACGCGGTCACGGCGCTGATCCAGACGACGACCGAAAGGACGAAGGCTAGCGCGATGGTGCGGATGTTAGCAAGTATCCAGCGCATGTTACTTGTCCCGTTTCATAAATGGAAAGGCGCGATTGAGAAAATTCCGGCTCTCGTTCTCTGGTCTGTAGAAGGCGGTCAGGATATTCTCCAGCCGGTCGGGGTCCAGTCTGCGGATCATGCGGCCGCCATGCGCAATGGAGATGAAACCGGATTCCTCCGAGACGACCACGGCAATGGCGTCTGTATCTTCCGAAATCCCAAGGGCGGCGCGATGACGCAAGCCCATCTGCCTGTCGGGTGTTCGCACGAGGATGCCGCTGGCTGAGAGTGGCAGGACACATGCCGCAGCCAGGACGTGATTCCCTTCAATAATTGCAGCCCCGTCATGTAGGGGAGTATTGGGATAAAAAATCTGCAGCAGAAGCTCAGGTGTGACCCTGGCTTGGAGCCCCACGCCTGTCCGGACATAATCTGACAGGCTTTCGCTGCGTTGAAGCACGATCAATGCTCCGTGCTGGCGGGCGGACAACCGGGATGCGGCGCTGACGACCGCCTGGATGGTGACCTGCATTTCGCTCGGTGTCATGCGCGATTCGCTGGTGGGCAGGATTCGTCCGATTCGTTCCAATCCGCGCCGGATTTCAGGTGAGAAGATGACCGGAATGGCTAACAGGAGCGCGGGCAGCGTTGTTCTGAGAAGCCATGAAAAAGCAGGCAGATCGATAATGGTCGTTAAGAGAGCGGTTAGAACGATAATGAAGATAATCCCACGCAGTAAAACCATGGCTTGTGTATCGCGGATCAGATACAGCAGCCCGAAGAAAACGATGGTGACCAGCAGGATATCAAGGGCGCTGAACCAATCGAATCGTTGGAAAACGAAGTAGATGTTATTGAGGATTTCGTTCACGTGTTGTCAGGTTGTTGGGGTTAATAAATACATTCAAACGAGCCAGATTTTTATCTGACCATTGATTTCCTGCGACCCCCCTGCCTTTTGAAGTTATCCGGCAGGATCAAATGGGGCGGAGGATGCGGTCCATTCGAAGTTGTTTAAAGAACAGGACCGTATTGGGTTGGGCGGATTCTTTGGCAGCATCCTGCCAGGCTTGAACGCCAAGCGTCTGCGGGGACTGGCGTTCATATCCGAGCTGCTTCCAAGCCGTTTCCATGGTTGCGAGATCTGCTGGAAGGAACAGTAAAGAAGCCTCGCATTGCAGATCCTTGGAAGCCTGCTCCACTTCCGTAATGAGCTTCTTGAGGGCTGGCAGGAGTTCAATGGAAGCATCGATGTAGAAATCAGTTGTCCGGGCAACAAGGTTTTCCACCTGCCAACCCGCGATTCCAACCGGAGTCTTGTTGAGGCGCAGGATCAGGAATGCCTTTTCACCGAACGCTGCCATTACGTCGCCCTGATGTAGGGATTTGGTTCCCTGGCTGAGGCGTGTGATAAGCTGGGCAATGGCAGCAGAATCACGTGGGCGTCCGCGGACGACGGTAAATTTCCCTTCCGCTACTTTCTCCGCTTCGACAGGAGGCGCTTCGGGAATCGGAGTGGCTGTTTTCCATGCAGCGACGACCTGCTTCCAGGTGTCTTCGAAAGAGCCGACATTCTCGATGACGATGCTGGCGGCAGCCTTTTTGTCCTCCTGTGAACCTTGGGTCTTGATGCGCTGCAGGGCTTCATCGCGGCTCATCTTTCGTTTGGTGACCAGGCGCTCGACCTGGGTGTTTTCCGGAGCCGTCGTCACCCAGATGATGTCGCACTTTTTCCGCAGTTTGTCATATTCGAGCAGCTTGATTGCCTCGACAGCGATGACCGGCTGGCTGGCTCGTTGAACAATGACATCCACAGCCTGGGCGACGAGAGGGTGGAGGATGTTTTCAAGATCGGTCAGCGCATCGGGATCGGTGAAGACGAGTTTGGCCAGTTTGTTTCGATCGATCTGCCCATCGGAGTCGAGTATCCAGCGCCCGAAAACGTCCACGATGGGTTTGTAACCTGGCGCTCCTTTTGCCATGGCACGGTGGGCCAGTGCATCGGCATCAATACCATAAGCACCGAGGTGTTCGAGCATTTTTCGCACAACGCTCTTTCCGGTGCCGATGTTCCCAGTCAAGCCGATGATGAATTTTCCAGGCCAGGTACTCACATAATCTCCTCGGGAGCAATTCCGGGCTGCCAAGGAAGGCCAACCCCTGATAAATTTTAGTCGTTACGACGGATAATGTCAAAGGTATTGAAGTACTCCCGTAAATATTGAACGTCCGCGTTCGATTTGTGTCATGCGAGGATGAGACTCCATTCCCGTTTCGGTGAGAACCATCTCCACGCGAAAGAGTTGACGCGGGAGAGATGAATGGAGTATGATGAGCGTGTGTCAGGCTGGTCGGGCGATCGCGGTTTCGCGAGTCGGGATCGAGGAAAGTCCGCACTCCATAGAGCACGGCGTCGGATAGCACCCGGGGCGGGGACCCCTCCGTTAGGAGCTAACCTGCCGGAAAAGGGCCACAGAAAACAGACCGCCCTGTCCGCAAGGGCAGGGTCAGGGTGAAAAGGTGGTGTAAAGGACCACCGGCGTGTGCAGCAATGCATACGGCCAGGTAACCCCCGCCGGGAGCAAGGCCAAGCAGGGACGAAATCGTCTGCGGACGGTGGGAGACTGCTCGTCTCCATAAAAGCGCTTCCTGCCTTTGGGGAAGGAAGCCAGTCCCGGGTAGGCTGCTAGAGCGGAGCGGCGACGCACCGCCAAGAGAGATGATCGCCCAGGTGAATGCCAGGGATGACGCTTCTGCGTAAACCTGACTTCTTCACTGGACAGAATGCGGCTTATAGACCGGCCTGACGCAATTATCTCCCGAGTTTATTCCAGAGGATGTTCAATCTTCCCCGACATGAATCGATCAGGGTCGGCTTTATACGCGTCCAGGCAGGCTTTATTGCAGAAGTAGACAAGCCTGCCTTGATATATCGCGCTTGGGTATCGTTCCGGTTCTTGGATGCGGCCGCCACAGGCAGTGTAATATCCTTCTGGAAGCTCAGGAATTTTTTTATCTTTCATCATAAGGTCATTATACCTGCTCCAATTCTCACGGTCCAAGTAGATGCATCAGGGGAGCATACTTTCATGCGAGTATAATAAGCGGCATGTATAACGACTGGAAAGAAGAGCTTGATAAGGAATTTGCGCTCGCAGAAGCTGCCCGGGCAGCAGGAAATGAGGGCAGGGCGCGAGTTTGCGCTCGAAGAGCAGCAGGAATCGCTGCCAGGGAATATCTGAGTAGACGGGGGGAATCCGTTGCCACCCTGAGCGCCTACGACCTTTTGCATCAGTTGGCTGAATCGAAAGATACTCCGTCAGGTATTAAGGAAATCAGTATTCATTTAACGATGAGGGTATCTGAAGACTTCAAACTCCCCATTGACGCAGACCTCGTTGATGAATCGCGAAGGTTGTGTACCACGTTACTGCCGGAGTGGAAATCCTGAATTCTCCTCATTGAAAAAGGAATTATTACATCGCATAGTCCTTGCATACCTTTCTTTTTTGCAAGGACTTCACTTACAGGCGCTTAACAGAGATCCGTAACGACCCAGTTAAAAATCGTATGCCCATAAAATGCCACCAACCTTCAGGGAGAAGGGATGGTGGCCATGAAAAACTCTTACAGGTTAATCTTCTCAGCATTCTTTTTAGCGGTTCTATTTGCATCAACCGCAGCCCCAATTATCCCCTTAACCGGGATGCAAACCCGGGAGCAGATTTCCAATCAGGCTGGTACCATTGCAGCCAGTACAGCCACGATCGTGAACCTGGATGGGACCTACCAGTATGGTGTGATCCAACAACCAAAAGGCAAGGCAGGGTTTGTCTCAACAGAGACAGATAAGCTGACTCAATTCAGCCTCGCAGGGAAATACGGCTCGCAGGGTTTCCTGGCGCACAATTACCTCGCGGGAGCAGCTTTCTTTGACCTTGAGGTGGGTAGTTTGATTACCATCGTCTACGCCGATGGGCATCTGGTGAATTACGAGGTCCAGGCGGTCAGACGGTTTCAGGCAATCACGCCGACCAGCGCAACCACCAACTTCCTTGACTTGGACAACAACAATGCCAAATTAAGTACTAAACAGGTCTTCATGCAGACCTACGGATTGAAAGATCATCTGATCCTTCAGACCTGTATCGCCAACGAAAAAGAACTTTCCTGGGGAAGGTTGTTCATAATCGCCACACCAGTGGAGTAACCAGATCAGAATCAATAGAGCAGATGGTTCATCCATCTGCTCTATTTTTATCTTCGTAGGATCATTTTATTGGCAGCGCGACAACGACGACACGGTGCGTATTGCTTTCAGGAGGCCAACAGGTGATCAGGGTCAGGCGCTCATCGGTGGAGGGGGAAATCCAGCTTGCGTTCTCCATACGGTTGCTGAGCGTGTTGAATTTCTCAGGAAGGAGCAGACGGCGAGCGACGATATAATCATAGTGGAATTCACCTGAGTAGATTCTTATTATTTCTCCTTCTTTCACCTTGTGCAGACTGGCGAATACCTGCCCGAATGCATTGTGGTGTCCGTTCAGTACAGTATTTCCAACATCCCCTAGTTTTGCAGAAGAATTATGCCAACCCGCGGCGTATTCGTCAGGCGCCATCCATTGTTGGTAATCCTTTCCGTTGTAATTAATTACCTTCGCTTTCACTGGGACTATCGGTGCATCCAACCCGATGGATGGGATTTCGATCCGGTCTGGTTTCAGGCTGACAGGAGGTGGACGGTCCGCGTCCAATTCAGCCAGAGCTTGGGTTTTTAAAGTCCCCATACTGGTTGACAGCGTGGGTGCAGATGCCTCTTGAATTTCTTGTGCCGGTGCGTTTACAAAGGACGCGGGAGCATCCACCTCGTCAAATGGAAGGGATGAAGAGCGCAGGCTGCTGATGGTATTCACCAGCACTGCAATTAATAATAAACTCCCTCCCAGGATCATCCAATTGTATTTGACCATAATTACTGTAGAAGAGAATAGCGGCGGTTTCGAACTAATGAAGCCGCCACTACGTGCTCTGCGAAATTATTCTATAGTATCCCAGTCTTTTCGGGTTCGAGCAAAACCATTCAGCACAAGCCCTAAACCCAGGAATGCCAATCCTAAATTAACCAGAGTCGCAGGTTGACTTCCGCTGCTGCCCAACTCCACGCCTGTCACCGGGATCAGGATCTCAGGGGTGACAATAGGAGGTGCAACAGTTTTTACTTTGACCGTGGGTGTTATCCTTGGGGACTGTGTCGGGGTTTTGTCTTTTGGTGGAATGCTGCAATCCTCGGGTTCAATATAGAATTGGAGGCTGCCCAGTCTGATTTGCATTGTCGCCGGTTTGAACTCAGTGGTAAATGTCCCTGCGCTCAGCGCTGCAATGTTACCCATCCCACCCGGCTCAGAAGATATACTCCATGTCCAGAAGTAATCCACCGGGTATTGGTTATCATTATGGATGGTCCAAGTCAGTTTCTGCTCGGCATATGGATTGCAAGCAACTTCCACTCGGGCGGGATCGTACATGCAAACATACTCTGTGTTGGGATCAAATACATGGGTACCGCCTGCTGTCGTCCAGGGTTCTTCACCGGTTAGGCTTGCATATTTACGCAGCGTATCGTTATTACCATTGAGCAATGGTACGTCGAACGATTTCGATTCCCCCGCATTGAAGTATCCCAAATTGTATATTCCGGATTCGCCATAAACATCGTAACCGATAGAGTATCCAACCGCGCCTTTATTGACGACTTTCAACTCAAACAATCCTTTGATCGGGTTGTAACAACTGCCGAACGATACAATCGGTTTGCAGGCTGCATCCTCCGCTGGAAGAGCAGGATTCCATTCGCATGGAGGCGGGTATACACAACTTCCATCGTCGATTGTTGCTCTGGGATCATAATTAGTTGCGCTTGGATCCATGCAACCAGAGAATACACAACTACCGTTATCTTCCGTTGCATCAGGGTTGTAATTATCTGCTTCTTGATCCATGCAGCCAGGAATAGGCGTGTATTCACAACTTCCATCATCTACAGTTGCCTCAGGGTCATAGTTGGTTGCAATGGGGTCAGTGCATCCGTAAATCTGCGGGGAGCAAAAATAGTCGCCGGCATAGTCGCCAGGGTTGTGAAGATTTACCGTTGTCCCGTCGACATCCACACTGGCATTCGTCACGTTATAGGATCCATCGGATTTGTAATCAAAGTAATGCCACACATTACCGGTATCCTTAGAAGGTGAAATGGTGCCATAAGTATATGTCAAAGTCCCCGGGGTTGTGCCATCTGGAACATTTAAAAGAACAAAGTGAATTTCCACCGAACCTTCAACGCATTCTATGTGGGAAAGATTTAACTTAAGGTCGGGTTGAGGTGGAATCGGCACACAGTCTCCCTTTTTATCGAATTGCATTCCATCCGGGAGAGACTCCTGGAATCCATCGATATTAGGGCAGACGTCCGAAGATGGAGGCAGGCTCGGCACGCAATCTCCCTTTTCGTCGAACAGCATTCCATCCGGGAGGGTCTCCTGTGTCCCGTCGATATTAGGGCAGACGTCCTTTATTAAATTCTTTACCAGCTATGGCTGATTGGGGCGGCATGGCACTTGCCAGAAGTGCTGCGATCAGGAATGCTATCCCGATGATATAGCTGGCGTTACCAAGACCGCGCATCCATTTGATTTGGTTCATACTTGTTTTCATAGACCCTCCTCTAGAGCATGAATTTTGAAAATGATGCCTGCAACTAAAAAGCGAAACCGGCTATGACAAATACTGAGCCGGTTTCGCCATTTGCTATCTCCGTTTCATCCCAATAGGGAAGGCGACCAGAATTTTAATCGGAGGTCAAAGCATCTCAATTGTTGGTATTCAATTTTTCTCCAAAACCTCTAATGGATTTCACCCAAATCGCTTCAGGTTGCTATAAAAACAATAAATGGCAAAAACGACTCGTAAGGGTCGGTTTCGCCATTCGCTCACCAATCAACCGCCTTCCCCCAATAGGTAGGCGACCAAATTCAGATGATTGGATCGTTGCGCATCCAGTTTTCAAGAACTAATTACTTGTGACTAAAATCATTATAGCACTTCAGGATGGCAATAATCCTTAAAGAATAAGGCAAAAGGTCGAAATAGGGTAGTCCTTTTGTACTAGTTTTCGGGGAGTGCAACGATAACAACGCGGTGTGTATTGCTGTCTGCCGGCCAGCAGGTGATCAGGGTTAATCTCTCATCCTCGGTTGGCAGCAACCAGCGGGCGTTCTCAAGCCTTATTGAAAGGGACTTGAACCTTTCCGGCAGCAGCATGGAGATGGCGACGCGATACCTGAACACATGGTCGCCGGAATAGACTTCGATCAGGTCGCCTTCGTGCAGTTTGACGAGATCCTTGAAGACTTCACCATACACATTGTGATGACCGTTTAACACCGTGTTTCCAGGCTGTCCCAAATAAGCCGACGAATCATGCCAGCCTACTTCAGGTTTATTTGGCGCAAGCCACTGGTAATAGGTCTGCCCTTGGTAATCGATCTTTTTAATTTTCGTCGGAATTATAGGCACATCCAATTCGATCGATGGAATTACCAACTGTTCCGGGATCAGGTTTTCTAGTTGGTCACTTTCTTCATACATATGCTCCTCTTTACTGGCATTGCTGGATTTTGATCCCCCCAGCGACTGCAATACAGGAGCGGCTTCGACGAAATTCTTCGAATCGGTTGATATTTCAAAATAATTAACACTTTCTTGTTGAGGTTCTCCCCCGACTACGTCAAAAGGGGAAGGGGTCTGGTGAATTCCACTCAGGGAATTCACCAGACCCGAAGAAATTATCAGTACACCTGCAATCACCATCCAGTTCAGTTTCATAACCGGTTAGATGATTTTTTCGCTGCGATTGCGTGAAAAACCGTTCATCACCAATCCCAAACCGAGGAATAACAAACCGAGATTAAAGAGTGTCTGCTGGGTGGTGCTTCCGGTGCCAAGGTCAACTCCAGTGACGGGGATCAAAATATCCGGCGTTGAACTTACTGGTGGAATGAGGGTCTTCACTACTTCTGTAGGATTGGCTCTCGGGGTCCGGGTGGTTGACGGCGTCGTTGGTGTTGGCGAAGGATCAGCCTCATCGCAGCCGGTTAAAAGTGAACCGCTAGCCATTAAAATACCACCTGAGTATAAGGTAACCACGCCTGATATATTTCCCGTTTCATAAGAAACGGATCCGAACGGCGGAACCACACCGGTTCCTGATGGACCGCTGCTGCCGTTGATGTTCCATTCATAGGACGATCTAAAGTCATTTAGGCTTACCACCGTGAATCCGGTACAGAAGAAAACCAAATTGAACGGATCTTCAATCGTGGGTGTAACGGTGGGGGTTCTGGTGGGTGTGAAGGTCGGCGTGGATGTAGGTGCTGCACAACGAGCCAAATCCGATTCGGTTTCGATGACAAAATCGTTTTCATGACCGGCTTGAGGCGTTCCACTTTCATAGAAATGCCCTCCTTGATCGTTGAAAACTGCATTGGTGTTGAGCGTCAGTACAAGATACTGGGACGAACCGTTCTGTCCCGCAACGTGACAAATAGTGACATTTTCTTCTTCAGGAGTATTGACAGGTGTCACAGTGCTTGTGGAAGTACTTGTTGGAGTATTTGTCGGTGTGTTGGTAGGCGTGTTGGTATTGGTTGGGGTAGATGTCTCAGTCGGTGTATTGGTAGGAGTGTTGGTGGGAGTCACCGGTGTATTAGTCGGTGTTTTTGTAGGTGTATTGGTCACTGTGGATGTATTAACAGGGGTTTTCGTAGCCGGTGGGGGAGTCCACTTGTAATAAACTTCGACATGACTGATCTCTTTGCAGTCAGATCCACTACCCACGCAATTCCAGGAGACAGATGTTTCACTTTGATTTACTTCATAGCACCCGGCTATTGCGCCGAAATCTTCTGTCCCGGCTTTAATAACAAAACTGGTGATAACGTAGCCGTCAGGCGCATCCCAGCTTCCGGATTGTCCAGTAAGGTTCTCACAATACTCGTTATCTCCATCATTATTTTCTGCAGCGCAATCAGAACCTCCACCATTCCCGTTGGCAAATGCTGGAGAAGCAGGCATTGCATTTACTACAAGAGATGCAAGGAGCATGGCGATTCCTAAGACGTAAGCTGAATTACCAGCAGTTCGCAATGCTTTTGAACGGGTATTTATTTTCTTCATGATGGTCTCCTTGTTTATGATAATAAATAGATTAAAAAAAGCGAAACCGTCTCAGTCCGCTTTGAGCCGGTTTCGCCACTTGCTCGCCGAGCCTTTACCCCTAGGGGAGGCGACCACTATTCAGGTCTCGGGTCATTGCATCTCGTATTCAATTATTGACTGGGGATAAATAAAAAAAACGAAACCAGCCACAAATTCATGAGTCGGTTTCGCCACTTGCTCGCTGCGTGCCTACCGTTTTTCAGGAGGCGACCAAATTCTGGCAACGCAGGTCAATGCATCTCGGAGTCGAAGGTCGTCCTATTTGAACCTTCCGTATCTATCTTATTGTATCGGTATTCTTTTGTCAACCTTTTATACCTTAATTATCCTATTAATTGAGCCAAAATTTAGCATTTTCTTATCCCCCGTTGGTACTAGGCAGGAAGGGCATTGGGAAATTTGGCTGGGAAATCTGTGGAATTATTTATCCCGACCGGTAAGGTAAAACAAAATTCGAGTTCCAGAGATGATTACCAGAACGGCACCCAATACGCCGGCAAGCAGGACCAGAAGGAAGTTGGAGTCAGTTAATCGCTGTGCAACGGTGGTGGGGGATGCGAAATTGAACTTGCGACGGGTCGTTTGGATAAAACCAGGCGAGGGCTTGACCGGTTTCAGCGTCGATGCGAGCTGTAATTCCAAAGGTGAGAGATCGTTCTGGTTCTCAGAATTCAAGTTCATTTTTTAGATCCTGATTAGTTTGTATAGGCGACTATACCCACGGTGCCAGGTCCCAGGTTTGCAGCAACCGATATGGATAAGTCCGTCACGATGAGTTCATTTACCTTAAATGATTCTTTTACTTTGTTCAATAGTAACTCTGCCAATGCCTTATCTTGAGCGTGAACGATGGCTATGTTCAATGGAGTGTCGCCGAATTTTTCCTGGACAATTTTAATTATCCGATCGAGAGATGCTGAACGAGTTCGCACCTTTTCGGTCATTTGAAGCGTTCCCTGCTGCAGGGTGATGATGGGTTTGACGTTTAGCATTGACGCCAATGCTGCCTGAAGCGTTCCAACCCTGCCGCTCATGCGGGCATACTTAAGGGTATCGAGCGCAAGCGTAATACTGATTTTCTCCCGAATCGCCTCCAACCTTTTCACGATCTGGGAGATTGGCTCACCCGCTCGGTCCATAAGTCGGGCTTCCCGGCACATCATTCCGATTCCCGCAGATCCGCACGCGGAATCAAATGCGATGATATTGTATTGTCCTGCGAGGTCGCGAGCTGCGGCGAGCGCGGAATCATACGTGCCGGACAACTTGCTGGTGACGTGGACGGATAAAATGGTGTCGCCTTGTTGTGCGATCGACTGGTAGAAATCTGTGAACTGATGGGGCGAAGGCTGGGATGTTTTCGGGATCGTTCGGGTTTCCTCGACCATCTTATAGAAACCATCATTATCCAGGTCGCGAAATTGAAGGTATGTTTTGTCCCCAAAATGAATGTTAATCGGGATGATATGGATCTCGAACTCCCTTTCCCATTCTTTGGGCATGTCCGCTGCGCCGTCAGTAACTATTCGTAACATTTCATTCTCCGGAAAAATTATCAGGGTCGACGATCTGATCGCGCAGGTGGAGAAGCGTCCGATGATAAAGACTTTTCACTGCTCCTTCACTCCGCCGCATGATCGATCCGATCTCGGCATTTGATAGATGGTCAACAAATTTCAGGATCAGCAGCTGCTGTCGTTCAGGTGGGAGACTGCGTATCATACGTAAAAGTGCTTCCTGCTCCTGAGTCCTCACCAGCGTGGATTCCGGATGATCGCCTTTCGAAAGCAAAGGCGCTTCATTAAGAGGAATCTCCTGTCTCCGGCTTCGGTCCCTGTGCCAGTTCGCGACAAGATTGTGAGCGATGCGATACAGCCAGGCGGAAAAAGGAACTCCGCGATCCGTATAAGTTCCGATGTGGTGCAAGGCGCGCTGGAAGACACGCGCTGTCAGGTCCTCGGCATCGTTCACATTACCGGTTCGATAATAGATGTAGTTAAAGATACGGTCCACATACTTTTCGTACAGTATCCCAAAAGCTTCCAGGTCACCCTGGGACGCTTTGGAAAGGACCACATCGTCTTTGGTTTCGGCTTCCGGCATCGGCATTCCTACCGGCAGGGCTTGTATAAGATAACCCCGCAGGATTTGTAAAGTTGCAGTTTGAGCAGTATAACATGATAGCAATGGTAGGATTTGAATCCCGCTTCCATGGCTGATATAATCAATTTTTGGTCAAATAGAATAATTAAGCGATAACAGAACAATTGTGCTATAATCGTTATTGAATTTACTCGGAACTCCATAGGTCACCTTATGTCTCAAAATGTCATTCGCGTCGTCGGTGCGCGGGAACACAACCTTAAGAACATTACGGTTGAGATCCCGCGGGATAAATTTGTGGTTATCACCGGGCTATCCGGTTCCGGAAAATCCTCCCTGGCTTTTGATACCATTTTTGCCGAAGGGCAGCGGAGATACGTCGAATTGCTCTCGGCGTATGCGCGTCAATTCATCGGCCAGATGGACAAGCCCGATGTGGATTACATCGACGGGTTGTCCCCTGCGGTTTCCATCGATCAGAAAAGCACATCCCATAATCCCAGATCGACCGTTGGCACGGTAACTGAAATTTATGATTACCTTCGGCTGCTCTTTGCCCGGGTGGGGATTCCCCATTGTCCCATTTGCGGCAGGGAAGTGGTCAAGCAGTCCGCCCAGGAGATTGTCGATGCGATAGAGGGATTGCCCAAGGGAACCAGGGTCATTATCCTGGCTCCGGTTGTCCGCGGTCGGAAGGGCACCTACCAGGCAGTCTTCGAGGAGATCCGCAAGGCGGGATTTGTCCGGGCGCGGGTCGATGGTCAGGTTCATAACCTCGACGAAGAGATCCAGCTTGACCGGTACAAGCAGCACAACATCGATGCGGTGGTTGACAGACTTGTGATCGACAACGAAGGCGCTGATGCGGAGAAAAAATCCTCCCGCACGAGATTGACGGACTCAGTGGAGACTGCGCTAAAGTTTGGGGATGGGTATGTCACCGTTCAAGTGCTGGCCGGAAAAGGTGGTGGTGATGACCGGGACCTTTTCTACTCGGAAAATCTTTCCTGTCCCGAACACGGAATCAGCCTCCCGGAGATTGAACCCCGGACGTTTTCATTCAACACTCCTCATGGCGCCTGCCCGGACTGCCAGGGACTCGGCTCCAAGTTGGAGATCGATCCGGACAGAGTGATCGACCCGGAAAAGGCTCTCTCCGATGGCGCGCTGATCGCCATGGAATGGAGCAATGTCCGTGATGAAAACAATCCCGGGTATTACTGGCAAATGATGGAAGCCATGTCGCATCATTATAAGATCGACATGAACAAACCATTCAAGGATTTACCCGAGAATCACCAGAACATGATCCTTCGAGGAACAGGCGGCGAAAAAGTCCGGGTGCATTATCACAACCGCGATGGGCGGTCGGCGATCTTTGACGCCGCTTTCGAAGGCGTACTCGGCAACCTGGAACGGCGTTATCGCGAAACCCAGTCGGAATATATTCGCTCCAAGATCAGCGAGTATATGACCGATCGTCCATGCCCCACCTGCCAGGGCAAGCGCTTGCGGCCGGAGGCTTTGGCGGTTACCGTGGACGATATAAACATCCTGGAAATCACCGAATGGCCGGTCAACCGGTCGCTGGAGTGGGCAATTCGACTGGCAGGTGTGAAGACCCCTCTTACAAAACGGGATCGAACCATAGCAGATCGAATCCTGAAGGAGATCACATCGCGGCTGGGCTTCCTTGTGGATGTCGGTTTGGACTACCTCACCTTGCAGCGATCAGCCGGGTCGCTTTCGGGGGGAGAGGCGCAGCGCATCCGGTTGGCGACACAGGTTGGGTCGCGGTTGGTTGGCGTGCTGTACGTCCTCGATGAGCCGTCCATCGGACTGCACCCACGGGACAATGACCGTCTGCTAAACACCTTGAAAGGACTGCGCGATCTGGGAAACACGGTCCTTGTCGTGGAGCACGATGACGAAACGATCCGTACCGCAGATTGGATCATCGACCTGGGTCCTGCAGCCGGGGTGCACGGCGGAGAGATCATCGCTCAGGGAACACCAAAGCAAATTCTCTCACATCCGAAATCATTGACCGGAGCGTATCTTTCGGGGCGAAAGCAGGTACCGGTGCCGAAGGGACGCCGCAAGGGGTCAGGAAAGTATCTTACGGTGGTTGGGGCGACTGCCAACAACCTCAAGAAAATCACAGTCCATATTCCTTTGGGTAAATTGGTCTGTCTCACCGGCGTTTCGGGTTCCGGAAAATCCACTCTGATGACCGAGATCGTGTACAACGCACTGGCGGCCAAATTGCATGGAGCGCATACACAGGCCGGGGCGCATGAACAAATCGACGGGATCGAGCACCTCGATAAGATCATCGAAATCGATCAATCTCCGATCGGGCGTACGCCGCGGTCCAATCCTGGTACGTATACGGGATTGTTCGATGAAATCCGCAAGTTATTTGCCGAGCTGCCCGAAAGTAAAATCCGCGGATACAAACCCGGTCGTTTTTCGTTCAATGTACACGGCGGCCGGTGCGAAGCCTGCCAGGGACAGGGAATGCTGCGCATCGAAATGCAATTCCTGCCGGATATTTACGTCCCCTGTGATGTGTGCCACGGCACGCGATTTAACCGCGAGACCTTGCAGGTACACTTTAAAGGAAAGTCCATTGCGGACATTCTGGATACCAATGTCGAAGAAGGTGTCGAATTGTTCGCTGCGTTCCCGGCGATGGTCAGCAAGCTCAAGCTTCTCGAGGAAGTCGGACTTGGATATGTCAAGATCGGTCAGCCTGGCACCACTTTAAGCGGGGGGAAGCCCAGCGAGTCAAGCTGGCCAAGGAACTGTCCCGCCGCGCGACAGGCAGGACCTTGTATGTGTTGGATGAGCCGTCCGTAGGCTTGCATGCTGCAGATGTACATAAATTGATCGAAGTATTGCAGCGGCTCGTCGATGCGGGAAACTCGGTGCTGATCATCGAACATAACTTGGATATCATTAAAATCGCTGATTGGATCATCGATCTGGGTCCGGATGGCGGTGATCGGGGAGGGCAACTGGTCGCGGAGGGAACACCCGAGCAAATTTGCCAGGCGAAAAATTCCTACACAGGCGATTTCCTCAAAACACACTTAAAAGTACAGGCTGCAAGCAAGCGCCAGATTTCTAAATAATCCAATCAGTCCTGCTTTGCGCAATCCATCAAGTTCAGGTACAATCTTTTTGCATTTCAGGTCGAACATCTGCCACCCCTGATGTGCAAGGATAGAACATGGATAAATCGAAATCACCCCAAAATGTCATCAACCAGTACAAGAAACGCCAGAAGGCGGGTCCCATGCTGGTCTGGATCATTGCCGTAGCGTTAGTTGTCGTGGGTTTGATCTTTATAATTGTATGGCTGTTCGGTTCCGGCGGTCCCAGTTTCACATTTTTTGCCACGGATACGCCCACGGTAACAACCACATTCACTCCGACCAATACTCAAATTCCCACTGAGACTCCGACTGTCACGCTGACTCCTTCCGTGACCGCAACTCCGACCCCCGGTGCGCCGTTCACCTACAAGGTCCAGGAAGGTGATACCCTGGTCGGAATTATCGAAGCGCAAGGCCTGGCAGACAATCTCAATGCGCTGCAGTTGATCATCTTCCTTAACCCCAACGTCGACCCGAATAACTTGCAAGTGGGGAATGAACTTCTGTTACCCAACCCGGATATGCCTTTACCGACCGCGACACCCATCCCTGCGGATCTACCTCGAGGGACGAAGATAGTTTACACCATTGAGGGTGGTGACAGCCTGGAGTTGATCGCGAGCAAGTTCAACAGTACGGTCGAGGCGATCCTGGCTTTGAAGGAAAACAAGGAAGCTGGAATTACCGACGCCAATACCATTTTTGCCGGCCAGAAGATTGTCGTTCCCGTGAACCTTGTAACCCCGACTCCAACATTGCGTCCCTCTGTAACGCCTGTGTTTACGGCAACTCCGTAATCTGGACAGATTCGCAGGCTTCGTGTAAAATGACACGCCGGTAAAGAAAGGCAAGAATTCTTGGAGGAAGACTTTGGCTAACATTCAATCTCAAATTAAACGTAATAAGCAGAACGAGAAACGCCGTGTGAAGAATCGCGTAATCCGTGGTTCCGCCCGCACCTCAGTAAAAAAGGCTCAGACTCAACTCGCTGCTGGTAATTCTGACGAGACGAAGAAATCCGTGCTCGAGGCGATTTCCCTACTTGACAGGGCTGCGCAAAAGGGTACCATCCACAAGAATAATGCAGCACGGCGCAAGAGCCGCCTGATGAAGTCGCTCGCTGCAGTAAAAACCAAGTAAAGTTGGTGTTGCTTATCAAAGGACAGGAATCTCAGGATTCCTGTCCTTTTTGTTATCCCTCGCCAGATGATTATCAAGGATAATAGTCACGTGATTAACGTGACTTTACCCGATTACAAGATGATTGCCCTCGTGCTTTAATTCTGATAAATCGATTCAATCAATTATCTTGAAGGGAGAGTACGATGTCCAAGACTGAAAAGAACCTGAAAGAAGCCTTTGCAGGTGAATCGCAAGCCAACCGAAAATACCTGGCTTTTGCGAAAAAGGCAGAGGAAGAAGGGCTTCCCCAAATTGCAAAACTGTTTCGCGCTGCGGCGCATGCTGAAACAATACATGCCCTCAGCCACTTTAAGGCGATGGGTGGGATCAATTCCACGAAAGATAACCTGATGGCAGCCATTGAAGGCGAAACCTATGAATTTCAGAATATGTATCCTGAATTCATCGCGGATGCTGAAAAGGAAGAAGTCAAGAAGGCAATAACGAGCTTCAAGTGGGCGAACGACGTTGAGAAAGTTCATGCTGGCCTTTATAAGAAGGCTCTTGAAAATATTGAGAAGGGTGGAGTCGAAGTTGATTATTTTGTCTGCCCCTTCTGCGGATACACTCATGAAGGTCCCTTGACCGGGAAATGCCCAGTGTGTGGGACGCCGGGAGAGAAGTTCGAGAAAGTAGCTTAATTCCAGTGTGGTTCACTAATTTTCAAACCAGGGACGGATTTCCGTCCCTGGTTGTTTATAATTAAGACATGACGGCCGGAAATATTATCCTCATCAATGGGACATCAAGTTCCGGAAAAACGAGCATTGTCCACACTCTTCAGGGTCTCCTGAGCGAACCCTACCTCGAAGCCGGGCTGGACAAGTTCATCTGGATGCTCCCCAGGCGGTACCTGGATCGCCCGCTGTGGGACGATGTGCTAGGTCTGGCAGACCATGCTGGATCCTACGGGCATTCATTGGTCTATGGTATGCATACCGCCATTGCGGCCTTGTCCAAGGCAGGGATCCATGTCATCGCCGACCATGTGCTGGTCGAACCTGCCTGGGTGGAGGATTGTGTGGAAATGTTTTCCGGGCTGCCTGCCTACCTCATCGGAGTGAATTGCCCGCTTGATGTGCTGGAGGAGCGGGAGCGTGCGCGCAAGGACCGGACACTTGGGCAGGCGCGATTGCAGTTCCCAATTATCCATAAGTTTACGCTCTACGATCTCGAGGTGGATACATCGCTCACCACTCCCGAGGTTTGTGCGCGGGCGATATGCGACCGGATCTCAGAACCGCCCGCCGCGTTCAAGCGGCTCAGAGATAAATGATATAATCTTGCCCGTCGTATGGAAAGGGAAACGCGGACTAAGAGATATGTTCCAAAAAGAGCAGCAAGCTGTTGAAGAAAAGATAAAAGTCATTTTGCGCTGAAAACGATATTCCTTTCGGTGAAATGAAATGGTCGCCTATTCCCTTTAGCGGGGAATGGGGTATTTCGACATCCTTTTTTCAGATTTCTGCAAATGAAGCGAAGGCTGGCAGGGGAGATAAAACGCCGGTACCGCAGCGTGCACAGCAGATCGCAGACCAGGTCAAGGTATTTATCGGGTCCATCCCGGGTATCAGCCATATAGATGCCGTGAAAGGTTATCTAAACCTTTATTTCTCAACTGCGGAATATGCATCCCGGGTTGTTGAGACAGTGATTTCTCAGGGCAAGGATTTCGGTCGCGGAAACTCGAAAGGCGAACGAGTAATGGTGGAATATGCCCAGCCGAATACACATCACTCCTTCCATATCGGTCATTATCGCAATACCATGCTGGGGGAATCGCTTGCCCGAATCGTCGAATTTGCCGGGTTTGAAACCATCCGCGCTTCTTATCCGGGAGATATCGGTTTGGGTGTCATCACGGTTGTCTGGGCTTACGATCGATTTTACCGGGGAAAAGAACCGGAGAATATCCACGATCGTGGACAGTGGCTTCTTAACATTTATGTAGAAGCGACCAAGATGCTTGAACAGAAGGAAAACGAAACACCTGAAGAGAAATCGCAGCGCGAGGGGTTTGAAGCTGAGCGACGCGAAATGTACCGCAAATGGGATTCAGGCGACCCGGATGTTCGCAAGCTGTGGCTGGAAACCCGTCAATGGAGCCTGGAAGAGTTGCACGACATCCTGTCCATGCTGGATGTGAAAATCGATGTGTGGTTCTTTGAAAGTGAAGTCGATGAGCCTTCCAAGAAGATCGTCGATGAGTTGATCGCGCGGGAGATTGCCACCGATGAGCGAGCGGAGGGCGGCCCGGTGATCGTGAAAATCGATGAGAAGCTTGGCTTGAAAAAGGATAAATATCGCACAGCCGTTATCTTGAGGTCCGACAACACGACACTTTACCTGACCAAGGATTTGGCTCTTGCCAAGGTTAAATTCGACGATTTCCATGTGGACCGGTCGATCTATGTCGTGGATAACCGCCAGAGCCTCCACTTCCAACAGGCATTCAAAATACTGGAAATGTGGGGATTCCCTCAAGCGCAGAAATGTTTCCACCTGGCTTATGGATTTGTCAGCCTGCCGGAAGGCGCCATGTCAGCCCGGCGCGGACGGGTGATCCTCTTCAAGGATGTTTTTGACGAAGCGGAGACACGTGCCCTGGCTGCAATGGGGGAGCGCACACCCGAAATGCCCGAACAACAGCGAAAGGTGATTGCCAATCAAATCGGATTGGGTGCCCTGGCGTACGGCATGTTATCTGTGGACAACAACCGTGATATTGTTTTCGATGTTAATGAGGCTTTGAATTTTGACGGCCATACAGGTCCATACATCCAAAATGCTTATGTACGGGCGAACAGCATTCTGAAGAAATCATCCGGTTTACCGGTATCGGCAAGTTACGATTATTTATTGGATTCACACGAGATCGAATTGATCGAGCAGCTCTCTCGATTCCCTTCCGTGGTGGAGCAGGCTGCAGGTGAATATCGCCCATTGGTGGTCGCTAGTTATGTTTATGATCTGGCGAATACCTTCCACAGTTTTTATCATGCCGTGCCTGTGCTTCAGGCTGAGTCTGAAGCTGTAAGGATTGGCCGCTTGCGGCTGGTCGCTGCAGCGCGGCAAGTTCTTGCCAATGCCTTGGCGCTTTTGGGCATCACAGCCCCAGAAGTGATGTGACGTGGCGGACGTATTCCGCTGCGAAAATCAGTAACTTCCAGATTCGACTCGGGTTTTTTCAGAGTCTTCCTTGAAGCGCAGAAGAACTCGGTGATGGGTGGATGGGGAATCCCCCTTCGCCTGTTTCGAATCCGGCCTGTTGCTGAAATTCATCTTTCTGCTAAGGAGAAATTTGTATGACCCCAACCCGTATCATCATCATGGGCGCCGCCGGGCGCGACTTCCACAACTTCAACACCTTTTTCCGCGGGAACAAGGATTACGAAGTTGTGGCTTTCACTGCTACTCAAATTCCTGACATCGAAGGCCGGGTGTACCCCAAGGAATTGGCGGGAAGCCAATATCCGAAGGGGATTCCGATCCATGCAGAAGAGGAACTGCCTCAGCTGATCAAGGATCTCAAAGCCGATCAGGTGGTCTTTGCCTACTCGGATGTGCCTCATGACTATGTGATGCACAAGGCGTCTCTGGTTCTGTCTTGCGGCGCGGATTTCCGCCTGATGGGTCCGAAGGAAACCCAGGTGAAATCCACCAAGCCCGTTGTGTCCGTATGTGCGGTCCGCACAGGTTCAGGCAAGTCCCAGACGACACGCCGGGTGTCGCTCATTCTCCGTGAAATGGGATTCAAAGTAGCTGCCATCCGCCACCCGATGCCTTATGGCAATCTCGTCCGTCAGGAAGTGCAGCGTTTCGCAGATTATGGCGATCTCGATGAACACGAATGTACAATCGAGGAGCGCGAGGAGTATGAACCACACATCGATAATGGCGTGATCGTCTATGCCGGCGTGGATTACGAGAAAATCCTGCGGCAGGCGGAAAAGGAAGTGGACATCATCCTTTGGGATGGCGGTAACAATGATTTTCCGTTCTACGTTTCAGATTTCCAGATCGTCGTAGCCGACCCGCACCGACCCGGTCACGAGTTCAGTTACCACCCCGGCGAGACCAATACCCGTATGGCAGATGTGTTCGTCATAAACAAGGTGGATACTGCCGATGCGGAGAATGTCATCAAGGTTCGTGAAAGCCTCCGCAGGTTGAATCCCACGGCCATAGTCATCGAAGGGGCGTCCCCGCTATTTGTGGATAATCCCGATGCGATTCGAGGCAAGCGCGTGCTCGTGGTGGAAGATGGTCCCACCCTGACCCATGGCGAGATGGCCTATGGAGCGGGCTATGTGGCTGCCCGCCGCTTTGGCGCAGCCGAGATCGTTGATCCGCGACCCTTTGCGGTTAGGTCCATTGCCGCCACGTATCAGAAATATCCCAAAACCGGACCCATCCTCCCGGCGATGGGCTATGGCGAAGCTCAAACTCGCGATCTCGAAGAGACCATCAACCGCTCCGATGTGGACATGGTCATCATCGGAACGCCGATCGACTTGACGCGTATCATCAAGATCAATAAACCATCCCAGCGCGTGCGCTATGAGTTGCAGGAAATCGGTCAACCCACACTGGAAGGCTTGTTGAAAAAGAAATTCGGAAAATAAGTAAATTTAGTATCTGATTTATAGTCGGTCAGAAGGATGTGTGGTTTACCTTCTGACCGACTATAATTGTTTCAAGCGTTTTCTTGGCAGCAAAGAAATGGATAACACGTTATGTTCATAGATGAAGCTGAAATTCTGGTGAGATCCGGCAAGGGCGGAAACGGCATGGTGCATTTCCACCGCGAGAAGTTTGTTCCACGCGGCGGTCCAGACGGCGGGGATGGCGGCAGGGGAGGGAATATCATCCTCGAGGTCAAGACCACCCTCAACACGCTTTCCGCGTTCCGCCATGTAGCGCGTTATATTGCCAAGGATGGCAGTAACGGAGGAAGCAATAACAAATCCGGCAAATCTGCGCCAGACCTGGTTATCCCTGTCCCGCCGGGGACAATAATCTATGACGCAACCTCAGGCGATTTGATCGGCGACTTGACCAGTCCCGGCCAGCGATTGACCCTTTGCAAGGGCGGGAGGGGTGGGCGCGGCAACCAGCATTTTGCCACAGCCAGCCGGCAAGCGCCTCGCACCGCTGAAAGGGGAGAACCTTACGAAGAGAAACGTCTGCGGCTCGAATTGAAACTGATTGCCGATATCGGGATCATCGGCGTGCCCAATGCGGGGAAGTCCACCTTGCTCTCCGTGCTGACCAATGCCAAACCAAAGGTCGACTCTTATCCATTCACGACCATCGAACCAAACCTCGGTGTGGCTCAAATCGATGATGATCATTCAGTGGTTTTAGCAGACATCCCCGGTTTGATCGAAGGTGCGCACCAGGGTGCCGGGCTGGGGCATGACTTCCTTCGGCATATTCAGCGAACTCGAGTGCTGATCCATATGCTCAATGGGGAATCCGAAGACCCTGTGGCGGATTTCAGCCAGATCAACTCGGAATTATCCCTGTTCGACCCGCAGCTTGCAAAAAAACCACAGATCGTTGTGTTGAACAAGATCGACCAGCCCGAAGTCCTGGAAAAACTGCCGAAGATCGAAAAAGCCTTGAAGAAAAAGAAAGTTGAAATAATGGGAATTTCAGCCATGGCGCGGACGGGTGTACGGGAAGCGCTGCTCAAGGCTGCTGCAAAACTGCAAGAGACACCCGATCTGGATGATATTGCCCCCGCGTTACCTGTCTATCGTCCCAAGGACGATGCGCGCGATTTCGTCGTTACGCGTACAGGAGAGAAAGAATGGCGTTTATCCGGTTCAGCGATTGAACGGGCTGCAAAGATGACTTTCTGGGAACACGATGGGGCGGTACGCCGCTTCCAGAAGATCATGGAAACACTTGGCGTGGATGACGCACTGCGAAAAGCAGGCGCTCAGTTAGGGGATACCGTTTTTATCGGCGATTTTGAACTGGAATGGCAGGATTAGCGCAGGGGAATGTTGGTAAAACTTAACGGGGCGGCCAGACGGCCGCCCCGCTGATTTAATTTGGCAATTGGATTGATTCTGGTGCCCGTTCTTCTAGCGGCGATTGCGCAGGAAGGTCGGGATGTCCAGGTCGTCGGTGTTGAGCGTGGTCGGGCGGAATTCATTGCCGGACTGCTGGTGTTGAACAGGTGCAGCAGCCACGCTGACTGATTCCTGCTGGCGGGCGACCGGGATGCCAGCGGGACGTGCAGTTTCATTGGAGCGCTGATTTGTGGCGAAAGCGCGGCGCGGAACGCCGGTCCGTTCGAAACCGGTCGCGATGACCGTGATGCGGACATCGTCGCCCATGTTCGGGTCGATGACAGCGCCGAAGATCATGTTGACATCCGGGTGTGAGGTCTCGCGGATGAGCGCGGCTGCCTGGTTGACCTCGAACAGAGTCATGCTCGGACCGCCGGTGATGTTGAACAGCACGCCGCGTGCGCCGTCGATGGTTATGTCGAGCAGCTGGCTGGAAATTGCCTGCTCTGCGGCAGTGCGCGCGCGGTCATCTCCGGAGGCTTTACCCACTGCCATCAGCGCGGCTCCGCCTTCACTCATGATCGTGCGGACATCGGCGAAGTCAAGGTTGATCAAGCCGGGGACGGTGATCAGTTCGGAGATGCCCTGGATGCCCTGGCGAAGGACATCATCCGCCATTTTGAATGCATCCTGCAGGGTGGCTTTCTTGTCCACGATCTGCAGCAGGCGGTCATTGGGTATCACGATCAATGTATCTGCGTGTTCCTTGAGCTTGGACATGCCCTGCTCAGCAGATGAGGAGCGCTTGCCGCCTTCAAAGGTGAATGGGCGGGTGACAACGCCGATGGTCAGCGCGCCGACATCCTTGGCGATCTGAGCCACGATCGGAGCGCCGCCGGTGCCGGTGCCGCCGCCCAAACCCGCAGTAACGAAGACCATGTCCGAGCCCTTGAGCACGTTGTACAGGTCCTCGGCGGATTCTTCAGCAGCCTTTCGGCCGATCTCGGGATTTCCGCCAGCGCCGAGTCCGCGGGTCAGCTTGTCGCCGATGCGCACGCGGGTGGTGGCATTCGAGAGGAGGAGGGCTTGCGCGTCCGTATTGATCGCGACAAATTCCACCCCCTGAATTCCCTCGGCGATCATGCGGTTGACGGCATTGGATCCGCCGCCGCCGACGCCGACGACTTTGATACGGGCGAATGATTCTGAAGATTTACTGGTGTCCATATGTTCCTCCTTGGTTATGATGACTTCGTAAAGTTTTCTTTCTCGAGCGATCTACGGTATTAGGCGTTTGAAGAAGGTCCTGACAGATGACCAATCTCTGCCTCCTTTCCGCCTTCGCCGCGATCCCTCAGCGGGATTCAGCATTTCGTGCATGGCTGTCGCCCAGTAGAGCAGTCCGACACTGGTGGAATAGGCCGGCGAGTTCAATTTGTCGGCCAGACCAATCAGGTTCTCCGGTTGTGCAGTGCGGACTGGCATTCCCAGAATCCGGCTCGCCTGGGAGCGCATGCCGGGAAGTAGACTGGAACCGCCGGTCAACACCATACCCGCAGGCAGGAGACCGTCGTAACCGGAGCGTTTGATCTCCTGCAGCGCAAGTGTAAAGATCTCATCCACCCGCGCTTCAATAATGTGCGCCAGGTCATGGCGGCTGATCAATATGGGCTGGTCTTCGCCAAATGGCCGGACGGAAATGGTTTCGTCCAACCCGATCTCGGACTTGACCGCGTGCCCATGTAGTTTTTTAACTTCCTCGGCTTGCGTGATGGGTAGACGCATGCCCTGGGCGATATCCTGGGTGATGTGATTGCCTCCCACCGGCAGGACCATGGTGTGCCAGACGTCCCCATCCACGTAAATCGCCAGGTCGGTCGTGCCGCCGCCCATATCGCAGACAATGGAACCCATCTGCCGCTCGGTCTCGTTGAGGACAACTTCAGCCGATGCGAGGGGGTTGAGTACGAATTGAGCGACTTCCACACCCGAAGCTGCAACAGCCTGTCGCAAGTTTTCGACCGTGGTCGCGCTGGCAGTGATGATGTGAGCTTCCACTTCCAGGCGGTATCCGTGCATGCCGATCGGCTGCTTGATGCCGTCCTGCCCGTCCACGGTGAATCCGCGCTGGATGATGTGGATGATCTCCCGGTCGTGGGGGATGGCAACCGCCCGGGCGGCGTCGACAGCGCGGTCGATATCGACTTCATCCACCGAGTCCCCGCTGATGCCCACCACCCCGCGGCTGTTCACCGATGCGACGTGAGCGCCCGCCAGGCTGACAAGGGCGGAGGTGATCTCCATGCCGCTCGTTTGCTCGGCGCGTTCGATGGATTTGGCAATAGCCTGCGAGGCTGCCACCAGGTCCACGATCACACCCTTTTTGATCCCCTCCGAGGGCTCGATGCCCACACCCAGGATTCGCAGAGCTTCCTCTTCGACTCGCGCCACCAGGGTGCAGACCTTTGTCGTTCCGACGTCAATTCCTACAACTATATCTTCCATAATCCAGCTCCGTTATTGCCCCAGACGATAAAAAGGAGCATTGGGATATTCAACACTGACCATGGTCGGGGCGATTCCCCGCTGGGACAGGTTATCCACGATCGTCTGATACATGGTGACCTTCATCGGCATATCGCCGGTAGTCTTCCCAAAATAAGCTTTCCAGCCCCGTGAGTCATTCCAGCCAAAACCGTAATCGGGCTCGTAGATCAGAGTAGTCCCTTCAGGCATGTACGCCAGCATGGACTGCATGGCCAGAACGGCTTGAGGGGTCAACATCGGTTTGGTCATCAGATTCATGGATTCATAGTTGGCTTCTGTTTCGAGAGGGGAGGATCTCCCAATGCGAGCACAGGGATCAATCCTTCTGCTGCTCCCCGCGGAGGAAAGGCGACCCCATCTGAATCGATCCACGAGACCTTGCTGTCCTGCTGCCACGCGATGATGGGTTTGCGCTCAATCACTCGAACGGTCACGCTGCCGGGGAAACCCACACTAACTTTCACGTCCTTTAACTCCGGGAACGCAGCCTGCAGGTTGGTTTTCAGCTGCCCGGGAGATGCAAGCAGGATGGATTTTCCCATGATCCCCATGACGGCATTGATGTCGCCAGCGGAAAGGCGCTCATTTCCAATCAGTTTTGCAGAGCCTACGATAAATGGATCCATGCTCCACATCATGAATAAAAGCGCCGCGCAGACGGCAGCGATCACACCGGATATCCAGCGGTTTCCCAGGTTCATCTCGAGGCTGGGGAGGCGTACACGAGCCGATTTGCCCAAGCCGAACGGAACCGCGACTTCCATTTTTTCACGAGCTCTAGGCTGGCTGGAAATCTTCGATGCGGTCAACCTTCCACCACTGGAGCGTGATACGACGGCCGGCCTGGTCGATGTGTTTTGATAGACGTTCTTCTTGGCTCGACTCGCACGTACTTGAGTGTCGCTTGCTTTTTGCAGGCGGAGGCGGCTCGCGCGGGAACCGTTGTTCTTATTGTCAGCTGTCATGCATTCCTCCGGTATTGGCGTACGGTGTTGTCGCGTTCAGCTTTGCGTTCCAGCGCCAGGTCGATCAGCCGGTCCACCAACGATGCGTAGGGTAAGCCGCTCGCTTCCCAGAGCTTGGGATACATGCTGATCTTCGTAAAGCCCGGAATGGTGTTGATCTCGTTCAAATAGATTTTCCCGGTTTCCTTTTCCATCAGAAAATCCACCCGCGCCATACCTGAAGCATCCACGGCTTCGTATGCCTTGACGGCCAGTTCGCGAAACGTACGCACCTGTTCCGCAGAAAGGGGAGCGGGGATGACCAGTTCGGAATTATCCAGCACATATTTGGCATCGTAGGAGTAAAAGTCCGCACCGGGGATGATCTCACCGGGGACAGAGGCTGAGGGCTGGTGATTTCCCAGGACCGAGACCTCGATCTCTCGAGGATCCGGTATTCCCCGCTCGATCAGTACGCGGCGGTCAAACTGGGAGGAGTCCATTAATCCTTCAGCCAGATCGGAGCGGGAACGGCATTTGGTAATGCCGACCGAAGACCCCAAATTGGCAGGCTTTACAAATAACGGATATGCCCCTATCTTTTCTGCTTTTTCGATTACGGCATCCATCGAATCTGCGATCTCTGAGCGAAGGACCACGACCGATTCCGGTACGGGGATTCCATTCGCCCGCATCACATCCTTGAAGAGACCCTTGTCCATGCCGACGGAAGAACCCAGCACACCGGCGCCGACGTAGGCCACGTCAGCCAACTCGAACAAGCCTTGCAGGGCGCCGTCTTCACCAAAAGTACCGTGCAGGACGGGGAAGTACACATCCACATCGCTTAGTTTCGTGAACTTGGTCGATGAACCACTGCCTTCCAGGACATAAATGCCCTTCTCAGACGGATCCGGCGATACGACCACAGGCTTCAGCCCTTTCGTGTCTCCGGTGCTTAATGCAGTGAGGACATTGCTGCCCGTTAACCAGGTCCCCTCATGTGTGATCCCGATTTCGATGACAGTGTAGCGGCTTCGGTCGAGCACATCCAACACGGAGCGCGCGGACATGAGTGAAACTTCATGTTCGCCGGAGCGTCCTCCGAAAAGGACAGCCACGATCAGCTTGCGGTCCGTGTCAGCCATTACCATTCACCTACCAATTCGATCTCCAGCTCGAGGTCGACACCGGAGTCGTCTTTCACAGTTTTTTGAACCAGTTCGATCAATGCCTTGACATCAGCAGCTTTCGTATCCCCAGTGTTCAAAAAGAAATTTGCGTGGACAGGGCTTATCTCGGCATTGCCGATCCGCTTTCCCTTAAGCCCGGCAGCCTCGATCAACCGGCCTGCGTGATCCCCTTCGGGATTCTTGAACATGGAGCCCATGCTTGCGCCGGGAGGCTGGGTGGCTTTGCGTTTAGCGGAAAATTGCTCGATCTTCGTTTGAGCCTCTTCTTTTGAGCTATTGACCAGCTTGAATTCGGCAGCCAGTACGACGACCTTTATATTCCCTGACTTAAAAATGCTTGTGCGATAACCGTATTCCATTTTTTCCACAGGCCACCATCTTCGGCCGGATTCATCGAGGATGTCGGCCTGGAGCAAATCGTGGGCTACATCGCTGCCGAACGCGCCGGCGTTTCCGTAGACCGCTCCGCCGATCGTACCGGGGACATTCGCTGCCCATTCCAACCCGCCCAAGCCAAACGCGGCTGCGCGGTGAGCGACGCTGCTCATGACAGCGCCGGATTCGCACCATACGGTGGGCTGATCGCCGAGATTGAAGCGGACTTCCTTGGCACGGTTGAGTACGACGATTCCGCGCACACCCTTGTCGCTGACCAGGACGTTGGACCCTCCGCCGAGGATGATGAAATCCTGCTTCGTTTCCCATAGCTTGGAGACGACATCTGCCAATTCGTCCGCGTTCCGGGCATCGATGAGGAAATCCGCGGGACCGCCAATGCGCGCCGAAGTATAAGGCGCAAGGGAAACGTTCCGATGCAGCCTTTCTCCAAAGGTCGCGCGCAGGATATCCTGGGGCAGGGCGGTCACGATCATATCTCCTCGAAGCTTCTTCAGTTAGAAGCGTTCCTTCAAGTGGTCGATGATACGGGTCACGACGTTTTGCTTGTCAAGTACAGGCGAGAACTCATCGCGGTAGGCCATCTCGGAGGGGATTAAGTGCCCCTTGGCCTTCGTGTCAGCTTTTTTTATTTTCAAGCCCGGCAGATGAGTATCAAATTCGTATTTAATCTTCTTGTCATCAGACATGGTTCACCTCACGCTTTCTAAGCTGGTCGAGCACCTGCGTGCTGACCTGGTCGGCGTCGCCGGCGGAAAAAACGATCAGGATATCACCGGCTTGAAGATTGCTTATAAGATAACCGTAAACGTCAGAAAGGTCAGCGATAAATTTGACCGAAGAATGCTTCATCTTTTTGACCACTTCCTGACTGGAGTAATCCTGTGCTGGCTCGCGTGACCGGTAGATTTCCGTCACGACGACCTCATCCGCTTCGTTGAAGGCATCGGCGAATTGATCCGCCAGCGCCTGGGTGCGGGAGTAGGTATGGGGTTGCCAGACCGCCCAAATGCGATGTTTCGCATAGCGACTGCGAGCTCCGGAGAGCGTTGCCGCAATCTCGGTCGGGTGGTGGCCGTAGTCATCGACCACGGTGACCCCGTTCGCTTCTCCCCGCACTTCGAAGCGGCGCTCGGTCCCTGAGAAATTCCCCAAGGCCTCCGCTGCTTTGTGCATGGAGAGAGCCAGCACATGGATTACTGCCATTACTGCAAGGGCATTGCGCAGGTTGTGCATTCCAGGAATGCAGAGGGCGACCGGATATGCCTGACCAGCTACCGTGGCGTCGAAGGAGAAGCCGCCTTTAGTGTTCGGTTTGTAGTTCTGCGCCAACACCCAATCGCTGCTGGTCCCCAGTGTCACAGCAGCGCCGTATTGCACTACATTTTTTCCCATCCTGCGGGCTTCGGCAGCAAGATCCGCCGCGCCGGGTTCGTCGCCGCATGCAACCAGCGTACCACCGGCAGGGAGGAGCTTGACGAAGTCGACGAACGCGTTCCGGAAATCGTCCGGGGTTGGATAACAATCAGGATGGTCGTGTTCCACGTATGTCACAACTTCAACTTTCGGTTTCAATCCCAGAAACATGCGGTCATATTCGTCCGCTTCGATCACAAAAGTGTCACCTTTTCCAGCGCGTGCATTCACTCCGAGGTTTGTCACGTTGCTGCCGACGATGAAGGACGGATCCTCGCCTAGTGAGAACAATGTCCAGGCCAGCATGGCTGTAGTGGTGGTTTTCCCGTGCGTGCCGGCGACGGCGATGCCGGTCTTGTTTTCCATCAGCTGGCCGAGGAAGTCTGACCGTTTGTAGACCGGGATCCCTTGCGAGAGCGCCGCCACGACCTCGGGATTGTCGTCCGGGATGGCTGAAGATCGCACCACCCAGTCAGCGCCAGCAATGTTGCGTGCATCATGCCCTGTGTGAACATCCGCCCCGGCTGACTGCAGATCACGCGCAAAGGAGGACATGACACTGTCGGACCCCGTGACCGTATACCCGCTCTCGAGCAGCAGGCGGGCGATCGCGGAGAGTCCGCTTCCTCCAATTCCGATAAAATGCACGTGTGTCATATTTTTCATTCAATCTTTATCAAATGGAGCCCCGGTTTCTTGACCCGGCTTAGAAACCGGGGCTCCTCAAGGGGTCAGATGAAAACAACCAGCACGAATATAAATGCCAGGATGACGGCGAAGTAAACCAGCGGTGCCCCGAACAGTTCCGGCGGCAGGTAATTGAGCATGGCTATGGCCGCATCGCCCTGGGGCGTCCCGGGAACAGGCTCTGAGACCAGGTTGGGAAAGGGGTAGCCGGCTTGCGCCATGAAGTACCAAAGGGAACCGAAAATAAACCATGCATTGAGGACGCCCAGGAAAAATCCAAGAAGCGAATCGGAAAGGCGTTCTCGATGAGCCTTGGGCGCCAGCCTCGGGATGTAAACAGTTTGGTATCCGAAGAACACCAACATGCAGAGAATGATGGTCCTGATCCAGAAAAGCGTGCTGCTGTCCTCGGACAGTGAGCTGACAAATGGAATGTACGACTCAAGAAGGGTGATTAATGCCAATGCCAGGATTGCGCTGAAGGTGACCAGCAGCTCCTTCGCCCACCCGCGCATCGCGCCGATGATTCCGAATAAAATCACGAGCAACCAGAAAAGAAAGCTGAGGGTAACCATCTTATGCTCCAGCCATTTCCGCCAGCTGTGCCGCTATGGATTGTGCAGCCTGAGGCTGCGCCAATTCGCGCATGGCTTTTCGCATGGCATCGAGTTTCCCCGGATTGTCCAGCAGGGTGCATATAATCGTATATAGCTCTTCGGCTAATTGGCTGTTTTCGAGCATTACGGCTGCGCCTCGCTGAGCAAGATAATCTGCATTGACCTTCTGGTACCGCCAGGCATAGGGATACGGCACCAGGATCGCCGGCAGGCCGAACAACGGGAATTCTCCCAGAGCCGAAGCTCCAGCCCGGGAGATAACCAGGTCCGACGCAGCAAGGGCGGCTCCCATTTCCTCATGAAGATAGGGATAAGCGTGATAGCGGCTGGCCTGTGTGGCAGTGAGTTCCTGTCGCTTGGTCGAAACCATTTGCCAGTCCTGTTCTCCGCTGATGTGAACGATCTGGACCCTTGCGAGAAGCGCCGGTAGGTGTTCAAGGAGCGCTTCGTTGATTGAGCGGGCGCCTTTGCTGCCGCCAAAGACCAGCAAGGTGGGGAGATTGGAAGTTAGCCCGAGCTTCGCCTGAGCGCTCTCGCGAGTCCACCTGGCAAGTTCCGGACGGGTGGGGTAACCCGTCACCACAACCTTTGCCTGCCGTTTGAAGAATTTCCGAGATGCTTCGGCTGTGACGGTGATACGATCAGCAAACCGGGCGATGGCTTTCAAGGCCATGCCAGGTTCGATATCAGGCACATAAAGCACGCTCTGCAACGGTACGCCAACCACTGCCATAGGGAACGCCACGTACCCGCCGGTGAAGAACAGGACATCGGGCTTGTAACTCCTCAGGATGCGCCACGAGGCGATCATTCCCCGTAGGATCTGCAGGAGATTCCGCGGAAGCTGCTTGAGCCCGACACCATGCACGCCGGCAGCCGGGATTGTCCGGAACGGAATACCGGTCCGTTCGATCAACCCAGCCTCGAGGCCACCTTCACCACCGACCCACAGAGTTTCCAAGTCAGGTCTCTCCTTCAATAGAGCGTTATGAACGGCCAGGGCGGGATACACTCCGCCGCCCGTTCCGCCGGCGCAAATCAGCAGTCGCACTGAATGATCTCCGTTCCTCGTCATTGGATTGAGTTTGTGTTTGCGGCTTTCCGTTTCCCTGGCGAGCGATGTTCATCAGGATCCCGACTGCGATCATGGTCGCGATCAGGTTGGACCCGCCGGCACTCACAAAGGGGAGGGCGTTACCGGCAAAGGGGAACAACCCAACGATGACAGCCATGTTCATGAGCGCTTCCAGACCTATCCAGACTGTGAGACCTGCCGCTATCAGGGTTCCGAGCATGTCGGGCGCTTTATGAGCAATTCGCAAACCGCGCCAGACGAATAAACCGAAAAGGACGATTACTCCCATCGCACCGACCAGCCCCAGCTCTTCCGCCACGACTGCAAAAATACTGTCGGTGGGGGGGACGGGGAGCCCGGTGAGTTTGGTACGGGCTTTCCCGATACCCGCGCCGAACCAGCCTCCATTGACAATGGCTTCCAGCGAGCGGCGGACGTGGTAGGACGATTGCATCGGGTCTTCGAGACCGGACATGTAGGATGCCAGCCGTTCTCGTCCGGTGGAACTGAATTGCACCACGATAAAGCCGGTCGCAACGGAGATCAGGATCAGGAAAACGATCTGGCGAAGATCTCCGCCGGCGAGGAAGAACAGCAATCCACCGAGAAGGAATATCGTTCCGGTGGCGCTCAGGTCGGGCTGGAGGTAGATCAGACCGCTGATGAAACCCAAAATGGTCGCCAGGGGGATCAAACCCAGGTTGATGTCATGGATCGATTCCCGCTTTGTATAAAGCCAGACGGACAAATAAATCACCGTGACTACTTTTGCGAGTTCCGATGGTTGGACTGAGCCCTGGAAAAGTGTGCGGACTGCACCCAGGCGGACTTCCCTGACGATCAGAACGGAGACGAGCAGGAAAACTGTCACGCCCATGATGGTCAGCAAGACTTTCCTGTCGCGCAGGATGTGGTAATCGATGCGGGATAATACGTAAGCAGTGGCAACTCCTCCAGCCATGAATAAAATCTGCTTGAAAAAGATATAACCGGGCTTCTGGTAAACAGCCTGTGAAAAATCCCAGCTGGCCGAGAAGACCATGATCAACCCGAAGGCACCGAGCACGATAAGCACCAGGAGCATCGGCAGGTCGACATGACCGTAGGCGGCTTTATTCTTTACACCGGGTCGTTGCAATGAATTCATGAAAGCTCGAGTACCCATTTTCTAAAGCATTCTCCTCGTTCTTCAAAATCCTTGAATTCGTCGTAACTGGTGCCTCCCGGCGAAAACAGGACCACATAGCCGGGTTGTGTTGCGCGGGATGCGCAGATGATGGCTTCTTTCAAGTTCTTGCAGACCGGGCGGGTGAATGGTCTCTGCCCGGAGGCATGAGGACCCAGGGAGTCATTGATCTTCGCTGCTGCCTCGCCGAACAACACGACGTGATCCACCCGCTTGTGGATAAGCTGAGCCAGGTCGCTCCAGGGAAGGTCCTTGTCGCGGCCGCCCAGCATCAGCACCAGGGGGCTGCTGAACGAATTGATTGCTGCGATAGTCCTCTCGGGCGCCGTCGCGATCGAATCGTTGTACCAGAGCGACCCGTGCCAGTCGCGGACGAACTCCAGCCGGTGGGCAACACCTTTGAAGTCTTCGATACCGGCGCGCATATCGCTGGGCGTAAACCCTGCCGAGTAGGTGATCGTGCAGGCAGCCATCACGTTCAGGCGGTTGTGTTCTCCACGCAGTTCGATGGCATCTGCCACGGGGAGTTTTTCTTCGCGGCCACGGGTGCGGACGTAGAAATCGGTGCCTTGAACGAACGTTCCTTCCCCGTTTTTGGAGAGAGGAGTAAAGCCAAAGGAAAGCAGGCTCCCTTTTACTTTCTCAGCCAGCGCCCAAGTAACGGGGTCATCGCGGTTCAGGATGGCTGTGTCGGTCGGTGCCTGGTATTCTATAATGCGTGTCTTGGCGGCCGTGTAAGCTTCCATAGTCCCATGCCGGTCCAGGTGATTCGGCGTGATGTTCAACACAGCAGCAACATTTGTCGAGACGGTCATCTGTTCCAATTGGAAGGATGAGATCTCAAGGATGGCGAGGTCGTCGGTCCTCATATCGTCAACATAATTGATCAACGGATCCCCGATGTTGCCGCCGATCCAGACTTCGCGAAACTTGCCGGATAATCCCGCTTTGGCGATCCTGCCTACCAGAGTCGTGGTGGTTGTCTTTCCCGCAGAACCTGTGATGCCGATCGTCTTGCATGGGACGGTTTCCAGGAAGATCTGCGTATCGTTCGTCAGAGGGACGCCTCGTTTTGCCGCTTCGACCACCAACGGATTGGTCAGCGGAACGCCGCCGGAGATGGCGACCAGATCCGCCCCGTTGAGCAGGTGGAGAGGGTGACCTCCCGAGACCAAATCAATATTCATGCCGGCTGTGGACTGGCGTGCAGCGTCCAACTCTTCGGCGGGGCGACTATCGTTCAAGACAACCTTTGCTCCGTGACCGGAAAGATAGCGTGCCAGAGCCAGACCCTGACGGGCTGCTCCGATGATGACCACACGCTTGCCTCTCCAATTTGCCATTTTTATACCAATGCCATTCCAACACCGATCATTGCAGCCAGCAATCCGATCAACCAGAAGCGCTGGACCACCTGGGTTTCGCTCCAACCGAGAAGCTCAAAATGATAGTGAAGAGGAGCCATCTTAAAGATCCGTCGTCCCTTCGTGATCTTGAAGTAAATGATCTGCAGCGCCACGCTGATCCCTTCGCTGACGGGTATCACTGCAATAACTGCCAGCAGCGGCCATTGTCCGGTCATCAAGGCGATCACGGCGACTGTGGAACCTAAGGCCATCGAACCGGTGTCGCCCATGATGAGTTCAGCAGGGTGCACGTTGAACCACAAAAATCCGAACAACGCGCCGACGAAGGTGAAACAATAACGAGCCAGGTAGGTCTGCCCCTGGCTGATGGCGATGATGCCGTAAGCCGCCAGGATGGTTGCTGCGATCAGACCAGCTAAGCCATCCAAGCCATCGGTGAAATTGACGGCGTTGGCGGAGCCAACAATGATGAAAGCTGCGATGGAAATGTAAAGCCAGGTTGGCAGGACGATCTCGAACTGGATGCCCGGAATGTACATGTCAGGTACATCGAGCAGGTAAAGTAATGTGAAAGCTGCCGCAACGGCAAGGAATACCTGTGCTGCAAATTTGGTGCGCATGCGCATGCCTTCGCCTTTGCGCTTGCCGCGGATGCCTTCCCAGTCGTCGATGGCGCCAAGGGCTGCAAACCCAACCATCACCAGAACAGGGACAAGGACCGATTTGCCGATCCCGCTGAACCCGGCCAGGGAGGCTGCATTCAACAGGATGGTCAACAGGATGACCGGTGCGATGAACATGACACCCCCCATGGTGGGTGTGCCCATTTTCACCAGGTGCTGGGTCGGTTCCTCAACGCGGATGATCTTGCCCACTTTGAAATGGCGCAAAATCCGCAGGAGAGGTCCGCCCCAGATGACGGTAAGCATGAAGCTCAAGGCTGCCAGGCTGACGGCGAGGGAGGTTTCCTTCATCCTTCAACCTCCAACGCGGATGTGATCCGGTCCATTCTCAAGCCGTGTGAACCTTTCAAGAGGACAAAATCCTGACTGGATAAATTGCTGCGCAGCCAGCCGGTCAACTTCTCGATGTCCTCAAATTCAACTATGCTCTCCTTCTTCATCCCTGCCTTGCGTGCTGCATCTGCGATCGCATGGGCGCGCGTCCCAAGTGTCACGAGCATATCCGCCACGCGGGCTGCCCGTACACCGACCATTTCGTGTCCTTGTTTTTCATATTGTCCCAGCTCGAGCATATCGCCCAGCACTGCGATCTTGCGCCCGTCCATCTCATCAAGCAGATTAAGGGCTGCCATCATGGATTCGGGCGAGGCGTTGTAGGTGTCGTCGAGCAGCATCGCGCCGGAGGCTGTCCGTACGGCGACCATGCGCAGCTGGGTATGCCCGCGCTGCAAGCCGTCGAATATTTCCTGCCAGGTCAGCCCTTCGACCAGGCCAACCGCCGTTGCACGGAGGGCAGTATGAACCGAATGCTGACCGATCATGGGAGCGCGCGTATGCAGGATCTCGTCCTGGTAGTGAAGCCGGAAGCGGATGCCTTCCAAGCCTTCACTCTCAACCTCGTCCGCCCACAGATCGGCTTGTGGATCAAGCCCATAGTAGAAAATTCTCGCTTTCGTCCTGTTCGCCATCCAGCGCACCCAGGGGTCGTCGTGATTCAGAATGGCAGTACCATCCGGGGCGGGGGGCAGCGCTTCGACCAGCTCTGCTTTTCCCCGGGCGATGTCCTCCTGCGATCCTGCCCGTTCAGCATGGACGGTGCCGATGTTGGTGATGACACCCACTGAAGGAAGCGCGATGTCGCAGAGGAATTTGATCTCGCCCGGAACATAGAATCCCATTTCCAGCACGGCGCGCTCATGCCCGGTCCCCAGTTTGAGCAGGGTGAGAGGAAGACCGATCTCGTTATTCAGATTTCCCGGGCTCTTGAGCGTGTGGTAGCGCTGTGAAAGCACCTCGGATATGATCTCCTTGGTCGTTGATTTCCCCACGCTTCCGGTGATTCCGATCACACGCACGTTCAGTTTTTTCCGCCAGAACCCTGCGATTCGTTGCAGAGCCATCAGGCTGTTATCCACCAATATACACACGGGGAGGGTGATGGGTTCCACCACGGCCGGTATGTTGTTTCGACGGAAATCAAGCATGGCAAAATTACCGGGAACTTCGTGCTCGATCAACGCGAAGGAAGCGCCTCGGCGAAAGGCTTCGGCAACATAATCGTGACCATCCACCCGTTCACCGGGCAGCGCCACGAACATCCCGCCGGGGATCGCCTGCCTGGAATCAATCGCCGCCTCGGTGATGACCAGGTCGGACATCGTCGGGCGTGAGTGAGTCAGGGCTTCGAACGCGTCTGCAAGAGTTAACATTATTGTCCAGCCAACACTTCCCTGATGCTGTCGGGCGGGATACCCATCAGGACGACCAGCCTTGAGGCAACTCTTTCAAAGACTGGAGCTGCCACCTGGGATGCCCATTCGGACGTCTGCGGCTTTTCCAGCCACACATAGACCATGAACTGTGGATTCTCGATCGGACCCCAGCCGATGAATGAAGCGTTGGTCACGCCATCCAAATAACCGCCAGGCCCCGGGATCTGCGCAGTGCCCGTCTTGCCCACCAGCCGGTAACCGGGAACGTCCACAACACCTTCGCCTCGTTCCAGGGATTGCGCCAGCATCTCTGTCAGCGTACGGGCGGTCTGGGCGCTGATGGGTGTCCCTGCGACCTGGGTGGGAGTGTTGTATTGGCGTCCATTCGTGACGATGCTCTTGACAATGTGCGGAACGACCATCTTTCCGTCATTGGCAACCGCGGAGACTGCCATCATCATCTGGATGGGCGTGACAGCCACACCCTGACCAAACGAATTGGTCCCAAGGTCCACCTGGTACCAGTCGTCATCGCCGGGCAGTTTCAGGCGACCGCTGGCTTCACCGACGAGGTCGATGCCGGTTGGGTGTCCGATGCCGAACTTCTGCATGTAGTTGTAAAAATCGGTATTGCCGACTTCATCAGCGATCCAGCTGAAGCACACATTAAGTGAGTGCTCGAGGCATCCGACCATATCCTGAGCACCCCACGCCCCGCCGTCCCAGTTATGGATGTACGCCCCGCCGATCTCGTAGTATCCGGGGTCGAAGAAGGGAGTGGTGGGAGCAACGGTCCCGGTGTCCAGTGCCGCAGCCATGGTCATGACCTTGAAGACCGATCCCGGCTCATACTGGGTGCTGATGGACCGGTTGAAAGCCGTACCGTTCGGGTACGCCTTGTCGAAGGTCCAGTATTCGTTGAGGTTCAGCCGGGGCGAGGAGGTCATGGCAAGAATTTCACCCGTTTTTGGGTCCATCACGATGATGGTGCCGTTTTCCGCTCCGGTAGCTGTGAGTGTGGTGTCGAGGATGTCTTCCACCATGGCTTGAATCTCACGGTCGATCGTCAGGACCAGGTTTGAGCCGCGGGGGATGTCGGGCATTTGCTCGACCAGGTTGGGGTCGGAGGGGATCCAGACCAGTTTCGGCTGTCCGGCGAGGAGGTCGTTGTATTTTTCCTCTACACCGTAGTAACCACGGTCCTCACGACTGACAAATCCCAGCACGTTGGAGGCAAGATCGCTCTCCGGGTAACTGCGGGCAAGGTGAGCTTTAAAATGCAGGCCGGACAGGCTGGGTGCATTTTCTCCGCCAACATATTGAGCGGAAAATTGTTCCTTCAGGCTCTGGAGCTCAGCAACCTTATCGGCGGAAATATGATCGCCCAGGTAGACATACTTCTGGTTTGCAGGTGCCTGGGTGAGTTTGGTAACGATCTCTCCTGCATCCATCCCGAGGGCAACGTTGAGCGCCAGCGCGATGGTTTGCGGATTTCGCATTTCTTCCAGGCTTACACCCACCTCATACACGGTTCTGTTTCCCGCCAGGAGATTGCCGTTTCGGTCGTACACTTCACCGCGCGGGGGGTAGATCGTCTGGTACTCACCTTGGTACATGTCACCCTGGTCGCGCAATGCCGATGCCTGTGGGCTGGATTGAATGCGAAACATCTGGACGATGATCGCAATCGCAACGAAAACGAAAATTCCGGTGAGTATGAGCGAGCGCCATTGATACTGCTGTTTCATCCCATTCTCCTAACGGGTTGCCGCGTTCTGCATTTGTTCGTCAAACCAGCCGAACAAGGACTGGGAAAATCTCGGGTCGAGGGCGGGTGAGTGCCTCGAGACGGTGGAGGCTGCCATCACCACAGGAGCGGGGGGAAAATATCCGGGGACTGAGATGAAATCCACTTCTCCCGGATCAGCTGGGACAAATCCCATTTCTTCAGCTCGGGAGAGCAGGTTTCCCGTTGACAGAAGCTCCGCTAGTTCGGTTTCCAGATCAGCATTCTTTCTCTGGGCTTCGGCAATATCAGCCTCCAGCACCTGGACTTCGCGTCCGGCTAACGCTGCCTTGGATGTGACGTTGAGGTAAATGCCTGTGACCATGCCCACGGCGATGGTACCTACCAGAAATAGACCGATCCATTTGCGTTGAGTCCGCCAGGGGGCTTCCTTGTACGCAAGAGCCAGGTGGTCCATCTTCGAACGGGTGGCGTGGATGGTTTCGTCCACTTTTTGATTTCTGATTTTCATCATTAAATCTTTTCAGCAATCCTTAGTTTTGCGCTGCGTGCCCGCGGGTTGTCGGAAACTTCCGTTTCCGCAGGGGTGATCGGCTTGCGTGTGACTTTCCTGATCGATGCCTTGTGTCCGCAGGTGCACATGGGTTGTCGGGGTGGACACAGGCAATCGGTGCTCTCCATGTTGATGTAGTCCTTTACGATCCGGTCTTCCAACGAATGAAAACTGATTACTGCTAGTCTCCCGCCTGTGTTTAGTGCCTGTACTGCCTGCGGAAGCGCTGCTTCGATGGATTTCAACTCTTCATTGACTGCTATTCTCAACGCTTGAAAGGTGCGGGTGGCCGGGTGGAGGTGGTCTTTCGCGCCACCGGAGCCTGCCACGACTGCTGCGAGTTGTTTGGTCGTACCCAGCGGCCTTGCCCGAACGATTGCCCGTGCAATCCGCCTCGCGTTGCGGTCTTCTCCATATCGGAAGATGATCTCAGCCAGTTCTGCCTCGCTCATTTGGTTGACCAATTCCGCGGCCGAGATCGGACTGTCCGGACTGAACCGCATGTCGAGCGGCGCATCCTGCTGGAAGGAAAAACCTCGTTCGGGAGTGTCGAATTGCATCGAGGAGACCCCGAGGTCGAACACAATTCCGTCCACACCTATCCAGCCGATCCTCTCGAGCACATTGGTCAGTTCCACGTAAGAAGCTCGTTCGATCCGCATCCTCTCACCGAAAGGGGTGAGCCGGTCCCTGGCGATGGAAATTGCCTGGGGATCCAGGTCGAGACCGAGAAGTCTGCCATCCGGCTGGCTGGCTTCCAGGATTCCCTGGGCGTGCCCGCCGGCGCCGAGTGTGCAATCCACGTAGGAACATCCGCTCCTGGGCTGCAACGCGTGTATAATGTCTTGGTAAAGTACAGGTATATGCGGCCCGGCAGTCATTACTACTGCCTACTTATCCGCCGCGAGGTTGAAAGCAGAGAATCGGTGTGCGTTGGCTTCCGCGTCCTGCAGGTTCTTCATCTGCTGTTCCCATTCGCTGGGCAGCCAGATTTCAAAGTACTCACCCTGCCCGATCACCATGGCCTCGCCTTCCAGTTTGAGGAATTGCCGCGAATGCTGTGGAACCAGGATGCGGCCGGCTTTGTCCACTTCCACTTGATACGCATTGGACAGGATCAACCGGCGAAGCAGGCGGGCGGTGGGGTCGGTCAAGGTGATGGAGGTGATCTTGGCGAGAACCTGTTCGAAAGCCTCGGGAGTCATCACCATCAAGTTCATGTCAAAACCTTGCGTGATGTAAGCGCCCTTGTTCAATAACTCACGGAAGCGGGCTGGGATTGTCAGCCGCCCTTTTTCATCCAATGAGTGTTGGTACTGGCCTATGAACATACGTTCTACTTACTCCTTTAATAGCAATTCGCCGGGGCATCCGGCGAACTGATGGAGATCGATTTTCTACCACTTTCTCCCACAACGTCCCACTTGCACCCATATTTTACTTAATTTTTGGTTAAGATGCAAGTAGTACTTTCGGTCAATTGCCTAAAAAAGCCTGTTTTTATGCACATTGGGATGTTTTAAGCCCCACAATCCACCATAGAATTGCCCATTTGGACATGACCACTTCCCCCCGCATAACATTGTTGGAATCCAATCGATGGATTGATTATGAATTGATCGATAGCGGAAATGGATCGAAGCTTGAGCGGTTCGGTCCCTACCGCTTTGTTCGGCCCGAGGCACAAGCCATCTGGAAGCCGGCCATGGGTCCAACTGCCTGGAGCGACGTCCATGGAGTTTTCCAACCCACAAGCGAGGAAAGCGGGGGGCATTGGAATTTTAAAAAACAAGTAAGCGAAAAATGGATGATGCGGTATCCGTTGGAAAAGCCTGGCAAGGAATTACAGTTCAACGTCATGGCGACCCCCGGACGGCACCTCGGGGTTTTTCCTGAAACGGCTTCGCATTGGGATTGGATGACCGGATTGATTACGTCTTCCAAGCGTCCGTTGAAAGTGTTGAACCTTTTTGGGTATACCGGATTAGCCACTTTGGCTGCTGCGGCTGCAGGCGCTTCGGTCACACACATCGATGCGTCAAAAAAATCAGTGGGGTGGGCGCGCGAGAACCAATCGCTCTCAGGGCTCGAGGATCGTCCCATCCGCTGGATCGTGGACGATGCACTGAAATTCGTGCAGCGCGAAAACCGGCGAGGGGTCAAGTACGACGGGATTATTCTCGATCCGCCAAAATTCGGTCGCGGCCCCAAGGGAGAGGTCTGGGAAGTCTATAAATCCCTCCCCGAACTGCTCGAAAGCTGCCGGTCGGTCCTAAGCGATTCCCCGTTGTTTCTTGTCCTGAATGTTTATGCTGTTCGTGCGTCAGCGATTCATTTATCCTATGCACTGGAAGAAGCAATGAAAGGTCGGGAGGGTCAATTGGATGCTGGCGAGCTCGTCACTCGTGAAAAGAGCGCCGGCCGGCTGTTGTCACATGCGGTGTATGCGCGTTGGGAGTTTTTGAATAAGGAAAATCAATGAGTGATGTAATATTGTTCGTCGCGCTGGCGTTTATCGTTTATTTCATCGGCCATTATGGACGTTCCGCAGACTGGTGGGGTTATCGCGTTTACGTGTTTGGTTTTACCACTGTTGCGGGATTGCTCTTTGCATTGGGATTAATGAATTTCATGTTTCCATTCCTGTCACTTTGGGGAAAAGCAGTCATCGCCTCAGGCGCAACCATCGGCGCCGTGGTCTTTTCATTGGTTATCCTGAAAGTATTGTCCAAAAAACTGGATTAATGTTTATGATCGAAAACGAGAGCGGACCCGCTTCTAGGTCCGCTCTCGTTTTATTGACGTGTGAAAATTAGTATTGCGAAATCGAATTTAGCAGGACGGACCTTGATGAGGGATCAAGCTTGTGCCCAGCAATATCCATCCCTAGAAGCAATCCTCCAGCCACAGGCGGCACTGTCAATCGTTTCAACCGGGCACCGGGAGCAAGCGATTGGATTTTTTCCTGCATGGGCTGGGTCAATACTGTGCCATTCTGGAACATGCTTCCGATCATGATCACATCGAACTCAAGATCTTGAATATCAAGCTGACGAATGACGGCATTGGCCAGCTCTCCGAGTTCAGTCCCTGCCCAATGAATCAGGGAAGACGCAACCTCATCGCCTGCTTCAGCCGCGATGAACACGAGCGGTGCTGCAGCAGGTCCCAGGTCATATCGGCCAAGTGAATACCCTTCGATAAGATCATCAAGGTTTTTTGCGTGCGTATATCGGATAAAGGCAGGGGAGAGTGAAGTGGCAGGTCCGCGCCTGGACCATTCATGGGATACCGCCTGGGCTGCTTTATGGATCAACTCTGAGGCACCCGCGCCTTCACCCATCAGTGTGCCCAGCCCGGTCATCCGGCCGATTCGCTTGCGGTCCTTATCCCAGCCCCAGCAGTTGCAGCCTGTGCCGGAAACGACAGCGATACCCCAGCCCGAATCGGAGCCGGCGAGAAGACCGAGGATGGCGTCGTTCACGATCTCCACTGGAGCTTTAAGTCCCAGTGTGGCAATGGCTTGCAGGTGATCCTTTCGCTGAGATTCCCAGTCGTAACCTCCGATGCCGAATCCAGCCCCTGCGATCTGGTCAATGGAGATATCGGCTGCAACGACCGCCTCATTGAATGCTTCACCCAAAGCCTGTGCCAGGCCGTCATACCCGACCGATTCGTGATTTCCACCGCCGGAATGCCCGAACCCCGCGACGCGGCCAATTTCGTCCGCAATCACAATATGGGTCTTCGTTCCTCCGACATCGCCTCCGACAAAGTAGCGCATCGCGTCAGCCAAGAATCTGAAACCAAATCCCAATAAAGAATTTTTACTTTGCGAATTGCGGTAGGAAATCGCGATGCGTCTCGAGCATGTCATCGAGCACTGCCTGGACTTGATCTCCCTTCGGGCCGATCGGGTTGACCAATAGTGCCTGGTAAGCTGCATCGCGGTCGCCATGGACAGCCGCTTCCACCGTCAGCAGTTCGTAGGCTTTCACGGCTGCGATCAAACCGAAACAGGCTGGTGGTAGAGGTTCGGTGGGAATGGGGGTGATCCCACTCCGCTTGACCTTGGCGGGGAGTTCAAGCACCCAGTCCGCGGGCCATTCCTTTACCGCGCCGGAATTGCGTGTATTCACTACGTGCGTTTCATTCAAGTCATTGAAATGAGCATTCAGAAGCTGGGTCGCAACTGTAGAGTAATATGCTCCGCCGCGTTTCATTAAATCCGCGGGTGGTTCCTTCAAATTGGGGTCGGCATATTCGCGCAGCAGGTCTTTTTCGATCTCGATCACCTCTTCACCCCGTGATGGCGGCCACTTTTCCTGCGAGTGGAATTTCTTATCGGTGAAGTAGAAATATTGCAGGTAGTAATTGGGCATCAGTTTTTGGATCTCGACCATTCGCGGGTCCCATTCCGGATGCTCCTCCGATTTCAATTCTGCGATGTATGCCTGTATGACCTGCGGCCAGACATCCTCCCCGTCGATGGTGAATCCGCGATGCCAGGAGAGGTGATTCAGTCCCAGGGTTTTCAGGTCCGCCCGGGATGGATCCACTTTCTTTCCGGTGGCTTTTTCCCAACCATCCAAGATTCCCATTTTGGTGGTTATCGGCACATTGCACACGCCAACAGAAGGCACATCCGGCGCATACTTGCTCAGGGCTTGAGTAACCAGCCCGGCGGGGTTGGTGAAGTTAACAAGCATCGCGCCTGGAGCTAATTCGCGCATATCGTGGGCAATGCTGAGGATGACCGGGATGGTCCTCAATGCCTTGGCCATACCGCCGACGCCGGTCGTTTCCTGACCGATCAGACCATGCCTCAGACCGAGGTATTCATCCCTGACGCGCGCCTGCATCTGTCCCACACGAAGCTGGGTGGTGACGTAGGACGCTCCCTGCACAGCCTGACGCTGGTCCGTGGTCAGGATAACCTTGAAGGGGGAGCCTTTGGCCTCCACCATGCGCTGGGCGAATCCGCCAACGATGTCCAGCCGGGCAGCATCGATGTCCATCAGCCAGAGTTCCTTGATCGGGAAAGAACCCAGCCTTTCCAGAAATCCATTGACAAGCTCGGGGGTGTAAGTGGAGCCTCCACCAAAAACGGCTACTTTCATAATTCCTCCAGATTTACTCGAAGTAAAAGGCTCCCATGCGAGTGATTTACTTGCAAGGGAGCCTTTGATGGAATGGGATTTTCCAGGTCAGGCGATGATTATTTTTCCACGCCTGTGATGACAATCCCTTGCACAAAAAACCGCTGGGCGAGCAGGAAGAGAATCAAGGGGGCGATCAGCGCCATCAGCGATGCGGCCTGGATCAATTGAGGTTTTGATCCGTAGATTCCATTGAACGTGGACAAGGCAACAGAGATAGGCCATGCATCACGGTTAGTGGAAAGGTAGATGAGCGGACCGAAGTAGTCATTCCAGGCATAGACGATATGGAAGACGGTGATGGCCATCAACGCCGGGTAGGACTGCGGGATGATAACCGACCACAATACCCGGAAAGGACCGGCTCCGTCGATCATCGCTGCTTCATCCAATTCATGCGGCAGAGTCATGAAATACTGCCGGAGAAGGAAAACATCAAAGGCATTGGCAAAGAAAGCAGGCACGATTAAGGGAAGCCAGGTGCCCACCCAGCCAATCTTAATGAAGAAAGTATACGTGGGAATGATGGTCACTGCGCCGGGGAGGAAGATCGTGGAGATCATGATGATAAAAAGTAAATCCCTGCCCGGAAATCTAAATCGCGAGAAACCATACGCAACCAGGGTGCAGGAAAGCAAAACCGCAATGGTGGTCACAACGGCATACATGGTGGTGTTGTACAGAAGCCGCGGGAAGTTGATCGAACTCCATACTTCGGTGTAATTCGCAATGGTCGGTGAAAATTTCCAGGCGAGAGGAAGGGCGCGCCATGAAACCTGGCAGAGAAAAGTGCCTTTGGCCGTATTGGCAGGATCAATAAACGTGCTTTCCTGGCGGCCTTTTTTGAACAGGGCCAATTGAGCGATGGTTTTGTCATTTGGTTCGTACGTTTCGCATTGACCCGCCGGCACTTTATAAACATCGTATTCCTTGCCCTCATAAACAAACACCGTTGGCGCAGCCGGCCAGATCGGACCGCCAATAACACTTATTTGTTTAAGAGTTTTAAATGAGGTGGAAACCATGAAGGCAAATGGTGAGAGAAACAGGATAAGTATCGCGATGGTGATCAAAGTTATAAGGGTGGTGTTCCAGCCTTTTTTGAGCGAATGCTGTGATATTTTCATCTTCCACTCTCCCTGTTATTTTCTTTCACCGGCGTAGTAAACCCAGTATTTTGCAGACCAAAAAAGAAATACGGTCACGACGAGGATGATGGCAAAAAGGAACCAGGCGAGGGTGGAACCGTAGGACATCCTTTGATAGGTATAAAATGTCTTGTAAAGGTAGAGGTTATAGAACATGGTTGTGCCTCCCGGACGTCCTGTACCGTTATTGACGACCAGAGGGACAAGGAAGTATTGAAACAATCCAACGACGGAAAGTACCAGGATGTAAAAGATAACCGGTGAAATCATGGGGAGGGTGACATTTCTAAAGGATTGCCAACCGTTGGCACCGTCTACCTTGGCGGCATCATATAATTCGGTAGGAACACCCTGCAAGCCGGAAAGCATGATGAGCATGGCATTGCCGATACCCCAGATGCCCATAATGACATAGGTCGGATAAACCCAGCGGATATCGTTGGCCCACATGGGCAGGTTCTCATTGGGGACACCCAAGGATTCCAGCGCCCGGTTGATCCAACCGGATTCGGCGTTGAGCATTCCCCCCCAGAGGAAAACGGCTGCGACGAATGGAACGATATACGGCATGTAGAACATGCTGCGGAAGAAGTTTTGCCCTTTGAGGTTGCGGTTATTCATGAGCAAGGCGATGCCCAATGGGAGAAATATCCCAACCGGGAGTGCTATTATCCCGAATCTGAGGGTCACAAACAACGCTCCCGGTGTGCTGGAATTACTCCACACTTGAGGATCTGTCAGCAGCTGCTTGTAGTTAGCCAGACCTACAAAGGTTACGGGATTCGTGATTCCATCCGTGATTCTCAAATCCAAAAAACTAAAGATTAAAGTAGCAACCATGGGGATAAGAGTAAACAATAGAAATCCAATCAGCCATGGGGAAATGAAGATGAGTCCATTTTTCATTTCTCTTCGAGCAAGCGGACTCATTTTCCGAATCGAACCGTAGGAGGGTAATTTGGGCAGATTTGAAAGTTGCTCAAACATGGCTCATTCCTTTCGCAGTAAGGTTGGGCGGGTCAACAGAATGATTGACCCGCCCAATTTATAGCAAGTTCGATTACTTGTTGTAGATGGCGTTCAGATCATCCACAAGCTTCTGGTATTCCGCATCGAAATCGAGACCTTCCGTGTTTCTCAGCAGGTCCATGAAGGCCGAATAGCGTGCATTAGCTTCGATGGAGTTCGGCTGATACTGTTCGGAGCTCGGGGCATCCGGGTAAGCCAGACCCTGGACGAAGACATCCCAGGATTTCGGGGGTTACGAACGGATAGTCGACGCTCTTCTTATCAAAGAAAGCCTGAGTCTTTTCGGGAACTGCGGGCATGGCCCCGTAGATCGGGAGCAGTTTGTCCGCGCCGGTGGTGATCAGGTAGGTAAGGACTTCGAAGGCAGCTTCGGGGTTCTCGCTGCCCTTCCACATGCGGAAGGTATCAGCATCAAGACGGCCATTGACTTCGCCGTCAGCGCCAACCGGCTGAACGCCGAGTTGGAACTCATTGCCAGCCTTGGCGAAATCACCCAGGCAGCAGGTGTACCAGGTCTGGGTCAGGCCCATGGCAGCTTTGCCGGCGTTGAAAGTGTTGCCGTTGCCGAATTCAGGAGCACCGTTCATAGGACCGGTTGCAATGAAAGGCTGTTCGCCGTACATGCCGTCATAGAACCACTTGAAGGCAGCCTTCCAGCCGTCGGGCATGGCGGATTCGTAGCTGCCCTTGGCATCGCCGGACCAAATCTTGGTGGCGCCGTCATAGAAGGTCGCAACCGAGAGGATGGACTGCCATTGCGGTTCGTATCCCACCTGGACGATCTTGGTCTTGTCGAAACCTTCTTCAGTGGCATTCAGACCGTTTTCATCAACGGTCAGCAGCTTGGCCACCTCGGTAACAGTATCCCAGTTCCAATCCACTTCGGTGCCATCGGGCATGACGTATTTCTCGCCGTAGACTTGCGGAGGAGGATTAAGGCCGGCTTCTTCGAACATGTCCGGGCGATAATAGAAGGCGCCGGGGAACACAGCGAAGGGCAGACCAACCTGGCCTTCTTCGGTCTGGTAGAACTTGAGCAGTGCTGGGTTAAAGATTGAGGTATCGAAACCGGAGCTCTCGATGTAGGGTGCGAGGTCCATCCATTGTCCATAGAAGTCATTGGAGCCACCCCAGCCGACTGGGCCGACAAGGTCGGGACCAGCGCCAGAGGCGATCTGGGTCGAAAGGGTGTCGCGGGCGCTGTCGTAGGGAACGATCTCGAGCACGAGTTCGATCTGATCCTGCGAGGCGTTGAAGTCAGCGACGACTTCTTCCTGGATGGCAACCTGTTCAGGATTGGTGCCGGTGCCGAGACCAACGAACCAGCGGACCTGGGTTTTTTCGGTGGGGGCAGGTTCAACCGGTGCGGGGGCTTCGGTAGCTTCCGGGGCGGCAGGTTCGACGGGTGCTTCAGTCGCAGCCGGGGTGCCGCATGCCGCAAGGGCCATCGATGCGATGATCAAAGCGGTTAGTACAAACAAAAACTTTTTCATCGTGATTTTCTCCTCTTTGAGAGTGTGAATAGAATGTGAAACCGATTAACTATACAGCATTTTTCATAATATTGTAAGAAATCTGCGCCTCCTTTCCGAATGGTTCTATCCGGATTGGCATCCGCATGAATTGCGGATGACAATTTCTGTGGGTAGAAGGGTCAGGGGATCAGCCTGCCTTCCACGTATGAGATTGATCATTTGTCTGGCGGCCACGCGGCCAACCTCCTCGGTGGGAGCCCGGACAGTCGTAAGCGAAGGAGTGAGGTATGGAGACGACCTCTGGTCATCGAATCCGACCACGGAAACTTCTTCGGGGACCTGCTTTCCCATCTCCCTCAAGGCTGCCAGAACACCGATGGCAGCGTCATCATCCCCAGCAAACACGGCGTCAAATTCGACCCCGGCGAGGATCAATTCGATCATGGTCGTCTGTGCGACTTCCCGTTCAAACTCGCCCGGCCAGACCAGTTCCGCATCGAAAGGAATATTGTGTGCCTCAAGGGAGGCGCGATACCCCATTTCCCGCCAGTAGGAATCCTCCTGGTGCTCCGGTCCGCGGAGAAAAATGATCCGGCGGCGGTTGTGCACTTCGATCAGGTGGTCGACAATTGCCTTTGATGCGGCTTTGTTTTCCACGGTCACGCTGGGGATGGAAAGGTGCGGTGGGGCGGATCGGTAAATCAGGACAACGGGAAATTTCGAATGGAAATATTGGTTTAGCCCCGCCTCGGTCAGGCTGTCGGCGTAGCCCAGGATGCCATCCGTGTTATTCGGTCCCAGGGCAGGATTGTGGTTGCTGCCGTACTTGGACAGGTTGGAAGAAATAAGGAGGTTGAAGCCTGCATTGGCCACAACCTCCTCGATTCCTCGCAGCATGGGTGCAAAAAAGTCACCGTAGATATTATAGGTCAGTAACAGCCCGATGGCATTGGTTTTTTGAGTGGCGAGGTTGCGGGCTGTGGTATGGGGAACATACTTCAGGTCGGCCATGACTACGTCGAGACGCGAGGCAACCTCGGGGGAGACGGCCGCCGTTTGATTGATATATCGGCTGACGGTGGCGATGGAAACGCCCGCTTCTTTGGCGACTTCGCGGATAGTGACGGATGAAGATCTTCGAGTCATGGGAGTATGAAAGAGTTACTGTAACCGGTTACTGTAACCGGTTACATAATAGCACTTCCAAAACCGAGAGTCAAGAGGAAATTCTTTTTGAGTCCGGTCAGCCGTTCTGAGAGGCTTGTGGAACGTTTTCATACGATTGTTGACATTGGCACAGATTGGTTCTAAACTTGGTGGACGATGGTTGCCCTGCCCACCCTGCTCATCTTGATCCTTTCTCTCCGGTTCGCCCAGAGACTGACTGGAACGTGGAAATCAGCATCACAGCCTGTATACCTTCATTACAAAGGTCCCAAATGACAAAAGCACTTACCAGGTCTTTGTTCTGGCTTACCGCAGCCACATTTTATTCATTCTTTGTCTTCGGTTTTACCGATAATCTCAAAGGAGCGACTCTTCCGCCTCTATTAACTGAAACAGGTTTGAATTACTCCACCGGCGGGACGATTCTCCTTGGCGCTTATGTCGGATTCATCATCGCCACTTTGTTCACAGGTGTAATCGCAGACACTGTAGGAAACAAGGCGGTCATCCTTCTGGCTGGGGTGCTTCTCACCATCGGCATTTTAGGATACAGCTCATTCAGCGCCGCCGCGGGTCTGGTCCTATCCATGGTCGTCATCGGTATGGGACTGGGTTCGATTGAACTTGGAGCGAATTCCATCATTGTGGATATTCACCCGCTTGATAAAGGCCGTTACCTCAATTTAATGGCTGTCTTTCATGGATTGGGATCCATGCTCGCTCCATTGTTCGCGGGTTGGCTGCTTGTATCCGGTACATCCTGGAGAATGGTCTACCGTTGGGATTTGATCGTGGTTGGGATAATGATCCTCGCGTTCATGGTGCTGCCCTACCCCAGGACTATTCGCTCGAATGGCGGGAAGTTTGACCTGCTCCATTTGGGAAGAACCGCCTTCATCCGCCCGATGGGCTGGTTCTATTTTGCGATCGCGGTCTACGTGGCCATAGAGTTGGGATTAGCCAGCTGGATGGTCGCTTATTTACAGGATGTCCGCGAGATGTCGGTAGGGGTGTCCGCACTTTATCTTTCGGTTTTTTTTGGTCTTGTCATGCTGGGACGGTTTCTCGGGAGTTTTGTCGTGGAGCGGGTGGGATACTTACGCTCTGTGCTATATGCCGCGATGGGCGCTGCCGTGTGCATCGGTTTGGGAATTTTCGGCCCCGCGCCTCTGGCATTGCTGCTGCCCCTTGCAGGATTCTTCCTGTCGATCGTTTTCCCCACTCTCACGGCCGCTGTCTCGGATTTACACAAGGATAATCAGGCTTCCATCCTTGGTCTCCTGTTCACATTCGCAGGAGTCGGTGGGATGCTCGGTCCCTGGCTGATCGGTTTGGCGGGGGACGCGCTGGGTCTTGATCTTGGATTTGGCATCAATTTAGTGTATTGTGTTTTATTTATTGCAGTCATACTTGTGCTCATCAAGGAGACACGCCATGACGGAAAAACTGCTTAACTGGGGGTTCCTCTCCACTGCGAAGATCAACCAGCGGGTGATGCCGGCATTCCGGGAATTGAAGCGCAACCGACTCCACGCGATCGCTTCGCGTACACAGGCAACCGCAGATGCTTATGCCCATCAGTGGAAGATCCCTAAAGCGTTTGGATCCTACGAAGCGATGCTCACATCACCGGAGATTGACGTTATTTACAATCCGCTTCCAAATCACCTCCATTCTGAATGGACCATCAAGGCAATGCAGGCGGGGAAACACGTTTTGTGCGAAAAGCCGTTCGCGTTATCCGTGGAAGATGTGGTCTCGGTGGAAAAAGTCGCAAAAGAAACCGGGAAGATTGTCGCAGAGGCGTTCATGTACCGTCACCATCCGCAGACGCTCAAAGTAAAAAAAATGGTCGAGGATGGAGTGCTGGGTAAAGTGAAACTGATCAGAGGTTCATTCACTTATCAATATTCGCCTGTGGGGAATTTTCGCGCGGATCCTGCGATGGGCGGCGGCGCACTGTGGGATATTGGCTGCTACCCGTTGAGTTATGCACGAGCGATGCTGGGGTTGGAACCGGTCGAAGTGTTTGGTTGGCAGGTCAATGGAGAATCCGGTACTGATGATTCCTTCGTCGCCCAGATGCGATTTCCAGGCGAGGTTTTTACCCAGTTTGACTGCAGCTTTGTCCTCCCGCATCACACCTTCATGGAAATGGTCGGTGATGAAGGGACGTTGATCGTCCCGGTGCCGTTCACGCCGCAATCCAAGGAATATCTTTTCCTAACTCGAGGTGGGAAAACCGAGAAGATCACGGTTAAAGCCCCGGGCTTGTATCATGGCGAGGTGGAGGATATGGCGGATGCGGTTCTGCTTGGGAAACCCCCTCGCATCAGTCTGGCAGATACGCGCGCCAATACACGGGTCATCCTTGCCCTGTTTGAATCCGCAAAAACCGGAAGACCCGTCGCGTTGTGAACCCTGATCTGTTTCTGACCCGCACGCTTCGTGCACACCCGCGGGGGGATGCAATTTCCCGGATACTCGCGGCGGCCATACACGCTGTCGAGCCTGGGAAGGCAGTCGGGCCGGTTCATTTCAGTTGAAGAAGGTTCCCTCTATATCGCTGGAAAACCAACCGAGGTAAAGGGAAAAATTGTCGTCCTCGGGATCGGCAAAGCGGCAGTGGCGATGACAAAACAGGTGGCGAGTATCCTGGGTCCACGGCTGCAAAGCGGATTGGTCGTGACCAAGCATAAGAATAATGCCCTTATCCCCCGCGTGGTGATTATCGAGGGTGGACATCCAATTCCAGATGAACACAGTCTGGCTGCCGGCAAAAAGGTGGAGGACCTGGTATCGCCGTTGGATCCCGATGACCTGCTGATATGCCTCATCTCTGGAGGTGGTTCTGCGCTGATGACATCTCCAGTGGAAGGGGTTTCGTTGGAAGACCTCCAGTCTCTAACTTCGTCGCTTCTCGAATGCGGAGCTCGAATAGACGAGATCAATATTCTTCGCCGGCAGTTGGACCGGTTGAAGGGAGGGGGGTTGGCGCAAAAAGCCGAGCCTGCACGCTTGGTGAGTTTGATCCTTTCGGACGTGGTAGGTAATCCACTCGAGGCCATCGCTTCCGGTCCGACCTCGCCTGACCCAACAACAGCAGCGGACTCTTTGGCAGTTCTGAAGAAATACAACCTTTCCGAAAAATCGCCTGGAAAAATCATCGAATTTCTCCGGAGAAAATCCAAAGTTGAACAATCCTCTTCGCTATTGCCTGTCCAAAATATCATTGTAGGCAGCAATCTGACAGCAGCCCAAGCTGCCCTTCGCCAGGCGGAGGAGGAAGGATTCAATCCCTACCTGCTCCGGACGGACCTGCAAGGCGAGGCGCGTGATGTCGCCAGAGATTTATCCATCCAATTGAGATGGGCTTGGAAAATGGGTGATCCTGTGCCTCGTCCGGCGTGCATCGTCTGCGGTGGTGAGGCGACGGTCACTGTATATGGTGATGGCCGCGGAGGCCGGAACACAGAGCTGGCGCTGGCAGCCGTCAGCGAGCTGGCTGATTTTCCCGGGGTGATGTTGGTTACTTTGGCAACGGATGGCGAAGATGGAGCAACCGACGCTGCGGGTGCAGTTGTAACCGGAGAAACATTGCGGGAGGGGATTGAACTTGGGATGAACTCAACAGAGTTCCTAAATCGCAATAATTCCTATACCTATTTCAACACTTTGGATGAACTGCTCAAACCCGGTCCGACAGGGACAAACGTCAACGATCTGACATTTCTTTTCGCTTTTTAATTCTTGAAATCAAGAGACCTGTTTGCCTAACTTCCAAAACCAAGTAGAATAGATTAACCAACCGTGACCTTTCTTAGTTTTGATAGGAGGTTATATGGACCTGGAAGGCACAGCTCGTGAACTGCTTGCAACGGTGGGTAATTTCTTAAACACGATCCTGGGAGGAGTGGTTAACCTGTTAACTCATTTTTCAGTTTCCTCCCGGAAAATTTGCGCACCGGGTTTGGCGTGGTGGTCCTGATCGTCATCGGGGTCATCATTTTCTTCCTTTGGCGCAGGGATTAATACACTTTCCAGATAGATAACCCATGATTGCCCGAGTTTACACCTGTGCCGTGGTCGGCCTCGAGGGGGTCATCGTGGAAGTCGAGGTGGATTACACCACCGGCTTTCCCGGAATGACCATTGTCGGGCTGCCGGATGCCGCCGTACAGGAGAGCCGCGAGCGCGTTCAAGCTGCGGTTAAAAATGCCGGGCTCGGTTTCCCCCGTAAGCGTGTCATCGTCAATCTCGCACCGGCTTCCGTCCGTAAGGAGGGTCCGTACTACGATCTGCCCATCGCCCTCGGGGTGCTGGTACACATCGGAGCATTGAACCTTTCGGACGTGGAAGGCACGCTGGTCGTGGGCGAACTCTCGCTGGATGGAGCAGTCCGGCATGTGCGCGGAGTTCTACCAATGGCAGCGGTTGCCCGCAGGGAGGGGTTCAAGCGGATCGTTGTCCCCGAAGCGGATGCAGCGGAAGCAGCCTTGATCCCCGGTCTCGAGGTGATTCCGGTTCCCTCACTGGCGGGACTCTACCGTCACCTGAGCGGGATCCAGCCCATCAAGCCTGCACCGCCCGTCATCGCTGATAAAACATCTGTCGCTGTGCTGACCGATTTCGCTGAGATCAAGGGGCAGGAGCATGTGAAGCGCGCCCTTGAGGTGGCGGCAGCCGGCGGGCACAATGTCATCATGACCGGCAGCCCCGGCGCTGGGAAAACTCTGCTGGCTCGCGCCTTGCCGGGCATACTGCCGGAGTTAAGCTTTGACGAAGCGCTCGATGTCACACGCATCTACTCGGTGGCGGACCAGCTCCCCCCCGGCACCCCGCTCATCCAATCGAGGCCGTTCCGCGCACCGCACCATACCATCAGCCACGCAGGCCTGGTCGGCGGTGGAAACATCCCTCATCCCGGAGAGATATCACTCGCGCATCGCGGTGTCCTTTTTCTCGATGAACTTCCCGAATTCGGAACACGCGTGCTCGAAGTGATGCGCCAGCCAATGGAAGACAAGGTCGTGACCATCAGCCGCGCACAGGGATCGTTGACCTTCCCGGCCAACTTTCAAGTGGTGGCAGCGATAAATCCCTGTCCTTGCGGTTACTATGGCGACCCGGTCAAGCCTTGCACCTGTGCCTACGCTGCGGTGACCAAATATCAGAAGCGGGTGTCGGGTCCGCTGCTGGACCGGTTCGATATCCACATCGACGTCCCGCGTGTGGATTACGACAAGCTGACCAGTGACCGGATGGGCGAGACATCGTCAGCCATCCGCGCAAGGGTGGAAGCGGCGAGGCAAATTCAGCGTCTGCGATTTGAGACAGCCAGGGTAAAGAAGGATTCAATCCTGCAGATCGCCTGCAATGCGGATATGCGCGTGGCGGAGGTTCGCCAGTTCTGTAAACTGGATGAGACCAGTGACAATTTGGTGCGTGCGGCGATGAGCCAGATGAATCTCTCTGCGAGGGGGTATCACCGTGTGCTCAAGCTGGCACGGACGATCGCGGACCTGGCGGGAAGTGAGACGATCCAGACGCCGCATGTAGCCGAAGCGCTGCAATATCGCGCGAAGAATAGGATGGATTAGTTTTTATCATCGAAAAAGCATCTATCCGGTTTTTTCCAGTTTAGTCCGTTAAAATGATATAGTTATTAATTATAATAAATTAGGATATAAACAATCCTAATTTTCAAGGATTTTAAGGTGAATACATGTCTGCCAAGAAATCTTCCGCTGAAAAAGTGGAAATCAAATCAAAAAAACGCAAATCAGCAATAAAAGAAAAACCGGCCAGGGCAAGGCAGGAGAATTCACAAAGAACAGCCAGGAAGAAATCCCTTGAGAAAATAAAACCAGATCATCAGGTAAAGATCCAGAAGGCACTGTATGAGATTGCGGATGCAGCGAGTGCCGTCAAGGATATGCAATCATTCTACAAGAAGCTGCAGAAAATAATTGGCAAATTGATGTACGCCGGAAGTTTCTTTATCGCATCGTATGATGCTCAGACAGGCATCGTCAGTTGGCCGTATTACCTGGATGAAGCCGGTGATATTTCGCCAGAACCAATGTTGTTAGATGAGACAAAGGGTGGGACGGCCTACGTTATTCGGACCGGGAAAGTCTTTCACGCGTCCAGGGATCTCGACCGGTTGATCAAACGCGGGGAGATGAGAGTGGAAGGGACCCGGCCGGTCGATGCAATCGGAATTCCCCTTAAGGAAGGCGATACTATTCTCGGCGCATTGGCTATTCAAGAGCTATTCCCCGGGCATTCTATATACTGAAGAAGATGTCCGGGTTTTGACTTTCGTCGCCCAGCATATCGCCACCGCCTTGACCCGTGCCCGTGCCATAGAAGAGACGCGTCAGCGGAATGCTGAATTGAAAATTATCAACAGCGTGCAGACCGCTCTTGCTAGCAAGATGGAGATATGCAAGCAATATCCGACTTGGTTGGGGCAAACAATACAAGAAGTGTTCAATGCTCAGTCAATGTACATATGCAACATCGTAATTACGCAAAAGCGATGATCCGAATATGTTTATAATATAGAAAACGGCGTCCTTCATTACCCTGCACCGGTCCCATGCCTCTGCCCAAAACAGTAGGTTCCGAATACATCGAAAACAAGCAGACGTAAATCATCAATGAGAATTTTGGAATAAACCGAAAGATATGGTTTCCGCACACTTACCCATTACCGGAGATAATCTTCCAATAAAATCGCGGTGTGTGGACCCCAATGCTTGTTGGAAGATCGGATAATCGGTACATTTCAATCCAATCTGTCGATCACGAAAATACATTCAGCGAATCGGACGTTCGTCTGCTTGAAACGCTTGCGAACTCCATGAGCGTCGCCATCGAAAATGCCCGTCTCTTGATGAGACCAGGCCTCTTCAAGGCCGAGCAGGAACGCGTCGCTGAGTTACAGATCATCAACTCCATCCAGCAGGGACTCGCCGCCGAGTTGGACTTCCAAGCCATTGTGGATTTGGTTGGCGGGAAGCTGCGGGAAGTGCTCAACACAAGTGATCTTGGAATCGGTTGGTATGATGAAAAGACCAATCTGATGCACTATCTGTATCAATATGAGCATGGCAGGCGGCTTGAGATTCCGCCTCTCCCGCCAAGTGCTGGTGGACAATTCGAAACCATGCGCAGAACAAAGCAGCCATTTGTGTTGAATACGGTTACTGCGTATGAAAAAGTGGGTATGCAACTCATCCCTGGAACAGACCAAAGCAAATCGATGGCTTCTGTTCCCATCATTAGCAGCGATCGAGTGCTTGGCGCAATAACCCTTGAAAACTACGAGCGCGAGAATGCCTACGGCGAGTCGGAACTGCGCTTGTTGACCACCATCGCCGCGTCGCTGGGGACTGCGCTCGAGAATGCCCGTCTCTTTGATGAAACTCAAAGACTACTCAAGGAGACAGAAGAACGGAATGCCGAACTTGCAGTAATCACGAGTGTACAGCAAGGGCTCGCATCCAAACTCGAGATGCAAGCCATTTACGACTTGATCGGCGACAAGATCCAGGAGATTTTCGATGCACAAGTCGTTTTGATCGTGATCAAGGAAAAGGACAACAACCTCGTCCACTTCCCCTACATGATCGAAAAAGGCGAGCGCTTGCGCGTCGCTCCGAGACCTTCACAGGGAATATCAGGTCATGTATTAAAGACCGGTCAACCGGTCATGATCAATGAAAATATGAGCCAAACAGAATCTGAAATTCTAGGCGTGCGATCTGAAATCATCGCGGGCGAGGATATTAAATCCCGATTGGATGTGCCGATGATGGTCGGCAGAGAGGTCAAGGGTGTCATCTCCCTTCAAAATGTGGATCGAGAACATGCATTCACCGAATCTGATCTTCGCCTGCTGACGACCCTCGCCAACTCGATGAGTGTTGCCCTTGAGAATGCGCGTCTCTTCGACGAGACCCAGCGCCTCCTTCAGGAAACCGAGCAGCGCGCACAGGAACTGGAGATCATCAACAGTGTCGGTGAAGCCATGTCCCGGCAGCTGGATATCAAGACCATCACGCGAACAGTGGGGGATAAGGTTACCGAGATTTTCAAGGCGGATGCAAGCTCCATTCTTATGTTGGATTCAATAACCAATATGATCCAACCTTTGTACGAGTGGGATGAAGGTAACTACCTGGAGAATGTTGAAAGCTTCCCCTTGGGCACAGGCTTAACATCCAAGGTCATTCAAACAAGGCAGCCATTGATTCTTGGAACCGCCGAGGATGCCGCTGCTTTGGGAGCGTATTACCCTCCCGAAGCAGCGGATGTAAATCCCACCGTAACCCAATCCTACCTGGGAGTACCCATTATTGTCGGCGACGTAGTGATTGGCGTAGTCTCTGTACACACTTACACTAAATATGCATATAACCAGGATAGCGTCAGACTGCTCTCCACGCTTGCTAACAATATGGGGGTCGCCCTGGAGAATGCCCGTCTTTTCAATGAGACAACCCGCCTGCTCAAAGAAACAGAGCAGCGGGCGCAGGAACTAGCCATCATAAACAGCGTGCAGCAGGGATTGGCATCCAAGTTGGACATGCAAGCCATCTTTGAACTTGTAGGCGATGAAATTCGCGATATGTTCGATGCACAAACCATGCTGATCAGTTCTTTTGACCACGATAAGCAATTGAGTCAGGTTCCTTATGTCTTTGAAGAAGGTAACCGCGTCATCGATAATGAGGTTCTCCCGTTCAGCCCGATGGTGAAGCACCTCATCGCGACAAGGCAACCTGTCATCATAAATAAAAACTCCTTGGAAGAATCCAAGCGATATGGAATGGTCACCATTGAGGGTACGCGCGCGCCTAAATCATTGATTTTTGTGCCATACGGGACAGGCAGCCAAATTAACGGTTACTTCAGCCTGCAGAACCTTGACCGCGAGGATGCTTACACAGATTCGGATGTCCGTTTGCTTCAAACACTTGCCGGGAGCATGGGTATAGCCCTTGAGAACGCCCGCCTCTTTAATGCCGAACAACAACGGGCGGTGGAACTTGCTGCCATCAGCGCGGTGAACCAGGCGCTTGTGGCAGAGTCAGAACTGGATAACATCATCCAGCTCATCGGGGATCAGACCGCCAGGATTTTTGACGCAGATATCGTCTATGTGGCATTGCTGGACCGCCGTACCAATCTGATCCATTTCCCTTATCAAATTGGAGAGATTTTCACCTCTCTCAACCTGGGGGAAGGACTTACCAGTAAGATTATCCAATCCGGGGAACCGCTGCTTATTAATAAGAATATCGAAGAACGGCGCAAGGAAATGGGGATGGCCCCTGTCGGAAAACAATCACTCTCCTTTCTTGGCGTGCCAATAAAATCAGCTGGTGAAACGATTGGCGTCATCAGCGTTCAAAGCACGCAGCAGGAAGGGATGTTCAGCGACGATTCCCTGCGTTTGCTGACAACAATTGCAGCCAATGCCGGCACAGCCATTAATACCGCCCAGCTCCATGCAGAGACCCAGCGCCGTGCCAGGGAAATGGCTTCTCTAGCCGAAGTGGGAAGGGACATTTCATCGTCACTCGAAGCGTCCACCGTGCTCGAAGGAATTGCCACACACGCCAAGGAGCTGTTAAGGGGTGATTTGAGTGCTCTATTCCTGGCCGAAAATAACGGACAGACTTTTCGTGCAACCACCGCTGTGGGTGTGGAATCGGAGCTCATACGAAACGATACGATCAATTTAGGCGCAGGAATTCTGGGCGATATTGCCAGGAAAAAAACCGGCGAGATCGTCAACGATGTGAGCAATGATCCCCGGGTCATACCGATCTCAGGAACCGTGGTTTCTCCCAACGAGCACTTGATTGCTGTTCCATTACTTGCCAACGATGAACTAAAAGGTCTCATGTCCGTTTGGCGAACCGGTGAAGGGCTCGAGTTCACCGAATTTGAACTGGAATTCCTGAACAATCTGTCACGACAGGCTGTTATCGCGATTCAAAATACACAACTCTTTTCCGAAGCCCAGGAAGCCCGGGCAGCGGCAGAAAATGCCAACCAGGCAAAAAGCGCTTTTCTGGCGACGATGAGTCACGAGCTGCGGACTCCGCTTAACGCGATCATCGGATTCACCCGTATCGTCAGGCGCAAATCTGAAGGTGTGCTGCCGGATAAGCAGACCGAAAATCTCGATAAAGTCCTTTCCAGTGCGGAGCATTTACTAGGGTTGATCAATACCGTGCTGGATATTGCCAAGATCGAAGCCGGTCGCATGGACGTGCAGGTCTCAAATTTCAATATCAATGAGCTGCTAAATTTATGCTTCAATACAGCCCAGCCGTTGGTTAAGCATAATGTTAAGTTTGAAAAATTTAATGACCACGATATTCCGCTGGTCCATTCCGACCAGGATAAGATCAAGCAGATTGTTCTAAATCTGCTCAGCAATGCCGCAAAATTTACACATGAAGGCAGTATCACGCTCGCAGTGAGACACACAGATTCCAATTTTATGGTGGCAGTGACAGATACAGGAATCGGAATGACCGAGGAAGCCATTGGACGAATCTTCGAAGAATTTCAACAAGCGGATTCCAGCACCACCCGGCAATATGGAGGTACGGGGCTTGGATTATCCATCAGTCGAAGCCTGGCAAAGCTGCTTGGCGGAGACTTGACCGCATCATCCGAACAGGGAAAGGGTTCAACGTTCACATTATCTCTCCCGATTTTCTATGAGGAAGTCCGTTCCGATACTCCGCCGGTCAGCCAGGCTGATTTAGCCCAGCCAAACCAGGAGAAATTTGACTCTATCACTAAAAGGAAGCTTGTCCTCGCGATCGATAATGACCCCGACGCGGTTTATCTGATACAGGATTGTCTTGACCCGATGGAATTTGAAGTAGTCGGTGCAGATAATGGTTATTCAGGCCATAAAAAAGCAGCCGATCTTCAGCCAGATGCCATTCTCCTGGATATTTTGATGCCGGGAAAAGATGGCTGGCAGGTCCTGCATGATCTTAAGGCGGACGAAAAAACCTCCCACATCCCCGTCATTCTGTTGACTATCGTGGATAAAAAGGCTCTGGGATTCAGATTAGGCGCGTCCGCCTACTTGTTGAAGCCTTTGAATCCTGTCGAGGTGATAGACGCGCTTGGACAGATCACAAAACGTGCGGACAGGTCACATCGGCACGTTCTCGTGGTGGACGATGACCCCAATATCCCCGAGATGCTTCGCCAGATTTTACCTGCGAACGATTTTGTTCTGAATTCAGCCGCAGATGGAGTCGCCGGCTTGGAAGCCATTTCCTTGCATCAGCCGGACGTGCTCCTGCTCGATATCATGATGCCGCGTCTGGATGGATTCGGTGTGATCGAAAAGTTGCGCGCCAACCCGGCGACGCAACAGCTGCCCATAATCGTCATCAGCAGTAAAGAACTGACCGACGACGAATCAGCCCGGCTTAAGGAGAGTGTCGCCTACGTGATGCGGAAACAAAGTCTGGACGGTGACACGCTGGTCAGTGAAATTAACAAATTAATCCTGTGATTTTGAGATTTCTTATCCTGACTTCTCATCTTCAAAACACTAGTTTTGCAGAAAACTTAGGAATTGAGGTATGAATATGAAAACCATCCTTGTCGTGGATGATACCGAGTTGAATATTGACCTGATTTCACAGCTGCTCGAAGATGATTATCGTCTTCTTGTCGCAAGAGACGGTGCACAGGGTGTGGAAATGGCATTGAAGGAAAATCCGGATCTTATCCTGATGGATATTTCGCTGCCGGTTATGGACGGGTATGAAGCCACGCGGAAGATCAGGGAGAAGGATAAGGCAGTGCCTATCATTGGTCTTTCGGCGCATGCGATGAGCGGGCATGAGCAAAACGCCAGGGAATCGGGATGTAACGATTATCTTACAAAACCGATCGATGACGATCTTTTACTCGCCAAATTAAAGCAATATCTACCTTAATACTCACTGCCAGGAGTAAGATGAATAAACGCCCGAAAATCCTGATCGTCGACGATGAACCTCTCAACGTGAATTACCTTGAGCAGGAACTCGAGGATTTGGATCTTGAAACCATCACGGCTGTCAATGGACAGGATGCCCTCGAAAAGATAACAGGAAATTCACCCGATTTGGTTCTGTTGGACATCATGATGCCCCTGATGGATGGATTTGCCGTGCTGGAACGTGTCAAAGCAGATCCAACCGTAAGAGATATTCCCATTATCGTTATTTCCGCCACCCATGACCTTCACAGTATCGTGAAAGGGATTCAGCTTGGTGCGGAGGATTATCTTCCCAAGCCGTTTGAACCGACCCTTCTTCAAGCCCGCATACTCTCCAGCCTGGAAAAAAAGCGACTTCGCGATCTGCAGGCTCTTTACCTGAAAAGCCTGGAGCGTGAAATGAATATCGCCAGGGACATTCAGAAGGAATTCCTGCCCGCCCATTTACCCGTCGTGGAAGGCTGGGAAATTGCCCATTATTTCAAGGCGGCAAAAGAGGTGGGAGGTGATTTTTATGATGCCTTTCTGCTACCGGATGGTAAATTAACCTTCCTTGTTGCTGATGTGTGCGGGAAGGGGATTGGCGCAGCATTGTACATGACGCTCTTTAGAAGTCTGATCCATGCAGCATCCACATCAGACCAATTCTCCTTTGAAAAGAAACTTGGCAGCTTCACTCCTTCCGAACGCCTGCGGCATGCCGTTTCATTGACGAATAACTATGTGGCTGAAGCGCACGAGACAGCCAACATGTTTTCAACGGTCTTTATTGGAATCCTTGAGCCTGAGAGTGGGAAATTGACTTACATTAACGGCGGTAATGCAGCGCCATTAATCGTTGGAAAGGATGGGACCATTCTCGGCGAGCTTGCGCCTTCCAGCCCCGTGATGGGTGTTATTCCCCAGGCGGAGTATGCCGTCAATGAATTGACCCTTGGAAAAGCTGAAATGCTGGTCGCCTTCACGGACGGGATTCCCGACACACAGAATTCAAACGGTGATTTCTTTGGTGATGACCGCATCAGGAATTTGTTGTCGGTTCATGATTCTCCGGCAGCTTTATTAGCCGGATTTGAGAGCAGCCTTAACGAGTTCATTGGAACAACTGAGCAATTCGACGATATTACGTTGTTTGCTATAAAAAGGGATCAACAAATGCCCGATGCTTCATAAAATCTTTTAAGCTCCAAGGAATGACAAGGACAAAAAAGCGCCAAGTGCAACTATTTTTGTCCTTATTAATTCACCAATTGGAATTAGAATCATCAAAAAAATTTTCCTTGAGGAGATGACTGATGCGCTATCGTGAACTGGGACGTACCGGATGGAAAGTTTCGACCATTTCCTTTGGAGCCTGGGCGATCGGCGGTTCGTGGGGAAGCGTGGATGACAAGGAATCGCTGGCTGCGCTGCACCGATCCATTGACCTCGGCGTAAATTTCATCGACACTGCGGATGTCTACGGTGACGGACGCTCGGAGCGGCTTGTGGCACAATTGATCAGGGAGCGGAAGGAAACCATTTACGTGGCGACCAAGGCCGGGCGGAGGCTCGATCCGCACCTGGCAGACGGATACAACCGCACCAATTTGACTGCCTTTGTCGAGCGCAGCCTGAAAAACCTGGGCACCGATTCCATCGATCTGCTTCAACTGCATTGCCCGCCGACCGAGGTGTATTACCGCCCCGAAACCTTTGGCGTGCTCGATGACCTCGTGCAGGCCGGGAAGCTGCGCCATTACGGAGTCAGCGTGGAGAAGGTGGAGGAAGCGCTCAAGGCGATCGAGTATCCCAACGTCCAGACAGTACAGATCATCTTCAACATTTTCCGTCAGAGGCCGGCGGAACTCTTCTTTGCCGAAGCTTTGCGGCGGAAGGTTGGGCATTCTGGCGCGCGTGCCGTTGGCCAGCGGATTGCTGACCGGGAAGCTCTCAGCCAAATCCAAATTTGAAGCGGATGATCACCGCGCGTTCAACCGGCACGGTGAATCCTTCGATCGCGGGGAGACCTTCTCAGGCGTGGATTATGACACGGGTTTGCAGGCTGTCGAAGAATTACGTCCGCTCGTTCCTCAAGGCTGGAGCATGACGCAATTTGCCTTGCGCTGGATCTTGATGTTCGACGCGGTCACTTGCGCCATCCCCGGTGCAAAGAATCCCAAACAGGCCGAGGACAACGCCAAAGCTGCAGATCTATCCGCGTTGGATTCGGCGACGATGGATAAGGTCCGCGCGATTTACGATGCTCGTATTCGGCGCTTGGTGCACCATTATTGGTAGATCCAAAGAACTAACTGAAATTAAATTGGAAAGACCCTGCGCTGTTTTTCAAAGCGGAGGGTCATTTTCGTTCGTTTTTCAGTTTTCTCTTGGCACTGCTGTTAATCGGTAGCGTTCTGTCTGAACGCCACGATCAATAACTAACATCTTGCGAAAAGGTGCGAACCACAGCGCCTCCAACCGCGCCTGATGCTCCATAGACTATTGCTGTTCTAGCCTTAAGGAACACTTCCTGCCTCCCAGGTTGAAAGTCATCTGGATAGAGGGAGTTACTATCCGATTTACGTCTGATTATCCCAATCGTCGGTGGTCGAAAGATTAAGCAGGAACGTAGATCAATCGGATCACATCCTCGCCTATCCGATCATGTGTCATAAGGCGGAGCGGCGGCCGGGGTCCGGCGAAGTATGGCTTGCCGTGGCCAAGCACGACGGGGTGCAGGTAGATTCGATACTCATCGATCAGGCCAAGTTCGGTGAGGCTTTGTGCCAAGCCTGGACCAGCAACTTCGATCTCCCCGTCGCGCTCAGCTTTCAACTTGCGGATCGCGCCCTCAAGATCATCCTCAACAAGCCTGGCGTTGGGACCGACCGACTTCAACGAGCGCGAGACGACCCATTTCGGTTGCTTCCGCCACGCCGCCGCGAAGGCCTGTTCGGCTGCATCCCATTCAGGATGATCGTCGTCCCAGTAGCGCATGATCTCATACATGTGGCGACCATACACACTGCCAGACTGCCCCTGAGCCTCTTCGATGAAGTGACGGAAGAGCGTGGAGCTTGGCGCAAATGCCAAATGATCGACGTAGCCGTCCAAAGACTGGTTCATTCCGAACACGAGCTTTGCCATACATAATTCCTTTCGTCAGGTACCTAATATCCCAATGTTCTTCCGGGACACTGCGTTAGCCTGCGGTTTATACCGTTGTAACTTCGTCTGGTATCTCATTAAACTTTTACCGGCGGTGTAGCGTCAATCAATACTCCAGCAAATGTACAGGGCTCATTGCCGATAACCCGCCAGCCGTGGTTAGTTCCGCATTGAATAACTGTATCGCCAGATCGTACAATTGTCGCGCCTTCATCCAGGAGGAGTTCGATTTGCCCCGCAATGACAAATAAGATATCAAGGGTATCTGACCGATGCTTCGGAAATTCGAAACCGGGAAGCCAGGTAATCATGCGCGCGATAATTTCCCATGGGCTGGCCACGGCTTACTCATATACTCTTGCAGCGGATCGCGCTGGTCCGTAAGATCGACCGGAATTCGACCAACAATCCAAGGGTCACCGCCGCTGTCCGACGCCAGCTTCTGAAAAGGAAGCATCTTTGGGGATAGGTCCATCACTCGCGATAACTGATTTCCCAGCTTGTTGATGGCTGTTACTATTCGACGCGGTAACGGAAGCGGAGCTTCATACATAGGGATGAAATGTTCCTTTCTGAAGAGGGGTTGAGCAGGCTAATGGTTACTTACGCGGCAGGTGGCGTGGATTCGCTGGACAAAGCCACCTTGACGCCAGTCCGGCTTCGGAGCAGAACTCCCCGAAAGTGCATTACAACGCCCCGCACTTGTCCGGTGAACACGGTATCTAGCCCGCTGCCTATCTTTGAATAACGGACTTCTAATTTTAATGCCTTCCTTCTGAGCAAGGTAAGTATTACTGAACTTCTTCTGAAATTGACAATTTTTCACCAAAATTTTTTCTGAATAGTTTCCCAGCTCTTGGTGACACTTGCAACGCAAACATGCGATTTTTTCAGAAGATAATTCATTCTAATAAGGAATCAGCGAACAATGGGCCGAGCCTTTACTGGGTCTTCAAAAATACTTGCTTGTAGTGTAAAGAAACGCGAAACAAAATCAACTTCATCGCCTTTGCTGTTAAAGCAACGCCTGCCAGGGTCAAGATTTATTTAATTTAGCAATCCTTTGATGGGTTCAATGCTTAGTATTATTTCTTCCGTTTCAAATACAAGCACATAGTCTCTTGACTTCAGCACTTCGACAGGCTTTACCTGAGATTGCATCTAAAATTACTAGGGGAATATCATTTGGTTCAGGTTTGCGAGATGGGAAATTTGGAGTCAATGAATTCATTTTCAACTATCACCATCAGTTCACCGCTTTTTGATTGAAACTTTATAGATGGTAAAGAGTAGTTGAGATGCCTTGCGATAACGTGCACTGTTGCAAGCGTTGCGTGTCCGCACAAATCCATTTCAATTTCTGGAGTGAACCAACGAATTTCAAACCCATCATTCAATGGAATGAAAAATGCGGTTTCGGCAACAGAATTCTCTATTGCGATTTTTTGCATAACATCTTCAGAGAGCCAGTGTTCAAGGGGACAAACAGCGGCAGGATTGCCTCCGAAAACCTTGTCTGTGAAAGCGTCAACTTGGAATATGGGTAATTGCATAATGACCTCAAGGATTAGATGATAATTTTCCGGGTTATTGCATATTTTGATATTGAAGGGCGGACTAACTAGGGGTTATCCCTCTGTGGGGGGCTTTGCGGACGGGCTAACAGCTTATAGACGGACCGCCTAATGTCCGAAGGCTTTTAGGACGTAATACGGCTATAGATTAAAATCTGGTGAAAAAATTATAGCATTTTCTCGCTTTGAAGATTATCCCACCGCCTGCTTCATCAGCGCGACAATTCCAGCGGCACGCCTTTCGATTCATCCCGTCGCAGGGAAAGCGCTCCTTCGGGGCACTTGCTGACGCACACGCCGCAGCCCATGCAGGCGGCTTCATCCACAACGGAGATCCCATCCAGGGTCAACGCATCGAACTGGCAGTAAGTCTCGCAGGTGCCGCAGCTGATGCACAAGTCCTCGTCCACCTGCGCGACGAACCCGGAAGAAGCCAGCATGGGCGTCCCGTTCTGGTGGGCGTGCATCGCTCCGCAGCAGCAGGAACAGCAGTTGCAGATGGCGTAAAAACGACCGAGCATTGCTTCCTTGAAAAAGGCATGGTGGACGTGCCCGCGTTCGTCCTCCGCTTTCAGGATGTCCACCGCTTCGGCCTGAGTGATCCAGCGCGTTTTATCGGGGTGATGCTCACTGACGAAGCTGGCGAACGGCTCGCCGACCACCAGGCACACGTCCAGCGGCAGACAGGGATTCTCACGCGCGGACCGGCAGGGACAGTTCAGCGCCACGATGTGGTCCGGGTTCTGCAGGATCAGCGCCCGCGCCTGTTTGAAGGGGATGACATGCTCCAGGTCTGGGACGTTTACAGGTTCGTTGACCATCACCAGTTGAGTAGCGGTCTCCAGCGGAATGGCCTTTCCGTGATATTCATCCGCCATGCCGCGATTTTCAGTCTCCACTTTTTTCTTTCTCTTGGGCAGCATTCCAAGAATTGGACCAAGCTTCTTTGCGATCGGATGCTGCCCCGTCCCGATGGCAATGTACAGGAAGGTCCAGCGCCCATACACGTAGCCGTGCAACCGGTCGAATCGCGTATACCAGGGGAGTTTGTCCGCTTCCTTGAAGAAAGCTTCAGTGGATGGCTTGATGAAGAGGGATTTGATGCCCATAGCGAATCCTTTATTTCTAAAATTGTGTCACCGCGGATTGCGGTTTAAAGAGCTTAACGATATTTCAAAAAGCATAACTGAATATCAAGCTGTGTGCAATGGCTTTTCATCCCCTCAGCGCATGATTTTCGGTATAAAATCAAAATGACCCATTGAAACGACCAAGGAGCATCCATGCCACAAAAGAAACGACCGATCACCGCCGAAGACCTCTACCGGCTCGAGACCCTGTCCGACGCGCGCATCTCGCCGGATGGGAACACCGTCGTCTACCGCCTGCAGCGGGTGGATAAAAAGACCGAGAAAAAATATGGCAACCTGTGGGTCGTCCCGACCGGGGGAGGCGGACCACGCCAGTTCACCCAGGGTGACCAATCCGATTCGTCCCCGCGCTGGTCGCCGGACGGAAAATCCATCGCGTTCCTTTCCAACCGGGCGGACAAGGACAAGCCGCCGCAGGTCTTCCTTCTTCCTTTCGATGGCGGCGAGGCGCGAAAGCTGACCGGCATCGACGGCGAGATCGATTCCCTGTCCTGGTCGCCGGATGGGCGCCGGCTGTTGTGCACCGTCCGCAAGACGGACACCGAGGTGCTCGAGCGCGAAAAGGATGAGCAGAAGAAAAAATTAGGCGTGGTGTTCCGCCGGTACGACCGTTTGTTTTACAAGCTGGACGGATACGGTTATCTCCCCCAGGAACGTGTCCATATCTGGGTGATCGACGCACGCACAGGCAAGGGCAGGCAGCTCACCGACCATCCCGTTTGGGATGAGCTGGACCCGGCTTTTTCGCCGGATGGCAGGCAGATCGCTTTTGTCTCCAACCGGCTCAACGAACCGGACCAGAATCCGGATGCTGTGGACCTGTTCGTGATGAGCGCTTCGGGCGGCGAGCCGCAGCTGATCAAAACACCTATCGGTCCAAAGAGTCAGCCGTCCTTTTCACCGGATGGAAACTGGCTGGCCTATTATGGTCAGGAGGGCGAAGGGCAGGGGTTCAGGAATTATGGGTTGTGGGTCGTGCCCGTGGATGGCTCGAAACCGGCAAAGAATCTCACCCAGAAATTCGACTTGCATGCCTCCTCCATGGTCATCAACGATGTCGGCTCGCCCGAGCAGATGTGCCCGACCTGGTCGAACGACGGCAGGCAAATTTACTTCCAGGCAGCCTATCACGGCTCGTCGCTGCTCAAGCGGATCTCTCTCGATGGCCGGGACCTGCAGGACATCGTCGGCGAAGGGGGTGTGGTCGGATCCTATTCCTTTGATCGGACACAATCGAAGCTGGCTTATTTCTTTGGTCAAATGCATGACCCCGGGCAGGTCCACCTGCGCGAGCTGGGCAGCGGGACGACCCGCCACCTGACACGCGTCAACCGGGAGCTGCTCGACACGATCAGCCTGCCCCGCGTCGAGGAGGTCTGGTTTAAAAATCCCGAAGGACTCAGCCTGCAGGGGTGGATCATGTACCCGCCGCGATTTGACCCGAAAAGGAAATATCCGTCCATCCTCGAGATACACGGCGGACCGATGACCCAGTACGGCAAGTTCTTCATGCACGAGTTCAACTATCTTGCCTCGAATGGTTATGTGGTGTACTTTTCCAATCCGCGCGGCGGACGGGGCTACGGTGAATCGCACACCAAAGCCATCTGGGGTGATTGGGGCAGCGCGGATTACGTCGACCTGATCGCATTTGCCGACATGATGGCGCGGAAACCCTTCATCGACAGGAGCCGCATGGGTGTGACGGGCGGTTCCTATGGCGGATACATGACCCTGTGGATCATCGGTCACACCGACCGCTTCAAAGCCGCGGTCACCCAACGCTGCGTCTCCAATTTCATCAGCGAGTGGGGCTCCAGCGACCTGAACTGGACCTTCGAGCAGGAACTGACCGCCGGTCCGCCCTTCAGGGACTTGAAAAAATACTGGGACATGTCGCCCATCAAATACATCGGCAACGCCAAAACGCCGACCATGGTCATCCATAACGAAGGCGATCTGCGCTGCCCCATCGAGCAGGGTGAACAGGCATTTGTCGCGTTGAAGCGCCTGGGTGTCGAAAGTGAATTTATCCGCTTCCCTGAGGAATTCCACGGGCTCTCGCGCACCGGCCGCACCGACCGCCGCATCGCGCGCCTGAATCACATCCTGCGCTGGATGGATAAATACCTAAAGTAATATGCTGGGGCGCTGCATAAAGCGCCCCAAATAATTTGTGGAGGATGCAAAAATGACACAAAAACCACGCGCACGCGATCTCGGTATTCCATTCGAAGGTATGCCTGGTCCATTCAATGCCATCACCGATGTAGAAGGTATCGAAGTGGGATACACCACCTTGATCCGGGAGAGCGATGTCCGTACGGGTGTGACGATCATTCATCCGCGCGGCAAGGCGAACCATGATCCTGTGTTCGCAGGCTGGTTCCCGCTCAACGGGAACGGCGAGATGACCGGGTCAGCCTGGGTCGAGGAAGGCGGTTTCCTCGAGGGTCCGATCGGAATCACCAACACGCACAATGTCGGCACGGTACGCGACGCCATCATCCACTGGCAGGCGAAGAACAACGCATTATTCCAATCGTGGTCCTGCCCGCTGGTGGCGGAGACCGCGGATGGCTGGCTCAACGATATGAACGGTTTCCACGTCAAGCCGGAGCATGTCTGGAAGGCGTTGGATAAGGCTGAGGCGGGTGCGATCCTGGAGGGAAATGTCGGTGGCGGGACGGGGATGATCTGTTACGAATTCAAAGGCGGTACAGGGACGTCCTCCCGGTTATTGTCTGAAAAATACGGGGGTTACACAGTGGGGGTACTTGTGCAGGCCAACTTTGGCCGCCGATACCAGTTCATGGTTGCTGGCGTACCGGTCGGGCATGAGATCACCGAAAATGCTCATTTCACCAACGGGGAAAACCCGCTCCGCGAACAGGGCTCGATCATCATCATCGTTGCGACGGATGCGCCCTTGCTGCCGCACCAGCTCAAGCGGTTGGCGAAGCGTGCCTCCATGGGACTGGCGCGCACCGGCAGCATCGCCGGGAACGGTTCAGGGGATATCTTCCTGGCTTTTTCGACCGCCAATCCAGGCATTGCGCGGCCTTCCGAGGGAGTAGCGAACCTCCAGGCCATTTCCAACGAACAGATGGATCCGCTCTTCATGGCAACTGTCTATGCCACAGAAGAAGCCATTATCAACGCGCTTGTCGCTGCGGAAACGATGACCGGCAAGGGAGGCTTGACCATCCCTGCGTTGCCCCATGATCGGCTGCGGGATGTGCTGCGGAAATTCAATCGCCTGATGGATTGACACTACTTTTACGTCCGAATATTGCAGAAACCTTCCAATGTTGACAATATAAAAAATGCGTAGTAATATACAGCCCGCCCTCGCCGAGGTAGCTCAGTGGCAGAGCAAACGGCTCATAATCGTTGGGTCGAGGGTCCGACTCCCTCCCTCGGCACTAGAAATAACCGCCCATTTTTGGGCGGTTTTTGTTTTAGGTGGTTGAGGGACCCCGGGCTGCCGGGGCAAGCGACTCCCTCCTCGGCACTAAATAACCGCCCTATTTTTGGGCGGTTTTCGTTTTACTGGTCGAGGGTACCCCGGGCTGCCGGGACAGGCTATGTATCGGTTTATAAATAAGGGGTGGATGAGCGGAATAGCCGCTCATCCACCCCTTAAAAAATTACCCTCCCCTGAAAAACGGGGGAGGGTAGGGTGGGGGCTTATCCTGGCTAGCAATAGCGCTAGACTTCAGAATTCTTCTTCACGAAATCGATGACTTCATCCACCTTGCAGAATGCCAATGCTGTGACCGTATCCGCACCGCCGTAGTAGACTGCGATCCGCCCGGTCGGCTGGTCGTACAGCGCCGCGCAGGGGAAAGCCACGTTCGGCACGTCCCCGACGCATTCGTAATAGGTCTGGGGCGAAAGGAGATAAGGGGCAGCGCGGTAGATCACCTTCCAGGGTTTATCGAGGTCGAGCAGCGCAGCGCTCCAACTGTAAACGAATCCGTTGCAGGAGGTCAGTACGCCGTGGTAGAAAATCAGCCAACCTTCGGGAGTCTCGATCGGGATGGGACCTGCGCCGACCTTTGTGCTTTGCCAGCCGCCTTTTGTTCCCATCACATAACGGTGTTCCCCCCAATATTTCATGTCCGGGCTTTGGCTCAGGTAGATATCGCCGAACGGTGTGTGGCCATTGTCACTCGGACGGCTGAGCATCACGTACTTGCCGTTGATCTTGCGTGGGAAGGGAACGCCGTTGCGATTGAATGGAAGTAAGGCATTCTCAAAAAAGTGGAACTTCTCAAAGTCGTAGGTGTATCCCAGGCCAATGGTCGGACCATGGAACCCGTTGCACCAGGCAACCCAGTAGCGGTCTTCGATCCAAACCACACGCGGGTCATAGCGATACATCGAGTAACCAGCCTCGGGGTCTTCAGCAATCCATTTAATTGGAGCGTCGCTCAGGCGCCATGAAAATCCGTCTTCGCTGAATCCGCTGTGGAGAGTCATGTCGCGCTTGCGATTGTCCACGCGGAACACGCCGGCGAATTTTCCATTGAACGGAACCGCCGCGCTGTTGAAAATGCTGTTGGAGATGGGCAGCAGATCGCGCGGGATGATCGGGTTGGCGCTGTACCGCCAGACCACGTCGCTGCTGCCGGCGGGACGGTCTTCCCAGGGGATGTTGGGCAGAGAGTAATTGTTCATTGGCTTCTCCTAAATTTATTTGAAAAATGCATGCTGGATTCTTGTTTCTATGATAATCTAATAAATGATTTTTGACTTAAGGAGATAACCATGTATTTCGATATGCCGCTCGACCAACTGCAGATGTACCGCCCGCCGCGGCACGAACCGGCGGATTTTGATTCTTTTTGGGACGAGACGTTGTCTTCCGCCCGCAAATATCAAGCTCAACCCTGTGTTCACTCCGGTTCAAACCGGCTTGACGCTGGTCGATGTTTACGATGTCGCCTTCCCCGGTTACGGCGGGCAGTCCATCAAGGGCTGGTTCATCCTGCCGAAGCAGCATAATGGAAAGCTGCCCTGTGTTGTGGAATACATCGGTTATGGTGGCGGACGCGCTCTGCCTACCGATTGGCTGCTTTGGGCGAATGCCGGTTATGCCCACTTCGTGATGGACACTCGCGGGCAGGGCAGTACCTGGTCTCCGGGTGATACGCCGGATTCCGAGCCGGAGGGTTCCAGTCCGCAGATCCCCGGTTTCATGACCCGCGGTGTTTTAGACCCGAAGACATACTACTACCGACGGGTCTTTACCGATGCAGTGCGTGCAGTGGAATCCGCGAGGATGCATCCTGCGGTCGATGCAGCTCGTGTCGCGGTGACCGGCGGCTCGCAGGGAGGCGGGATCACGCTGGCGGTGGCCGGACTAGTGCCCGATCTCTCGGCAGTTATGCCGGATGTTCCGTTCCTGTGTAATTTCCGCCGTGCCACAGACATGGTGGATACAGACCCTTATCACGAGATTACTCGCTTCTGCAAAACGCATCGCGACAAGGTTGAGACTGTCTTCAACACTTTGTCATATTTTGACGGGATGAATTTTGCCACCCAGGGCGAAAGCGCCTGCGCATTTTTTCAGTCGGCTTGATGGACGATATCTGCCCACCCTCGACAGTCTATTCTGCGTATAACCACTATAAGGGAGACAAGCGGATCAAGGTCTGGTCATACAACAACCACGAAGGCGGGGCTTCCTTCCAGACTGGTGAAAAACTGGCTTTTCTCGCCAAACTTTTTCAGTAATAAATTCGCTCGCTCGGTGAAGGTACCTAGAGGAATGATGAGACCTTTCGGACAAAATCTGGACGGGGTCAGGGGTCACACGTCGAGCGAGAAAAAAGAACGAGGGGCGGATTTTCCGCCCCTCGTTCTTAGTCCAGTGAATGATCGCGGCGTAAAAGGTCTTCCGGCAACTCGCGCTCCTGCATCACAACCGCTGATCCATTATCAATCATAAGCACCGCCGGTTTTCGCGCACCATTGTAGTTGGATGACATGCTCAGGTGATAAGCTCCTGCCATCGGAACAGCGATCAATTCGCCCTCCTCGATGGGAGGAAATTGGAGGTCTTCGATAAGTACATCTCCACTCTCACAGTAGGGTCCGGCTATCCAAACTTTTTCTTCAAATTCCCTTTTCAGCGATCTCACTGGCAGGGCGGAATATTTTGTCCCATAGAGCGCATGGCGTGGATTGTCCGCCATGCCTCCGTCGACAAGCAGCCAGGTACGGTGCGCTGTCCGTTTGACGGTACCCGTCCGGTACAATGCAACGCCAGCCCGGGCGACGAGTGTCCGGCCCGGCTCGAGGTGCAGATGCGGCAGGAGCAGGTTTCGTGAGCGGCATCCGGTCACTACCATTTCAGAAATGAAGCGGACATACTGTTCCACGGATGGATGCGGCAACTCGTTCTCGTGGTAGGCAACGCCCCAGCCGCCGCCTGGGGAGAGATGCCATTCGCCTGAAAATCCGATTTCCTTTGCTGCATCAAGTGCGCGTTCGACCCCGTGCGCCAAAGGTTCCGGGTCGCGGAATTGTGATCCTTGATGGAAGTGCAATCCCTTGAGTGGAAAATTTTTATCCCTGGAAAATTGAGCCGCCTGCAGCAACTGATCGAATTCCATGCCAAATTTGCTGTCTTCATGTCCCGTTTGGGTGTAGGCATGAGTTTCCACGGCCATGCCGGGATTGAGGCGGAGCCATAGATCGGGAAGCTTGCTATGACGGGAGAGGTCTTCGAGCCGGTGGAGTTCCGTTGGATTGTCCACCACAATCGTACCGGCGAAGTCGATCGCGGCTTTCAGATCGTCCATCGATTTGTTCACGCCGTGGACGATGAGCTTTCCGTTCGGGATGCCGGCTTTTACCGCAATGGCGATCTCACCCAGCCCGGTGCAGTCGATGCTGAAGCCCTGCCTGCCAGCCCATTTCGCAATCGGAACAGAGAGATACGCTTTCCCGGCGTACGTGACCGTCGAATGCGCCGGGTAATCCTTTTCCAGCAGGGATTTATACAGACTGGCGGATGCATCCAGCGTGGTCCGGTCGTAAAGATAGAGCGGCGTGCCATACTGATTCGCAAGTCCATTCAAGTCGCAGCCTGCTATGGAAAGACCATCTCCTTCGACTTTGGCAGAGTTGGGAAAGAGTTGAAGCCGGTTATTAATGATCTTGTTCATTTGGTTAACTCACCATGAAAAAATATCGCCGCCCCAATTACCGGGCGGCGTGAAAATTATAGATCATGAACTCTAGTCACCAAAAATGACCAGCATCCAAATCTCCCAGTTTGAGATCTGAGTGGGGACCACGACAGGGGAATTCTCCTGAGGGGGAGGCTGCTCGCCGGGGACCGGCATCGGGGCAATGGGCACATCGCCGGGTCGGATCATTCCGGCTTGTTCGCGCGCCCATTGCTCGACCGAGAAATCGGACTGAGCATAGGCGACCGCTGTTTCCATGTTGTATTGAGTAGCCATGACCTCAGTTGCGCGTATCCGCACAGATTCAGCCTGACGACTCAAGCGGGTCATTTCCTCGAGCCGTGAATTAAAATCCATGATGAGCAGGACGAGAATGACAATCCCGATGAAGGCTGCAATCCGCTGCCACTTGATTTCCACAGAACCAATCTTCATGTTTTTATTTTACCATGCGGAAAGTAAACAAAAAACCCGCATTTCTGCGGGTCCTCTGGAGTGCCGAAGGAGGGACTTGAACCCTCACTCCCTTGCGGGAACTAAGCCCTGAACCTAGCGCGTCTGCCAATTCCGCCACTTCGGCTTGTGCGTCCTGTATTGTATCCATTTTCGAGGATTTGTCAACACTCGTTGTCTGAATGTCGTTTGATACGAAGAATTCAGGCAGGGATTTAAATCGAATAAACAGGAATGATTCTTTCAGTCTATAATAGGGATGCAATAGGCTTCTATTGGCAGGCCTGAACAAGAAGTGGATATTAGTAAAGGAGCAAAACATGGATTTTACATTAACCCAGGAACACCTCATGACGCAGAAGATGGTGAAGGACTTCTGCGAGAAGGAGATCCTTCCGGTTATCAAGGAAGCGGATCGCAACTCGGAACCTCTTCCCTGGGTGCTGAAACGTATGGGTGAACTCGGCATCCTTGGCATTTGCTACCCGGTGCGGTACGGCGGGCAGGGGATGGACTACATCACCCTCGGCCTGGTGTGCGAAGAACTCGAAGCGATGGACACGCATCTGAGGGTGGCGATGTCCGTCCATACGGGATTGTGCTCCATGACGCTCTTCCAGTGGGGGACGGAAGAGCAGAAGCAGAAATTCCTCATTCCTTTATCGAATGGAACCAGCCTGGGCTGCGGCGCGTTCACCGAATCCGGCTGCGGATCGGACGTGTCTGCTGTGCAGACCTCCGCAAAACGGGACGGTGATTTTTACATCCTCAACGGTGAGAAGATGTGGATATCTCTCGCCTCGAAGGCCGACTATGCCATGGTCGTTGCCCGCACGAATCCCGATGCCCAGAAGCCCTCGGCAGGTCTCTCGTCCTTCATCGTCGACCTGCATTCGGAGGGAGTCAAGACCGGCGATTTACACGGCAAGCTCGGCGTACGAGCAGGTTCCACGGGTTGGATCTCATTCACGGATGTCAAGGTGCCGGCTGCCAACCGCATCGGAGAAGAGGGCGAGGGTTTCAAGATCACCATGTCGGGCTTTGACCACGGTCGTTACACGGTGGCATCCGGAGCGACAGGCCTCGTCCGCGCGGCACGGGATGCAAGCGTAAGGTACGCACTCGACCGCCGCACGTTCGGGAAGATGATCGCCGAACACCAGTTGATCCAGCAGAAGATCGCCCGCATGTCGCAGGATTACGAGATCGCCCGGCTGCTGTATCTCAAAGTGGGCTGGTTGAAAAACCAAGGCGAGCGCAGTACGCTGGCAACTTCCTATGCCAAGAAATTTGCGACCGAAGCCTCTTTCGATGCCGCCAATGAGGCGGTCCAGATCCACGGCGCATACGGTTTCTCTGATGAATACGATGTGGAGCGCTACCTTCGCAATTCGAAAGGCGCTGTGATTTATGAAGGCAGCAGCGAGATCCAGACGCTGATCCAGGCGGGGTATGCACTGGGTATGCGGGAAGATAAACCACTGCGCTGCGAACTTCCAAAATATGATGAAGATTCCTGGCAATCCTGACCGTATGCAAAAATCCCATTGAAAAGGTAGTAACAATACCAGTGATTGAGCCAAGACACACCCAGATAGAAAAAATCATCGATTCGGTGATAGGAAAGGTCGTGCTGGAAAACCCTGCATTGTATCCTCGCGACGAATCGAACCTGTACTGTATCTCAACTACCGGAAAGATAGTTTGGTTTGCGGAAAGACCTGAAGATGGATCCCATTATTCGCGGGTGAGGTTCGATGACCACGGTGAGAAACTGCTTACCTATTCCACGCGCGGACACGCTTGCGAGGTCGACTTGAAGAATGGCAAACTCCTCAGCCAGGTCACTATGAAATAAACGAAAAAAATAAATGAGCACCTGCTAGACAATCGAATAGATCGTTGCGATTACCAATTCACAAAAGGAGGTCCGTTGAAAATTGTAGCCTGTGTTAAGCAAGTTCCCGATACTGCTGCCAAAGTCGCAGTGGATAACGGGAAGGTCAGTTGGGGGGATGCTCCACTGATCATTAATCCATGGGACGAGTACGCCGTTGAAGCAGCGCTTCAAATGAAGGAAGCCAATGGCGGGACTGTCACTGCCTTGACGATCGGTTTTGAGTTGGCTGCCGATGCCCTCAAGCACGCGCTTGCCATGGGGTGCGACGATGCCGTCCTGATCAACGACCCGGCGCTGGCTGTGATCGATACCCAGTCCGTGGCGCGAGTCCTTGCAGCGGCCGTCAAAAAGATGGATGCGGTCGACCTGGTCTTTTTCGGCAAGGAGGGGGTGGACGGGAACAGCGGATTAGTGGCAGCGCAGACCGCGCGCCTGCTCGGCTATGCCTCCCTGACAATGGCCTCCGTGGTGAAATTCGAAGGAGGCGCTCTGCGCATCGAAAGAGCGACAGAAGAGGGAAGGCAGGTTGTCACCTCCAAACCGCCGGCCGTCCTTTCAATCGCCAAGGACTTTGGCGAACCGAGGTATCCGTCCTTCATGGGGATTCGCAAGGCGTCCAAGGCGACCATCCCAACCTGGACACTGGCGGATCTGGGAATTGCAGCCCCGACTCCCGTTGTTTCCACGGTTGAAATCCTCAACCCGCCTTCCCGGGAGGTAAACTGTGAGATACTCTCCGGAACCCCGGCCGAGGCTGCGGAAAAACTCGTTGAAAAGATTTTCGCGGAGAAGGTCCTATGAACATCTGGGTGTACATAGATCATTTCAAAGGCGTCGCGCTTCCCACGTCCTGGGAGGCGATCGGAGCCGCCAAATCCCTGGGAGCATCCGTCACAGGACTGGTGCTTGGGTCCGGTGTGGATTCGCTTGCGCAACAAGCTTTCGAATACGGCGCAGATTTTGTCATAGTGAGTGATGACCCCGCTCTCACGGATTTCCGAGCGGAGGTGTTCTCGTCCACGATCTCTTCAGCTGGCGCTGAAGCAGCCGATGCTATTTTCCTGCCGACCAGCATGCGCGGCCGTGAGGTCGCTGCCCTCCTGGCCATGGACCTGAATTCCGGCGTGCTCGTGGATGTCACTTCAGTTGAGTTATCCGGTGATCGCCTGGTCGTAACAAGACCGGTCTATTCCGGAAAGATTCTCCAAAAGGAAACGTGTTCAGCCAAACCGACGATCGTTACACTGCGAGGCAGGGCATTTCCCAAGCCTGCCCCTGCAGCTGGAAAATCGGGAGAAGTAAAGAAGGTCACTGCCAAAACTGAAGCATTGACCACGGTGGAGGGGTACACCGCCTCGGAAGGCGGGGTCAGCCTGACAGACGCTGGAGTGATCGTCTCGGGAGGGCGCGGCGTTAGCAATAACCCGTCGTTGCAGCCTCCTGCCGGGCTGGATGAAAAAGCCGCGGAGATCTGGAAAGCCCAGCAGGGATTCAAGCTGGTGGGTGATCTCGCTTCCGTTCTGGGAGCCGCCATGGGAGCTTCACGCGCAGCTGTGGATGCGGGCTATATCCCATATTCCCACCAGGTGGGGCAAACCGGAAAGGTTGTTTCCCCCGACCTGTACATCGCCTGTGGTATCTCCGGCGCGATCCAGCACCTGGCAGGAATGCGCTCAAGCAAGGTGATCATCGCCATCAACAAGGATGCGGATGCGCCTATCTTCAAAGTTGCACGCTACGGTGTGGTGGGGGATCTGTTCACCATTCTGCCGGAAGTCACGGCAGCGTTCAAGAAAAAACTTGGCAAGTAACATTTCATTAAATAAATTTAGCCGGTCGTTATCGACCGGCTAAATTTTTAATGCATGTGACTCGCGCTTCCAAAAGCATGTTCGTAGATCAACAATGCATAATACCGCCAGGGAATACCCGACTGAAAGGCGGTAGGTGGAACGTTACGACCGGAGTCTCCTGATCGTAAATTCTCATCCAGGAACCGAAGCATTTGTTTCCAGGCTTCCCCTTGAACACCTCCATCCCGGATGGATTGAATATCCGTCACAAACGCGTGAGGCTGGTCGTCGTAGATTGTGATCTCATTGGGAATACCGGCAGTGGTCAGGGCAGCTTCGAAGGAAGTGACCTCTGACACAGGAATGGAATAATCCGCTCCTCCAAAGATCCCGAGCACAGGACCGGGGAGAGACTTCAACACCTCGGGGTCGGTTTCTGCAGAACCGTAGAAAATCACTGTGGCTGCGATGCCGTTGTTGTGGAGACTATAGAGAAGCGACGCCCGGCCGCCATAGCAAAAACCGGCTATCCCGATCCGGTCAGCATCGACCTCGGATTGGGATTCCAACCAGGCATAAATGGAATCAAGATCAGCGTTAACCTGCTCCGGTTTATTCGTGATGACCTGGTAAATGGCGCGGGGAATCCAGCTGGTTGTCGAGCCTCGAAACGTGTCCGGCGCGATGACATAATATCCCTCATCAGCCAATCCTTCGGCTTTTCCAACGATACTTTCGTTGAGCCCAAAGAACTCGTGGATCATGATCACGACGGGGAACGGTCCCTGACCATCCGGCTTGGCGATATAGGCCTTGACATCCGGTCCGCCATTAATGCCCGGTATTGTGACGTTGGTCACAGAGTCTATCCGGTCTTTTCCCAATACCCCATCTGCAGGGATGGAAAGAGCAGTAACAAGAACAATGGCGATTATGACGATCAGCAATCCCAGAATGATGCGTTTTAACCATTTCATAAAAGAACTCCTTCGATATACGGATATTATAGATAAAATATAACCAATAATTCTTCAAAAAACTATCAGATTTTTAATATCTGGCTATAATAGGGTCTTATCCTTAGGCAGGAAAATCAGATGTCTTCGTCAACAATCACAATACCGGAAAATTGGGCACCCAGGTTTTTCACTATCTGGGGAGGGCAGGCGTTTTCGCTATTTGGCAGCGCGTTGGTCCAATTCGCGTTGATCTGGTGGCTTACTCAAGAGACAGGTTCAGCGACAGTCCTGGCGACAGCGACCCTCTTTGGGCTGCTGCCTCAGATCATTCTTGGTCCGTTTACCGGTCCCTTGATCGATCGTTGGAGCAGGCGCCTGATCATGATTTTTGCGGACGCTGGAATTGCACTTGCGACGGCAGTATTAGCCTACCTTTTCTGGACGGGACAGGCTCAACCGTGGCACGTTTATGCCATCCTATTCATTCGTTCAGCGGGAGGGGCGTTACACTGGCCTGCGATGCAGGCATCGACGACATTGATGGTTCCCGAGAAACACCTGTCGCGTGTAGCAGGAATGAACCAGACTCTGCAAGGGCTGGTCAGCATCATTGCCCCTCCAACAGGCGCGGTCCTGATCGGTGTTTTGCCCACTCAAGGTGTGTTGATGATTGATGTCGCCACAGCAATTATTGGAATCCTGCCTCTGCTGTTCTTTTCCATTCCACAACCTGTAAGGCAGGAGACTCCCGACCAGCAAGGAGGAAAATCCGGTTACTGGCAAGATGTCCGCGACGGTTTCCTTTACATCCTCCGCTGGCCTGGCTTGGTGGCTGTCTTGTTGATGTTCATGCTGGTCAATTTCCTGTTCAATCCGCTGGGTGCATTGATGCCGCTGCTTGTGACGCAGTATTTTGAAAAAGGCGCGCTGGCACTTGGCTCCTTGGACTCTTTGTGGGGAATAGGTATGATTGCAGGTGGTCTGGTGCTGTCGGTGTGGGGAGGTTTTAGACGAAAAATCGTCACCATGCTGATGGGAACTGTTGTGGCTGGAGTGGGTGTCTTGATTATTGGGATAGCTCCCTCCAATGCATTCTGGCTCGCCCTGGTTGGATTCTTTGTCATGGGGGTATCCATTCCGGTAATCAACGGTCCTGCGATGGCACTGCTGCAGACCATCGTCCGACCGGACATGCAGGGACGCGTCATGTCGCTTGTAGGGAGCGTGGTTATCGCCATGTCACCGCTTAGCCTTCTGGTGGCGGGACCCATCTCGGACGCGTTCGGCATCCGCACCTGGTATTGGATAGCTGGAATTCTATGCGTTCTCATCGCGGTCGTTGGATTCTTCATCCCCACTATAATGAACGTCGAAACCAGTCATAATGAGCCTGTCAAGGGGACTTCACCTGAATCTGAAAACTCATCCAGTTGACGAATCGAATAACAGTGAACAAAAATGTGACCATGCTCTTTCAGGCACGGTCACATTTTTTATACAGAGAAAACTTTCAATCATCACCTCCGCCGCCCCCGTCATCGCCAGGGTTATTGCTGTCGTGGCATTTTGTACAGGTGGCAGTTGCAAGGTTCGAGGTATGGCAATCCCGGCAGGTCGCCCCCTCGTGATTAATCCCGCCATGTTCACCAAAGCTGGGGTGCGGTCCGTTATAACTTGCGCTCCAATCACTTGTGTTATGGCATTCGGCGCAATTATTTCCGAACATCCCCTGGTGATATCCCGGATCAGCATGACAGCCAGCACAGAAAGCAGGTGTATTGCTGAATCCCTTGGCGTGGCAGCGTTCACAAGCCAGATTGGCGTGACCGTTTGTCAACCGGAACGAAGACAGGTTGTGGTCAAAGGTGGCTGGTTTCCAGGCAGTGGTGGTATGGCAGGCGTCGCAACTCGTTCCAAAACGGCCATTATGTTTATCGTCTGAGGCATGGCAAGCATAACAAGTGGCAGGAGTTCTCATTGAAGGCGTCGTTTTGGTGGCACTGGTTACAATCCACGGTTAGATGAGCTCCTGTCAGTTTGAAGATGGAAAGCGTGTGGTCAAACGTGGCAGGTTCCCACTCATTAGTTGAATGGCATAATCCGCAATCGCTCCCGAATTGACCTTGGTGGTCGTCTTCTTCGGCATGACATGATCCGCAGGTCGATGGTGTGCCTTGGTATGCTCCGTCCGTGTGGCAATCCTCGCATGTTGCAGCGACATGTTTACCGGTTAATTTAAAGTATGCCAGGTCGTGATCGAACTTGGCCGGTTTCCAGCCCAAGGTCTCATGGCAGACATCGCAGGAGGTGCCAAACCGCCCATCGTGTGTTTCATCTTTCGAGTGGCAATTGATGCACTGGTCGGGGGTATTTTGAAGGTCGGAAATGGACCGGGCGTTCAGATGACATTCTGTGCAGATCAAGTCCTTGTGAAGACCCGTGAGGGGAAATCGTGTACTTGCATGGTTGAAATCCTTGCCAAGCAATTCGCGTCCATCGTGACAGGCAAGGCAATCATCACCGAACGAAATCACATGGGCTGTAGTGAAAACCAGCTCCTCCTGTTGGTGACAGGTTGTGCAGGTCCCAGTATTGAAGGATGTGTACACTCCATCGTGGCAATCCACGCAGCGAGAGTCAGGATGAGCGGCGAGGGAAAATCCAAGCTGTTCGTGTGGGAAATCCGATGTAAAGTCTGTCAGCGAGGAGGTCGCACCGCGGTGCTCCGGGTGACAATTGCGGCAGTCCATGGAGGAATTGTTTTCATTCAAAATTCCATGCAGCGTGAGGGGTTGAGCTATTTGTTGCGTAATATCGCTATGGCAAATCACACAGCGATCCGACATTCGCTCGCTCTGCCAGAAAGCTGTGTGGCATTTTCCGCATTCCTTGCCGATTTGCGCATGGGAAATAACTCCCCCTGTCGAATCTCCGGGAATTGCGTTCAATTTTCCCGGACTGAACATGGAACTTCCGCTGGCAATCGCCACACTCGCGATGACCAATGCTGTGATGATAGCGCTGATGATGGCAGTAGCTGAGAAACAACCCAGGCGGTTATTCATAAGATCGCTCGATACCTTATTTCAATAATGTAGCGTAATAAATTGCCGCAGTGATATGAACAAAGGCGGCAGTAAACAACGCCATCCCGATCGGGATATGGATGGTGTGCCAGAGAGCCATCAGCCTCCTGGAGTGGGCGAGGGCCGAAGCCTGAATGCCTCCCACCGCTGAATCCATTTCTATCCCATCCAGGGTGCGAGGAATGCGAGTGTAGATATAACGTCCGATAAATCCGCTAATTACGATCACGATTGTTAGCAGCATGGTAGCACCTGCTAATCCATTAAATTTCCATGAGGAGTGCAGCAATACCATATAAGGTCCCACAATCCCGGTAAAAATGTGGAATTGCAGCCAGTCGGACATTCTTCCCCAACGCGCCACGCGTGTTTGGGACCTTTTTCTAAGACTGTATAGTATTTCGGTCATCAACATCAAAATGAATCCAACAATTCCCAGGGAATGCCCATAGAATTCGCCTGCTGCCGGGACGGTTTTAGTCAATGCCATAATCCCTGCATAAAAAGCGGTGATTACGATAATCACAATGAAGGAAAGCCAGAGTTCTTTTGCTCCTCGTAACATGGTTAGTCTCCCGTTTATCATCCTTTGGAACCTTTACTGTAGTTACCGTTCATTGAATTGCCCTCATTCACGTCTGTCCAATAATTGACAAGAATGTCAGCTATCGGCGCGCCTGCCGCAAGCAGGTTTGAGCGGATGGATGTGATGTCCATATGTTTGGCGATGATATTTTGAATCGGGAAAGACAATTTTTGGTCGCCCATCACCACTGCACCCAGGAGATGCTTTTCACCGACCATCAACCGCAGCCGGTTAACCTCGAATCCTGTTTGAGCAACGATGGCATCCGGGATATCCCGCCAGGTCTCACTGTCGCCTCGGGCGATGCCGATAACATCCTTGTCCTTACCGCCTCCAACCTGCCCGATTATGGTCGTAGTGACCCCGGCGAGACGGGTGACATTGAATGGAGGGGATTTGCAATAAGGGGTTCTGACACCCACCATGTTCATTCCTGCCGTCCACCCTTCTTCCCGGGCAGGCGTCCATAGTGTATCCAGCACGTGCTTGCCGCTCAATGAATCAACAGCTTGAGCGACGTCCCCCGCAGCAAAAATCGACTCCACATTGGTCTGTAAATACTCGTCAGTCAAGATCCCGCGTTCGGCAGCAATTCCGGATACCTGCGCCAGTTCAAGCCGGGGCTTTATGCCGATGGCCACAGCGACCATATCGCAGGGGATTGACTCGCCGCTCTCCAATCGTACCCCGTTCACCCGTCCGGTTTTTCCGGTGATCTCTTTTAGCTCTGCATGAAATTGAATGGTGATTTGATGTTCTTTCAGGCGGCGTTCAATGATTCGCGATTCGCTTTCATCGAGAACATTTCCCCAATAACGGTCACCGCGCAGAAGATAGTGGACCTTTACTCGATTGGCAATTAAGCCTTCGGCTAACTCAAGCGCTGTGATACCTCCTCCGACGATGATCGCCTTTTTGGCTTTTTTTGCCATTGCGACGATCCGCATAGCATCATCCATGTGATCCAGTTTGACCACGCCTTCGAGGTTAATTCCAGGGACTTCCGGCTTTAAGGCAAACGACCCGGTCGCGATTAATAATTTATCATAACGAATTGAATTTTTTCCATTCTCTGCTTCAACCACGCGATCGGATGGCCGAATCCGGGTCACGCGCCCTCGTAAGAATTTGGCTTTCAGTTCCTTGTAAGCTTGGGGTGTGTAATTAAACAATTGATCTTGAGGAACTTCTCCTGTCAGAAAATATGCCAGACCCGGTCTTGAGTAAAAACCGTGAGGATCCTCGCTAATGATGGTAATGGGCGATGACGGATCTTTACTGCGAATGGCTTCTGCAGCAGAAATCCCTGCGACCCCTGACCCGATGATCAGGAATTCGGTCATGGTCCTTTTTCCTTAAACACATCGGTACGTTCGAATCTCAACGCCCCTCGCGGGCAGCGTGAAACACACTCGCCGCAGGTAAGGCAGTGCGAATCAATAATTACCTCTCCGAGCCACGCATGCCGGCGTACGTCGATGTTGATGGGGCAGTTGTAGGAACAAATGCCGCATTGGACGCACCTCAATGGGTCAGGGACTACCTGACCGGCTGTAAGCACGGTTCTACGGGTAACTTCTGGTTTGAAAAGCGACCGTAAGTTCATAATATATAAATCATAGTCGAATTTGTCAGATTAATAGTTATGGCTTACGAAAAAGCAAAATGAGTATAAAAACAAGGCTGTGAGAAAAATCACAGCCTTGTTTTGTTCTTTTCGTGACGGACCTATTTAGAGAGGGACAACATTCGCCGCCTGGAGACCTTTAGGACCTTGTTCTATTGAGAACTCCACTTTCTGTTCCGGCTCGAGACGCTTGTAGCCCTCCATGTTGATGGAAGAAAAGTGAACGAAAACATCCTCACCTTCCTCGCGACCGATGAATCCAAAACCCTTGGTCGCATTGAACCACTTGACTGTACCTACGTATCGTTCTGACATTTTATCTTTCTCCTGCATGAATTTGTGCCTGGTCAGCCCAGAGCAGCGCTAATTTATCACGGCAAAAAAACCATGTCAAGACACTTTTCTATCGAGTTATTTTGGATTTTTTGGAGGCTTGAAACGGGGAAATAACCGTTTCGTGAAAACAGCATAACGCGAAGTCAAGTGGATGGCAGGCGAGGAAAGTCTCGTGGCGGATTTTCCCTCCCGGATCACCGCACGAAGTTCGTCAGCTGTCGAGAACGGCTGGAGGAGCATCACAGCGCGTCCCAATTCCCGCGTGACATGAGCGTCAGAACCCACCGTTCCAGCCATATTGTGTTCCATGGCAAAAGCGAGTGCATCGTCGTTGTAAGAGTTGGACATGCAGCGTGAGTTATATGTTTCAATCGCATCCACAAGGGGAAGGATCTCGAGCAGGCGATCCATTTTCCAGCCTCGGTGTGGATCCATCGGGTGGGAAACGCTGATGAATGCGCCTTGATCTCGCAGTCGCTTGATGGTTTCCACGGGCGATAGGTCGGGCGGGATTTCCTCGGTCATGAAGGAGGCCAGCAATTCGCCCTGAGTGGTCATGATCTCCTCGCCGATGATGACCAGTTCGGGGTCGATGGCTTTGGCAGCGAACGCCCCTCCCGTCGAGTTGTGGTCGGTGACAATGAGTCGATCCAACCCGATTTGGCGTGCAGTCCTGACCAGATCACCGGGTTTGGTAAGGGAATCCTTGGAAAATACGGTATGGCAGTGAAATTCGACTCGATAAACCGTCATGTCGGTCACCTTTTTCTCACAAATTTACCTTTTTTGATATAAAATCATATCATATGGAGCCGAAGAAATTTTACCAGACGACCCGATTCAAAATTGCGGCTGGTGTGACCGGTTTTTTGGTTGCTTATATCGTCCTCGCGCGGCTGCAAGGGATATGGTTCAACCTGTGGGACATCGTCATTTTCCTGGTGGCGATGCCTTTCTGGCTTTTCTTCTTTGCGCAATTCATCCTCCCCGTTAAAAAGGTCAGCGACAGGGTTCGGATTTTTGAGCACCTGCAGCTTTATGCACATCGGCGCTCATGGCCCGGCGGTCATCGTCGAGAATGGTCAGATCAGGCAGAGGGAGGGCGAGTATCGCCGGTCATGGACCGGGAATCATCTGGCTCGATACAGCCAGCGCGGCTGTTTTGCGTACTCCAACCTTCTTTACCCGGACGGTCGGTCCGGGTATTGTCTTCAACCATCATCACGAATATATCGCCGCGACCGTGGACCTCCACGGGCAGAACCAGACCATGGGACCGAGGGATACGGATGACAAGGACGATCCCTTCAGGGCAGACAAGGATAACCCGGATTATGACGAAATCCAGAAACGGCGCTGGGAAACCAGCGCGATGACCCGGGATGGGATTGAGATCGTCACCTCGATCGGGGTTAAATTTTGGTATCAACAGCCCGTATGAAAGTTTCAAGAATTCTCAAACACCATTTGGATACAGCGATCAAAATGTCTACAATTTTGTCCGCAACAACGTGACCAGTGAGATCATCGGACGGATGGTGGTGGATGTCTGGCGGGAATATGTCCGCCGCTTCAAGCTAAGCCAGTTGTTCGAAACCCCGGAAGGCGAGCAGCACCAAGACGGTCCTGCAAACGATCTTCGAAATGGTCAATGCCCGGCTGGGAAGCGCCAAGGTCAATGAGATGGATGAATTTGGCAGGCTGACCATGCGCGAAGTGGACAGCCTGGAGTATCATCAGATCCAAGCCATGGGTGTCAAGGTCAATGCCAATTTCCGCCGCTTGTGGTTCGACCCCGATATCGAACAGAAACTGATCGGTGCCTGGACGACCAACTGGTTGAAGAGTGCAGAGAAGGAGCATGACCAGGTCGAACGCCAGCGAACTCTTACGACCCGCATGGGTCACGAAGGTGCGCTCCTTGAGTTCGCGAGATCTGCGAGCCAGGAGATCGGTGTGCAATTCCCTCATAGCAAAACCGATGCGCTCGAGCTCCTGCTGCATGGATCCTGCGCGGGTCCCTGCGCAATGCCGCACTGCAACGCCGGATGACATCCGAAGCGAATGAGCTGTCCGATTTGATCCAGTGGCTGAGGGAAAATTCGGGAGGGGAAGATGCCGTCGGTTAATCAGCCGGTCCCCCCTGTGGGAAAGTCCACCAAGCCGGATTGGAAGGAACAATACCTGGATTGGTTCTTCGAGTTGTCCCATCGCGGAGCCCGGCGCCGGCAGGCATTCCGCTTCTGGCTTTTCTTCCTCCTTTGGTTTGGTCTCGTACTGTACAATTGGAGCGGGACAATCCGCCGGACCTCAGCGAATTCTTCTATGTGTTGTTGACCCAGCAGGGAGATTTGGTTGCGAGCCTGAAAACGATCCTTGGTCACTTCTGGCTCCTGCAGCGCTTCGCGTGTTGCTTCTTGTTGTTGCAGCGTATTGGCTTGCTTTCCAGGCGGCGCATTTATTCCTGGCCGACATTTTCGAAAAGGAAGAGACTGTCGGTAGCGAGTTCATCAAGCAGGCTGCCTTTGCATCCGGTTACAATGCCATCAATATCAGCAAAGGGAAGATGCACCCGGCTTTCGAAGATTCTCCCATTTTGTTGATCGGGGGTCCCGGCGAATCTGCAGGTGGAATTGGACAGCGCGGTTCTGGTCGAAGGACCCGATGGGTACCCGCGTCATCGGCCCCACCGGACGCGAACCTCATGGGCGTGCGCGGTTGAACGGCTTCGAGCGGATCCGCCAGTGTGTTGACCTTCGCGACCAGCACAATACGCAAACCGTGGTCGCCCGCAGCCGCGACGGGATCCTGATCACCGCCCGCGACATCCGCTACATGTACAGCATTGCCCGCGGCCAGCACATCCCCTCGCATGCCAATCCTTATCCCTTCGACGAAGAGGCAGTCCGCCAAGCAGGTCTATACCCAGACGCGCAACGCCGGGAAACCGCCGGCGAACCGGATTGGAAAAAGAGCCTTCCGGGCAAAATCTTCTCTCAAATCAACCGTCACCTGAGCGGATTTATCAGCTCCTACAACGTCGGCGAGTTCCTGGCGAACATCGGTGAACCGGAAATGAACTAGCTTGGACAAGGTGGAGGAAACCATCGCCGAGACGAGCGTACGTATCGCCGGGGGCGGGGAAACAAGTTCCACGTTGAGGCTGGAGCCGGGTAAATTTATCCCTCGCACCAACATCAGCAACCTTTTTCAGGACGTTGAATTTGCCAAGGTCCAACAAAAGAAGGGTTTCCAATTACACTGGATCGGGGTCGGCACATGGGATACGCCGGACACGGGAATCCTTGAGAATCACCGCCAGGCGTGGCTGCTCAGCAGAGATAACGCGATGCGCGGGAATCCCCAGAAGCTGATGGAGATCGAGGAAGACGCCCGCATGCAGGAGCTGCTGCGGTTGATCCAGGAGGTGCTGGCTTCGTTCCAGTCTTCCGATAGAGAGTAAAGAGGACAAAGATCAGGTCGTGGACGAGATGCTGGCAGAGTTCCACGAAAGGCTGAAACTGGCGCTCGATCTGTATCAGCGCGATGGCGAGGATCCGCCCCTGGAGTTGCTTGACGCAATTCGTGTAATCAACGAAATCCGCGGTTTTGCAGATCATTGGGTGGGTGTTTGATGACCCGCGCAAATGGAGATATATCCGGAACTGGACCTGTCCTGGTGATCGGTGCTTCAGGCTTGGACGTGATCGCCCACCTCTAGGGTCCTTTCAAGGCGGGACCATCCAACCCAGCCAAGGTGCGTACTTCCTACGGGGGAGTTGCCAGAAATGTGGCAGAAAACCTGGCACGGCTGGGTCAGGATGTGACTCTCTGATCACGGTCATTGGGAATGACCAGGCCGGCTCGCAAATCCTGGCTCATACCGAAGATTCCGGCGTTGATGTCAGCCAGTCCATTCAAACGGATATCTATCCAACGGGTTTCTACATGGGGGTCGTCAATAAAAAGGTCTGGTCGAACTCGCGGTTGACGACATGCGGGTGATGTCCTGCCTGACCCCCGATGAATTGAAAAAACGGGCAGAGCTTTTCAAATCAGCGGCGATGGTTTTTCTTGATGCGAACCTTCCCGAAGACACTTTGAAAATGGCGGTTGGGTTATCTCACAAATACAAGGTTCCGCTCTGCGCTGACCCGGCCTCGCGTTCCAATGCGTTAAAGCTTTTACCTTATCTGCCTCGAATTTTCCTGATCACACCCAACAGCAGTGAAGCCGGGATATTAAGCGGCAGCGAAATAAATTCCTCGGACCGTAAAGCAGCCATGCAGTTAGCCCGGCATCTCGTCAACCTTGGGGTTGAAAATGCCCTGATCACACTGGCGGAATTCGGTGTGTGCTATGCAACATCGGAGACATCCGGCCAGATGCCAGCGATCAAAACGAGAGTTGTCGACCCGACTGGCGCCGGTGATGCTTTGACAGCGGCTGTGATGTTCGCGCTGCTCAACGATATGGATATTGACGAAGCGGTCAAACTTGGCGTTTCTGCAGCCTCTTTGACCTTGCGACATCACGGAACAGTCGTCCCTGATTTGTCACTGGAAATGCTCTACGACCAGCTATTGGTTTGAATATGTCTCCTGAAATCCCGTCTTCCTTCGTCCTTTCATCCGAAGTCGCGCGTGCGCTCAAACAGGGGCTGCCGGTCGTGGCGCTCGAATCGACTGTCGTAACGCACGGATTGCCGCGTCCGCAGAACCTATCCCTTGCTGAAGAAATGGAAAACCAGGTCCGCAATGAAGGGGTAGTGCCCGCAACTGTCGCCGTGCTGGAAGGCTGGGTTAAGGTGGGCTTGAGCGCTGTGGAATTGGACCAGTTGGCGATGGCGGTGGACCCGGTCAAAGTCAGTCGGCGGGATTTTTCACCAGCTATTTGGGGAGGCCTGACCGGCGGCACAACGGTTGCCGGGACTCTCTACGCGGCTAACCTGGCGGGGATAAAGGTCTTCGCCACCGGCGGGATCGGCGGTGTCCATCGCGAACATCGCTTCGATGTTTCGACCGACCTGCAGGCACTGGCGGACACTCCGATGATCGTCGTATGCGCGGGGGCGAAATCCATCCTCGACCTGCCCGCCACGCTTGAATATCTTGAGACTCTATCCGTGCCGGTCATTGGGTGGCAAACGGATGAGTTCCCCGCGTTTTTCTCGACGACCTCCCACCTGCCTGTCAGCATGAGGTTGGATTCGCTGGAAGAATTCACGGATTTCTACCGCTGGCACAGGGAACTGGGTCTGCAATCTGCCTTGCTGGTGACACAACCCATCCCGATGGAAGCCGCCATGAACGAGTCAGAAATTCACGACGCAGAAAAACAGGCGTCAAATGAAGCCAGTGAGAAGGGCATTCACGGGCAGGCACTGACTCCGTTCCTGCTGAAGCGGGTCAATGAAATCACGAAGGGGAAATCTCTAAAGGCCAATCTCGCATTGTTACACAACAATGCGCGCCTGGCAGCCAGAATAGCCCGTGCTCTGGCAGGCTCGGGCAGACAAAAAGCTTTGTAGCGAAGAAAACTCCCCAATCGACCGGGGAGTTATTATTTAAGTAAATCTTCGATGAGCTGGTCTGGAACCTGGACTGCGACCACTTCGCCACGAACAGTGACGACCCCGTTTGCGGTGATCCATTCCTCGATGATAACTTTCTTGATCTTATTTTCCTTGACTCGCCCGCGGATTTCCAATATCACGCCGAGTGGAGTCGGCTTGAGGTAATCGACGTGAAGAGAAGCGGTCAGATAACGATAAGCAGGCTCGCTGTCCATCTCTCTTTGTTCCGCCCGATAGGCGGCCGCTGCGGCTGTCCCTGTGCCGTGGCAATCGATCAGGGAGGCCAGCATTCCGCCATAGACGTATCCGGGAATGGCGATGTGTTTTGGATCCGGCAGGAAGTGACAGATGGATTCATCGCCATCCCAGAAACTTTTGATCTGGTGGCCATGCTCATTCAAGCGGCCGCACCCGAAACAATGCGCGAGATGCTCGGGGTAGTAATCCTGGAAGGCTTTTTTACTCATCTCTATTCCTCGCTCAGGGTATTGATGTCAACGTAGGCTGCCTGGTAATGGTGGGGGTTTTAGTTAATGTTGGCTGGCGGGTCGATGTCGGGATCTTCGTTTTGGTCGAAGTCTTGGTGAATGTAGAGGTTTTCGTGTAGGTAGGAAAACGTGTCGGGGAGGCTGTTGGAGGCTGCCCCTCGATGGTAAAGGTCCCGACGACTTTCCACTCGGTCCCTACGAAGATGATCACCTGGTAGTCTCCCGGTAGCCATTTTTCTGGTGACGGCTGCCAGTCGGTGTTACCGTACCCGCCAAGCTGACCATCCCACGGTTTGGTTTCATAATGGACGAGTTCACCGTCACGATACCAGAGCGCTGTCCATTGAACACCCGGCGACATCTTGTCGTAGCTGAAGATGGCGTACATGCGTCGGATGGGATTGGTGAATTGGGTCGATGGGTTGATCGGCTGATAAGCATTGTCGATGGATTGGGCGAATTGAAGGGGACTAAAGATCGAATCCGGGTTGGGCGTAACCGCGCTCGCGAATGAGGCCTCAATGGCGGGAGGCACAAAGGGAGTGGAAGTGGGGGTCGGGGTGTCTGTCACTGCCGGCGTGTTGGTGATGCTCGGTGTCAATGTGATGGTGGGTGTGAGCGTTATGGTGGGAGTTAACGATATGGTCGGTGTGAGGCTCACGGTGGGCGATGGAGGAAAATATTGATAAGCCAACGGTTCGGTAAAACGCCCCGCGTAAAAAGCGGCAGCACCAAAAAGGATCGCGACGAATATCATCCACCAGCCGCCGGTTATTTTCTTCTGTCGAATACGGAAAAATCGGGTCTTGCGCCCCTCCCGAATACCCCGTATCCCCATGACAAATATCAGTAAGGATCCGACTACCAGAAGAAAAACGACCGTTATCGTGAAGGTGCGTATGTCGAGATTCATCGAAAACGATTATAGCATTAACGTTATGGGGAATCTTTATTGCAGGATTAGCCCTTCTGTGCGAAAATGACTCCATGGCAGAGTTGGTTTTTCTTAAGCTGGGTGGGTCTCTGATCACCGATAAGACCGTCCCATACACGCCCCGAACGGGGAAAATGGCGGAAATCGCCTCGGAAATCGCGGAAGCACGGCTAACCCACCCGAATATGACCCTCGTCCTTGGGCACGGATCTGGCTCCTTTGGACACACACCGGCGAAAAAGTATGCGACGCGACAAGGTGTGAAAACCCCGGAAGAATGGGCGGGATTTGCGGAAGTCTGGTTGCAGGCATCAACTCTGAATCGCACCATGATGGAGGCTTTACATTCAGCTGGGATTCCGTCTGTGGCTCTGGCACCGGTTGCGTCGGTCTTTGCGAGGCATGGAAAAGTTGACCGCTGGGATCTAAACCCTCTTCGAAGGTGCCTGAATGCCAAAATCCTTCCCGTCATCTATGGCGACGTTGTGTTTGACGAGATTCGCGGGGGAACGATCCTTTCCACAGAGGATCTATTTTCCCACCTCGCTTATGAGCTGAAGCCCCAAAGAATCCTTTTAGCCGGACTTGAAGAGGGGGTGTGGGCGGATTTCCCCGAACGGAAGGATAAAGTCGGGCGGATTACACCCGAATCGTATGCGGCGATAAAACAACGGGTGGGGGCGGGACGCGGAGCGGACGTCACAGGGGGGATGGAATCCAAGGTGGAGCAGATGCTTGGGCTGGTTCAATCGGTTCCAGGGCTTGCCGTCCAGATATTCTCTGCGGAAAAACCCGGCAATCTATCCAAAGTCATGGGCGGAGAAACTTTGGGGACCGTAATTTCCACCACATGACAATTATCACAAATTAGGGGATGCAAGTCCATTGCATTATTTGTGAAAATTTTCAATAATAAAGGTTGATTTCATATTAGTTAATTCATAAAAGGAGCGGACATGGCAACAAAACCAAAAAGCAAGAAGTCAACCGTTAAGGCGAAGAAAACAGGAAAACCGGTCGCCAAAACGGTCAAAAAGCCCGTAAAGAAAAAAGCCCCTGTAAAAGCCACACAACCGAAATTCACTCCCACCAAGATTAAATTGCTTTCCCCTGTGCCTTCCGATATCGAGATCGCGCAAGCCGGAAAACTAAAACCCATCGTGCAGATCGCTGAGGAATTGGGGATCAAGCCGGATGAGCTTGAATTGTTCGGACCTTACAAGGCAAAGATCAAGCTTGAGATTCTGGAGCGGTTGAAGAAACGCCCGAACGGAAAATATATCGACGTCACTGCAATCACACCCACGCCTTTGGGTGAAGGCAAAACGACTACAACCGTTGGTGTATCGCAGGCTCTGGGAGCCCACCTGGGAAAGAATGTGATGACCGTGATCCGCCAGCCCTCGCAGGGACCGACCTTTGGCATCAAAGGCGGAGCTGCAGGCGGAGGATACTCCCAGGTTATCCCCATGGAGGATTTCAACCTTCACCTTACGGGAGATATTCACGCCATCACGGCAGCTCACAACCTGTGCGCAGCTGCTTTGGACGCCCGAATTTTCCACGAAGCACAGACCCCGGACGATGGCAAACTCTTCGACGCCTTGTGCCCGACCGACAAGCAGGGGAAGCGAAAGTTCTCTCCTTCCATGTTGAGACGGCTCAAGAAACTGGGAATCCAAAAAACGGATCCAAACGAGTTGACCCCCGAGGAGCGCACCCGGTTCGCCCGCCTGGACATCGATTACAGCGGCGTCACCTGGCGGCGCGTGATCGATATCAATGACCGTTTCCTGCGTGAAATCCAGACCGGCCTGGGCAAGGATGAAGCCGGCTATGAACACCGGTCCGGGTATGACATCACGGTTGCATCGGAGATCATGGCGATCCTCGCCCTGACCACCGACCTGACCGACATGCGCGAACGCCTCGGCCGCATGGTGGTAGCTGTGAACCGGAAGGGTGAAGCCGTGACGGCAGAGGACCTCGGCGTCGCTGGCGCTTTGACTGTCCTGATGAAGGACGCGATCAAGCCCAACCTGATGCAGACCCTCGAAGGGACTCCTGCCATCGTCCACGCAGGCCCGTTCGCCAATATCGCCCATGGGCAGTCGTCGATCATCGCTGATAAGATCGCCCTCAAGCTGGCGGATTATGTCGTCACCGAATCCGGTTTCGGTGCGGACATCGGCATGGAAAAGTTCATGGACATCAAATGCCGCTACTCCGGGCTGGTACCGCACGTCGTCGTGCTGGTGGCTACCGTCCGCGCCCTGAAGATGCACGGCGGCGGTCCGAAAGTGGTTGCTGGAAAACCGCTGGCTCCGGAATATACCGATGAGAATCTTGAGCTGCTCAAGAAGGGTCTTTCCAACATGGTGCAGCACATCGAGAATGCATTGAAATACGGCGTGAACGTGGTCGTGGCGGTCAACTCCTTTGCTGCCGACACGCCGGCTGAGGTGGAGCTAGTCCGCCAGGCTGCGATAAAAGCCGGTGCCATGGATGCGGTTGTTTCCCGCCATTGGATGGAAGGTGGAAAGGGAGCCATTGCCCTCGCCAAGGCTGTTGTTAAAGCCTGCGAAAAACCCACCAACTTCAAGTTCCTGTATCCTCTGAACATTCCGGTCAAGGAAAAGATCGAGACCATCGCGAGGGAAATCTATCGCGCCGATGGAGTGGATTACACTCCGGAAGCAGAAGCCAAAATTGAACAGTTCACTAAACTTGGTTTTGGCAACCTGCCCCTTTGCATGGCGAAGACGCACCTGTCATTCACTGACAAGGCAGATCAAAAAGGAGCGCCGCGCGGCTTCCGAATTACCATCAGTGACATCCGCGCATCAGTCGGCGCAGGGTTCCTTTATCCATTGCTGGGTACGATGCGTACCATGCCCGGTTTACCGACCCGGCCTGTCTTCTATGATGTCGATCTGGACCTGAAGACTGGCAAAGTTTTGGGATTGTTCTAGAGTCAGAAGTACACATCAAGGAGAGTGACTTTCAGAAAGAGAGTCACTCTCTTTTGTTTTGGTAAACGACCATGCACCAAATTTCCCTTATAATTCCAACCATGTTTGAGTTCAATCTTCTCTCCAGTCAGGGAAAAGCACGAGCTGGAATTCTCAAGACCCCTCATGGTGATTTGCTGACCCCTGTTTTCGCACCGGTTGGGACGCAGGCGACCGTCAAGACACTCACACCTGCTCAACTCAGCGAACTGGGATGCAACACTGGTTCTATCCAATACCTACCATCTCTATTTGCGCCCCGGGGATGAACTGGTGGCTGAGATGGGTGGTCTTCACCAATTCATGCAATGGCCGAATCCCATACTGACGGATTCCGGCGGCTTTCAAGTCTTTTCGCTTTCGGACACACGAAAAATCGATGATGACGGCGTAACTTTCAAAAGCCACATCGACGGGTCAACTCACCGCTTCACGCCGGAACGGTCCATACAGATTCAGAATAACCTTGGCGCGGATATCATTATGGCTTTCGACGAGTGCTCTGATCCTAACAACCGCAGCTACTCGGCAACTGCCATGGAACGGACCCACCGTTGGGCTGAGCGTTCACTCGAGGCGCATCACCGCCCCGACCAGGCTTTGTTTGGCATCGTCCAGGGCGGGGTGGATCCTGATCTTCGAGCGAAATCTGCTGAATTCATCTCATCCCTGCCATTTCCCGGGATCGCCATCGGAGGATTATCCGTGGGGGAGACCAAGGAAGAGATGCATTCGACCCTCGATTTGGTCACGCCGATACTTCCGGTGAATAAGCCACGCTACCTGATGGGCGTCGGTACGCCTGAGGATCTGATCCATGGCATCGCGCGGGGTATCGATCTATTCGATTGTGTCCTGCCTACACGGCTCGCTCGTCATAATGCGGCTTTCTCCTCCGAAGGTCGTCTCAACCTGATGAACGCAGTCTATGCGCGTGATGCCCGCCCCATCGACGAGACGTGCACATGCTACACCTGCCGGACTTTTACTCGTGCTTATATACGTCATCTCATAATGGCCAAGGAATTACTGGCGGGTACGCTGTTATCCATTCACAATTTAAATACGATGATAAGCTTGGTGAATACCATCAGGGCGTCGATTATCGACGGGTCCTTTGATGGTAAAGTAAATGGGTGGCTGACCCAATGGCATGGAAATGCTGAAAGGGTAACAATTCCTCAATAAGGGTAACGATGACAATTCTTCAAGCCATACTTCTTGGCATCATACAAGGACTGACCGAGTTCATCCCCATTTCATCCACGGGACACCTTCTCATTGCGCAATCGATCATGGGAATTCCACCCGGCGATGCGACCTTTGCATTCCTGGTCCTTGTCCAGGTTGGGACCATCGTTTCACTGACCATCTATTTTTGGAAGGATCTGGTCTCCATTTTCAAGGCGTTTTTCGCAAAACCCATGTCCTCTCAGGAGAACCGCCTTGGCTGGTTCATACTCATCGCGACAGCGCCGGCTCTCCTGGCAGGACTCCTGCTCAATAATGCCGTCGAAGCTTTATTCAAATTCCCGTTGATCGAAGCGTCCATTCGGCTCTTTACTGCGGCTGTGCTCATGTCCCTGGCGGAGTATTTCGGGAAGCGCGTTAGAACCATTGCCGACATGACCTGGTTGGATGCATTATTCATTGGTGTATTACAAGTCCTGGCGGTTTTTCCCGGGGCTTCGCGCAGTGGTACAACCATCAGCGCGGGATTGTTTCGAGGCTTCGATCGAACATCCGCTGCGCGATTTGCCTTCCTGATGTCCGTGCCTGTAATGGTCGCAGCAGGTGCATATGAACTGTTGGACGTCTTAAAAATGCCCGACCTGGCATCCTTCCTGCCTGTCCTTGCTGCCGGGTTTATTACTGCCGCCGTGGTGGGTTGGCTGGCTATTAAATGGCTGATGAAATACCTCAGCAGTCATTCGCTCTATGTCTTTGCGATTTATTGTGCAATAATAGGCAGTCTCATTTTAGTGTATGGACTCACGATATTATGAAGCGAACCTTGCTGCTTTTGGTTGTTATCCTCATGAGTTGTTCGCCGGCTGCGACACCGACACCTAAACCGAATATTAGCGCCTTCGCCAGCCCGGCGGCCCAACCCTGGCTGGCGGAGTTGTATGCCTGTGCTGATAACATTGACGTGTTAATATCTATTGATTATCCGGGATCAACAGATATTTCTCTGCGCCTGGGAGAACCTGATAAACTGGAAAACACGTCTTTCCAAATTGATGAAGTTGAACTCCTCGTCGTCACACACCCACAAATCGGATTGAGCTCACTTTCACTTGACCAGATTCGTGAAGTCTATTCCGGTCGGGTGCGATCTTGGGGCGAAATGGGCGGTAACGATGTGCCGATTGAGGTGTGGGTTTTTGCTGATGGCGAGGATGTCCAGCAAGTGATCGATCAAACATTGCTGGAAGGGATGCGAGTTTCCTCCTCAGCAAAAGTTGCCATATCCGCTCAGGACATGTCTGATTCTGTAGGTCTTAATCCTGGCGCGATCGGAATCCTACCCCGCCGATGGAAGGCGGGGAACACTCATGAAATTTTTTCGATAGGGAATTTTCCAGTGTTGGCAATTACAGGTACAAAACCTGATGGCGATTTGGAGAGATTATTAGCCTGCCTTCAGAAGTAGTGAGCCTCCCTTGATTAAAAATAAGCATAATCAGATAAGATTGAAATCCTAGAAAAACTCAAATCGGGGGAGTTCTGGATGACCATCCCGTCACTTTTTCATACTCCAACCCGGCGCGGAGAGTATTTGACTCTTTCCATGCCCCGGAAACAAGCTGCAAACCAATTGGGAGTCCACTAGGGGTGAATCCGCATGGAATTGAGAGTGAGGGCAATCCAGTCAGGTTAAATGGGGCAGTGAATCGTGTCAGCCGGCGGGCTTGATCGATGGCATCCGTCCCTTCGATCAACGGTGCAGTAATAGGAGTGGTCGGGAGGATCATCAGATCGTATTCCCGGAAGAAATTGTCCATCCAGCGACGGCCTTCATCTTGTTTTCGCCTGGCTAAAATGTAGTCAGTCGATGAGAAAGCCCGGCCGTTTTCCAGCCGTTCTCTGATATCGGCGCCGAACCAATCCGGATGCTCCTGCAAGCGTTCCCGGTGGAAAGCCGCAGCATCAGCCTGGACCATCTGCCCATTGGCGAGTGCCAAGCCTCGCAGGATTTCCAAATTCACCCGAGTTACTTTTGCCCCCAGCGATTTAAACAGCCTGGCAGCTTCATTGATTGCAGCCTGGACGTTTAAATCTGTTTCTTCAAAATACTCTCCCTCAGCAAGCGCTATCCTCCACCCTTGAATGCCTTCACCTGATTCACGGAGATAATCATTGACCGGTATGTCCGCTGATGCAAGGTCATCCGCATCGTATCCAGCCATTACTTGAAGCATCAATGCTGCATCGCGAACCGATTTTGTGAGACATCCTGCATGGTCCAGATTCCATGAAAGTGGGAATATTCCTCGGAGACTGACCCTCCCGTAAGTGGGCTTCAGCCCTACAACTCCACACAGGGATGCCGGTATGCGGATCGAACCGCCTGTGTCCGTGCCCAAAGCTCCAAGACTCATCCCTGTTGCGACGGCTACCGCTGACCCGCTAGAAGAACCACCGGTAATTCGAGTCGTATCCCAGGGATTTCGGCAAGTCCCAAAATGCGGATTTACCCCGGTAACTCCAAGCGCGATTTCATGCGTGTTCGTTTTTCCGATGATGAGCGCTCCGGCTTTTTCTAGTTTTTGAACGACAACACAATCCGCGATTGGGATATAGTCTTTGAAGAACTTAGTCCCTGCAGTGGTCAGTGTCCCTCCGGTCTCATACAAGTCTTTGACTGCGATCGGTATTCCAAAGAGCGGGGCATCCATTGACGCTTTGCTACTGATTTGATGCGCTTCATCTCTGACCGAATCCCCCATGACCGTTATAAATGCATTTAAAGTGGGGTTCAGTTGTTGGATTCGGCGCAGGCAAGCATCAACAATCTCAACTGGAGATGTCCGTTTTAGGCGGAAATCCTCCAATGCGGATGAAATGGTCATCGACAGCAGATCCGGTTCCAAGTTCATTAGCATCTCTCCGTTACTGATTATATATCCTTGCCTCTCAAGGTTTCAACGTTTATACTCGATTCACGCAGTTCCGATTTCTTCGAAGAAATGAGCCCCCTCCATGCAGAACAAACGCTGGCTTGTACAATATCCATTAACGGATGCCGCTGATCAGGAGCTTAAGGATTACCCGCCAATAATTCGGCAGATACTTTTTAACCGTGGCTACGGCACTGCGGATTCAGCCAAGCACTACCTTCGTGCGGAATCCGAGACGGATACTTCCCCGTGGCAATTGAAGGACATGCAGGAGACTGTTGGGCGGATTAACAAGGCACTGGATCAAAACGAATCGATCATAGTATATGGGGATTATGACGTGGACGGTGTCACAGCCACCGCACTGCTGGTCCAGGTGCTGCAGGCATTGGGTGGGAATGCAAAGGAATACATCCCCAATCGATTTGAGGAGGGGTATGGGATCAACAACGATGCTCTTCAAACATTAAAGGATGCAGGGGTTAACCTCGTCATCAGTGTTGACTGCGGCATTCGCTCTCCTGCCGAAGCGGACTTCGCCCGGGGGTTGGGCTTGGACCTTATCATTACCGATCATCACCAGCCTGCAGAGTCACTTCCAAAAGCCTTTGCCATCGTGAATCCAAAGCAGCCGGGAGACCAGTATCCTGATAAGGAACTGGCGGGAGTAGGGGTTGCTTATAAAATCGCTGAAGCATTGATCGAAGAAAGGCATTCGGATTACGATAAAACCCATCTGTTGGATCTGGTTGCTTTGGGAACCGTAGCAGATCTGGCGCCTCTAACAGGGGAGAATCGTTGTCTTGTTCGTAAAGGTCTTGAACGGATTCAGACCACCAGCCGGCAGGGGTTATTCTCGCTTGCCAACGTCGCAGAATTGAATATCGCTTCAACAAATGCATCCAACATTGGTTTCACCCTCGGTCCCCGCCTGAATGCCGCTGGCAGGTTGGAATCAGCCCTGGCAGCCTTTGAATTGTTGACAACCCAGGATGTCATGCGCGCCGGTCAACTGGCTCTCCAGTTGGACCAGAATAACCGTGACAGGCAGGCTTTGACTCGTCAGATCCAGGAAAGGGCGGAAGCCATGGTCCTCGCTGAGGATCCCCATGCTGACCTGCTTTTCGCTGTCCATCCGGAATTCAACGCCGGCGTCGTAGGGTTGGCGGCGTCCCGCCTGTCTGAAACGTATTATCGCCCGGCAGTTGTAGGTCAGGTCAGTGAAGAGACGACCCGCTGTTCATGCCGCTCGATTCCGGAGTTTCACATCACGGAGGCGTTGGATCAATGTGCAGACCTTTTGGTGCGGCACGGGGGGCACAAGGCTGCAGCAGGATTTACTGTCCTAAATGAAAACCTGACTGAATTAAAAAACCGGTTATTGTCGATTGCAAGAAAACAACTTGGGGGAAGGGAACTTGCGCCTACACTGTCAGCAGATGGGGAGGTTCCTCTGACAGACTTGAGAGCGGATCTGCTCCAATATCTGAACCAACTTCAACCGACCGGATATGGCAATCCCGACGCGGTTTTTGTCACACGCGGTGTGAAGATCAAAACATCCCGGACCGTGGGCGCTGATGGAAAGCACCTGAAACTGACGGTTAGCGACGGGAGGGTGTTCTTCGATGCAATCGGATTTCGGCTGGGGCATCTTCAACCCGACCTATCAACCGAAAAAAGGGTGGACCTGATGTACACCTTCGAGACCAACGAATTCAATGGACGATCATATTTACAATTGAATCTACGGGATGTGAAATTGTCTGGAACTCCAGATTAATAAAGTGGAGCTGGTCGTTCTCAACCAGCTCCACTTTATTAATCCACGAAACGATATTTGAGTAAAGTCCACACCGCTTCGAAGGCATCGCGCATCTTGATCTTCTTGCCTTCGCTATAATCCCGGGGGTTGAACGTGATCGGTACTTCAAAGACCCGGACCTTCTTCTTCAGGATTTTCGCAGTAAATTCAGGCTCGAAATCAAATCGTTTGGCATGGATTTTCATATCTGCCACGACTTCCTTTTTGAACACTTTGTAACCGGTCTCCATGTCCGTCAGGATATTGTTGAATAGGATATTGGTCATCAGGGTTAACAGTTTATTGGCGACCATGTTCCAAAAGAGGATGGCACGATGAGGAGCGCCGAGGAATCTCGAACCATAAACGACGTCTGCCATACCTTCCTCGATCGGTCTCATCAGGTTGGGATATTCCCGAGGGTCATATTCGAGGTCAGCGTCCTGAATGATTAGAACCTCACCGGTAGCATTGGAGATTCCGGTTCGGACAGCAGCGCCTTTGCCCTGATTTTTCTCGTGGAGAATCACCCTGACATGATCCCTGCCATCCAGATTAGAGATGATCTCCCGCGTGCCGTCGGTGGAACCATCGTCCACGATGATGATTTCTTCGACCATCTTCATCGCCTGGACTCTTCTCACGATTTCCTGGATGGTGTTTTTTTCATTGAACGCAGGTATGATGACAGTGATTTTCATGGGGCATATTATAAATGTAATTTCATGGATTTTTCGCATAAAAATTGAGGTGGCATCCGCTGTTTTGTAGTGAGTTCCCTGTTCAAAACGATATTTTCCTCCCTTTCCACCCTTCCAAATTGTAAACTTCCTGAAGGGAGTTTCGCATACCTAAATTTTTCCACCGCATGCTATAATCGAGATGTTGGTCGATTCTTTAAGGAGCGGATGAATGAATACGCCCATCATTGGTAAAACTGCGCACCCTCAACAACGAACGGTTACATCCAGTTTCCTTCCTCCTCCGATCACCCGGCTGGAAGATACCGGATTGTCTTTTCTATGGGTGCAGGACCTGGCTTTAAAAATATTATATTTTCAAGGATACTTGTCAGGTTTTAGAGTCGCTGAGGAAATCGCACTTCCCTTCGCTGGGGTGACGGACCAGATCCTGGAATCGCTTAAACGGGAAAAATTGGTCGAGGTGAAGTCGTCCTCCATGGGGTTGGGCGAAGGATCCTACCAGTACGCCATTACCGGGGCAGGGATCGACCGCGCTCGCGAGGCATTGGATCGCAGCCAGTACGCTGGTCCTGCGCCCGTACCGATCGAAGCTTACACCGAATCCATCCGCCGGCAGAGCCGCCAGCGCATGGTGATCACCAGCCGGACCATGCGTCAGATCCTTAACCAGCTGATCCTCACTGAAGTGACTTTCCAGAAACTCGGTCCTGCCCTCAATTCCGGCACATCCATTTTCCTTTACGGACCTCCTGGAAACGGAAAAACAAGCGTTGCCCGAGCTTTTGGTAACCTGATCCTGACCCAGGATATGTTCATCCCGTATTCGTTATACATGGATGGACAGGTGGTGAAACTTTACGATTCAGTTAATCACCAACGTGCTCCAGATGACGATGCCACCGCGTCTGGAACCGGTTCTTTGCGCGCTGGACAAAAGCGCGATCCGCGCTGGGTCCACATCCGCCGCCCGTTCATCGTGGTCGGTGGCGAATTGACACTTGCCGGACTTGATCTGGTCTTTGATGATGTTCATAAGTTTTATGAAGCCCCATTCCAGGTAAAAGCCAACGGCGGAATTCTGCTTATCGATGACTTTGGGCGCCAGCAGGTTCGTCCGCGCGATTTGCTTAACCGCTGGATCGTGCCCCTCGAGAACCGGGTCGACTTCCTGACCCTGCATACGGGCAGGAAGATCGAACTGCCATTCGACGTGCTCATCGTCTTTTCCACGAACCTGCCTCCGCGCGACCTCGTGGACGAGGCTTTTCTTCGCCGGCTGCGCCATAAGATTGAAATCGTCGACCCCACCTATGAGGAATATCGTGAAATATTTAAGCGGGTCGCCCAATTAAAGGGAGTTCAATACAACGACCAGGGGCTGGCTTACCTGCTGCAGGAATGGTATATCAAACGCAATCGCAAAATGCGCGCTTCACACCCCCGTGACCTTTGCGATCAAATCCTGGACATCTCCCGTTACATGTCTGTAGAAGCCACGATGAGCCGCGATTTGTTGGACCGCGCTGCCGCCTCCTACTTCGTCGAATTGTAGAAATCCATCATTTACTCCAGAGCCTCGGGATTCGAGTTTCGCCGAATTTTGCGAGAAACTCGAATCCCGGAATTTTTTATCCCTTTTATAATTGGATGGATCCTATGCTGTTCGACATTTCCCCTCCCTATTATTTCGCCCATCGCGGAGCAAGCGCTTATGCCCCTGAGAATACCATCGAGGCATTCCAGCTTGCTCTGGAACAGGGAGCTCAGCTCATTGAATTTGATGTAAAGCTGACTGCAGACAGGCAGGTGGCTGTTATCCATGACCCGACAGTGGATCGTACGACAGACGGGACAGGAAAAGTTAACCGATTAACCATGACAGAATTAAAGCGATTGGATGCAGGTGCCTGGTTCGGGGAGAATTTCAGAGGAGCGAGAATCCCTTCACTCGATGAAGTCTTCGAGCATCTCGGCAATAAACTTTACATAAATGTCGAATTGACAAACTACTCATCACCGTTTGATGGATTGGTGGATGAAGTAGCATCTCTCGTAAAACGTCACGGATTGGAGAAGCGCATTCTATTCTCATCGTTCTATCCGACAAACCTTATTCGTGCTCATCAATTGCTTCCAGAGACGCCTCGTGGACAGCTTACCTTACCCCGGGCAGCAGGCTGGTGGCAGCGGATGTGGAGCGCTGTAATGGACGTTCAGGCTGATCACCCTTTCACATCAGATGTGACCTTGGAATCGGTTTCGAAGTCTCACAAGCGAGGGCGTTTGGTTCATGCATGGACGGTGAATGACCCTGAGGAAATGAAGAGACTCTGCAGTCTGGGAGTAGATGGTTTTTTCACCGACGATCCAATTCTTGCCAGGGAAACTCTTTCACAGTAAGCACGAATTTAATATGGATACTTCCATGCCCTTTCCTTTTGAATGGATCACCTGCGCAGAAGAGCGGATTTCTCCACACATTAATGTGACTCCTTTGACATTTGACAAGGAGTTGGGGATCTATTTGAAATGGGAGAATCACCAGGTGACGGGTTCGTTCAAGGCGCGAGGCGCTTTTAATAAAGTGCTTTCATTGGATTCTTGGGAGCAGCAAAAGGGAATTGTCGCAGCCTCGGCAGGCAACCACGGCCAGGGAGTTGCTTTGGCCGGTAGATTTATTGGAGCACCGGTTACTGTATTTGCCAGCCAGCATGCCTCTCCTCTCAAAATCGAGAAAATGCGCGTCCTCGGCGCCGATGTAAGACTTGTCCAAGGGCAATATGAACAGGCGGAAGAAGAGGCAAAACGTTTTTCGGCCGCCGATGACAAAACATGGATTTCTCCCTATAACGACTCGCAGGTGATTGCAGGTCAAGGAACCATCGGGTTGGAGATCAACCGCCAGATGGAATTATCATCGGCGATGACGGTTCTTGTTCCAGTTTCGGGGGGCGGACTGCTCGCGGGTGTTGCCGCATCATTAACTGGAAAAGACAATCGTCCGAAGATTATCGGAGTCCAGGCTGAAGCATCAGCGTTCATGCATGCGCTTATTAATTCCGGCTCTCAGGATGGAGTTGCCGATCTGCCGACCCTGGCGGATGGCTTATCCGGACCTGTTGAAAATGGCTCGATCACTGTACCGTTGATAAAAACGATGGTGGATGATATCCTCCTGGTCGGTGAGGAGGATATTTCATACGCGATGGCCTATGCTTATTATCATTATGGCGAAACCATCGAAGCTTCGGCTGCGGTGGGGTTGTCAGCCATTCTGGCCGGTAGAGTGAAACCTCCAGGTGTTGTGGTGATCTCGGGCGGAAATATTCTGCCGGAATTGCACGCTCAAGTCTGTGCCCGATATGAGGGTGGACTATGAAACGGCGCGGTATTTTTATCGCTGTGTTAATTCTTGTGATTCTCAATACGCTGGCTCCGGTATTCACGGTAAATGCGCAGGGAACCCCGGAGGAAGAAGCCCGTGCTTTGTTAGCCAGGTTGACCCCAGAAGAAAGAATAGGGCAATTGTTTTTGGTCACTTTTCAAGGAGCGGTAATAAATCCCGATTCAGCCATTTACGACTTGATCGCGCGTCATCATATCGGTGGCGTGGTTCTTTCCAAGGTGAATGATAACTTTACCGAAGCGCCTGCAACGATCTCAGATGCAATTAAACTTGTCACCAGTTTGCAGGAAGTTGAATGGAATAGTTCGAGCAGCAATACAACTATTGAATCCACACCCATTCCGGCGAGTCCGGATGTTTATATCCCGCTTTTCGTCGGGATTGAACAGCCCGGTGACGGACTGGCGTATGACCAAATACTATCCGGCCTTTCAATAGGAGCCCCTGAAATGGCGATCGGCGCGACTTGGGATCCTGAGGCGGCCAGACAATCCGGTTTCGTCATGGGATCAGAGTTGAGCACGATGGGTATTAACCTATATCTGGGTCCTTCCTTGGATGTGGTCACAGCCCCTTCCACGGAGGAAGGTGATCCGGGGACATTGGTTTTTGGTGGCGACCCTTTCTGGGTGGGGAAGCTGGGCCAGGCTTATATTGAAGGGTTGCACACCGGTTCTAATAAACGTCTAGCTGTGATCTCCCAGAATTTTCCCGGAAGGGGAGAGGCAGATCGTCCACCCGATGAAGAGGTCTCGACGGTTAGGAAATCCCTCGAGCAGTTGAAGCAGATCGAACTGGCACCTTACTTTGCTGTCACCGGAAATGCACCTTCTCCATTGATGACGACTGATGGACTTCTTGTTTCGCATATCCGCTACCAGGGCTTTCAAGGAAATATCCGTGCTACCACCCGCCCGGTAAGTTTTGATTCCCAAGCGCTCGGGCAGATCCTGGGGTTGGAGCCCTTTGCCACTTGGCGGAACGAAGGGGGAATCGTCGTGAGTGACGACCTCGGTTCACCGGCAGTCAGCCGCTTTTATGACCCCACCGGAAATAATTTCTCCGCAATGATCGTTGCGCGCGATGCGTTCGTGGCAGGCAATGACCTGCTTTATATGGGGAACATCGAATCCACAGGTGATGCTGACAGCTATGAAATCGATACTAAAAACACTTGATTTTTTCACCCAGAAGTATATAGAAGACACGACTTTTGCACAGCGTGTGGACGAGTCTGTGCTGCGCCTTCTTACTTTGAAATATAAACTCTATGGTACTTTCTCTCTTCCTTCAGCAGCTTCTCCCGCAGAGATCGAAACCATTGGCACAGATACACAAACCACGACTTCCATCGCGCACGATGGAGCAACGCTCATCAGCCCTTCAGCCTCCGATTTGAGCATAGTTTTGCCTGAACCTCCTGGAATTCGCGACCGAATGGTTTTCATAACCGATAACCGGTTAGGAAAACAATGCAGTAATTGCCCCAACCAATCTTTTCTCGCTACCGATGCTTTAATGTCCACTGTGTTAAAGCTGTATGGTCCTCAGGGTGGTAATCAGATCACGAGCTCGCGGTTGACATCCTTTAACTTTGACAATCTTGCCGAGATACTTCCAGGTGGGGTTGGCAACCCTGAATTTGAGAATAACATCAGACTGGCAGATTGGCTGCTTTTTTCCACGCTTGATCTGGACGAAAGCGAGCCTCATGCAGAGGTGTTAACTCGTTTTCTCTCCGAACGGGCTGACCTTCTTCGCGACAAGAAGGTGATCCTCTTTTCCTTCTCCGCTCCATATTATCTCGATGCGACGGATATTTCCAAGCTAACCGCCTTTTACGGGATGTACGGCAAATCCCAGCCATTTGTGGATGCCGCTGCCCGGCTGCTGTTCAAGGAACTCAATCCCGTCGGCCGTCTACCTGTTTCTGTTCCGGGGATCGGGTACGATCTGATCATGGCCACCGCGCCGGATGCCGACCAGGTAATCCAGTTATACCTCGACCTGCCGCCGAGTCCCACGCCTGAGCAGGGTGTTACCCCGGAGCCTACTCCAATCCCTCTTTTTACCGAGGGGAGCAACATCTCTGTCCGCACTGGGATTGTCATCGACAATAACGGCAACTCCGTCCCTGATGGTACGGTGGTCATATTTACAGAGAAAGTGGATGGGGGTCTGCATCAGCAGATTCAGTCGGAGACGGTCGGCGGGGTTGCAACTGCGACTTTTCGACTTGATAAACCCGGGCTGGTGGAGATCAGCGCGACCAGCGAGCCGGCAGTCACATCCGTCGTCATTCAACTTGATGTAACGCCTGGTGAGGCTGCCGCTGTCACTGTCGTTGCGCCAACTCCGGTCGTTACCATAACGAATACACCCGTTCCGATGCCAACTGCAACCCCGGCTCAGGATTCCAGCTCATCTTTTACAAAGAGTGGATTTCCATTGCTCCCGTCATGGTTGTTAGCGATGGTGGTTGTGAGTGTTTCAGCCGGGATGGCTTTCTTGAGTTTCAACCAAATTCGTCCCACGCAATGGGCTGTGCGCTGGACAGCTTGTCTGGTCCTGGGCGGATTGGCTGCATATAATTATGCAGCCTTTGGTTTGCCGGGTAGCCAATATTGGATCGAAGAAAATGGATTTGCGGCGATTTTCTTAATGTTGCTTGTGGGGATGGGATTGGGATTGCTGGTGGCTTGGATCTGGGAAAGAAAATCTTTACGTACGTAAAAGCTATTCTGGAAACATAATTTACTATTACCTGCCCAGTGTAGCGATCAAACCCAGCATTAATAACCCTGCTGAAAGCCAGATCAAAATACTATCGGGTGGAGTCGTCAGCGCGTCGAGCAGGGTCAACGATCGAGACCGGATTTCTTGTGGACGAGACGGTAATTCCTTGGTTCCAAATATAAATTGACGGAAGGACTCGACGGATTCCGGTCGGCGATCAGGGTGAAGTTCCATCGCCCAGAGGACCGCTTTTTCAGTGCGCACGCTGATACCCGGATTGATGGTACGGGGCAGGGCGAGGTTTTCCGGATTAAGGAACCGTTCCCTCGCTTCAGCTGGAGACTGGTTGGTCAACAAGTGATAGAGCGTGGATCCCAGCGAAAAAATATCCGAACGGACATCCGTATGTGTTTCCGCTCCACCATACTGCTCGAGCGGCGTGTACAGAGCGGTCCCTTGACCCTGGATGATGGTGATCGTGACCTCGTCCGGCGCAAGAACCTTCACGAGACCGAAGTCGACCAATTTGATCAAGCCTTCAGGGGTTAATTTTATGTTGGAGGGTTTGATATCGCGATGAACGATCGGCGGCTCCTGGGTGTGCATATATTGCAGAGCATCACAGATCTGGCTCGCCCATTTCAGCACTTCGATTTCCTGCAGGAATTGATTGTTCTGTTTGGCGGTCAACATCATTGAGCGAAGATCGCTGCCAGGGACGTAATCCATGACGAGATAATCTTTCGGGCCAACACTGAAGAAATCGGAAACCTTGGGGAGATTGGGATGGTCCAGGCGCGCGAGGACGGTAGCTTCGCGCAGGAATTGCTCGCGAGCTTCGCCCAGTATTTTCTCTCCGAGGGTGCGGTCGTGTTCAACTTCCTTCAGCGCGCAGCGACGGCCTTCCAAACGCAAGTCTTCAGCAAGGTAAATACTGCCCATGCCGCCTGCACCGATGCGCTCACGGATTTTATAACGACCGCGAAGGACCTCTCCGACCTTAAGGGGGAGTGGCATGCGGGTCTCCAGTACCTGATCATTGGACCTGTGCAAATTATTTTCGGCGTATTATTGCACAGAAGGGCTATTTTCTGCTATATTATAAACGTGTTTGTTGACATTGACTAAAGGACTATCACAATAATACTAATTCCTATGCCCGTGCGTTTCCCTGGAGAATGAGGAAATGGTTAAAGAAGAAGAATTCCCCGTCCTAGTGGGTCAGGCTGGTCCATTGAAAGGGCAGCGATATCCCATAAATGGCGCAGTGGTGATGGGGCGCGACTCTGGCTGCGAAGTCGTCATCGCGAACCGCCAGGTATCCCGTTATCATGCCAGGTTGACCTCTTCACCAGAGGGGATCATCCTCGAAGACCTGGGCAGCAAGAACGGCACCCATTACAACGGCAACCCGCTTTCAAGTCCTGTCGTCTTGAAGGATGGAGATGTATTTCAAGTTGCGCTGGTTCAGGAATTCATGTTCTTAAGCTCGGATGCCACCATGCCGCTTACCGAACCTTTGGCGCAGCAGGGAAGGCTGATGCTGGACATGCGCTCCCGACGTGTGTGGGTTAACAATCAACAGCTCGTGCCTCCCTTGTCAGCGCTTCAATTCCACATGCTGTGGGTGCTTTACGAAAAACAAGGCCAGGTCGTCAGCCGGCAGGATCTTGTCTCGGCAGTGTGGGGGGATGAACAATCTGCAGGGGTCTCGGACCAAGCCTTGGATGCCTTGATCCGCCGTTTACGTGACCGGATCACCTCCCTCGACGATTCCCACCCTTATATTGTCACGGTCCGTGGGCATGGACTTCGCCTGGATAATCCTCCTGTCAAATGATCGTATGGCAGCGAAAACTCCTCCATCGCTGAGCACTGAACGTCTACTTTTAAGACCTTTCCTTCACCCGGATTCGGCCACACTCTATCACGTCCTGAATCACCCGGATGTTTGGCGTTATTTCCCTCGAACTGCCGTCCCAACCTTGGAACAGACATCCACTTACATTAAAGGTCAGTTTGAACACTGGGATGAATATGGTCTGGGGCATTGGGCATTGGAAGATAAAAATCAAACTCTACTGGGTTGGTGCGGACTGCAATTCCTTCCCGATACAAACGAAACAGAAGTCGCCTATTGCTTAGGCAAAGCTCATTGGGGGAAGGGATATGCCACTGAAGCTGCTCGTGCCAGTTTGGAATATGGGATTTTTACGCTGGAGAAAAAGGAAATTATCGGCTTGACTCACATTGATAACAGGGCATCGCAAAATGTCCTGTTGAAAATTGGTCTTAGCTTCATAGATCAAAAGCATTATTTCGGGATGGATTGTTGTAGATTCCGGATAACTGTATGAAAAGGAGCCGGTCCCATTGGGACCGGCTCCAAAAATTTATTGCGACAATTTTTTCTTCATTTCTCTTTTTAATGCTGCACTGTAAAGCGCTTGCACCTTGTTCATAGTCGTTTTCTCCTCGTCGGAGGCGGCTTCGTTTCCCTGTTGAGACATCTGCATGGCTAGCCCTGAAAGCATTTCCATGAATTGAGGAGTGATTTCCTTTTCATGTTCATCGAGCGCCTTTTCGAAGTCTTTTTCATCGTAATCTAGCAGTTTTTGGATCACCCCAATTTCCTGCGGGGGAGTGCTGGCTTGTTGAAGCACCATGATAACCTGCTGGATCTTGTTTAATCGGTCGATGTCCTTCTTTTGTTGGGCTTCCCGGTACATGGCTTCCAGAACCTGCATGGTTAGTTCGGTGAACATGTCGAGGTTTTCTTGAGCAGCCTTGTTAACATCAGGCTGCAGAAGCAATTGTTCGATAAAATCCCTTGCCTGTTTTAGTTGGATTTCGACCTGCTTGTCAATTTCGTTGACATAGTCGAGTAATTTGGTTCTCAATTCTTCGAGCTTCTTTTTTTCCTCACCGTTGGATCTGTCAATTCGCTCCGTGAGCAATTGGAAGAAGGAATAATCCAGCCCATTGCGAGTCATGCTGACCAATGCTTTGAGGCGTTCGTCATTTGGAGCGGAGATGAATATGTCGAGAAGTTTTTCCCTTGTGAGTTCCTTCCCCAATTCCTGCAGGGTCTTGACCGCGGCCTCAACTTCAGCGACCTGGGATTTCATTTTTTTCCCAAGCTCAGTTTCTTCCATTAATTGCAATTGAACATCGTTCAGCGCCTTAGCGACAGGTTGCTGCCCGGAGGCGATGGACAACTCATATAGACGGTTTAATAATGCAAAGAAGGCTTCATCGAACAAATCCTGGTTTTCCTTGATGATCTCCGAGCGGGTCTCCGGAGTGGTGGCTTGAAGCAACCGTTGGATCACATTCAGGCGTTTCTGCTGTTCGTTGATCATTTCCTTGGTGATGCCATCCGCAGCTAGGATTCGCTCCAACATGCTTTCATAGGTGAGGAAACTTTGCGGGCGGAGTAGATACGCCTTGCGTTTTTCAGGGGGCAGCCTGTTTGTCACCTGGCTGATCATCGGTCCGATGAGTTTTTCCTGTTCATTGACCGGCATCCCGAGCTCCGACGGGAAAAAAGTCAGCAGCAATTCCTTGTCAGCATCATGGTAAACGACAGGCGTCGCCAGGTTTCCCTCGTAGCCGCACGAGGCACAATGAGCACGGTTGGAAACCCCACCCAGCAACCGCTGCTTGGATTGAGGATCGGACGAGACATCGAATAGCTGCTCGACCATGGCAGGAATAATCTGGCGGCAGCGCGGGCAGGCAATTTGAGTTTGAGGCATGGTTCTCCAGTATCCTATTTGAATTTCCAGAAGGAATTAAAGTCGGTCTATTTTACCCTTATTCCTATTTACTGGTCATCGTGAAATTCAGGTGTTATCTGGGCAGGGAAAAACAAATCCATGTGCCGTTGCTTGGCTGCGTATCGACCCAGATGCGTCCCCCGTGCAATTCGATGATGGCCCTGGCGAGGTAAAGACCCAGCCCGGCGCCTTTTGTGTTTTTTACAGCCTTGTCAGCGCGATAGAACCGGTCGAATATATGCGGCAGGTCGCGAGGGTCGATACCGGATCCCTGGTCGCTGACTGTGATGACGACCTGTTTCGCATGAACCGTTCCGGTAATTTTTATCTCTCCCTTATCCGAATATTTAATGGCGTTCGAGATCAGGTTGTTGAAAACCTGCTCGATGCGTGTCTCATCGCCCAGGACCACGGGGAAATCCTTAGGAAAATCGACGACAATGTGGTGGCGGTCCGTCTGAGTTTGGAATCGCGCCGCGAGCCTGGCTGCAAGGATGGGCAGGGACATATCCGAACGACTGAGGCTTATCCCTCCAGCCTGAAGGCGGGACGCATCCAGGAGGTCTTCGATCATGTGAGTCAACCGGTCCGCTTCCTCTTCAATGACGGCAAGGCTATCTTGGACGACCGCTTTATCCCAGCGGGCGTCGTCACGTCGCAAGGTGGAGGCATATCCTTTTATTAGGGCAACGGGTGTCTTCAATTCATGGCTGACGATGGAAATGAAGGTACTCTTGATTTCATCCGCAGTGCGAAAACGGGTGATGTCCCGCACGGTGGCGATGATGTTTTTTACTTTTCCGGATGAATCAAGGAGAGTTGCATACGTTATCCCCACTGGGAGCGGGGGAGGTTCGGGTCTCTCCAGATCGCCTTCGACGTACAAAGTGGTGTTCATCGGGATGATCCACTCCCTGTCATCTGCTTCCTCGAGGGTCGAACCCTCCGGCTTTTTCACCCAGCGGATGATCGCTTCATGCGGTCTCCCTTGGATTTCGTTGCGAGGTCGGCCGTAGAGTTTTTCGAAGGCGTTGTTACATCGTTCGATAATATGATCAGCAGTCAGGATGAGAATCCCATCTGCAGCGGAATCGATCAGCGCGTCCAGCCTTTGTTTTTCATAACTGACCTGGGTGTAAAGCCGCGCGTTAAAAACTGCGATGGCCGCCTGATCGGCAAAGGATTGCAGCAGCATTTTGTCGTTGGCAGTAAATCGGTCAGGGTAGGACCGAAAAATGAAAATCACCCCGATCACATGACCATGGGCAACGAGCGGAAGTCCAACTCCGTTGAGTAAACCCATGCTCGCGGTGTAGGTGAGGTCCTTGAGCATTCGATTAAGTTCATCGACGTCCAACTCGGAGGATTTTTCTTCTGCAAGTAAGGGCTCAAGATATCTCAGAAATGCAGATGGGATCCCATACGCGGCGGAAACATGCCAGCCTTCTTTGTCTTTTAAAGCAAGCAAACCGGCTTGACCGGCGAGCATTTCAATGGAAATGCGCAAGAATTCGCATCAACAGTTTTTCACTGTCGAGCTCCTGGGTCAAAGCCCGTGCGATTTCGAGCAGGTAGTCCCGTTGACGTACACGAAAGTCAGGCAGCATTTTATTTACCCGGGCAGAATGAATTTCCTAAATTATTTTATCACCAGCAGGCTGAGAGTTCGTAAGAGTTGTATTAAAAAGCCTTCCCCTGTAAAAAGGGGAAGGCTGGCAGGCAAGGTGATTATTCCTTCTCGGCGACCATAAGCGATTCTTCGAAGATTTCCAATCCTTCATCGACTTCCTGTTGTGAGATCGAAAGCGGAGGTGCCACACGGATGATGCTTTTGGCGCACCCCAGCAGGAGTAAACCACGCTCGAAGGCGAGGTCCACCACCCGGTCGCGGAATTGCTCATCCGCTTTCTTGCTTTGCGCATCCTTAATGAATTCAACACCGATCATCAACCCGATGCCGCGTACATCGCCGATGCGCGGATGTCGCGCCTGGATTTCCTTGAGAGCATCCTGTGTGTATTCGCCCATTTCGGCTGCATTCCTGAGATACTGTTTTTCAATCAGGTCGATGGTAGCCAGTCCGGCAGCACAGGCGAGCGGATTCCCACCGTAAGTGTTGCCGTGGGCGCCGCGCGGCCAGGTCATCACGGATTGACGCGAAATGCAGGCACCCAGGGGTACGCCACTCGCAATTCCTTTGGCGGTGGTAACGATGTCGGGTTCGACATTGAAATGCTCGATCGCCCACCATTTACCGGTACGGCCCATCCCGCTTTGGACTTCATCCGCAATTAGCAGAATGCCGTATTTATCGCAGAGCTTTCGCAGCGCCGGGAAGAATCCAGGCGGAGGGACGATGTACCCGCCCTCTCCCTGAATCGGTTCCAGCAGGATTCCGGCCACCTCATCCGGAGGCAGGATGTGCCCGAGGATTTGGTCCTCGATGTACCGGACAACGGTTTCGCCGTAATCTTCACCAGGGTTGCGATCGAGGATCGGCCGGTAGGGATTTGGGAAGGGTGCATGCACAACGCCGTTCATCAACGGGTAAAAACCCCGATGGTAGGTGGGTTTACTGGCAGTGAATGTCACAGCCCCCATTGTCCGGCCATGAAAAGCTCCGGTAAAGCCGATGAAATTGCTGCGGCCGGTGTGGTAGCGGGCAAGTTTTATGGCAGTCTCAACCGCTTCCGTTCCGGAATTGGTCATGAACGAGGTTGCCTTCTCCTTAAAGGGAGCGATCTCATCCAGCTTTTCTCCGAGTTTGACCCAGTTCTCGTGATAAAAATCCGACGAGATGTGGATGAACTTCTCAGCCTGTTCCTGAATGGCTTTTACAACCTCCGGGTGGCTGTGACCGGTTGAAACCACGGCAATGCCTGCCATGAAATCGAGAAAACGATTGCCGTCAACATCCCATACTTCAGTCCCTTTTCCGTGGTCCATTGCGAAGGGATATCCCCTGGGGTATGAAGGTGAAATGACAGCGCCGTCCCGCTCGATGAGGGCTTTAGTCTTTGGACCGGGAACATTTAATACTTTGACCATGGCAACTCCTTGTTATTGTTGAGTAAATATTCTGATGATTAATAATGAGGTGGGATGTTAATGAGTCCGGTTCATGAGTTCGCACCCCAAGAAACCAGATAAAACGTCAAGGACGAAGTCGTCAGTTGTCGTGTTTGATCTTCGATTTGGCAAGTGCGAGAGCGCCAAGCAATCCGGCATCATCGCCGAGTTTGGCGGTAGTGATCTCCAGGTTATCCAGGTATTCGAGATCCATCACATTTTTTTTCAATGCTTTACGCATGGGTCCAAAAAGAAACTCACCGCTAAAGGAAACTCCTCCGCCAAAGATCACGATGGTCGGGTTGAAGATCACCAGGAAGTCGGCAACGGCATGACCGAGGAATTTCCCTGCCCTGGCAAGAGCCTTAACGGCGAGAGGGTCTCCTGCTTGTGCTGCAGCGGATATATCCCGGGCGGTTATGCTCTCGTTTCCCTTGAGTGACGATTTTTTCCCTTTTTCGAGTTGTTCCTTCACATAACGAGCGATGGACGGACCTGATGCAACAGTCTCCAAATGCCCCCGTTTACCACATCCGCACAAGGGTCCGCGAGGTAGAACTGTGACGTGACCTAATTCGCCTCCCATCCCGCGGGAACCCTCCAGTAACTGATTATTGGAAATGACCCCTCCACCAATACCGGTACTTATCGTAAGGTAAATCAGGTCGCGATGGTTTCTTCCTGCGCCGTACTCCCATTCGCCGATTGCAGCCAGATTGGCGTCGTTGCCCAGGAAGACCGGCACCTTAAAGTGATTGTGAAGTTTGTCTGCTAGCGGGAAGTCCTTCCATCCCTCAATATTCGGCGTGGAGACGATGACTCCGGTTTTCGGGTCCACCGGACCAGGAATGGCGGCAGAAATACAAAAAACCTGTCCATCTTCCGGCCAAATGGACGCGATGGCTTCAACAACTCGCTCATAAGGCTCACTTTTGGCAGTTTTTGTGGGGATTTTTCTTACCTGAAGAGGTTTAATGCTGTCCAGTGAAAACGTGGCAACACGAATCTGAGTTCCCCCGATATCCACAGCCACAATCGTTTCCATAGCTTAAATTATAACATGCAGAAATTTTAGTAATTTGACCGGAAAATCCTGAAATCGATCAGCCGGCTCGTTTGATTCGTGCTTCAACATCCTGTGAAAACCTTTGAATGTACTCTTGAACAAAGATAGTAATGTCCAGAGATGGATCGACGATCAGGGGAGTCAGGTCGATCCCGTAGGATAGCCCCTGGGATGAGTCCACACCGTGGGATTCAAAGTACGTCGCATTTGCCTTGCGGCGCCCCATGCTTGCCAGGTCATAACGCTTACCGCCGCAAATCTGAGAATCGAAAACCCCCAAAAGCGCCATTTGGAGATTTTCATGCGTGGAAAGATCAAATGCCACTTTGTCGCTGTCGACCAGCCAATCCAGGTCGCGCCAGACCTCGCAGCCAAAGAGTTTCTTGGGGCGTTCGGATTCGGGCAGGCTCCGGATGGCAGCAACCGCGCGCAGGGCGACAGCGACATGGGTATCATGCTTGTCGGCTAGATTATGCGTGTAAACATAGTCGGGCTTTGAGATTTTTATCAAGTTGGCTATGTCTATGACAGGTTCCTGATTAGAACCATCCTTGATCGTTTTGCTGGGGTAGTCCAGCATGACCTGGGCGGCGAATTCTCCGATCACCGCTGCTTTCCTTTGCTCCTTGAAGCGGACCCTGTGCATGGTTTCGTCAGTGTAGTCCTTGTATAAGTCATCGCGAGGTGAGCCGCGACCGTCGGTCACAACGACACCGGAGAACCAAATGTCCTCGCGCTGGAAACAATCCAGGATGGGAGCGGCAGCCATGATCTCGATGTCATCCTGATGGGCGGCGATGGCCATGTGAGTCGTGCGTGCCAAGGCGCGATCTTCGTTCAGCCCATCCGGCACGAAGATTTCAGCAGTGGGGGAAAATAATTTCACGATGTCCTCCTATTTCAAGATTGCCGGTAAACTGGCTGCAGCAATGGATTGTCCAACCCTCCGGCTTTTTTCATCGGGCAACTGAACCTGGATGCGCGAGGCAAGTTCGGGGAATTCCGCTTCGAGAACCTGGTTGGCTCCGTGCAGGATCAAATCGCCGCCTCTACCGGATGTGCATCGTCCCAGAATTAATACATGCTTGATATCATAGAAATCAGCATAATGAGCCAGGCCGTAGCCCAGGTAAACTCCCATGCTTTGCCAGATCCTAATTGCACCTTCGTGCCCTGCCTCGAGTTTTTCCTGGACAAACTTCAGCCTTTCAGCATCCGTGATGCCGGTGGGGATCTGAATGCCGGCAGCCGGCGCGAAGTCGAAAAACGCACTGCTGTGAGAAATACATCGATCCGCAGCCGATATCCTTCGACCATTCATCCATCGGCGCGGAAGGGTTGTAATCGATAGGAGCGAAGGACAATTCATTGAGCCACCCCATGATATGCCCGGATGGATCGACATAACCCGTCGCTTCGCTGGAGCCCATGGCCAACCCCAGGACAGCGTTGTCTTCCAAAGACATGGACCCTGCCAGTGCGGTCACGTCGCCATCATTGATCACTTCGAGGGGGACTTTCAATTCCTTTTGAATTCGGGCAAAAAGATTCCTGATCTTGCCATACTGTTCAGCGGGAACTCCTCTGAAAAGCGATGCAACCATTGGGCGGTTGCCGATGTAAATTCCTGCTGAACTGCCACCGATGGCGTCCACGCGGGGCATTTTTGATGCAGCCGTTTTCAACGCGGTCATAATCTCGGAGTAATGGTATTCCGGGTCGGAGTGTTTCCGCGGCTCCCAGACGACCTCTTCGCTGAATATGGCTTCTCCATCAACGACAGCGCTTGCTTTACGATCAGATGCTCCTAAGTCGAAACCAATTCGATATCCATCCAGATGACGACCGAGGGCTTTGCCGGTTTCATGAGCGGAAGGGACCTGTTCTGCATTGCAGGCAATAACTGTGAAATCCTGTTCATACACCTGCTTGCCCATGAATTCATGATCAAACCTCCGCTCTCCATCAGCGGAGTAGACCTTTTTTATATAGTTCCCTATGACTTGCGGACCGCCAATATAAATCCGCCAGCCTCCGCGCTGCCAAATCAGGAATTTAACCAACCGCTCCACATAGTATAGGTTTTCGTCAGCATCCGGGTGGTCATCGGGTAGTACCCTGGTTTCAAAGCGGGATAATTCACCATCGTTTCGTTCCAATCCAATCACGAGCCGAACGCCATCCATGATGGCTTTTTTGCGGAATGCACGATTAGCCAGTGAAGCCGGACGGAATTCCGGATCAAGCGGCGGAACAAATTTCGGCTGTATCAAGGGGATCGGTCTGGTCATGAGTTCTCCTGGCTTAGGTGACTAGGTCAATATCACCTGCGTTGTAGCATTATTATATTCCAGATAAAAATAATACTCTATTCCGTTGACTATTCATCCCAAGACTGCTATATTCATTTTTATGAAATCGAAGCAATTGAGGCATAAACGTGCCTGGCAGGAACTGGTCAATATTTTCCGCTGGTTGACTCCCGGGATTGGAGTCAAGCGCTGGCTGGTCATGATCCTGTTGGGAATCACGCTGCTCGGTGTGGGTCTGGCTTTTCTACTTCTGGACATCTACCGGACCGCCCCGGAAACCTGGTGGCTGCCGATATTAAGTTATGCCTCCTTGAGATTTCTCGACAGAACATTTCGCGTGATCATTTTCGGAAGTCTGGGTGTGGGACTCATCACTTATGGCATATTGGGGTTGAACCATTCCCTGTTATCACCATTCAGGACTCCCGGCACCCGCCTGGTGGACCAAATCTCGGATTACCGCCGCCGGAAGCGCGGACGTCGTATCGTGGTAATCGGTGGAGGACACGGACTGGCGACCCTCCTGCGAGGCCTTAAGGAACATACGCGAAACCTGACCGCCATCGTGACCGTGGCAGATGACGGCGGTTCCAGCGGGGAACTGCGCCGCACACTGGGGATCCTGCCTCCCGGTGATATCCGCAATTGTCTGGCAGCCCTCTCCAATGATGAGGCGATGCTGACTCAATTATTCCAGTATCGTTTCAGTTCCGACTCGGGATTGGGAGGACATTCCTTCGGCAACCTGTTCATCACAGCGTTGTCGGAGGTTACTGGCAGCTTTGAAGAGGCTATTGCGGAGTCTGCCCGGGTGCTGGGAGTCAATGGCGAGGTTCTTCCTGCCACGCTGCATGATGTCAGACTGGTGGCGGATGTCCAGCTCCTGAATCAATCCAGTGAAGTGAGGGTGGCAGGGGAGAGCACCATCCCAAACATGCCGGGACGCGTACGCCGGGTTTGGCTGGAGCCGAACAATCCACCGGCATTTCCACCGGTCATCCAATCCATTTTGCAGGCGGACATGATCGTGATCGGACCGGGAAGCCTGTATACCAGTATCCTGCCGAATCTACTCGTGCCGGATATCGTGGCTGCAATCCGTTCCAGTAAGGGATTGAAGCTATTTATCTGCAATATCGCAACTCAACGTGGAGAGACCATCGCCTACTCCTGCAGCGATCATGTCCGGGCGATGGAAGATCATGTCGGGGAAGGGTTGGTCGATGTGGTCGTGTGCAATCGCAATTATTCATTGTCCTTACCGGAAGGCGTCGATTGGGTGCGGTTGGACGAGAACCTGGATAACATCCCCGTCTACGCGTCCGACCTGGTTGACCTCCAATATCCGTGGCGACATGATTCCCAAAAATTGACTCAGGTCCTTGTCGATCTCCTTAATGAGCGGACAGGGCCGTTGATCGAGAAGGAAGATACCCAGCCTTATCAATAGAAACAGTTTGTTAATCGGACTTCCGCTTTTATTGATTTATAGTAAAATACCGTGATTGTGTAAAATCTCACAATTCGATATAGTAGAATTGTGTGGTTGTCAAAAACGGGACAGACCCGATAAAAACTGAATAAATTTAATCCCTGTCAGGAGGTTCGTTATGAAAGTAAAAGTTGGTATCAATGGTTTCGGCCGCATCGGACGCCAGGTGCTTAAGGCCATCCGGGATTTTTATCCCGAAACTCTGGAAGTGGTTGCGTTCAATGACATCGGCGACATGAAGACGATGGCCCATCTGCTTAAGTACGACACGAATTATGGCCGCTACGATGGAACCGTCGAAGTAGTCGAAGATGGTCTGCTCGTTGATGGAAAGAAGGTCACTGCCTTTAAAGAAACCGATCCCGCTGCCATTCCGTGGAAGAGTCTGGGTGTCGATATCGTGATCGAATCGACCGGCTTGTTCACCATCAAGGAAGATGGCGTCAACAAAAAGGGAAAGACCGTAAAGGGTGCTGTCAATCACATCACGGCCGGCGGCGCCAAGAAGGTCATTATCTCCGCACCCGCGGAAGGTGAAGACCTGACGATCGTCTTTGGCGTCAACGAGGACAAATACGATCCCAAGACTCACCATGTCGTTTCAAACGCGTCCTGCACTACAAACTGTCTGGCTCCTGCTGCCAAGGTGGTTCATGACAAGTACGTCATCAAGCGTGCATTCATGACCACCATCCATGCCTACACCAATGACCAAAAGATTCTGGACATGCCGCATTCCGATTTGCGCCGCGCCCGAGCCGCTGCCATGAACATCATCCCGACCACCACCGGCGCTGCCAAAGCCATTTCGCTGGTAATCCCGGATCTTAAGGGAAAGTTCGACGGGTATGCCTTGCGCGTGCCAACCAGTACAGTCTCAGTTGTGGATTTCACTGCTGAGATCGAGAAGCCGACCACCACGGAAGAACTTCGAAAGTCCTTCCGCGATGCTGCGAAAGAACCACGATTTAAGGGAATTCTACAAGCTGTCGATGAACCACTTGTCAGCATTGACTACAAGGGCGACCCGCACAGCTCCTCGGTCGATTTACCCTTCACCAGTGTCCTCGGCAAGGCTGAGAGCAATTTCATCAAGGTCGTGACCTGGTATGACAACGAATGGGGTTACTCCGTCCGCACGGCTGACCTCGCCAATCTAATGGCGAAATCACTCTAGTAATAAGTAAAGCCCTGCGAGAACATCCCATCGCAGGGCTTTAAATTGGAGCAAACGATGAATAAGAAAACAGTCAAGGATGTAGTTCTAAAAGGTAAGCGCGTGATCATGCGTGTGGATTTCAATGTCCCGATGGACAAGGGCGTCGTGACGGATGATAAACGGATCAAGGCTTCGCTTCCCACGATCAAATATGTGCTGGAGCAGGGTGCGTCATTAATCCTGATGAGCCACCTCGGACGCCCCAAAGGCGGACCCGACCCCGAGTTCAGCCTGAAACCGGCAGCCGAAGTCCTTGCCGGTCACCTGGGCAAACCAGTCCAGATGGCGCCTGATTGTGTGGGACCGGAAGTCGAAAAAATGGCCAAGGCTCTCAAACCCGGCGATGTGCTCATGCTGGAAAATACACGCTTCCACCCGGAAGAGGAGAAAAACGACCTGGAGTTGGCGAAGAAGATGGCGTCATTGGCGGACGTGTATGTCAATGATGCATTTGGCTCCGCACACCGCGCTCACTCCTCCACGGAAGGGATTGCTCGATTTCTCCCGGCTGTCTCCGGTTTCCTCATGGAGCAGGAACTTGAATACCTTGGCCGGGCAGTTTCAAATCCCGAAAGACCTTATATCGCCATTCTCGGCGGTGCCAAGATCAGCGATAAAATTCTCGTGGTTGAGACACTCCTTTCCAAATGCGACAAGCTCATTATCGGCGGCGGCATGGCGAATACCTTCCTGGCCGCTAAAGGCTTTAATATGCAGGACAGCCTTGTCGAAGCTGCGTCAATTGAAACGGCCAAAGCGATCATGGCCAAAGCCGGAGACAAACTGGTTCTTCCCGTGGATGCAGTTATCGCGGATAAATTCGAGGCAGAAGCTGCCTCCCAGGTGGTTGATGCAGGCAAGATCCCTGCCGGGTGGCGGATGATGGATATCGGACCAAAATCCCTTGAGCTGTTCAAGTCCGCGTTGCAAGGAGCAAAGTTGATCGTTTGGAATGGACCGATGGGCGTGTTTGAAATGCCCAAGTTTGCGGAAGGCACTTTCGCGATCGCCAAGCTTCTAGCTGAGTCCGGCGCGACCACCGTGATCGGCGGGGGCGACAGCGCGAGTGCAGTAAAGAAAGCCGGTGTTGCCAAACAGATGACCCATGTCTCGACCGGTGGCGGAGCGTCACTCGAATTCCTCGAAGGCAAGGAATTGCCGGGTGTGGCGGCATTAAATAACAAGTAATTCAGATAATACTTCCATAATGACAGCAGCCGTATGGTCATTTCTACGGCTGCTTGTCATATAATTAACAAAATCGTATAGGGGACATACACCTCTGGGGAAAAACTGATACATAATCGGCTCTGGTAAAATCAAACATGGCAATTCTTTCTTCGGGATCTGTCCGCCCGATCCCGACCATTTATCACGATTGAGGATCTTATGTCTTTCAATCCTGGCGAGCAGGTAGGTCCATACAGGGTCATTGAACAACTGGGTCAAGGTGGTATGGCTACCGTTTACAAAGCCTACCATCCCGCGCTTGACCGTTATGTGGCGTTAAAGGTCCTTCACCCTGCGTTTCTGGAGGACAGAAATTTCCACGCCCGTTTTTCCCGGGAGGCTAAGCTGGTCGCCAGGCTGGAACATCCGAACATTGTTCCGATCTACGACTATGCCGAGCATGAAGGACGTCCCTATCTTGTGATGAAGTATATCGAGGGCATCACGCTAAAAGCCCGGATCACCAGCAGTTCGCCAAGCAACGAGGAAGTCCTTCGTGTGGTTGAAGCGGTCGGAGCTGCCCTCACGTATGCTCATAAACATGGAATTCTTCACCGGGACGTTAAACCGTCCAACGTAATTCTGTCGAGCGACGGGCAAATCTATCTGGCTGATTTTGGTCTTGCCCGAATTGCCCAATCAGGAGAGACCACGCTCACCTCAGACATGGTAATTGGTACTCCGCAATACATCTCACCCGAACAAGCCCTCGGGAAAAAGGACTTGGATGAGGGCACGGATATTTATTCCTTTGGCGTGATGATGTATGAAATGACGGTCGGTCGTGTGCCTTTCAGTGCCGATACTCCTTTTTCGATAATCCACGACCATATTTACACGCCTCTCCCATTGCCGTCCGTTGTTAATCCATCGGTGACCGCGGAACTCGAACGGGTCTTGTTGAAGGCTTTGGCAAAAGAACGAGCCGATCGCTATGAAACGGTAGCATCCTTTGTGAGTGCCTTTTCCCAAGCATGGATCGACCAGACTGGCTATGCATCCACGATCCTCACCTCTTCGCCGGACGCTTCAACGATCCCTCCCGGTGTCGCTGTTCCGGCTTCTCTCAAGGGGATCTGGCAGCAGTGGGACATCGGATCAAGGCTGTGGTTGAGTTGGCATCCCAGCCTCCGAAAAAGAGGAGAATTCCAAAGTGGGTATGGATACTGTCGGTGGTCTTTTTGTGTTCATGTTGCGTTTTATTTCTACTTGTCATCCGTCAAAATGAAAAACAAATACCCGCTCCCCAGCAGACTGCGAATGCTTTTGTAACCACCTTGCTGCCGACCGATTTGGTCCCGACTTTTCAGGCTGCGATGGAAACATCCATGCCGATCCCGGCTCCAGTGCAGGATGCCCGCAAAGCGGTTGACGAAAATCCCGAAGATCCTCAAGCCCACCTGAAACTAGCCATGGCCTATGCTGACGCGGGCATGCAAAGGCTGGCGATGGAGGAAATGAAAAAGACTGCCGATATGGGGGCGAAAGACCGGGAGTTTCTTTCCCGCTCGGCTCAGGATATGGTCAATCGCCAATACTGGCTGCCCGCCGTTTTGATGTACCTCAGGCTTGGAGAATTGGTGGGCATGGACGGTCTGACTCCGGAGCAGCAGGATTCATTCCACGAAGCGGTATATAAAGCTGCAGTCAGTCCCGAATATCAGTTCCCCATTGTGGTTCCGATGGATGAGCTTCAGGAGCTGGATAAAACTCTTGGTTGGATTGCCCAGGCGAGATATTTCTCCAGCAGGGGAGAACCTGAAAAGGCGAGAAAGTTTTATGATCAATTAATCAGGTTAAATCCTGAAATTCCCGAATTAAGATTAACCAATGCTGAAATCGCCATCAATCAGGAGAAGTTTGAAGAAGCTCGCAAGCTGCTCGATGAGTTGATCGACGATCCGACTGCTCCGCTCTGGGTGCAGCAGGAAGCGCAAGCGCTGCTTAGTGCACTCCCAAAATAACCATAACCGGTCGATGCCGGTTGACATTTTCAAAAAAGGTGGAAAACGATCATGCGTAAGCCATTTGTTGCTGGAAATTGGAAAATGAACAAGACTGTCGAAGAGGCGCGCCTGCTGGTCTCCGAAATGGGAAGAGAGCTGAAGGAAATTCGGGGAGTTGATATAGTCCTTTGCCCTCCATTCACTTCCCTCGTCGCTTTAAATGCTCTTCTTCAAGGTACCGATATCGGCCTCGGCGCTCAGAATATGCATTGGGAGGAAAAGGGTGCATTCACCGGTGAAGTAAACCCTTCCATGGTGGCTGAATTCTGTAAGTATGTCATTATCGGCCATTCGGAACGCCGCACCTATTTTGGCGAAACAAATGAAACCGTGAACAAGAAGGTCCATGCTGCACAGAAAGCAGGATTGACTCCCATCGTTTGCATTGGCGAAACTCTTGCTGAATATGAAAGCGGGAAAACAGCAAATATCGTCGGGACGCAAGCCCGAGAGGGATTGAAAGGGGTCAGCAATGAAAACGCCGGGAAAATTGTGATTGCCTATGAGCCGGTTTGGGCGATCGGAACCGGTCGTGCTTCATCCGGTGAAAATGCCGAATCGGTTCATCGGGACGTCATTCGCCCTGTGCTAAGAGAAATGTTCGGAGAAGATGTCGCTGCTGCAGTCCGAATTTTGTATGGGGGCTCTGTCACTGCAAGCAATGCGAAGGAATTCTTCTCCCAACCGGATGTCGATGGAGCATTAGTCGGCGGGGCAAGTCTCAAAACCGAGGAATTTGTCAAAATCACCCAGGCAGCTTCAGGAAAATAAAAATCATTCTTTAAGCGGACAATCAACGGGGCTTGAATTTCGTTCCTTGATTGCAGTGTCAATTCATGGATCTAGTCTTTTCATTTGACGGCTTGATACTATTATTCGCCTTGCTCATCCTGCTTGTATTTCTGCAGCGGGGATTGCACCGCGAATTCCAGGCAGTATTCATGATCACAACACGGCATGAATCGGTAACCATCTGGATATTCTCGCTCGTTTTTTTCCCGGGAGTCATGCTTCATGAACTCAGCCACTTTATGACCGCCAAATTACTGAGAGTAAGGACGGGGAGTTTTTCCCTAATCCCTCAGTCACTGCCAGACGGAAGATTGCAGCTTGGTTATGTGGAAACAGAGCCTTCAGATATATTCCGAGATTCGATCGTAGGTGTTGCACCATTAATCGCCGGCTGTCTTTTCATCGCTTACGCAGCCATCTATCAAATGCACCTATTGGAGTTGTGGGGACTTTTTAAGGCTGGGCAGACCCAATCGTTCTATGAAGGGTTGAGTCTCCTTCCCTCCACGTCGGATTTCTGGATTTGGTTCTATCTCACATTCACTGTGAGCAGCACCATGATGCCGTCCGCATCGGATCGCCATGCCTGGCTGCCACTTGGAATCTTATGTGTGGTGCTGATTGCGTTGGCGATCCTGGCGGGGGCTGGTCCATGGATGCTTGAGCATCTGGCTCCCTCTTTGAATACTTTTTTTAAGTCCTTATCGCTGATCATTGGACTCAGTGTGATCATGCACTTTTTGCTGATAATTCCGTTATTCCTGCTGCATCGGGTGTTGACAAAAATCACCGGATTGGATGTGGCATGATAGCGTGATTCTTCCCTGAGTTTGTTATTGACTTTCCACCAGGATAAATATCCCAGTAAAGTTCGTCGTTACTTGAATTCGTGATTTACCAAACTCATAGACCGGCACGATGATTGTTCGCTGGTCGCTTGGATTGTCTGGGTGAAGAAGCTGGTAGAAGTCATCAGTATTTGGGTTATCAGGCAATAAGGGTAGCTTAATCCACCCGCCAATAGAATCATTTAAAGTCTCATCCCAAAACAGGATGGAGTATTCCGCTTTCTCCAGAGTTTTCGGATCAACCAGATAGGATATTGTGCTGGAGCCATAACCAGGAAGGACGGATATAAAATCCTTATTTGAGTCTAGAAGCGTGACTTCCATTGAATTTGAATATTCGTATCCATCTGGCAGGTCATCTGGGATTTCCTGAATTGCGAGGTGCTTAATGTTTGCGGTATACCCGCAAATGTTGGTGAAGGTGTCGTAATCGCCATCTGGAAGTTTTAAGGTCATCCATTGAAAATCACAGCTAAGGTTGACGTATTCATCATCATTGACATTGATAATTCTCCCTGATGAGATTCCCTCAGGTGGCTTGAGTGAATTATCCTGGTTGTCAGGAACCGGGGTTGACGTTGGTGTGTAAGTTGGTGTGCTTGTAAGGGTTTTGGTGGGTGTGTTGGTTGGCGTGTTGGTAGGGGTATTGGTGGGCGTGTTGGTTGGCGTGTTGGTAGGGGTATTGGTGGGTGTGTTGGTTGGCGTATTAGTCGGTGTGTTGGTGGGTGTATTTGTCGGCGTAGAAGTCGCAGTCGGCGTAGGAGTAGATGTCGGGATTCCTGTTTCAATGTTAAGATCGAGAGTCGGTCGGATCATAGTTTTGGACTGTATCGATGCCAGCCCCGCCATCCAATTGATCTGTCCCGCCTGTACCGCCATTCAGAGTATCATTTCCATTGCCGCCTGTAAGGACATTATCGCCATTATTGCCAATGATCCAATCATTGAGAGTGGTCCCGATGACATTCTCGAATAAACCCACCAGAGTCAGTTGAAGCCCAGCGGTAACATTTTGAGGGGATGCATTGCCAAGGTCGATGCTTATCGCGACCCCAAACAATGAGAAATCCAACGTATCAGTGCCATTGGAGATAAGTTGAAGAATTCCGCTGGTACCACTGGAAAACCGGAAGGTGTTGTTTCCTGTTCCGCCCGTAAATGAATCTCCTGTGACATTTGCACCGCTGATGGTGATGATGTCATCGCCCGCTCCACCGTCCAGTGTGTCAATGCCGGTTCCAGCGGTCAGGGTGTCGTTTCCATTACCTCCGTTGATCGTGTCGTTCCCGGCACCACCATCCAGCGTATCATTTCCGTCCCCTCCGTTTAGGGAATCGTTGCCATTTCCACCTGAGATGGTGTTATTGAGAGAATTTCCATTGAGAGTATCATTTCCAGTGCCACCCGTAAGGTTTTCCACCTGGGAAGATGTCAGGTTGAGGGTGAGATTGGTATTGACAACCTGGTTTCCGATGAGTGACAAATCTACTGACATGTTATTCGAGGAGGTGCTGAAATTCAGGGTATCCGTCCCACCACCAACTGCTTCTGTGATTTCGTCTACGCCCAAGGCGGAATCAGTATCAAAGCTGTAAGTGTCGTTCCCTGTACCGCCTAGCAGTAAATCATTTCCCGCACCACCCGTGAGTGTATCGTTACCTGCACCGCCGTCCAAGATATCGTTACCACTTCCTCCGGAAATGGAGTTGTTCGATGAATTCCCTGTAAGCGTATCGTTCCCGCTACCGCCTGTGAGGTTTTCCACTTGGGCAGCAGTCAGGTTAATAGTCAGATTACTATTGACGATTTGATTGCCTAAGGTCCCTAAGTTAACAACCACAGTATTCGTCGAACCATTGAAACTCAAAGCGTCCGTACCACCACCCGAGGCTTCCGTGATGGAATCGACCCCTAATGAGGTATCGGTATCAAAGTTGTAAGTGTCATTACCGGTGCCACCTGTAAGGGAATCATCACCTGCGCCGCCGGTAAGTGAGTTGTTTCCCGCCCCGCCATCCAGAGTGTCATTGCCGTTTCCTCCAGAAATCGCATTGGCAAGCGCATTTCCAGTAAGATTATCACCACCATTCCCACCAGTGAGATTCTCAACCTGCGCAGCAGTCAGGTTCAAGGTGAGGTTGCCATTTACAAACTGGTTGCCCGTCGTCCCAAGGTTAACTATTACGGTATTGTTGGATCCAGAAAAATTTAATGCATCTGTTCCACCGCTGGTTGCTTCTGTTACTGTATCGATTTCGAGATTTGTATTTGTATTGAAATAATAGGTATCATTTCCCGTGCCACCGGTCAAAACATCATTACCAGCTCCACCGGTGATCGAGTTTGAAAGTGTGTTACCGGTCAGCTGGTCATTTCCATCTCCGCCAGTGACATTTTCCACCTGTGCAGCAGTCAGGTTTAGTGTGAGGTTGCCATTAATGGTCTGGTTGCCCGTGGTCCCCAGGTTCACGATTAGGTCGTTTGTGGAACCGCTGAAGTTGAGCGTATCCGTTCCACCGCCTGAGGCTTCTGTAACCGAATCGGTACCCAGTACCGCGTCGGTGTCAAATCTATAGGTGTCATTGCCAGTTCCACCGATTAATGTGTCATCTCCTGAATTTCCGGTGATGGTATCGTTGCCGCCCCCGCCATTGATGGAATCGTTGCCTGCAAGGCCATCAATCGTATCGTTCGCGGTTGTGCATATGATCGTATCGTCACCCGTTGTGGCAGCAGGGCTGCAGGATGCCTGCGCTGTTTTTGTGGGTGTTGATGCGCAATTTACGATCACCAAAAGCAGGACGAGGAACCAACGGGTAATTCGTGAAAATTTTAAATACTCAGCGCTCTGTCTCATTTCTTTCCTATAAATTCTAAAATTAGTTTTTTATCTATATTTGAAATATAAACTATCTTGAGCTCAAACACCTTTACAGACCCCCTTCCGTTACTAACAGTTTTATTAAGTAAAACGGATTTTCTGGTACTCTAGTACCAGAAAATCCGTTTTCAGGGTGAAATAAGGAAACCTTACGCGGTCCCAAATTGCCGGTCGCCAGCGTCTCCCAACCCTGGGACAATATAGCCTTTTTCATTCAGGTGGTCGTCAATTGCAGCGAGAAAGATGTCCACGTCGGGATGGTCACTTTGCAGGCGGGATATCCCCTCGGGCGCACCGATCAAGCCGACAAATTTGATTTTCTTTGCCCCCCAGCGCTTGAGCACGCTGACGGTGGCTGTGGCAGACCCGCCTGTGGCAAGCATCGGGTCTAGAATCAGGCAAACAGAAACGGTGGGTTCGGTCGGCAGTTTGTTATAGTATTCCACCGGCTTGAGCGTCCGTTCATCTCGATACAAACCGATATGCCACACTTCAGCGGATGGCATCAACTCCCATATCCCCTCCACCATTCCAAGTCCGGCGCGCAGGATCGGCACCAGCCCGACTTTTTCCTTCAAATCCATCCCCGTCATTTTCTCCAAGGGAGTCTCCACTTCACGGGGGATGGTTTGCAGGTCGGCGGTGGCTTCATAAGCCAGCAGAGCCGAGATCTCGCGGACCAATTCACGGAATCGCTTCGGGTCGGTGGATCTATCGCGCAGTCTGGAGAGTTTATGACCTACCAACGGGTGCCTGGATGCAAAGACGTTCGACATGAGTTCCTCCTGGATTTCGATTACTTTATTATAGCCTTTATGTGACTTTTGACGGGTGACGAGTGGAAAAAACTGCGTAAACTAAGTTTGTAAGGTGAGTCTCCCCGGAGCGGATATGAAAGTAACAGGCCTGCATTTTCTATTGACATACCAGTGCATCTTCGAATGCGACCACTGTTTTGTTTGGGGCAGTCCCCGTCAGGCGGGCGTGATGACGATCGATCAGGTGCAGGGATATTTGCACGAAGCCCGAGAGGCAAAAACAGTGGATTGGATTTATTTCGAAGGCGGGGAACCTTTTCTTTATTACCCGGTCCTGATGAGAGGCGTCCAACTGGCGACCAGCATGGGATTCCATGTCGGCATTGTTACAAATGCGTATTGGGCGACCAGCCAAAAAGATGCGGTCACCTGGCTCAAGCCGTTTTCAGACATGGTCGAGGATCTATCCATCAGTTGTGACCAGTATCATGATTGCGATGAGGAAAAATCCCTTCCTCGTTACGCGCTCGCCGCTGCTGAGCAATTATCCATACCTGTGGGTCTGATCAGGATCGCGCAGCCGGAGCAGTTGTCACCCAATGACAGGGAAGGACAACTTCCTGAAGGTGAGTCGCGAGTGATGTTCCGCGGAAGGGCAGCCTGCAAGCTGGCTGAACGGTCCGGGAGCGGAATATCCTGGACGAAATTCGATTCATGCCAAAATGAAGACCTGCGCGAACCGGGAAGGGTGCACGTCGATCCATTTGGTTATCTGCACATTTGCCAGGGTGTTGTGATCGGAAACCTCACTGAAAAATCGCTTCGATCAATATGCGACGAATACAAGCCCGATACACATCCTATCGTGGGACCACTCCTTACTCAAGGCCCAGCGGGGTTGGTGAAGCAGTATAATCTCCCGCACAAGAAAACCTACGCCGACGCCTGCCACCTTTGTTACGAAGCGAGGGATCAACTGCGCGAACGATTCCCTGCAGTGTTGGCACCTCCAAATATGTACGGCGCTTTTTAGATCATCAGCCGCCTGTTCGGGCGGCTGATTTTATTTTTTGCTTGTTCAATCTCCAAATACCAAATTTATAATCTCAAAAGGTTGTGCAGTAAATGTCACCCTGCCTCCGGGCGGAACATCCACTGACCGGAGTTTTTGTTCGGCCAGGTTGGTAAAGTCCACTGACTTGAATGGTCTCCAGGATTTGATGGAGACAGGAAGCTGATGGTCTGTCATGTTATAACCGCGCACCAACCAGCCACGGCCGTCTTCCGTTTCCTTGATGCTTGAAATCACAAATCCGGTCGACTCGACATCGATGAACGATCCCGATGGCGGGAGCGTGCCGAAATGGAGAGACGTGGCTGCTGCCCTCATCGGAACTTCAAAGTTATAAGCCAGGGGAGACGGACTTGTCTGCCCTTTAACATGAGGGATGATCGAATAATCAAAACTCCAGGTTCCTGGCATTTGCGCTTCAGGTGTTTCCATGCCGGGACCGGCATGCCCGGGCCGCACAGGGAGATCATCACGTGAAAGCCAACCTATACATCGCAGCAGGGTCAGTGCTACCTCGGCGGTGCCATCTTCACGTTTAAGAACCTCCACTTCAGGGAGACCTCGGCTGGCGATCATCAATCCCCGGCTTCCATCGGAAACGTCCGTAAACGCCCTTTGCGGGACTTCCGGGCGGGGTTGTTCAACCCAAAGACCTTCCTGATCCTGTTTCGGTTGGAGAGTCTCACCAAAGGGTCGGCGTACCACCTCGAAGTGACCGTCAAAGTCAGCGCTGACGGGATGTTCCACGTCACCGCAATCCAATCCGGTGGGGAAGTGGACCCGCAGACGGTGATCGCGGGCATTGTTATCAACCTCCGTGTGAATATCGACTCTCGGAATTCCTGGAGCAAGACTGATTCGGGTAACGATGCCCAGGGAAGCCAGATCCGATTCTCGTGAAGACCTGTCTGTTGTTAGCTCTGCCGGGATTGTGAGCTCTAGAGCGAGTTCAAGCACCTGTCGAACTTCACTTCGGCTGATTTTTACACCCCAAAGCTTGGTGGTCAATTTTTCTGGAGCCGGTTCATTTTCTACCGGGCAGTAGTTGTATTCATCCCCTCTGTCCCCAGTATCTTTAAAAGAGTTAAGGTTGTTATACAACAGATCCATCCCGTTTGTCTGTAAGAGTGAGTGTAGCCCCTGGAATCGGCTTCCACGGTAAAGAACTCATTCTCGATAACATAAGGTGGTTTGGGGGATGGTTCAGCTGAAAAGCGTTCGATCAGCTTTTGCCCAAGGGATGTTTTTGCCAGCGGCATTAGCAACCGGGCAGCAGGGTTGAGTTGTGTCGGTGTAGACTCGGGAAGCTCGCGTGAGTAAACGTAGAATGTGCGATAACCCAGAGCGGGAATGTGCGGCGCAGGGAACAGGATTCTATTTGAGGGGAGCGCTCGCGCCTGAACATGGAAGGACGTCAAAGTTTCATCCTCTAACAACGAAGTGGTCTCCTTAACTCCGCGCTGCCAGGCGTCATGGTTGGGTTCTCCATCCGAAAGCAGCAACTCAAGGTGCAGTGTCTTCCCTTCTCGATGGGTTGAAAAACTTTGCACACCCATGCCCGAGACACGGCCTTCGTTGACCATGGTCATTGCCTCCCGCAGTCCTTTTCGATCAAGGATGAGATTTGCCAGATCGGCGCTTTCGAAACCAAGGGATTCATGTGGGACGATCGCACCGCCATCATCCATCAGGTCAAACGCCTCCACGCCAGCCGGGAGATTGATTTCAACATTTACAAGATCTGTGCGGGGATTGGATGAAGGATTGAAAACCACTACCGCCGAAGATGGTTTGACTTCGCCGGGTTGTGGTCCGCGGTCTGTGACCACCGAATCGGCAAGAGATGCCAGCGACTGCCGGGTGATTTCTTCCCCGATCTGTTTGACCTGGTCAAATCGCACTTTCATCTCATTGTGTACCTGGTCGATGGAGCAACCACAGATGGAATCGTGGGGGTGGTTTTCCATCAGCAATCGCCATGCCTGCCGAATGATTGACGCAGGTTGGGATAACCTGTTTATGCTTGATACGCCGGCTTTTCCGACCGTACGTTCGGCGAATACGCTGAAAGGTTCTGCCCACTTTTCGAGCAGGGATTGGCATGCCTGATTATCCTGCTTGATCCAAATACGAGCAGATAATACTCCGGGGAGCAAGGGTGAACGTAGCGAAGATCGTAGTTCTCCTTTTACTACCGGCATGAGTTCGCTCTGAATGGATGCGCGCACGCCGGCGATGTAATCCGGCAGAGTGGAATGGATGACCTTGTATTCTCCTTGAGCCGAATTTGCATACTCGATCGCAGATGATGTCGCCGGGCTTGGTTCCATGTGATCTGTGCCGAACATGATGAGCAAGTCTGACGCGGCAGAGTGAGTTTTTAACGATGTTACTTTCTCCGCTAGTAGTGAAGAGAATTGGCGAGTATCGAGGGCGGGGAGCTCTGCTCCATTACCGTAGCTGTTTCGCAGGTTAGCCATGAATACCTGAGAACCGTTGGGGGCTTGCCACCAAAACTCGCAGGGCTGGTCGTCCACGCCGCGCCAGAGGGAGGCTGATTCGATGCCGAATCCCTCAGGATCTGCGGCATCTGACCGATATGCCCGAATGAATCAGGCATGTACCCAACCATCATTTTTGGTCCAAACCGGCGGGCGGTCCTGTCGCCCTCCAGAAGATTTCGAATATGCGCCTCGGGGCTGACGAGGAACATATCCGGCAGGATATGCCAGGGACCGATGATAATCCGTCCACGCTGGATGTAACGCCTGAGCTCCTCTTCGCGCTCCGGACGCATTTGGAGATAATCCTCCAGTACGATCGTCTGTCCATCCAGCATAAAGTACTTGAAATTAATATCATTGTGCAGGATGTCAAGCAAACCATCGATAAGATGGACCAGCCTCAGCCGAAATTGCTGAAAGGTCTGATACCATTCCCGGTCCCAATGCGTGTGTGAAATGATATGAATAGTATTCATCTCGGCTCCAATGTCATAATTTTACTTTTTCCTGGGTCAGCGCGACAGCCTCAGCCATGGCCTCTGCCCGAATGGTAATCGGAAAGCGGCCGTTCAGGGGGCTGATGCGGGCGCCCAGGGCGGACGGTTTGTACAAACCCCATTTCGCCAATGGGCGGATTAATCCTGCCATCGAGGCGGCTTCGGCAAGTTCTTCCAGGGTGGCCTGGTCCCAGCCGCCGAACAGCCCGTAAAGGAACATGAAAACCGGGAAGCTGGGTAAAACGCCAATGAAGAATATCACAATGCTGGTTATCTGATCGCCCGTCCAGATCAACTCTGTCAGCCAAAACATGAACCCAAAGTGGGCAGCGCCTGCCAGTAATGGAGCGGCGAGCGACTGCCAGGCGAAGAATCGCTGAGGATAGCAATATTTATTGTTGACGATATAAGCAGTGATCCCTTTTGCGAAAAGTCCGATGAAATAGGCGACGATCAAGGCGGTCACTTGGAATCGTTCCAACAGGATCCACATGAAAAAGATGCGGATCATCTGCTCGGCAAAAACGAGGATGGCTTTTAGATAAGGTTTATCGGAACCCAGCTGGACCGTGTCGCCCACCCAGGATGGGAATTGGAACGCCCCCCAGATGATGAGCGGAATCACGTAAATGGCTGCCCGTTGAAATTCGATCCCCGTCGCGCCGATGATGAATTTCGGAGCAACTGCCAGCAGGACCGCCGCCAGAAACGCACTGAACAGCCCATTGTATTTATATGCCATCACCGAATAGTATTGGCTGAGGCGGATCTTGCCATGCGAAAATGCTTCAGAAATCGCCGGCATGACCCCGTCGTTTAACATCTGGGTGACGTTGAAGGAAAAAATGAAATTCTGAGCCAAGCCCCAGTTGCCCCAGATCTCGGTGTAGTTGATAAGCCTGTTCTGGGTGATGGCGATTTCAGCAGCTTGACCGAACGACCAGGCCGCAGAGCCAAGCATTTCGAACACACCGAATTTGAAACTGCCTTTGAGAACTTCCCAATCGAAATGGGCCAGGAACAGGATGCGGGCGTTGTAACCCACACGCCGGTATAGCCACCACCCAAAGAGGAACATCAACAATTCTGCGGCGTAGGCAGCCAGCCCAAGTCCGAATAGCCCTCCCAGCGGACCTCCATACATGGGATGAGTGGTGCCCCAGTAATACATGAATCCCACGAAAAGTGGTTGGACCACCATCGGCATGACCACCTCGTTGAGGGTATAAAGCATGCGCGAGTAATCCATCCGCTGGTAACCGGTCAGCGCGTGGCGGAAGACCTGATAGAAACCGGGGATTTGAATCATCGCATGGATAATGATGCTCCAGGCATACAACGCATAAGCGGATTTCGGGGCGAGTGCGCTGGCCAGCCCGATCACCAGAGTCACCTGGACGGCCCCCGAAAGTGCCTGCCACCAGACGAATACCTGCCCATATTGGATGCCTCGTTTCGGGTCCTTCACGCGGTATTCAGAAAGGTACTTGATGAAAGCAATACTGGTACCCATGTCAAAAAACAGCCAGGCCAGGTTGAAGAACTGGGTGACACGCCCCCAAATTCCCAACGCCTGGGCGGACGGTAAAATGTATGTGGGCAGGATCAAGTTCTGGTAAATGATGAGCGGGATGAACAATAAGAGTCCAATGGATAGCGCGACCAGGAATCCGCTCAGTGGTCTGTGGAATCCGACAGCTTCCCATTCGGTTCCTGCTTCGTGAGCCTCGAACTGTGTGCGGTTTGCCACGATCCGGTCAAGCTCCTCGGGGTGAGCCAGGCTGTATCGCCGTACAATGAAGAACGCAGTGAATGTGGTCACCAGGATAACCGCCATCAAACCCCATAATAAATTTCTCTCGCTGGCATGGGGAACCGGACTGGCGGGATAATCCGCAAAGGAATCGGGAATTTGCCCACCAGCGCGCGTGGACAGGTGATAGATCAGGTAGTTGAAATAAGCCCATTCCTGGATTTGCGGGTTGAAACCGTGATTCAAATAACCGTTGAAAACGAAAGCATTAGGCCGAACCTGCCACAGCAACCACTCGCTGTTTTCATAGGCGATTACAAGAGGCTGAACCGAGGAGACAGGAGTGGAGATATTCATGCGTTCCCGAATTTGAGGTGCGCTGTTCCAGATGATCTCGGTCAGAAGCGGATCGTTGACTCCGGAGATACCGGTCAGGCTGACTGCATTAAATTCCTCCTCAAGCTGAACCGGGAACCCGAGCAGGTCTTGCACCTGATCATCCGTGAGACTTTCTCCCAGGATTAGCACCACTCCCGATTCACCCGATTTGATCCGTTCAGCGATGAGCGGGTCATCAGGGATAACCCCATTGAGCACATAGACTTGGGCTGCTGAAGGATCAGTGACGAGCGTGTAGCCAGTCAATTCCAGGGCAGAATAAACCCCGCTTTCAGTATCGCCGGCATAATAGATCAACAATGTATCGTCAGCCCGGACAGGAGCCGCCAAACCGAGCAGAAGGACAATCACAAGTGCAACGATAATCAATCGCCGCATATTAATCTCCTGTATCGAAACCATTCTCAGTGATAACCTTGGAATACCATTTTCCGCTATCTTTGACGGTTCGTTTTAGATTATCGTAATCAATATAAATCAAGCCAAATCGAGGACCGTACCCTAAGTTCCATTCGAAATTATCAGCAAACGACCAGACGTAATACCCTTTGATATCCACTCCTTCTTGGATTGCCTTGTGAACCTGTACGAGATGATCTCGTAAATAACGGATGCGCCGCTCATCGTGCACACGTCCGTCTGCATCCAAAATATCCGGCACGGGGACGCCGTTTTCTGTGATCATCAACTCAGGCATGGATTTTCCACCCGCTTGGGCGGGGACATAGTAATCTTCCCAGATTCGTTTTAGGAGAACATACATCCCCGGAGGATAGATTTCCCACATCTCAGAATATTCGTTCCCAACAGGTTTCACCTCCTCGGCAAAGAGGGGAATGTTTTTCCAGCTGAATTTCATAACAGCGCGTGAGTAATAATTGACCCCAAGTAAATCGAGATTTTTAATTATGTCGAGGTCGCCATCTTTAATAAATTTTGCTGCGAGCCATCGGGTCTTCCAGTTTTTCAGCAGTGGAGTCGTTCCCAGGAGCAACGGGTCCAGCGCCACGCGGTTGACCATGGCGTGAGCGTCCTCGGCAGCCTGGATATCGCGCGAGGAATTTGTCGCAGGATAAAATGGCGAAAGGTTTAGGGTGATTCCCACCTTGATCGGTTTGAGGGCTGATGCTCGGATCGCCTCAGCAGCCAGTCCGTGTGAGAGCATGACGTGGTGGGCTGCTTTGAGGCCGTTGTAGGGATTTTTCTCGCCCGGTGCGTGAAGTCCCATCATGTACCCGGCAATAGCTGTAACCCAGGGCTCGTTATGGGTCATGATGATCTTAACCCGGTCGCTCAACCTCTCGGTGACTACCCGGGCATAATCCGCAAAATGATAGGCTGTGTCACGATTTTTCCATCCGCCGCCAACATCCTGCAACGCCTGTGGCAGGTCGTAGTGGAAGAGGCAGGGGACCGGATCAATACCTCGCGCGAGGCAGCCGTCCACGATGCGGTCGTAAAAATCAAGCCCGGGGGAGTTAACTGCTCCGCGACCGGACGGCAGGATTCGGGTCCAGGCGATGGAGAAACGATAGGATTTGACTTGTAGAGAGGCCATCAAATCCAGGTCCTCCTGCCATCGATGGTAATGGTCGATGGCGATGTCGCCGTTCTGGTCCTTGACCACTTTCCCCGAAATATGGCTGAAGGTATCCCAGATGGATGGACCCTTTCCATCTTCATTCCATCCCCCTTCGATCTGGTAGGCGGAAGCCGCCACGCCCCAAACGAAATCGTGTGGAAAAGAGACTTTCACGTCATGTGCCTCGTTGTGCAAGGAAAATGATCAGGATGCTGGCGGCGCAGACGAGGATACACAGAATCATCACGAGGACCGCACAGGCGGGGACTACGCGACGCCAAAGCATCCGTATCATCGCCCAGATCCCATAGGCTTTCATCGCGCCGGAGGCCAGCGGTTTGACCTGGTTGAGGACGTCTGTGATGTCGTCTCCTTCCCGCGGCGGGGGAGGGATGAAGTACGGAGTCTTCTTGTTGGAAGGAGGGGGAGCATCGTTGTCCTGGTTTTCAGCTCATCAGGGATGGTGACCGTGGTATCACAATACGGGCAGGAGATGCGGGTCTTACCGGCGAGAGGTTCCACTGGACCTCCGCAGGCAGGGCAGGGGAAGGTATCAGGGCTCATGGTGTGATGAGGATAAATGAAAAACGGCAGTGGGGCAAGTACCAATTGTCACAGGGTATAATCGACTCATGACCGAAAAACACCCCCGTCCCCTTGACCCTGAAACACGAACAGACGACCGTGTGGACAACGCACTCCGCCCGCAAAAAATGAACGATCTGATCGGGCAGGACCAGGTCAAGGAAAATTTAAGCATCCTGATCGCGGCAGCACTGCAACGCGGCGAACCGCTCGACCACGTCCTATTCTATGGTCCGCCCGGGCTTGGGAAGACAACCCTCGCACATGTCGTGGCTAACGAGATGGGGGTCAACATCAAGATCACCTCCGGTCCTGCCATCGAACGCGCCGGCGACCTCGCAGCCATCCTGACCAACCTGCGTGCTGGAGATGTGCTTTTCATCGACGAAATCCACCGATTAGGTCGCGCGGTGGAGGAAGTCCTTTATCCCGCGATGGAGGATTTTTCTCTTGATATTGTGATCGGTAAGGGACCCTCGGCGCGCTCGATTCGCCTCAAGCTGCCGCGATTTACCATCGTCGGAGCGACCACCCGACTTGCGCTGGTGACTGCTCCTCTGCGCGCACGCTTCGGGGCGGTGTACCGTCTCGATTATTACGATGAGAAGGCGATGCGGAAAATCGTCCGCCGTGCGACAGAATTGCTTAAGGTTCCTGCGGATGATGATGGGATTAATGAGGTTGCCCGCCGCGCACGAGGCACTCCGCGCATAGCCCTGCGTCTGATGCGGCGCGTCCGTGATTTTGCCCAGGTGCGCGGAGAAGGCGTCATCACCCGAAAGACCGCCTCGGGAGCGTTGGACCTTCTCCAGGTGGACCCACTCGGATTGGATGATGTTGACCGTCGTGTGTTGAAAACCATCATCGAAAAATATGAAGGGGGTCCGGTTGGTCTAAACACCATTGCGGCTGCCATCAGCGAGGAATCCGACACGATCATGGATGTGGTCGAGCCTTATCTGCTTCAAATGGGCTTCCTTGACCGCACGCCTCAAGGACGCATCGCCACTCGGGCAGCGTATCAACACCTCGGCGTACCTTACCCCGATAAGGATGCACAAGCCCGTCTCTTATAAATGATCATGGAACAGATTGCAAAGATTCTTGTCCTTCTGGGCGGCGCTATGATGATCGCGGGAGGGGTGATTTATCTATTCTCGCGCCTGAACATTAATTTCAATCGGATGCCCGGTAATTTTGTTTACAACGGGGAAAATATGACGGTTTACATTCCCTGTGCCGCATCGATATTAATATCCATCCTTCTCACCATCATCCTCAACGTCATCGTCAGGATGATGAATAAGTAAATCCCGCCTTTATTCTGGACCCATGAAAACATCCGACTTCGATTACTATCTGCCGGCTGAATCGATCGCCCAAACTCCCGTCGAGCCCCGTGATTCATCCCGTTTGCTCGTTTTGGACAGAAAGACAGGCCAGATCACTCATGACGTGTTCAATCAAATCGGGCGATACCTGCATCCCGACGATCTGCTGGTACTTAATCAAACTCGTGTTATCCCGGCTCGACTTTTCGCCCATAAATCGACTGGTGGACGCGTGGAGTTGCTCCTGCTAAAGCGTGAAGATCTGCTGACGTGGGAATGTCTAGTCGGAGGCAAAGGTCTTTCAGCGGATAAGAGGGTCATTGTGGAGAATGGTCCTTCCGCAGAAATCAAACAGGTGCTGGATGGTTCCCGCCGTTTGATCCGCTTCTCGGAACCCATTGAGCCGTTCTTCCCGGTTGCCGGGCACGTCCCGCTCCCTCCATATATTCACTCTGCCCTCGCCGACCCTGAGCGTTACCAGACGGTGTACGCCCGCGAGCCGGGATCCGCAGCCGCGCCGACGGCCGGTTTACATTTCACTCCCCGATTGCTGGATGAATTGACGGCATCCGGTGTGAAAATCGCCTATGTCACTTTGCACGTTGGGTTGGACACCTTTGCACCTGTCATGGAAGATAACCCTGTGGAACACAAAATCCACACAGAATGGTGCGAGGTACTTTCGCAGGCTGCCGACGCGATCAACCGGACCCGACAGGTGGGAGGTCGAATCGTCGCAGTCGGGACGACCAGCGTGCGAACACTTGAGAGCCTGAAAAACGAGATTCCCATTCAGCCGTTTGCCGGACCAACGAACTTATTCATACTGCCGGGCTACAATTTCAACCGTGTGGACGTAATGGTGACCAATTTCCATTTGCCGAAATCCACCCTGCTGATGCTGGTGAGCGCATTCGCAGGTCGCGAAGTGATACTTAAGGCGTATGAAACCGCCATCAAGGAAGGTTATCGATTCTATTCCTTCGGCGATGCGATGCTAATCCTATGAGCCTGTCTGTACTAAACAAGGAAATCCTCTCATGCCGTAAATGTCCACGTCTGGTGGAGTGGCGGGAAAAAGTCGCCAGGGAAAAACGGCGTGCCTACCAGGACTGGGACTATTGGGGTAAACCGGTCCCCGGATTTGGTGACCCGCATGCGCGAGTCTTTGTCGTGGGTCTTGCTCCCGGTGCGCACGGCTCCAATCGGACAGGACGTCAATTCACCGGGGATGCTTCGGGGAATTTCCTGTACCCGGCGCTTTATCGAGCAGGATTTGCCAGTCAGCCTGAATCAATAAGCCGTAACGATGGTTTGGTGCTCACTGATCTTTACACAGCGCCAGTCTGCCGGTGTGCCCCGCCAGAGAATAAACCATCGCATGCGGAAATGAAGAATTGTCAGCCTTTTCTCGAGCGTGAGCTGAAGTTGATCAAGCCCAGGGTGATTGTGGCGCTCGGACGGATAGCATTTGACAGTGTTTTACGGATATATTCCATCCAGAATTCGAGTTTGAAATTCGCACATGCAGCGAAGTATCAGTTTCCGACAGGCGGGTGGCTGTTGTGTTCTTATCACCCCAGTCAGCAAAACACGTTGACCGGCAGGCTGACAGCAGCGATGTTCGATCAAATCTGGCAGCTGGCTAAAGAGCTCGCAGTAATGAATATGAAAGAATAAATAATCCGGCTATAGGTTGCCGAAAAATTCGGAGGATGAATGAAGAAAGTATTAAAAATTGTTTTAATTGTTGTGGGGAGCCTGCTCCTGCTTGGGATCATCGGATTTATCGCCTGGGGATTAACTCCTCTGGGTCCCGCCGACGAAGCCTTGGCTGCGATGGAATCGGATGACGTCGTCACTGTCCAGGATAATGGTGATTATGTCGTATTCGCACCAACTGGTGTGACTCCGATTACTGGATTTATCTTCTACCCCGGCGGGCACGTGGATTATCGTTCTTATGCACCTGTCGCGCGCGAGATAGCCAGCCGTGGTTACATGGTCTCAATTGTCGAGATGCCGCTTTCGTTGGCGGTATTCGGGATTAACAAAGCAAAGGATGTCATTTCAGCCTATCCGGACATAAGGTATTGGGTCATCGGCGGGCATTCCCTCGGCGGGTCGATGGCGGCATCCTATGCCAGGAAAAACCTTGACGAGGTTCAAGGACTTGTCTTTTGGGCATCGTATCCTGCCAGCGGTGACGATTTTTCCGGCACAGATATGAAGGGGCTCTCGACTTATGGGTCAAACGATGAAGTCCTTAGTGAGGAGAATGTCGAATCCACTTTAGCTCAACTACCCCCCGGGACTATCACTGAAGTGATCGAAGGCGGAAACCATGCCCAGTTCGGGAATTACGGTCCTCAGCCTGGTGATGGGACACCAACCATCTCAGCGGGTGATCAGCAAATACAGGCAGCTGATCTTACTGTGAGGATCCTTCGTGCCGTTGAGGGAGAATAAATTGAAACGAGCATGGAAGATTATTGGCGTCATTGCGCTCATCGTTGTATTGCTCCTGCTCATCGGACCTTTAGTTTTCCAAGTCCCACCGCTGACAGGTACATCATCTGAGCGCGACCTCGCTGATACGGACAGCAGGTTTGTGGATATTAATGGCGTGGATATCCATTACAAAGAATTCGGCCAGGGTGAATCTGTATTCGTTCTGCTGCATGGTTTTGGCGCGAGCGAATTCTCCTGGCGGGAAGTTGTGGAACCGTTATCGAAACTTGGTCGAGTCATTGTCTATGACCGACCTGGATTTGGTCTAACCGAACGTCCCATGCCGGGCGATTGGGCGGGGACGAATCCCTATGGCGTTCAGGGGAATGTGGAGATTTTGGATGGATTAATGTCTGAGCTGGGTGTGGAAAAAGCCATCCTTGTTGGGAACTCAGCCGGAGGCGGTGTCGCAACAGCTTATGCGCTGGAACACTCTGAGAAGGTGGATGGGCTGGTACTGGTAGATCCGGCTGTGGGTAGCGGGCGCGGAGGACGGTTCCCATCCTGGCTTTTACCCCTCATGGCAAGCCCGCAGCTCCGGCATCTGGGTCCTCTGCTTGTGCGCAGTATCGCAGGTGAATCGGGTGACGATACTATCCGTCTCGCGTGGCATGACCCGACTTTGATCACACAGGATGTATACGAGGGTTACCGCCGGCCTTTGAAGGCGGACAATTGGGACAAGGCGCTGTATGAATTTGCCATCGCCGCCAATCCTGTGAATTACGTTGACAGGCTTGAAGAATTGTCAATGCCTGTTCTAGTGGTTACTGGAGACGATGACCGGATCGTGCCGACAGAATCCACTGTTCAGCTCGCCGGTAAGATTGCAGGCGCTCAACTGGTTGTTTTTGATCAATGCGGACATGTCCCTCAGGAGGAATGTCCCGATCAATTCATGGATGCGATAATTACTTTTCTAAAAGGAGAAAATGATGACTGATATTGCTGTGGGCAAACAAGCTCCGGATTTTGTGATCAATGATTTCAACGGGCAGCCGGTCAGGCTGTCTGATTTCCACGGGAAAAAACATGTTGTGCTTGCATTCCTACGGGGGTTTGCCTGACCGTACTGCCGCGCCCATCTCGCTCGTTTACAGAGTGATTTGACGGCGTTCACCGCGCGTGACGCGGAAATCCTGGCCCTCGGTCCGGACGGTCCCAATGCTTATCGCAGATATTGGGATAGCGAAAAACTTGCGTTTATTGGGCTGCCTGATCCGAAACATACGGTATCCAACCTATATAACCAGGAAGTCAATCTCTTTAAACTAGGGCGGATGCCCGCTTTATTGGTTGTCGATAAAGGAGGTATCATTCGGTACGAACATTACGGTGATAACATGCAGGATATCCCTGAAAATTCCATCATACTTGACATCCTAGACGGATTGAATGGCGGCAAGACCTCATGACCTTGGGTCAGGTCGCCTTCCTTGGCTCGGGGGAGACATCTCTGTCGGGCGGCAGGATCTTTGAGGCACTTGCCCAATCTCATCCAAGGCCGCTAAAAATCGCAGTCCTGGAGACCCCGGCGGGATTTGAGCTAAATTCCTCGCAAGTGGCTGGTCGTGTGGCGGACTTCCTCTCCACCCGCTTGCAGAATTACCGTCCACAAGTGGATGTCGTCCCCGCTCGCAGAAAGAATACCGCTTTTAGCCCGGATGACCCGGAAATCTGCGCTCCACTACTTTCAGCGGACCTGATCTTCATGGGACCCGGCTCTCCGACCTATGCCATCCGCCAGTTGGAAAACAGCCTGGCTTGGAATATCATCCGCGCACGGCACCGGTTGGGAGCCTCGCTGGTCTTCGCTTCTGCTGCCACCATCGCAGCCGGAGCCTGGGCGCTCCCGGTTTATGAGATATTCAAGGTTGGTGCGGACGTTCATGCATTGCCAGGTCTTGATCTATTCAGGGAATTTGATACCCCGTTGTCTTTCGTCCCCCATTGGAACAATGCCGAAGGTGGCTCGGATGTGGACACCTCCCGTTGTTTTGTTGGGATGGACCGGTTTACCGAGTGGTGCCGCCTGCTTCCTCCCGACCATACCACCCTGGGTCTGGATGAGCATACCGGTGTGATACTCGATTTTTCGACGAGGTCCTGCCGGATCATTGGAGTGAGTTCCATCCACATTGTTCGGGAGTGTGCCCCGAAAGTCATTTCTGCAGGGATGGATTTTTCATTGTCGGACCTGGGTCAAATGCTAGTTCCCGATCCTATTGAATCAGGCATCCCATCCGAAGTATGGGAAATGGTAAAAAATGCGGTTCCGGAGGAAATTCACGAGGACGCCCCTCCCCCTGATGTGATCGCCTTAGCCGAGGAGAGGCTCTTAGCACGCAGCCGTAAAGACTGGCTGGCAGCGGATGCCTTGCGAAAAAGGATAACTTCTCTTGGATGGACAGTTCAAGATACTCCTGACGGTTACAACCTTGCGAAATCCTAGAATTTCGCAAGGTTTTTTATTGCCCTAATGCGGATAGTGATATAAAATAATGAGTATGGGGCAAAGGAGTACGATTCAGTATGCGTGCAGTCGATATTATTATTAAGAAACGAGATAAAGGGGAGTTGAGTAAGGAAGAGATCAACTTCTTTATCAAGGGATTCGTTTCGGGCGAAATAATGGATTACCAGGCGTCAGCCTGGGCGATGGCCGTTGTTCTCAACGGGATGAACCTGCGTGAGACCACCGATCTAACGCTTGCCATTGCCCATTCAGGCGCGATGCTGGATTTGTCCGATGTGGTGGACATCGCCGTCGATAAACATTCCTCCGGGGGCGTGGGGGATAAGACCACGCTGGTCGTCCTCCCGGTTGTCGCTGCCTGCGGCTTGCCGGTAGGGAAAATGTCCGGGCGCGGACTTGGCTTCAGTGGCGGGACGATAGACAAATTGGAATCCATCCCTGGATATCGCGTGATCCTCACTACCGAACAATTCAAGCGGCAGCTCAAGGAAATCGGCGTGGCACTGATTGGGCAAAGCCTCGACCTGGCTCCGGCTGACGGCAAGTTGTATGCTCTGCGTGATGTGACCGGAACTGTGCAGTCCATCCCTCTGATCGCCTCTTCCATCATGAGCAAGAAGATCGCAGCCGGCGCCAATGCCATCTTGCTGGATGTCAAGGTCGGGCTGGGAGCGTTCATGCAATCCCTGGATGAAGCCAGGCTGTTGGCAGTGACCATGACGAAGATCGGCGAGATGGCGGGGAAAGAGGTGAGAACCCTTCTTTCGGATATGAATCAGCCTCTCGGTTATGCTGTCGGAAATGCGCTCGAAGTCAAGGAAGCCGTCGATGTCCTTCATGGAGGCGGACCGGCGGATTTCCAGGAGCATTGTTTGGTCGCCTGTGCGCACATTCTCCTTCTGGGGAAACGCGCAGAGTTGCTCGAGGCAGGCCGCCTCATGGCTGAGAAGGCCATCCACAATGGCAGCGCGTGGGAAAAATTCCGTCAACTGGTCATTGCCCAGGGAGGGGATATCAGGACCCTGGATAATACCGACCGCTTACCGCTGGCTCAGACACAGGAAGTGGTAAAATCACCACAGGGTGGATATCTATCATTGGTCCATGCGCGGATGATCGGTGAGGCGGCTGTTCTTCTGGGCGCAGGCCGGACAAAGAAATCCGACCCGATCGACCATGCTGTGGGTATCGTCGTTCACCATAAAGTGGGTGATAAAGTCGAAAAAGGAATGCCTCTGTTCACCCTGCATGCGAATGGGCAAAAACAACTGGATGAAGCGCGGGAGATGGCGCTTTCGGCGTATCGCTGGCAGGACCAACCTGCCAAACCACTCCCGCTTTTTTATGACATGTGAGTAACTTGAATTCTTACAAAAGTATTAGGGTCGGATTTGGTGAAACAAGTGTGCGAAAAATCGTTATAATTAATTGAATCAACGCAAATTGCATCGCTGCCCAGGTGTGGGGACCCACACGAGGAGTGTTTAAATGGCAAAAATTCCATTGCGCGCCTACAACCGTGAAATCGAGGGAATGATCGATCAAGGTCAGACTCTCGAGGCTGTGGCACACTGCCAGCACATCCTGAAAACCTTCCCGAAGTGCCTGGATACCTACCGGTTATTGGGCAAAGCCTACCTCGAACTCCAGCGTTTCTCCGAAGCGGCGGATGTGTTCAACCGCCTTCTTCTGGCTGTGCCGGAGGATTTCATCGCCAACCTCGGCATGAGCATCATTTACGACGACCAGAAGAACCTCGACGCCGCCATCTGGCACATGGAGCGCGCGTTCGAAACCCAGTCATCCAATCCCGCCATCCAGGGGGAGTTGCGTCGTCTTTACAGCCGGCGCGACGGCATGGAACCTCCGAAAATTAGACTGACTCGCGGCGCTCTGGCGCAGATGTACGCTCGAGGTGACCAGTTCCAGCAGGCTGTCTCCGAGATTAAATCGGTGCTGGCTGAGGAGCCTCAGCGGATGGACCTGCAGGTGCTGCTGGCGCGTGTGTATTTCCGCGCCGGACAAAGAGTGGAAGCCACTGAGTTTTGCACCAGCCTGCTCAAGAAATATCCCTACTGCCTTGACGCCAACCGGATCCTGATAGAGATCCTGCCATTAACTTCCCGTGCGGATGCGACCCAGGTTTACCGTCATCGTGTCAATGCGCTGGACCCCTATTCCGCTTTTGCTGCCCCGAGCATCTTCAATTCGGCTGAAGTGGCAGATGCGGCCGTCTCGATTGAAAAATTATCCTATCAACCCGATGCCTGGGCTCCGGCAAAATTCGGCCTGGAAACCGCCAAGGAAGAAGCTCAACCCGATTGGTTATCTGGCAAGGAAACTGCTGCCCCCGCCGAGTTGATCGACATTGAACCCACAAGCGAAGAGAATATCCCTGAATGGATGAAAGTCGCAGGCTGGGCTGCAACGACTGCCGCTGCTGTCGAGGCGGCTGATCGCGCATCCGCCGATGCCGCGACCGGATCTGAAGCTCCAGCTGCATCCATCGCTGCAGATGACATCGCGTCCGGTGAGGTACCGGACTGGCTTGCGAATATGGCCCCTCCCGGCGCGCTCGAACAGCCTGCGGCCGAGACCATGTCTGCAGGTGATATTTCAAGCGAGGATATGAAATGGCTCGATGACCTTGGCGTGACATCTGGTGGATCGGCTGAACAAACACCTGATCGTTTCCCGCAGGAAAATGTGCCCGGGTTCGGAGCTGCGCTGGGAATCGGAGCGGCAGTTGGCGCGACTTTGGCCGCCCGTGATGAAGAACCTGTCGAAGAGACTCCCGCTTTGCCTGCTGATGAGACTCCTGATTGGTTGACCCAGCTTGGCGGACAATCGACGGATGCCACCGCGGTCAATCTCCCCGCTGTCGGTAAACAGACCGAACAACCGGTCACAGACTGGTTGAACTCAGCTCGAAAGCCAGGCTGCGGATGCAACTGCCGTCAACCTGCCCGCAGTTGGCCAACCGGAAGATGATCTGCCTGATTGGCTTGTCGGCGCTGCAGCGGGTGCTGCTGCCGCAGGTGTTATCAACCAGGATCAACCTGCCCAGGCAGATTCCGACCTGCCGGATTGGCTCAAAAATGCCGGTGATGTCATGCCGGTTTCTGAACCGGTGGCAGAAATCCCTGATGCGCAGGCTACCGCCCAACCGGATAATGGGTTACCGGTCTCGGACGATGATGCATTCGCCTGGCTCGAGTCACTGGCAGCCAAGCAGGGTGCCAAACCCGAAGAACTTCTGACCAAACCCGAAGATCGCCCAGTCGATTCTCCTGATTGGCTGGGATTGATCAGTGAAGAGGAAAAACCCGCCGATTTAGGTTTCGGGCTTGGAGGCGCGGCCGTTGCTGCTGGAGCAGCCATGGCGGCTGGAGCCCTTTTTGACGATGAACCTGCTGAAGAAACGATTTCACCCGCGGTTGAACCTGAAATCTTTACCGGGCAGCCGCAGCCTGTTGAACCAAGTGTTCTCACGCCGGCTGAGGAAATGTCCGATGAGGATGCCTTCTCCTGGCTAGAGTCACTGGCTGCCAAACAGGGAGCAAAACCTGAGGAACTGTTGACTAAACCCGAAGACCGGGCGGACTCTGCGCCAACCTGGGCGTTGATGGGCGCTGCTGCTGCCGCTGCGAAACAGGAACCTGAAATTGCCCAGCCCGAAGCTGAAGCGCTGGGCGACCTCACCTGGCTGCAGTCGATCAGCAGTGAATCGCCTATCGACGAGACGACCATCGGTGAGCAGCCCTTTGAAGAGACACTTTTCACCGAGCCGGTGTCCGAATCAATTTTCGAAGAGAAACCGGTCGCGGATGCCACCATGGCAAGCGCGGCATCCGCCGACGAGGTTGCGGAATGGCTTCATCAATTGGATGTGGAGGATACTTCAGCGCCAGCCGCTGCAGTTCAGCAGCCCGCCTACACCACCGAGGAATTACCGGATTGGTTGAAGGATGAAGAACCCGCCGAGTTACCGTCCGAGGAGCTACCGGATTGGCTGAAAGGTGAGGGGGGCGATCAGCCTGTGGTCGTCCCTGCACAAAAGCCTGAGTGGACGCCTGAACAACCACAAATCGAGGCGGTTTTTATGACCGCGATCATCGACAATGAACCGGAAGTAAAAGAAATGCCTGTTGTGGTCCCAGCACCGGTCCTCGAGGAACCTGCACCCGCGAAACCGGTGAAAGTTGCATCGGCGGAAAAAGATATCGCTCTCTATGAGAATTCGAAACTTGAGTTGGAACGCGGCAACCTCCCCGAAGCCACTCAGGGTTATCGAAAACTGATCAAAAAGGGAAAGATGCTCGAAGAGATCATCTTTGACCTGCGCGAAGCTCAGTACCGTTTTCCGGTGGATGTGGTCATCTGGCAGACACTCGGTGATGCCTACATGCGCGCGAACCGCCTTCAGGATGCGTTGGATGCATATACCAAGGCGGAGGAGCTGCTCCGGTAATCGATTCCGGATATAAGATAGATTCACAAAGAGGGGCGGCCACCCAGTCGCTCCTCTTTTATCGGAATGGACAAATCATATTGGATGATGTGGTAAAATCCCGCCCTGATAATTTCTAAACAACTGGAGGTCGAAGTGGAAAAATCCCTGGTCTTGGTAAAACCCGATGGCGTGCAGCGCGCGTTGATCGGAGAAGTCATCTCCCGTCTGGAGCGGCGCGGGCTTCGGCTCGTGGCGGCAAAATTTTTGTCAGTCAGCCGCGCGCTGGCAGAAGAACATTATGCCATCCATAAGGGTAAGCCGTTTTATGAAGGTCTGCTCGATTACATTACCGCCGCTCCCGTGATGGCCATGGTCTGGGAGGGACCCAACGCGGTGGCTGCCATCCGTCAGACGATGGGCGCCACGCGCCCGTGGGAGGCTGCACCCGGTACCGTCCGGCACGATTTCGCGCTCGAAGTCGGACGAAACATAACGCATGCGTCCGATACGCCCGAGAATGGCGAAAAGGAATCGGCGTTGTGGTTCAAGAAGGACGAGATCCTAAGCTGGTCCCGCGAAATTGACAAGTGGGTTTTTGAAGGCTAGATAAAATCCCGCAGAGAAATCTGCGGGATTTTTTATGAAAGATGAAACTTTTCCTCAACCTGTATTATGTTGATGTTTACTGAAGCCTGAGCAGCACTTTTCCCTCACCCCACAATTCCTCCAACTTATAAAAGCTGCGCTGCTCCGGCGCGAAAAGATGGACGATGACCGAGCCGAAGTCGATCACTTCCCAGCCGGCGGCTCCAGCCCCTTCTTTTCGTCCCTTCTTATGGTGATCCTTGCGGACTTTTTCGACTACGCCCGATGCCAGCGCATCCAACATGCGGTCGCTGGTGCCGGTGCAGATAACAAAGTAATCCGTGAAGGAAGCCACCTTCTGGATGTCGAGCAGGATGATCTTTTCGCCCTTCTTTTCTTCAAGGGCATCTACGATGGTATGAGCGAGTTCGAGAGGTTCCAAGTCTATTCCTTTTTCTTCTTGCTTGAAAATGGTGCAGAAAACAACCGGGTGTACACTGATCCGCTGGGCTGCAGGTCGCTTTTGAACAAGTGGACGGCGTCCACAACGAACGGTTCAGGGGAAGTGAATTTTACTTCCTGGAGGGCAGATGCGATAACAGAAAGTTCAGAAGAGGAAGCATTCTCTCGCACACGTCCCAACGTCAGATGAGGGGAAAAGGATCGACTCTCTGATGCGTATCCCAGTCGCGCGGTGGCGGAATCGATTCCGTGCTGAAGCGAAGCCAGTTCGGGCGGAGCGTCCACACCCATCCAGATGACGCGAGGTCGTTTCAGGTTTGGAAATGCACCCAGACCGCCTGCCTCCATCCTAATATCGTTATGCAGCGATGCTTCAGACATCATCGCCTCTTCGATCAACCCGAGACCGGTCGGAGCGACGTCGCCAAGAAATTTCAACGTGAGATGGATGTTCGCTGCCGGTACCCACCGCACGGAAGTTTTACCTGCCTTTGCCTGCAGGCGTTCGATGACTTGGGAGATCACTTTTTGGAGTCCGCCGGGGAGTTCGAGGGCGATGAAGGCGCGCAGCATGCTCATGCGAGAGTCACCTGCTGCCCGTGAAGTGAGTAAATGTCTTGCATACGATCTGGCGTTTGTAATTTCTCCTGACTTATATCGCTGCACAATTCTTAGGCTAAAAATAGCACATTTCAAGATAAAAGGCAAGCAAGAAGAAAAACTAATTCACGACTTATGCCTGCCTGAATGCCTGCAGTGTCTCAAGGTAATACTCCGGCAAGCCGATATCGTAGCGTTTTCCTTCGATCATCAGGCCGAGGAATCCGTCCTCCTGGCGCAGGCGGTCGAGGGCGGAGGTGAGCTGGAACTCGCCTCGTTCGCGGACGTTATTTTCGATGTGCTCGCGCAAATAATCGAATAACTGGGGTTTAATAATGTATTGACCGAAAACGGTCAGGTAATCGTTAGTGGACAGTCCCGGCACACGCAGGTTGGTGCGGGCATAATCGAGAGTGGGCTTCTCTGCGAATTCGGTGATATTTAGAACGGATTCATCCTTCACCCAAACGCCCGTAACCGTGCCAAAGTTGCCGATCACCTCTTCGGGTGTCAGGCGCAGCCCAAGTATGCTGGTGCCGTGTTTCTGGTAGGCGTCCATCAACTGACGAGCGCATGAAGTCTCGCCTGTAGAGCGATAAATGTGGTCGCCGAGCATCAAAAGGAAAGGTTCGTTCCCGACACTTTCGAACGCGGAATAGACCGCATGGCCGAAACCCTCCTGCGCGGTCTGGACTACGAATTTGATCCGCCGACCCATGTCGAGGATGCGCCGTGAATAATCCTGGAACTGCCTCGGGAGCTTGTTGTAGTTCTCGATGGTGATCTGCCCATTGAAAAATGAGTTGAACTCGTCCAGGTCAGCTTCCTGAACGATGATGACGATCTCTTCAATACCGGCATCCAGCGCTTCCTCTACGATCAACAGGATGGCCGGCTTGGCGATGCCGTCGCGATCCACGATGGGGAAGAGTTCCTTCTTGGTGGCTTTGCTGGCGGGGAACAGGCGTGTGCCGAACCCGGCTGCCGGGATGACAGCCTTGCGGACTTTCTGCTGAGGGGTGATGGTCATCTTGTAACCGGGCATGCCCAGGTCGCGCTGCAGGATCTCGATCACCGCCTGCTGGTCGGATTCGGAGCGGCAGATGAACTGGGCGGTGCCGTCGCCCTGAGACCCGACGCCCTTGCCGCCCCACACGTGCGGTTTGAGCGGCTCGTAATCGAGAATTTTATGCAGTACGGGAGAAGTCAACTCTTCAGGACAGGCCGGCATGGCGTAGCGGTCGAAGAAGGATTGCGCTTCGGTCATCAACGCTCCGAGCCGCTGTGCATCGACCTGTCGGAGCGCTTCCATTGCTTGAAGGACAACGCGCTTGTTGATCGGTCCGAGAAGCTCCTGCACGCCATGCTCAACTTCATTCTTGGCGAAGGGATAGCAGCGGTTCAGACGGTTCAGGATCTCCATCGTGTCTTTTTTGGCTTGCAGGTCCACCAGCACGAAATATAACGGTTCGCTGACGTGCAACTCCTCGGTCTCGAGGCGGTCTCCGTCGAAGGTCATCAACACGGGGCGGTTGCCGAAAGCGCAGCCCTGGTCGAGGCGCCCGCAGCGCGAAGGGGTGGTGATCTCGCCCTGATAGGCCATTTCCATTTCGCCGCGCACCGTCAGCTTGAGGTCGTACACGCGGTTGAAGGCGCGCGCTGCCAGCACGCAGATCGCTGCTGAAGAAGAGAGTCCCTTCTTGATGGGCAGGTCGGTCAAATAGTTGTTGATCACCAGCCCGCGGACGTGGTAATGGGTCAGCGCCTGGTAGGCGACGCCGGCGATGTAGCTCCAGTATCCGCCTTTCTGCGCTTCATCCATCAGCGTCTTTGGCTCCATCGGAATCTCGACAGGTCCCTGCAACTGGCCGTCCGGCGATGTCGAAGTCAGGACCAGCGATGTGGGGTGCGGGGAGACTTCGGCATGGATGCCCTGGTCGGTGCCAGTGATCAGGCTGTAGCCTTTTTCAATGTCGGCGTTGATGCGTCGGTAGCCGCCTGCCCAGTCGGAGTGTTCGCCGAGCAGACAGATACGTCCGGGGACAAAGAGCTTCATGAGGACCTCGGGAATAATGTAATTTGTTCTTGATTATAAATTGGATTAACGATGAAAGATGATTTACTTATCGAACCACAACCCGCTGATTTGATGAGGTTCGGCAGCGCGGAACACAACGCGCATGGTCACATTGTCATCTTTCTCAAAGACGGTTTTATAGTTCACAGAATAGAAATCACCCTGCTGAACCACGCTGTTTACTTCGCGCGAAATATAGGGACCCAATTTGGCATCCCTTTCCGTCTTAAAAGCGTCGTACTTGGAGCTGCTCATGGCGGTTAGCATCGCTTCATCGAAATCCTTCGAGAATAACGCATAGTCGTTCGCATTCATCCCCGCCATTAAATTGTCCGTTTTCTCTTCGCTGAAGGCAAGTATCGCCTCCTGGTCTGTGCCTGTCAGAACGGTATTCTGGGACGCACATCCGGAAAGCAGGCTGAAGGCAAACACGACTGTCAGGGTAATTAGGATCATTCTTTCGTTTTTCATATGATTTTCCTTTCTTGTTTCAGTCTGAAACCGCCTCCAGTGGATGCTTCTGGAAGAATTCCCACATCACTTTCGTCGCATCGATATCCTGCGTCGTGTGGCCGACGAGGCGTTGCGGGAGATAACCTCCGCCTGGCCACGAATGCCCACCTTCGTCGATGGTGTAGAAGATCACTTCAGCATCCTCCGAACAGTTTTCGTGGCGGATACCGCCGACTTCCCCAGCGGCGGGGATTTCAACCGCTTTGCTGTCACACCCGTTGTGCCGGGCAAAATCTGCGACCCAAGAGGGGACGGGCGGAAAATTGAAGCGCGAATCATCGACCAGGCCACCCATGTAAGGGACGATCGGGTCGGCGGTACCATGAAAAATTATTGCCGGAACCGGGCGTGCTGACGGGCAATCTTTCCATGAAAAAGAATACGCCCCGGCGACACTCCCCATCGCAGCAATGCGGTCCGACAGTTCGCACGCCAGCAGGGAGGACATCCCTCCGCCGTTCGACAATCCATTGACGTAGATGCGGCTCGGGTCGATGGCATAGTCTTGTTCCAGTTGGTCGATCAGGTCGGACATGAAGGTCACGTCGGGAGAAGGGGTACCATCTGCTTGAAGGTCTGTCCGCCAGCGCTTGGGAAAGCCGATACCGCCCGGGTGAACGACGATAAATCCGTATTGGTCGGCAAGCTCCGTCCACCCGGTGAGTTGACTCTGGTGAGCTGGCCATTGGGCGAATCCATGCAGGCTGATGACCAGCGGTGTTGGTGTGGACGGGTCGTAACTCTCAGGTACGTAAAGAAGGTAGCGGCGCTCTTCCCCCGAACTGACGATGCGGCCGTTGGTTGTATCCGACATGCGGAAGACGATCCAGCCGGTGAGCAGCAGGAGAAGCGCAAAACCGAGTATGCCCAGGATGATCCCAAGGAACCACTTGAGAAATTTCTTCATGGAACGGAGACCTCCGAACAATTCAAATTTTTCCCCAGGCGCTATTTGCCTGTCTCGCCCATGAGCTCCTACCCCCAAAGTGACTCGACCCGTGCACAAAGAGCTTCATGTGGACATCATTAGGCAGGCTAGGAATATTATTGATTATAAGTTGATAATAATGGATTTTCCATGTTTTGTAATCCAAAGCAGAGCCTGACATATTTGTAATTGAATAATGTCGTAAAAATCGCTATACTAACTAAAAACCAATCCAGAAAGGGGTGGAAATGGATACCATAAACAAACACCGGTTTTTGATAAGCCTTGTCATTTTGATCACCGTGACCTTGGCCTGTAGTCTAGTTTCTGGTGGCGCACAAGTCTCACCCCAGGTATCACCTGAACAACCGACCGAGCCGCCTCCACCCCAGCCATCGGATGTTCCCAGTTCGGATGATCTGTCTCAACCGGAAGCGACGTCCGAAATTGTGCAGCCATTGAAACCGTCGCTCCCCGCTGCTACGGAAGAACCCCCGTACTACTTCACGGAAGAGTTTGATGAAGATCCTTATCCTGATTGGGGTCTGTATGTGATATCAGGCGATGAAAACAAGCTGACCACTTATTTTGACAATAGCATGATGTTTTATGAATTGGACGGCCCGGATATTTATGCCTATTATATTTTCGAGGTCTACAGCTACGAAGATGTGAGCCTGGAGCTTGAGGCGGAGAATTTCGGACTTAATAAGAATAATGTGAGCCTTGTGTGCCGTCAATATGATGTCGAATGGTATGAGTTCAGTGTAGAAAGCGGCGGGTTGTGGTATTTGTACGCGCACGATGACGATGGTTTTAATATACTCGGTAGCGGCGGCACCAAACTTCTCAATTTAGGCAAGGAAGTCAACGATTATGGTATGACCTGCCAGGGCAATACCATCACGATGTTCATCAATGGCACCGAAATAAAGTCGATCACGGACAATACCTACAAGTTCGGCGAAGGTGCTGTAGGGTTCAATATCTCTTCCCTGGATATTTATCCGATTGAAATCGGTGTTGATTGGATGGAAATTAGCGAACCCTAGAACGCTGTACGAAAAATCCAACCATTTTTCCGTACCACCGATCATGAGTTTGTTCTGATTGGTGGTATTGTTTTTATTTGTCCGTGGCGGAAAAGAATCCATCGACCTCTCGTTCTCTTCGTTCCGTGGACATTGTTCAGTGTAAAAAATAACCAGTCCTCGGCGTAAGGACTGGTTCACCCGTAATGGTGGGCGCGGAGGGACTCGAACCCCCGACCTCTTGTGTGTGATACAAGCGCTCTAACCAACTGAGCTACGCGCCCGCGCGGGCAGGATTATAGTCCAGGTGGGAGGTTTTTTCAAGTCGCAAGAGTGATTTTCTGCCCTCCCGAATAAGGACGAATGACCAATGGGAAGTCTGACCGGTTGGGATTAGAATGACTCTGTGAAACCTTTCCAACTGATCTTCACTTACGCTAAAAGATATAAGTTCGCGCTCATCGTCACCACCCTAAGCATGCTGGGTCTGGTCGGGCTGTCGCTTCTGATCCCCTGGGCGATCAAGCTGCTGGTGGATACGATCACCGCGCCAGGCGCCTCCATGGCGGATATGCCTTATGTGACCCGACTGACCGTGATCGTGCTTCTGGTTTTCATCGCGCGAGCCGGTCTCCAGTTTGTACGTTCCTACGAGGCGCATGTCGCCGGCTGGGGCGTTGTGGCGGACGTCCGCAAGTACATCTATGACCACATGCAGCGCCTATCCCTGCGCTTTTATGAAGACAAGCAGGTGGGGCAGCTGATGTCCAACGTGGTCAATGACACCGACCTGTTCGAGCAATTTATCGCGCATGCCCTGCCGGACGTGGTGGTCAATGCGGTGACGCTTATCGCGGTGACGGCGGTCCTGTTCTCCCTGAACTGGCAGCTGGCGCTCCTCAGCCTGATTCCCATCCCGCTGGTGATTGCGTCCCTGCGGGTGTACGCCAAATACGTCCGCCCGGCTTTTCGGAACCGGCAGCAGCAGCTCGGCGACCTGAACGCGCTGCTTAACGACAACCTGGCCGGCATCCGCGAGATCAAATCCTTCACCCGCGAAGATGACGAATCCCAGCGGGTGTACAACCGCATCGACAACTACCGCACATCCCTGCTCAAGGCGCTGCGCCTGATGGCCATCTTCCAGCCCTTTGTGGATTTCACTTCATCACTCGGGACGTTGATCGTCATATTCTTCGGCGGGATGCTCGCCTTGCAGGGGACGATGCCCGTTTCTGTGCTGGTGGCGTTTTTCCTCTACCTGGAGAGTTTTTACGCGCCTGTCCGCAACCTGAGCGGTGCGTGGGAGGCGGTGCAGTCATCCCTGGCAGGCGCGGACCGGCTCTCAGGCTTGCTGGCTGAGCCGCAGGAGCCCCAGAACCTGCGCGGCGCGGAATCGGTGAGAGGCAGGGCGGAGGGGACCATCGTTTTCGACCACGTCAACTTCGAATACATCAAGGATGTGCCGGTGCTGGAGGACATCACGCTGGAGATCCCCGCCCGATCGGTGCTGGCGCTGGTCGGACCGACCGGGGTGGGCAAATCCACACTGGTCAGCCTGATCCCCCGCTTCTACGATGTGACCTCGGGCAGCATCCATCTCGACGGGCGTGACCTGCAGGAATACACCCTCGACAGTCTGCGCGGGCAGATAAGCATCGTGCTGCAGGACGTTTTCCTGTTCTATGGGACGGTGCGCGATAACCTGCTGTTCGGCCGCCCCAGTGCCAGCGACGCGGAAGTCGAAGCTGCTGCCATGGCCGCAAACGCGCACGAATTCATTTCCGATTTACCGGATGGTTACGATACCTTGATTGGCGAGCGAGGCGTCAAGCTCTCGGGCGGACAAAAACAGCGCCTGTCCATTGCGCGCGCCATTCTAAAAGACGCGCCTATCCTGATTCTCGATGAAGCCACCTCCTCCGTGGACACCGAGATGGAGATGCTCATCCAACAGGCGATTGAGCGGCTGATGAAAGGGCGCACGACCATTGTCATCGCACACCGCCTGTCCACCGTACGTAACGCCGACAAGATCGTGGTGCTGGACGAGAAGTCCATCCTCGAGATGGGCACGCATGCCGAGTTGATCCAGAAAAACGGATTATACAAACGGTTGTACACTGTACAACAGGAACTGGCACCCATCGAAAACTGAACCATATTTTAGAATTAAAAAGAACCACCAGTCGTACTCAACTGGCAGCTCTTCTCTAATCTCTTTTTATTATTAACTAACATCCAATTTACGGCGGCGGGAGGAAATCCCAGGGATTGACCTTGCCGGCGCTTGTGTTCATCAGCTCGAAGTGCAGGTGCGAGCCCGAGGAGTTGCCCGTATTTCCCAGTGAGCCAATCACCGCGCCCTGGCCCGACACTCTCGCCGCACACGACTGCGATGGAGCTCATGTGGGCGTACAGCGACTGCCAGCCGTTGCCGTGGTCGATCATCACCATGTAGCCGTAGCCGTAATCATTCCAGCCTGAGTAGACGATTACACCCGCGTCAGTGGCGTACAACGGGTCCCCGGTATCGCCGGCGATATCGATGCCGCGATGGTTGGCATCAGGGCTGTAGTCGAAGCCAGACAAGTAATGGCTGGAAGTAGGCCAGATAAAGGATCCATAGCCAACTGCTCCGTCGGTTATCTTTCCACAAGCGCCGGCGCCCAGAACGCGGGCGATACCCGGATTGGTGCGCGTCACGCCGATCGGTGCGCTCCATGATATGAACTGGCGCTCACCGCCAGGGACGATAAGCCAGGTGCCAGGCCTTGATGTTGGGGTTGGCGAAGTCGCCTACGGATTCGAGGGTCAGATCGTTTGCAGGAAAATTGATGATGTCTTCTGGTTTGACTCCGAAGAATTCGGCGACGCCGTTCATTCCGTCGCCGGGCTGCCATTCATAGTAGGTCCCATCCATAGGAAGGATATTCAATTTCTGCCCCGGGCGCAGGTTGTGCGGGTCGTCCCGCAGTATATAATAGTTACCCCACAAAATGGTCGTCGCATCGAGACCGAATTTCTCGCCGATGCCGATCACCGTGTCGCCGGTCTGGACTTCGTATTGCGTGATCTCCTGCCTGGGCCGATCTGGGATGATGGTATGCATGTTCGCTTCGCGGCGGATTCCCACCAGCGAATCGAGCGGCGTCTGAGGAATTTCGTTCACAGAAACGGCAGGTGTAGGCGTGGGTTCCGCTGCGAGGGCGGAATCCGGTCCATTTATCGATAGAGTGTCCGCGTAGAAGGTGCGCAGAAGCCAGACCACGCCAAGCACCAGCACGATGAAGGCTGCCGTCGTCCCGATGCGGACCATGGTCTCGCCCAGGCCGATGTTGGTGAGGGTTTCAACCCATCGTGCTATGAAATTTGGCCTGGGTTCGGGAATCTGGGTCGGCTCAGTCCCTTCCCCCTGGGCAGGCCGGTTGAAATCTTCCGGGGAATTGTTTTCCATTTTTTCCTGATTTTTCCTACTGGGGAATCATCATATCATGCGGTCTTGACGGGCGTCAAGCGCGCTGCCCTGCGTTATACCGTCAATTTCCTTAATGATGGATTAGAAATATGAATGGCTCCAGCGGCGACCAGGCAGACCAGTCCGCAAACCAGCGCTGTGGTGGAGATTCCAGCCTGCTGGGCGAGCCACCCGACGAACAAGCTCCCGAAGGGAGCCACTCCCTGAAGCGCCCACAAATAGGAGCTGAATACGCGTCCGCGAAGAGCATTGGGCACGATTAATTGAATGAGCACATTCATCGTGTTGAGCTGGGTTACCGTACCCCACCCCAGGATGAACATCAGCACCAGGGAAGGAGTCAGCTTTACGACCTGCGAAAGACCGATCAGCGCGAAAATAAAGGCGAATTGACCGATGGTCATCAGCAGCCCCTTGCGCCTGAAACCGCTGAAAGTCGCAAGGATGAGGGCGGCAGTCAGGGCACCGAGACCCTGCAGCATGTACATGGCGCTGGTCCGCGCCGCGATGGCGGTATCAGTCTGACCGGTCACGTAAAGTACGTCCCGCGCAAAGGCTGGGATCTGCTGCCCGAACGGGAATCCGAAAAATCCGAGAAGTGCAGCAAGCAGGATGATCAGCGCAAGGGCGGAGTTCCTAACAATATAGCGCTGTCCTTCTTTGAATTCTTCCCAGTAGTGCCGAGTCTCTCCCTTGGTATCGGCTTGAGCAACTTTGTAGGGGGTTTTCACAAAGAATAAACTGATGATGACGAACAGGAAACTCAAACCATTTAGGAAGAAAGCCCAACCTTCACCACCACCCTCGAATGCCAATAGGAATGGCGCAAACAACAGCGGTCCCAGCACACGCGCCGCGTTAAAGATAGTCGCTTGAAGGGCGATGGCATTGGGCAGGGCAGGTTTGCCGACCAGTTCCACCAGCATGGCCTGCCGGGCGGTGATCTCGATGGCGTTCGCCGTGCCGAGAACGAAAGCCAGGACGATGATTTGCCAGACCTCGATTCGTCCGGACAGGGTGAGAAAAGCCAGGGTGAAAGCTTGCACCATCATCACGGTCTGAAGTACGATGACCGTCTTGCGCTTGTCCAGCCGTTCGATCAGAACCCCTGCGGGCAGAGCCAGAAAAAGCGTGGGCACCGTCGCGGCGAAACCGATCAACCCCAGGGCGAAGGGGGAATTCGTCATCCGGTAGGTAAGATAGGGCAGGGTCGTGCTCTGCATCCAAGTACCGATAAGCGAGACGAACTGCCCGACCCAAAAGATTAAGAAGTCGCGGGAGGCGAGTGCAGGGTATCGGTGAGCAACAGCTAATTTAAACGACATCGGCAGGGATCACACATTCGGCGCGGTCGTTGGCAGGGCTGTTGACCAGCGTGGATACGGGATGGGCGGTCATTTCCTCAGCGGGGTAGGATGTAAGCAGATTCTGCAGGCTGTCGGGCGTTCGGGCGGCAGGATCAAGCCATTGCGCGTAGGCACTAGGAGGAAGGATAACAGGCATTCGGTTGTGGATGGGAGCCATCAGGCTGTTCGGTGCCGTGGTGATGATCGTCGCTGATTTCACCGTGCCCCCGTCGGGGCTTTGCCAGGTGTCCCACAAGCCGGCGATCGCGAACGGCTTGCCGCTCTTGAGGCGGATGAAATGCGGAACTTTGACCTTCATCCCCGGCTGTTGTTTCCACTCGTAGAATCCGTCCGCCAGGATCAGGCATCGGTGGTACTTGAATCCTGCGCGAAAGGACGGTTTCTCGGCGAGGGTCTCTGCGCGCGCGTTGATCATCCGTGTGCCAATGGAAGGGTCCTTCGCCCAGGAGGGGATCAACCCCCAGATGAAAAAGTCCGCAGCGTTCTTTCCGTCGTTGGCGATCGCCAGGATTGGTTGTGTAGGGGAAATATTGTAGCGGGGAGCATATTTTTCAGGGAAGGTGAACTGCGGGAAGGCGTCCTGCAGATCAGCCGGATCTACGGTTAGTGTAAATCGTCCGCACATGGAATATCCTTTCAAAGCTCCAGACAACAAAATCAACAAATGGTCTGATCATTCTATCAAAAACAAGCTACTTTTTTAACCGCCGAAAATCTCCATCGCGGATTGTCACGCCGGAAGCGTCGAGATGTTCCATCAAAGGAAGGATATATTTCCTGCTGGTGTTGAACAGGTCGCGGGCTTCCGACACCGAGATCTGTCCATTCCTAAGAATATACTCTTTGATTTTGCCGACCAGCAGGTCATAGTCGCTTTTTCGAAATGCAACCTCAGCTGAGACCTGCACTAGTTCACCCAGATCGAAAAGGGCGGTTATCACCTCATCCCCGGCGATGATTTGCATCTCTTTGATGGTGGGCGGCGAGTAACGGATTTGCAGCGCATTGGTCCATCACTTTTTTCGCTGCCGCCTGCTGCTTTGCATCGAACCGGATCTCGTGTCCGGGCAGGGAGATCCACGTCCCGCTTTCGACTAATTCATTCTCTGAGACCAATTTTCTTATGAACAGATTGAACAAGCGCGGGTTGGCCTGAATTTTGCTTTTCAATTCTTCTCGCAGCATGCCCCTGCGCAAGGGGTATTGTCTGTGATACTCCTTGAGAAGGGTAACGATTTTGGTCTTCTGTGTTTCCCAGGTATATCCCGGCAATGACGAGGGAATCACCGTTTACGGAAAGGTCGCTGCCTTCGAGTGATACGAGACGGTTTTCACTCACCAGCTCTTCAATGGCGAGTGAGGCATCTTCGGATTCAAGCCGTGATCGGGAGACGACATCCTTCATCGGTGCGGGTCCCAGCGCCAGGCTGGCTTGAAGAAGAATGTCTGCTGGCGAACCGGTCATCATTGCTTCGAACCGTTTCAATACCGTCTCGTCGAATCGTCTGTGGCGGTTTTTCGGATGCGGATCGAGGGCGATCCCTCCGCCAAGAGTCTCTGAAGGCGATGGCCGGCGAATGATGTACTTATCTCCTCGCACGATGACAACCGGCTCGCGTAACTCGAACTGAACCCAACCCTTTTCGCCGGGGTTGAACGATTCTGCACCGAGAAGCCTCATCGTGGCTATTGATTCAGATGTCCCGGCAAAAAATTTTACTTCTGTCCCATGCTTCAAAGGAGAACTCCCGTCAGGCAGGAGCCTGAAAAAAGCATCTATTCGTCGTGTAGCCACGTAATGATTAGGTGTCACGACCACTTCACCTCGGGAAATCTCCTCCACGGCGAGGCCGGTGATGTTGACCGCAGTTCTCGAGCCAGGCAGGGCTGCCTCTTCTTTTTTCTGATGTGTCTGAAGTCCTCTAACACGCCCTGTTTTCCCGGAGGGAAGGATCTGCACCTCATCACCTATGGACAATCTGCCGTCGGTCAATGTTCCAGTGACGACGGTTCCAAATCCAGCCATGCTGAAAACCCGGTCGATGGGCAGGCGGGGTCGCCCGAAATCCGTTCGCGGAGTAGCGAGACCTAGTACATCATTAAGCGATTCAATCAGCCTATCCAATCCCTGTTTTGTTTTTGCCGAGACGCGCACGACAGGAGCTGACTGGAGTGTGGTTCCTTTCAGCGCAGCCCTGACGTCACTTTCGATCAGGTCGAGCCAGTCTGCGTCCTGGGCGAGGTCCGTCTTGGTCAGGACGACAACACCGTGTTCGATTTGCAGCAGATCGAGGATGGCGAGGTGCTCACGGGTTTGGGGCATCACACCCTCGTCAGCGGCGATGACGAGCAGCGCGGCGTCAATTCCCCCGATGCCGGATAGCATGTTCTCGATAAAGTCGCGGTGGCCGGGCACATCGACGATCCCGATTTCCTCGCCGCCGGGAAGAACCAGCCAGCCAAAGCCGAGGTCTATGGTCATCTCCCGCTCTCGCTCTTCTTTGAGCCGGTCGGGATGGGTGCCTGTGAGAGCCGCGATGAGCGTTGATTTTCCGTGGTCCACATGACCAGCGGTGCCGATAACTCGCATTTCTGTCTCCATGAAAGAGCGGCCTGCCGGCCGCCCCTGTTGATCACTTCTTCAGTCTCGAGTGCCCCATCACCCGTTCGAAGTTGGTCAGAAGCTCGTGAGACCAGTTCATCAGATCCTGCAGGGATTTTTCCGTGGCTTCGGTGGTCTGCTGGAGCAGGTCAGCTTGATTCTGGGCGGTGTCGTCCAGTGCCGCTATTCGCTCGGAGATTTTCTCAAGGTCGGCACGAATCTCCCTATAGGTTTCGTCGTGGGAAAGCGTGTAATTCGTCCAGCGTTTTTGGTCATCGGCTTTGAACGTAATCCACTCTTGTCGCATGCGATCTTCTGAGAGTCGCTGCATTTCAGTCACTTCATTGATGCGCCGTTCGATGCGCGAGTTGAGTTCGTCGAAGGTGTCCTTGGATTTCTTGACCGCGCGATTCATCTCGTCGAGGTTCTGCAGCGTATTCTCGAGTTCCCATCGCCTGCTTGTTGAAGGCTTCGTAGCGTTCCTTCATTTCCTTCCACGCCCGGTCCCTTTCAACCTGGGTGAGGGATTGCTGCTCGATGAATGTGCGCTGGGACTGCTTGCGCTCAGCTTCCGTGGCAAGCAGCTCATTAATCCGGGAATTGAGATGTTTTATGGTATCGGAGTTGACTTCATTCTTGTCCCGCTGTTCTTCCACACGTTTGCGAATGGAAGCCACCTCGCCCTGCATGTCTGAAACCCTTTTTACATCCAGCTTGCGGTTTTCCTCGAGCATTTTTCCGGTGTGACGGACTTCGTCAGCGAGGCGGGTGACGTCATCCAGTTTTCGTTCCTGATCCGAGATGGCCCGATTAAAACGTGTCTCTGCATCGGAGATGGATTGAACCTGTTTACGGAGCTCGGTAATGGCATCGAGGTTTTTCCGCAAATCAGAAATGGATTTATTCAGATTCTCCACCTCAAGATGGCGTCGAGTCTCTGCTTCCTTTCCGGCTTTCTGCTGGTTTTTTTCCGATTCTTCGATCAGCCGCGAAAGGTCAGTTCGCTGCTGCGACAGAACGCTGTCGAATTGATCCACCCTGGCTTTGATCGTCGTGAACTTGGACACCTTTGTGTCCAGTTGTTTTATCTGGTCCTTGGTGACCGTAAGGCTGCCTTCGAATCCTGCCAGGCGTTCCTGTAGAGCGGCGATGGTCGCCTTATCCTTGCGCCGTTCCTCATCCAGCCATTCCAGCCGTTTCTTGATTTGTTCCGGTTCCATGGGAAACCCTCCGCGCGCACGGAAATATCCATGCAGGTAGATTATAGCATGCAGGTTATTTACCAAGCCGCTCAAATACGGCTGGTAAACTTGTCAAAATGACCTGAGACCAGTGTGGGAATAGCCCGAGAAGGAATAGCGCCGCCACCCCCAGCCCCAAAAGGATGCGCTCCGGCCAGGTTTCAGTGAACTTCCAGGTGACCCCTTCTGGAGATGTGACCAGTGCAGACAAGGTTCTTAACGCTCCAATGGCGAGACCGAAAACTCCAAATCCAAACCAGACCCCCAACGGGATGGAAAAACTGCCGATTTCTCCCCATAAAGAATATTGAATTGGGAATCCAATAAAAGGAACCACACCTGCCATTGATAATGCTGCACCAACGATCGCAGCACTGACAATGGGAAGATTCCTGGCCTGGCCTTCGATGGAGTTGAAGGAAAGGGATGCTGAACGATCCTGGAGAGTGGTCAGCGCGAGAGACCAGACTCCGAGACCGAGTGCTCTGGGGATGACGAGAAGGAATACCAACCCTACCGCCGTGGTGGCATCCGGCAGGCTCATTGCCAAAATCGACAGGGCTGTGGCGATTAATGAGGCATACCCCATCAACCGCGCGGTGTGGCGCTGGAACATAGACCATATCCCGGCGGTAACAAGGGTGATGATGCCGATGAAACGAAGGATTTCGTATAGTTGTCTGGATTCTCGAAGGAAAGTAAATCGATCCAGAAAACTTAATCCAAACAAAATGCCTATCGTTGGGAATATCATCAGAACAAAACCTACTGCATATGGAGGAGCTTCTTCACACAGCATCGGCACCCAGGTGTAAAAGGGAAAGACCGCAAGCAGAAAAGCGAAGCCGATACCCAATAGCACTCCGGCTTGTATCACCAGGTTTACATCCGCCGGACTGGCTTCCACTCCGGAGAGAAGAAAACCGGAAAACAAAATGAACGGCATCGCAAGAGTCTGAAAGATCAGGAACCGGAGAACTCCCTTACCTGGTCGCTTGTCAGGTGGGACCAATAACGGAATGGCGATAAGCACAGCCATCTCGATCAATAAGGCGGCATAAAGAAATGGTTCAACTGCGAGTGAACCCAATAATAGCGATGTGATTAGGAATCCCAGCGGGATTAGCCGATGAGTTATCTTCGCCACCCCGGCGGCAAAGAACCAAAAAGAGACGATTCCATAGATCATCACAAGGATCAACTGATCAGCAGCCGAAAGGATGAAATCTGCGCCCGAAAACCTCATAAAGGGGAGTGATTCGTATGGACAGATTTCCGATCAGCAAAGCTTGATCGATGGGAATTGCGATTGCCAGGAGACAAAGCACGAGCGCCAGGCTGCCCCCCAGAATGGCTGTCCATCTCTCCGACCGGATGAACCATAGTACAGCTGCAGCCACAACAGGTATTCCCAACCAGATAACAGGGGCGTTCATTCAACACCCTCCGTTGGAAGGGGAGGTTGATCTGCGGTGATTAAATAGGCACCAACCAGAGCAAGCCCAAGGTTGATGACTGACAGCAGGGCGGCAACCAGAATGGAATTCTCGATGCTGGCGTAAAGAATTTCAAATCCGCTTAGAATGGTCAGCAATCCGATGGTCACCCTCAAGGGCTGGATCGTAATCCCAAGCTGCAGCAATCCCAGACCGATCAGGGTCATGCCCCCAAAGGCGACGGGCAGGCTGATTCCCGGGAGCCAGATCTGTAAACCGGGTGAAAAGGATGCGACTGCGATGATGACCAGCGCTGCGATAAACAGCCTAAAGGTCCTTCCTTCAGGCCAGGAGCTTTCCTGGTCGGGAAAATTTGTCATACCGGCTTGAGTCATCCCAAGGATGGCAGTACTCATCCAGCCGGTGATCAACTTGGCGGTCGTCATGCCCAGCGGCCAGTGAGCGCTGACAAGCAGGAACATGCCCAGGTATTGAACCGCAAGCAGGGCGAGGCTGACCCGCCAATCACGCACAAGCAGGATGGTGATGGATGATCCCAGAATGATAAATGCTGCGATCCACAAAAGCTGTTCAGTCATTGTATATCGATCTAAGACCTAAAATGCATATAATCCAAGGATGGAAATAAACACGATCAGAAGCAGGATGGTCCAGAGGACGCCTCCATCCCCTTCGAACGTGGCGGTAAGTATGTCGACCAGCCTCCGTACAGCATGGAATAATCCCGAGATAATCGATGATACCGCTTCAGCCCACGCGGCCGGCCGGCGGACCATTTGATTTTCCAATGGGGGAGGGACTGGAATTCGGATCAACAAAATACTTAATATCACAGTGATCGCAGCAGCGATCAGGGCAGGTATCACTGCTCCCACTTACCCGCACCTACCCAACCGGTAAATCCGAGTGCGAGTGCGGTCGCTGCGAGAACTGCCAAGCCCATCGGGTAAAACACCTTCACCCATCGAGGCTCCTGGTCAAGATTCTTCTTATCATCCTTAAGTATGCTGCGGACATATCCGGCAGTCAGCAAGCTTTGTAATGGCAGCATGGAAAGTAGAATGATCCATGAGTTTGGACTTATATCATTCCAGGCTGTCGAGGTGAGTGAATAAGGGCAGGGTGGAAAGCGAATATGCAGCAATAACCAGGGCAACTGTGAGAATCCTGTTTCGGGAAGTGTATAAGAACAGCAATCCACCAGAAAACAAGGTAGCGCTTCCCCATGCTGCGCTCCCGGTAGGATTTCCGAGGAGGGAAGAAGCGACTGCCAGTGCGACCAAACCTGTCATCCAGTAAGGTTGGTTTGGAATATCCAGAGGAGGGCGAAGCCAACTGTAAATCGTAAATATGCCGATGAGAGAGAGGAAAATGATCAATAAACTCGTTAACAATGGATTGCTGGAATCCAATGTCATATGCGACAACAATACCAGCGTAGAAGAAGAGGAAACCAGCTGGTAGAACGATTCAAATTCATGGCGAATTGCTGGATCCTTTGAATAAGGCAGGCGGATCAAGTTGGCGCTGGATCGAAGGAGAATGGCAAGTATCAGGATGTAGCCTGTATTTTCCGGGATCTCGGAGTGGGAGAAAAATTCACCCGATGAGGTGGTCAGAATTCCCGCCCAGAGTACAAGACCGACCCCGATCACGCGCGCAGAAAAAACCAAAACAGCGCTTTTCGATAAACTCAGACCCCCGCCGATATTCAAAGTAGCGAGTAGACCGGCAATATCCAGCAGAATCCAGGCAATGACCAACGTCACAGGATTATCTGCGAGTACAGCCAGGAGACCAAGTATGGAAAGTGCCAACATCGAAATCCAGTTGAATGGATTGGTTTCCCTTGCCCTGGAAGCACAAACCAGGATCACTGTCAGGAGCAGGCTGGTCATACCCAAAGCAAATGGAAAATTCATCCCATCGGTCGATAATGAGAACGAATAATTAATCGTCCCCTGGCTGCTGAAATCGAAAAGGACAATTTTTGCAGGTAAGGAGAGCTGCCAGAGGAAAGTACTGATCCAGGCCAAAAAAGACCCAGCCACGACGATAGGCCAGGCATAACTGAAATTCGGACGGGAAAGCCGAAGAATGCCCAGTACAAGGGCGGTCATGAGAAGAAGGGAAAAGGTGATAGCAATGTACATTCAAGGTTATTTTATCATGCCCGCCGAAGGGGGATTTTTAAAGTAAAATCAATATGTACGATAGAGGAGAGAGCGAATGACCCTTGACCCAACCACGACGAGCAGCCTTATCCTTCTACTAGTCGGATTCAGTGGTGCTTTTCTTCTGGCTTTGTGGGTATCGCTGATCATCTGGACCTGGAGGGATATCCGCAGCCGGGCACGCGATCCACTAGCCCAGGTATTATCCACGCTGGTTGTCGCTGTCCTTTTCATCCCAGGAATTCTTGTTTACTTGATCCTGCGCCCTCACCGAACGCTGGAAGAAGAATATCAGCGCACATTGGAAGAGGAAGCGCTTTTAACGTCCATCGAGGATCAAGCGGTCTGCCCTGGATGCGAACGGCGCATCAAGGACGAATGGCAGATATGTCCCAACTGCCAGACGAAACTAAAAAAAACCTGCCACCAATGCGGAAAATTAATGGAACTTCCCTGGAATATCTGCCCCTTCTGCGGAACGCCTGCACCGGGAATGCGACGGGAAGCGTCCACGATCGATGAAGCCGTTAAGGAGTTGGAGTCGTCAAGCAGTCCGGATGATTCAGCGGCTACAACAAGTTAGTTAGTTTGAGAGCCGGAAACCATTATCCGGCTCTTTTGATTCCGAGGACACAATCCATGAAAATCGAGCAAATCACATTACACCATGTATCCATGCCTTTGGTCTCTCCTTTCGAGACATCCTTTGGCCGAAGCTTGGAACGGGAGTGTATTATTATCTCTATCCAGGCTGAAGGGATCACCGGTTATGGCGAATGCGTCGCTGACCGGGACCCGGGTTACTCCTATGAGACAACTGGAACGGCCTGGCATATTTTGAAGGATTTTCTAATCCCATCCCTCCTCGGCCAGGATGTAAAAGATGCGGCTGATTTCCAACGACGTGCTGAGTCCATCCGCGGACACCACCTCGCAAAAGCCGGCGTGGAGATGGCACTCTGGGATTGGCTGGGTAAAATGGAAGGAAAATCCCTCAAGCAGTTGCTTGGGAGCATTCGCGAAAAGGTCGATGTTGGGGTTTCGGTGGGGCTGCAAGCCAGTCCGGAAGTTCTGGTCAAAACTGTTGGATCCTATCTCTCCCAGGGATATGGGCGAATAAAGATTAAGATCAAACCCGGCAGGGATGTGGGCGATGCAAAAGCCGTCAGGCAGGCTTTCCCGGATATCAGACTTCAGGTTGATGCAAACTCCGCTTACACCTTGGAAACGGCTGAGTCCCTGTTGCCTATGGATGCAATGAATCTTCTTCTCATCGAGCAGCCGCTTTTTGAAGACGACATCTGGGAACACCATTATTTGCAGGAAAAATTCCGCACTCCTATTTGTCTCGATGAATCGATCATCACTCCCAGGCATGCACGCGCAGCCCTGGATATGAAATCGTGCAGGATCATAAACATCAAAGCTGGGCGCGTCGCCGGGATAAGCCAGGCAGTCGCTATTCACGACCTTTGCCGTGAACGCGGGGTTCCCGTCTGGTGCGGAGGAATGCTCGAGACGGGCATCGGGCGCGCCAGCAACCTGGCTCTGGCCTCGCTTCCGGGTTTTGTTTTACCGGCAGATATCTCCGCATCCGATAGGTATTACAAAAAAGATATCACCCATGAAAGATTTACTCTCAACCCTGACAGCACCATCACCGTTCCAGAAGGACCTGGCCTTGGCGTGACGGTCGACAATTCATCAATTCGGGAATTCAGCAAAGCACAATTGACATTGAAGAATTAATGAATAGAAAACTAATCCGGGCAGCCTTGGTCATTTTGATTTTGGCTGCCTGTACCCCCGGCAACAACATTGTGAGTAATACCTCATCGCTCGGAAATGTGACTGAGAAACCGGGCGCCACACAGACCGCAACTCCCTTCCAACCGGAAGCTAGTATTTCTGCTGCCGGCCCCGGATCCGCTACCGAGCTTGTAACGCCGGTAGCAGCCGGTAAACTGGTATTTTTATCTCCAGCCGCACCTCAATCAATGAAAAAGGTGGTTCAGGATTGGGGGATGTCTGAAACCAACGAGTTGAACCTTTCGGACGCACAAATCACAATAACGGAATCCAGCGAAAATAGCCAAACCTTTTCAGCCATATATGCGCTGGTTGCACCTTTTCCAACCATAACGGATTCAATTTCATTTATCGATATCCAGAATGCCTGGGCTGGGATTCCATCCGGTCCGTTTGCCGGCATCCCATTGTTAATGGATGAGACCACGTTTGAGGCGATGCGCTTCCTGTTGGGTGAACCGGTTCAAGGGGCAGTGAAATTGGTTCCCTTGGATAGTTTGCTTCAAACAGCCTGGGCTGAAAGACCGTCATGGGCGATAGTTCCATTTGAGCAATTGTCGCCAAGATGGAAGGTTCTTGAGCTGGATGGGCAGTCTCCCCTCCGGAAGGAATTCGACCCGTCGGCTTACCCCCTGCAGTGAATTTCTCCTGTGAAGGGGAGTGTGGTGCGCTTCCACGTTCCAATCGTGACCCGGCGAAATTAACTACGCTGATCATGACCGGCACAACAGCTCTGGTTCGGGCAACCGCCAATAAAATGGAGGAGAAAGGTTTAACCTACCCAGCGCAAGACATCGGGCACATCCTGAGATCCGCCGATATCCTTCACATCACTAACGAAATCGCCTTTGCAGACGATTGTCCGCCTCCGGACCCTAACAGTAACAATCTGCAATTTTGTTCTGACCCAGAGTATATTGCATTGCTGGAAGACATCGGGACGGATGTGGTCGAGTTAACCGGCAACCATGTCAACGATTGGGGGTCCCAATGGCTGGCGAAAACGGTGGAACTGTATCAGGAGAGAGGCTGGGGGATATTTGGCGGAGGAACAAATTTAGCGAACGCCAGCCGACCCTATAAGATCGAGAATAATGGAAACCGAATCGCATTCATCGGCTGCAACATGCCTGGACCTGTCAACGCCTGGGCAACCGAAACAACACCCGGAGCCATGCCTTGCGGCGATTATGCCTGGATGTACGCTGAAATCTCCAGATTGCGTAATGAAGGTTTTCTTCCGATGGCTGCGATCCAATTCAACGAATATTACCAGCTCCGGCCTTCAGCAATCCAGGTTCGGGATTTCGGAACCATGGCAGAGGCAGGAGCGGCAGCAGTCAGTGGAAGCCAGTCGCACTTTCCTCAAGGATTTGCTTTTTCCGGGGAGACGTATATCCATTATGGGCCGGGAAACCTATTCTTCGACCAAATGGATTACCCCGTTGAAGGAACTCGCCGTGCTGCGATTGACCGATACACGATCTATGATGGTCGTGTTATCGGAGTTGAATTGATCACTACAATGCTCGAAGATTGGTCACGCCCACGTCTGATGACTGCAGAAGAACGGCGTCTGTTTCTATCGGACCTTTTCGCAGCCAGCGGTTGGTAGTTAAAGGAGGATCTATGACAATCATCGATATCACTCTGGGAATCTCACCTGAATTGCCTGTTTGGCCGGGGGATCCAGCGATTGTTCTGGAGCAAGTGAAATCTATGGACCGCGGTGCGCACGCGAATGTAACGCGTCTTTCCATGTCCGCCCATACCGGGACGCATGTGGATGCGCCTCACCATTTCCTCAACGACCATCGCACCGTGGAAAACTTGCCACTGGATATCCTCACTGGCAAGTGTTTTGTTCTAGATCTTTCGGATAATGAAGGACATTTAAATTCCAGTGATTTTCAAACCGCGGATATTCCCCACGGCACGACGCGATTATTGATCAAGACACAAAACTCAGCCCGCTGGCAGGCAGGTGAGAAGGAATTTTTCACGGGATTTCTGGGGATTACCGAAGACGGAGCACACTGGCTGGTGGAGAAAGGGATCAAACTGGTCGGAGTGGATTATCTGTCTATTGCTCCCTATAAGCAATCCATTCCAACGCATACGGTGCTGCTCAAAGCAGGCATCATCGCACTCGAAGGAGTTAACCTTTCATCGGTGGATCAGGGGGAATACGACTTATATTGCCTTCCATTGAAACTCATCGGTTCCGATGGTGCCCCGGCGAGGGCAATATTGATCAAATAGAGTAAGGGTTTGAGTTTTTCCGATGGTCAATGTTGGATGGGCAGTGTGTAACCACCGTCCATGACGATCACCTGACCCCTGATCATGCTGGCTGCCGGAGTGCAAAGGAAACCCACCAGACCGGCTACTTCCTCCGCCCTGACCAGCCTTCCTGCGGGAGTCGAGGAAATCGCCCGCTGCATGAGGTTCGTCTCATTCATGATGTCGAAATGTCGAAGTGCGTCAGTATCGACGATGCCGGGGGAAACAGCGTTGACCACGATATTTTTGGGTGACAGCTCAACAGCGAGGTAGCGGGTGAGGGATTCGAGGGCGGCTTTGCTTGAGCCGACCACAACGTAATCCGGCATCACATGGGTTGACCCCTGGCTGGATATGCTCACGATAAATCCTCCGCCTCGTTTTTCCATTAAAGGGACACATCGTTGCGCGCTGAAGAGAAGAGCCCGGGCATTGATGTTCATGGTCCAATCCCACCCTTTGGGTTTTTGCTGCAGCGCAGGGCGGTTGTAACCCGAAGCGGCGTTGTGGACGAAAATGTCCATCCCATTGAAAGATTTTTCCACCTGGTCGAACAATCCATTGATGTCGTCAAGATCCCCGACGTCTGCTTTTACGACCACTGCACGGCGGCCAAGTTTCTCGATCTCTGCAGCTGTATCCTCAGCAGGCGTCCGGTTGCGGAAAAAATTCACCACGACGTCAGCGCCATATTTCGCGAAATGAAGGGCGATGGCACGACCAATCCCACGGCCGGAACCGGTCACCACTACCGTTTTATCTAGAAAGGGGAGATTATCCACTGGCTTACCCTCGAGAAGACATTAGGATCATCGGCGAAAGTATAACACCACAACACTGCGCTTCATGAAGGGTGTGAGGTAAAATTCCTATGATGAAGGCCATTGTTGGGAACCGGATTCTTGTCATCCTCCTTGCTCTTGCCGGGATACTTGCTATCGCAGCGCTCGCCTCAGGTATCCAGGGGATGGAATTCCGTCAACCGGATCCCTTTTACTTCGAATGGTCAGCAGCCTCCGGGGAGGCTGTCCAATCGATCGTCCGGCAAATGGATGAAATTCCAATCGAACAAATAATCATGTTTTGGACGACCGTCCTCGTCATCACGGTCGTTCTTATACTCATCATAAAGCCCAAATACAGATGGAAGATATTTTTAGCGGTTTTGCGGGCTGCTATAACGTTCACGCTGCTGACGTGGGGTTTGAAAGCCGTTGCCCGGAACCTTTCTGAAACTCTGGAAGCAAGAAATTCTTCACAGCAGTCTTTTCAATTGGGCAGCGGTCAAGGCAGTCCGCCCGTTTTTATACCGCCGTCCAATGTGTCATGGCTCTCGTTCTTCATCGGCTTGATCTTGATCCTGGGAATCTTCTTCCTCGGCTGGCGGCTATGGAGTATGGGGAACTCGTTCCCGAAAAAGGAATATCCGTCAAAACCTCGCTGCAATCGCACGCGATACTCTTGGCGATATCGCTGACGGCAAGGATTTTTATGACACAGTGACCAATTGCTATTTGAGGATGATCGATGCTGTGAGATCTGGACGAGGAATTCTCCTTCAGGATGCCATGACTCCGGCCGAATTCGCAAACAGGCTGGATGCGGCAGGGTTGCCCGGTGAACCTGTCCATCGATTGACGCGATTGTTCGAAGCTGTTCGTTATGGGGCGAAAAAACCGGGACAGGCGGAAACCAGCGAAGCTGTCGCCTGTCTTAATGCCATAGTCACTGCGTGTGGAGCGGTTGAATGACCCGGCGTCGACGAACAATATTGTTCACCGCGTTTGTTATCCTGGCTGGACTGATCGCCTTTCCACTGCGAGGTGTTATTCATTCATACGTCGTAGCACCCTTGTCCTTGCTATGGTTTTACCTGGTCTATTATTATCATGTTGTCCCGCAGCAGTTCTACTGGTTCATTATCCTTCTGGCCGCTGCATATATTTCATTGGGCGGATTGCTTGAAAATCCCTTTCGACGCCGTCTATCGCAGCCATCCCGCACGAGGAAGAACGGACCGGTCGAAGCGATGGCAGCCTGGATCAGCAACTCGAACCATGGAGTCTATTCACGCTGGAAGGTCGCTCGAACCCTGGGGGTTCTGGCAGTCAATATTCTGGAGCTGCGGGGAGACAAGTCCAACCGTATCAAAGTGCTGAAGGGCAGGGATTGGAATCCGCCCGCTGAAGTGCAGGAATATCTTGAGGCGGGTTTAATGGGATCCTACGCCGATTACCCATTATCGAAGAGAAAAACCCCGCTCACCTTGGACGTGGAAAAAGTCGTGGATTATTTGGAATCCCAACTGGAGATGAACCGTGACAACAACCAATGATGTGACGAATATCGGGCGCCAGATCGTATCCGAAGTTGAGAAAGCAGTCGTGGGAAAACGTGCCCTTCTTGAAATGGTGATGGCTTCCGTTTTGGCTGGAGGGCATTTGCTGCTTGAGGATTTCCCAGGCCTTGGTAAAACCCTGATCGCACGGAGTTTTGCGACGGTCCTCGGATTGGAGTTTAAGCGGATCCAGTTCACACCGGACCTGCTGCCAGCGGATATTACGGGAGGTTACGTCTTCAACCGCGCTGAGAATCGCTTCGATCTTCGGCAGGGACCGATCTTCGCGAATATCATCCTCGCTGACGAAATCAACCGGGCTTCTCCAAAGACCCAATCCGCCCTCCTCGAGGCGATGCAGGAGCGGCAGGTAACGCTGGAGGGCGAGACGCTGTCACTCTCAGAACCGTTTCTGGTCCTCGCCACCCAAAATCCCATCGAATACGAAGGGACCTTTCCGCTCCCGGAAGCTCAGCTCGACCGCTTCATGCTCAAGCTCACGGTCGGGTATCCCTCGGTCGAGGAAGAGACGGAGATACTTAAACGCCGCCGTGAACGGATGCAGGATGATGTGCAGTTGATGATGGTGACAAGCGCACGACAGCTGATGGAACTGCGCCAGGTCGTGGAGTCGGTCTACGTGGACGCGGATCTGGAGATTTATATCGCCCGGCTGGTGCACGAGACCCGGGTCGATCGCCGTGTTTCTGTTGGCGGAAGTCCGCGTGCTTCGCTGTCGTTCCTGAAGCTGGCCCGAGCCCGGGCTGCTCTGGAAGGGCGGGATTTCATCCTCCCGGACGATATAAAATATTTTGCCCAGCCTGTGTTAAGCCACCGGCTGATTCTGCAACCGGAATTTTGGATGGCAAGGCGTGTCGCTGACGAGGTCATCCACGATGTGGTCGAGAAAGTGCCTGTGCCCGTGGTGAGGAGGACGTGAGTCGAACGATCGTCCTGGGGCTCCTGATATTCGCCTGCATCATCGTCGGGCTTTCATCCCGCCAGGGTGAGGTGGTCGCTTTGGCGATCCCTCTGGTGATGTATTTGTTGGCTGGTTTCTATTGGGGTCCTGACGCACTCCAGTTGGAAGTTAATCGTATCATGCCCTTGGAACGTATTGCGCCGGGGGAGGTTGTTGGCATTACGCTTGAGATCAAGAACCTGGGCTCCAGGCTGGAAAATCTCCTATTGGTAGAAGTCCTCCCGGATGGATTGGAAATCGTGGAGGGAAGTACACGCAGGTTAATTTCGCTGAAGCAAGGAGAGGTATTCACGTGGCATTATTCAGTCAAAGGAAGGCGTGGGTATTACCCGTTTAACAATCTTCGTGCGAGTGCCAGGGACTTGCTGGGATTGGTAACCCGCGCCGAGTCATTTTCAACGCACGGACAGTTGTTTGTCCTGCCGAATGCCCCGCGGATTCGCCGAATGTCCATCCGCCCGCGCCGGACGCGCGTTTACGCCGGGAGTATCCCGGCGAGGATTGGCGGACCGGGAATTGAATTCTTTGGCGTGAGAGAATATCAGCCCGGCGACCCCCAGCATTGGATCAACTGGCGGGTGAGTGCCCGTAATGCGAATTCGTTTTTTTCCAACGAATTTGAACAGGAACGTGTCGCTGATGTGGGGATCATCCTGGATGGCAGGAGGAGAATCAATGAATTGGGCGGCGGACGGTCGATCTTTGAGTATTCCGTTTTGGCTGCCACTTCCCTCGCGGATCGATTCTTAGCTGGTGGAAACCGTGTCGGCTTGTTGGTCTATGGAAAACTGATCAATTGGACTTACCCCGGATACGGTAAAGTCCAACGCGAAAAGATCCTCCAATCTCTTGCTCAAGCGGACTTGGGGGACAACGAGGCTTTTTCCGGGTTGATCATCCCGAAGCGATTGTTTCCCGCATTTTCTCAAATGGTGCTGGTCAGCCCGCTCGAAGCAAACGATTTCGAAGGATTGATCCGGTTCAAATCAGCTGGGTATCAATTGATCGTTGTCAGCCCAGATCCGGTTGCGTACGAGTCGGGCAATTTACCGTCCTCGAAGGCGCTGGACATCGCTTCGAGGATTTTACGCATCGAACGGGAAATCCTCCTTCACCGTCTGAAGAGAGCAGGTGTTCAAGTGGTGAATTGGGATACGAGACTGCCTTTCGAGAATGTGATCCAGGGTGCGTTGAGCCGCCCACCTGCCTGGATGAGGGCAATACGCACAGGGGGGGAGACGTGATCACAAGAGTCTGCCTGGTGTTGAGCGCATCGATCTCAATTGCATTAATTGCCTGGGGATATTCATCGGCCGGTTTGAGTACCCAGGCTGTGTTGTTGATAGTCCTTGGGGTTGCCTGGATTTTCGGTCTTTTTTGGAAAGCCTGGGCCTCGTCATTGGGGTTTGCGTTGGTGACCTTTGCTGTGATTATTGGAGTCTTTCATGGTTTACCGACCTTGCTTGTGACTGCGAGTTTCTTGTTCGCGTTTATCGCCTGGGATTTGGCGGAGTTCTATTCGAGGATTAAACTGGCTGCCAGGGTTGATCAGACAGGCCAACTAGAAAGACAACATCTACTTCGATTGGGATTCGTTCTGGTATCCGGTTTTGGACTTGTAGCATTGACCAGGTTCATTCGGCTGAGGTTTACTTTCGAGGCGGCAGCCATTTTAGTCCTTGCCGGGATATGGGGGATTAGCCTGCTGGTCGGTCAATTAAGGAGAGCAGAATAGGTCATTCTGTAAGAGATCTGAACCATACCTCGGTTTCTTGAGGGGTCGTGAAGCGGAATAACATTAAATGAGAATGTTCCGGGAGATCAAGCAAGCGGGGATATTCGCGCTTTCTGCGCCAGTAAGTCTTAAACAACCAGTGAAAAAGTGAGTCTTCGGCAGACCAGATCTTGAATTGTGGGATCAGCCTTTCATAATTAGTCCCCCAGAGGAGCTCCTGCGTCCACCAGCGCGACCAGGTCCGTCGCCAGAGCCGCCAGAAAATCGTCCAAAGAGAATAATCCAGCCAGATCACTGCCTCCGCACGAGGCCAGGTAATATCACGTGCGATACTGTAATTCCCGGCTACGACCCAGCCATCGTTTCTGGTGGCTTTCTCAACTCTATTCCGGAACTCCTCATCCGTTACATGTTTCCAATCCGGCAGCCAGTGGAGTGCATCCAGCTCGATAAACTCAAGGTTCAACTTTGCAGCGAGTCTTTCTGCGAGCATGGACTTCCCCGAACCGGTCGTCCCGATGATTACAATTCGATGAAAAAAAAACCTAGTAGTTGAAGCCATTACTGTTGAAGAATTTCCATCCATAATTGTTTTTGATAGGGATGTGTAAAATGGAAGATTTGTAAGTGGGGATAATCCTCAGGCAAACTTTTATAGGTCTTCTTCAAATGGCGATGTTTGCGAATTGTTATTCTTACCAGTTGCGAAAAATTTCCAAATCGATGCACGAAGGTTTTAGGAGCGAGGGAGGAATAAGGTGAACGAAGACTTAAGTTTCGTCTAATCCGTCTTGGAAGCACGATTCTCAAAGGATAATCCAGCCAGATGACGGCCTGTGCGTTCTTAAAAACAATGGGGTTGGTGATTTTGTAACCACCATCCAGGATCCATAAATCTGCCGATGCGATTTCTTCAACCCGTTTCAGGAAATCCAGGGAATCGATCTTGTGACCGTCTTCATCTTTTTGGAGTATATCGAGTGAATAAACGGAGATGTCCAATAAAGCGCTGATCTCACCGGCCAGCGTGGTCTTGCCCGACCCGGTTGTCCCGATGATCGCGATACGCTTGTATGGAAATGTCGAGGTATTCATGGGTATTTATTAGGTCCGCCAGGTGCCATTATAGCTTAGGATATTTGTATTAGAATTCAGGTGATGGGGAACATTCAAAGATGAAGAGGTAACCATGTTCGAACTTCCCGATGATCAAATACTACCCTTATCAAAAGAACACGTCTTTTGGACCTGGTCTGCCCAGGGAAAAGTAAATCCCATTCCGGTCAAACGGGCGAAGGGGGTTTATTTTTGGGATACCGGCGAAAAGCGCTACCTGGATTTTAACTCCATGACCATGTGCGTCAACATCGGCCATGGTGATACACGCGTCATCGATGCCATGAAAGCTCAGTTGGACGAAATCCCTTATGCAGCTCCGGGGATGGCGACCAGGGTCCGCGCGATAGCCAGTAAAACCGTGGCAGAGATTACCCCCGGCGGGATGCTGAACAAAATCCTATTCACCCTCGGCGGTGCGGATGCCAATGAGAACGCCATCAAAATTGCCCGAACGTATACCGGCAGGCATAAGATCCTCAGCCGCTACCGCTCCTATCATGGCGCGACAGCCGGCGCGATGGCAGCGACCGGAGATCCGCGCCGGACAGCCTGGGAACCGAACCTGATGACCGGTGTCGTGCATTTCCTGGACCCCTATCGCTACCGCTCGACCTTCCATCGTACAAATCCCGACATCCCCGAGAGTGAATTCACTCTGGATTATCTTAATCACCTTGAGGAGATCATCCGCTATGAGGGACCGGAAACGATCGCTGCCATCCTGATGGAATCGGTCACGGGCACGAACGGCATCATCATCCCTCCCGAAGGCTATATGCGGGGCGTACGGGAATTGTGCGATAAGTACGGCATTGTGATGATCGCCGACGAGGTCATGTCTGGCTTCGGGCGGACAGGGCGGTGGTTTGCAATCGATCACTGGGATGTTGTGCCTGATATCATGACCATGGCGAAAGGATTGACTTCAGCGTATGCGCCGCTCGGTGCGGTTGCGATGAAGCCTGAAGTGGCAGCCTGCTTCGATGAGCATGTCTTCGAAAGCGGTCTGACGTACACTTCACATCCTGTATCGTTGGCAGCCGCGGTTGCGAATATCCAGGTGATGAGGGATGACCATCTCGTGGAGCATGCCGCATCGATGGGACCTGTTCTCCATAAACTGCTGACCGACCTCGGCAAATCACATCCGTCTGTCGGAGATGTCCGCTCGATCGGCTTGTTTGGCATCATCGAAGTGGTCAAGGACCGTAAAACCAGGGAACCGATGGCGCCGTGGAATGGCAGCAGCCCTGAAATGACGGCTCTTCGGAAATTCTGCCTCGATCACGGTTTATACGTTTATACTCACTGGCATACCATCCTTATCATCCCGCCGCTCATCATCACCGAAAGCCAATTGAAAGAAGGATTCTCTGTGATAGATGAGGCGCTCAAGATTACCGATAAGGCCTCTTCATAAAAAAACGCCCTGCGATGTCTAATTCGCAGGGCGTAATCTTTTAAGTTGGACAAGCCGCTAGGATACGCCGGGCACTCCCGTTAGGGCTGACATTGCCGCGAAAGCCACTCCCACCATGCTTCGGCCGGTGTGTGCGCCAAGCACCATTGACATGGGTCCCATAGGCTGCCACCGGCATTTGAAGTGCTGTTCGATTTTTTCCCTCAACATGGTTCCACCTTCGGGGTTGAAAGCATGCAGCACTTGCACATAAAGTTCTGTTCCTTCAGGGTGGACATGGAGCATCTGGTCAACCAGCCCTGCAACTGCACCCTTGAAGGTGCGCGCCTGCCCCTTTTGCACATAGGTGCCATTGACTTTCTCGACGCCGATCATGGGTTTAATGTTGAGCAAGGACGCGATCAATCCTTTCATATGACTGATGCGCCCGCCGTGGATGAGGTATTTCAACTCTTCCAGAGTGTAAATGCTCTCGCTGGCATCGCTGATCTTTTGCAGCATGGGCAGGATCTTATCCAGCGCCCAGTCTGCTTTGACGGCATGAGCCGCTGCCTTCACCTGCCAGCCTGCTGCGGCTGAGAGTGTCTTGGTATTGACCAGTGTGATCCTGGCTTCGGGGACCATTTTCGAGCCTGCCTGAGCGGAATTGAATGTACCGCTTAAACCTGCAGTCATGTGAATGGACAGGATATCCGGATCTTTTTTAGCCAGCTCCCGATACTTTTCAGCAAAGTCCCCTGCTGAGGGTTGTGAAGTCGTCGGCAGGTTGCCGGATGCTTCGAGCAGCGGGTAAAACGCTTCAGCCGTTATGTCGAGTTCCTCACGATAGGATTTTCCATCGAGCGTAACAACAAGCGGAACGACGTGAATGTTGAGCTCCGCACGCTCCCCGGGGGTCAGACCAATATCTGTGCCGCTATCTGTGACAATTTGCATATTGCACCTCGATCTTTAACTAGATGATTATTCTCTGTATTTAATTTTATCATGCAGTTAACGATTATTCTTCCCGGAATATCTTGAATGCCATGTCGTGTTTGAAATCCGGCAGGGGAACGATGCATGTTTGGACTTCGGAACATTGAATGGAAAATCCTCCCAGAAATCCACCTTGCCAGGTGTCATAAGGCATTATCCCGTATTTGCCTGGGGGCAGTCCCGTTAGTTCCAGCATCACGCCGGATTTGATAGTCTGGTAATCCCGCACATCTGGGACAGGTTTCCCTTCCATGGAAATATCCTGGACCCAGAACAATCCTCCGTCGTTGCCGGCGATACCCCAGCCGCGGACCTGCGGGTCGCTGCTGGTTATCTCCAGTTGAGATGGGTTCCACTCTGCCAGCGGAATCTCTGAGACAAAGAATTGCAATCGCTGGAGGTCGGCAATCATCTCGGGGGTCATTCGCCCCCACGTGCCGCCGCTGTTCCATTCGGCAGGGGTCATCGCTGCGCCCGCGCCTAAGGCAGACCATATCGAATTGTGATAAAGCTCGGGGTACTGGTCGAATCCTTTTACACCGAATTCCCCGATCCAGTTGGGTTTTTCTGCACGGTTCCACATCGTCTGAGTCCAGGAGCGATGGTCTCTGCCGAATTCACTGGACCCTCGTCGAGTGCATACACATGCACCTGCGCGACATCCATGACCGCGAAGCCCTCAGGCCAATCCACATCTCCGGATTTGCTGGCTGTGGTCGGGTGGCGGTACGGATCATTTTCCGCAAAATAAGTAGTTGACCTTGGCGATCCAGCCATCGGAATTCTCGTAGGCGTTGGTTCCGTTTATTTCGGATGCGGTCTGCCACAATCCGATGGCGGGACTGTAGCCATAGCGGGCAATGAGATAGCGATAGAAATTCTCCTGCCATGCCCAGGCATCGTCCGATGTAAAAAACGAATCGATATCTCCCAGCTTTCGGAAACCGTTATTCATCTCCCAGCGCCCGTCACCCCAGGAATGGGTTTTGTCCCGCAATTCCGGGTGATCCCAGATGGTAAAAACAAGGTAGATACCTTTTTTCTGTGCATCGGCAACGATCGTGTCCATGATGAGCAGATCGGAGGCGGAGTATTTATCGTAATTGCTTTTTATGGGAGACATGCTGTAAAGCGGCCACCATACGACGTAGTTCGCTCCTGCCTCGTTCATATCGTTAAACAACCCGACACCGTTCTCCGCGCTAAACCCGTCGATCAGGATATTCAACGCTTCGCAATAACCTGCTCCGTAGAACGGAGTCCCGTCATGGTGAACCAGGTATCGCGGGCTATAGTCCGGATTAACCCACTGACCCGTTTGCAGCCAGCCATGGTTTTCAGATGCGGTGACGCTGAATGCCCCCTCGAAAAACGGACTGATTCCATTTACATCCGTGACCGCTAGCTGGTAATGCCATTCCCCTTCCTGCGATGGCGTGAAGCGGATCTTCCAGGACGCTTCCCCATCCCAGAACCCGGGAACGAACATCGAGGAGCCGTCAGGGGCAGTGAAATTTCCATTAAGTTGGACTTCCCGCGCATCGAATGGATTTGCATACTCCGCCTCGAGGTCGACGGTCATTTCAAGGGAGTTGTATTTCGGAAGGGAATTTTTATCCAGCGTGACTGTTGTAATGAGAGGAAGTTCCTCCGTGGGGGCTGGCTCAACCGTCGGCGGGATGGACGCTGGGGTGACCGTTGTGCCGCAGCCCGGCAGGGTGATCGCTAGGAAGAGTGCGAATAATATTGGGAAAATTTTCTTGAGGGACACGTCTGCCTCCAGAGAATTGGGTATCTCTTCAACTATAGCACGACGCGTGAATTCGGGATGCAACTTCCTGCAATTCCCTGCATCTGATAAAATGCAGCGTGTCCAATAATTAATGAGGTGAAGAATGTTCAATCTAAGTGGAATTACTTCCAAACCCAATACTGAAACCAAACAGGTCAAGGTCCTGGTGCTGGGCTCGGGTCCGGCAGGGCTGTCGGCAGCACTTTATGCCGCCCGCGCCGAGCTGGCGCCGGTCGTGCTGACCGGCATGGAATTGGGCGGGCAGGCGGCTTTGACCCATACCATCGAGAATTACCCCGGCTTCCCCGATGGAGTGGGCGGCGCAGGAGCTGGGAGAACTCTTCCAGAAACAGGCGGAGCGATTCGGGGCGAAGGTCGAATTCGACACCGCCCAACGCGTGGACCTCTCGCAGCGTCCCTTCAAGGTCACAACGGATAATGGCAGTTTATCTGGCGGATACATTGATCGTTGCGACGGGAGCGCGCCCCAATCACCTCGAAATCCCCGGCGAGACGGAAATGACCGGGAAAGGGTGTTTCCTACTGCGCCACCTGCGACGGCTGGTTCTTCAAGGAGAAAAAGGTGATCGTCGTCGGCGGCGGGGATTCCGCTCTTGAGGAAGGTCTTTTCCTGACCCGCTTCGCCTCCTCCGTCACCATCGTCCACCGCCGCGACTCGCTTCGCGCCGGGAAGGTCTCGCAGAACCGGGCATTCAACGATCCCAAGGTCAGTTTCGTCTGGAACAGCGTTCTGACCGAGATCAAGGGAGAAGGGACGGTCAAGTCCGTCAAGCTGAAGAACACCCAGACCGGCGAAACCTCCGAGATGGAAACAGACGGCGTGTTCATCTTCATCGGTCACACACCCAATACACAGATGTTCACCGGGCAGATGGATATGGATGACGGCGGGTACATCAACTCCAACATGATGATGGAAACCAACGTCCCGGGGTTTTTGTGGCAGGTGAAGTGGCGGATTCGCATTTCAGGCAGGTGATCACCTCGGCGGGGATGGGCGCCGCGGCTGCCATCCAGGCCACTCATTTTCTGGAGAAGGTATCGGAGCATGCTTGAGGCGCACTCCGTGGCTTGGAACACTCTGGAAATTGGATTTTTCTGGTCTTCCAGCCATGACGTTAATCCTCCAAATCGGATGAAATTGGAGGGAAACTCTGTAATAACCACCTTACAGAGTGTTTTTTTGATAAAATAGCCCGGCGCTAATTCAAGTTTTGTAAACCATGGAGCAGGTCTCCATATTATTCCCAGGAGGAGCAATGGCAAAAGTTTCGATTATTGGTGCAGGTATGACCGGGGCGACCACCGCCCACTGGCTGGCGGAACGGGAGATCGCCGACCTGGTGCTGGTGGATGTTCTCGAAGGCATGCCTCAGGGCAAGGCACTGGACATGCTGGAGGCGATGCCGATCATCGGCAAGGATGTCGAGATCGTCGGCTCGAACAGCTATCGAAGCCACACGCGATTCGGATATCATCGTCATCACCGCCGGCTTGCCGCGCAAGCCCGGCATGAGCCGCGACGACCTGCTGACAGCCAATGCGAATATCGTCGGCCCGGCAACCACTGAAACGCTGAAGTATTCGCCCGACGCGATTTACATCGTGCTGACCAACCCGCTCGATACCATGGCTTACCTGACGATGAAGGTCGGCAAGCTGCCGCCTCACCGCGTCGTCGGCCAGGCCGGTGTGCTCGATTCCGCCCGCATGCGCGCCTTCGTGGCGATGGAGACCGGCGTCAGCGTGGAAAATATCGACTGCTACGTGATGGGCGGTCACGGCGACGAAATGGTCCCGCTGACCCGGCACTCCAACATCGCCGGCGTGCCGCTGCGCGAATACCTTCCGGCGGACAAACTTGAAGCGATCGTCAACCGCACCCGCAAGGGCGGCGGCGAGATCGTCAACCTGCTCAAGACCGGTTCGGCGTATTACGCGCCTTCGGCGGCGGTCGCCCAGATGGTGGAAGCCATCCTCAAGGACAAGCACCTGATCGTCCCGGCGGCGGCGTACATGCAGGGCGAGTATGGGTTGAAGGATATGTTCTTCGGCGTGCCGGTCATGCTTGGACGCAAGGGTATCGAGAAGGTCGTGGAATACACCCTCGACGCCGGTGAAAAAGCGGAACTGGAAAAATCCGCTGCAGCGGTCAAGGATACGATCAAAGCCCTCGAAGGTCTGGTTAAATTCTAGTCCGAGTCAATGGGCTCACTTATCGCGAAGTCTGACTTTAGCGGTCGGATGTGGATTTTATTTCTATTGGAGGAATGAGAATGATCTTGCACGATAATATTTCCAAGCAGCTGCCCGGAGTGGCGCGAGCGGGTCAAGACCCTGGTCAAGGAACATTCGGAAGCGGTGATCGACCAGGTCAACGTGGGACAGGTCTACGGGGGCATGCGCGACATCAAGTCGATGGTGTCCGACATCTCTTATGTGGATCCTGCCGAAGGCATCCGTTTCCGCGGCTTGTCCATCCCCGAGGTGCTCAAGAAACTGCCCAAGCCTCGCGGCGCCAAGATGCCTTACGTGGGCGGGCTTTACTTCCTGCTGATGACGGGCGAAATCCCCACCCGCGAACAGGCGGAAGAGGTCGAGCAGAATGGGCCGAGTCGCGCGGAAGTCCCGGATCACGTCTTCAAGATGCTGAGGTCCATGCCCAAAGAAACGCACCCGATGACGCTGTTCTCGCAGGCGGTGCTGGCGTTGCAGGTCAATTCCAAGTTTGCGAAGAAATATCACGACGGCATGAAAAAGGATGCCTACTGGGAACCGGCGCTGGAGGACAGCCTTGACCTGACGGCCAAATTGCCGGTCATCGCAGCGTTCATCTACCGGATGAAGTATCTTCGGCGAGACCAAGAAGCTCAAGTGGAATCCGAAAAAGGATTACGGTGCCAACTTCGCCCGCATGATGGGCGTCGAAGATAAGAAAGGTTACGCGGAACTCGCGCGGCTGTATTTCATCCTGCACAGCGACCACGAAGCCGGCAACGTCTCAGCGCACACCATGCACCTGGTCGGCTCTGCGCTGTCCGATCCGTTCTACTCCTTCTCGGCGGCGCTGAACGGTCTGGCAGGACCCCTGCACGGACTGGCGAACCAGGAATGCCTGGGCTGGTTGATCGAGGTCAAGGAAAAATTCGGGAAAGTCCCGACCCGCGAAGAGCTGTACAAGTTCGCCTGGGACACGCTCAACAGCGGCAAGGTGATTCCCGGTTACGGACATGCCGTTCTGCGCGTGCCCGATCCCCGCTTTACCGCGCAGATGGAGTTTGCCAAAGCCCGCTTCCCGGATGATGACCTGGTCCGTCTGGCGGACATGGTCTTTGACGTCGTGCCGCAGGTGTTGAAGGAACAGGGCAAGGCGAAGAACCCCGCCCCGAACGTGGATGCGATCAGCGGGACGCTGCAGTATTACTACGGCGTGCGCGAGTTCGATTTCTACACCGTGCTGTTCGGTGTCGGACGCGCCCTGGGTGTGACCGCCAACTACGTGTGGGCGCGCGCGCTCGGGCAGCCGCTCGAACGCCCCAAGTCGCTGACCACGAAGATGCTGGAAGACGCGGTCGCGAAGACGAAGTAGAGAAGATCGCTTAACCCGAAGGACGCACTCGATCGAGTGCGTCCTTTTTATTTTCCTGCCGGAGACCGGATTTTCGCCGGAGATCGCAGGATGAGTTTGTCCAAAAAACAATTGAAAAAACGGGTTGTTGAGTTTTTTAAGGTAAAAGAACCTTAAAGAATCGCGATTTTTGGCGATTTTAGCCGTAAATGGCATAGTACTTAAGACCTATCAATTTTGAAAGTTTTAAGGTTCGTATGCAAGCCTCCTGTGCTATCCTGCGTGTGACAAATGATACAAGTTGACCTGAGGGTCAACCAGGATGCGCGAAGACCCAAACACCTGGAATTGGTCGCCTACCTGAGGGGGGGGCGGATGTTTGGAGAGCGAGTGGCGAAACCGGCCCAATGCAATTGAACCGGTTTCGTTTTTAATTTCACAGACAGACCGGTGGAAATTCTCACGTTGAGGAGGAGGGTTTTATCAGAACCAGGGGTGGCGGAGTATTACCCGATTCATGATCAGATCAAAGCCCGGTATGGGCTTTGTACCTGTGTTTGCATTACATGCACTACGACGACCAATATTTACCGCTCGTCCATTTTCATAAACCGGCATTAAGTGCCGGTTTATCATTTCATATCCCCGGAGGATACAGCCATGCGTAAAGAATTCGGTTTTGCTACATTGAGAATAATGAACGTTGTTATGATCCTGACCATGCTTTTTAGTGGACCGATGAATGCATTTGCAGCGCCACTAGCTCAGGAAACCAGCCCTGTCCTGTCAACGGACAAGGCGGACTATCTGCCTGGTGATGTAGCCACGATCAGCGGCACGGGCTTTCCGGCAGGTGATTATGTCCTGAAGGCAACTTTGCCGGATTTAACAATTGCAGAATGGGGAACCGTCACAGCTGCTGAAGACGGTGCCTTTACAACGACCTCCCCTGAGCTTGTTGAGGGGTCGTACGAAGTCGGCGCATTATCTTCAGGCAGCGAATCAGCACTTACAAGTGTTGCGTTCACTGTTACTGCGCCTGTTGCACCGGCGGAACCGCCAGCCGAACCGCCTGCCGAACCGACGCCTGTTCTTGATCCATTTATTCAAAGCGATAAAACAGATTATGCTGCAGGTGAACTTGTGACTCTCACCGGTGGAAACTGGCAGGGAGATACAACTGTTACCATCACGGTGAACGATGACCAAAGCCAGCAATGGTATTACACCGAACGAGCCGCAGTCCAACCTGACGGCACGATTCTGGATACATTCTACCTGCCTACGACTTTCGTCGCCCAATACTACGTCAACGCCCGCGGCAATCAGACAGGTCGGGTTGTCACAACCAGCTTTACTGACGGGCCGGCAGCGGTGAACCTCGACCAATGTCGCAACGGCAGTCCTACCAGCCCGAATGCTTGTAGGGACTTTGGCGGAAACAGCGGCTGGGTGAACGGCAACGTAGGTGCGTCACAGGCTCACATGCTGGAAGGTTACTCGACGCCATTCCGTGCAGTGATGACAAACCTGCCGACCGGTACCCCGATCACCTTGATCATCGGCTACGATATCCGGAATAGCGGTGCAAACGCCTACGACTTCCTGACTTCCATACCGAGATACGATCCGCACAGCTACTTCGGGCACCCGGCGGAGCAGACCTTCCCGACCGACGGAGTGACAGGCTTAAACTCAACAACCACAACGACATTCCCGATTCCAGCCCCAAGCTCGGCTGGTTCTCCGGTTGCTGGCCAGCCAACGACAGAGTTCAACTCCCTGCCTGCCGACCAGCGGGTGATGACGCTTTATGGTGGCACGATCAGCGCCATGGAGTATATCTCTCAAGGAAGCCTGACGGCCAACCAGTCGGAAACACAGATCTCCGTTACGTTCATGGTCAACGACCCTACGGCTGTCCTAGCCTGGGGCGGGCACGTCTCCGAGTGCTCTATTTGGGGCACGACGAATGGGACATGCAATTCGGCTGGTGGAATTAGTGGTTCTCCGTATCACATGCGTCTAATATCCTGGACCCTGAACAACATCGGTAACACGGACCGCTCAATGGCTGCGGCGGTTGTGGTACAGCCGGGTAATCTCACGCTAGCCAAGAGCCTTACCGGTGGACCAACCGGCTATACCGGCCCATTCACGATCAACTATAACTGTGGTACTGGTTATACTGGTAGTGTCTCGGTGAGCGCAGGTAGCTCTCAGACAGTCAACGGCATCCCGTCCGGTTCGGTTTGCACAATCTCCGAGACCCCGCCGACACCACCGACAGGCTACAGTTTCGGTTCGCCCACGTTCGAATCCATCCAATACGGTGACAATCGGTGCAGGTACGACGATCACGGTTTCAACGAACAACTCGCTCACGCGTGACCTTGGCTCGCTCAAGATCACAAAGAGCGTAACCGGCGACATTCCGCCAAGCTTCAGCCAGACATTCAATTTCCGCGTTCTCTGCTCGCTGACAGATAGCCCTGATCTGACATACGACCTCTCAATCGACTATCCAACAGCGACTTTCGTTACCCAGGGTAACATCCCAACCGGTTACAGCTGTGCAGTGACAGAGGGTGCTCGGACGGACATCCAAGGCTACACTTGGGGCACGCCGATCATCGCCGACAATCCAGCAGTTATTGCTGCGAAGAACACTGAGTACACTGTCGCGGTCGAAAACCCGATCAGTCTTGACAAGGGGATGCTAACCATCAGAAAGACCCTTGACGATGGTGGGTCTGGGTTTAATAATAACTTTACCATCCATTATGATTGTGGTACCGCAGGGTGGGCAGATGTAATTTTACCCGCAGGCGGTTATATCAACGTTGGTCCATTTCTGGCAGGCACAGTCTGTACGATCACTGAACCGACCCTGCCAACACCGCCATTAATTACAGCTGGGACGAACCAGTGATTGTGGGAAGCCCTGCAACGATTAGTAAGGATGCTAATGTGGAGGTTTCCGTAGCTAACACACTTACTTTTGTCCCCATGCCTGCGATGACGGTAGAGAAGACCGCCAATCCGATCTCTCTACCAGAACCCGGCGGTGATGTTGATTTTACTGTTCGCATAAATAATACTGGCAATATACCTTTGAACTTGACTTCCTTGTCAGATGATATCTATGGCGATCTTGCCAACAGCGGCAATTTGCTCATCAATAGTACGACTTGTATTGTGCCACAATCAATCCCAGTAGGCAGTTACTATGAGTGCACTTTCAATGCCTATGTGATTGGAAATGCTGGTAGTGTCCATGAAGACACTGTCACTGCGACTGCCAATGAGCTGACCGCATCTGACGATGCCACTGTAACGATCACAGATGTACTTAGTGCCATGCACGTGATGAAGACCGCTGGCACCGCTGCCGACGGCGAAGTCTTCCGTATCAACGAACCCGGTGGTTGGGTCACCTTCTACGTGACGGTCTACAACGACTCGACCGTCGACGCGATCACCATCACTTCCCTGGATGATGATATCTACGGCGATCTGACCCTGGCTGAAAACTCAACCTGCGTCCTGCCACAGACCATCACAGTTGGTAAATCCTACAGCTGTTCCTTTGGTGGTTTAGTATCAGGCGAAAGTGGACAGGTAAAGACCGACGTCGTCACCGCTTCGGGCAACGATGATGATAATTTACCCCTTTCGGATACAGACGACGCGCAGGTTGCTCTGAAAGATGTCATGCCGACTGTCACCCTGGACAAAGCGGTCGATGACAATGAGAAGCCCGAACCCGGTGGTGTCTTCACCTTCACTTTGACCATCACCAACAACTCGGTCGAAACCGTTGAGATCACTGCCCTCACCGACACCAACGCCCTCTCTGCACAATGCACGGGCTTGATCGGAACCTTCCTGGCTGCGGGTGCTTCCACTTCCTGCTCATACACGGTCACGCATACCGAGTTCGGAAGCTATGAGAACACCGCCTCCGTCACCGTGGAAGACAATGAAGGCAACAGCGATACAGCCACCGACACCGAGACCGTCACCGTCACCGATGTGCTGCCTGATGTGATGCTCGACAAGACCGTCACTCCCGCCACACTCGCCGAACCCGGTGGTGTCTTCACCTTCACTTTGACCATCACCAACAACTCGGTCGAAACCGTTGAGATCACTGCCCTCACCGACACCAACGCCCTCTCTGCACAATGCACGGGCTTGATCGGAACCTTCCTGGCTGCGGGTGCTTCCACTTCCTGCTCATACACGGTCACGCATACCGAGTTCGGAAGCTATGAGAACACCGCCTCCGTCACCGTGGAAGACAATGAAGGCAACAGCGATACAGCCACCGACACCGAGACCGTCACTGTCACCGATGTGCTGCCCGATGTGATGCTCGACAAGACCGTCACTCCCGCCACACTCGCCGAACCCGGTGGTGTCTTCACCTTCACTTTGACCATCACCAACAACTCGGTCGAAACCGTTGAGATCACTGCCCTCACCGACACCAACGCCCTCTCTGCACAATGCACGGGCTTGATCGGAACCTTCCTGGCTGCGGGTGCTTCCACTTCCTGCTCATACACGGTCACGCATACCGAGTTCGGAAGCTATGAGAACACCGCCTCCGTCACCGTGGAAGACAATGAAGGCAACAGCGATACAGCCACCGACACCGAGACCGTCACCGTCACCGATGTGCTGCCTGATGTGATGCTCGACAAGACCGTCACTCCCGCCACACTCGCCGAACCCGGTGGTGTCTTCACCTTCACTTTGACCATCACCAACAACTCGGTCGAAACCGTTGAGATCACTGCCCTCACCGACACCAACGCCCTCTCTGCACAATGCACGGGCTTGATCGGAACCTTCCTGGCTGCGGGTGCTTCCACTTCCTGCTCATACACGGTCACGCATACCGAGTTCGGAAGCTATGAGAACACCGCCTCCGTCACCGTGGAAGACAATGAAGGCAACAGCGATACAGCCACCGACACCGAGACCGTCACTGTCACCGATGTGCTGCCTGATGTGATGCTCGACAAGACCGTCACTCCCGCCACACTCGCCGAACCCGGTGGTGTCTTCACCTTCACTTTGACCATCACCAACAACTCGGTCGAAACCGTTGAGATCACTGCCCTCACCGACACCAACGCCCTCTCTGCAGAATGCACTGGCTTGGTCGGAACCTTCCTGGCTGCTGGTGCTTCCACTTCCTGCTCATACACGGTCACCCATACCGAGTTCGGAAGCTATGAGAACACCGCTTCCGTCACCGTCAAGGACAACGAAGGCAACAGCGATACAGCCACTGACACCGAGACTGTCACTGTCACCGATGTGAGCCTGATGTGGTGCTCGACAAGACCGTCACTCCCGCCACACTCGCCGAACCTGGTGGTGTCTTCACCTTCACTTTGACCATCACCAACAACTCCGTCGAGACCGTTGAGATCACTGCCCTGACCGACACCAACGCCTCTCTGCGGAATGCACTGCCTTGGTCGGAACCTTCCTGGCTGCGGTGCTTCCACTTCCTGCTCATACACGGTCACCCACACCGAATTTGGAAGCTATGAGAACACCGCTTCCGTCACCGTCAAGGACAACGAAGGCAATAGCGACACAGCCACTGACACCGAGACTGTCACTGTCACCGATGTGAAGCCCGATGTGGCGCTCGACAAGACCGTCACTCCCGCCACACTGGCAGAACCTGGTGGTGTCTTCACCTTCACGTTGACCATCACCAACAACTCCGTCGAGACCGTTGAGATCACTGCCCTCACCGACACCAACGCCCTCTCTGCGGAATGCACTGCCTTGGTCGGAACCTTCCTGGCTGCTGGTGCTTCCACTTCCTGCTCATACACGGTCACCCACACCGAATTCGGAAGCTATGAGAACACCGCTTCCGTCACCGTCAAGGACAACGAAGGCGATAGCGACACAGCCACTGACACCGAGACCGTCACTGTCACCGATGTGAAGCCCGATGTGGCGCTCGACAAGACCGTCACTCCCGCCACACTGGCAGAACCTGGTGGTGTCTTCACCTACACGTTGACCATCACCAACAACTCCGTCGAGACCGTTGAGATCACTGCCCTGACCGACACCAACGCCCTCTCTGCGGAATGCACTGCCTTGGTCGGAACCTTCCTGGCTGCTGGTGCTTCCACTTCCTGCTCATACACGGTCACCCACACCGAATTTGGAAGCTATGAGAACACCGCTTCCGTCACCGTCAAGGACAACGAAGGCAATAGCGACACAGCCACTGACACCGAGACCGTCACTGTCACCGATGTGAAGCCCGATGTGGCGCTCGACAAGACCGTCACTCCCGCCACACTGGCAGAACCTGGTGGTGTCTTCACCTTCACGTTGACCATCACCAACAACTCCGTCGAGACCGTTGAGATCACTGCCCTGACCGACACCAACGCCCTCTCTGCGGAATGCACGGCCTTGGTCGGAACCTTCCTGGCTGCGGGTGCTTCCACTTCCTGCTCATACACGGTCACCCACACCGAATTCGGAAGCTATGAGAACACCGCTTCCGTCACCGTCAAGGACAACGAAGGCAATAGCGACACAGCCACTGACACCGAGACTGTCACTGTCACCGATGTGAAGCCCGATGTGGCGCTCGACAAGACCGTCACTCCCGCCACACTGGCAGAACCTGGTGGTGTCTTCACCTACACGTTGACCATCACCAACAACTCCGTCGAGACCGTTGAGATCACTGCCCTGACCGACACCAACGCCCTCTCTGCGGAATGCACTGCCTTGGTCGGAACCTTCCTGGCTGCTGGTGCTTCCACTTCCTGCTCATACACGGTCACCCACACCGAATTTGGAAGCTATGAGAACACCGCTTCCGTCACCGTCAAGGACAACGAAGGCAATAGCGACACAGCCACTGACACCGAGACTGTCACTGTCACCGATGTGAAGCCCGATGTGGCGCTCGACAAGACCGTCACTCCCGCCACACTGGCAGAACCCGGTGGTGTCTTCACCTACACGTTGACCATCACCAACAACTCCGTCGAGACCGTTGAGATCACTGCCCTGACCGACACCAACGCCCTCTCTGCGGAATGCACTGCCTTGGTCGGAACCTTCCTGGCTGCTGGTGCTTCCACTTCCTGCTCATACACGGTCACCCACACCGAATTCGGAAGCTATGAGAACACCGCTTCCGTCACCGTCAAGGACAACGAAGGCAATAGCGACACAGCCACTGACACCGAGACTGTCACTGTCACCGATGTGAAGCCCGATGTGACGCTCGACAAGACCGTCACTCCCGCCACACTGGCAGAACCTGGTGGTGTCTTCACCTACACGTTGACCATCACCAACAACTCCGTCGAGACCGTTGAGATCACTGCCCTGACCGACACCAACGCCTTCTCTGCGGAATGTACTGCCTTGGTCGGAACCTTCCTGGCTGCTGGTGCTTCCACTTCCTGCTCATACACGGTCACCCACACCGAATTCGGAAGCTATGAGAACACCGCTTCCGTCACCGTAAGGACAACGAAGGCAAAGCGATACAGCCACTGACACCGAGACTGTCACTGTCACCGATGTGAAGCCCGATGTGGCGCTCGACAAGACCGTCACTCCCGTCACACTGGCAGAACCTGGTGGTGTCTTCACCTTCACGTTGACCATCACCAACAACTCCGTCGAGACCGTTGAGATCACTGCCCTCACCGACACCAACGCCCTCTCTGCGGAATGCACTGCCTTGGTCGGAACCTTCCTGGCTGCTGGTGCTTCCACTTCCTGCTCATACACGGTCACCCACACCGAATTCGGAAGCTATGAGAACACCGCTTCCGTCACCGTCAAGGACAACGAAGGCAATAGCGACACAGCCACTGACACCGAGACTGTCACTGTCACCGATGTGAAGCCCGATGTGGCGCTCGACAAGACCGTCACTCCCGCCACACTGGCAGAACCTGGTGGTGTCTTCACCTACACTTTGACCATCACCAACAACTCCGTCGAGACCGTTGAGATCACTGCCCTGACCGACACCAACGCCCTCTCTGCGGAATGCACTGCCTTGGTCGGAACCTTCCTGGCTGCTGGTGCTTCCACTTCCTGCTCATACACGGTCACCCACACCGAATTTGGAAGCTATGAGAACACCGCTTCCGTCACCGTCAAGGACAACGAAGGCAATAGCGAACAGCCACTGACACCGAGACTGTCACTGTCACCGATGTGAAGCCCGATGTGGCGCTCGACAAGACCGTCACTCCCGCCACACTGGCAGAACCTGGTGGTGTCTTCACCTTCACCCTGACCATCACCAACAACTCCGTCG
>CAWHIK010000007.1:0-704846 GCA_963829485.1 uncultured Chloroflexia bacterium
GTCCCCGAAGATCGCGGGGATAATGCACCAGGCGTGTGGGACTGCCGCTTCGCGGCGTGCGGCGATTTCAAGCAGTTTTCTACGCCTGAGCATTTTTCTTGTTTGACGGCGTTGCGCCGCCCGCCCCAGCGCAGGTACCCCACAGAGATCGCCCCGCTCAAAGCGCGGGACAAGTGGGGCAGGCTGCCAGCCGTTAGCCCGCTCTCTAAACCTAGAAGGCTTTTATGAAGGGTCAAACACCCAATAATCACGAGCACATCAAAATTCCGTGGAATTTTATTGGACAGATAATTCTAGCCCTGGTCTTTTTTTACTTGCTGGGCTTGCTGATGAGTTCTTTAAGTTTCGCTGGGAGGAATGGAATTGACATACAAGCAACACAAACCATTTCTTCATTGGAGGTCTTCGATAATTTTGGCTTTAAAGTGTTTGATACAAAATGGAATGAGTTTACCTGGGCAGAAGTTGGCTCAGGATCACATATTGAGCAACTCGATGGAATATTGATATTGTCGCGTAAAGTGGAAGGCTTTGGCGGACTCGTTGCCCATCGGCGCAAATGGTTGCTCAGTCAAATCAACTATGTTGAGAGCAGCCTGATGTTAAGCAGCGATATTCAAACGTTGGCTGGGGATATTGGCTTTGGGATTAATACTGAAATTGATGGAAATAAGTGGTTTGTCAAATGTGGAATTCAGGGTGGGCAGGGTAAAAACACGGCATCAATTCTTTGCAATACAGCAGATGGATTTTCAACAACTGCTGTGAAAGCCTCATATGATACGTGGTACCTTGTAAGATTTGAAGTTGATTCTGAAAACGAAGCGATAACTTTTTTTGTTGACGGACAAAATGTTGGCAAATACCTTCCACAGGATATAAACAAGTTAAAAAATGCAGAATATTCACTTATACTGGATGGGTCATCATCAAACAAAGGTTTTTTTACTGGTTCGTTTGATTATGTGCAATTGAAAAACAAATAAGTCTTGATATCATCATAACGGGCAAGCACGGCGTCCCCGTAGATCGCGGGGATAATGCACCTGACAGTACCAACAACAAGGCGACGCATAAAAGCCCATTCCGGGGGATATGGTTATCAGTTACAATTTTCTCGTCACGCTTTAGTCTGTGGCGGAAAAATCTCCCGCAGGGGGATGATCCCTGGTTGGCTGCATTCACAACTCGTAAGAGATAGAAGAAATGACAGATAAAGATATTCGCTTCAAAGTTATTCGGCTTCTCTCAGAGAAATTGAGGACTTATTATGTTTTTCCAGATATGGCGGAAAAACTATGTGCGGGTCTCCAAAAACACCTGGACGACGGGGATTACGACGATATAACTGAAGATGAGTTCTTTGCCTACGCCCTTACCACCCATATGCAGGAAATATGTCATGATGAGCATCTGTGGGTCAAGTGGCATTTGAATTCCTTACCTGACGAAGAAGCATTGCGGTCAAGTAAGGAATGGAGAGAATCTCAACAACTCCAGGCTAAAGTCAACAACTATGGTTTTTACAAGGTCGAAAGGATGGCCGGGAACATAGGCTATGTGGATATCCGCTATTTCCATCGCCCATCATGGGGCGGAGACACTGCAGTCGCCGCATTGAATTTTCTGGCCAATATGAGTGCCATTATTATTGATCTGAGAAAATGTTCAGGAGGGTATCCTGGAATGATTTCTCTGATCAGCAGCTATTTTCTTGGCACAGAACCTGTGCATTTAAGCGACATTTATTGGCGGGATGATGATACAACCAATCATTATTGGACATTGCCGTATGTACCAGGTCAAGAACTTGATGATAAGCCCCTTTTTCTTTTGACAAGCAAGGAAACCTTTTCGGCTGGAGAGGGGTTTGCTTATGACCTGCAAGCGCGTAAACGGGCAATAGTGATTGGTGAAAAAACAAATGGGGGCGCGCATCCTGGTGCTTCCTACAGGTTGGATCAGCATTTTGAAGTGTTTATTCCCATTGGTTATCTTACACACCCCATCACAAAGCAAAATTGGGAAGGAATTGGCGTCACTCCTGATGTTCAGACTGAATCAGAGGAAGCATTAATGGCAGCACACAAAATGGCATTGGCGTTGATCATTGAATCATTCAGCAATTCACCTATGGAACCGTTGAAGGCTTTAGTCGCTGAGGCTCAGGAGGCTTACAAAGAAGTAGCAGGCAAATAGAAATGCAGCTCATCAACATGTGCACGCCGTCACACTTTATGTACGGGGCGAGCTGCTCTAAGCTGGCGACCCCGCTCGGCTATGGTCTACCTCTTTAGGGCACACATCCCGACCTTGCCGAAAGTTGACTGGAGGTCTCAAGAGAGCCGGCATGAAGCGAAACTGAGACCATCGGTCAAAAACTGGGCGAGGTCAGGAGACCCACGCCCAGCAAGGATTTTATTGCCGACCAAGTGAATCTCAACGGTAATCACAAAAAGGAGTTCATGTCATGGATTGGGAACGCCTATTTCCATCAATTGATAAAGATTACACCGGCTCACGTATCCCTTTTTATTTCTTGATATTGATTGCCATTGTCAGCACAATCCGAAGTCTCATCCATATATTTGCACCAGACGGCGGAGCATATTCCATTGCTGGAATTGATATATCCGTACACGGCGGAACAAACATTGTAGCGATATTCGCTCAATGGGGAGCGCTTCAATTATTGCTCGCCCTTTTTTACTGGTTGGCAATATTTCGTTATAGATTTCTTGTCCCAGCCATGCTTGCCGCTGTGGTCATCGAACAACTTTTAAGAATAGGTGCAGGGCAGTTAAAACCTTTGGAAATATCCAACCCACCGCCAGGGGCAATTGGGAGCGAGATTCTTCTTCCTATTTCAGTTGTTATGTTCTTATGGTCTTTACGACGTAACTCTAAAAGTTAGAAATTTGCACCATTGCAGCCCAATACAGCGTGCGTATCAGGACTCGCCCCCACCGGAGGAATGATGAGACCTAAACATCAAGTTTTCGCGATGAAATTTGCAGATGTCTATCCACTATACATTCAAAAAGCAGAACGCAAAAACCGTACGAAAAAAGAAGTTGACCAGGCCATCTGCTGGTTGACCGGCTATGACAAGGCAGGGTTGCAGCGGCAAATTAAACAGGGAAATGATTTTGAAACTTTTTTTGCACAAGCGCCTGCGATTAATCCAAACTGTTCGCTGATCAAAGGTGTCGTGTGTGGCGTTCGCGTGGAAGAAATCGAAGATCCACTGATGCAAAAAATACGCTATTTGGATAAACTGATCGATGAACTTGCAAAAGGAAAAGCGATGGAGAAGATTCTGCGGTCATCCCGTGCCCAGCAAGAGAATAATAACGAAAGAATGTAATTCGTGGAACTCGAGTTGCTACAAAACCTTATTGAGAAGACCATCGCAGACCGCAGGGAACTATTCGACGCCCGGCATGAGACGGCTTTTCGGCTATTTAACGGTTTCACTGAAGGCTGTGCGGCGCTGGCTGTCGACATCTACGCAACTACTGTAGTCTTTCACGACTATTCTGATCCTCCACAACAAGGTTCTCCGTTAGTCCAGGCGGCCCAGGAGATATTCCGGGCGCGCTTGCCGTGGATTCGCGCTGGAGTGCTCAAAATACGGAACAGTCCCCGCGCCGATGAAAGGCAGGGTCGCTTGTTGTTCGGGGAGGCGCCGGATTCCCGGGTACGTGAAGATGGGGTCTGGTATGCGATCGATGTGTGCCTCAATCGGGACGCCAGTCTTTATCTGGATACGCGGAATCTTCGGCACTGGGCGCGCCGCCAGCTGCAGGGCAAAACGGTTCTGAATACATTTGCCTACACCGGGAGCCTGGGAGTGGCCGCCCAAGCCGGCGGGGCGGCGCGAGTAGTTCACCTGGAACGCAATCGGAAGTATTTGAATGTAGCGAAGACCTCCTACACCTTGAACGGATTCGCAATCCAGAAATCGGATTTTCTAGCGGGCGATTTTTGGACGGAAGTCAGCCGGCTGAAGCGGTCCGTCGATGGTTTCGACTGCGTTTTCCTGGACCCGCCGCTCTTTTCCCAGACCTCGAAAGGGGTGGTGGATTTGGTCCACGAGAGCGCCCGGGTCATCAACAAGGTACGTCCTCTGATCAATGATGGAGGGTATTTGGTGACGATCAACAACGCCATGTATGTGAGCGGGCGGGAGTATATGGAGATTCTGGAACGTTTGTGCGGGGATGGATATTTGAGTGTGAAGGAATTGATACCGGTTCCTGCGGATTTCATCGGGTTTGCTGGGGCACAGGTCGGGGAAGTGATCGCTGACCCTGCACCGTTCAACCACGCGACGAAGATAGCAATTTTAAGCGTACGACGTAAGGGATTGCCTCATCCGTAAAACCCCCAAAACACATCATGCATTCGACGATGACAGGCCGGTAACTACCTTTCGCCGCGCATCCATGCTGGCCACTTGCTGGTCGACGGCGGGTTGACCTTATCAATGGCCTGCCGGACTTCGTCGCAGAACTTTTGTGTGATGGGTTCCGGACCCATCCCGATATAGCCGAGCGTCATCCCTTTTGAATTAGCAAGCAAGCCTGAGACTTCCAGCCCGGTATCTTTGTTAAGCAGCGAAGTATAAGGTTTGACGCGAATAAACCGGAAGTCCGCGGCATTCACGTTGACGCTGGTTTGTTGATTGCCGCGCGCCCAGACCAGGTGCGTGGAGGTCATCAGCATGGCCGTGTAAACCGGCGGCTCCGCCTTACTGCCCAATAAGCCGGCCAGCCAGCCGCTCTCCTTTTTCTCAGAGACGGTTTCACAACACAATAACGTTTCAGTTTCAAGGTTGCCGAGGCTGTTCTTTTGGAAATATTCTTCGAGCGCGAGATGCAGTTCAGGCCGCACCTGTCCTACAGAACATTCACGAGTGGAGCGGGTATAGTAGCCCATTAGACTCACTTTTTATTAGGGAGATGGGATTGGCTGATCTGAATTATAGCATCGCTGTTCAGCCACGATCCAACGACCGTGCCGAAAATTGAACACCGGTCTCATGCCAAATTTTTCGGGATTAATTCAAGATAATCGATCTCAAAAGGGGTGACACATTCGCCGCCCCGGCCTGTATTTGCGTATTCGTACTACACGGCTAGTCGATGTATTTCAGCCCGGAGCCGGTGTTGAACAGGACGATGCGTTCCTGCGGATCGACCCATTTCTGCTGTATGAGCTTCTTCAATGCGGCAAGCGTCGCCGCCCCCTCGGGCGCAGCAAAGATTCCTTCCGCACGACCCAACTCATGCTGCGATGCCAATAGTTCCTCGTCGCTGACCGATACCGCCGTCCCATGACTGTCGCGGATATCTTGAAGGATGATGGAATCAGCGAAGCTTTTTGGCACGCGCAGGCCGGAGGCGACCGTGCTGGCGTTGGTCCAGAAATCGCAGAAGAGGGCACCGGATTCAAACGCCCGTACGACCGGCGCGCAGCCCGCAGCCTGGACGGAGACCATGCGCGGGCGATGCGCCTCCTTCAACCAGCCCAGCTCCTCGAGCTCGGCAAACGCCTTCCACATCCCCACCAGGCCGGTACCTCCGCCTGTGGGATAGAGGATCACATCCGGCAGGGTCCAGTCAAAGGCCTCGGCAAGTTCATAGCCCATGATCTTCTTGCCCTCCGTGCGATACGGTTCCTTAAATGTGGACAGGTCGAACCAACCTTCCTCGCGCGCCTTCACCCCCGCCATGCCTGCGGCGTCGCTGATCAATCCATCGACCAGGACCACTTCCGCCCCCGCCATGCGGCTTTCTTCCATGTTCGCGCGCGGCGTATCCTTCGGCATGTAGATCAAGGCCTGCATGTCCGCCCGCGCGGCATAAGCCGCCATGGCCCCGCCCGCATTGCCGGCCGTGGGAATGATGACCTTTTTGATTCCGAGTTCCCTGGCTTTCGAGATCGCAGCGGAGAGTCCGCGCGCCTTGAAGGACCCGGTGGGATTGCTGCTTTCGTCCTTGACGAAAAGATTCTCCAATCCAAGCGATTTTCCCAGGCGCGGAAGCCTGAGCAGGGCGGTATCCCCCTCGCCAAGCGAGACCATATTCTGCGGGTCGAGCACCGGCAGGAGTTCATGCCAGCGCCACATCCCCTTCAACCGGCTGTGGATCTCACTCCGGTCCACGTGCCGGCGCGCGTCTGCCAGGTCGTAATTCACCAGGATGGGAGACTGGCAATCCGGGCAATACGTCAGGATGTCATGCACGGAGAACACTCTGCCGCAGCCGGAACAGGTGAGGTCCGTGATGTAGGAGAACTTGGATGATGCTGTCGGATGTTCTGTCATGATGGGTAGATGAATTTTTCAACAAAAAAATTAAGGAGGTGCAATAGGGATGTCCAGGATCAGGAAGACCAATGTGCTGAGCAGCAGCGTATTAATCACTCCAGCCTGTGGGTTGTCTTCAAACCTTGAGGAAAGACAAACGGGTTAAGAAAAGCCTTCAAACGGTTCAACATGATGTCCACTCCAGGATGTTTTTGCTACCGACAAATAGACGCTGCTTATCGTCATCTTTCTCCCTGGGTAAACGATATGCAGAAACACGATTTACACAATTTCAAGTTTAATTGTATCCCACTTTACCAGCCTCTTGCTCTACCTGCCAGCGACACGTTGGGCTGGAGACAACAAGAAAGACGAAAGATCTATCTCTTTCGTCTTCCATAAGGAGAATACTTTTCGTCTAAAACAAACCGGCGATATGGAACCAGCGTCCGCCCGGCAGGAGGGAAACGCCGACGATGACCACCACGAGCGAGGCAAGCAGGAAGAGAAAACCGTTCCGGTATCGGACGGTGTCTCCCTTGTCCTTGCCCAGGTTTGTGAGATGCGCCAGCACAACGGCAACGACCATAATTCCCAGGTGCTCAAATCGATAGGCAAGCCAACCAAGTCCCAGCAATCCCCCCAGGACCAGGTAGAAACCGCCTAGCAGGAGTTGTACATCCAACAGCGAGGTATAGACCACCCTCAACCGGTTGGCAGTATCATCGTAGGGCTTTTTTCCAAACCAACCCATGCCGAATTTGACCAGCATGACGACGGCAACGATAATGGTCACCCAGCGAAGGATGGAATGAAGGGTAAGGGCAAAAGTCATAAGAACCTCCTGTTTGAAAGCGGGATGATTACGTTAATGTCTCTATTATACTTCCATGGATGAACGCCTGCCATTTTCACTTATAATCAAATGAGACAGGCGGAGGCGATTCGGAAAATACATCCATATTGGGACATCAAGAAAATGGTAGGCCTCCGGAGAGATTGACATCCTCGAGTTCATCGGCAAGACGCCCAATACGATCCACGCCCCATCCACGCGCCAGGCTATTTGTGCGGGAATGGCATCAGGTCGAATCTCACCGTTCCCGATTGAACACACGGCAACTTCCATGTCTATTCCCTCGAGTGGCAGAAAAATGAGATCCGCGGGCTGTTCGATGATTAGGAATTCTTCAAGCTGACCCTTGCCGACGTCCCTGCCGAATGGATCTTCGACCATGAGTTTTTCATCATTATGAACGTCGCGGTCGGCGGCAGGCAGCCTGGTTATCCCGATGACACAACAGTCTTCCCGCAATTTATGCAAGTCGATCACGTCCGCGTGGACCAACGGCCGTAGTAAAGGAAACGGGACACCAACACATGACTGAAACCACTGCCGGTCCATCCGCTGTTCAACAACAGATCGAGCACGATTATCACTGGAATTTCACGGTCAACGCACTGGACGGAACCACCTTCTGGTTTGGGATGAGTTTTATCTCCGCCACCATCATCCTGCCCTTGTATGTCAGCCATTTTACCCAAAGCCCCCTGTTAATCGGGCTGATCGCTTTTCTCTCCACTGCCGGCTATCTCCTGCCGCAGCTCTTCACTGCGAATGCCGTTGAGCGCGCGCCCAGGAAAAAGTATTTCCCGGTTAATCTTTGGATTCTTTCTCGAACGCGTTCCCATCATCCTGCTGGTCCCAACCACTTATTTTCTGGCTGTCAGAGAGCCGGTTGCGGCTCTGGCTGCGTTCTTTATTCTGTACGCCTGGCATACATTTGGCGCCGGCGTGATCATTGTAGGCTGGCAGGACATGATCGCGAAAATCATCCCGGTGGAAAGGCGCGGGCGATTCTTCGGCATCACCAATTTCGCCGGGAATACTGCCGGCATCCTGGGAGCCCTGGCTGTTCCTTTTGTGTTGAAAGAATATGCCTTTCCAATAGGATATGTCATTTCCTTCTCGGTTGCTGCCACCCTGATCGTTGTATCCTGGGTATTCCTCGCCCTAACCCGCGAACCGGCCGTGTACAGCTCCAAGCCGCAGGTCTCTCAAATAGACTACATGCGTTCCCTGCCGGAAATTCTACGCAGAGATCGAAACTTTCGCATGTATCTACTGTCGCAGGTCATCTTTTCGTTGAGCGGTATGGCTACGGGGTTCCTGGTGGTCTATACGGTGCAGACCTGGCACCTGCCAGACGCGCAGGCTGGCGGTTTTATCATTGCATTGCAGATCGGGCTGGCTTTGTCGAATTTTTTCTTCGGCTTTCTCGCCGATCGTAAAGGTCATAAACTTAATCTGGAAATCGGCACGGGTTTGATCATCCTTTCGCTCGTGTTGGCATTGGTTGCCCCAAGTCCATGGTGGTTTTTTGCCATCTTTTTTATTCGTGGCGCAGTCAATGCAGCAGGTTTCATATCCGGTATTTCCATCGTATATGAATTTGCCGACGCGGAAAACCGCCCCACTTACATAGGCCTGGCGAACACCATCCCAGGTATCTCAGCAGCGTTCGCCCCATTGATCGGCGGCTGGCTAGCCGGCTCTGTCAGTTACCAGGCTATGTTTATCACCGCCGCAGCCATAGCATTGACGAGCTGGGTCTTGCTTCAATTCACGGTAGCCGAACCGCGTAAAAAGGACTCCAATAACTCTCCCCTGGTAAAGGTTCCATGAATATACCGTAAGCGTTTAAACGAAAGAAGTAAGACGAATTAACCATCTTTCTTCTTTCATAAGTGGTGATAGTAAACCGTCTGGACTGGAACAATCAAGCAATATGGAGCGTTAAGCATTTTCACGTATAATCAATTGAGACAGGCGGAGGCAATATGGCAACCACTTCCATTTTGACGGAAACACGCGGGCGGGTGGGCTTGATCACCCTCAATCGCCCCCAGGCGCTCAACGCCCTCAACGCAGTTCTGCTCACCGAGCTGGTCGAAGCCCTGACAGCATACGATGCCGACGAGGGTATCGGCGCGATGGTCATCACCGGCAGCGCGAAAGCTTTTGCCGCCGGTGCCGACATCAAAGAGATGGCCAACGCCTCGGTGACGGATATGATGGCGATGGGCTTCATCGAGTTATTCGACGGAATCCGTAAGATCAACAAGCCGGTCATCGCGGCAGTCTCGGGCTTCGCGCTCGGCGGTGGCTGTGAGCTGGCGCTCTCCTGCGACATGATCGTCGCCTCCGAGACAGCCAAATTCGGCCTGCCCGAGGTGACGCTCGGTGTCATCCCCGGTGCGGGAGGCACCCAGCGGCTGACGCATGCCCTCGGCAAGGCGCTGGCGATGGAGGTCATTCTCAACAACCGCGTATTGACCGCGGCGGAGGCGCTGCAGTTCGGGCTGGTCAACCGAGTCGTACCCGTGGAGCGATACCTGGATGAGGCACTCACCCTGGCGGCGGAAGTAGCCGCGCGCGCTCCGGTCGCGGTGCGCCATGCCAAGCAGGCTGTCAATGAGGCCTTTGAGTCATCGTTGACCGAAGGGCTTGCCGACGAACGGCGTCTCTTCTATTTATTGTTCGCCACCGAAGACCAAAAGGAAGGCATGAAAGCCTTCATCGAAAAACGAAAGCCTGATTGGAAGGGAAAGTGATCCTCCCCTGCCCGATATGACCACGTACACCGAACTCAAAACTGCCCTGGACAGCCTCGGCCTGAACGATGTGCCGGTCATCGCGCACGCCTCGCTCCGGTCGTTTGGCAATGTCGAGGGCGGAGCACCGATGGTCGTGCAGGCTTTCGTCGACTCTTTTGGCGGAGTGGTCATGCCGGCACACACCTACAAGTCGATGATCGTCCCGCATGCCGGCCCTGAAAACAACGCGATCGAGTATGGCACACCAGAGCCGTTCAACACGAACCCCGAGTTCTTCACCCCTCACATGCCTGCCGACGTGCTGATGGGTGCGATCCCCGAAGCCCTGCGCCAGTGGCCCGGCGCAAAACGCTCCAGCCATCCCATCCTGTCCTTTGCAGGGATCAACGTCGATGCGGTACTCGCCACACAGACCCTCAAGGAACCGCTCGCGCCGATCCGGGCTTTGGCGGAGGAGAACGGCTGGGTGGTACTGGCCGGCGTGGATCATACGGTGAACACGAGCATGCACCTCGCAGAAAAACTCGCCGGCCGCCGGCAGTTCGTCCGCTGGGCGCTGGTGAGGGACATGCTGACCCGGCCTGCGCCGCTCAAGCTCGCCGGGCGGAACTTCGCCTCGACCTCGGTCAACGAGCGCGTGGTGGAGTGCCCCGGCTTCCCCGGCTGCTCGGCGGGGTTCCAGGCCATCGCGCGGGATGTGCAGCCCTTCACCAAGCGGGTCACGGCTGGCAATTCGGCCATCCAGGCTGTCCCGCTGGCGGCGCTGTTCCACGCCGTCATTAGCAAGATCAATCAGGATTCCAAGGCGCTGTTGTGTTTCGATCCCGCCTGCGGAAGATGCAATACCGTCAGAATGACGTTATAGAAATGAGATTTGCAGCCTGCATTAATTTCCAGAACTCACCCGAAACCAAGTCGAGGTGAGTTTTTCTTTCTTTTTATCAGGTTATTTTCTTTCTATTAATAAAGGGGATGTGTGAGCGGCAAAGCCGCTCACACATCCCCTTTTTACATTTCCCCTCCCCCGAATTCAGGGGAGGGGCTGGGGTGGGGGCTAACTTAAGCCATAAAATAATTGTTCTGGGATTATTTCTCTATTACTGATATACAAGCGGTTCCACCCGCCAACTGTCCTCGCCGATCAGCTTCTTCAACCGCTCGAGCATGTCGGAGCAGACACGCGTGGTGTCGTTGGGGAAGTCCAGCAGGTAGCCCTTTCCATTCTCGAAGATGCGGAAGGAGAAATGATCCGAGCCGGGGTAGGATATGAGGATACCGTAGATGTGCTTGATGCGGCGCCGGTCGCGCTCCGGGTTGCCGCTGGGGCGCAGCAGGATGGAGATCAACTGCGGGGGTGTGTTATCAGATTCGGGTGTGGAAAAACTCCGCGGAGGCAGGACGGCAGGCAGGGGCGGGCGCTCCAGCTCCAGCGATTCAATGACCGCGCTGAGAGTCAGGCCGGCTTCGGGGATCAAGTCTGCGTGAGCAGGTGGAATATCAACCTGCTCAAAGTTAGGCTCCACCGCCGAAGCCGCCACCGGCTCCGGTAGTGGTTCTTCGCTGAGTGGTATCTCTGGAACCGGTGTTCCATTTGAAACAACCGCAGCAGGTTGGGATTCTTCGCTGGTCTTCTCCTCGGTTTGCGCAGGGAAGAAAGCCGCATCGGGTGTGGCCGGGGCGCTGAATCCATACTGGCGGTGGGGAGCAGTGTAGTTTTCCCAATCGGGAGGAAATTCCGGGGGCGGCGGAGCGCCGTCCAACCCGTCATCGGGGTCCGGGATAAAGTCATTGGCTGGTGCATGCAGGACCGGGGGGACGGGTGACGCGGCGGGTCCGTTGGCGGGAGCAGGCCGGGAGGCGCGCGAAACAGGTGCGGCTTGTTTCCCCTTTTTATTCTCAATCGGTGCCGGCGCCGAGTTGTAGAATGTCACTTCCGTTTTGATCTCGTCCACCAGGATCTTGGGCGGCTGGCTGGATGAATCCACCTTGCCATCGACCACGATGACCTTCCCCTGTTCGCACAGTCCGCGCGACTTGTCCCAGGTCTTCGGGAAGATGACCAGCTCGATATTGCCCTGCAAGTCTTCGATGGTCACAAAACCCATCATCTTGTCGGTCTTGGTCTTGTACGGGCGCACCGCCGCCACCATGCCTGCCACGCGGACGCGCTCTTCGTGCGCGGCTTCGGTCAGGGTGATGGAGTTGTGGCTGACAGCCTTGGTCAGCAGATCGGTATGACCGGACAACGGGTGGTCGGAGAGGTACAGGCCGATCAACTCGCGTTCCCAGTTGAGCATTTCCTTGCGGTCGACCTTGATGTTCTCAGGCAGGGTGATGGTTTCCGCCTGGACTCCCGTCGCGGACCCGAACAGGGACATCTGCCCCGCCTCCGCAGCGCGGAAGTGGCTCGCACTGGCTGCAATGATGCGGTCGACGGAAGCCAGCATCGCCGGGCGCGGACCAAGGCTGTCGAGTGCGCCGACCTTGATGAGACTTCTCCATGGCCCGCTTGCCTGCCGCGCGCAGGTCCACCCGGCGGGCGAAGTCGTTCAGATCGATGAAGCGGCCAGCCTTGCGAGCTTCGAAGATGAGAGAGACGGGTCCTTCGCCGACGTTCTTCACCGCACCCAGGCCATACCGGACGGCAGGTTTTGTACCTTTGCCGGATTGGATATCCTCGATGGTGAAATCATAGCAAGATGCGTTCACATCCGGCGGCAGGACCTCGATGCCCAGCGAGCGCGTGTCCGCCACGTACAGGGCGATGCGGTCGGTATCATTCTTGAAGACCGACATCAGGGCGGTCATGTACTCGGCCGGGTAATGGGTTTTCAGGTAGGCGGTCTGCACTGAGATGACGCCGTAATCGGCGGCATGGCTTTTGTTGAAACCGTAACGCGCGAACTCCTCCCAATCGGTGAAAATCGCCTCGGCGGTTTCTTTGGGCATCGCCTTTTGGACGCGCCCTTTGATGAAGTTCTGCTTGTGCTTGACGATCTTCTCGCCCTGTTTCTTGGAGATGGCCTTGCGCAGGTCATCCGCTTCGGAGGGGGTGTAGCCGGCCAGCTCGACCGCCGCCCGCATGATCTGTTCCTGGTAGATCGGGATGCCGTAGGTATCCTTGAAGATGGGCTCCATCGAAGGATGGCGGTAGTCGACCTTCTCCTCGCCGTGCATGCGGTTGATGTAACTGGGGATGAACTCCATCGGGCCGGGGCGGTAGAGCGCCACCATGGCGATGATGTTGTCCAGCGTTTGCGGTTTCATCTCCACCAGGTAGCGGGTCATGCCCGTGCCTTCCAGCTGGAAGACGCCCGCGGTCTGTCCGCGCCCATAGAGTTTGAAACGTCTCCGGGTCGTCCGTGGGGATGTTGTCCAGAGTGTATTCGTTGCCGTGGCGTGCTTGATCATGTCGCAGGCGCGCGCCATGACGGTCAGCGTGGCCAGGCCGAGGAAATCCACCTTGAGCATGCCCAAGCTGTCGAGGATGCCCATCTCGAACTGGGTGACCGTCTTGATGGGGGTTTCCTCGGAGCCGCTGGTGGGGCGGTGCAGCGGCAGGTAGTCGAGCAGGGGCTTGTCGGCAATGACCACACCGGCAGCATGCGTGCCGGCATTGCGCACCGACGCCTTCCATGTGGATGGCGGTGTCGATCAGCTCGCGCATCGTTTCGTTGGAATTGTAGGCCGCCTTGCAGGTCGGGGACTTCCTTGAGCGCCTCGCTCAGAGTGACATCGGCTTGCCGGGGATGTTCGGCACGAGCTTGGCGACCCGGTCCACTTCGGGGATGGGGATGTCCATCACGCGGGCCACATCGCGCAGCGCGCCGCGGGCTGCCATGGTGCCGAAGGTGATGATCTGCGCCACCTTGTCGTCGCCGTACTTGTGGGCGGTATAATCCAGCATTTCGGCGCGGCGGTCGTCGCGGAAGTCGAGGTCAATATCGGGCATGGAAACGCGCCCGGGATTGAGGAAGCGCTCGAAGAGCAGCCCGTGCTGGATCGGGTCCACCAGGGTGATCTCGAGGGTGATAGGCCACGATGCGAACCCGCCGCCGACCCGCGCGCGTTGTACCAGATGCCCTGCTCCGCGCGCGAAACGGCACAGATCCCACACGATCAGGAAATAGGCGTCGAAGCCCATGTCGTGGATGACCTTCAGTTCGTAATCCAGCCGTTCGCGGATGTCGGGGTGCGTCTGCCCGGTCGCCGAAGCGGTGCTCGCGCTCCCTGCTCGCACAGTGTTCGCAGGTAGGTCTCGGTCGTGTGACCTTCAGGCACGGGAAACTCGGGCAGGTGGTAACCCTTGAAGCCCAGGTCCACTTTGCAGCGTTCGGCGATAGCTACGGTGTTGGAAAGCGATTCGGGGATCTCCGCGAACAGCGTGGACATCTCCTGCGGCGAGCGCAGGTAATAGGACGGGTCCTCGTAGCGCATGCGGTTGGGGTCGCTGAGCAGCGCCCCGGTCTGGATGGCAAGCAGGACATCCTGGTATTTTGCGTCCGTCTGCTCGATGTAATGGACGTCATTGGTGGCAACGAACTTCGCCGAGTAACGCGCGCCAAGTTCCACCAGCTGCTTGTTGAGGTCCACCAGTTCGCGGATGTTGTGCTGCTGGAGTTCCACGAAGAAACGGTCGGGGCCAAAAACATCGTAGTACCAGTCCATGCGGCGGACGGCCTCCTGCGGATTCTCGTCCACAAGCAGGCGCGGAATTTCGGCCGACATGCAGCCCGAGGTGCAGATCAATCCGTCAGAGTGCGCGGCCAGAAAATCATGGTCGATGCGCGGGTAGTAGTAGAAGCCGTCCAGCTGCGCCGCCGAGGCGATCTGCAGCAGGTTGCGGTAGCCGGTCTCGTTCTCGGCCAGCAGCAGCAGGTGCGAGGATTTCTTATCCAGCTTTGAGTCGCGGTCCTTCATCCCGCGCGCCGCCATATACGGTTTCCATGCCGATGATGGGCTTGATGCCGGCCTCGGTGGCGGCGTTGAAGAACTCGATCACGCCGAACATCGTGCCGTGGTCGGTGATCGCCAGCGCCGGCATCTCCATCTCCCTGGCGCGCTTGACCAGCTTCTTGACATTGGAGAAGCCGTCGAGAAGCGAATAAACAGTGTGGACGTGAAGATGGACGAACGACATGGGCAGGCTTGGTTATCGCTTGATGTGGGGGCTACATGGATTATAGCATCCACTGATGGGCGCAGTCTTAAAATTTCCGAATACCAACTTTCTCTAATGTTGGATAAACCTGTTGCGACTGCCAGAGGGTGCCAGCCCGGCACCTGTGTTTGTTTTTTGCTATAATCACCTCGAACCATTCCACCCTCATCCTGCTTGCCGGACAACAATATGACCACCATCCTGGACTCTCCCGTTATCCTTGCCACCCGCCGCAACCATGGGCTGGAACACGCCACGATTCACATCCTCTCCAGGCGCTTCCCTAACAAAGCCCTGGCGGGACACTCCAACCCCGGCGGTTATTTCATCCTGGGCGACGTGCCGACTGAGTTCCGTGCGCGAGGCGGCGACCGAGTCGCTTGCCCGCATGCGAAATGGCGAATCCGGGTTGGCGGTGCACCCCGGCTGCGGGACGAACTACGTCGTCGCCGGTGCGCTGGCTGGGACGCTTGCCTGGCTGGGCATGACCGGAGCGAAGACCGGTCGTCAGCGCCTGGAGCGGCTGCCGCTCGTGATCCTGCTCTCCGCTCTGGGATTTTTGATCAGCCAGCCGCTCGCGCCGGTCATCCAGCAGCGCATCACCACCTCGGGCGACCCCGGCAGCCTTGCCATCGTGGATGTGTACCGCGTCCGCAGAGGCGTGCACCGAATCGTCACTCGAGGTTAATCTTTCAATCATGCCTGTCCACCTTTTCTACGGCAACGACGAATTCGCCATCACCAGCCGCGCGAACGAGCTCCAGCGGGGAATGGGCGACCCGACCACGGCTTCCATGAACACCTCCCGGCTGGACGGGCGCACCGTGACCGAGGATGAACTGAACAATGCGGTAAATTCCATGCCGTTCCTCGCCCCTCAGCGGCTTATCGTCTTCACTAATCCTTCGGCACGATATACTCAATCGTCGCAGCAAAAGAAATTCCTCGAATTCCTGAAGCAGGTGCCGGAGAGCGCGAATCTTGTGCTCATCGAAACGGGGCAAATAAAAGAAACCCACTGGCTGGTGAAATGGGCGAGGAACTCCGGGCAGGCGGTCAACGCCCACGCGTTCTCCATGCCCAAGGTGCGCGAGATGCCAGACTGGATCATCAAGGAAGCCCAAGCCCAGGGGGGGAAGATCGACCGGCAGGCAGCCGCGCGTCTGGCAGAAATGACCGGCGAAGACACGCGCCAGGCATCGCAGGAGATCACCAAGTTGTTGACCTACGTGGACTACAAACATACCGTCGAGTTGGCAGATGTGGAAGCCGTGAGCATTGTCACAGCGCAGGGCAATGTCTTTGAGATGGTCGACGCACTGGGGACCGGTAATGGGAAAAAAGCGCTGGCCTCGCTCCATCAATTGCTCGAAAGCGAGGAGCCGTTCCAGATATTCGGCATGGTTGTGCGCCAGTTCAGGCTGCTGCTTCAAGCCCGTGAGATCATGGATGCACGAGGTAATTCGCAATCGGTGTCACGGGAATTGGGTATCGCCCCCTTTGTTGCCGAAAAGATTTATGGACAGGCACGCGGCTTCAGCATCGAATCGTTGGAGGTCATTTATCATCGCCTGCTTCAGCTGGATGAAGATGTGAAAACGGGGGTCATGCCGATCGAAACCGCCTTGGAAATATTCGTGGCGGAACAGACTAGTAAAAAGTAAACAGCCCAGCTCCAGAAAGCCGGGCTGTTCTGTGATAGTTCATATCCGGCTAAGGACCCGGCACATCCCCTTCCACGCACCCGCGGAAAAATGGATCCTGATCCCCATACACGACCAAAACACAAGTCACTTTGTATCCGTCAGAGAAGATGATGGACACATCGTACCCGACCGTGGAGATTTCGGACTTGCTTTGGTCCAGCGAGTAATCCATGCCAATATGAGCTTTTAAGACTGGAAGTTTTTCAAGCGGTAACGCTGGCGATTCCGTCGTTTGACCGGCCTCCGCCTGCTTGATCAAGGCATCCACGAGGCGGATGGTCTTTTCTTCCGTGGAGGACATGCGTTGAAAAACCGCCGGGACGAATCCGAACGCGAGCGTCACGATGACCAGCAGGATGATCCCGCGGGTACGCTGGCTTCCGGTTTCGGAGAGAAGGCGCATGTGTCGTTCCGCCAGCCAGCGCAACGCCCAGATAATGGGCACACAAATCGCAGCCACCGGCAGTGCCATGGCGAAGAACATGACGATGGTGATCGCTCCCCGCGCGGACGATTGGATCAAGTTTGCGATCAAAACTACCGCAGACATCGAGACCGCTCCAACAAGGATTCCTTTGACCGTTTCGGTAAACCAGCCTGTCAGGGCACCGAAAAACGCCAGTCCAAACCCAAGCCACAACCAGGTGAGAAGTATTGAATTCCAATCGATGTAAATGGACAAGCCGGGATGTGTCAGTGCATTGATGGTGCCTGAAAGCAGGGCATACGCTGTAGCGCCCAGAAGACCGTACAATGCGCCTGCCAGCATGCGTCTACGCCGGGAATCAAATGGCTCTTCTTCGAGAGAGTTTTTAAGAGGCTGGAGTTTTAGTGGAGCTGCCTGATTACTCATTTATCTGATTCCTCCACGAACGTACCGCCGGTGATTTCCTTATCCTGCAGCCGGCGTCTTGGATCGAATCTCAAGGATATATCAATGGGCTGGTAACAACGTGTATCTCCAACGACAACCTTGCGGCAGACGTACCCGCTCGTATTGCCGGAGCTGTCGTATTCGATGCTAAGGTCGTTATACAAATTGACACGCGCCTGGATCTCTTCGCCGCAGCGATTGCATTTTACTTTTATGTAATACGAAACCTGGTCAGCAGAGGGTCCCGCCGAGAAGAAGCTGCCCAATTTCTTAAAGAAACCCATACCGCCTCCGGATCAAGCCTTCAGAACAGACTCGATCGAATCGAGCTCCTGGCTGGAAAAGCTGAGATTGTCCAGCGCACCGAGGTTATCCTCCAGTTGAGCGACACTGCTCGCCCCGACCAGCGCGGAGGTGACCGCCGGCTGCCGCAGCACCCAGGCAAGCGCCATCTGCGAAAGTTTTTGCCCTCGCTGTTGGGCGATCGTGTTCAGCTTGCGGACCTTGTCCAGGCTGGCGTTCACATCGTCAGGGGTGAGCCAGACCCGTTCTGTCTTAGTGGCGCGCGCTCCAGAGGGAATTCCGTTCAGGTAACGGTCGGTCAGCAGTCCCTGCGCAAGCGGTGAAAAAACGATGCAGCCGATGCCCTCTTCTGACAATACATCCAACAGCCCATCCTCCACCCAACGGTCGAACATGTTGTACGAAGGCTGGTGGATGAGGCAGGGTGTGCCCAGTTCGCGCAGGATTCGCGCCGCTTCACGCGTGTATTCCGGAGAATAGGAGGAGATGCCCACATAAAGCGCCTTGCCCTGACGCACGGCTGTGTCGAGCGCGCCCATAGTCTCCTCAAGGGGAGTCTCGAAATCAAGGCGGTGGCTGTAAAAAATATCAACGTAGTCCAAACCCATCCGTTTGAGGGACTGGTCGAGGCTCGCCAGCAGGTATTTTCGAGAGCCGAACTCACCGTAAGGACCAGGCCACATGTCATATCCTGCCTTGGACGATATGATCATCTCATCGCGATAAGGATGAAAATCCTGCTTCATCAGCTTACCGAAATTTTCCTCTGCGGAGCCGGGAGGTGGTCCGTAGTTGTTGGCAAGGTCAAAATGGGTGATGCCCAGGTCGAAGGCGCGGCGAGCGATGGCGCGGGAATTTTCAAACACGTCCACTTCCCGAAGTTGTACCAAAGTCCCAGCGAGATAACAGGGAGTTTGAGTCCGCTGCGCCCGACCCGCTTGTAGGGCATGGTGTCGTACCGATGGTCCGATGCCTGATATTTCATGGTTATTCTCCAGATTTAAAATAATGTTGGTTGATTGCTTATCACGCCTTTAGGCGGAAAGAGCCCTCGCGCCTTGAGCCACTCTCCGTCGGGACCTTTCCACCCGAATCGCGCCAGGTCCACCTTGCCACTCTCGCTGAATTCCACCCCCTCGGTTTCCAGCATCTCGCGCTGCTTCTCCGCGCCGGGACGGGGACTGATCTTGCCCTGAGAGTTGATCACACGCTGCCAGGGGACATCATCCGGGCAGTGAGCCATCGCGCTGCCCACCCAGCGGGGACCCAGCGATTCGTAGCTCTTGAGATTCACCGTCCCCGGCGGGGGAATCATGGACGCGATCTGCCCGTAGGTGGTCACGTTGCCGGGTGATACCTGCCGGGCGATATCCCAGACTTGCGCATTGTAGACTTGCGGATTGGGAGGAGAAGAGAAGGGGGACATGGATTACCTTTGATCGAATAATGGTTATTTACACCTTACCATTTCCATTTCAGCAATCTCGTCCATCGCCTTGTAAGCGGTCAGATCCAACTGCAACGGAGTGATTGAAACATTACCTTCTGCCAGCGTTCCAAAATCAGCCCCGTCTTCAGCCACGCCAGTGGGGAAATCACCGCCGATCCAGTAGTAGGGACGACCTCGCGGATCCTTACGGGCATCCAAGGCATCGTGATAGACGCGCAGCCCCTGTCGGGTGATCTTTATCCCCTTGATCTGGTCATCCGGCAGGCAGGGGACATTGACATTAAGCAGCACTCCTTCGGACAGTCCATTCGTGATCACTTGTGCCGCAACTCTGGCGGCCACTCGTGCAGCCGGGGCATAATCCAGTTCGCCATGCCCGGGTTTGGAATCAAGCGAAACAGCGATGCCTGGCACTTCGCTGATGACCGCCTCCATTGCCGCGGTGACCGTACCGGAGTATGTGACGTCATGCCCGATGTTGGCATTAGGATTGATGCCTGAGACGACCAGGTCAATCTTCTCCTGAACCACGCCCAGCAAAGCCAGCGCAACACAATCGGAAGGAGCGCCATCCGTGGTAAGCGCGGGAGAACCGTCGGCTAGTTTTGTTTCGCGCACGCGTAGCGGACGTTCCATCGTCTTGACGTGACCGGAGGCCGACCAGTTGCGGTCAGGAGCGAGCACGGTCACCTTTCCCAGTTTACGCATCTCCTGAGCCAGAGCCAGAAGTCCGGGGGCGGTCACTCCATCATCATTGGTAACCAGAATGTGCATGAAACCTCTTCGAATATCTCAACGTGCGTTCTTCAATGCTGCTTTCAATCCTTGCAGGGCATCCACCGGCGTCGGGTCCACCTGGTATGCGATCGCCAGGTAAAAGGCCAGGTAATCACCAAAGTGAATGGCGGTCCACATCTGCGCAAGCGGAGACTTCGCCTTTGGCTTCGTAGCCGTCGGTGTTCAAGCCTTCAAGCATGAATCCCTGCCGAGTGATCTCTGTGCGTAAACGATTGCGCGGATGGTCCGATGCGCATCGCAGGAACATGGTCATCGTGCGCGGCATCAACAAATCCGGAGGGTTGACCAGGGCTGCAAAGGCATTGTGATCGGCTTCGGGCAAAAACTCAAAGTTCGCGCCGGCCTTCGCCAGTTCGTTGATCTGCCCCTTCCAGCGACGCGCCACTGGAGCCAGGATGCCTGCCCCGTAAACCGTCACCCAGCGCCCGACGAGTTGCCCACCGTATCGCTTGGCGGGATTATGGACCGCAGGAACGGACGCCACCAAACTTGCCTGCTGTTTCTTCATCTCTGCCACTGCTGAATTCAACTTCCGCGGACTGGTCGGAAATCAGCCCCAAACGGCAGAACAACTTCAGCAGCAGCCCGAAGGAGAATCCCACCGCGGCGCGCGGCTGACCCTTGTGAGGAAACTGCCAGCATACGACACTGCGTTTATTAGCGCGATCCGCGAGATCTCCCCCCGTGCAGACAGCCACCACTCGGCAGCCGTTTTTCAGTGCGGTATCGAATGAATCGAGTGTTTCCTCGGTATTCCCCGAATGCGAGGAGGCTATGACCAACGTCTCCTCACCGCGAGCCCAAGATGGCAAACCATAATCGCGTTGGACAATAACCGGCACCTTACAGAATGGGGCAATGTAAGCTGCCAGCAGATCCGCACCGATGGCGGAGCCGCCCATACCGGCGATGACGACTTGGCGTACGCCCTGTGATGATCCGGGATCGGGCAGGGTCTGACCCAACGCCCAGGCGGCGGCAAGTTGGTCAGGCAGGCCATCTATCTCGTTGAGCATATTCTGCTTGTCGATTTGTTGGATATTAGAAAGATCGTCGAGATTCATTTCTTGTTTTCCGAACTCCTATTCATGTAAGAGTAGATTTCTTTTTTGTTCCAACCGGATTGAATTGAAAGCCGGGTTGAGATTTCCTTAGCCTTCCCGCCGTCATTCAACTCACGAGCAATCGCAACGCGCATTTGTTCATCTGTCCAGCGTTCAGTGGATAATTCGCGCATACCGTCAACGACCAGGACAAATTCTCCGCGTGGTTCATGCTGGGTGAAATGTTCACGTACCTCGCTGATCCGTCCGCGCACAAATTGCTCGTGAAGTTTGGTCAACTCGCGCGCTGCGGTTATGGGGCGGTCGCCTAGAACAGCCAGCAGGTCTTCGAGCGACTCGAGCAGGCGGTGCGGCGCCTCGAGGAAAATCAACGTATAAGGTTGATCGGCCACGCCGCTCAAGAATTCCTTCCGTTCGGATGATTTTCGAGGGAGATATCCGAGGTAAAGAAAGGATCCGTCGGTAGACCGGAAGCAGCCAGGGCTGCGATCGGCGCCGAGGGGCCCGGCACCGGGCTGACAGGGTAACCAGCTTTCAGTGCCGCTTTGATAAGTTCGTAGCCGGGGTCGTTGATCCCTGGTGTGCCGGCGTCCGATACGAGGGCGACATCGCCTTCCGAAAGGGCTGAAAGAATCATCATCCAGCTTGGCCAGCTTGTTGTGCTCAAAGTAGCTGGTCATCGGCGTGTGGATGTCGAAATGCGTCAGCAGCTGACGGGTGTGGCGAGTATCCTCGGCCGCGATGAGCCGTGCCTCGCGCAGCGTGCGCACCGCGCGCGGACTCATGTCCTCCAGGTTGCCGATCGGCGTAGCAACGAGATAAAGCGTGCCCATGGCGTGATTGTATCACTTCGCCGGATGCTATAATGATGGCGAAAACACCCACGAGGAGCAAGCGATGCAACTTTTCTTCGATGATTACATGAATAATTTACAAGAACTACACAGTGATATCGAAAAAGTGCTGGATGGGCTCACACCCGCCGCGCTGGATTGGGTCCCGCAGTCGGGAATGAACTCGATCGGTGTAATGGTCTTCCATCTTGCCGGCGCGGAGCGCTATCTGGTTGGAGAGGTGATCGCAGGTGACAACTCTAACCGCGACCGGAATGCCGAATTCAAGGTGAAGGGTATGGACGAGAAATCACTAGTGAAGCGCCTCGCTGACAGCCGTGACTATATCTCCGGAGTGCTGGAAGGATTGAACCTGGCTGATTTGGAGACCCGTCGTATGTTCCGTCACCAGCGTGAAGTGACAGTCGGCTGGGTGCTGGGGCACGCCCTCAAACATACGGCTACTCATCTCGGGCAGATTCAAATTACGCGTGAACTGTGGGAAAAATCTCAAGAACGCGCCAAGGATTCATCATGATCGTTGTCTCCGACATGATGGGTACACTGACCACCGGCTCCCCGGTGTTGGGACTCGTGGACTGGGTGCGTCATAACCAGAGTAGAACCCGTGCCAACCTGTACATGGCGTCCATGCTGCCATCCTATTTTCTTGCCAAACGAGGCTGGATCGACTGGCAGAAATGGGGGCAGAATCTGATGGTGGACAGCCTCACCCTGATCAAGGATGCCACTCCGGAGAAATTCAACCAGATCGCCGAGTGGACGGTGGAACACAACCTGTGGCCAAAGCGCCGCGAGGATGTGATCGCCCGGCTGCGGCAGCACATCGATATCAGGTGCACAGGTTCACATTGCCAGCAGTGTCTTCGAGCCCGGGGTTGAAGCGTTTGCGAGGCGTTTCGGCGCCCAAGCGATAGGCACACCGGTGGAGTATGTCAATGGCCGCGTTCGCCTCGCTACGGACCTGGTAGCGAGCGAGCGCAAGATCGAGCAGGTGCTCAGCCGGTTGAACGTGGAGCGCGTGGATTTTGCATACGGCGATACACTGATGGATGTTCCACTGCTCGAACACGCTGATCATCCGGTGGCTGTCTACCCCGATGCCAATCTGCGAGTCCTCGCGCAGGAACGCGGCTGGGAAATTATGGGCGAGACGACAAGCTATCCGTAAAAGGTTATTCAGCATGAAACCTCGAATGACGCGCGTTGCCCGCTCCAAGGAATCGGCCAGAGCCAGCTATAACCGGTTGAGCCAATGGTACGACCTGATCGCAGAGGGAAGCGAGAGGAAATTCCGTGAAAAGGGCTCGAACTGCTAAATGTTTCTGGGGGAGAGACTGTACTCGAAGTGGGATGCGGTACCGGCCACAGCCTGCTGACCTTGGCGCAACAGGTTGGATCTGCCGGCCGGGTGTACGGTCTCGACCTTTCGGATGGGATGCTGGGACAGGCTCGCAGCCGGCTCAACCGGAGCGGGATGGGGCAGTGGACTACGTCTCCAATGCGGTGACGCCGTTCATCTTCCATTCCCGGCGGAGTCCTTCGACGCACTGTTCATGAGCTTCACTCTGGAGTTGTTCGACACCCCAGAGCTGCCTATGGTGCTGGAGGAATGCCAGCGTGTTTTGAAGCAGGGCGGACGGATCAGTGTGGTGGCGCTAGCCAAAAAGAAAAAACTTGCGGTCAGCCTGTATGAATGGTTCCACATGCGGTTGCCCGATTACGTTGATTGCCGCCCTATTTATGTACGGGATGCCATGACCGAATCTGAATTCCATTTAATAAAAGCCATTGAATGCGTCATGTGGGGTCTGCCGGTTGATGTGATACTGGCTTGTAAACGCTAGCGCAATGGCAGGGTTAACTCTCCAAAAAGCTGGCGATATTCATCTGTTAACGTTATCGCACAGAGCAGCCAAAAGAGCTGCTCTGTGCGTTACTCGACCATAATTAAATTATCAGACTACTCCACAACTTCCCTGAAATCGTAAATGTTATCCTTGAATCCCCAAGTCTTCCCACAGGAGGGACAGGCAGGCTGTCCATCGCGCTCGTTCAACGGATTATGTCCGCAGGAGGGGCATTTAAAGAAAGACATCGTCTCGGGCGGAATCTCACTGTTAAGCCGCCGACGGCTGTGGCTTTGACGAACACACTCGGGGTGAGCTGGAACCACGTACCGGTCGGCTGGAAAAATCCGTCCACGCTGGCGAGCAGCGAGGCGGGGATGGTGCGCTTCAGAATACCCGCCCGAAAGTGTGAGACGGTCAGTGTCCGCTCACGCTTGAAACCTAATTCGTCCAGCCAGGCAAAGACTGCCCGCGGGTGAAAGTCATAATTCAGTGCGGCAAATTCGACCGGCTCGGGTGTGAACGGACTCCACGTCTGCCTGCCGGACCAATAGCGCAGGATGGACTTGAGATTACGCTTGTTGGCAAATTCCAGGATGAAGGTCGCGCCGGGCTGGAGCGCCTGTCTCACTTGAGAGAGCGCTTTTGGCGCATTGGCCATGTGATGCAGGGTGCGGATCATGGTCGCGCCGTCGAACAACCCGTCAACAAAGGGCAGACGGTAAATATCGGCAGCGACGTAAGTGTAACGCGGAGAATCGCCCAGACGCTGGCGGGCTTGTTCAAGCTGCGTGCGCGAGTAGTCCACCAATACAGTACGAGAATAACCCGCATAGCGCGGCGTGTTTCGTCCCGCCCCAGCACCCAGTTCCAGCATTAGCGTCCCGCTTGGCGGGAGCAGGCGCTTAAGGGCGATAGCCTCGGTGCGATCCTCGTACTCGCGTCCGCCCTTATCCCAAAAGGATGACTGGTAATCGGAGCCTTCGTAGCTGCAAACAGGGGGAGTGGATTCGGTGGTCATATCTCAATAAAAACCGGATAGCCTGGTTATTTTACCCGACTATCCGGTGGATGAGCGAGTGACGGTTACGGCTGGCTTAATAACCTCGTCCCATTCCGCGATAAGTATAGCCCATGCTTTTCAGTACTGCCGGATCATAAATGTTACGGCCATCAAAGATAACCGGCGACTTGAGCAATTTCTTGAGAACATCCAGGTCAAGCTGCTTGAACTCATTCCATTCAGTAATGACCATGAGCGCATCGCAGTCTTTGGCCATTTCGTATGGATCATTGAACATTTCGACATCGGTCACAACTCTTCGCGCCACATCCATGGCGACGGGGTCATACGTCCGAACCTTGGCGCCTGCAGCGTTGAGCTCCCCTGCAATATCAATGGAAGGGGCATCGCGCATATCGTCGGTGTTGGGCTTGAACGCCAGCCCAAGCAGTCCGATGGTCTTCCCTTTCAGGCTGCCGCCCAGCATGGACTTGACGTGCTCCACAGCGGTCTTGCGGCGTTCGTAGTTGACGCTCATCACGGTGTTGAGGATGCGCGGATCCAGCCCCTTCTCCTCGGCCATGTAAGCCAGCGCCAATACATCCTTGGGGAAGCAGGATCCGCCCCACCCGAGGCCGGCATCGAGGAAATGGCGGCCGATGCGCGCGTCGTACCCCATGCCCGCAGCAACCTCCTTCACATCCGCGCCGAGCGCTTCGCAGATGTCGGCAATCTCATTGATGAAGGAGATCTTCGTCGCCAGGAAGGCATTGGACGCATATTTGATCATCTCAGCCGTGCGCAGGTCGGTAATGACGATGGGCGCGCGCAAGGCCAGATGAAGCTGCGCAACCTTGTTGGCCGCATCCTTGTCCGTGGACCCGAGCACGGTACGGTGCGGCTGCATGCAATCGCCGATGGCCGAACCCTCGCGCAGGAATTCGGGACAGGAGACGACTGAAAAATCGATCGGCTTGGGCTGGGCGCGCTTGACGATATCCGCCACCCAGTCGCCGGTGCCGACCGGTACCGTGGACTTATTGATGATGATCAGCGGAGCGGTCATATTTTCCGCGATGGATTTCGCCGCCGATTCCACGTATTGCAGGTCCGCCTCGCCCTTGACACCCGAGGGCGTGCCGACGGCGATAAAGGCAAACTCCGCGCCTTTCACGGCTTCGGCATAGGAGGTAGTGAATGAGAGCCGTCCGGCTTTAACATTGCGCTTGACCAATTCTTCAAGGCCGGGCTCGTAAATGGGCAGGATGCCCTTCTTCAGATTTTCGATTCTTTTCTCGTCGATATCAAGAGCAGTGACCTTGTTGCCCAGGTCGGCGAAGCACGCGCCGGTGACCAGACCAACATAGCCGACACCGATGACACAGATTTGTTTCATAGTTTATAACCTCTTATTGTGAAATTATTCACTTATGGAATTTGCCCAAATATACCACACAGCGGGCAATTTTACTCCGGTTTCTTATAAAGAACATCTTTGACGATATCGTAAAAGGCCGGGACGTTGATCGGCTTTGAGATGTAGTCGTCGAATCCGGACTCGAGGGCTTTTTTGCGGTCGCCAGGCAGGGTGTGGGCAGTAAGCGCGATCAACGGGATGTTGGCAATCTCCGGGTCATTCTTGATCTCCCGGGCAGCCTCCCACCCGTCCATTTCGGGCAGGGAGAGGTCCATCAGGATCACGTCCGGTTTGTGCTCTTTCGCGGCAGTGACAGCCTCGCGGCCGGTACGCGCGCCGATCACGGTATAGCCGGCTCGCTCAAGGAGAAAACGCACCATCTCGTAGTTATCGTAATTGTCCTCCACCAGCAAAACCCTCAAGTTCATTCAACCTCCGCTTCCCCAATGATACTACGACACCCGTCAACTTGCTGTGGTATATTCCAACTGCAAAGGACCTGATAATGAGATTGCTCTTCGTGGCGGACGGGCGCTCGCCGATCGCGCTCAACTGGATGCGTTGGTGGATAGACCATGGGCACGAGGTCCATCTGGCATCGACGTTTGCCTGCGATCCCATCCCCGGCCTCGCGGGAATGGACATCACACCGGTCGCTTTTAGCGGGTCAAGACCGTCGCCGCAGGGGGGAGCCAAGCCCACGGGTGGATTGTGGGGCGCGCGGACCCTCGGCTTGCGTCAAAAGATCCGGCAGTGGGCCGGACCCCTGACAATCTCCCGCTCGGCCAAGCGGTTGCGCGAAATTGTGGAGCGCGTACAGCCTGACCTTGTGCATGCCATGCGCATTCCCTACGAGGGCATGCTGGCAGCGGATGCGGTTGCTTCACTCCAAAACCCACCCCTTCTGCTCGTCTCCATATGGGGCAATGACTTCACCCTGCATGCCCCCTCTTCCCCGATGATGCGACATTACACCGAGTGGACCGCCAGCGTCGCGGACGCCATTCATGCCGACTGCTGGCGTGATATCCGCCTGGCGCGGCAATGGGGCTTTCCAACTGACCGGCCTGCGTTTGTTGCCCCGGGAAACGGCGGGATTCGCAGTGATGTATTTTTTCCACCTGCCAAGCCGGTGGCTGCCCCGGTGGTGATCAACCCGCGCGGATTCCGCGGTTATGTGCGCAACGACACGTTTTTTCAATCCATCCCGAAGGTGCTGGCGAAGCGCCCGGATGCGCGCTTCCTTTGTGCGTCGATGGCGGGCGAACCGCAAGCCTTGAAGTGGATCGAGCAGCTCGGAATCCAGGCTGCTGTGGAATTACTCCCGCCGCTGCCGCACACCGTCATGGCGGACATCTTCCGCTCCGCAGCGGTGCTGGTCTCACCCAGCACGCACGACGGCACGCCTAATACGCTTTTGGAAGGGATGGCGTGCGGCTGTTTCCCCGTGGCAGGCGATCTGGAATCCATCCGCGAGTGGATCACACCCGCGATTAACGGGCTGCTGGTGAATTCGTCCGATCCCGATTCGTTGGCAGATGCCGTCCTTTCCGCGCTGGACCAGCCCGACATGCGGCGCAAGGCTGCAGAGCATAACCGCCAACTCATTGCCGATCGCGCGGAATACAGTCAGAATATGGTTCGCGCCGACGCGTTCTACACCCGGTTGATTCACCCAAAATAAAACGAGAGACAGACGAACTGTCTCTCGCGTGACGGACCAAATTCCCCTCACCGGTCAAGCATGAGGGGATGAAGGTGAATTGGTTTCCGCCTAGGCAGCAGGCGGGGCGGGCTTGCGCGGCGCGCGCAGCTCGTTCAGGCGGGCTTGTAATTCCGCCCGGCGTACTGACGCAGCCTGCTGCACTTCCGAGGTAAATGCCGCACCCCGGTCACGGATCTGCCCGCGCAGTGCCTCTCCGGAGGAGGGGGCGAGCAGCAGGGCAATGGTCCCGCCAACGAGTGCGCCGATCGCAGCACCAAAAACATAAGCAAATGCTTTTCTCATAACAGGTCTCCTTCCACTCAAAATTGTTAAATCTATTATACAGCGCATCGTTGTTTTTTGTACACATGAGATGGCAGGCTGTCGAAACCTTTGGGTCGTCTCCTCGTAAATCTGATAGGAAATGCAAGCACCCGAGATTGCCACACCGCTTGTTTTGTGGAATAATGTTAATGGCGCATGCATCCTCGCGAGCATGACGGCACAATCTTGAAAATTCAATAGTCATCCATTGGGCAGCCTGACGGCCCGCCGCTGGATAGGACTCTACCGTTTCGGAGGGTACCTTGTCAACATCAGCACCTGTTTCCTCTACAGTAAATCCACGCAAGAAAATCACGACGCTTACCCTGCGCCAGAAAAAAGAGCGCGGCGAACCGATCGTCATGCTGACCGCCTATGACTATCCCACTGCGCTGGCGGAGGACCAGGCCGGCGTGGATGTGATCCTGGTTGGCGATTCGCTCGGCATGGTGGTGTTGGGCTACGACAACACACTGCCTGTCACCATGGAAGAAATGCTCCATCATGCGCGCGCCGTTGCACGCGGGGTCAGGTCCGCCCTGCTGGTCGGCGACATGCCCTTCATGTCCTACCAGGTCTCCGCGGAGGATGCCCTGCGAAACGCAGGACGTTTCCTCCAGCAGGGCGGTATGGACGCGGTCAAGCTCGAGGGAGGCCGCGAGCGCGCCGACGCAGTACGTGCCATCGTCGGAGCGGGGATTCCCGTCATGGGACATCTCGGCCTCACCCCGCAGTCCGTCCACCAGCTGGGGGGATTCCGCCCGCAGGGGCGCACGGCTTCCGCCGCCAAACGCCTGCTGGAAGATGCCTTGCGGCTCGAGGAAGCCGGCTGCTTCAGCCTCGTGCTGGAATCCGTCCCGGCGCGACTGGCGCAACTGGTCAGCAAGCGACTCACCATCCCCACCATCGGGATCGGCGCCGGGGTTGGCTGCGACGGCCAGGTGCTTGTCACTCACGACCTGCTGGGGTTGTTCGACCGCTTCACCCCGAAATTTGTCAAGAAGTATGCCAATTTCCACTCCGAGATGCAGCGTGCCTTTACTGAGTTCAAAGTCGATGTGGAGTCGAAGCAGTTCCCGGCTGTGGAGCATTCCGTCGAAATGGCAGATGCCGAATGGGAAGAACTGCTCAAGGAGGTCGAATGACCCAGCCTGTGCTCATCGTCGGTACCGGAGCGCTGGCGACCCTTTTTGCGGCGCGTCTCTCAGCAGCGGGCGCCCGCGTTACACTGCTCGGCACCTGGAAAAATGGCATCGACGCGCTCGCAGAGAACGGCGCCCGTCTCATCGAGGCGGATGGGACGATGCGCATTCATCCTGTCGAGGTAACGCGCGACCCCGGCGATTGCAGGCGCACGCCATTTGCCCTTGTATTGGTCAAAGCCTGGCAGACGCAGCGTGCCGCCGCCCAGCTTGCTGACTGTCTTTCTGACGACGGTCTTGCGCTTACCCTTCAGAATGGATTGGGCAATTACGAAACACTCAGCCGTCAGCTGGGAAAAAACCGCGTGGCATTGGGAGTCACAACCACCGGCGCAACCCTGCTGGGTCCCGGCTTGGCACGACTGGGAGGCGAGGGCGTGGTCTCCATGGAAAAGCATCCACGCCTGGAACCCTATGATGAATTAATACGGTCGGCTGGTTTCAAGGTTCATTTAGTGGACGATGCCCGGTCGCTCGCTTGGGGCAAACTGGTGATCAACGCTGCCATCAACCCGCTGACCGCCCTGCTGCGAGTCCCCAACGGGCAGCTGCTCGAGCGCCCCGCCGCACGGTCGGTGATGGCATCCCTCGCGCGCGAGGCAGCCACGGTGGCTGGTTCGCAGGGAGTCCGGCTTCCGTTCAAGGATCCGGTCACCGCGGCGGAAGATGTCGTCCGCAAGACGGCAGCCAACCATTCGTCCATGCTGCAGGATGTCAAGCGAGGCGCGCCTACCGAGATCAACTCCATCTGCGGGGCGGTCGTGCGCGAGGGGCATCAGCGCGGCGTCCCCACGCCGGTCAACTGGGCCGTGTGGAACCTGGTCCGCGCGGTAGCCGCACATCGATAACTGGCTCAATTCCATAGTACGCCTCTCGATGAAATGGTCAAATGACATTCATTTGGAGAGGCGTACTTTTAATTCATGGTAAGATTCAACTGAGAAAATTTTGGAGGAGATCGATGAAACGGTTATTGGTACTGCTTGTCTTATTGGCGATTTTAATCACCCCTGCAGCGGCTGGCGCGCAGGGCGGAACGATCATCAACGAAATGCGCGTCCGGTTGTGGCCTGAGTACGACCGCAGCGAGCTGCTGGTAATCTACAATTTCACACTCGCCCCCGGCACGGCAACTCCCGCCACGCTTCAATTCCGCGTGCCGGCCGACGCACAGATCACTGCCGTGGCGCAGGAGACGCCCGAAGGCCTGTTCTCCGTCTCTTTTGAATCCAACAACGATGGCGAATGGCAGATGGTGACTTTCGAAGCTGCCGACCAGACCGGTTACCAGCTCGAATTTTATTCTCCCATCCATTTCCTGGAAGATGCACGTCATTTCAATTTCATCTGGCCGGGCGATTACCCGGTCAACACGCTGGTCGTGGAGGTGCAGGAACCGTCCCAAACGACCGGTTTTATGTCGGACCCGGCACTGCCCAACGAAGGCCTGTCGCCCGACCAACTACCGACGCACAGCGGAGCCTTCGGTTCTCTCGACGAGGGGGAACAATGGATTCTCGACGTGAATTACTCTCGCGGAACCGACGAGTTGACCGTTTCTGGCCAGCCGGTGCAGCCCAGCGGAGGCACGATCGACACGGAATCTTCGACAAGCACTTCGGTGATGGATTTCCTCTCGCGCAATTTATTTTATATACTGGGTTTTCTTGGGGTTATGCTGATCGTTGTCGGGCTTATCTGGTACTGGCAATCGGGGTCATCGTCGCAGCCTGAAAGCGGACACAAGCGGCACACGTCGCACAGCCAACCAGAGGCAGTCCATTCTGCCGGACAGATCTACTGTCACGAGTGCGGCAAACGTGCCCAGCCCTCGGACAAGTTCTGCCGTGCCTGCGGCGTCCGGTTGCGCCGGGAAGACGCTTGAACTGATCGATCCGATGAACATGCCGGTCCTGAAGAGGAATTATGCGGGGTGAGCTGAATTTCATTCTGATCTTCTTCTTTTACGGCCTGGCATTCTTCAGCATGGGCTTGCTGGTCATACTGGAAGGCGGGCGCGCCTCGGACCCCGGCTTGCGCAAGGCGCTGCGTCCGCTGGCGGCCTTTGGACTGCTGCATGCCGCGCACGAATGGGTGGAAATGTATGAGATCATCGCAGTCTCGTTCGGCGTGGAACTTCCTCAGTGGCTGCCGGCAGTCCGTTTAACCATCTTGTCATTTTCATTCATATCATTGGCAGCCTTCGGAAGTTTCCTGGTGGCAAGATCCGAGGCATCGCAGAAATACATCCTGATCATCCCGGTCGTGATGGAAGCAATCTGGGTCTTTGGCCTGCTCAACCTGGGCGGGATGTATACGGGAAGAGAACTCTGGGCTACTGCGGATAACTGGACTCGCTACTCGCTGGCCATTCCAGCCTCACTGCTGGCTTCCGCCGGTTTGATCGTTCAGCAGAGGGCTTTTCGCCGCGCCGGGATGGTCTCCTTCGGGAGGGACAGCCTCTACGCTGCGATCGCGTTTGCCTGGTATGGGCTGGCGGGACAGTTCTTTGTACGCACGAGCCCGCTGCCGCCATCCATGATTGTCAACGAGGAACTATTCATCACCCTTTTCGGGTTTCCTGTCCAGCTCTTCCGCGCCATATCGGCAGGCGCAGCTTCCTTTTTCGTCATCCGATTCATGCGAGCCTTCCAGGTGGAAACCGACCGCAAGATCGCCGAACTCCAGCGGATGCAGCTGGAGGAAGCACGCCAGCACGACGCGCTGCGCGGTGAATTATTCGGGCGTGTGGTGGCAGCCCAGGAGGCTGAGCGTCAGCGCATTGCCCGCGATCTGCACGACGAAACCGGTCAGTCGCTTACGGCGATCGGGATGGGATTGCGCGGGCTTTCCACCACCATCCAGTCCGGCAGCCCTGAAAAGGCGGTTTCTCCGTTGAGACACCTTGAGACTCTCAATGCCAACGCTCTCACCGAGCTCCAAAGATTGATCTCCGACCTGCGCCCATCACACCTGGACGACCTCGGTCTTTCTGCAGCCATCCGCTGGTACGCCGGCAACCTGCAGGGACGCAATGGACTAAATCTGAAGGTGGAAACAGCTGGTCATGAAAAACCCATGTCCACGGCTGCGAAAACAGCCATTTTCCGCATCGTGCAGGAGGCGCTGAACAATGTCATTAAGCACGCGGCTGCCTCGAACGTGCATATCAGCCTGGCTTATGAACCTTCGGAAGTGCGTGTGCGCATCAAGGATGACGGCCAGGGATTCGATGTACTGGCAAAAAAGAGTCAGACGAGTTCGCGCCCTTCGCTGGGGTTGGTGGGTATGCAGGAACGCGCCAACCTGCTTAATGGCACATTCTTCGTGGCGGCGATGCCAGGACAGGGAACGCTGGTGGAGGTGACCGTGCCCTATCATCAGGAAGAGATGGAGGTCCAGGATGAAAATACGTCTTCTGCTGGTGGATGACCACGCCGTCGTTCGCTCCGGGCTGCGTATGCTGCTGATGAGTGAAGAGGACATGGAGATCGTCGGGGAGGCTGGCAGCGCCGCCGAGGCGCTTGAAGCAGCCCGTCTGCTCAAGCCGGATGTCGTCCTGATGGATATCGGACTGCCGGATATGTCCGGGATCGAAGCAACCCGTGAGATTCGCAAACAACATCCAAATGTGGCAGTGGTGGCGTTGACCATCCACGAGGACGAGGAATATTTCTTCAAGATGCTGGACGCCGGCGCGCGCGGTTATGTCCCCAAGCGGGCTGCACCCGAAGAGCTTATTACCGCCATCCGGGCGGCGGCGGCCGACGAGGTGTATATCTACCCGTCGCTGGCCAAGCTCCTGGTGAGGGATTACCTTTCACAGGACCGTTCGGGCGAGCAAAGCACCGCACTGGACAACCTGACGGATCGCGAACAGGAGGTACTCACCTTTCTGGCAGAAGGCAAGGGCAACGATGAGATTGCCGAATCGCTGGTCATCAGCCCCAAGACCGTTGCCCGTCATCGTGAGAACATCATGCACAAGCTGAACCTCCATTCCAGGGCGGAGTTGGTACGCTACGCAATTCGCAAGGGGATAATCGAAGCGTAATCCCTGAAAAAATCAGAAAACTGATATTTTGACAGGCCGAAAGGCCTGTCCTTTATTTTGTGGGGTATGTAACCCATTTCGCATGGGGTATTTACCACTCCTGATGGGGATTTGTCCCCCATTCATGGGGTGATTACTGCTGAAAAGATTGGGAATCCGCCGAATTTACTTCTCAAGACAGGAAGCATAAACTAAGTGCAGGATTAGAAAAGAGAAGGAGGCAGAGATGACAACGATCTTCGGAGTTTTTACCCTCGCAATTCTTAGGTTGCTCATACCCGTGGCGATCCTGATTTTCATGGGTGAGAGGATCCAGAGACAGAGCCGGTCAAAGAAAGCCCCCGGGATATCCAATTAGTTGGGAGGTGTTTTATGGAAATTATTTCAACCACACTCGCTGTTCTTGCCGGAATACTCCTGCGATTTGGCCTGCCCATCCTGGTGATGGTCATTGCCGTTTATTTTCTGCGCCGCCTGGACAATCGCTGGCAGGAAGAAGCAAAAGAACGGATGGTCGTTTCCCAGACTTCGGCGCCGCAGACCCCCTGTTGGGAAGTACACAACTGCCAGAACAAGGAGCAGTGCCCCGCTTATGTCAACCCAGGGGTCGCTTGCTGGCAGCAGTTCCGGTCGGATGAAGGACTGCTCAAGGAAAGCTGCATCGATTGCAGCGTATTTCGCAATGCCCCGGTGCCAGTAAGGGCTTAATTGCATAAACCAAATCATGGAGATCACAATGAAGAAATTATCCCATCGCTTTCTAATTGGACTGTTCTTTGCCCTGCCGATCGTGGGGCTGGCTCTGTTCCTGACGCAGATCAGCGCGGATGCCCAGGCGCAGGCGCAGGATCCCCAGCCCACACCGGAGGGTCCCGTTGTCAAGGTAAATTATGAAAACTGTGTTGGCTGCCATAAAGATATCCTTGAATCCTGGCAGCATGGCCCCCACGGGCAAGCCCTGAACGACCCGATTTTTGCAGCAGCATGGAGCGCCCAGGGAGAACCGGGTGCGTGTCTGGTCTGCCACACCACCGGTTATGATCCGGCATCGAGCAATTTCGACTCCGAAGGGGTTGCCTGCACTGCCTGTCACAACCCGATCCCTGCCGATCATCCCACGGAGAACATGCCGGTCGACAATACGACCGAACTATGCGGCAAGTGTCACAGCGACCCCCGTTTTTCGGACGAGAGCTTTGCCATGAGTTCCCATTATCAAAGGGATATGAAGTGTACTGTCTGCCATGACCAGCATTCTGCGGGAATGAAAAGTATCGAAGGGCTTGAGACAAAATCAGAAGACGCTTCGGACTTGTGCACGAACTGCCATAAGAGTGCCATGCAGAACTTCCCGGCTTCCAAGCATGCCGGAGCCGGTGTGACCTGCGTCAACTGTCATCTGGGTTTCCAGGCATTCGTCGAAGATGAGGCGGCGATGTCCACCGGGCGCCGGATCATAACTTCATCCCGTCGCTGCAAACCTGCAACAAGTGCCATGCGGACCAGATGCATGCCCCCGGCGAGGCGGCTGTTGCGGCGGCGATAAAAATCGAGGAAATTGGCGGGACCCCGACGCCCGAACCTACGGCTGCGGCAACCGCTGTTCCCCAAGTAGAGAATAAACCACTTCCCGTCAGCCCGCTTGGCTTTGCGGCGATGGCCGGCCTCCTGGGGCTTGCCGCCGGCATGGTCCTCGCGCCCTGGCTGGAAAGATCCTACCGACACCTAACCAAAGGAGGCAAGAATGACTGAAAAAATCGGCCGACGAGGCTTTCTGATGATCGCGGCAGCAGGCGCTGCCGGTGTGGCAGGGCTGCAGCTGGTCCGCAAGGCGGATGCATCGGAAGGAGTGCAGGGCGAACACCAGTGGGCCATGGTCATCGACCAGAATAAATGCACCGGCTGTGGTTACTGCGTCATGGCGTGCCGCGCGCACAACGATGTTTCGCCGGAGATCACGTGGAATCCCGTCCTGGAAGCCGGACGCGTGGGCGACAAGGATGTGTACCTGCCGCGGCCCTGCATGCAGTGTGCCAAAGCTCCCTGTGTGGATGTCTGCATGGTAGGCGCCAATTACTATCGCCCCGACGGCATTGTGATGATGGACTACAACCGCTGCATCGGCTGCCGGTATTGCGAAGTCGCCTGCCCGTACGGCGCGCGTTCCTTCAACTGGAAGGAATTTGACGGGGTCAACCCTGCCGTTCCTGAATGGGGTGAACCCGAGGTAGACCGCCGTCCGCGCGGCGTACCTGAAAAGTGCTCCTTCTGCTACCAGCGCATCGACCGGGGCATGGCTCTCGGCCTGACGCCCGGCGTTGACCGTGAAGCGACTCCCGCCTGCGTGGCAGCCTGCCCGACCCGCGCCCGCGTCTTTGGTGATCTGAACGATCCCCATTCGGAAGTCAGCGTACTTCTCAAAGAGCACCCCAGCTACCGTTTGCGCGAAGACCTGGGAACCGGCCCGCGCGTTTATTACCTCGCTGTGGATTCGGAGGCTTAACATGACTACAGCTACAGTTAATATCAAATCTTTCATCTCATCCGCCTGGGGAAAGTGGGTCATGCTGCTCGGAGTTTTCCTCGCCCTGGGTGTGGCTGCAGGACTGTACATTTTGGTCAATGGTCTCTCAGCCACCAACCTGACCGACCTCGTGCCCTGGGGCTTGTGGATCGCGATTGACCTATCCTCCATCGCCATCGCAGGCGGAGCCTTCTTCCTGTGCGCAGGAGTTTACCTGCTGGGATTGAAAAAATATGAGCCCGTGGCGCGGACCGCCACCTTTGTAGGCCTTGCAGGCTATACCATGGCCATGTTCGCGCTGATGCTTGACATCGGCCGACCGGACCGCTTCTGGCATGCTCTCATCTATTGGAACAAGCACTCCCTGCTCTGGGAAGTCACGATGTGCGTGATGCTCTATTTGACCGTGTCTACTGCTTGAGGTCTTACCGACCTTGTCGTCCTTTGAATGGCTCCGCACCCGCTATCCGTGGCTGGCCTCCAGGCTGGAAAACGTCCATCACATTGCGCCCTATCTGGCGATCGCCGGTCTGTGCCTGTCCATGCTGCACCAATCTTCACTGGGTGCTGTGTACGGTGTGCTGAAATCCCGCCCGATCTGGTACCGGCCCGATGTGGCTGTGCTGTTCATCATGTCCGCTGTGGCAGCCGGCATGGCGCTGACCGTGTTTGCCTCCATGCTCTCAGCCCGGCTGACCTCCCGCGCCAAGGTCAAGGATGAACTTCTGGAGCGCGTGGCTTACTTCATCGGTTGGATCATGGTGGGATATCTCTACTTCCGCTTCTGGGATGCGCTTTCCATGAATTACACCTACCAGGCCGGGCGCACCGAGGGGTTGGCAATTCTCACCAGGGGTGTGCTGTCCTTCAATTTCTGGTTCGTGGAATTACTGCTCGGCGCCGTGGTGCCGATCATCCTGCTGTTGAACAAAAAGACACGCATGATCCCCACTGTGCGCATGCTGGCTCTTGCCTTGATCGTTGCGGGAGTCGTGACCTATCGATGGGACACCAACCTCGTAGGCCAGCTGGTCATGGTGTCCTATCTGCCCGGTGAGTTGGCGGTGAGTTACACATCCTACCGCCCGGCTTTGATTGAGTGGCTGGCCGGGATGGGAATCATCGCCTATGGTCTGATGCTTTTCTCGGTGGGAGTGCGTTACCTGCGCGTTGTGGACCACACCATATACGAGGAAGTTCATGTTCCCGTAACCGAGCAGGCGCCAGCTCACGGGCAGACCATACCCACCCAATCGTAATATAACCAATAATAAAAACGGACGCCGCAGGGCGTCCGTTTTTGGTTAATCACCGCACATTACTTTTCAATCGCACCGGCATCAATCCACTGCTTGAAAAGCTCAAGTTCTTCAGCGGTAAGGTTTGCAAAATGCTTTTCGCTCTGCACTTCGATCAGCTCGCTGTCCGCTGAATCGCCAGGAACGATCACGGCGCCATCCTTGTTTCCCTTCATCAAACCTGCATAACTGGTTAACACAAGCCCAGCAGGAGCGTTATCGCCCTGGTGGCACATGGTGCAGCGTCCGGCCAGAAGCGGGGCAATGTCGTATTCATAGGTCAGGCTGCCCGTGCTTGCAGAAGCTGGTCCGGGTGTGGCCAGCGGGGTCTGAGGGCCTTCGGCACCCGAGCCGATCCATTGTTCGATAATCGCCAATTCCGCTGGACTCAAGTTGGCAAAATGCTTGCCGCTCTGAATCTGTACCAAAAGGCTGCCAGCTGCATCGCCGGGGACGATCGCGGCTCCGCTTTTCCCGCCTGTCATCAACCCGTCGTAAGAGCTCAGGTCGAGTCCGCCGGTGAGCGAGGTTGAATTATGGCAGGCTATGCATGCGGCAAAGAGAGGCGCGACGTTGACGTCGTAGTCCGGCGCCGTGTTCGCAGCAGGAGTAGGTGCAGGGGTCGGGGTGGGGGCGGGAGGCGGTAATTGCGCTTTGAGGATTTCCCTCAGCTTCGGGGCATCGAATCCAGCATAGGTGTAGGCGCTTCCATGGCAGGCGCTATTGGAGCAGAAGGACGTGTTCGCTGTCGTGCCGGCATTTTCGGTGGTGTGACAGCTGGCGCAGGTGCCGTCAAACATCTGGTTGTGCAGGCTGATCCAGTTGGGGTTGAGGTGTGACTCCGGCTCGGGGCCCCGGCTGATCTCGATGTTGGTGACAAAATCCTGCTCCCCGGCTACTTTGGGGATGGAGTGGCACAGGTTGCATTCCAGTCGGACGGCTTCCTGGTCCGGATTCAAATGTTTGCCGTCGTGGCAGCGGAAACAGCCGGGCGCATCGATGTGCCCCAGATTGTCCGGGTGAGTCATCCAATCCACTTTCTGGTCATGAAAAACAGTCCCCGTGTAGATTGTTTGAATCTCAGCAATGCTGGTCTTGAGGGTTTCCGTGTTGCCATTGTAGTAATCGGGGTGGTTCTGCTGGTAATACGCCTCCAGGCCGGCAATGGCAGCCAAGCCCTCTTCCTGCGTGGCATATTCAGCGCTTAGAACTTCTACGCCCATCTTGTGTATCTCGGGGATGTCAGGATTGATAAGACCGCGCGACATGTAATCATCCATGGAATCGTGGGGAAACTTGAAATCGTGCGACACCCGGTTGTGGCAGGTCGTGCAATCCATTTCCTTTAACTGGCCTTCGTCGATGGAGCTGGGATCGAATCCGGATTCGACGTCGATATACTCGGTGGTCGTGCCGTCATCGTTATAAACACGGACGTACGGGATCATCTGGCTGAGCTCATCGGTGGAGTAATATTCTACTTTATTGGCAATATGCCAGTGAATGCCGCGTCCCTGGCCCTCGCGCTCGTCGCCGCCGCCCGTCTTCAACACCAGGTAGGTGCTGGTGAGGGTATTTTCCAGGTCATCCGCATAGCGATTGATGACCCGCAGGCTGTCGTCTGAGAATTGCTCGGGCAGATGGCACGTCTCGCAGGTGTCGCGGGCGGGACGCAGGGCTTCGGCATAGATCGGAAGGGTGTAAAGATTAAAGATTGTGTAATAGGTCTCCTTGAGGCCCTGTGATTTTCGCATTAATTGGTCGGTGAAAGAAGCCCGACCGATATGGCATTCTTCGCACGTCACATTGGCGTGTGGAGACTGGAGGTAGGTGACATGCTGGGGTGGCATGGTATGACAGGTGGTCCCGCAGAAGGATGGCGAATTGGTGTACTCCCAGCCGTGGATGCCGGCAAAAGTCACAATCAATACCAGGATGACGATCGAGACGATCGGCAAAATATACATCCAGCGCGGCGAATTGGCCGGCGGGAAGAAAAAATTCTTCAATTTGGACATGGAACATCTCCTCCAGTTGGCGATTATAAAGCTGAATACTCAAAAAACGAATGCGGAGTTTCCATGTCGAAATGTGGAAACTCCGCATGAGATGATTGATTTCCAGGTTACTTTTCGGGTGCCCCGGCGTCGATCCATTCCTTGATCGCTGCCAACTCCTCAGGTGCGAGTTGGCCGGCATGACCGCCAGCCTCCTGAACAATGACAAGCGGGCTGTTTGCGCTATCGCCAGAGATGAGGACAGCTCCATCGTTGCCTCCTGCCATTGCATCCGCATAGGTCAACAGGGATAGGCCTCCAAACTTGGCTTCGCCGTGACATGTTCCACACTTTGTCTCGAAAACAAGAGCGGCATAAGCGTCCCAGGTCAGAGCGCCGGGGGCGACGGCCTTGGCCGTCGGAGTTGGAGCAATCGTCGGGAGGGGAGTGGGGGTCTGCGGCGAGAAAACGGTGACCGTGCTGGCCGGGGGAATATCACTGATCACAGTTGATTCGATATTTATAAAACCGTACACTCCGGCAAGCATGACCGCTGCGGCTATAGCCGCAATCGGGAAATAAACCATCTGACGCTTGCGCTTGACCACCGGGTCAACCACCGGGGAAGCCAATCCAGCCTTGATGTCCGCCAGTTCGAGCGGGTGTTCGTGGAGCATTTCTTCCTCGCTCATCCTGCCGGTCCACATCGCCTTGTTGAATAACTTCAGGTGAACACCATAAAAATGCCAGATGATGATGGCCAGCACGGCAAGAATGGCTTCTGCGCCATGGGCAGCTTTGGCTGCGGGAATGACCTGCCCCGGGAAGAATTGTGCGGTGGAGATCGGATTCCACATCATAAAGCCGCTCATCCCCATCACGATGGCGCCCCAGACAAAAGCCCAATATTCCATCTTTTCTTCAAAGCCGAATCGCCCCATCTGCGGTCGCGATTTTGCCAGACCGAGATTGTAGGAGAAGGCCTGCCAGGCATCCTTCCCGTCTTTGAGCAGGGGGAGCATGGATAGGGGCGCCCGCTCGACGTACATTTTATAACCGGCTACCAGGATGTGCCATATCGTTCCCAACATCAATACCACCGCGGCGCCGTGATGGATCAACCGGGTCGTTTCGATGCCTCCGAGTACGCCGACCAGAGCTTGCGAGATCCCCCAGGTGGGGAATTTCTGCGGGAGACCGGTGAGGGCCAAAATGCCAAACGACAGGAGCATGACCACATGCTCAATGCGACGGGCAAGGGTAAAACGAAGGTAAGTCCTTTGCTCGTTCATTAGTGTGCTGCTCCCTTCTTGCGGCGGTCTATGATCCTCCGCACGATATCGCTGATCACGTAGATGACCATGCCGCCCAGGACGAACGGAATTAATATCAGATAGAAAACGTTGACGAAATAAACCAGCGGGTAATCCTCGACGCTCGGCGTATAGTGACTCATCCACGAGTCGGTGAAGCCGGCAGGGATGCTGTCGCTGTGGCAGCGCGCGCATTTGACCAGCAGGTTTTCCTTGATGGCGATGCCGCTTTGCGGGTCATCAACACTCTTAATATCGTGAATCCCATGGCAGTCAAAGCACACCGGCTTGTTCGTTTCCTGATCGGGGGATTGCTGCTCGAAGATGACCGTCGTGCCGTGGAAATCGCCCACATAGGTGTTGAGCACGTTCGTGGAAATGCCGTACTTGGACATTTTCTCTTCGTCGGTATGGCATTTTCCGCACATCTCGATGGGAGACGCGAGCCGGAATTCATTCGTGGTCGGGTCGGTAATGTTGTGAACGCCATGGCAGTCGATGCAGGTCGGGACATCGGGGTTGCCTTCACCGGTCAGCGCGGAGCCATGGACGGTGGTTTCATACATTTCGTAAATGGTACTGTGACAGCGGGCGCATGTCTCCGGGACATGGATCCGCGCCTCGGGAGTCAACTCGCCTGTTTGCTCATCGGTGAGGCGGCTTTGATAGTGCGGGTTGTGGCAATCGGTGCAGACGGCGGCATTGGTATTCCCGCCGGCCAGCGCCACCTGGTGGACGCTGTCCAGGGTCTTGATGTATTGTTCATCGTGACACTGCTTGCAGGTAGTGTAATTCTCCAGTGAAAAATCACGGATGCTGTCCGCAGTTTTTTCGGGATGGGGGAATTCGCTGATGGTGGTATGGCAGGAGACACAGGTAACTTCGTTCTCGCCATGGACACTTGCATCGAAATCCTGTTCGTTTATGGTCAGCGGAAGCACTTCACCGCTGGGCATTTCAATGGTCATCCCCGATTGTGTGTGGCAGCCCAGGCAGGCTTCGTCGGGAGTTTCGTTTTGCGCGGCAGGCAGGGGAGGCGGAGCCGCTTTGACAGCACGACCACCTGATAAGCCCATCCAGGCGCTCAGGGCAAGGGCAAATCCCAGCATGATCAGGATGATCACACCGGAATGGCGCCTCCCAGTATTCGGATTCTTATTGCTCATTATCACTCTCCCGAAATTAATCTATGGGGTAGGTGTGGGGTGTTCACAGTAGTACAGCACGCAATTATAAGACGGCATATTAGATGGGCAAAGGATTAATTATCAGGGATTATAACGATAAATGTCATGATTCCATTGACATGTTTGAAAGGCGGCATGGCGCATTTTCATGGGATTCGGCATCCAACTAAATTCGGAATTGGATGAATTTTGTCATATAATCATGCGACGGAGGTCACGATTTGCGTTTTTGAAACAGGCTTCTCACCTTGCCTTAATCTCAATGTGTAGAATCATCCTCAGGCATTAATTTTTTTCGTTCATTCTATCTGGAGGTCACTTTTATGCAGCGCGCGAAATTCATTGTGGGCGGTGTGTTGATCCTGGTGGCGGTGGTCTATTTGATCGCTTCCTCAACCCAGGCCAGCGCCGAATACTTTATGACGGTCGAAGAACTCAAAACCAAGGGACAGGAAGTCGTCGGGCGTAACATGCGCGTCTCCGGCGCGATCATCGGGGATACCATCCAGTATGACCCGCAGACATTGACCCTTTCTTTCACTGTGGCACATGTCACCGGCGACAATAATGAGATCGAAGAACAGGGCGGGCTGGCGGAGGTTCTCCACCAGGCTGTGATCGATCCGAACCGCGCGCACATGAAAGTAGTGTACGTCGGTCCCAAGCCCGACCTGCTGCGCAACGAAGCCCAGGCCATCATGACCGGTCACCTGGCTGATGACGGTGTGTTTTACGCCGACGAATTGCTGCTCAAGTGTCCCACCCGGTATGAAGAGGCTGTCCCCAGCCAGGTACCGGCAGAGGCAGGAAATTAGTAATCAAGGATAAATGGTCGCTGCTCCTCACGAAAGATAAGACATCGGGAGCAGCGGCTTTCTCTTCTTTCAAGACACCTGTTCCAGCCCGGCTCCTGCCAAATGAACGATAATTTTATTGGCGGTAAGAGACCGGGTTTTTGCTGGCAGTTTACCAGGAGTTAATATGGTGGCACAATTTGGTTATGGCGTGCTGGTGGTTTCTTTCGTAACGGCGCTCTTTGCAATTGGAGCGGCGGTTTATGGATACTTCAAATCGTCGCAGCGCTGGGTGGATAGCGCCCGCAATGCGATGATGCTTTCCTTCCCGCTGATCACAATTTCATCTCTTGCATTGATCTACCTGATTGTCAATAATCACTATGAGCTCGACTTCGTCTATTCGGTGACCAGTCGCAGCATGCCCACTTATCTCAAGGTGACGGCGCTGTGGGGCGGACAGGCCGGTTCGCTGTTGTTCTGGTCCTGGCTCTTGGCGGTCTTTACATCAGCTGTCATGCTGCGAAAATGGGACCGCGACCGCGAGTTCCTGCCCTGGGTGATCGTGGTTTCATCGGTGACACTGGCTTTCTTCCTTGCCCTGGTGGCCTTCTACGAGAACCCCTTTGTACGATACTGGCAGACCTTTGATGGGAACGTGGTCACGGCCATGCTCCAGCCGCAGGGATCGGTGCCGTTCACTCCCGCCGACGGGCGCGGCCTCAACCCGCTCCTGCGCCACCCGGGCATGATCATCCACCCGCCGATGCTGTATCTCGGCTTTGTCTCTTTTGTCATTCCCTTCGCCTTCGCCATCGCCGCGCTGGTGACCGGCCGCACCGACGACCGCTGGATCCGCATCACCCGCCGCTGGACGCTGGTAGCCTGGATGTTCCTTTCGCTCGGATTGGTGCTCGGCGGCCGGTGGGCTTACGACGTCCTCGGCTGGGGCGGCTACTGGGGCTGGGACCCGGTTGAGATCGCCGCGTTCATGCCCTGGCTGACCGGTACCGCGTTCGTGCATTCGGTGATGATCCAGGAGAAGCGCGGCATGTTCAAGCATTGGAACACGCTGTTGATCATCCTGACATACCTGTTGGTCATCATCGGCACCTTCCTTACCCGTTCCGGCGTGCTCTCCTCGGTGCATGCCTTCGCCCAGAGCGCGATCGGACCGGCCTTTTTTATTTTTATGTTTGTGACCTTTGTTGTTTCCATCGGTCTTCTGATCTACCGCTGGAACGACCTCAAATCGGAATCTGAATTGAAGTCGGTGTTCTCACGGGAGGCATTATTCCTGCTCAACAACCTCTTCTTCATGAGTATCCTGGTCGTCTGCTTCTGGGGCGTATTCTTCCCGCTCATCTCCGAGCTTTTTACCGGCCAGAAAGTGACCGTTGGACCGCCCTTCTATGAGCGCGCGACCTCCCCGCTGTTTGCTGCATTGATCTTCCTGATGGGCGTCGCGCCTCTTTCGGCATGGGGACATTCCACTGCCAAGACCCTGGGGCGCGCGATGTGGAAGCCGGCCGTGGCTGCCGTTGTGGCGGAAATCATTATCATCGCGGCTGGTCTGCGCAACCCGGTCGCCCTTTTCGGTTTATTCATCATTCTTCTGACCTTGTTCATCACCCTGCACGAACTGTGGCGCAGTGTCCGCGCGAGAGGAAGAGCGACCGGCGAGAACTTCTTCCTTGCCTCGTGGCGCCTGGTCGGGCGCAACCGCCGGCGCTATGGCGGATATATCATCCACATCAGCATGGTATTGATGGCCATCGGAATCCTCGGGCTCGAGTTGTTCCAGACTGAGACACAGGGCACGATCGCCCAGGGAGAGTCCCTCCAGCTGGGCGGATACACACTCACCTACAAGGACCTCGCCGTATTTGACGCCGCCGATGGCAGCAATGTCAACATCGCCCGCGCCGTGGTCGAAGTGAGCCGGGACGGGGAAGTGATCACCGAGTTGTATCCCCGCCGCGACTATTACTACGAAGTCTCAGCAGCCGATGACCATCCCCGGCGTGCGCAGCACAGTCGAGGACGACCTCTATGTTATTTTGATCGACTGGCAGCCGATCCTGGCTTCCGGCGCCACTTTCAAGGTTTATCACAACCCGCTGGTGAACTGGCTGTGGGTGGGCAGTATCCTGTTCATCTTCGGAGCGCTCGTCGCAGTCTGGCCCGACAAGGACCCTGAATATCAATCTGCACGCGAGCGTGCAAAATCTGCCCGGCAGACGGCTGCCGCGGATTAACGAGTCGCTATGAAAAAATTCCTCTGGCTTCTTCCGATCGTTCTGGTGCTTTCCGCCCTGTGGGCGGGGACTGCCCTTGCACAGGACCCGACCCCCTCGGATGACGAGGTCAACCAAATCGCCAAGCAGCTCTTCTGCCCGGTGTGCGAGAACACCCCGCTGGACGTGTGTCCGACCCAGGCTTGCGCCCAGTGGCGCGCCTTGATTCGCGAGAAACTGGCCGCCGGCTGGACGGAGGAACAGATCAAGCAATATTTCGTCGACCAGTACGGCGCGCGCGTCCTCTCGGAACCGCCCCTTACCGGATTGAACTGGCTGGTCTACCTCGTACCGCCGATATTATTCGTCGTGGGGGTGGTCATCCTGGCGCGCACTTTTCGTTCATCCAAACAATCAACCGACACTGAGACATCAGCCGATGAAACGCCTGTACCGCCCTCCCCTGCCGCGGATGAGTATGTCGCGCGGATGGAAGATGAGCTGAAGAAACAAAAATAATCCCGGTCGCGTAATGGTGATTCTGATGCGATCGAATTTCCTGGAGAACTGATACATGACTCAATCCCCCCCCGAAGTTGCCCCCGCCAAAGAAGGGCGTCCCGCTCTGGGCACAAGTGCTCGTGTGGGTCGGTGTGATCGCACTGTTTGCCGTGGTGGCGCTTGGACTAAGGCGCTCACAGCAAGGGACCGTGCAGGTCGGCGATCAAGCCCCCGATTTCACTCTTCCTACATTCCCAGGGTACGGTCTCGACGGCGCATCCCAGGTGAAATTATCCGACCTGAAGGGCAAGATCGTGGTGATCAACTTCTGGGCATCCTGGTGCAAACCCTGCGAGCAGGAAGCGAAAGAGCTGGAGGAAGCCTGGCGCATTTACCAGCCCGATGGCGATGTTGTTTTCCTGGGCGTGGATTACGTGGACACCGAACCTGAAGCCATCGGGTATCTTGAAAAATTTGACATCACGTTCCCAAACGGCGCAGACCTGGGCACGCGCATCTCGCAGGCCTTCCGCATCAAGGGAGTCCCTGAAACCTATTTCGTCGACCGCGACGGGATCATTCGATACAATCAGGTGGGACCCTTCATGTCGCTTTCACAAATCACATCCGTGGTCGATTCTCTCAAGGCGAAATAACACATGGACATTGGCGCAATCCTTCTTTTTCTGGCTGTCGTGGTGGTGACGGTGATTGTTCATTGCCAGACCATTCCTTGAAAAACCGCATCGGACGTCGCCCGCCGGTGACCACGAGATGTCGGCGCTCATGGCCGAGCATGATCCGCATCATCCGGACGCTTCAGGAACTCGACTTCGATAATTCGCTCGGGAAAATTCCCGCTGAGGACTACCCTCAACAACGGGCTGAGCTGTTTCAGCGCGGGGAAGGCGTGCTTCGGAAAATCGACGCCCTCTCGCCTAAAACCACCTCCTCGGTTGATGCCGAAAAGCGATTGGAGGCTGCCATCGCCGCCCGGCGCGCAGATTCCGCGGTGCAAGCCCCGCAAGGCACCGGCGACGTGGACGACGAACTCGAATCGTTGATCGCAGCCCGGCGCAGCGAACGCAAGGAGAAATCGGGTGGTTTTTGCCCAAGCTGCGGGCGCTCCGTCCTGGCCTCTGACCGTTTCTGCCCGAAATGCGGCAAGGTGATCAAATAATCCACCGGTGAGAGGATGCCCTCTTCCACTGTACCCGAATAAAGGTCAATTATGAAATATCGTTTTATCATCATCGTTATCCTGGCAGCATCGATTCTTTCGGCATGCAATTTCTCTCTCGCGTCGGATATCACGCCGCCGCCCAATTACAAATCGCCGACTCCCGCGCCGACGCTCGGTGCGCTCTTCCCGGCGGAACCCCCAGCCCCTCAGGATGGCTTCGCCATTTACATGGAAAAATGCGCGCCGTGTCATGGCGAGGAAGGCCGCGGCGACGGTCCGCAGGGATTGCAGCTCAGCGTTAAAGTCCCCGCCTTCGGACTTCCATCCGCCGGCCGTGCGGCCATCCCCTCGAATTTTTTCACCATCGTCTCGCAGGGAAAGATCGAAAACTTCATGCCCCCCTTCTCAGGCAGCCTGAACGAGCAGCAGCGCTGGGACGTGGTCGCTTATGCCCTCAGCCTGCATACCTCTCCAGAGGAACTTGCCCTGGGAAAGACGCTCTACGAAGCCAACTGCGCGGACTGTCACGGCGCGGATGGATCCGCCATTGAGAAAGTAAATCTTTCGGACCAGCAGTTCATGGCAAAGCGCTCCGAGCAGGACACCTTCAACGCCGTGACCAACGGCACAGCAGGCATGCCCGCGTTTGACCAGCTCACCGATGATGAGCGCTGGGCACTCGCCGCTTTCACCCGCTCACTCACCTTTGCCGAGTCCCTGACGGAAGCCACTCCGCAGCCTTCGCCGACCGAAGCAGCCACAGCCACTCCGGCAGCCGCGACGCCCGAAGGGACATTCATCCCTGTGGGGACAGCCGAGGGCACGTCGCAGCCCGTGTTGGACGCGACGCCCATCCCGACGATCGCCCCCAACACGACCGGCAGCGTGACCGGATCGGTGACCAGCGCATCCGGCAGCGTTCTACCAGACGGGCTGATCATCTCCTTGCTCGGATTTGATCACGGGCAGGACTCCTCTGCCCCTCAGCAGGTGCTCGAACTCACCTCAAACATCCAGCCGGACGGCTCCTACACTTTTGAAAACGTTGAGATCCCCGAGGGACGTTTCTTCGTCTCACAGGTGGATTTCCAGGGTATCCCCTACGAATCGGAAATTGCCATTACTGAGCCGGGCTCGACGGGACTTGTTCTTGCGCCCATCATCATCCATGAAACAACGGAGGACCTGACGGATTTGATCGTCGACCAGGGACACCTCATCGTCCAATTTGACGAAACCCGCGTCGGCGTGCTGGAGTTCTTTGCCCTCCGCAACCTGGGTGATAAAACGATCGTCTTCGCAACGGACGGGCAGACGCTGCCCTTCGCGCCCATGCCCGAGGGCGTGGAACTGTTAGGCTTTGACCTGCAGCAGGGTGAAGCGCAATTTATCCCCACGGAAAATGGATTCGCCATTCCTCCGAGTGACAAGCAATATGCCGCTGTGACGGGGTTTGCCATGCCGTACGACAAGAGCGCTGACATCACCGTCCCGTTTGGGATTGGAGTGCCTTCGGTGAACGTCATCGCTCCCGTTGGCATAAAGATCAAAAGCGACCAGCTCACCAGCCAGCCCGCCGAGGGACAATCCCAGAATCAGGTCTTTTCAGGCGGCCCCTTCAACCCCGGCGACCGGCTTGACTTCAGTGTTTCCGGAGTGCCCAAGACCGAGGCTGAACCCGCCACCAGTGCAGACAATAATTCCGGTCTGTTTATCGGCATCGGCGCTCTCGGATTAGCCTTCATCGCAGTCGGTGTGTTCCTTTTCATGCGCGACCGCCGAAAATCGCAGGATGACGATGAAGACTTCGACGACGAACCTGCCGGCGAATCAGCCGAGGAGATCATGGATGCCATCATCGCCCTCGACGACCAGTTCCGTACGGGCAACATCGCCGAAGAAGCCTACCAAAAACGGCGTGCCGAACTCAAGGCTCAGTTAAAGGAACGGCTTTAGCTCCCAGCCATGATCGAAGTCAGGAAGCTCATTAAACGTTTTGGCATGAAGACCGTCCTGCGCGGATTGGATTTCCACGTGGAACAGGGCGAGTTCGTCGTGCTGCTGGGACCTAACGGCGCAGGGAAGACAACCTTCCTGCGCATCCTGTCCTCGCTCTCGCGTCCCTCGCTGGGACAGGTGACCATCGCCGGACATAACCTCCCGGCTCAAGCCGCCGAGGTCCGCCGCACCCTGGGCGTGGTCTCGCACCTGCCGCTGTTGTACGGTGACCTGACCGCCGAGGAGAATCTTTCCTTTTACGGCCGCATGTATGATCTGAAAAACCTGGATTCCCGCGTCACCGAGGTGCTTCAATTGGTTGGGTTGGAGCCGCGCCGGCGCGACCTCACGCGCACCTTCTCGCGCGGTATGCAGCAGCGACTCGCCATCGGGCGGGCGGTTCTCCATGACCCCGAAGTGATGCTGTTCGACGAGCCGTATACCGGGCTGGACCAGGATGCCTCCGCCATGCTGGATGACGTACTGCGCAACGTCGCCGCCCGCGGCCGCACGGTGGTGATGACCTCCCACGACCTCGCCCGCGCCGAGGAACTGGGCTCCCGCTTCGACGTTCTATCACGGGGCGCGATCGCCGCCTCGTGTTCGCGGCAGGAACTCGGCTCAAGCAATCTGCTCACATTCTACAAACAGGCATTGACCGCATGAACAGAGCCGCTACCCGACGCTCCTCTTCCGGTTTCGGCAGCTTCGTCAGGGCTGTCGGCGCCATCGCCTGGAAGGATCTTGCCGCCGAGCTTCGTTCGCGCGAACTGCTCTCGGCCATGCTGGTCTTTGCCCTGCTGGTCATCCTGATCTTCAACTTTGCCCTCGAGCTGGACGTCAAGACCCGCGCTACCATCACCTCCGGTGTGCTCTGGGTGACGTTCGCCTTCGCAGGGACTCTGGGACTCAACCGCTCGATGGCCGTGGAAAAAGACCGCGGCTGCCTCGACGGTCTGCTTCTGGCTCCTGTGGACCGCAGCGCGATCTACTTCGGCAAGGTCCTCAGCAACCTGGCGTTCATGCTGATTGTCGAAGCCATCGTCCTGCCGGTGTACAGCATCCTGTACAACACCAACCTGATCGTTCCCGGTCTGATCGGTGTGATCCTGCTGGGTTCCATCGGCTATGTCGCCGTGGGGACGCTGCTCTCCAGCATGGCTGTGCAGACCCGCACCCGCGATGTGATGCTGCCCATCCTGCTCTTCCCGGTGGTCGTGCCTGTCCTCGTGGCCGCGGTTAAAGCCAGCAGCGGATTCCTGCAGGGACTACCGATGGACGAGATAACGCCCTGGCTCAACCTGCTTATCGTTTATGATGTTATTTTTACAGCCATCGCCTTCATGGTCTTCGACTTCGTGGTCGAAGAGTGACCTTTTCCCGCCAAGGAGAAAATTATGACCCCTACCCCTAAAGCATTACGCGTCCTTGAAGTTGTTTCCTTCCTGCTCTTTGCTGTTGCCGTCTGGATGGTCCTCTTTTACGCGCCTCTCGAAGCCGTGATGGGCGCTGTGCAAAAGGTCTTTTACTTCCACGTGGCAAACGCCTGGGTGGGCATGCTCGGATTCATCGCCGCGGGTATCGCCGGTATCGCCTACCTGCGCACGAAGAATCTCAAGTGGGATATCGTCGAAGTCGCCGCCGTGGAGATCAGCCTGGTGTTCTTCTTCATCGCCATCGTCACCGGTTCGATCTGGGCTTACCCGGTCTGGAATACCTGGTGGACGTGGGATCCTCGCCTGACGACAGCCGCCATCCTCGAGTTGATCTACATCGCCTACATGCTGCTGCGCCAGGGCATCGAGGACCCCGAGCGGCGCGCCCGTTTCGGCGCCGTTTACGCCCTGATCGGCGGGTTGAGCGTCCCACTGACGTTCATGTCCATCCGCCTTTTCCGCACCATTCACCCGGTGGTCGTTGGCGGAGCGAACGCGGCGGCCTCGGGCGGGTTCGACATGACGCCCAAAATGCTGCACTCCATGTTTTTTGCCATCTTTGCTTTCACGGTGATCTTCGTCACCCTATTCTGGCACCGCATCCGCATCGGCAACCTCGCCCAAACCGTCGAGCAGCTCAAACTGAAGTTGACCCAGTAAATCAGGAGCAAAATTATGTCCACCCCCGACACCACTCAATTCTTCTACTCAGCCTACGCCATCATCTTCGTCACGCTGACGTTCTACGTCATCAGCCTGATCGTGCGCTGGAACAACCTCCGCCGCGAACTGGATGCGCTCGAAGAGCTGGAGAAGGAAAGCAAGTAGCATTTGCCCACAGAGTCCGCTATAATAATAGCGGACTCTGTTTTCAATTAAAGTGAAGGGGTTGCAGTGAAATTTCCGGCAAGGATAACGCTGCTCGTGACGGTGATCATCTTGGGAGGGAGCCTGTTGCCCGTCCTTCCCGCCGCTTCACGCGACCTCTCCGGACCTCCCGGCCCCGATCGATACACCCAAATCGTCGTCCCGTATACCGCATACTCCTGGTGGCTGATCGCCTGGGGGGGCAAGGGTATTGCCTGCGAGATCGTCATCGATTATGAAGGCCAGCCCCAGCCTGCTGATATTTTCAAACATTGCGGAGAAAAGATACAAACCGAATGGCTCAAGACTGAGCCCTGCCCTCAGGACATTATCGACCGCGAGCCGGCCGCCTGCAAAGGCTACTATCTCCATTTTGCAGGCTCAGAGGCCACGGAGAAAACCGTCGGCGTCAGCCTGCCTTCCCCGCAAGTCTGGATCGAATTGGAGGACTGCAACCTGCGCCCGGATGGCGGCTGTTCCACCCGTCCCACGCTCATCCTGCGCGGTGAGGAACCTCTCCCCGGCGAGGACATACTCTCCATCGCAGGCGAGGTCGGGGCTTCCTCCTTTGAATGCGAAGGCGCGGTCTGTCCCTTCTCATTGAGCGCCACTCGACCGGAGGGCGTCCAGATGAATTTCTGGGCATTCTCAACCTACGGTGACAGCAGCAAGCCGTTCACAGCGAAGATCCAGGTGGCGTTGATGCAGCCGGAAGATGCGCCCCAACCCGTCTGGTACGTGACCGTGCTGAGCAGCCAGTGGGCGGGATCTCCAGCCGCGACCTGCGCCGAGACCTGGGAAGCCTTCCCGCCGCCCGGTCCACTGCCCGAGTGGCTGACTACACCGCGCACCGCCCCCGAGCTTGCCTCCGATGTGCCATACACCTACCTGGCGGGGAATCTCATCTCGCGGGGATTCGTGGACGCGAGCTCGTGCCCGGACGAGGGCATAACCCTGGGCGGAGCTGCCACCGCCTGCGGGATGGACGCTGCGCGCGAGACGGTGACCGAATGGCAGAATCGTTTCGATGCGCTGATCATCAACGTCTCGACCGGCACCGGCGTCCCGGCCTTCCTGCTCAAGAACACGTTCAGCCGCGAAAGCCAGTTTTGGCCAGGCACCTTCAGCGAGGGTAAGGATGTCGGTTTCGGCCAGTTGACCGACAACGGCGCAGACACCACCCTGATGTGGAACCCTGATTTTTACAACCAATTCTGCCGTTACATTCTTTCCGAGACGACCTGCTCGAAGGGATATGCCCTGCTCAAGCCGGAGCAGCAAGCCATGCTGCGCGGTGCGCTGGTCAGCAGCGTGGACGCCACTTGCGCAAGCTGCCCGACCGGTCTGGACATGACCAAGGCTGACTTCAGCGTGGAGGTCTTTGCGCAAACCATGCTGGCCAATTGCGAACAGGCCGGGCGCGTCGTCCAGGAACTCACCGGTCAACCGCCTGGCAGGGTTGCCACCTACGAAGACATGTGGAAATTCACCCTCGTCAACTACAACGCCGGCTCCGGCTGCCTTTATGACGCCGTGAAGGCTACCCGGTTGACAGGCGCGGACCTGAGCTGGGAGAATCTCTCAGCCAAGCTGCCGGAAAGCTGTCAGGGAGCCGTGGATTACGTCGGCGATATCGCGAAATAGCCTTAGGCGGCATTTAGACATCAGGGAGTGCGGACAATTCACGTCCGCACTCCCTTTATAAATTAAGACAAAAGTAACTGGCAACTTACTTAAGTATGGCTTATACTAAATAGTGTGATTCGTCACAATCTTTGTCGGTTTAAGGCGGGGTGTCATGATCAACTTATCGGAACTTCGTGTGTTCGTCACTGCAGCCGAGGAGGGGAATTTCAGCCGGGCGGCAAAGCGGCTGAAATTGTCGCAATCCGCCATCAGCCAGAACATTCAGGCGGTGGAGAAAGCCTATGGCGTGGAATTGTTCGTCCGCCGCGGACGGACCGTCGAATTGAGCGAAATGGGGCGTGCCATCCTCCCGTTGGCGAGAGAGGTGCTCCATTCCTCGAGCAAATTCGAGGACGCTATGCAGAACGCCACCCAGCAGATCGGCGGGGATCTGTTGATCGGCTGCTCCACCTCGTCTGGGCGTTACCTGATGCCCAGCCTGCTGTCCCTGTTCCAGAAGCAATTCCCCTCTGTCAGGTCACGCATCAAAGTATTATCGCGGGAAGATGTTTTGGGGCAGCTGCTCAACGAGATGATCCCCCTGGGTGTCACCAGCCGGAAATTCGAACATCACGAACTCGAGTCCGAGCCGATCTTTACCGAGAAGGTCATCCTGGTTGCGCCGTCGCATCATCCCTGGGCGGAGATCGGACAGGCTGAGCCAAAGGACATCGTCGGTCAGCCCATCATCATGCGCGAGGAGACATCCGGCACGCGCGAAACCCTGCTCAACGGGTTGAGGGCCTGCGGCGTCACTCCGGATATGCTCAACATCGTCATGGAATTGGGCAGTTCGGAAGCCATCGAACTGGCCGTGGAACGCGGCATGGGCATTGCTTTCGTGTCGGAGATGATCGCGGCGCGCGGTCTGTCGTTGGGGTTGATCAAGAGAGTGGAAATGAACGGGCTTACCCTGGAGCGGACCATTTGCATGGCACGGCGTTCCAATTATCCCTTCACCCGCGCGCAGAATCTGTTTTGGTCGTTTGCCAGGGACCATCGCCAGAAGCTCAATACCGAGATTTGGAACAGTTTAACAACACTGGGCGCTGTTTAATCACATTGTTCTTCAGCCATTTCGAAAAAGTCAAACAGGTCACGTTAGAAGCGTGACCTGTTTGTTCGGACCAGGTAAGGGACTATGGTTTGACAACTACCGTTCCACAGGTTTGGCATCTCGATGCCATCGCATACCCTCGGCTTGCCGACCCTCTATATTTGCTCAAGACATCTGCTTCACCGGTTTTAAGTTGGCTATCAAAGATGGTGCCTTGAAGGATTCTTTGACGGAATCCATCAGCTACATCGTTTGGGGAAAAAACCACACGGGCGAGATATCCGCTGCGCAGGGTAATCCGGCCATCGATCATTTGTTGACTGCAATTAGGGCATTGCACAGTTTAACCTCCAGGCGGTTGACGGTAGGTCACGTTTGAAACATGACCTACCCGCCATCCATTACCAGTGTTCGTAGCGCACCAACTCGCTCAGCGGCTTGCGGACCTTGGGACCCAGCGAATCAGCCGGGTAACCCAGCGGCGTGAAGACGACCGGCTCGGCCTCCTCGGGCAGCTGCAGGACACGGCGCGCCGCGTCGACATTGAAAGCCGCAACCCAGCAGGTCCCCAGCCCCAGATTGGCGGCGGCCAGGATGAGATGGTCCGCCACGATGGCAGCGTCGATCAGGCGGGCGTTGAAGCGGTCGCTTTCGCGCACCCACGCCTGGGAGGAGATGGCGCACACGGCGATCACCAACGGAGCCTGGACAAACCACGGGCGGTGATAGATTTTCCCGATCTCTTCCTCCCGGCCGGTGGTGTGCAGCACCACCAGCTGGAAAGGCTGCCGGTTGGCAGCCGTCGGCGCCAGGCGCGCTGCCTCGAGGACGGTCTGAAGTTTTTCGTCCTCGACCGGGTCGGGACGATAAGCACGCACACTATAACGCGCCGCGATCAGTTCCGAGTATTCCATTTTTTCACCTCGCTGATAAGGATTAAATCCATTTTGGTGCCTACAAGGTATCAAACAATGCCACCGCTCCGACGGACCACCCGCAGCAACGGCAAAGGTGACCGGGGTTTTCGCCGGATTGCAAAGTTCTTTCGCTAAGATTCTACTTCGAGAGTCCGATAAATGGATTAAATAACGCCCTCGATGTGATGAACCGATTCTACCTCACCCGCCCGAACAGGCGGGTGGGGCCTGAGGTTATCTCTTGAATTGCGTCTCGTACAACTGGGCGTACAGGCCGCCCAGCGCGAGCAGCTCCGCATGGGTGCCGCGCTCGACAATCTGCCCGCGGTCAATGACCAGGATCAGGTCCGCGGCGAGGATAGTGCTCAGCCGGTGCGCGATGACGATGGATGTGCGTCCCGCCATCACCCGCTTGAGCGCATCCTGAATTAAAGATTCCGACTCGGAATCTAAATGGGATGTGGCTTCGTCCAGCACGAGGATGCGCGGGTCCTTGAGGATCACGCGCGCCAGCGCGATGCGCTGCTTCTCGCCGCCGCTCAGCCGATATCCGCGCTCGCCCACCACCGTGTCGTAGCCGTCCGGCAGGTCGATGATGAAATCGTGGATGTTCGCGGCGCGCGCGGCCGCCTCGATCTCCGCCTGGGTCGCATCCAGTCTGGCGTAGGTCAGGTTGGTGCGGATGGTGTCGTGGAACAGGTAGGATTCCTGCGTGACCATGCCGATCTGAGTCGCAAGCGAGTCGAGCATCACATCCCGGAGGTCGTGCCCGTCGAGCAGGATGCGTCCCTCGGCCGGGTCGTACAGCCGCGGGATGAGATAGGTCAGCGTGGTCTTGCCGGCGCCGGAGGGACCCACGAGCGCGACCAATTGTCCGGGTGCGGCGGTGAAGGAGATGTGCTCCAAAGCCACATCCCGCGCCTGGGATTTGGACTCCGCCTCCCCGTCGTCTGCATTCGCGTTCCTCCTTCTCCTTCTTCCCCTTCAATTCAAGCGACAACACAGTTGTGACGTTTTCCATGCTCCCGTATCGCTTGACGTCGCTGAGCAGGTTGTTCTCGTCGATGGCGTAATTGAAGGTGACGTCATCGAAGACCAGCTCGCCTTTTGTCTGCTGTAGTTCCAGCGCGCCGGGCTTTTCGGCGATATCCTGCGGCAGGTCGATCAGCTCGAAGACGCGCTCGAAGCTGACCACCGAGGTGGAGAACTCCACCGGGGCGTTGGCCAGCCCCTGCAGCGCGCCGTACAGGCTGCCGAGGTAGGAGCCGAAGGCGACGATAGTGCCGATGGTGAACGCGCCGGCGATGACCAGGTAACCGCCGAAGCCGTAGACCAGCGCCGTGCCGACCGCGCTGACCAGCCCGATGGTGGCGAAGAAGGCCGTGCCGTACACCGCGCGCTGTATGCCGATATCGCGCACGGACGCGGCCCGCTCGCGAAAGCGCTTCTCCTCATCGAGCGTGCGCCCGAACAGCTTGACCAGCAGCGCGCCGCCGATGTTGAGCGTCTCGTTCATGTGGGCGTTCATCTGCGCGTTCAATTCCATGGACCGGCGCGCAAACTCGCGCAGGCGGTCCCCCAGTTTGCGGGAGACGAGGATGAACAGCGGCAGGATGATCACGCTGACCAGCGTCAACCGCCACTCGAGGGTCAGCATCACGATCAGGATGGCTGCCGCCTCGATCAGGTTGGTGATGATACCGACGATGGTGTTGCTGATGGCGTTCTGCGCGCCGACCACGTCGCTGTTCAGGCGGCTCATCAGTTCGCCCGTTTTCGTGTGGGTGAAAAAGCGCAGCGACATGCGCTGCAGCTTGCCATAAAGCGCCACGCGCAGGTCGTAGATCACGCCTTCCCCTACTTTGGCATTCAACTGCCGCTGCACCACGCCGACCAGCCCGTTCAACGCCGGGATGACCAGCAGCGCCAGCGCCAGCCACGCCAGCGCGGTCAGATCGCCGGCCGGGATGACCACGTCGATCATGCGCCGGAAGATGAGCGGGATGAGCAGCGACAGACCTGTGCCGATGAGGATCATCACCAGCATTCCAATGATCTGCCACTGGTAGGGACGCGCGTAAGTCAGTACGCGCATCAACAGCTCCCGTGTGACCTTGGGAGGCTTACTTTCCGAACGCATATAAGAGCCGAACCAACCGCCATGTCCGTGCATATGTCCAATTTCCTTTTTTGTAAGGGATGAGTTTACAACTCGCTCAGACTATAAGTCCATCCGCCCAATTTGGCAACGAAAAAACGGGCTGGTTTTCGAGAACACTATATAAAAATGGAAATTATTCTGTGATGGCAGATTCCTGCGCGGAGATTTCCTCGGCATGCAGCCGGTTCGCGCGTCGGATCAACGGCAGAGCGGGAAGCAGCAGCAGGCTGGCGAAAGTGATCGCCGCACGGATGCTCCACAGGCTGACGATGCCCACCACCGGCCCGGAGGCGATCTGCCCGATGGCATCCACCTGCCCCGACATGGAGATGACCGTCGCGCGCGTTTCCGAATCCAGGCGCTGGTTGATCCAGGCGTCGTAGAGCGGGCCCAGCACGTTGCGCGTGATGCTGACCAGCCACACCGCAGCGATGCTCACCGCCAATGCCGGTAGGACCACCAGGCTGGGGGCAAGGGCAAAGGTGAAGATCGCCAGCGAGAGCAGCGCGGTCAGCCAGACCATGGCTTTCGCGATGGAGGGCGCGTGGCTGGCATCGAGCCGCTTCTCCACCTGTTGCGTGACGAGGATGGACAGGATCATCCCGCCGGCGCGCAGAAACCCGAAGAAAGCCACCTCGTTCATCCCGAACAAGCTGGGGATGGTGAAGTTGTCAACCAGGTATTTGACCCACAGCCGGTCCCAGCCCTCGGAGTAAAGCCCGTAGATGAACCCCACCCCCAGGACGGTCATCAGCGCCGGGCGCCGGCGAACGGCGGACAGCCCCTTGTTGAAGATGTCGCCCATATGCTGCCAGGTGTTGCGGTTCTCCGGCCGCGTCGGTTTGAATCCGCGCTCGGGCATGATCAGCGCCAGGACAATGGAAATCGAAGAGAGCAGCACGCCGCCCGCCACGATGGGGATGTTCACGGCGATGTTTCCCAGAGGGATGGCCAGAAGCATACCGACCAAAGCCCCGGCCAGCTCATAACGGTTGGCGTGGAGGAAGGTTCGGTTGGCATTCTCCTCGCCGATCTCGTCGGAGAGCCAGGCCTGCTGCGCCCCGCTGGTGAAAGTGTAACCGACACCCCAAAGCACCTGCGCCAGCACGATCGGCAGGAAGACCGGGAACAGCCCTTCCACGATAAACGCCCAGCCCATGATGAAATACCCGATGATGATCGAAAGCCGGCGCGAATAGGCATCCGCCACGACACCGGTCGGGACCTCGAACAGCAGAACGGTGAGTTCAACGGTCGTGCCGACCAGAACGAGCTGCAAGCCCGACAACCCCGCCACGGTGGCCTCGTAGAACGAGGTCACGACGAAGATCATGCTGAACAACAGCGATGTCGTAAAACCGAGATAGAGATAGAGCCGGGTGGCGTCGAATTTACGCATGAATTGATCAGGCAATGGGGAGCAGGAACGAGGCCTTCCGCGGGAAGAGCGCGGTCAACAGCACGCGTTCGCGGTCACTTCTCCACCAGCAGTCCGCGCGGGATTGCTTGAGCTCGTCCATCGTGCGATGGCCAAAGACCAACTGCAGGAAGGTCAGATCGGGGAAGGCGACATCGCCTTCATTTTCCTTGGGTCCCGGCTGCCACGGTTCAGCTATGGACAGACGACCGTTCTCGAATCCCAGCCGCAAGCCGCTGCGGTAGAAGCTGATGCATACCTCACCGTTGAAGCCGGGGAGGAGAGACTCGCTCAAGCGGCGTTCCAGCACCGGCGTGATGTGACGGATGAAACCGGGAAGGTCTGGCACGCGCAGATACCAGCAGTAAGGTTGCCGGACACGAGGCAGGTTGTCGCGCATCACCTCGTAGACCGGGTGTCCTCCCGACAGCGCAAAGGTGAACGCGGAACGGTTGTTGCCATCTTTATCGCAAACGGCTTTGCCGATATCCCACATAAAACGCACCACGGACGGCGTCACGTCAAGCCAGGAGACACCCGCCTTGAGTTCGTAGGCCATCACCGGGCAGGATACGCCCCAGGAATACTCAGGGTGGGCAAAGTAACCCACTTTCTCTCCGGTGACTGCATGCTCGATGATCTCCCAAACCATGCGCTGGATGCTTTCAACGCCGCGGCCGGACAGGTCGTAGCGCCAGATCGGCTCATCGCGTACTACAGAGAGCAGGCTGCGGCGTGATGCATGGGCATAGACTTCACTGAGAAATGAGATATCGGTCTCGGTGGCGGCGCGGAAGCGGTAAGGTTCGGACTCCCCCTCCTTTAACTTCGGCAGATTCATCTCAAAACCCGAGCGGCTGCCGTCCAGGTCCACGCACATCTCGTAACCGAACAGGCGGTAATAATACGGGATGCCGGTGATGGCCTGCACCATTTCGCCGCGCTCGAGGCTCCACTTGTGGATCTCCTCGAACTGGACGCGGACCAACCCGCGGTTGCGAAACTCGGGCAGCGTACCAACCAGCTCGGGGCGGCCTACTTTGAAGGGGATCCCGTCATAGGTCCAAGTCTGTGAGATGTGATTCAGCGACGAAACGATGCGCCCCGTCGCCTGCTCCTCGACGAGGGTAAAGTCGCCCGTCCCAAAGGTCGGATGCGGGCGTTCGAGCAGGTCACGAGTCCATGCGGCGAGGCGCAGGTCTGGTTTGTCCGTGTCGGTATGGATGAAGGCGTTGAAATCGCCCAGTTTTTCAGCATCCGCCGGCGTGGAGCGGCGCAGGACGAGTCCGTTCCCCAGATCACGGATGATGTTCGTTGTTGTCATGGTTTTATCCTGTAGGCCTTGCCCGGCGCTTTGTTATTTGAGCAGCTTCTTCAAATCCTTCAGCGTCTGTTCCGTTGACTCGAAAAGGATGCCGTGCATACCCATGGCTTCGCAGCCGGCGATGTTCTCGGCGAAGTCATCGATGAAGACGGCTTCCCTTGGCTTGACCTCCAACTGCTCAAGCGCATGTTCGAAGATGGTTGCCCCGGGTTTCATGACTCCCACTTCGGCGGAAATGATCAGCGTGTCGAAGGCGTCGTCAAATTTCTCGCGTTTCAAGTAAGGACGCAAACCGTCCCAGGCATTGCTGATCAGGCCGGTGCCGTAACGCGGTCGCAGCGAACGGATGTAGGAAATCAGTTCCCGATCGATGATATCGCCATCGAAAAACTCCTTACGGATGGCTTCCCTTTCCTTCAGCGGACGGTGCAGGGCGCGTGCCACGAATTTCCAATGGTCGTCCTCACTGATCTTGCCGATGGACGCTTCCTGGCTGGACTTGCTATCGAACACGATCCTGACCAGCTCCTCATAGGTCAAGCCGACGCGTTCAGCCAGCCTTTCCCGCGGGGACTGGAACTCCGTGCGGGCGATAACCCCGCCCAGGTCGAAGTAAACCGCCTTGATGGTCATTCCTTACCCGCCAGTTTCTTTTTATAAGCCGGGTAGGCGCGGCCAAGCTGGTCGCGCGTAACGTACACGGCGCGCCGGCAATTGGGGCAGTGGGCATCGTAATGATGCTTGGATTGATCTTTTAATTCTTCGATGGCTGCCATGGCGGTCTCCTGGTTCATGGAAAATGGCATGGAACAGTGGTTACATTTGATTTGCATAGTGACTCCTCTTAAAGCGTAGATGATATTGATTATTCTGCTGTCTGGGCGCTGATCTCGCGCCCGGGACGAATTTCCTTCTCATAACAAACATATTCCGTTTCGACATGCATGCCGGCGCGCTCATAAAGGCGCGTGGCGCCGGTGGGGTTGCTGGCATCCACGCCCAGACCGACAACATTCTGTCCGCGTTTATAGAATTCACCGAACGAGTGCAGCAGGAGCGCCATGCCCAATCCCTGCTTGCGCCAGGGCCGGCGCACGCCCAGGCTCCACACCCAGCCCATGCCGCTGCGGTATCGGCAGATGGAGACGCCGGCGATCTTTTCCCCTGCCCAGGCAACGAACCACAGGTCGGGGTAGTAGCGGTCGGGCGCCATGCGGTGCTGTTTCCATTCCTCGAACGACGGCTTGATAAAACCCCAGTGGTCGGCAAAGGACTCGGCGAGGGCCTCATAGACCGGATAAAGATGCTCAGCCTCGACGAAGGGACGTATCTCAACGCCCGCAGGGAACTGTGGCGCTTGCGGCGGATCTTTGAGGGTGATCCGCATAGACCAATTGTAACGGATGGCTTTGAATCCCTCGTTTTCATGCAGCGCGCAGGCATCCTTATCGCCGGCAGTCATCATGTTTCGCAGGAAGATGCGCAGGTCCGGTTCAGCCTTGGGCATTTCCCGGCGGGCTCGTTCATCCAGCGCGCGCAGCATCGCTGTGCCAATCCCCAACTCCTCGAACTGCGGATGGACATAGCCATCGCCCTGGTAACTGGCGTGACCCGGCCGGCAGAAGAATTCCTCGTATCCGACCACTTTGCCGGAGGGGTCGGTCACCACCCAGACATCGGTATCGAGGTCAAAGCTGGCTTCCCACTCCGACCGGAGTTCCGAAGCCGGGACGGCATCGTCCGGGTCGCCGTCGGCCTCACAGACGGCGCGGATCAGATCCGCCACGCCTTCCAGATCCGACCAGGCCGCGGTACGCAGGGTAAACCCAGGGGGGAGAATTTTATCGGTCATTGGTCAATTCTAGTCTATTTGCTGTGTGCTGATCTCGCGACCCGCGCGCAGTTCCTTCTCGAACTGGTCAAACTGGCGAGCCACGTGCATTCCGGCTTTCTCGTAAATACGCAATGCGCCGGTCAGGCTGTTTGCATCCACGCCCAGAGCCGCGCGCTTCTGACCGCGCGCATGCATGGCCGAAAATGAGTGTAAAAGCAGCGCGGTGGCGATGCCGCGCTTTCGCCAGGGGCGGAGCACACCCAGTTCATTGACCCATCCGCTCTCGGGATCCTCGACATCCACCGGGCGGCACAGGCTGATGCCCACGATTTTGTTTTCTTCGACAGCCACGAACCAGAAAGCCGGGTCAAAACCCGGGATGTCCATCAGGTTGTGCTTGAATTCCCTAAATCCGTCCTCGAAGGGCTGCTCCACGAACCCAAAATGGTCACGGAATGAATCGACGACACATTGGTAAACCGCTTCAGTTTCGGTCGCCGGGTCAAACGGGCGGATGCGAATCCCCTCGGGCAGAGCGGGCACGACCGGCGGTGCGTTGAGGTCCGTTTCCATGCGGTAGTACGAGCGGATGGGAGTCCAGCCCATCTTTTTGATAGCGCGCATGCCAGCTGCGTTATGATGTTCGGTGCCGGTGCGCGGCGCGATCCTCAGGCCAGGCTCCACCACGTCAAGCGCGGACCGTGAACGGTTCTCACCCCAAGCCAGCAGGTACTCCCAGATTCCCATGTCGAAGTGGTCGGGGTGCACGCAGACCCAGTTCCACGGGTGTACAAGCGGCTTATGGATCAACCAGCACTCCGCCAGCCCAACCAGCGAACCATCCGGCGTGAGAACCGCATGGACATCCGTTTCCGGATGGAAGCCTTCGTTCTGCCAATCGAGTCGGATGAGTTCCGGGTCAGTCAGGTCAACGCGCCCATTGATTCGCAAAGCATAGGCATTAACCAGATCGAACAGCAGCATGTAATCTTCGAGTTTCCCGGCGCGGGACGTATAACCGGCGGGAAGCATATTTTCAAATGTTTTTATTTCATGGCTGGTATTCATCTTCTTTCCTTTCTACTAGGCTTCCAGCTCCGTCTTTTCGGGAAGCGGCTCGTCGTCTTCGACCGGCTTGTCGATCTTGAACTTGAGCCAGACCGGGATGATGGAAAGCAGGCAGACGATGGCGGTGATGGCAAACGGCACGCGCGGATCATAGTTCTCCCACATCATGGCGCCGATGTACGGCGCGGGCAGTGACAATAATCCGACGCTGGTACTGAAAAGCCCGAAAGCCACACCTCGCAACCGGCGGGGAACCGCCTTGCTGATCAACGATTGGTAAGACGGCGTCATCAGCCCCACACCGGTGCCGGCGATCGCCCAGCCTAAGGCTGCAACCCAGAATCCGTAATCGGTCAACAGCGCCAGCATGCCGATCGAGATGAACATCAGAAAGAATCCCAGCGATATCCCCACCCGCTCGCCTTTCTTGTCCGAGAGAATGCCGGCCGGAACCATGATCAGCATCATGAAGATTCCGAAGATGCTGTTCGACCAGCCGATCTGGGTGGTGGTCATCTCGAAGAAATCCCGCATGTAGATCGGCAGCAGGTCAAAGGACAGGTTGAAGGACATGTCGCGCACACTGTCAGTGACCAGGATCCAGGTCACCACGCCGCCGGCGGTCAGCAGGGCGAACATCGAGCCGAGGTTGGTTTTCAATCCGGTAAAGGATAACTTCTTAGGCTGCGATTCGGAGCCTTTGGAGGCCTCCCGCGCCATGAAGATACGGATAATGGTGGCCGACAGATAGAACATGGCTGCGATGAGGATCATGAATTTGTAGCTGCGCGCATCCACCAGCCAGCCGCCCAGCACCGGACCGACCACCATCACGACGCCGAAGATGGTCTGGGTGATGGCAAAGACCCGTGCCCGATTATGTTCCTCGGAGTGCTCGGCGATGAAGGCGTCGAAACTTGGTCCAATCAGGGAACCGGTGATGGCTGAGAAGGTCGCAGCCACAATCACCCATTGCCAGGTGGGCGCCAGCAACAGCGCAACATAGGCAAAGACACCTGCAATGCTGCCGATCGCGATGGCGCGCAGCCTGCCCAGCGAATCGGAGATGTATCCGCCGACGATCTGCAGCGCCAATGGGATGATGCGCGAGAGGGTGAAGAACAGTCCCACCTGCGCAACGGTTGCATTCAAATCCTGCAGGTAGAGCGGCATGAGCGGCCCGTACATCTGCCCGCCGATGTTCGCCAGGATCATCGCGACCAGAAACAGGATCAGCCAGTTGTTGAGCAGGCGTGTTTTCTTTTTCGGTTCAGGCGCGGCTTCGGCGGTCATGACAATTCTTTCAGTTGCTAAGCTAAGACGGTGTGTATCCGTTCAACCCCAGCCATTCGTCGCGCAGGATGCCCATGCTGACCAGATTCCAGCGGCGCCCGTCGCGGTAGTGATAATCGCGGCTGATGCCCTCGATCTTGAAGCCGCATCGCTCATACATGCGGATGGCACGCTCGTTATACTCATAGACCGTCAGCGACAGGCGGTGCAGGTTGAGTTCGGTAAAGGTGTAGCGCAACAGGAGATCCATCGCTTCCCTGCCGTAGCCTTTGCCCCAGCAGGACTTGTCGCCGATGCCGATCCCCATGTAGGAGTCACCATGCTGCCATGAGATGTAATCCAGGTTGACGAAGCCGATGATTCGGTCGTCTTCGTTGGCGCGGACGAGGAACATGACATTGCAGGGATCGTCCTCAGGCCAGCCTTGCTCGTTGGATTCCCGGGTTCCCTTGAGGCTCAAGGGAACCGGCGGACCATCATCCACCAACCGCTGGTATTCGGCGTCCTGCACCCATTCAAAGTAAGGCTGTGCTGCCTGATCCATATCCTGAGCTGAAAGATGGATATTTTTCCCACGCAGCAAATCGCTGGTCAATTCAGTGCTGTCACGCATGGAGAGCCTGCCATTCTTCTCTCAAAACGCCCATATGGATGATGTCCCAGCGGCGGCCTTCGCGATGCATCACTTCGCGGGCATGGCCTTCCACCCTGAAGCCGCATTTCTCGTAGGAGCGGATGCCGCGCGGGTTGTATTCGAACACCGTCAAAGAGACCCGGTGCAGATTAAGCTCGGTAAAGGCATAGCGCAGGATCACATTCATGGCGTCCGTGCCGTAACCTTTGCCCCAGTACTCCCTTTCCCCGATTCCAATGCCGACGTAGGTGTTGCCATGGTTGTAGGAGATGCCGTCGAGTCCGATATCGCCGATAATGCGGTCATCGTCCAGTTTATGGATGGCGAAAAAGACGTTCCGCGGGTCATCCTTTTCAAGTTCTTTTTCGATGTGCTTTTTGACGCCATCCTGTGTCCAGGGGAAGTGCGGCATATTCGCCATCAATCGCCAGTATTCCGAATCATGAATCCAGTCGACGAACAACTTGCTTTGTTCTTCGGGGTTCTCCGCCTTCAGCCGGACCAGTTTCCCGCGCAGCAGGTCGATGGTGGGATCATCGTTCATGGCGCGCCTCCCATTCCGGGCGGAGGATCGCCATGCTGATCAGGTCCCAGCGACGGCCGCCGCGGTTGACCGCCTGCCTCCGCCGCACCTCGATCTTGAATCCGTGTTTTTCGAAGAATCGCAGGGCGGGGACGTTGTACTCGGGCAGCACCACTTCGAGGTGATGCAGGTTGAGCTCGCGGAACGAAAATCGCAGCAGCAGTCGCAGCACATCGTCGCCAATTCCCTTGCGACGGTCGGCGGGGTCCGGCAGCCCGATCTTGATGTGGGCGGTGCCGTTGCTCCAGTCGACCCATTCGATACGCGCTTCACCGACCAACCGGCCATCGTCCTTCGCGCGGATGGCGTAATGGAAGACGCGCTTGCCTTCATCCATTTCCTTGTCGAGCTGTTCGAACTGCTTCTTGATCTGGGCGATGGTCAACGGGCGGACAGGTTCGAGAGAGGTCATGCGCACGTACTCGGCATTGTGCGTCCAGCCGGCGACGATCTCGGGGTCCTTCTCGTGGTCCAGCGGCGTCAGGCGGATGAGGGTCCCATCAAATAACGGCGTGGCGATTGGATTGGTCATGGCGGAGTCTCCAAATAAAAAGAATCGACTGGCAACTGCCCGCAGCCAATTCAATCCAACAAAAAAGCCACGAGCGAGTGCTCTGTGGCTTTAGTTTACCTTGCGGATGGACTAAAGGTCAACAGGCGCACTGCGATAAGGTGAAAATAAACCTTTTTCAATGCTTTTGTTCATACCGTGCGCCTCCTTTCGTAAGATTTTCATGAGTTTATCACGCGATTTGGATGTAGGTCAAGACTATCAGTATAATTTACCTGCCCCACCCCCTACCCGTTTCGGGGAGGGGTGAACTGTGCAAAAATGGGTGTGCGGGCTCGAAGAGCCACGAACACCCATTTTTGCACAAACTAATTTAATTAAATGACTGCTGGATGATTATTTTACTTCTGTACACCCGTACCGACGCGGCCGGACAGCAGGTCATCGAGCATCTGCTGCGCGAGGCGCTGCCGGCCTTCGCTCAACAGGTCAGGATTGATATCGGTGAGAGTCAGCGGCGACGGGTAGCTTTTCCCGCCGCTCCCGGAGACGATGTCCGACCAGGCGGATTGCACGGCAGTGATCCAGTCGGGTTGGATGGTGGCGATCCAGTTCGCGCGCGCGTCCTCGGGCGGATGGTTTTCCCCGATCATCCACATCCCGAGCGACGCAATGTAATTCACCTGCGAGGGGATCTGCACGGTTGGATAAATGTAAGCCACCTGGACCAGCCGGTCCTTCAACGCATCGGCGTAGGCATTGGCTTCGCCCTCGGGGACGCCCGCCGGCATATCCACGGCGATCGGGTACTCGTACCACGGCGGGGCGACGGGGTTGCACAACCCGCAGTAGAACTGGCGCCCGTTGGCATAAGCCAGCGTGGCGATGTCGCTGCCCGCAGAGTCCTTTTCGCCGATCATGCCGATGCGGTAATCGGTGGCCAGCATGGAGGCGATGTACCCGGCGAGGAAAGCCGGAATGTCGGGGTTATCCCCCGCGCCGCCGATGGTGGACACGTTCCCGCCGGCTGTGATACCCGGGATGTTGACCGCCAGGAACTGGGTCCCGGGCGCCGCGGCAGCCAGTTCCGCGATGCCGGGGTCGGGCGGCAGCGCCACCACCACCCGCACGTTGGACTCGAGGTCAGCCGGGGTGAGAGCGTTGCGCACCTGGAAGCGGAGTCCGCTCTGCCGGGCGAGGTCGTAGATCGTCTTTTGGTAGGTCTCGGAAAGCGTGTCGGACAGGTCCGCCGGGATGACGAGCATCGCCATCGGGTTGGGCTGCGTGGCGGTCGGCTCGGGGGCGGACGTGGCGGTCACGGTCGGTTCAACCGTCGGGGTCGTTTGCGTCCCGCAGGCAGAAACCAGCAGAGCAAGCATGAGCAGAAAAACGGCAGGGATTCGTCGCACGATGAGTCTCCAATCGAATATCCGCTATTGTACCCGCCTTAAACAAAAACGGGGATGGGTTGTGACCCATCCCCGCGCCGGGAAATTACTTGATGTTGACTTTGATGGTCTTCGGCCGTGCGGATTCCGCCTTGGGGACGCGCAGCGTGAGCAGTCCGTCCTCGATCTTCGCTTCAGCCTTTTCGGCGTCGAGCTCGACGGGCATGCGCAGCGAGCGGTGGAACTTGCCCTGCGGGAGTTCGCGCATCAGGTAGTCGTTCTCGTCTGCGGCAAAGGTGCCATCGATGGTGACGACGTCCTCGAGGATCTCGATGGTCAGGTCTTCGGCCTTCAAGCCCGGGACGATCGCGGACAGAATGTAGGCGTCCTGCTCTTCGCTGACATTGACTGCCAGGCGGAAGTCGTACTCGGGGGCGCTGACGCGGGCGGGTGCCCAGCGGCGCATGCGGACAGGGGCGGGGGTGATATAGTAGGTCATGGTTTATCTCCTTTACTGATAAGGTTAATCGTTGAGCCAAGTTTACCGGGGGAGTGTTAGAAGAATGATAAAGGCATATAGAAATTGTGTAAGAAAATCCCCCGCCGGCGATGGCAGGGGATAGTGTCAAATTAGATTTATCGGGTGGTTCTATTTACGGGATGTTACTACCAAGAAGGTAGCGAGCCAATCGAGGTCATCAGCCCGGTCCACGCGGTAGACGCCGCCGGTGCCGGCGCAGTTACCGTTCTTGCCAAAGGACGTCACACCGCCGACGACATTGGAATCGCCAATGAAGTTAGGTCCACCCGAATCGCCAGAACAGGTGCCGCCTGTGTGAGCGTTATTAGAGAGCACCATTGAAAAATCGCCAGTATAACCAGGAACATTAATCTGGTTTAGCTTCGGGTGTGCAACCATGCGAACTTTGACATTATTTTCTTTCCACGCTGCTGCATCTGGGAAGCTCATCTGAAGACCATAACCTACGGCAGTGAAGGTGACATCCTGCTGACCGCGCTGAGTTGTCAGTGCAATCCAGAATGGTTTAGTTCGGGCAAGATTACCGTAGGTCTTCATCTTCACGGGTTTATCGAGGACAACAACGCCCAGATCAAACAGATAGAATGCGCTGTCGACATATTGTGGGATGGGTATACGGCTTGCCTTCAATAGCGCCGCTGCCTTTGCCGCCAAAAGGATAGAGCGGGTAGCGGAACGCTGTCATACGTCATGTCCGAATTGAACCATGACACGGGCAGCAGTGGCACCGTAGGTGCAATGTCCAGCAGTCAAGAAGACAGTAGGCGAAATCAAGTGTTCCACTACATCGCCAGGCTGGTTCGCCGTCTACATCAGCGATCATCAGCCCCACATAGGGATGACCATTACCATCCGGTTCACCGTCGGTGACAGCGCCAACGATCCCTCTTCTGAAACTCAAGTACTTTATAGATTTTACTCTTTAGGAGCTTTCCACGGAACAAGATCCATATTTGCCGTGATCACTCCTCGAGTCTCTGTGATGTTGGTAACGGTCACACCTGAATAACCATATTTGGGATATCAACCAGCCCAGAAATAATAATTGCTGCTGTTCGGTGTGGTATAGCTGCTGAACGAAGTCACACCATACGTACCCGGATAGAGGTCACCTGAAAGGCTGCTGGAGACATTCGGGGTAATCCAGTAGAACACTGGCATGCTCCAGGTCCCACTGATCGTCAGCCTGCATGATGGAGATGCCGTAATGGGTCTCGCCGGTCCAGGCCTTGCGCCAGCCTTCCGAGCGGAATTCCTTCCAGTTCTCGGCTTCGTTGGGCCGCCAGTAATTTCGGGTGAAGACCGTGTCGTCGACATGATAGATAGCAAGACCGTGGGTACCAAAGCGCAGCAGGCCCTGGTCAAAGCCTATCGTCTGGCGGTTCTCGAAGAGGAAATATTCCTTACCGCCTGAGTTAGGAACGACCATCTTGTACACAACAGGCTTTGTCTCGGCAGGAGGCAGGGTGACATCTGTCTTGGATGTGATCTCGACAGGCGTTACAAAGCCGAGGCGATACTTGCTCCAGGCATCCAGCTGGGCAGGAGAATTGCCGGAGAAGATACGCGTCAGTTGGGATAACGGTTCCAGCTTCCGCCTGCCATCAGGCTGTAGACATCGGTGCCATCTGATTCATAGCCATAATCATACTGATCGGGCAATCCAAGCACATGACCATATTCGTGAGCGTATACGCCAACGGTTGGCGGGAAGGGCCCGCTGAGAACACCGGTGTACCCGGTCAGATCGCCGCCGACTTCGGGCATGACAGCGTAGTTGTTGATCTTGACGCCATCATCGGTTATGTAGCCGTCCATTTCCGGTGCCCTCGGTCAGGTCCCAACTGTGTGACCAGATCAGAGCTCGGGATCACCGCTCCACTCTGCGCCGGTTCCCGCAAATACAACAAACAGGTTGGGAACTTCGCCGTTTACAGCATAGTTATTGAAATCCACATAGGGATCAACCGCCTCTGACCGCATCAACGACCATTCCCTGTGCGTTCTGCGGATAGGGTCCAAAACCATTGTCGTGGATACCATCAGCCTTGCAGTAATAATCATATGGATTTCCGGTCTTGTGTCCAGCCCATCGCGCTCGGCATATTCAGCGTGACGACATCTCACCATGCCGTAGGAAACTTCCTTGTAATAGTTATACAGAGTGCGGTCGGTAGGATAGTCCGGAACCACCAGCAGCATATTCCGGCGGATCATACACCGTGCCAAAAAGCATGGGGTCGAAATAAGTGGCCAGATCCAATCTCGTGGCTGGGACCGCCAGGAGGCGGAGTGGTGAAGTCCGCGAAGATCACCAAGCACATTCTGTGTAGAAGCAGTGGTTCAAGTGGCCCGACTACATCCCCACACAGGATTAAATTTCTTGCCTTTGTTGGCAGTATTCGGGAAGGGATAATTGATCTTCTTCCCCTGGGCGCGCAGCTCCTGCACCAGATCGGGCTGCATGGAGACGATCGAGAATCCCTTGCCGGTATTAGGCGCTTGCGCTGTTTTTTGTGCTGCGGGTGCTGCAGCAACCAGGCTAGCAACCAGAACCACGACAGCCAATATAAGATTATTTTATTTTTCATAACTCCTCCTCAAGGATTTGTAGTATTCTATTAGTTCGCATGGTATAAATTTAAGCTCTGTTCACCACCTCCTCTAAAAACAGAACAGACTGCCGGGAATAAAAAACCTTCGGCAGTCTGGCGGTCTTCGTGAGATCCATGACTTTGCGTCCCCGTCTCGCGGCGGGTTTGCCATTTCGAGGCATCCAAGGGATCACCTAAGTAATCCGTGCCTTTTTAGTATATAACAACCACATCCCCAATTCAATAGACCTCTTGGGGATAAGTCGTTCTTCTATGCGAACGACCGATAGACCAAACGTTTTATAGGGTGATAATCAAGGCTTTACCATTTCTCTTTAGGCCAGCCTTACCTGACTTCAACGAAGTCACACCGTAGAGAAACCGCTCATCCATGATTGAAAAATGCCACCCCCCATGGAACCTACAATCCATTGTTTTCGTCTATAGCCAGAGGAGTTCACATGTATAATCGCCTAATCTCTCTTACTCTTCTTTTGCTTTCGGCATGCACGCCCCTTGTCCGTCAGACACCTGAATCTACTCAAATTGCATCATTGACGCCTTTGCCAGCGAATTTACAACCGACCTCATCCCTGCCGATCGAGGGTGACATCCCCGAAATGCCTCAAAATAACCCGACGCCCTCTTCCAAATTGGGAAAACTGACTGAAACGGCTAAAAAGGATTTAGCCCAACGGTTGTCCATTCCTTACACCCGGATTGAACTAATGGACGCTCAAGAGGTGATGTGGCCTGATTCCAGCCTGGGATGTCCGCAGCCCGGGATGTACTATGCCGAAGTGCTTACTCCGGGATACCTGATACTAATACGTGCCGATGGTCATGATTATGAATATCATGCAGGGAGAAGTTCGGATATTTTCTACTGCGAAAAACCTACTCCACCCGTTCCCGGTATGCCCGGAGACGTTTAAGATCGACCATAAAAAGAAACGAACAGGCTGGCGGAAATCCGCCAGCCTGTTTTACTAACCTACTAATCGAGCACGAACTATATTACGGATCGACACGCACGATGGTCGGGTTGGGCATGCCAGCCGCGCCACCGTAGACCACCGAGCCGAGGTACTTAGTGCCAGCGGTCAGGCCGCTGAAGGACAGGTTGACTGCGCCTGTGCCACCAATCGTGGCAGTAGCCGGAGCAGTAACGGTCATGTTACCAGCGCGCTGTGGAGCCAAGCACCCAAGTAGCAGCTTGAAGGGTTGAGCCGGCGCACGCCCCGTGGCAAAACCCTCAACAACAACGGTGTAAGTGCCAGCCGCTGGGTTGCAACAGATTCAACTTCTTCCGCCGAAGTGCCAGAACCACTGGAGCCAACCAACGCTGTCGCGCTGTTGAACACACACAGATCAATGTCCGTCCGGGAGTTGACATCGGCATCGAATAGCGAGAAGCGAGCATAGGTGGTACCAGCGGGAACAGTCACATGGATCAACTGGGCATTCGGTGAACGGTCGATGAACAGGCACCGTCGGTCGGATCATCGGCCACGGTACCGGGAGACCACGGCAGGACGCGCGGAGTAGCGGTGAACGCGCCATTATAACCGAAGGTCACATTGTAGTTGCTCACGACACCTGCAGCGGGAGCTGCAAGGCCACCGGGCGAATAACGATCGGGCTACGAACGCTATAACCACCACCGGTCCAGGTCAGTTGGCCGCCAGTGTAGGCATTCGAATGCAGCAGTCGTGCGGGTTAAGGTGACTTGAAGGACTGCTTCTCCCGGATTCAAGGTGAATGAAGCGGTGTTACCGTGATGTAAAGCCTGCCTATACCAGTCACAGAGCAGGTGAATAGTAGGTACTTTTGCCACTTACGTTTGTAACAGTGCGTTTGACAGTCTGAACGCCAGCCAGGTCAGCCAATAGCGATGGAGGCACCGTTGAAGTCACTGGATCGTGGAATAGCCGCATGCCCACAGCGATTGCAGGTAGGCTCCCAGCCAGTCTGTGTACCGCACAGGAAAGCCAAGCCAGTCATTCAAATTGGAGTTGTACACCAAGCCGGGATTCGCTGCGCTGTTGGGGCTGACGTGACCTGCACCTTGGCGGAAGATCAAACCGGGTTGGTATTGGGCCGGAGTCCGCCATCCAGAACATCATAGCCGGTGGTCATCAACGCGGACTTAATCATCATCGGCGACCAGTCAGGATGCAGGTGCTTGAAGCAGGGCGGCGAGACCGGCCACATGCGGGCTGGACATGGAAGTACCACTGTAGAGGTCGAAATCATGCCACCACTCGTCATCGGAGAAACAGCCGCCAGAATATCCTGCCCTGGGGCAATCAGGTCAGGCTTGAGCAGGTCGCCATAAGCCGCGGAGGGGACCACGGGACGAGAAGGAAGCAGTGAATGGCGCGGGCGCAGTAAGAGATGGTGACTGATTGATCGTGGCAGTCGCGCCAGCGGTTGCCGCATACGCTTTCACAGCCGCGCGGTCGGTATTCTGAAGATGACCGTCGGGACATAGTGGAAGTCGGCATTGAGTGAGTTGTACGAGGTGTTCACGAGGATCATACCCACGCCACCGGCTTCGTGAACTGCCAAACTCTTGTTGACACGGGCAGTAACGCCGCGGTCACAGACCACGATCTTGCCAGCCACTATGGCGGGATCAAGAACCGCAACCGCCATAATCAACCGCGGCATAGCACAACGCCAGCTGGTCGGATCAGCACCAGGCAAACCAGCCGCCGTTGAATCGATCAAGGGAGCAGGACCACACCGTCGGTAGCGACGGAGGCACCATAATAGGTCACGCCATTACCGAAAGTGACAGACCGCTTCATAATAGCGGTTATGGGTGCCAGCCGCAACGGTGGTGATCCACGGGCTGGGGTGGGCAACGGTTGAAGTGGTCGGACCACTGTTGCCAGCCGAAGCCGCGACAAACACACCGGCATCCGCGGCAAACAGGAAGGCAATTTCAACCGGGTCGCGGAAGTTGGTCTGAGTACCGCTGATGGAGTAGTTGATCACATCCACGCCATCGGCAACAGCCTGGTCGATAGCCGCAACGCAGGTCGGAAGTCGAACCACTGGCAGTATCGCCATGCCTGGGTAGACCAGCAAGGCCTTGTATACCGCAATACGAGCACGCGGGGCGATACCACTGATGGTGCCAAATACAGCTGCGGGACCGGTCGCCTGGAACACCGTAATTACCGCCTGCAGTCGAAGCAGTGTGCGTGCCATGACCGTTGTAATCGCGGGCCGAGTTGAATTCCCAGGGGCGGCTTGCATCGATACCAGCATCGCCACCCCAACCGGCGTTGAACCATTGTGCGCCGATCAGTTTCTGGTTGCAATTGGAGGCGTTGAATTCTTCGCCGGGGGTGCACTTGCCATGCCATCCGGGGATTTGATGGTAGTCAAGCTTGCCATCCTGCGTGTCCATTGCCGTTTTTGCCAGTGCGATCAGAAAACTGAGGCTCTCAGGCCAGATACCCGAGTCAATGATACCGATGATGACATCTCGCCAGCCATTACCAACGCCACCCAGCTTGTTCCCACAAACCACCAGGGGCGGTCAAGCCCAGGAAAGCCGGAGTGGACGAAGTATCCATGGATTGTAATTCATCGGCAGTGACAACAGCAAGACACCTTCAACAGTTGCCATCTTATTGGCTTGTTCAAAACTCAACTGCGCAGCAAAACCATTGAATGTGTAGACATAATCATACAGCTTTTGTCCGCCGCCTACTTTACCAAGGGCTTCATCATGCTTGCTATTAAGATAACCCACATAAGCTTGAACATCGCCATCATTCGGATCAATCTTTTGACCCTTCTTAGGCGCGGTGGCTTTATAGCCATCGACATTACCCTTATAGGCAACCACAGGAGCGTCCAGCCATTTGAACAATATAAACTCCATTGGCACTTTCAGTTCCGGTCCCTTGCCGCCGCCACCCTTGTCTGCAAAAACAGTGCCCGCGGGAACCAGGAGCACCACCAACATGATTACAGCCAAAATCTTATTGAGCAATTTGATTTTCATCCTACACTCTCCTCCATAATGGTTTTAAGTTTGTTATTCAAACAGGACACTGGATTTGGTTTATTGTTTTCGCACACCTCCTTTGTGCTTAAAACAAGCAGACTGCCTGGAATAAAAAATCTTCGGCAGTCTGGCGGTCTTCGTGAGATCCATGACTTTGCGTCCCCGTCTCGCGGCGGGTTTGCCATTTCGGGATTTTATTAAATTGGGTATTACATTGTGAGGCGCCACCCTCCCCAGAGTGAGCCTGTGTACTCTTATATGATAAGAATTATCGGATTAAAATACAAGCCCTAAAGGGAAATTTTAAGGTTGGTGTAGCCATACGACAGTGCCGACCTTCATCGAGGACGGCTGGCAAGACGGTTGCCAGACCGTCCTGCATATAGGATTTTACTTTGTTACGGGATACATGTGATGCGATTTTGCGGTCCCGGCGCAACGGGTGAATTGCGTGAAATACTTCTCGAAGGCATCGGTATCCACTTCGCCGCCGAGGCGGTCCGTCCCAGCTTTGAGCACAGCGAAATTATCACCGCCGTCCGCAAGGAAGCTGTTGACGGTTACACGGTAGAGGCGCTCGGATCGACTGTCACACCGTTGATCTTGATGGTTGACGGATCAACTTTGTTGCAGGCCGGAGCGGAAAGCACTCCAGGAATAGGTAAAACCGGCCGAGACCTGCAGGATTTTCTGGCCACCCGCGGGCTGTCCACAGCCGACGAACTGCTGTTCAAGCAGGGTGTCGATTTGGCGCCGGTCAAGGTCATGGTCACCATGCTATTGCCAAACGGCTGGACGTTAAACATTTCGCCATAGGTGACGTTACCGTCGCCTTCGCCGCCGAGCTGCTGAGCATAGGCAAGGTCCGTGCGAATGCCGCCGGGGTTCATAAAGGCGACCACCGCATCGCCAAAACCGGGATCATTGGTCGCGTCCAGTTGGGCATCAGCGATCACATCACCGAAGGGCAGATTCGCCGCCTGCATTAGTTCGTGCGCGTAATATCTGCCGTAATTGAGCCGATCACGCGGTTTGCCAGCGGGGCGGCGATGGCATTGTATTGGCGATCAAGGCGGTCAGCAAACTGTCCTTGGGGACATCGCGCGTCACGATCACATTGTTGGCGGTCATCGATGATCACCTCGCCGGTACTCGCGGTCAATCGTCAGGTCGACTCGGTCACGAGGCGGCCAAACGAGGATGCGCTGGTGACCAGCTTGTTGTTGATCATGCAGTTATAAGCTTGTGAGTGTGCCCGCTGATCACAACATCGACTTCGTCATCCAAATCGATTGACAATATCCACAATCGGCGCCGGAAATGCCCACGCAGCCATTATAAGGACGGGCAGAGCCTGAACGCCGCCTTCATGGATCAACACCACGATGGTCTCGATGCCTTTTTCCTTCAGTTCAGGCACCAGCGCGTTGACCGTATCGGCCTCGTCCAGGAAGGTCAAGCCTGCGATGCCGGAGGGAGTCACGATGGTGGGCGTGCCTTCGAGGTCATGCCGATAAAGGCGACCTTGGCGCCGGCAAAACTGCGCATCTTATAGGCAGGGAAGATGTCTTGCCGTTATCCTCGCGCACCACATTGGCCGCCAGGTAGCTGGAAGTTCGCGCCGGTGAAGTCATCGCCATCGAGGCAGCCATCCACCGGGTGACAACCGCCCTCCTGCATACGCAGCAGTTCCTGCCCAGCCCTCGTCAAACTCATGGTTGCCCACCGCGTTGAAATCCAGGCCGATTAGGTTAAAGGCTTCGATGGTCGGTTCGTCATGGAACAGCGCCGAGAGCAGCGGGCTGGCGCCAATCATATCCCCGGCGGAAACCACCACGGTGTTCGGGTTGAGCGCGCGCAGGTTGTTGATATGCGTGGCGAGGTACTCCACACCACCCGCGTTGACGAGCCGATACGGCCCAAGAACCGGCGGGTGGTTCCAGGTTGCCATGAAAATCATTCACTGCCAGGATCTGGACATTCACTGTCCCAGGGTTTCGCAAAAGCCGGTGTCAACATGACAGCGGACAACAATGCGATGACGAGCATAAGCGTAAAGACTGTTTTTTGTTTCATACGATCTTCTCCTGTTGAAAATGATTTGGTTGAAATTTACCCATAAAACGCAACACGATGAATGACGGCGGCCTCCTCGTTTTAAAAAGAAATGACTGCCAAAGGAAATAAAAAATCTTCGGCAGTCTGGCGGTCTACGTGAGATCCATGACTTTGCGTCCCCGCCTCGCGGCGGGTTTGCCATTTCGGACGTATTAAAATTTGTGAGCACCACCCTCCCCGGAGCGTGCTCATTACTCACACAATAATAAGAAAAAACAACTCAAATGCAAGCCGTAAGGGAATAATTTAAGGTAAGCGTAGCCTTTATGCCTGCTTGACAGTTCACCACTCGAAAAGAGCTTTTCTGATGGAAAAGGCGGAACCGCCTTTTCCATCAGGTGAAATTGTGGTTATTTCCCCATATTTCTGGGGACAGAGACGGTCACCGATTTAATGGTTTCATTACCACAGGCATCTGTCACTTTGTAGGTGATCGTATAGATGCGCCCCACACCCGTCCCAGAGCGTTCTGCCCGCAGTGGAAGTGGAAGTCATCCAGGATGACGATGTCATCCGCGGTATCGCCATCGCCCAGCCCTTCATCCGGCTCGTTCGGAAGTGATAGAAACAAGCTCAATGGTCGGGTTCTGGTCGAAGTTGTCACTGACTTTCACGTGGCTGTCACATCCACATATTTGTGATTGGCTGGCCAAAGCAAATTAGGCGTGACAGAGAAATTGTCAAACGTCGGAGCTATAGCGTCGCAGATATTCAATCCGACGACCACCGGGTCATGGTCGGAAGTGCGATAGGCATTTGGTTCGTAGAGCGCATCCTGTGCGGCGGGCTTGAAGGAGGTGTCATAATCCAGCACATCCGGTTCGTCGGAGTTGATGTGCCAGTCGGCGGCTCCGGTGACCTGCGGGAACAAGCTCGCATTGGCAAGTGCATGATCGAGATAACCCGCCTGACCATCGAACGTATAGGAGTAGGCATACGTGCCCTGGAAGTGATCGATCAGGTTGGTGTAATCGTCAGCTGTTTCTGCGATATCATCGGAACCGGCTTTGATCGCGTCGATCGGATCTTCCCTGGCGTAGGAGTTCAGGTCGCCCATGATGATGAAGTCGGGGTCGCCGCTTCCGGTTGGGTCTGTTGCCAGCCAATCGACCAGCGCCTGCGCGGCAAGCGTGCGCGTCCATTGCAGTTACCCTGGCCATCACCTGCATCCGGGTCGCCGACATCATCGCAGGCAGAGCCTTTGGATTTGAAGTGGTTGACGACAACCGTAAAGATACCGCCCGTGGAATTATCGATGAAGGTCTGTGCGAGCGCCGGGCGGCTCTTGGTATCAATAAAGCGCGGGTCGTCGGCAGAATCAAGCGTCTGGAAGGCACCGACCGGGGTGACCTTGGCGGGTCTATAGATCATGCCCACCTTGATCGCATCCGTGCCGATGGTGCCGGTGGCAATGTAGGCATAGCCCGGCAAGCCAGCCACGATGTCGGCCAGCGGCTCGACACCGGTCGAGTTCTCCAATTCGTTCAAGCCGATGATGTCGGCATCGAGACCGGAAAGTGCTGCAAGGAGTTTGTCGCGCTGGCGGGTGAATTCGTCAGCCTGGTCACTGTCCCAGCCGCGGCATTCCACGTTATTGAGCGGACCGCACTTGTTATCCAGCGGATTCCCCGTTGGGTAATCTGCTGTGACGAAGAAGTTGAGCGTGTTCATCGCCGCAACGCGCAAACTTCCGCCGACCGGTTCGGGTGCTGCCGGGCGCGGATTCATAGCGGTGTAATCCGCTGGTCCGGTCGGGACAATGCGATAGAGGTTGAAGTCATAACCGAGCACGCCGACCGCATTCGTGACCAGGTCGCCGCCACGGAAACGATTACTCAGTGAGAATGGCAGTCCGTTCGGGTGGCGGAGTGTAGCCGGGTTTTGTGCACTCTGCGCATCATCAAGTGTGATGCGGCGCAGGCTGTTGGCCAGCGTACGCGCATTCGCCGGAGCGCCGGGTTCGTCAATGGCTGTCCCGGTGAAGGGACGGTTCTCGCCATCCAGGGGCAAGGCAAGAACGATCTCGCCGAAGCGGTCATAGTTGAAATATTCTGCGATGACCAGCGACTGCGGGAAGCGGACGAGCATGCCTTCGTATTTCTCAAAATCATCAAGGCTGGTCACAGGCAATGTCACATCGACCGGGGCAACCGAGCCGGTGCCGCATTGGACGATATTGGCCGCAGGCACAGCAGCGCTATTGCTGTTCGAGCCATTGAGCGTGGTTTGGTTGAAGCGTTCGCGTGCATAGCCGGTGACGCGCACCACCTGTCCCACACTGACAAGGTTGGAACTGCCGGTGAAGACAAAGATGCCATCGGACGTGGCAGGGTTGCCTTCGCCGGTCAGATCCTGAATGTAGAAGCCGGATGCAGCGGCAGTACCTTCGAAGTCGCCCACCACAACGCCCTTGGTTGAGACGTTGCCTGTCATGGCGGCAGAAAGCCCACTGCCTTGAATAGTGTAGATCGGAGTGTAGTCGGAACAAACATCATACGCGGTGAAGCCAACAATAAAGTTGAACACCATATTGTCAGGCGGATCGTTTCCATCCTGATCACTAACCTGATCTGCCAACACGGTCAAAGTGCAGGTTTCGCCGTGAATCAGCGTGACGCCCGGGTCGAGCGTGAACGTGGTCGGTCCGCCGCTAAAGGCAGTTGTCACATTTCCGCTCGTCGAACAAACCAAGGTAAACCATGAACAAGAAACGTTGACCGGTTCATTGAATGTAACGCTGAGGTTGGAACCAATTGGGAAGTTCGTCGCGCCATTGACCGGGAAGGTGCTGGCAACTTCAGGGGCAGCATCGGCAACGTCGTCGTTAAGGATTGTGCCGGTGCCCTGGGCATCCACAACCGCAGCGCCGGTCACGTTCGTAACATTGGCCCAGAAAGTCTCATCCGCTTCATTGCCGATATCGCCATTGACCAGAACACTGAACGAATAGCTGGAACTTCCCGCCGGGATGGTTTGGCTGGTCAGCGCTACGGCTGTGAAATCGCCGGGGGAAGTAGCCGTATCATCCTGCGTGGCAATGTCAAACGTCACGCCGCCCGCGCCGGCCGGTGACGAGAAATTCACCGTGAAATCAAACGAGGTTGTGCCGGCATTTCCTTCATTGCCAGAAACATCGGTGATGGTTAGATTGGGCAGGGTCACGGTAGTATTTGGTGTGATCGAAAAATTGTCCACCGCGAGTCCGTCATCTGCGCCAGGAGATATATCGGAATCGTGCCATCGGATCCAGAAGGATGCGCCATTGGGGATGCTCAAACCTGTGATCGAAAAACTCACGGAGGTTTGGTTTCCCGATGAATTGCCATTCAATGCACCTGCAGTTGCATTGATGTTCGAGCTGTTGTAATCGAGACTGTTATAGTCAACCCAAGTGCCAGTTGTCAGGCTGGTGGCATTAGTGCTGAGTTGAAAATCGAGACGATCAGCGGCATTGCGATTGGTTACACCCGCACGCCACATCTCGCCGATATAAGAAACATCGAGTGAAGTAATCGTGCTCCCGGTGTTGTTCGTGAATTGTGCGCCGATGGTGGGAGTCAATGTACCGCTAAACAGAGTCCCAAAAGCGCGTTCTGTGCTGGATGCGGCGCCAAAGCTATACACATCGCCAGCAGTACCCGAGCCAGTGCCTGTATTGTATTGTCCGTTGTTGTTTCCGCTGGACCCAGTTTCATTCAAGTACCAGCCGTTGATGGTGAGGTTATTCGTCGACCCTGTGTTGGCGAGGGAATCGAAGTCTTGGGTTGATGCGCTTCCCAGAATGGTCAGGCTAATTGTACCAGAGCCGCCTCCAAGCGCCTGCGCGCTCTGCATTGGGACGGCCATCAGCACTAACGCCAGGATCGCCAGGACAGAAAATAGTTTTATATATAATCTTTCATGTTATTCTCCTTTAAGAAGTTGTAATCGTTGAGGCAGTGAGGTGAGGAATATTTTTCAGGAACTCCAGATAAAAAAGACTGCCGGGAATAAAAAATCTTCGGCAATCTGGCGGTCTAGAGAGATCCATGACTTTGCGTCCCCGCCTCGCGACGGGTTTGCCATTTCGGACTTATTAAAATCTGTGAGGCACCACCCTCCCCGGAGTGTGCCCGTTACTCATACAATAATAAGAAAAAACGACGTAAATGCAAGCCGTAAGACGATACTTTAAGGTTGGTGTAGCCTAACCGTCTGGTTCTTGTGATGAAAGGTATAATCCGCCCATGTCAAAACAAGCAACGATCGTCACCATCCTGGTGGTCGGACTTTTAACCGGGCTGGGGATTTATCTCTACCGCGCCTTCCAGCCGACCGCTTCGCGTGGCATGGACGTGCGAGGTTGGATCATCCAAGCGGATATGTCAGACCCGGAAAACCTCATTCGCGCCGGTGAACGCTGCGGAGACGCGCCGTTCATCTATCCCACCGACGGCTTGATCGGATTCCTGTGGGGCGATTCCTTCCGACCGGGGCATGATCACCAGGGATTGGACATCTTCGGCGGCACGGACGTGGGCATCACCCCGGTGGTCGCCGCCTACGACGGCTATCTCACACGCCTGCCCGAGTGGAAATCCTCCGTCATCATGCGCGTTCCCGAAGATCCGCTCCAGCCCGGGCAGCAGATATGGCTATACTACACGCACATGGCAAGCCGGGATGGTCTTTCTTATATTGTCCCCGAATTCCCCTCGGATACCGCGGAAGTCTTTGTCCCGGCAGGGACGCTGCTCGGCTACCAGGGTAACTACTCTGGCGACCCGAACAACCCGACCGGCGTCCACCTGCATTTTTCCATCGTCCGGGATGATGGCAGCGGGAAATTTCTCAACGAACTCAAGATCGCCAACACGCTCGACCCGTCGCCTTATTTCAACATGCCATTGAATGCGGACACGAATCGCGATAAGATACCAGTGTGCGAACCTTAGTCGAAAACAGGGAGAGACATGGACTCGTTTGATGGGAAGGTAGTTCTTGTGACCGGCGCCGGCCGCGGGGCAGGGAAAGCCATTGCTCAGGCCTTGGCCTCGCGGGGAGCAAAAGTCGCGCTCAACGACATCTCGCCGGTGAACGTGGACGAGGTCGTCGCGCAGATCACCGCTTCAGGCGGACAGGCTAAAGCTTATGTCGAAGATGTCGCCAAGAAGGTCTCGGTGCAGGCGATGATCAACACCGTGACGGACGACTGGGGACGGGTGAACATCCTGGTCAACTGCGCCAACGTGGAGCCGCACACCTCCCTGCTGGATCTCGATGAGTGGGATTGGCACCGCACGCTGGATGTGAACCTGACCGGCGCTTTCCTGCTGATCCAATCCATCGGACGGGTGATGCGCGAACAGGGCGGCGGCGTGATTATCAACGTCATCCCCGTGGCAGGGCGCGCCGATATGCCCGACCGAGGCGCCTACGTCGCCAGCAAATTCGGTCTCGCCGGGTTGACGCGCCAGGCTGCGCTCGAACTGGAGGCGCACAACATCCGCGTGAATGCGGTTTGCACCGGCTTGCCGGAGCTCGCAACAACGGAGGAGTCGCACGACGACGTGGCGGCAGCGGTTCTCGCCCTGTGTGCGGATAATTCAACCGGGCAGATCATCAACATCACCTGACAGGGATCCCAATGGAAAACAATGAACTGCTCGCTTACCGCTCACGCCTGATCGAACGTTTAAAGTCCGCCGCGCAGGAATTTAGCGAGGCCTGCCGGTCGGTCAAGGATCCCTTCGCACCGGTCGAGGCGGACGGATGGAATACGCACCAGCTTGCCGCCCACACCCGCGATGTGCAGATCCACGTCTACGGGGCGCGCGTCCGCCGCACGGTGGAGGAGGACAAGCCGGTTTTCCCCAACTTCGACAACGATGCCTGGAACGCGGAGCATTACCACGCCGATGAACCCATCGCGAAGATCTGCGAGGAATTCCAGGCGGACATCCGGCAGATGGTCCCCTGGCTGGAGGGACTGCCCCTCTCCGCATGGAGCCGGCTCAGCCGGCACGAGGTCTATGGCGAGTTCACCATGCAGACCTGGGTCGAGCGGATGCTCGCGCACATCGAGGAGCAACTTGAGACGATGCAAAAAGCTATTTAAAAGTAAACGAGTGAGCGAACCAGCTCACTCGTTTACTTTTAAGGTTGGCAGCCTGCCCCACTTGTCCCGCGTTTTACTCGGGGCGCACTTAGTGGGGTAACTGCGTGTGGGCGGGACACGAACCAATTCAGGGATCAGGATCGCCTTTGGGATACTGTAAGTTCAAATTAACCGGCAGAATCCCCGTCATCAGGTGCGTTTTGATATTGGACACTTTTCATCCGAAGTAACAGATGTTCAAGCCTGCTCGCCAATAATCTGGTTGGCTGCAAAAATCCCGGAGATAGCGGTCGGTTCCAAGCCTAAACCGTTGTGATCCCCAGCGACGTAAATATCATCCCCATATTGCTGCTCCAGATAGGCCGCGCCTTGAGTAAACATTGCTATTTCCCAGTTCATGGCGGTCGAGCAAGTGGAACTGCTCACAGACTTGGCGCAAATCCACTTCCTTTTTGCGAGAGTAAATCAGGTAGGTGCCGTCCTGTTGTTTCGTTATCATCATTATTTCGGATGAATACGGTAACAGGTTTGCGCTGTGTTGACGAAATTCCGCCTTCAAGCGGGCGTTGACGTGGAAAACATGAATTTGGCTGGCTGCGCGGATTTCTTTTACCCCCAGCAGTTGCTGGGTGACGGTGGCTGGTGTGGCAACGACAACGTTTTCTGCCTGGTACACCTGTCCTGATTTTCCGATCAGGGTGTGCTTCCCCTGTTGACTTTCGATGCGGATAATGCTGTCGTAGATGAGATGCCCCTCCAGTTTTTGCATTACCATCTCAGGTTTGAAGATGATCTTATAGATTGGAACCACCATTCCCTGGCTGGCGGTCAGGAAATCCAGTGCGGTCAGTTGTTCCATACTCGTGCCTGTGCAGGCATAGGCAAACTCGGATAGGTATTCTGCTGCTGCCCGCTCAAATTTCTTTATCCGAACAAACTGGAGGGCAGGCATGGAAAATATCATGGCTATGTAAGGATCTGCTTTCAGCGCTGCTTTCTGTGGCGTAACGAGGCAACGCTTCTTGTAAGGTTCATAATGCCGGGAAAACTCCCACATAGCTAGATAGAAACGCAATAACTCTGGCAACAGCCTGATGGTATGGCCGCTGAGAACGGCATAATGTTCCGTCGCGCTGAGATGAAAACAAGCATCCAGTGGATTGAGCCAAGCTCCGGTGGTTAATAGTTGGCGTGCGTGGAAATAATTATTCATAACAAAATATGCGCCGAAGTTGACGTTTTCTTCCTGCTTATACATAATGCGCCCGCCAATGTTTTCGGTGATCAGGAGGAAATCCTGTTGTGCTTCCAGGAGGCGCATGGCACAAGACATTCCTGCCATCCCACCACCGATAATGATGGTTTTGCTTGGCATAATTTCTCCTCGCCCAACGAATTTTGATATGTAACCAGCTAATAGGAAGCGGCTCGCGCCTAACCAGTAGTTATTCCCCTGTGGGGGACTTTACGGATTGTCTAATAGCTTATGAACAGTCCATAAATGTCCAAACGTCTTCAGGTCGTTATCCTCCGGTGGGAGGACTTTACCGCCATAGATTAAAATCTCGACTTGCCGCCACGCTCACATCAGCCATGCCTGCAAAAACGCCATCACCTGCGGGTTGAGCCATAAGGCCAACATGCCAACCAAGATTCCCACCATCGCCCCCGCCACTACATCGGACAGGTAATGCACCCCCATCGCGGCGCGCGCCAGCGCGACCAGCGGCGCCCAGATCCATAGGACGACCGCCAGCCAGGCGGGTCCCAGCCCTGCCGCGATGACGGCGATCAGGAAGGCGCGCGCGGCATGCCCCGAAGGGAACGAGTGCGGGTCGGTGTTGCGGTAGATCGCGCCCCACTCGCCCTCCGGCCTCCTGCGGCGGATGAGCTGCTTGGTCGCCATCACGACCATGCCAGAATGGCGATCCAGAAGAACTGGGTCACCGCCCATTGCTTCCAAAATGCTTCGGATGTAACAAAATAGAGAATGATGAGTCCCAACCCCCAGAACCACGAATCGCCCGAGTGCGCGAGGACCATGCTGACGGTGCGCAGGAGTCCCGGGTTTCTCGGCCACGCGTATCTTTTCGGACCAGCGCGCGTCCAATTCCAGCAGTTCTTTAAATTTCACAGAAACTTATCCCCCTACTTGACCGGGTGCAGCTTTTCCATGTCGGTGCGCATCATCTCAAGCTGGTGCGGCTTGTCCACATCCATGCCGGCTTCGGCATACGGCCAGCGGATGGCGCGGCCTTTGATTTTGATCTTCTCCGAAACCCGCTTGACCGCGCCGTCGGCATTGATCATGCGCGTGGCGAGCAGGAACAGGGTCCAATACCCGAAGACCGCCGCCTGTTTGAAAACGTTCTTGCGGTTGTCGATCAATCTTCTCCAGGTGTCGATGTGCTCGTCCGCCAGCTTGACGTGGATCACGTGGATATCCGCGCCGCAGAAGGACTCGCCTTTTAGTTTGGTGAACGAGCGCTTTGAGCCGGGATAGCGTTTCTCCATCACAGCCTGCGGGATGATGCCGTAATACAGTTCATCCTGCGTTTCCATCGACGTCTTCACGCACCAGTCCACCATTTCGCTGGTAATACCGGGAATGTCGGACGAGATGCCCAGGACATATTCGGCCTTGGGATTCATTTCCTGGACCTTGTGGATGCCTGCAATGATATTGGACAGCATGTGCCCCTGGTTTTCAATGTATTCCATGGGTTTGCTGCAGGTCACCCCGCTCGATTTGTCCAGCCCGATCAGCACCACATGCTCGACATTCTTTGAATTGCTGACCGCGTCCAGAATCCATTGGATCATCGGTTTACCGGCGATATCCACCATCGCTTTGGGCTTTCCCTGAGTGTAGGGATAAAGCGGGTCTTTCTCGGATGGAATTCCACCTGCAGTGATCACAGCGTCCATGGCAGCTCCTTGCCCTCTCGTGGTGGAGGGCCTGTATTGGAATTAGTTCAGTTCCTGAAGCTGGGGTTCGAAACCCAGCTTATCCAACAGTTCGTTATACTCGGCCGTGGTCAGCGCGCGGCCTTTACCCGAGATGGCGATCAGCGCGGCCTCCATCATGTTCGTGCCGAAGGAGCGTCCCTCCAGCACCGGCGTGGTGGTGATGAGGTACTTTACGCCGCATTTTTTGAAGAGCGCCACGTCCTCGGGGGTGGTGGTATTGGTGACGACGACCTTGCCTTGCATATCATCCGGCATATAGCGCTTGATGTAGTGGCAGTCGCCGGCGACCACCGTCGCCCACTGGAAGTACTTGGGGTATTTCGGCTTGCGTTCTTCCTGCTTTTCGCCGGTCGGATAGATCCATTCGAAGGGCAGGCGCCCGGCAACGGGCATCAGCAGCGAAGCCAGAGTCTTGAGCTGTCCCTCGCTGTGAAGGGCGATGGGAATGCTCAACGAGAACATCAGGTCGCCGTAGGTGGTCTCATACCCGGCAGTGACGAAGGAATGTCCCAGCCCCCAGCGGTCCACGCCGGTCATGACAAAGACTTTCCTGCCGCGCTGTTTGACATAATCGCCAAGTTTCGCTTCAACAAAGGCTGCTGCCTTGTTCTCAAGCGTGTTCTTCAGCCCGGTGCCGTCCACGACAGGAGTTTTCTTGATGAAGCGAATCATCTTTTCGACCGAGTACAAGCGGTACCATTTTTCATCGACCATCACACCCAGGTCCGCGCCGCCGACGCCAAAGGCGTCCACGACGCCGTCCAATTCCTTGTATTTCAAGGCGGCGGCTTCCATGTCGCCGTCGGTGCCGATGCGCTCGATGGACACGTCCTCACCGAGCAGCTTGACCGTGACGGCCTTGTTTCGCTTGGACGAGCCGATGCTGATACTGACTGCACGCTTCATGGATATTTCCTTTCCAGGACTGGGCTGGGATGAGTATACACCAGTGTAAATGATATGAAAATAACCCTAGTTAACAACAGCCAGGTCGTTCAAAGGTTACTCTGGGGTAGAATGGGACAGGAGAAAATCATGCGCCGAATTGTCCCCTATCTGCTTGGGCTTTACATTCTTTTGCTGACCGTCGCTGTCGGGACGCTCGCCCTGGGCGGCATGCCCCCGCCGGTGCTGACTCCGCTCTCCACGGTGGCGGGGTTTTCCTTCGCCCTGATGCATGCCGCTGTCCGCATGGGCTGGAAGCGTGCCCTGGGATTGCTGGGGTTGACCTTCGCCGTCAGCATGACACTTGAATTGGTCGGCGTGGCGACTGGATGGGTCTACGGCCCGTATCATTACACCGCCAAGCTGGGTCCGCAGTTCCTGGGACTCGTCCCCTACCTGATCGCCGTGGCGTGGTTCATGATGATCTATCCTTCCTTCGTCATCGCGGATTGGCTTATTCCTCGCGTATGGAAAAAGTGGCAGCGCCTGTTCAGCGTGGCGGCGGTCGGTGGATTGGTCATGACCGCCTGGGACGTGGTCATGGATCCGCTCATGGTGGCGGGAGGCCATTGGGTATGGGAAATTCGCGGGGCTTTCTTTGGCATTCCCCTGCTAAACTATTGGGGCTGGTGGCTGACAGTCTTCATTATTTTTGCCTTGTTCCTGATTTTTACCAAAGGCAGGACAGCATTGGTCAGCGACCCGAAGTTTGACCGGTTGGTCGTCATCAGCTACACTCTGACCGGCATCGGAGAGGTTATCGCCGCGAACTCGATCGGGCTGGGCGGTCCTGCGCTGGCCGGCTTGTTTGCCATGCTGCCGTGGATGATCACCGGGTGGATTAAGATGAACGAGGAACCTGCCGCGCCTCTGAAGGAGATCCCGGCATGAAGCACCTGATTCTGTTGCTTATCACACCCTGCCTGGTTCTTTCCGCCTGCCTGCCGGCGCAGGGACCGAGCCCCACAATTACACCTGCCCTCTACACCTTGAACACGCCTGAAGAGATCAAGCAGTATCTCAACGATTGGGCTCCCACAGCCAAAAGCCTGGGCTACAACTATGAAATTCTGGATGTTACTCCCGAAAGGGACGCGAATGGCAATATCACTGCCTGGGTCATCGCAGCCAGGGACCCGGGCGAGGAGTATAAGGATGGCATGTGCGCGGTGCCGCTCATCGGCCTGTCGCTGATCGTCAAAAACTATCTGGATACCGGCCGCAAGGACCAGTTTCCATCCATCGCGCCGGCGACGCTGGCAACCATCAAAGTCAATTGTTTTGATTCCGAGGGAACGGACCGGCAGTTGATCAGTACCAAGTGGTCCGATGTGGTCGCGCTGGGCAAGGGGGCGCTCACCACCAGCAAGATGTTGATGAAGATAACGGTGGAGCCTTAGGTTTACTCGAAAATCTCCACACGGGTACCGAAGGATTCATAAACATACTGCTCCTCGGGTGGCACGGTGGGAATCGTCCATCGGTACAGCCATTTGGCGTCCTGCGCGCTCAGGTTGATGCAGCCGTGACTGTGCGGCGTGCCGAAGTCGTTATGCCAGAAAGTGCCGTGGAAAGAGACTCCACCCTTCGTGATATAGGTGACCCACGGCACACCCGGCAGGTCGTACCCTCCCGAAGCGAGGTTGCCCGCCGCCATGTGGCGCGAGTGTCTTTTATGAAAAGTCATGAAACGCCCCAGCGGCGTGGTGTAACGCCCATACACTTTTTTACCGCTGGAGATGCGCGCAGAATAAACGGGGATTTGATCCTCGTAGGCAGTCAGTTCCTGCCGGTCAAGGTGCAACTCGATGCGTTTCAGCGCAGGGTCCACGCTGGAAGAAAGCGGCGTAAATTCCTCAAGCGGGATGATGCGCAGGTATTCTGCCGGGACAAAATATTCCACTTTGTGCAAGTCATCGAAAATGCGATACCAGGCGCTGCCGCCGTCCCCTTTCACTTTGCGCGCGACCCAATAGGTGGTTTCGTAGTACATGCGGTAGATGGTCATGGACTTGAGACTGGGGCGGGCATGACAATCGACGAACGGCACCGTGATCTCCGCCAACGCTCCGTCGTACAACGGATCGGGCGACGGCTCGTTCATGATGGTTCGCACCGGCTGGATGAACGCCGAATGAGCGTAGCCCTCGTTCTCAATTTGGTACCACAGCCGGTTGGCGTCTCCCGCCGCACCCCCAGTGACATTGCCAACGATGGGCAGCAGGTCATCACGTTTGTGGGTGCTGACGAGTTTACCCGCTGTCGAAGGCTCATCGAGCACCTTGACCGTTCCCCTGGTGATGCGCCCGAACAGATCGGACGCCAGCCCGCCGGCGCGCGCAAAGTCGAGAGACAAGCCCGACAGGAACAGGCCTGCCAGCCCGGATGTGCTCAGTTTTAGAAAATCCCGGCGGGAGAGAGTGCGCGTCAGTTTCATACGCGGCGTGATAAATTAATAGGGTTTTGCCAGCAGTTCGTCCAGCACCTTCTTTGAACTTTCATCAATCACCGCATGCTGGCTGCCGCCGTTCGCATCCATCGTCACCACGGCGGGGAAATCCTTGACCTCGATCACCCAGAAAGCTTCGGGCACGCCGAATTCCATCTTGTACACGCCCAGCACTTTCGTCACGGACTGCGCGATGAAGGATGCCGCTCCGCCGATGGCGTGGAAATAGACTCCAGGCGTCTCCTGGCAGCCTTTGAGCGTCTTTGCGCCCATGCCGCCCTTGCCGATCACGCCCTTGAGGTTGAAGTGTTTCATCACATCGGCCTGGTAGGGTTCCTCGCGGATGGATGTGGTCGGTCCGGCGGCGACGAATTTGTACTCCTTCGTGTCCAAGCCCGACACGACCGGTCCGCAGTGATAAATGACCGAGCCGTTAAGCAGTTTCTTCAATTCCTCATAGACCTGCAGATCATCTCCATGGGCGCGCGGGTCTTCTTGATAAAGGTTTCGACCAGCCACTTGTGGGCGGCGTCGCGTCCGGTGACCATGACGCCGGTCAACAGCACCGGTTCGCCGACCTTGAGCTCGCGGATGGTTTCATCGCTGATGGGAATGGTTAATTTCGCGCATGTCGGCCTCCTAATCGTAGATCACTTCGTCGCCCTTCACCGTCATCTTGCGGCGGCGGTAGGCCCAGCACATGTACGACACCGAGACGAAATAGCTGGCTGGCAGGCGGCTCAGCCCGGTGATCTTGGTGTCGATGACGGTCGTCTTTCCGCCGAAGCCCATCGGGCCGATGCCCAGTGTGTTGGCTTCATCGGTCAGGCGTTCCTCGAGCGACGCCAGCTCGGGATCGGCGTTGCGCTCGCCCAACTGGTCGAACAGCACTTCCTTGGATTTGACATACGAGGAGCCGCGGTCGCCGCCGATGGCCACGCCCAGAATACCGGGCGCGCAGCCCTGTCCCTGCGCCTTCTGGACGGCGTCCAGCACGACCTTGCGCACTCCCGCCAGGTCCCGGCCGGCGCCGAGTTCGTTATCGGGCAGCGAATATTGCGCTCCGACGTTCTCGCAACCGCCGCCCTTGAGCATCAGCTCGATCATCAACGGCTGCTCAGCGTCCACCTCTTCAAAATGGATGTAGGGGAAGTCGTCCCCGCCGAGGTTATTGCCGGTGTTCTTGTCGTAGATGGCATCCACGGCATTGGGGCGCATGTACGAGCGTTTGGTCGCCTCCGCCAGCGCAGTGCGGATCTGCTCGCGCAGCTTGCGCGTGCTCCAGCCTTCGGGATAGTAAACGTAAAAGATGGGCGTGCCGGTGTCCTGGCAGATGGGTGTGGAATTCTGGCGCGAGAGCTCGATGTTCTTCATGATGGTTTCGAGCGCGCCGCGCGCTGCCGAGCCGGGGGCTTCCTTCTCGACGGACGCTTTCAGGCGCTCTTCCACATCGGCAGGCAGGCTGCTCGATGTGCGGCGGATCAGTTCAAGGATTTTTTCGGTGAGATCAGGCTGCATGGTTGCCTCCATATTTGATCGTGTACCTTTATGATACATCGAAAAAATGAATTTTGGGTGAGATAGTGGGCTAGTCGAAGCATTCACGCGGATTTAAGGGTAAAAAAGAACGGGCTTTTTAGCCCGCTCTGAAGTTAACGTGAAACTCTCACCCGCATCACATGGCGGTTCTGCCCGCCAAACTTGTATTTGTAATCCTCGTCCCCGCGCAAAAAATCGAACTCGGCGCGCTTGTGCTCGTTAGCCCACTGCAACAGATAACCCAGCAGCACCCAGCCCGGGGACAACTCCATGAACTTGCGGTCGAGACCGGAGTTGTACACCCAGATCTTGTTGCCATAATCGAGATTGAAATAGCCGGCAGCTTTTTGGCCAGACACTTCCATGAAGGCCAGTTGGAGGTATCCCTCGCGGAAGGCAGTCAGCGCGGTGGCGCGCATCTGGGCGCGCATGGGCTCGGTCAGGAAGGCGGCTTTTTCAGGGTCGCTGGCCATCAGCGCAAGAAAAGCATCGATCTCAGCGTCGAGCTGCCGCTCATCCTCCACGATATACCAGCGCACCTTTTGGTCGCTCTCCTCGGCGCGGCGCATCTTGCGGCGGATCTCATGCCGCTGCTTTTTGTCGATTCCCGAAAGGTAGGTTTCCCAGTCTCCGGGAAGGGGAATGGACGGGGTCGGCTTGTAGATTTCCTCGGCATAGGTCCAGCCCCTTTTGGCGGATTCCTCTCTCAGCGCCGCGAGGGTGGGAGATGTATCGGGCAGGTTGTACCAGTCGAGCACGGACCAGGTCTCGGGTGGCTGGGAGGACAGTTCATCCAATACTCCGCTTAGAAAACGGGATAGATCTCCCGGGCGGACGATCAAGTCAAGGTAATCCGATATCTCGATACTGCCCACCAGCATCAGCGCGGGAAAGCCGTCGCGGTTCGTCGTCCGAAAGAGCGGCGCAATGCCGATAAGCCGGTCATCCTGGGCTGTGACAAGCGATAACGCGGCATCCTTCCATTCGCCCCCACCCAATGTCTGCCACCAGGCGGCGAGGTATTCATATCGTAAAAAGGGGACGTTGGAAATACTTTCATCCAGAAGCACATTCCAATCGGGCATGAAAGTGGGTTCCGGGAAGGTGTTATGAATGGTCAATTTCATGGTTTTCCGCCTCAGGGTGGATTAATCGGGTGAATTTTACCAGTATAATGAAAGGGGAAAGTGCTGATTTCCCCTGCGGGGATGCCAATGGCTGACGAATTCGACATTACTCTTCTACCCCTCTACCGGACAAACGGGCAGGATATTCCTGCTCTGCCGGGTTTGCAGGTACTCACCTCTCCGCGCAGGTCCGCGCGCGGACGCGAGCGCGACCGCCTGCTGGTCTATTTGAATCTCTCGGGGAATGTCCCGCTGACGTCCACCGATTACAGCCAGCTCATCACGAAGATTTCGGATAATTTCTTCCAGACCGCCGGCTCGCTGACCAACGCGCTCAAGACAGCCGTCGAAGCAGCCAACACAACCCTGGTCGAACGCAACATGAAGACGACCGGGCATGGGCAGTATGCCATGGGCTTGCTGGTGCTGGGCGCACTGCGCGAAAACCAGCTTTACATCGTTCAGTCAGGACCCACACACGCCTACCACCTGGGCGAAAACAGCGCGCAGCACTTCCATGACCCGCAGCTTGCGGGGCGCGGGTTGGGCACAAGCCAGACAACGCGCATCTTCTACGCCCACGTCGAGGTGAAGCCCGGCGACCGGCTGGTGCTTGCAACCCAGATGCCTGCTGCCTGGGACGATACACTGACCGCGGAAGGCCGGTCTTCAACAACTGAAGTGATTGGCCGCAGGTTGATGGGCGAAGCGGATGAGACTATCAACGCTGTTTTGATCCAATTGACCAGGGGCAATGGACAGGTTACCATGATCCGCGCCGCGGCGGCGGACGCCGTCGCCCCGAGGCCTGCGCCTGTCTCCGAAGGAATACCACCCACTCCCACTGAAGCTCCGGCCGGATATTCAGCCCCGCAACCCGATGATTTCCCCGCACCGGCCTTTACCGCTGCCGCGATCGCCGCAACGCCGACGACCGCTCCGCCGCCCGCAGCAAAGGCGCCCTCCGAGCAACCGGAAACTGCACAAGCCGGCGCGCCTGCCATGCGGCGCGTCATCACGCCACTGGCACGGCGGGACCGCACGAGGCAATTCTTCCGCGCGCTGGCCCGGGGCGTGACGTCGATGCGATTCTTTGGGAGCAAGGCGTCCTCCGGCGCGCAGACCATGGCAACGAGGGTCCTTCCCGGCGACGATGACCAGCCATTTCACTCTCTCTCCCCTTATGATGGGATTCATCGCAGTGGCTGTGCCGGTGATCATCATCACCGTGGCGGCAGTGATTTATATTCGATTCGGCCGCTCGGAACAGCACTGGAAGTATTACGAAAGCGCCGAACAGGCTGCTGTCCAGGCCGTGGGAGAAAGTGACCCTGTCAACCAGCGCACCTCCTGGGAGACGTCCCTGTACTGGCTGGACAAGGCCGAAGCCTACATGGTAACGGATAAGTCGCAATCGCTGCGCCAGCAGGCGCAAAACAGCCTTGACACCATCGAACGCATTGTCCGCCTGACCTTCCACCCGGCGTTCGCCAGCAGCCTGGGAAATTTCCCGGTCACACAGATGGCGACCAACGAAAATGACCTCTACATGCTCAATGCAGCCGAGGGGAAGATCCTGCGCGCCATCGGCACCGCTTCAGGTTTCACACTCGATCCCAACTTTATCTGCCAATCCGGCTACTATGAAGGCATTCAGGTCGGCGCGCTGGTCGATATCGTCTCGCTGCCCAAGAACACCTATGACGCCACCGTCATGGGCGTGGATGCGACCGGTAATACGATCTACTGCCTGCCGGAATCACCTCCGCGGGTCGCGCCGCTGGCGCCTCCGGATACCGGCTGGGGTTCCATCGCAGCCGTCGCCTTCGATGCCAACAACCTTTATGTGCTCGACCCGCCGCGCCGCGCGGTATGGGTCTATGTGGGCAGCGGAAACGGCTTCCCCGATCGCCCCTTTTACTTCTTCGGAGAACAGGTTCCGGCGCTTGAAAACGCCATCGATCTCGCCGTCAGCGGAGACGACCTATATTTATTAAACAAGGACAGCCACCTGACCACCTGCACCCTGAGCCGCATCACCGAGTCGTCCACGCGCTGCACCGACCCGGCTGTCCTTTCAGACACCCGCGCCGGCCGCACAAGCGGAACAACCCTGCCTGACGCGCAGTTCTCGCAAATGCAATTCACCTCACCGCCCGGTTCCACAGTCTCCCTGCTTGATTCCCGCACGCAGGCCGTTTACCGGTTCGTGCCGCGAACGCTGGAACTGCAGGATCAGCTCCGCTCGGTACCCGGCGAGGACAATCCGCTGCCGCCCGGCCAGCCCGCGACAGCCATGGCGATGAGTCAGAACCGCACCTTGTTCCTGTTTGTCAACGGCATGGTCTACTACGCAGACAACGTACCGTAGTTTCCGCGCCGACAGCCGAGGAGGTTTATTGTTATGTCATTTCTGGATGCCGTCGTTGCATTTTTTGCGTCATTGTTCGGAGCGAAGCCTCAGCCCCCCGCGCCGCCGCCACCCCCTCGCCCCACCGTACCGCCGGATAACACCACCGAACCCGCCCAGATCGTCACATCCAAAGTCCTGGTCATTGTCTACGACCCGGTAGTCGATTCATCGACGGGAAAAGAACTCTCCCAGCATCTTGGCTGGTCCCGCGCCGACGATCTCATCACCCGTTATGTGGACGATATCACCGAGACCAGTAAAGGACTGGCGCGTTATCAATTCGTCCAGCGCGAGAATGTGGATGAATTTCTGCCCCTCGAAGATGGTTTCTGCTACACCATTGATACTTTTCTCAGCACATTCCGCCGCACGACCGCGCCGCATTCGCCTGACAAGCTCGATTACAACGCATTTCTGACCCGCTTCAATATCCTGCAGCGTGTTGCGCGAAACGAAGTGGACGAAGTCTGGGTGTTTGCGTTCCCTTATGCCGGTTTCCATGAATCGGTCATGGCCGGCCGAGGCGCTTTTTGGTGCAACTCCCACCCGCTGCCCGGTACGGATTCATTATCCCGCCGGTTCATCCTGATGGGATTTTCCCTCGAGCGCGGGGTGGGTGAAATGTTCGAATCGTTCACCCATCGCTGTGAATCCATCATGGAAAAGGTGTATTCCCGAACAACCGGCGATGCCAACTTGTACCAGCGCTTTTCGCGCTACGAACAAACAAAATCCGGGCGAGGCCGAATGCGGAACGGTGCACTTCGCCCCCAACAGCGAACGCGATTACGACTGGAAAAATCCTCGCTTCGTAGCCAGCAAATGCGACGACTGGTACAACTTCCCCAACTTCACCGGGGCAACCCGCCAGGTGAATTGCGAGGAATGGGGTAACGGCAACATCCGTTTGCATCATCTGTGGTGGCTGGATCATTTTCCACGCGTGAGCGGCCGCACCCACGGCATTGCGCACAATTGGTGGCAGTACGTGATCGATCCCAACCGCGTGGATGTTTGAGCGGCGGTCGGGCTAATCATCACCTGATCCATCCGTTAATTCCTTTCCACGCCAACATCCTATATAATAAACAGAAAGACCGGTTCATTACCGGTAGAGAGGCCTCCACACGAGGGCTCCGATGAAATTCAATATTACATCCAGGCTGGCGCTGGTATTGATGCTGTTTGCGGCAGGGTTGGTTTTTTCCATCACCCTGCTGTACTATAACTTTGCGCAGCGCACCCTGCAGGAAAGCACGGCAGCTGAACTCAGCACCATTGCCAATGAAAAACTTGCCCAGCTGGACCTGGTCCTTCAGGAAAGAAGCAACCTGCTGGCGTCGCTTTCGAATTCCCCCGAGATCACCAATAATATTAAGAACATCCAACCGGACGAAACATCCCAACCGCTTCTAGCCGCAGCCCTGGTCACACACATCGAAACAGGTAGCCCTTTTGTGAAGTTAAGCATTCTAGGGGCAGACCACGGCGAGGTGGTCGCTTCCACCAGTCCGGAGGATGTCGGCAAGTCGGAAGAGCTTCAGCCATTCTATATCAATGGTCTGAAGGACAGTTTCGTCCAGGTTGCTTATCAGAAGTCCCCCGGCGCTGAGCCAAGGGCTGTCATAAGCGCTCCCATTCACGGCCAAAACGGGAAAACCTTGGGGGTGCTGGTGGGCTGGATGAAGATGCACGACTTGAATGAGATCTTGTCGCGCGGAACGCAGCACGAGACCATTGAAACCTACCTGGTCGGCGGAACGGGCTTATTCCTTTCGCAGCCGATGCTGGCGGCTGAATCACTTGAGCTTGCTGAAACCGACAACAGCCTCGCTGCCCAAAACTGTCTCCTCGGAGAGTCCGGGGTCGCCTCCGGGGATGATTACCGGGGTATCCCGGCGCTGTTTGCCTACATTCCCGCCCCAGATTATGAGCTTTGCCTGATCACGAAGATCGACCTCGCCGAAGCCGTAAGTCCCGTACGGCAGTTGACCCTGGCGACGGTATTAATCGCCAGCGCTGCCATGCTGGCTGCAGGATTGGTGGCTTTCCTTCTGGCGCGGACGTTTACCCGTCCCATTCTTGCCTTGAAGCGCGGCGCGGAACAGTTCGGACAGGGCGACCTCAGCGTCAAGGTCCCAGTGGAGTCTTCCGATGAGCTGGGAATGCTGGCGGCCACTTTCAACACCATGGCCACTGCCATTTCGGATCAGAAACAACAACTCGAACTCCACGCTCTCGAACTTGAGCGTGAGGTCGACGCACGGACGGCAGCATTATTAAAGTCGGAATCAGAGTTGAGGGCATTGTTTGCCGCCATGCAGGATGTCGTCGCCGTCATGGACTCCGATGGCCGCTATCTCAGCGGCCCTCCCACCGGTAATCGTCGCCTGCACTCATTCCTGAAGCTGGTCATAGGAAAAAGGCTGCACGATGTCTTCCCTGCCGAAGTAGCCGATAATGCGCTGGCCAAGGTCCGCGAATCACTGCAGAAGAATTGCGTGATCGAATATGACCACAGCCTGCCTGTCGGCCAACGGGATCGCCGCTTTCTGACTACCATCTCCCCGCTCACGGATAATACCGTCATGTGGGTTGCGCATGATATTACGCACCAGATTCGCACCCAGAACGCCCTCGCCCGCAACGAAGCACTGAACCAGGCCATCATTGAATATTCGCCGGTGGGAATCGCCATACGGGATGCGCAGGCAAGGCTTCAATACGGCAACGATGCCTGGTGCCGGATCCGCGGTTTATCGCTGGGCGAAATCCGGGAATCGGAAAACGGGTTGGAACGCAGTTCGCTCATCGAACGGGCTGTTTACCAGAAGGGCCTCACCTCCCAGGTCATGGAGATTTTTAATAAGGGAGGCGCGCTATTCTTCCCCGAGGTCGAGACCGCCGAAAATATCCCTGGCGCTGCGAAATGGGTGTCGCTTTATTTTTATGGAATCGTTGCTGAAACCGGCGAAGTGGAAAGTGTCGTGACCCTCACGCAGGATATAACAGCACGCAAGGAACGCGAGCGCGAACTGCAGGCATTGATATCCCTGAGCAGCACACTGCGGGCGGCAGTGACCCGCGCCGAGATGCAACCGATCATTCTTGACCAACTGCAGCGCCTGCTGCGCGTGGAAGGAGCCGGCATCGTGCTTCGCGACCCGGCGAACCATGACCTGCTGGTGGGAATCGGGATCGGCGAATGGAGCACTTGGGATGACGGAACCGGTCAACCTGCCGACACCGGCATCGCCGGAGAAATTCTCCGCACCGCACAACCCTACATTACGCAGGACGTTCATTCCGACCCGCATCTTTGGGGAAGTTATGTCGGCAGGATCAAAGCCCTGGCAGCGGTGCCGTTGATCGCGCACGAACAGACCATCGGGCTGTTGGCTGTCGGCAGTATGCACGAAATACCTGTCACCACCCTGCGGATTGTATCGGCCATCGGTGAAATTGCCGCGAATGCCTTGTACCGTTCGACGCTCTATGATCAGACAGAACGCCGCCTGCAATGGCTCACGGCTGCCAGGTCCATCGATCAGGCTATTTCCAACAGCCTGGACTTGCATACCACCCTCAACATCGTCCTGGAAAAAGCCATCAACCATTTGAAGGTCGATGCCGCAGATGTCCTGCTCCTCAAGGAGGGCAACCGCCTGGTTTACGCTTCGGGAAGGGGATTCAAGACTGCCATGGCCTCCAAGGCAAACATTCTGGTCGGGCAGCTTCAAGCTGGCCGGGCTGCTCTCGAGCGCAGAACCGTGCTGATATCGGATTATGACTGCACGACCGGTTGGATCTGTGAACTGATGAAGCAGGAGAGTTTCAGGGGCTATTGCGCCGCCCCTCTTATCGCAAAAGGCCAGCTCAAAGGGGTGATCGAGGTTTTCGACCGCCGTCCGTTCACCGTGGACACAGAATGGGTGGAGTTCCTGGAATCACTTGCCGGGCAGGCTGCCATCTCGATCGATAACGCGGCCATGGTCGAGACCATCCAGAGAACAAACCTGGAGATGACCGTTGCGTTCGATGTGACCCTGGAAGGCTGGTCGCGTGCCGTTGAGATGCGCAACAGGGACATGCCCGGGCACACCCGGCGCATCGCCGACCTGACTCAACAGCTGGCGCTGGAGATGGGCGTCGATGAACGGCAGCTGATCCACATCCGCCGCGGTGCGCTGCTGCACGATGTCGGGACCATCATGGTCCCTGAGAGGATCATCCACAAAGCCGGACCGCTCACGCCGAGTGAACAGAAGATCATGGCGCAGCACCCGTCCCATTCGCTGGAGATGCTAAGCCCGATCGGTTTTTTACGCCCCGCTCTGGACATTCCCTACTGCCACCACGAAAACTGGGATGGCTCAGGTTACCCGCGAGGCCTAAAGGGCGAAAGTATTCCCCTCGCTGCGAGGATCTTTGCCGTGGCGGATGTTTGGGAGGCTTTGACGCATGACCACACCTTCCGTAAAGCCTGGGAACCGGAGGAAGCGCTGAATTACATTGGCGACCAGGCAGGCATTCGATTCGATCCTCGCGTGGTAACCGCTTTTGTTAAACTGATTAAGAGCTCTTGATAGTCACAGCTCGGCTGAATATAAGCATGCGGGGCTCCCATTTTTTTAGGAGCCCCGCATGCTTTGGTGTCTTAACGGATTAATTATCGCATCTAGCCGTTTCCAATACCAGCGGATTGCAGCATGGCCTTGTAGGCATAGAATTTTCTGGGCTGGTGAGCCTTCATCTCATCGATGCGCCGCTGGATGTGCGGAGCAAAGAAACCTGCATACCGATCCTGAAGTTCATTAATCTGCCAGTCGTTGCCAGTGATGTGTTTACGGCAATTATGAGCGCCGCACTCGCAATCGAATTCGTCATAGGGACTGCAATCACACATGGCATAATCAAAACAGACCTGTTCCCCGACTTTGATGTCGCGGAGGGCATACAACGTGATCTGGCCGACAAGCCCGGCATTCGCATCGCACGAGTGATTAAAATAATCGCCCTGCCCGATGGTCTCCGGCACCAGGTAAAGGTCCTCTTCCACCTGAAGGCTGAGACTGCGAATTTTTTCCGGCAAGGTCATAAAGGTGTCCCACTGCATGACAGCGCCGCCAAAAACAGCGATTAACTCGCCTTTTTTGATCGGCTGAACGGCGAAGACACCATTCATATCCAATTCCGATATGATCCGGCCTTCGCACCTGGATGAAAGGAAAGAACTAGGATGGATGTTCATTCATATAACTTCCTTTTCAAAGTATTAAATGTGAGCGGCGCTCCCTCGGTTTCTAAGAAACCGAAAAAACGCCAACGTGAATACTATACATCAAACCCGCTGGATGTAAAGGATTTTTACTGTGACATTTGGAAAGTATTTAATGGGTATTGATGAGCGATCCCCGTCCCGCGATGCATTTCAAGCAGCAAACTGCGGGCAGGATTCCCGATTCGTTATTGCATTCTGCAGGCATGGATATGCCGTGAAAAACACCTGCTGGATCATTTCGTGAAGATTAACGAACAGCAGGTTACTGCACCTTCCGCTTTGGCGAGCTCGGAAGCATCCACCACCGTGAGCTTGATACCGGCACCCTCGAGGCGCTTGCGTGTCCGAGGAAATGCCGATGGGTAAATCACATGGCCACCGACCAGGACCGCATTGGCAGCATACGGCTCGGACGGGTCGATGTCGATGAATTCCATGCCGGGGAAATCCACTTTCCGCACCCAGGCAGGATTCACAAGCAGCCGATTTTCCCCGACCTGTGTCACGGCGGATTTGAGATGCAGGCAACCTGTGACTTCCACCCCCTGGACGTCGTACCCAAAAGGAGCAAGGATCGCCCGCATCTGATTAATGGCATCCTGATTACTCCGGCTCGAGATTCCCACAAAAAGCGTTTTCCCGACTGTCAGCACATCACCCCCATCGACGGTGGCCGGAGGCTGGACGTGAAACAACTGCCGATAAGGAGCGAGCGCCTGTGCGATCAATTCCGTCTCCGGCTTGCGCGAGTCAGCCCCAGGACGGGTGATGATGGCGCATTCATCCAGCACGATCGCTGCATCCTCCACAAAGACCGAGTCGGGCAGGTCGGGCAGCGGCGGGAGCGACAGGATTTCCACACCCAGGGAGCGGAGCGCTTCTTCGTACTCACGGTGTTGAGCCTGCGCGCGCTGCACGTCGATGGGCTGCCGCTCAAGGTGCGTCAATTCGCACTGGTTGATGGCAGGGCTCACTTGCCGGGTAATGGCGATCCAATGGGGCATCTTAGTTCTCGATCTCAAATTTCAAGTGTTTGACCGTCAATCCGTTGTTGATCAATTCCTTCAAAGCATCGATGCCGATTTTCAGGTGCAGCTCAGCAAACTCCTGCGTGACCTTGCGGTCGCTCTCTGCCGTCTTGACTCCGTCCGGCGTCATGGGCTGGTCCGACACAAGCAGCAGCGCTCCAGCCGGGATGCGGTTGTAGAAACCCACCGTGAACACCGTCGCTGATTCCATGTCGATGGCCATGGCGCGCACCTTGCGCAAGTATTCCTTGAACTCCTCGTCGTGTTCCCATACCCGACGGTTGGTCGTATAAACCGTGCCGGTCCAGTAATCGAGGTCGTAATTGCGGATGGTGGTCGAGACAGCCTTTTGCAGGTTGAATGCCGGCAGAGCCGGGACTTCAGGCGGGAAATAGTCGTTCGAAGTACCATCCCCGCGGATGGCAGCGATCGGCAAAATCAGATCACCGATCTGATTTTTCTCCTTCAGCCCGCCGCATTTGCCAAGGAACAAGACTGCCTTCGGATGAATGGCTCCCAGCAGATCCATGGCGGTTGCCGCATTGGCGGAACCCATGCCGAAGTTGATGATGGTGATCCCGTCGGCAGTCGCACTGGGCATGGGTTTGTCCTGTCCGCGCACGGGCGCCTTATTCCAGTCTGCGAACATCTGCACATAGTTGCCAAAATTGACCAGCAGGATATATTCGCCAAATTCCTCGAGCGGCACGCCGGTATAGCGGGGCAGCCAGTTCTGGACGATTTCATCTTTTGATTTCATATTTATCACCGTCCGGTTTGAAAATGGATACTGACCATTTTATCCTCTCACCTTGCATGCCAGCAGAGTGATATCATCTGCCAGCGGCTTGTCGGCGCAAAACTCCTGCAGCGATTGGCGGATTGCCCGGATCAACTCCTGTGCGGGGAGCTTTGAATTTTCCCTGACCGCGGCAACCAGCCTGTCCATACCGAACGGCTCATAGCCGGCATTGGTGGCTTCCGTCACACCATCGGTATAAAGAAGCAAAGTATCGCCAGGCGAGAGTGTGACCGTCTCAGCGCGGACCTGATAGTCCTCCATCAAGCCAATCGCAGCCGCGGTTGGTCTCAGCCATGTGGATTCCTCCCTGCCATTGGCATGAAGCAGCAGAGGCGGATTGTGACCCGCACTGGCATAGGTCAGTTTGAGCGACCCGATGTCCAGGTGACCCAGGAAGACCGTGACGAAGGTCGTTAGATTGATGTTGTGGATGTAAAACCGGTTGATCCGCTCCAGTACAGGAATGGGAGAATTGTTATCGGGCACCAGTGTATGCAAGGCGGATTGCAGGCTGCTCATCAGCATACTCGACGAGACCCCATGCCCCTCCACATCCGCAATGACGAACCCTTGCGCGCCATCCTGAAACTTGAAGAAGTCAAAGTAATCGCCTCCGACTATCTGCGCCGGCCGGCTGAACGCGGCGATGTCCAGGCTGGAGATGCTGGGGGTTTCGCGCGGGAGGAGAGCGCGCTGCATGGCCTGTGTCAGTTCCAGTTCGGCTTCGAGCCGGCGTCTTTCTTCTTCCGAGTAATCGTCGAGGCACACACAGGAGGTATAGTCCATCTCCAGCAGCGCTTCCTCGACATGACCATGGCAGACTTCGCAGACTCCCAGGGTCTGGTTGGCTGCCTTCTCGAGCGTGGAATCGATCACCTGCAGATGAGGCATCAAATGCTGCTCACCCGTTTCGCCTTCACACTCACAGCACAGGCAGGTCTCCTTGTCAGTTTCGGGCGCCGAACCGAGCCAGTGGACCAGATTTCCCCTCTTGCTTTCAAGGCTCTCCTGAATTCGGTCAATCACATCTTGGTCCATCGAACACCTCCAATCTCCCTGTGAATGAACAATAAACAGGAAACCAATAATCGAACATTTGTTCATATTGTAGCACTTGAAACGAGAAAATCAAGCAGGAGATTCTTTCTCCCAAATCTGATAGAGCCCAAGTTTATGGTTTTGGCCATCGGAGAGGAACGTCTCCACTACCCGAAAATGCCCCCTGCCCGCCAGCGTGCTTAACTCCGCTTCAGAAAAATGATGGACGTAGCGCAGACCCGTTCCACCCGCCTTCCAGTCGAGCAGATAGTCTTGTTCGTCGACCTGCGCGGGAGACAACCCAGCCTGCTGCCAGTCCTGGATTCGCGCTTTGAGCTTATCGCTGTTGAGGAATTGCCAATTGGAAAGGATAAATTTCCCGCCCGGTGTGAGCAGTCGATGGATCTTTTGCAGCAGTCGCAGCCGGATCTCCTCGCCAGGGATGTGATGCAGGACGGCGAACGCAAAAACCAAATCGAAAGATGAAGTCTCAAGAGCGGAATCCCAATCAGTCGATGTGACATCTCCCTGAAGAAAGGTGACAGCGAAATCCTCCATGCCGGATTTCGCCGCGTGGAGCAGCGGCAGGCTGAAGTCCAGTCCGAAGTAGGACCCGCGATGCCCGCGCTTCGCCAGTTCGCGAACCAGAGTACCATTTCCGCAGCCCAGGTCGAGGATCCGCTCATCGCCATTCAGTCCATCCAAAATACGCTTCACCCCCGGCTGGAGCCGTCCGCGCGTGGCGGAGAATTCCGCGCCGAAGGTCTGGTAGAATTGACGATTGAGTTCGATCAATTTATCGGCAGTCACCGCATCCATACCCTGATTATATCGGCATGTCCACCTCTGAGCGGCAACAACACTGGCGCAAACACAAGACTCCCACGCCCGAAAAACTGGCGATGGCGCGCCTGGTATTGGAGGAAGTGATTGACGGCGAGGATGTGATGCTCGCCGTGCGCGATCATCCGCTTCCGCAGGGCGGGATGCTGGGCAAGTGGGCGCTGGTGGCAGCCTACAATGAGATGGTGGCCGGGGGGGAAATCGAAGCGGACAACGACCTGCTTGAGCGTATCCGTATGAAACCGGTGCGCACGCTCTCGGGGGTGACGACCGTCACCGTGCTGACCAAACCCTATCCCTGTCCCGGTAAATGCATCTTCTGCCCCACCGACGTGCGCATGCCCAAGAGCTACCTGCCCGATGAACCGGGCGCGATGCGCGGTCTGGAGCATGATTTCGACCCCTATGCGCAGGTGCGGTCGCGCATTGACCAGCTCGAGACGCTCGGTCATCCCACCGATAAGATCGAGCTGCTGATCCTGGGAGGCACCTGGAGCGCCTATCGCCGCGATTACCAGGAATGGTTCATCCACCGCTGCTTCGACGCGATGAACGGGACCGATGCGCCTGACATCGCCTCCGCCCAGGCTTTGAATGAAACCGCAACGCACCGCAACGTGGGGCTGGTCATCGAAACACGACCGGATGAGATCACGCCTGACGAACTCGCCTGGCTGCGCCATCTCGGCGTGACCAAGGTGCAGATGGGCGCGCAGAGCTTCGACGACCGCATCCTTGAGATGAACAAGCGCGGGCACGACGTGGCATCCACGCGCAAAGCAGTGGCGCTGCTGCGGGCTGGCGGCTTTAAGATCGTTCTGCACTGGATGCCCAACCTGCACGGAGCGACACCACAATCCGATCGGAACGATTTTGCCCGGCTGTGGGATGGATTCTGCCCCGACGAAATAAAAATCTATCCCAATCAACTGCTGGCGAATGCTGAGCTCTATGAAGTCTGGCAGAGAGGCGAGTTTATCCCGTACACGACCGAGGAACTGATCGACCTGATCGCAGATATCAAGCCGACCATTCCTCGCTACTGCCGGGTCAACCGCGTCATCCGCGACATTCCTTCGACCAACGTCGTGGCAGGGAACAGACGTACCAGCCTGAGGCAGGACATCCATGCTGAGATGAAGCGGCGCGGAACGATCTGCCAGTGCATCCGCTGCCGGGAGGTGCGCCAGGTGACCGTTGCGCCATCCGAGCTTCGGTTGGATGATACGATTTACAGTGCGAATTCAGCTGAAGAACACTTCATATCTTTCATTACCCCCGATGACAAACTGGCGGGGTTCATCCGTCTCTCGCTTCCTTCGGACACCTCACCAGAAACCGGCCTCACTGATTTAGCCGGCGCTGCGCTTATCCGTGAAGTTCATGTTTACGGGCAGTCCCTTCCGGTCGGCAGCGAAAGCCAGGGCGCAACTCAGCACGCAGGCCTTGGAACCCGCCTGCTCTCTGAGGCGGAGCGCGTTGCGCACGAGCGAGGATACAGCCGGATGGCGGTCATCTCCGCCATCGGCACACGGAATTACTATCTTGATCGGGGATATGAGCGGGGCAAACTCTATTTGATAAAAAAAATGGGCGGTTAATACCGCCCATTTTTCTAAGTATGCGAACGATCCCACTCGGTGATCGAACTCGCGGATGATGGCCTGTACCTGCGGGTCAGGGACCTGGTCCACGCCTTCATAACGGTCCGCATCGACCACAACGATCACTTCGCCATGCAGGCCGTCCTCGAGATGTATTTTCCTGCTCTGCAGAGGGCTGGTTTCGAGCTTCTTCTGCAACACATCGTCGATCATACCCACAATGGTCTTTGGTTTGGGTTCCACCTTGCGGGAAACATTCTCCGAGAAGAACATCTGCGCCCCCTTGGCGAGATCGATGCGCGGTTTCGTCTCCTCTTTGACTTCGGGGACAACGACCACCGGCGGTTCAACAACCGCCGAAGCAGCCATTACTGTTGCCGCAGCAACGGAGGCTGCAGCTGGCTGTGAGGGCTCTTCATAGCGCACCCACTTCTGGAGCACCTTCAATAGATCTGCCAGGCGTTTGCGCTGATCGGATGTGCCGTCGGTGACGGATAACTCCTCCCCTTCCAGATCCACATGTTGAACCTTTTGCCCGTCGATCCAGAACCGCAGGACGGTATCTCCTTCGAGATCGGTTTTTGGTTTTTCCTTCTTTGAACCACCAAAGAATTCCCGGACGACATAACCCAGCACAAAAAAGATCAGAAACAAAAACAGGGTTGTGGTATCCATGCGATGCTCCTTATCGGGCAGGCTTCTGGCACTTTGGGCAAAAGTGTGTGCCGCGCTGTCCAATGCTTATTCGATTGATGGGAGTCCTGCAGACCGGGCAGGGCTCGCCTGTTCGCCCATAGACGCGGAAATAATTCTGAAAATCGCCCCCGCGGTAGACCCAGTCGATGCTGGCGCCGTTGTGTGTAATGCCAGCATCCAGAACAGCACGGATGGCGTGGAAGAGTTTATCCGCCTTCTTCAATGAAATTTTATCAGATTCTGTCTGCGGGTGGATGCCCGACAGGTGAAGCGCTTCGTCCGTGTAGATATTTCCCATCCCAGCCAGGAAGGTTTGGTCCAGCAGGAGCGGCTTGATCTGACGGCGGTGGGCTTGCAGGCGCGAGTATAAAATTCGAGGTGTGAATTCCGGATCGAAGGGTTCGGGTCCCAGGGCGCCAATGACCAGCCCGGGATCGTCCGTCAGCCAGACACGGCCGAATTTTCTCGTGTCGTTGAATATCAGCGATTTATTTCCGGACAGGTTGATGATCAGGCGGTCATGCTTTGCTGGTTGATGTCCGGTCCTCTTCACCCACAAGTCGCCGCTCATGCGAAGGTGGACGAAGAGATGGTCCCTCGAGAGCCGGATGTGAAGGTATTTGGCACGCCGCCCAACGCTGAGGATTTTCTGCCCGACGATCCGGGACGTGAAAACCCTCGGAGAAGGTGAAGCCAGCGTGCGTTTCCACAGCAAGCAGGTGGAACGAATCGTCCGCCCTTCAAGCTGGGGCTTCAACATCCGGGCAATGGTCTCGACTTCGGGGAGCTCAGGCATATTGAAGCGGACTACCTAACGGGATATACATAAACTTCAGCATCGCCTTGATAGATCAATTCAAGCAAGGGAATATTCGCCCTGAATACAGGTCCTAACGCATCCTTATCAAAAAAGACAAGCACTACACCATGGTCATCCATCTCGGAGGTTACACGCGCAATTTGCTCAGACTTACCGGATAACAGTTGATAGGAATTCAACGTGCTCAAATAATACAATATTTCAATATTATCCGTAAAAAAACGATTCTCCTGAAGGGGATATCGGGCTAGCACCGGCAGGAGCGGATTATTATTCATGCGCTCGAGCCCCAATCCCTTCTCATGCGTCGATGTTAGGATTCCTTTGGGATCACCGATCGCCGTAATCGAATAATTCCAAACAACAAAAAATATACAAACCGCATAAACACCCGCCAGCATTGCAGGGAAGATCCATCCCGTTCTTCGTACAAATTCCTGTAACTGGTACAAACCATAAATCACGATCAGGAATATACCTGCGAATAGCGGGTACTGGATACGTGGTTCAAATAGCGGGATAAATTGATCGAACAATAACCTGGCAATGATAGTAAATATTGAGTAGCTCAAGGCGAAAAATAAAAGCAGCTTCCAGAACCAACTCTTGCCTGATTTAGTTTGAGTAGGAACGAATTTATAGTAAAGAACGGCCATCAAAAATACTACAAAAACGATAATTGCTGGCTTCAGCCAATCAATGGGGGACATTCTAATCACTACATTGCACCCACTCGCTCATAGCATCAACCGCCTTCTGCAATTCACCGGGCACGAGTGGAATTAATGCCAGCGTTCGGTTGGTGGAAGTCCCTGCGACCAAAGTATTGCGTACTGCCCAGGCAATAAACGGGATCAAGGATAATACTCCAAAGACAGCGATGTCTTTTATCTTTTGGTTCCACGGTCTCTGTTTTTGAATCAGAAATCACAAGAAAACTCGCCGCGATCAATGAGAAACCCACGTAACGCGTGACGAGGGCTAATCCCGCAAGCAACGATGATAGGATTAAAAATATCTTCTGGAGCCACTGACGTACTTATCGAGCAGTAATAGCGCCGATAAACTGAGAACCATGTAAAGCGGTTCCGTCATGGCATAGAGGCTGGTATCCCAGAGATTGGGGGCATTGACCAGAATGACTGAGTGCTCCTGCCGTATAAAACGGGGAATGATCGGTCAACCGTGAAACCGCCAGCCCGGTGACAACGATCAAGAGCGTGATGCACAGAGCGCCAAGCCATCGGGCGCTTTCCATACCGTCGAACCCCATCAAGCGGGGAATCGTTAAAAGGATGGGATAAAGCGGAGGCCAGTGCGTATATGGACGGAAATTACCTGCGCCGTCGAGCCTCCCCAAGCCAATCCCCTTCGCCAGATTTTCGGAACTCCAAAGATAGGCCACCGAATCAGTGCGTATGCCAACACCATAAGTTTCGGTTGCCCACAAAAAACGCTGCAAAGTGATTAATGCAAAGATAACAATAACCGCCGCCACCCAAATGAGCTTGGTACGGACGTAGAGATCAACCACCTTTTTAATTATGGCTTCAATAGAGGATTTCATTTTCGCAATACAGCCATTTCACCGCACAAGCCCGTACGCCGTCCATTACTCGTTGAACATCTCCCCCACGCTGCGGCCTTGATGCGCGCGCAGGATCACTTCCCCCAGCAGAGGAGCGATCGACAGGAGGGTCAAGCGCTTGCCGAAGTGTTTCATCTTCTCGGCCGGAATCGGCACGGTATCGGTGGCGATGTACTGCTTGACCGGAAGAGCCGCCAGCCGCTCGGCAGCGTTGCGCGAGAAGATGGGGTGCACGAATGACACATAGACTTCGCGCGCACCATTCGCCTTGACCAGGTTGACCGCCTGGGCGATGGACCCGCCCGTATCCACCTCATCATCCACCAGGATGACATCACGATTCGCAACTTCGCCAATGATGGTCAGCGCTTCAGCCGTGGAATCGTTGGCGGAACGGCGCTTTTCGATGAAGGCGATCGGCGCGTCGATGCTGGCGGCGAAGTTGCGGCCTTTCTTGGCAAAGCCCAGGTCCACGCTGACCACGACCGGGTCATGCATCTTCGGCTTTAGCTTTTTATTGATGTGGCTTGTGATCAGGCGGAAAGCAGACAGGATATCCCCCGGAATGGAGAAAAATCCCTGCACCTGCCCGGCGTGCGGATCGAACGTGACGTAGCGGTCCGCGCCGGCGACCTCGATCATATCGGCCACGAGGCGGGCGGTGATCGGAACACGCGGCTGGTCCTTCTTGTCGGTGCGGCCGTAGCACAGGTAAGGGATGACCGCTGTGATTCGCGCGGCCGAATCCAGCTTCAAGGTCTGGATGAGGATGAGCAGCTCCATCAAGTTCTGGTGGACCGGCGCGGAGGTGGTCTGGATAACGTAACAATCCTGCCCGCGGACGGAACTGTGCAGCTTGATGAAAAGGTTGTCATTCGGGAACAGGATGATGTCCCGCCCGCACAAGCCCTCGTGAAGATAATCCGCAATCTTTTTTGCCAGTTCCGGCGAGGCGGTGCCGGCATACATCTTGATACCGCCATACACGCGCATTGCTTCAGGATTATGATGCATCTTTGGACCGGACATAAACCTCCTTATTCCTTTTCCCACTCAGATCTCAGGATGCTCATGATGAGCACATCGACGAAGGCGCCCTTCTTGTAAACCCCCTGCCGGTAGCAGCCCTCATGCGTCATGCCGACCTTTTCATAAACGCGGACCGCGCGCGGATTATCGGCGTGCACGCGCAGCCAGATGCGGTTCAGGTTCAGCGTCGCGAAACCGTGCTGGAACAGCAGCCGCATCACCTCGCTCCCATAGCCCTTGTCCCAGATGGATTTATCACCGATGAACAATCCCACTTCCGCCATGCGATTTTTCCATTCGACGCCCATGAAGCTGCTGTTGCCAACCATCCGCCACTTCTCACCATCGCGGACCTCGATGACCAGCGGTTTTTCCGCAGGCTCGAGCGAAGCCACCTTTTCAAACCAGCGGTCTTCGTCGGCATTCGACAGGGGCAGAAACATGCCGAGGCCGTCCACCACCTCGGGGTCGTTGAGCCAGGCGACAAACTGCGGCAGGTCTTCCTTCTCCACACCGCGCAGGCGTATGCGCTCGCCGTAGATCATGGCTTTCTCCCGTTCATGAGCGATTTGACCGCCTCCCAGGGTGAGAGGGTTCGTTGGGTCAATTGATTCACGATCTCATCATAACGCGAATCGGAAAGCTGTGCACGGAATTGCGAGAATAGCGATTCAGTGATCATCAGGTCCAGCTCGGTCTCGAGCCTGGCCCGCTCGCGTTTGGACCAGTCGCCGCTCCGGCGAAGATGTTCCGCATGGGCGCTGATGGACTCCACCAACCCGGTGACTCCCGTGCCCTCCGTGGCGACCGTGCGCACGATGGGTGGAATCCACAACGCGGGGTCGTTGACTCCAGCCGGGGTGAAGACGGTCATCGCCTGCCCGTGGTGGCGGAACACCTTCTCGACCGGGTGCGCCAGATCGAGCATGGATTTCAGCGCGCGCTCGGTGTTGTCCGCGCCGGGATGGTCGGCCTTGTTGATGACCAGGATGTCCGCGATTTCTAAAATGCCAGCCTTGATTGCCTGGATCTCGTCACCCATGCCCGGCGCTTCGACGACCAGCGTGGTGTGCGCCAGCCGCGCAATATCCACCTCGGCTTGACCGGCTCCGACTGTCTCGACCAGCACCACGTCGAAGCCGGCCGCATCGAAAGCCTGTACAACACCGGCAGTCGCCTGAGCCAGCCCGCCCAGCGAACCGCGCGTGGCCATCGAGCGGATGAAAACACCCGCGTCGCCGGAGAGGTCGCGCATGCGGACCCGGTCGCCAAGGACGGCCCCGCCCGTGAAAGGACTGGTGGGGTCCACGGCGACGATCGCCACACGTTTGGGCGAATCCGCTTTGCGATAATGAAGCGCGATCTGGTTGACCAGCGAGGACTTGCCGCTGCCCGGCGAGCCGGTCACGCCGACCAGGTGCGCCTTGCCGGCGTGAGGGAAGAGTTCGTCCAGCGCGTCGCGGCCCTCGGGGGTGTTGTTCTCCACCTGCGTGAGCAGCCGCGCCAGAGCGAGCCGGTCTCCGGAAAGGACGGACTGGGCGAGATTCATAATCACTCTCTGGATGGAAACATCAGGCTTTCACCGCCGCGCGGACGTCGTCGATGATCTGACCGGTCGGAGCGCCGGGGCCGTAGATTCCGGTCACGCCCATCTCTTTCAGGCGGGGCATGTCCTCATCGGGGATGATGCCGCCGATGAAAATTTTGACCTTCTCCTGCCCGTTGGCTTTGAGCAGTTCCAGCACGCGCGGGACGAGCGCCATGTGCGCCCCCGAAAGGACGGAGAGCCCCACCACGTCCACATCTTCCTGGAGGGCGGCCTCCGCGATCATTTCGGGCGTCTGGCGCAGCCCGGTGTAGATGACTTCCATGCCGGCGTCGCGCAGTGCTCGGGCGACCACTTTTGCGCCGCGGTCGTGCCCGTCCAGCCCGGGTTTTGCCACCAGCACGCGGATTTTTCGTTCAGCCATTTCGGCCTCCATGAGGGGATTTCACACTGGATTATACATCAACACGCTTTTTACCCTTGTAGGATGAAGGTAACGTGCGGAACGTGATGGACGTATAATGTATTGCATAGAATACACTTGAAACATTGAAAAGCATTCCCATGTCCCAACGCCCCTAAGATTTTTCAACCCGCAAGGGAATCCATCCCGTCTCGTGGGAGGACTTCCACAGTCTGTGCAAAACCTTTGACTCAGCTTCGAGGTTCAGACCTGCAAGGAGTACCTGATATGGAATCTCACAGCGTCTCACCAGCCATCTTCCACATCCGCAACCGGACACTCATTCTCGTACTTGCCCCGCTGATCGCGGTCTTTTGTTTTACAAGGATCCTCGACAACCTAATAAGCGGAGAGCTCTGGCTCAACTGGCTTGCCGGACTCGTCTTGTGGGTCTTCCTACTTTTCCTGGCGCTCCGCCGGCAACTCGTGCTCACTCAAGACTGGCTCGAATATACCGAGTCCTTCACGACGATCCGCGTGCCGTGGGCACAGGTGTCCCGCCTTAATACCCGCAGAGCATTAGGCATATGGTCCATTGAAGGCCTCGAAGTATGGACGGCTTCGCCCAAGCTCAAAGAGCACTTTATCGACCTCACCCAATTCAGCAAGTCATGGAGGCAGGAAGCCCTCGGATCGACGCTGCGGAAGGCTGCCCCTCACTTGTTCCAGGACTCCGCTCACACACAAGGTGCCCTGACAAAGCGTAGGTCACGTTTGAAACGTGACCTACGCTTTGAAAAAGAGCTATTTCCGAAAGGGTAAGACATGTCCCAACGACCCTATGACTATTCCACCCGCAAGGGAATCCGCCCGATCTCGTGGGAGGACTTCCACGGTCTGTGCAAAGCCCTTGCGGCAGCAGCGTCGCGCTTAGAGCCGGAGATCATCCTGCCCGTCGGGCGCGGCGGCTATTATCCGGGCACATTGATCTCGCACATGCTCCAGGTCGAAGTCTACCCGGTGCGGCTTTCGCGGCGGGTTAACGATGTCGTGAAGCACGAGTCCCCGCAGTGGATCGTCGAGCCGCCCCTCGCAGTTGCCGGGCGACGCATATTGGTCGTGGACGAAATCTGCAGCACCGGCGAGACGATTCAACTGGTCAAGGAGAAAGCCGAAAGCCTGGGGGCAGTCGCGGTGCGAAGCGCCGTGCTCTACTCCCACACCCTGGGCGTCAGCGTACCCGATTACATCGGGCTGGTCAGCGATAAGCTGATCCTGAATCCCTGGGACCGGGAGATCTACCGCGACGGGGAGTTTCATTTCCACCCTGAGTACGTCGATGCCCTCGCTAAGCAGGGATTGAAAGCCGGACCGGAGCTGCTCATCCCGGCGAATGAGTTCAAACTTGCGAAAGATGTAGACGATAACGTTGAGAAACCGTAGGCTAACCTATTCTTGAGTATTACACAGCCTGAGTACTCTAAAAAAACAATCCGGCGGATATCCCGCCGGATTTTTGGTTCTACTTTTTGCCGTTCATGCTGGCAAATTTATGTGCCCACTCCAGCCATTTGGGATCATTAACGATTTGTTCGCCCAGCCAATCGTAGCCGCCTTCACAGTCATACTTCAGTTCCTTATCGACCAGCTTGACCGTGCAAACGAGTTCCGCTTCGCCTCCGCATTTGTCAGCAACATTCAAATTGCGAAAGCCGTCCAGGCTCCATAGGACACAGGATTTGTCGTCATCGTTGACATAGCCGAAGAGCGTCAAGCGGAGGTTTTCCTGCCCTTTTACAGGAGCTTTAAAGATTGCAACGGATACCTGCCACCCTACCAGAGGATCAGAAGGGTCAGGCATAATGTAATAAGATGGTGAAACCCTTCCAAGAGGCGACCAGGAAATTCCGGCACCAATGGATACGTAGGCCATTTCGTAAACCTTAGCCAACATCACGATCGGATAACCAAGTTTACTTTCATACTCCGCTTTAAGTTCCCCATACGTCTTGGCATCGGTTACAAAATTTAATGTGTATAACTTGCTCGTATCCCAGGTACCTGGGTCGTAACTCCCATTCCAAGGAATACCATAAACATCCCCGTAGGACATGGTGCCATCTATTATTGGCACAAGATTGGTTCTACGATCATCTCGATCCGCCTTCACGACTGCGACATTGAAACAGAAAATTGCGACCAGCACCATCAAGATGCCTAAACGGACAGATTTCTTCAACATAGTCCCTCCATCGAGAAAAGAATAAGGATTGAATGCATACCCGCTTATTAGTATACATTTTCACAAGCCTTATTCTTATCGTACGCTGGTACTAACAAGCCTTACACTTTTGCAGACAGTGTGAACGAGAACGTCGCTCCCTGGTCCACTTCGGATTCAGCCCAGATCTTTCCCCCGTGCCGGTTGACGATGCGCTGGACGATGGCCAGGCCGATCCCCGTCCCTTCGAACTCGGCTTCTGAATGCAGCCGCTGGAACACGCCGAACAGATTCCCCGCATACTTCATATCGAACCCGACACCGTTGTCACGCACGAAATAGACCGTCTGCCCGCGCAGCATGCGGCTGCCGATCTCGATGACCGGAGCCGTGCGCGGACGGGTGTACTTCAGCGCGTTCCCGATCAGATTGGCATACACCTGTTTCAGCAGCGCCGGGTCAGCCAGACAGGGAGGCAGTTCGCCAATCTGCCATTTGATCTCCCGTGCCCCTGCCTCGGCATGCAGGTCATCGATCACCTGGACCACCAGCCCGCGCAGGTCCACTCGACGTTTTTTGAGCGGGTTGCGGCTCAGGCGTGAGAAGGTGAGCAGGTCGTCGATGAGCGACGCCATTTTATTGGCGTTCTCCTTCACCTTATCCAGGTATTCGAGCGCCTCACCGGACAATTTGCCGGCATAGTCGCTGATCAGCAGGTTGCTGAAACCGTTGATTGCCCGCAGCGGTGCGCGCAGGTCATGGGAAACGGAATAGGAGAAGGATTCAAGCTCCTTGTTGGCAGCTTCCAACTCGGCGGTGCGCTCGCGTACACGTTTATCCAGTTGTTCATTGAGCGCACGCACGGCCTCCTCGGCCTGCCTCCGTTCGCTGATATCCTGAAAGATGAATTGATAGCGGCCATCCGGCATCTGGCGGGTGGAGCCCATCACCGGCAGTCGCGATCCGTCCTTGCGGATAAGGACCTGTTCCATGCGCATGGTTTCTCCGGACTCCAGCGGTGCGATGGCCTCTTCGACCTGGGCATGTTCCGCAGGCTCGATCAGGGGGAGGGGATGCATGCCGATGACTTCCTCCGCCTGATAACCCAACATCGCACAGGCTGCCGGGTTCACCTGTTCGATCAGCGCTTCGTCGCTGAATATGGCAATTCCCAGCGGCGCTTCCTCCACCAGCTGGCGGTAACGGGCTTCACTGGCGCGCAGGGCATCCTCGATCCGGCGTCGTTCGTCGATCTCAGCCTGTGCCCTGCGGATATTCTCCTTGAGACGTGTGATGACCGCCCACTGCAGGGCTGTTATCAGGATCAGCGCCACACTCACCGCCATGTAATCACCCGCGGAATTGAACTCGCTGAACTTGTTGACGACCCTGCCGTTGAACTCCATCACCACCAGCACGACCACTACGATCAGGCTCGCTGCACCGAAAGTCACCGTACCGCGCCGTCCGGCTAGCAAGCCTGCGCTGATGATGACCACGACCAGGCCGAAGGCAGCAGTATCACGCAAGCCGTCGTTGCGAAACATCAAATAGGCGAACGCCATCAATGCAACAAGGGGGACGATCAACCCGGCCGGCCACAGGATTCCGCGCAGCACCAGCGCCAGTGTCACCAGCAGCACCACGCCCAGACTGACCATGACCGGACGGCTGATTCCTCCGGCAATCAACACCAGGTCCGCAGCCAGCGCGAATCCAAGCACGATCAGCACCATGCGCCGGTCGCCCTCATCGGATGTCGTCGCTGGAGCGATCAACCACTTCAGGAATTTCATTACCTTATTCTACAACCAAAATCCCCGCCATGTTTGACGGGGATTTTATCAACGTTACGATTTGGAGTTATGCTTTCCGCCTTCTCAGGAAGAACTTGGTGATCTCCTCCGCTGTTGCAGGGATGAAGGACAGCGTCAGGACAACCGTCCATTCCTGGCGGGACATGAAGTGCGTATCGAAGATTCCCTGAAGGAAAGGCACGGTGCTGACCAGCAGGATCAGGGCGATGGACAAACCGACCGCATACTGCATGTACTTGTTGGAAAATACGCCGATGGTGAAAATCGAAGCGCGCTCCGAACGCACGGTGTAGGCGCGGAACAGTTCGCAAAGTGAAAGTGTGAGGAACGCCATCGTTTCAGCCGTATGCAGCGCATCGATGTTGATGGTGCGCCAATCGAATTGGATAAGAAAACTGACCGGGTTCATCCCGGTCGGTGGGACGATTCCGAGATGCTCCAGCTCCCACAGCAGACCGATGCAAAACGCGAACAGCACAGCGGCAGTCTGGGCTACAGTTTGAATGCCAATTCCGAGTCCCATGACCCCATTGACGATCGGCTCGTTCTTCGGGCGGGGTTTTCTGTCCATGATGTCCGGGTCGCCCTTCTCCATCGCGAGAGCCAATGCGGGCGCTCCGTCGGTGACCAGGTTCAACCAGAGCAGCTGGATGGCGGTCAACGGAGCCGGCAGGCCGGCCAGCGTGGCGAGGAAGATGATCATGATCTCGGCCACGTTGGAGGACAGCAGGAAGAAAACGAACTTGCGGATGTTGGCGTAGATGATGCGCCCCTGCTCGACCGCCGAGACGATGCTGGCGTAGTTGTCGTCGGTCAGTACCATGTCAGCCGTTTCCTTGGCCACGTCGGTGCCGGTGATTCCCATCGCGACGCCGATGTCGGCACGCTTGATGGCCGGCGCATCGTTCACGCCGTCGCCGGTCATGGCCACGATCTCGTCGTTGGCCTGCAGCGCGTCCACGATGCGCATCTTGTGTTCGGGCGAGACGCGGGCGAAGACATCCGTCTCCTCGATAACGTTCTTTAACTCATTGTCGCTGATCGCATCAAGATCGGCGCCGGTCATCACCTTGTGACCGGGGCGCAGCAAACCGATGGCTTCGGCGATGGCGCGCGCGGTGTTGGGGAAGTCGCCGGTGATCATCACGGTGCGGATGCCGGCATGGAGTGCGGTCTTGAGCGCCGGGGACACTTCTTCACGCGGCGGGTCTATCATCCCGAGCAGCCCGACGAAGACCAAGTCCTTTTCCAGCAGGTCGGCGTTGACATCCACCGGCAGCGATTCGACCACGCGGTAGGCCACACCGAGCACACGCAGTGCGTCACGGGTCATCGACTCATTGGCGGAAAGGATGCGCTCGCGCTGGGCTTTCCCCATGCTGACTGAAACATTATCGAGCGTCTGGTAATTCGTGCACAGGTCGAGCACCACGTCCGGCGCGCCTTTGACGATGATGACGTGCTGTCCGCGTTTCGTTTGGTCGGTGAAGGGGGAGATGTCCTGCGTGCGGGGCTCGCGCACTTCGTGCACGGTGATCATGCGCTTGCGCTCCGAGTCAAAGGGCACTTCCTGCACACGCGGGTAGGACTGGTCCATTTCTTCGTGCAGCGCGCCGGCTTTGGCCGCCGCCACCAGCAGCGAGCCTTCGGTCGGATCACCGATGATACGATAGGTCGTACTGCCGTCCTCCTCCCCGCTTTCTTCAAGATCCGAGTCGTTGTTCAGCAGCCCAAGCCAGAGGGTCGTCAGGGCAGCGGGATACTTCCTGATTTCCTCATCCCTGCCATCCACCTTGAATTCACCGCGCGGAGAATACCCCGCGCCTCCCACCTGAATGACCTGGCCGTCCGCCCACAGGCGGGTAACGGTCATCTGGTTCTGGGTGAGCGTGCCGGTCTTGTCCGAGCAGATGGTGGTGGTGGAACCGAGCGTTTCTACCGAAGAGAGCTTGCGGATGAGAGCGTGGCGCTTGATCATCTGGCTCATGCCGAGCGCCAGGCTGATGGTCACGACCGCCGGCAGGCCTTCGGGGACGGCGGCAATCGCCAGGCTGACCGAGATCATGAAGGCATCGGTGATCTCAACGGCAAACTCCTGCAGATACGCAAGCGGATCCGCGAGCAGCGCAGAAAGGTCTGTGTAATTGGCCAATGAGACCACGAAGACCACCGCCACCAGGATCAGCGCGCCGATGCTGAGGGTCTTTCCCAGTTCGTCCAGCCGGCGTTGGAGCGGGGTCTGTTCCGTTTCGACACTTTGCAGCATGGTGGCGATCAACCCCAGCTGGGTGTTCATGCCGGTGCTGGTGACCACGCCGCGCCCGCGCCCGTAGGACACGGTGGTGCCCATGAAGGCGGTGTTCCGCCGGTCGCCCAGGGGAACGTTGCCGTCCAGCTGAAGGGAGGCATTCTTTTGTACCGCCAGCGATTCGCCGGTGAGCGAAGCCTCCTCGACCCGCATGTTGACCGCTTCCAGCAGGCGCAAATCCGCCGGGACAAAATTCCCTGCTTCGAGGAAGACGATGTCTCCCGGCACCAGCTCCCGCGCCGGGACGCTTACCCGGTGTCCATCGCGCAGGATCTGCGCTTCAGGCGCTGCCATTTTCTTGAGCGCCGCCAGGGCTTCCTCCGCGCGGCTTTCCTGGACAATGCCCAGCACCGCATTGAGCACCACGATCAACATGATGGCTGCCGCGTCCACCCACTCACCCAGAAGGGCAGAGATGACGGAGGCAATGATCAAGAGGATGACCACAAAATTATTGAGCTGGTCCCACAACTTTGAGAGGAAGCCGGGGCGCTCCGCTTCGGTCAGCTGGTTCAACCCGTATTGCTTGAGTCGTTTCGCAGCTTCATCGCTGCTGAGTCCGTGCTCCTGCACGGCGAGGCGCTTGAGCGTATCATCCAGGCTGAGGCTGTGCCACACGGAATCACTGCCGGCTGGGGGAGGTAAAGGTTTTTCGGTCATTAATGAAACTCCTGAAGAAAATTAAGGTTCAATTCGCATTTTAGCGGGGATGATGGTGTCCTTGGGGATGACCACCACCCCATCCTGAACGACCCAGGTGCCGGCGTCGATGTCCGTGCCGCGCGGGAAGGGCTTGATCACCACCCCGTCGCCGACCTGCACATTCTTGTCGATGATGGCACCCTCGATCTTGCATCGCTTTCCGATACCAAGCGGAATATCCTTTTTGACGCGGCGCTCATAGTAGTCGGCGCCCATGACGACAGTATCCTGGATCACCGTCCCCGCACCGACGATGCTGCGCACACCGATCACCGAATGGGTGATGGATGCTTTGCGGATCACGCAGCCCTCCGCGAGGAGCACATCCTTGAGCTTGCTGTCCTCCACGATGGAACCGGGCAGGAAGCGCGAGTGGGTGTAGATGGGGCGACGCGCATCGTAAAAATTGAACGGCGCGTCAGGGCGGGTCAGTTCGAGGTTGGTCTCGTAGAACGAGCGGATCGTTCCGATATCCTGCCAGTAATCGTCAAAGTCATACGCGTAAACGGGGCGCGTGCCAATGGCCTGCGGGATGATGTCCTTGCCGAAATCATCGAAATCGGGATATTCGGTCAGCAGGTCGATCAGCACCTGGGTCTTGAACACGTAGATGCCCATGGAGCACAGGTAAGGGCGGGCGGGGTCGTCGCGGCTGACGAACTTCGCCTGCACCTTGGGGTCTTTCGGCTTTTCAGCAAAAGCCACGATACGCCCGTCGTCATTGCGCTTGAGGATTCCCAGGCGCGAGACTTCGCTCTTACCGACCGGCTGGACCGCCACGGTGATGTCGGCGCCCTTCTGCCAGTGGGTCTCGAGCATGGCGGCATAGTCCATGCGATAGAGGTGGTCGCCTGCCAGGATCAGCACCTCCTCCGCGCCGGCAGCTTTGATCTCGAACAGCTGCTTGCGTACCGAATCGGCCGTGCCCTGATACCACGTCTCCGACTGCATGGTCTGCTCGGCGGCCAGGATCTGCACGTAGCCGGTGTGGAAGGAATCGAATTGGTAGGTCTCGGTAATGTGCCGGTGGAGCGACACCGAGTTGAACTGTGTCAGCACATTAACTCGAAAGATGCCCGAGTTGATACAGTTGCTGATGGGGATGTCGATCAGGCGGTACTTTCCCGCAATAGGCACGGCAGGCTTGGAGCGCATTTTGGTCAGCGGGAAAAGGCGCGTACCGCGTCCCCCGCCCATGATCACTGCAAGGACGTCATTCATGGTTGCCATGGAGTTTTCCTCCTTAGTTTCATTACTATGATAGTCCGAGCCTGTTATTAATGCCAGTGACTTCCTTCACCTGCTCATCAACTGGAAAGCATACAAAGCCTAAAAGAACAAATCACCGATCAGGACGCGCAGTCCGATGCCGATCAGGATCACACCGCCGAGGACTTCCATCCTCTTGCCGAACTTCTCGCCGAGTTTTCCGCCGGCTAGTAATCCGAAAATGGAAAGCCCGAACGTAACCAGCCCGATGATCACGGATGGTGCGGCGACAGGCAGCGACAGCATGGCCAGGCTTAATCCGACCGCCATGGCGTCGATGCTGGTGGCGAGACTTCAGCATCACCATCGTCGCGCCCTTGGACGGGTTGCGGCGATTTTCTTCATCGCCCTTGCCCAGTCCCGAGCGGATCATGTTCACGCCCACGTAGGTCAGCAGGCCGAACGCGATCCAGTGATCGATTCCGGTGATCCAGCGCTGGATGGTGGATCCCGCCAGCCAGCCGAGGACCGCCATCCCAGCCTGGAAAATACCAAAATGAAAAGCCAGGCGCAGCTTGGAGCGCAAGTCCTTGACCAGGCCGCCCGTCCCTGCCCCGATGGAAACGGCAAAGGCGTCCATGGCAAGTCCAATGGCAATGAGCAGCGACGTCACAAAATCCACACGATTTCCTTTCAACGGGCAAAATAAAAGAGACCATCCCTCAGAGGCGGTCTCGCTGGTCGCTGACACTCTTGCAGGTGCAAGAGAGCCTACAGGCACCGAGGGCGCAAGCACAGCCCTGTGATTGTCGGCAACCTGTCCTGCCTGCCGGCAGGTGCTACTCCCCGACTGACAACTCCATTGTAAGTACAGGAATGCATTGTCAACTGCACCAAGATTGCATTTGCCCTCATCGAATGATGAGGGCGTTTTGAAAACCGCTGGGGTATAATCTCAGTGCCGAAGGTGGGAATCGAACCCACAATCCTTTCGGAACACGATTTTGAGTCGTGCGCGTCTGCCTGTTCCGCCACTCCGGCCGGCGTCAAACAGTATACCACTCCCTCAATAAAGGTCAAGATGAAACTCGGAATAATCGGACTCCCGCAATCTGGCAAGACAACCCTGTTCAACGCGCTCACCCGCGGCACCACGCCCACCCACGCCTCCGCCGGCCGCATGGAGGTGCACACGCACGTGGTGGACGTCCCCGACCCGCGCGTGGACACGCTTTCCGCCATGTTCAAGCCGCGCAAGACCATCTACGCCAAGGTCACCTACGCGGACATCGCCGGGCTGGAAGGCACCGCCCAAAAAAGCGGCATCTCGGGCACGCTGCTCAACACGCTGGCGCAGATGGACGCGTTCATCCACGTGGTGCGCTGCTTCGAAAGCGACAACGTCCCGCACCCATCCGGGTCCGTGGACCCCGCGCGCGACCTGGACGCCATGCTGAACGAACTGCTGCTCAACGACCTGATCGCCGTCGAACGCAAGCTGGAGCGCCTGGTCGACGAGCGCCGAAAGGGCGGCACCGACAAAACGCTCAATGAGCGCCAGACCGCGCTGTTCAACCGTCTCAACGAGGCGCTTTCCGCGAACAAGCCCCTTCGTTTCCTGGAATTCAACCACGAGGAGCAGCTTGAGCTCTCCAGCTACGGCCTGCTGACCCGCAAGCCGATCCTGACCGTGTTCAACCTGGGCGAGGGACAATCCAGTCCCGGAATTGAAACCGACCATCCCTCCGTCTCCCTGCCGGCCAAGCTGGAAGCCGAGATCGCCGTGCTACCGCCTGAGGATGCACAGGTTTTCATGCAGGAATTTGGCATCACCGAGCCTGCACTCCACCGTATGATCAGCCTGTCCTACGACCTGCTCAACGTGCAGTCGTTTTTCACCGTGGGCGAGGACGAAGTCCGCGCGTGGACAACGCGCCGCGGCGCGACCGCCCAGGAATCGGCGGGCGAGATCCACACCGACCTGGCGCATGGATTCGTGCGGGCGGAAGTGGTCCACTACGATGACCTGACCGCGCTGGGCGGGATGACCGAAGCCAAAGCCAAGGGCAAGTGGCGGCTGGAGGGCAAGGAATACATCGTCAAGGACGGCGACATCGTCCATATCCGCTCGAGTCTGTAATCCATTCCGCTGGGAGTAACTATGTCCTACGTAACTAAAAAATGGGATCTGACACAACTCTTCCCCGGCTTCGGCAGCCCGGAGTTGGAGAGCGCTTTTGACAATGTCGAAGAACAGGTCGCGTCATTCGAGGGCGTCCGGGACAAACTCAATCCCGATATGGACACTGAAACCTTTCTCGCCGTGGTGCGAGCGTCCGAATCCACCTCGCGAGTGGTGAACCGGATCCATTCCTTCGCAGGGTTGTCTTTCGCGGAGGACACGCAGAACCAGGATGCGCAGAGTCTGATGGGCCGTGTCCAGCAGTTTGCCGCGGAAATGCAGAACCGCACCTTATTCTTCAGCCTGTGGTGGAAGGAAGTGGACGACCATAATGCGGAGCGGCTAATGTCCGCTTCGGGCGATTATCGTTATTACCTCGAAGAGATACGCCACTTCAAACCCTACACGCTGAGCGAAGCCGAGGAGAAGGTCATCAACATCAAGGACGTGACCGGCTCCAGCGCGCTGGTCAACCTGTACGACGCCATCACCAATCGATACGTCTTTAAACTGGAAGTGAACGGCGAAGTCAAGGAGCTGAACTCGCGCCCAGCTGCAACCGTACATCCAGGGGTCCGACCCCGAATTGCGCGCCAAGGCCTACCAGGAACTCTTCCGCGTTTTTGGTAATGATGGACCGATTCTTGGGCAGATGTATCAGACCCACGCCCGGGACTGGCACAACGAGAATATCGGGCTGACGGAAATTTTCAACTCCCATTTCGGCACGAAATTTGAATAACGACATCCCCGACGATGTGGTGGACACCCTGCTCGAGGTCACACGCAAAAACGCGGCGGTCTTCCAGCGTTTCTTCCGCGTGAAAGCCAAAGCGTTGGGCATGAAGCGCCTGCGCCGCTACGATATTTATGCGCCGGTCGCCCGGTCGAACAAGTCGTTTGAATTCGGGAAAGCCGCCGAGATGGTATTGGAGTCGTTTGACGCGTTCGACCCGAAGGTTGGCGCGCTCGCCCGCCGCGTGTTCGACCAGGACCGTCTCGACAGCGAGGTCCGCAAGGGGAAGCAAAGCGGCGCGTTCTGCGCCTCGATCAACCCCGAGGATACCCCGTACGTGCTGATGAACTTCACCGGGCGCGCGCGAGACGTGGCGACCCTGGCGCACGAACTCGGCCATGCCATCCACGCCATGCTGGCCTCGCACCACAGCGCGTTCACCTTCCATTCATCCCTGCCGCTGGCGGAGACCGCCTCCACCTTCGGGGAAATGATGCTCACGGACAAGCTGCTCGCTGCCGAGACCGATAAAGCCGTGCGGCGCGACATCCTCTTCAAGCAAATGGACGATGCCTTCGCCACGATCCTGCGCCAGGTCTATTTTGCTCTTTTCGAGCGGGAGGCGCATGCCCTGACGCAGAAGAACGCCACGGTGGATGACGTTTGTGCCGCGTACATGCAAAATCTCAAAGAGCAGTTTGGCGATTCGGTGGAAATAAGCGACGAGTTCAAGTGGGAATGGGTTTCCATTCCGCATATCTACGCCGTTCCATTTTACGTTTACGCCTACGCGTTCGGGCAGCTGCTGGTGTTCTCGCTCTACCAGCAATTCAAGGCTGAGGGTGACGCGTTTAAGCCGAAATATCTCAAGATTCTCTCGGCAGGCGGCTCCGAAGCGCCGGTGAAAATCCTTGCCGATGCAGGTATCGACATCCACAGCGCAGCCTTCTGGCAGGGCGGATTTGACATCATCTCCAGACTGGTCGATCAGTTGGAAAAAAGCTAGACAATCTTTTTGCACAAAAAGAGGGACGCAAAAGCGCGTCCCTCTTTTCATTTATTGAATTTTACGGAAGGAACCCTGAATCAGGCTTCGTACAGTCCTGATTCCTCGCTTGCAGCCTCGGGTTCGTCCTCTTCTTCGGCTTTCTTCTCCAGCATCTGCATGGACGTGGCCACGACCTTGGTGAAGTACTTGGTCTCGCCCTTATCCTCGTAGCGGTCAGTCTTCAACCGTCCTTCGATGAAGACCAGGCGCCCCTTTTGCAGGTACTGCTGGCAGATCTCTCCGATCCGACCCCATGCTTCGATGTTGACCCATTCAGTTTGTTCCTTGACGGTGCCGTCCGCGCCTTTCCAGCGCTGCCCGACAGCCAGACTGAAGGATGCTACCTTTTTGCCCGTCGGAGTGAACCGACTTTCAGGATCCTTGCCCAAGCGGCCGATCAACTGAACACGATTAAGTGAAGGCATGGTCAACCTCGCAGAAAATGGTTATACTTTCTTCTTGAGGACAGGCATGCCTGTCTTCATTTCTACGACCTGGTAAGCCGGCGGTACCGCTTCCAGGGCATCAGCCGGGCGCACGTCCTTGGCGAAATAGAACAAAGTCACTTCCTTGGTTCCACGCATGGTCTTCTTATTATGCAGATAGTACGTTGTCCCCTTGGAATTGACGAATGAATAAGCCATATTTTCCTCCAGTTTGTGAGTAGGTGGTATCAGTTACCCTAAGTTTAGCACAAGTTTTCCAAAAACAAGTAGGGAATTTAGACCTTCCACGTCGGATTAAAAACACGGTTTAGCCGTAAAATTACCAGGAGAATTCTACGAGGCAATATTGTGAAGCCATCCTTTTCGAAGAAATTTAGCCTTATCAGCCGTGCAGCGCTAGTCGTCATCCTTCTTACGGGCTGTGCCGTCATCGCCCCACCATCACCCACGGCTACGCCTGTCCCCCCCACATTTACGGCGACTCTTCAACCGACCGGCACATTTACGCCGTTACCGCCCACGGATACTCCATCGCCTACGGCTACACCTAAGCCGGCCATCGAGCGCGTCCTGATCATCAGCATTGACGGGTTACGCCCCGATGCCATGCTCATGGTGCCGATGCCTAACCTTACCGCTCTTATGCAGTCGGGAGCCGTGACCCTCAACGCTCAGACCATTCACCCCAGCGCCACCCTGCCCGCACACGCTTCCATGCTTACGGGGCTGTGCCCCGACCAGCACGGAGTATATTGGAACGACTACATCCCCGAGAACGGTTACGCCCAGGGGACTTCGATCTTCGCGCAAGCCAAGCAGGCGGGACTCTACACCGTTATGGTTGTAAATAAGGAGAAACTGCGCCAGGTTACCCCACCCGAGACCACGGATGTGTTTCTCTACGTCAATGACCGGGATACGGTCATCGCCGATCAGGCCGCTCCCATCCTGGAAAAAGGCTTCGACCTCGCCTTCGTCCATTTCGCCACCACCGACGCGATGGGTCATGTCCACGGCTGGCTATCACCAGAGCAACTGAGTGTCATCGGCCGCGCGGACGAAGCCATCGGCACCCTGCTGGCCGCGCTCGATAAAAGCGGCTTGCGTGAGACCACGCTGATCATTGTCACCGCGGACCACGGCGGTCACGACGACCTGCACGGCTCACGGTCGCCGCAGGATATGACCATCCCCTGGATCGTCTCAGGTCCCGATGTGGTTTCCCAAACTCTGACCAGCCCGGTCAACGTCACCGACACGGCGGCCACGGCAGCCTGGGCATTGGATCTTCCGCCGCTTCCCGATGCGGTCGGCGCGCCGATACTGGAAGCCTTTGGCGAAGCCCCGACGACCCGCGCCGACCCACGCTGTCCATAATTTTCGGAGGTATGGATGTCCAACTCGATGATCATTGCATCCACATTCGAGGAGCTGCGCACCGCCCGTGCCCTGCTGCCGGAACCCGTGGGGCTTGTCCCAACCATGGGTTATCTCCACGAGGGGCATCTCTCGCTCGTCCGCCGCGCAAGGGATGAGTGCGCCAGCGTCGCCGCCAGCATATTCGTCAACCCGACCCAGTTCGGCGCCAACGAAGACCTCTCCAAATACCCGCGCGACCTGAAGCGCGACCTGACCCTGCTCGAGGAGGCCGGCGCTGACCTGGTCTGGACGCCCACGCCCGAGAGTCATGTACCCGCCCGGCTTCCAGACCTGGGTCACGGTCGAGGGGCTGACCCAGCCGCTGGAGGGCGCCGTCCGCCCCGGTCATTTCCGAGGCGTGACGACGGTGGTCGCCAAGCTGTTCAACGCCGTCCAGCCGCAGAAGGCGTATTTTGGGCAGAAGGACGCCCAGCAGGCGGCCGTCATCCGGCGCATGACCCGCGACCTGGACTTCCCCATTGAGATCATCATCTGCCCAACCGTGCGCGAGAAGGACGGTCTCGCCATGTCCAGCCGCAACAGCTACCTCAGCCCTGAGGAGCGGCAGGCGGCGACGGTACTGTTCCGCGCCCTTAGCGCTGCCCACGCCGCCCACCGGCGCGGCGAACGGAAGGCGGAGGCGCTGCGCACCATCGTCCGCGAGATGGTATCCAAAGAACCGCTGGCACAATTGCAGTACGTCTCCTGCGCAGATTTTGACTCGCTTCAGGAAGTGGAGGAAATCACAGGGAAAAGCGCTGCTCTCGATGGCAGTCTTCGTAGGGAAGACGCGCCTGATCGATAATTTCATTTTGGAATAATGAAGGTGGCTATAATGGATTTGATATTTGGCCGTCTACAAGCAGTTATACCGTCCGTAAAGTCCCCCAAAGGGGGATAATCTCTAGTTGAGCGCCAAGAAAAAGTTATGACTAAAGCTGAAACTCTGATTGTTCAAGCTGTGGCAACGAAAGGCAATTTTGTTCGCATTCTTGGTGTTTGTAATAATTGGCGCTTGTTTGTTTACAGAACTTTACTATCCATCTATCCACCTCAATATGAATCAGAAAATGTGGAAAAAAGATCGCCCGTCAACTTACTTTACGCAAGTTCGGCAACGAGAAAATCAAGGCTGGATACATTGGAAAGCTATAATTTCTGATGAAGTCGTCTTGCAAGCCAGCGCAGAGGCTCAAACAGCAGATCAGATCTTTAGTCGTTTAGAAAGTGACTGCGTTCCAAGAGGCTTTATGGATTGTGGTATCACTTTCAATCAACAGTTTCATTATCCAGCAACCGCTCATTCTTATGAGGGGTACTATATAGAAATTGAAGAATTCTTCCCCTGTGATAATGACATAACAGAGTGCCTTTCTGCTATGGAGACTCAATGATTGTGCAACGCCGTGTCTCAGGTAGAATTCCCGTTGCACCCAACACAGCGTCTCCGAAGACCGCGGGGATAATGCACCCGGCGGGTGGGAGTTGCCTTGCTCGGCCAAGGTCTCCTGACCTGGCCGATGAACTGACCGAAGGTCTGAGACTTGACGGTCGAAAACAGGGCGAGGTCAGGAGACCCACGACCAGCGAGCGCACACGCAGGTACCCCACCAAGAGCGTGGGGTGAGTCGCAAACCGTTGGGAGCTTCTGTATCAACGAATAAAGGAAACTCGGTCAATCGAAGTGAAACTCGCAAGGAGACACAATGACTGAACATCTTGACCCAGCATTACTCGTACCAATTGAGAAGGTTGCGCGGTTTATAGAGACAGGGGACGAATCCCTGCTTTCAGCCTTCGCTAACAAAGGTGTAGTGATCATCGAAAATTTTGCGCCACATCTTTTTGAAGGGGAAGATGCTGTGAAACGTTGGTCACAGAAGATTTTGTCATGGCATAAGCCTCCCAGTGATCTTGTACTCAAGCACAAATTTGGCGCCCCACAGGATCTTAGCGTTCAGGATGATCTCGCCTTTTTATCCTTGCCCACACATTGGACAATTTCGCAAAATGGCAACAGCTTTGAAGAAGATGGCGGATGGGCATTCGTACTGGTGCAGGAAGAAGGTGAGTGGCGGGTACGTTCCTATGGATGGGCTGTCACGTTTATAGAAGACTAGCGGGGATAATGCACCTGACCCCGCAATCCCTTTTAGGGACAAGCGAACGCCCCGCTAAAAACGCGGGACAAGCGGGGCAGGCGCGTGGGGCAAGTCGTAAACGTTGATCATAGGACCATCGCTGAACATACTAAGCATAACGTCCCGAAGGTTCAAAAACCTTCGGGACGCTGTTACTTCAAGATAGTTTATAAACGCGGCGCGCGCGCCTTAAGCTGAAAAGTCTCTTCTCCGCCCAGCGGACCCTTGAGCGGTTCCGCACGCAGCGCCATCACACGGCTGTTGGCGAAGAACTCAAAGTTGAACCCGGTCGCGTCGCCGGCTTTTTTACCGGGGACGGGCATCAGCCGGGCGGTCAGCGGTTTGTCCAGCCGCAGGGCGAGCGCAGCGACGTCCAGCAGCAGGGCGGAAATCTGCTCAGGGGAAGCATCTCCCGGCAGGGGCACGGTATCCAGTCCAGTCCCGCAGACTGCGGAAAAAAGCAGCAGGTCCTTGACGGAGAGAGTCCCTTCGGCGGCGCGCCAGGCGAGCACCTTGTCTTCAAGCACCGGAAGCATCAGCCCGCTGAACCCGGCGTGAGGAAAGTCGGCGCGGTCAATAGCCTCGGTCAGGATGGCTGCCGCAGTCAGCGAACCGTGCAGCCCCGTGCGGGGGACTCCTATCCGCTCGAAGGCCGCGCCGATGGATTGCGCCTCCTTCGGGAACGGCGCCAGCGAAAAGTCGATGCCGCCGAAACGCAGGTTGAATCGGTATTTCAGCAGGTTCGCCACAGTGACGATCTGCCTGGCATAGATCTCGATGGCGGTCGTTAACTTCGCACGGCCTTCATCCACCGAAGATGCATCTTCAAATGCGCTGACCGCCAGGTCCGCAGCTTCAACTGCGACTGAGAATGCCGGCTCTTCGCCTTCGTGATACGCAGCCGGAAAGAACGGCGCGCCTGCCGGGACATTGGCCAATGCGGCAAATTGCAGGTTGGCAAAACCGTTGGGTTCGAGCGTTGCTGCGCGCGCGATCACCTGCGCGCAGGCATGCACCGCCGGCAGTGAAATTCCAATGTGGTGATTGGCGAGAATTCCCGAGAAAAAAACCTGTTTTGAAACGGCGATCGCTTCGGGGATCACCTCGTAGCTTGCAGGGACATCCGGCAGCGCGGGACCCAATGCAACGTAGGCGATGCCGGCTTCGTTCACAACAGCGGATAATTTCTCAGCCAGCCTCGGGGTCTCGCCGATTTTCTCAGCGCCCAGCAGGCGCGGGAACGGCACCGTCGCCAGGCGCGTGGTCTGGACTTCGAAACCGGCTTCCTCGAAAGCTTTTCTTGCCTCGGAGGCAAACTGGCCTGCCGCGCGCATTTTCTTCTCGTCCAGCGGATAACCCGGGTTGCAAAAATATGTGATCGAGCGAATCTTCATCCATCCTCCCTTTCACCGGCTGCGCTGCCGGACCACTTCGTACATCAGCACGGCCCCCGCCGCGCCTGCGTTGAGCGATTCCATGTGACCAGGCATGGGGATGCAGATCATTTCCGTCGCCAGGCTGTGCGCCTGTGCGCTCGCGCCGTCCGCTTCACCGCCGATGACCAGAGCCGTGGGATGGGTGAAATCAACTTCCCAGCAGGATTTTTCACCTACGGCATCCGAGAGAAACACGGACATGCCCTCCACTCGCGCTGAAAGCTGATCCCACGTCTGGGACAGGATCGGCAGCCGGAAGTGGGCGCCCATCCCGGCGCGCATGACCTTGGGCGCGAAGGGATCGGTCGTCTCCGGCGGGATGAAGACCGCCTGCACTCCTGCCGCGGCTGCCGTGCGAAGCAGCGTGCCGAGGTTGCCGGGGTCGCGGATCTGGTCGGGGATGAGGATAAAATCCGTTTTGGGGGGCGGCAGTAGGGCGCCGGGCGGATCGAGCGCGAGCACGGCAAGGATTCCCTGCGAGGTCTCGGTCTCGGTCACGGATTGCAGGATGTTCTCCGCGACAGGTTCCACGTCCACACCCCTGGCAGTTAAACCCTGCACCAGATCGAGTCCGCGCTGATTTATTTTGTCTGAGTAAAGTGCGAAACGAAAATTCCAGCCGGCAGCAAAGGCTTCCTCGACCAGACGCACACCCTCAGCAAGGAACGCGCCATTCTCACGGCGTTCCTTCGGGCGGCCTGCCAGCGCACGGACCAGCTTGATCTTCGGGTTGTGACTCGAGGTAATCATTTTCCTTGTCCCCGTACGCGCCGGAAAGTCCGGCTGTCGGTTAATTTTACTCCCTTAAACACAAGAGGGCGGACTGCAGTCCGCCCTCGTTTGAAATCTAATGGGTTATGCCTGGTTGGCTTGAGCCACGACTGCGGCAAACGCCTGCGGGTCGCGCACCGCCAGGTCGGCCAGCATCTTGCGGTTGATCGTGATGTCGGCTTTCTTCATCGACGAGACCAGCCGGCTGTAGGTGGTGCCGTTGAGGCGCGCCGCGGCGTTGATGCGGGCGATCCACAGCCTGCGCAGGTCGCGCTTGCGGGTGCGGCGGTCGCGCGAGGCGTACCACAGGCTCTTCAGCATCGCCTCGTTGGCGCGCTTGAAAAGGAAGTGCCTCGTACCGCGCTGCCCCTTCGTGATCTTTAAAACTTTTTTGTGACGACGGTGGCCGTAAGGACCACCCTTTACACGTGTCATTTACTTTTTTCCTCCTGCAAACCCCCGGGCGTCGGCGCAGGAATGACCCTGTCACCAGTTACGTACACCCGGCAGCCGCAAAATAAAACGGATACGACCGGCTCGGACTCGGAAGTCCTTAAGCCTCCATGTTCGGCGTCAGGCGTTTGACACGCTTGATGATGCCGCGTCCCTTGACGGGGATCATCTTGGCGAGTTTCACCTTGGTCCGATCAGAAGTGCGGCGGCGCAGATGGCTCTTGCCACCCTTGGTGCGTACCAGCACTCCAGACCCGGTCAGGCGGAACCTTTTGGAGGTTGCCTTATGGGTCTTGAGTTTATATTTACCAGATTTCTGCTTTCGAGGCACAGCTACCTACTCCTTTCGTTGTCAACTTGGAAAAAATAACCGCGGGCTGTGACGTGCTCCCGCGGGATTGAACGATCCGTAGAGAGAACTTATTCCTGCCCGGCTTCCGCCTTTGCCTTCTTGGCTTTTGCCGGTCCGAGCACCACCAACATTGTCCGCCCTTCCATCATCGGAGCCTGTTCGATCACGCCGACGTCCGATAGCGATTGGGCGACTTCCTTCAGGTCTTCCAGCGCGATTTCCGGGTAGTCCATTTCGCGCCCGCGGAACTTGACGGTGACGCGAACCTTGTGGCCCTGGAGCAGCCAGCGGCGGGCGTCGTCCACCTTGAAACCACGATGCGCCTCATTGGTTTTCGGGCGCAAACGGATCTCTTTGATCTCGATCTTGGTTTGCGCTTTCTTGGCTTCCCTGTCCTTCTTTGTGCGCTCGAACAGGAACTTGCCAAAATCGAGGATGCGGCATACAGGCGGCACCGCGGTCGGGGAGATTTCCACCAGGTCGAGGTCCGCGTCGCGGGCCATTTGAATAGCCTGGCGCGTGGGCACAACACCGACATTTTCGCCGTTTGCGCCGATCACGCGGACTTCAGCAACGCGGATGGCTTCATTTATTCGGAATTCGTTGGCGCTTATACTCTTCTCCTTGAAAATCGAAACCCAGCCCGAGGCTGGTTTTTAGCGGACGAATAATACCACGGGCGGGGGTGAATCGTCAACCGATGGGAGGAGCAGTGAGTGGAGAACAGTGATCAGTGGGACAGAGGGTTCCCGCTGGGAAAGGTCTTTTTACTTCACGGACAACACGGTTGAGACCTTCGGTCACGCTTTGGCGTGGTCAGGACGCATGCCCCAGAGGTAGATCAAAGCCTAATCCGAGCGGGATCTCTCTTACATGCTTACCGGGAAAGCGTTATAATCTATGTAATGGCGATACGTTCCTTCGGCGACCCCGCCACAGCAGACCTGTATCACGGCAGACGAACGTCACGGGCGCGACGCTTTCCACAGGACATTCTGAATGTGGCGCTGCGCAAACTCGATATGCTCAACGCCGCCTTTAAACTCGCTGACTTGCGTTCGCCGCCCGGCAACAGGCTGGAAGCACTGAAAGATGATCTTGATGGCTTTTACAGTATTCGCGTGAATGAGCAGTGGCGTATCATTTTTCGTTGGGAGAATGGCGCTCACGAAGTTTCGTTGGTCGATTATCACTAGCAGGAGGTTGAGATGCTCCCAGAAAACCGAATTCCCACCCACCCCGGCGAGGTCCTGCTGGAAGAGTTTCTGAACCCACTCGGGCTTTCGCAGGTGGCATTTTCAACGCACATTGGTGTACCGGTACAGCGCGTTAACGAGATCGTGCGCGGCAAACGGGGAATTACGCCAGAGTCAGCCTGGCTGTTCGCCGAGGCCTTTGGCACCACGCCTGAGTTCTGGCTGAACCTGCAATCCAATTACGACCTGGTGAAGCACCGCCCGAAGCGTCAGGTGGCACGCATAGCAGCGGCAGCATAACATCAAAGTAAAGTATATTGCCATAAATGAGAGAGCCGTCAAATAGAGACGGCTCTCTCTCATTTTACTTACCTCAGCATATTAATACTATAATCTTCCCGCTGGGCGAGGGATTCCCGTCCCCGTCCACTTTTTGACCGAAGGTCTTTTTACTTCACGGACAACACGGTTGAGACCTACGGTAACTCCCCGGCTGGTCAGCCCCTGACGGGACGCAGAGCGGAAAGCATAGCCAAGCGAGGAACCTCACAATTGAATCTTTGAAGGTAGAGACTAGCACAACCATTTCCGATATGAAGACTTTCTCTTCTAGAGAAGTTAAAGGCTTTTACAATATCCTGGACAGAAGGATTAATAAGGAATGCAATTGTGCTTTCTGTATGAGGTGAATAATATGACATAAACTTTGTACCCGATATTTTTACATAGTGAACGAGGCGCAAGTTTCCGTATAGATAAGACATGCGATTCGTTTACAAAAGAGCAAATAACCGAATCGCCGAATGCGCCTTTTATGTCCGCCGCCAAGAACTCGTCATTTACTCTCAGCGTAACTTTGCAGTCATTCGTCTTGAATGAAACTTTGCGAGAAAAGAAATCTGACCGCATTGGTTTCCCCGATAGACTATCCCTCCAGTCCCATGATGACCGAAGAACCTGCGAATCAATTAAAATAGTCCGAACTGGTTCGTTTACCTAGTTTTTGAGCGATTTCTTTTAGAGCATTGATATTATTTTCGAGGGTCTCGAAGCTGGGTTCATTTTTCATATCTTTTAGCCGTTTGGGGAGATTTCAATCCTCGCTTGGCGTGGACTTTTCTGGTGACAGTCACTTGACTCCCTTCGTTTCACATCGGGAGTGCTCTGCAAAGTGACTGTCACCTGTTCTTGACTAAACACCTTCTTCGATATCCTTCTTCGCCTTGGCCACAAAATCTGCCAATGGCATCGGCCCTGGGTTGTCTCCGTTGCGCAGGCGCAGCGCCACTGCCCCGGCTTCGGCTTCCTTGTCGCCGACCACCAGCATGTAGGGGATCTTCTGGTTCTGCGCGTCGCGGATCTTCGAATTCATGCGCTCGCTGCGCGCATCCACTTCCACACGGAAACCCTGCGCGCGCAGGTCGCTTGCCACCTTTTGGGAGTAGTCAAGGTGCCGGTCCGCGATCGGGACGACGACCGCCTGCACCGGCGCCAGCCAGACCGGGAAGGCTCCAGCGAAGTGCTCGATGATCACGCCCAGGAAGCGCTCCGTTGTCCCGGTCACCGCGCGATGAAGGACCACAGGCGTATGCTCCGCTCCATCCTCGCCAATGTAACTGCATTCAAGGCTGGCCGGCTGGATGAAGTCCACCTGGATCGTGGAGAGCTGCCACTCGCGTCCCAGCACGTCACGGGCAATGAAGTCCGCTTTGGGACCGTAGAAGGCCGCCTCCCCTTCCGCTTCGTAGAAATCGACCTCATTGGCAACCAGCGCAGCCCGCAGCGCGGCTTCTGCCCGGGTCCACTTTTCGTCATCCTGCACATATTTTCCGCCAGCACCGCGCAGCGACAGGCGGACTTTGTAATCCGAGAAGCGGTAGCGGTTCAGCACTTCCTTGATGACCTGCAAGTCAAGCGAGAACTCCTGCTGGATCTGGTCCTCGGTACAGAAGGTGTGGCAGTCATCCTGCGTCAGGGCGCGGACGCGCGTCAGACCGTTCAACTCGCCGGTCTTTTCGTAGCGGTAAAGCGTGGCAAACTCTGCAAAGCGCAGCGGCAGCTCACGGTAGGAATGGCGGCCCATCTCATTGTAGAGCGTCATGTGTGAGGGGCAGTTCATCGGCTTGAGACGGAAGGTGACATTCTCGTCCACCATCGGCGGGAACATGGAATCCTTGTAGTTGGCGTAATGCCCGGAGCGGTGATACAGGTCTTCCTTGACAAGATGTCCGGTCCACACGTGCTGAAAGCCATAGCGCGTCTGCACGTCACGGACGTAATTTTCCATGATGTAACGCAGCGTCTCGCCTTTCGGTGTGAACAGCGGCAGGCCGGGGCCGACGTCCTCGGAGAAGTAGAACAGTCCGAGCTCCTTGCCCAGCTTGCGGTGGTCGCGTTTTTTGGCTTCCTCAAGCTGCCACAGGTAATGCTCGAGCTCGGCGGGTTTCTCCCAGGCCGTGCCGTAGATTCGGGTGAGCATCTTGTTCTTTTCGTCGCCGCGCCAGTACGCCCCCGCGATGGACATCAACTTGAACGCGGAGGGATTGATCTGCTTCGTGCTTTCCACGTGCGGACCGCGGCACAGGTCCACAAACTTGTCGTGCTGATAAAGGGAGATCTCCGGCTTTTCGTTGAGCGGATTGCCATACTCATCCAGTCCGCCCTTCTCGAGGCCTTCGATCAACTCCAGCTTGTAGGGCTGGCTGGCAAAGACCTGGCGCGCTTCATCGGCCGAGACCACCTTCTTCTCGAACTTGTGCGAGCCTGCGACGATCTGGCGCATGCGCTTTTCGATCTTCTCCAGGTCCTCGGCGGTGATGGGCTGCGAGAACTCAAAGTCATAGTAGAAACCGTTCTCCACCGGCGGGCCGATCGTGTACTTGGTTTCGGGATAAAACTCCAACACGGCCTGCGCCATGACATGCGCAGCCGAATGGCGGATGCGGTACAACGGTGTTTCTTCATACTTCTGTTCGGACATTCGTGCCTCCTTGTAAATAAAAAAACTCTTGCCCTCATACGGGGCGAGAGTCAACTCACGCGGTTCCACCCGATTTACCCTTTTCAGGGTATCTCTTCGACCGGTAACGGGGTCAGCCGTTTCCCATACTTGGCGGTCACTGACCACTGTTCTGTTCCACGCTCGCAGGTGGTTTTCAATGTCTTCCGCCGGAACAGGCTCTCAGTCATCGGCCTGTCTTCCCTGTCGGCGCCCGGACATTTACTCGTCCCGGTCAACGCGGTATGGATGGTATTATATGCCTAAACGGACGCATGTCAAGCCGAGGAGCCGCAATGGAAATTCGTTCAGCCATGCTAAAAGATAGTTTGACCCTGTCCGCGCTCTGCCGGGATGTGCAAAGCCTGCATGCCGAACACCATCCGCAGGTGTTCAAAATGCCGCAAAGCGACGATTTTGCTTTGGGGTTTTTCAACGAAATCCTCGCCACCCCGGAATTCACAGCCTTCATCGCAGAAGAAGCAGGCTATCCTTTGGGGTACATCCTGTGCAGAACGGTTGACCGTCCGGAGAATGCCTTTACCTATCTCATGCGCTTTCTGCTCGTTGATCAAATCTCCGTCCGCCCTGATGCCCAGCGGAGAGGCATTGGCACAGCCCTGCTGAAGAAAGCCGAAGACCACGCCAGGGAATTAGGACTGGGGAAATTGCAGCTCGATTCGTGGGATTTCAATCTGGAGGCGCACGCCTGCTTCGAGAAATTTGGATTTGAAAAGTTTAACAATCGATTCTGGAAGACTTTCTGAAAAGAAAAACTCCCTCAAGGGGAGTTCTTTGTGTGGGCGGAATAGGACTCGAACCTACGACCTTTGCGATGTCAACGCAATGCTCTAACCAACTGAGCTACCCGCCCGTAGCGAGGGAATATTATACCACTACCGATTAAATTGACAATGTTTAACGGTATAATGCTGCCTGCAACCCTATGAGCAAACGCAAAACGCCCGAGGAACTCTCCGAACAGGAATTGCGCCGCTTGCTGCTGGACAAGCGCCGGGTGTCGCGCCGCGAACGGCTGGATCACTTCCGCCGCACAGGGCGCGCCATCGCCCTCGAGCCGGACATACCCCAAGGCGCGATGGATTCCCAGGCTGAACTGGCGGACGACACCCACATGCCGGAATCCGCCCTGGAGAAACGGAAACAGGTCCGCCGCCGCTGGATGGACCGGGCACTGCTTTTCGTCGAAGTGCTGGCCATCGTCGGGCTGGTCGGCGTGATGTTCAACGGGATGAGCCTGCTGCGCATGCTGAACGCCGAAGTAGTGCAGGCCATCGCCCAACCGACGCTGACGCCGACACCGCTCATCTCGGCAGTGGTACTGCCCTCGGGGCATACGCCGCCCAACTCGGCGGAGGGCGCACAGCCCAACGACTCGGAGATCCCCGAGCACCTGAAGCCGCTGGTGCAGTCGCTGGCAAACCTGCCGGTGCCCACCCCGGCTCCCGAGCAGGCCATCCGCATCCAGATCCCCGCCATCGGCGTGGACGCGCCCGTGGTTCAGGGTGACGGCTGGGAGCAGTTAAAGAAGGGCGTCGCGCAGCACATCGGCACGGCGAACCCGGGGCAGACCGGCAACGTGGTGCTATCGGCGCACAACGACATCTTCGGCGAGATCTTCCGCTACCTGGACAAGCTCCAGCCCGGCGACGAGGTGATCGTGTTCACGAACCAGAAGCAGTACACCTACGTCGTGGACGGCACCCGTGTGGTGGAGCCGACCGCCGTCGAAGTGATGGCGCCCACCGGCTCGCCGGTTGTAACTCTGATATCCTGTTATCCTTATCTCGTTGACAATCAACGGATCGTGGTACGAGCAAATCTTCAAAATCCTTAGGAGAAACATATGAGCAAGAAATCCAAACGACAGAACGGCACCAGCCCGGCTCCCGCAGCAGCCACCCCCACCTTTGGCGGCCTGCAGCGCAAAGGCGAGACCGCCGAGTTCAACCCGGACTACACGGACGTCCGGCGCGACCTCAAGCGCATCGGCATCCTGGCGGGCTCCATCATCACGGTGTTGGTCATACTGTCCTTCATTATCAAATAATTCCTTGATCGATCAGTGAAGCGGGATTCGCTTTGCGTGGTGTGTGTTGCGGAGCAGGCCAGACGCGGACCACACCACGTAATGCTTTAACAGCGAGGTTCCATGCCTGCCGAGGTCGCACCATTCGACCTGTACCCTAAAACCCCTCACAGCGACAGTATTAGCTTATTCGAGAAGCCATGACAAAATCCGCCACTTACTTTTCCATTGTTGAAGCCTGTGAAAAAGACGGCTGTCCGCTCTGCCGGGTGGAGCAGGACGCCGCGCTCAAGTTCCTCGAGACCCTTTTTTATGAGCAGATCAATGAATTCGAGATGCGCGAGAGGTTGCGTAAAAGCCTGGGGTTGTGCCATGAGCATGCCTGGCTCTCCGCTGCCGGGATGACCGGCAATGCGCTTGGATTGGCAATTCTCTATGACGACATGCTGCGCTTGAGACTTGAACAATTAAATGAAAAGAAGGGTAAACTGCGCCTCGCGCCTGCAGGGAAGTGTCCTGCCTGTGAGCAGAGGGACAGCGTGGGACATCGCGCGCTCACCGTATTGGCACGTCATCTCACCGAGGAGGAGATGCGCGAGGCGATGTTACGCTCGGATGGGTTGTGCTTCCACCACCTGCCGCTGGCGCTTGAGCAACTCAAGGACTCTTCTGTGCAAAAGGAGCTATTGTCCATTCATCGGGAAAAGATGGAGAAGCTGCGCGCTGAACTGGGCGAGTTCATTCGTAAGAACGATTATCGCTTCATAAATGAAGGCTTTGGCGCGGAACGCGATGCCTGGCGACGCGCGGTCGCCATGGGAGCGGGGAAGAAGAGATAAAAGAGCTGGGCGAGGGTCATGACCCTCGCCCAGCCAGTCACTCGACGATTAAGATTCCTTTTCTAACTCTCCGCCAGCACGATCACCTTATCTTCCTCCGCAAACGTGACCAACTCCGACTTCTTCGGGTTGGTGTGGATGCCATAGCTCCGGCCGGCATCGTCCGATTCGCGCAGCAGCCGGTAGCCAATGGCCGTTTCGTTGTGCCGGTGTGCCGCCTCGACCACGGTGTAGAAATTGACCGGCACACCTGCCTGCACGTAATCGCTCATCGGCTTGAGGTATATCTCGCAGCCCTCCGGGTCGAAAAGGTCGGTGAAGACCGCCTCCAGCCGGGGATTCTCAGAGAGCTGGGTCATGAGCAAACTGACCAGGTGATCGCTGACGATGAAATCGTCCACCTTGGCGGATTCGATCAGCTCGCGGTTGCGCAAGTCGAGCATCTCGCTGACGATGGAGAACGGCGTTTCGTCTCGCAGGGAAATATCGCGCAGGTGCAGCAGGGTGATCATGGTACGCGCATCAGCCACCTGGACATCGAAACGGTTGTCCGCCAGCACGATGACATGATCGAAGCTTTCCACGTTCAGCTTGTCCAGCAGGCGGCGGTCGGTGGTGTCGCCTTTGCGGACGTCGAGCCGCTGGTTGACGATGCCGGCGCACTGCGTGCGGATCTCCTCCGGGTCTTCGCCCGACACCACCAACACCTCGGAGCCGGGGATGACGTAATGGTCCAGCTCATTGACGATGACCGGACCGGCGGTATTCCAACTGAGGATGAGGGCGCGCTCGGGTTTGGGCGGCGTAGCTTCATGAATCCCGTTGATAACGGACTCATCCACCGGGATTTGACCCAGCCCGGAGAGTTTAATCCTATCGTCGTCAGCCGCGATGGCGATGACCTTGTCTCCGGGTGAGAAGTGTGTGTCCATGGCGGGATTCAGGCTGACGGCTCCGGCGGCGTCCTGCATCCCGATGACGGTGGAATCTTCAAAAGCAGTCAAAGCCTCGCCGTAGGTCTTCCCCTCCAGCCCGGACACGTCGCTAAAATAAATTTCATCGCCGCCGAAATCCAGCAGCTCGGTGTAGACGCCTGACAGCCCGGACTGGCGCGAGGTCTGCGCCGTGACGCGCGCGATCAGGTCGCCGGTGACGAGCGGAGTGATGTGATCTTTTGTGCTGATCAGCTTCAGCACGTCGAGGGTGCGCGGGTTGCGGACCTGGGTGACGATGTGATGCGGCTCGGTGCGCTGGTCATGGAAGTGGGTCAGCGCAAGGATGGACTTAACCACCGAGGCGTCGGGCATGTCGCCCTGGGGCAGGATGATGATGGCGCGCGCCGTCTGCGGGCGGACGATGGCCAGATCAGCCGGGTCGATGGGCGAACCGGAGCGGCAGACCACGCGCGTATTCTTCGTGTCGGGCACGCGGACGCTGATCTCCTCCTCCATCTCTACTTTATCGCGGTCAGCCAGAATGGCGATAGCGGGGCGTTTCTGATTCTCGTTGGCGATGACCAGCTCCGCGATGATGGTGAAAACCTGCGGCGACCAGCCGAGAATGATGGTATGCCCCTGTTCAAGCACGATCGAGCGTCCCTTGCGCAATTCCGCCAGCTTGTCTTCCACGCCAGCGCTGAGCACGCCGATCAGCGCGCTGACGACGAACACGCCGCCCAGCGTAACCACCAGCATCGAGAGCAGGTAGGTCCAGGGGCCCGTGTCGCCGCCCATCGTCCCGGCGTCGAGGGTGCGCATCAGGCTGATCCAGGCCACCTCAAGGAAGCCCCTTTCCGGCGCGGCGCCGATCAGTTTCACGAACAGGGATACTGCAAGGATGATGGCCAGCGAAAATACCGCCAGGAGGGCAATTTGAGCGGCAAGCCCGCGCGACATCATGTTGTCGAACCAGTACCGGAATTTCTGCTTGAAGGACGATTTGTGTGCCATGGAACCTCCAGCTACGGATAAAGGATGATGAATTATAGAACTTTTTCCACCAGATACTAGAGAATAGTGATGGGAGATTTGTACCAGATGATTTGACCCGCGGCTCGATTCTGCCTATACTGGATTCATCCACGCATCAAATTTGGAGGACATCATGAGCAACATTCTCACCTGGTACGGACATGCCACCCTTGGGCTTGAAACCGGCGGATTCAAATTGTTGATCGACCCCTTTTTCAGCGGCAACCCGGCTGCAACCGTCAAGCCGGAGGAGGTCAGCGCGGATTACATCCTTGTCACGCACGGGCACGGGGACCACGTCGGCGACACGGTGGCGATCGCCAAGCGCACCGGCGCGACCGCCATCAGCAATGCCGAGATCTCCGGCTGGCTCGGCAAGCAAGGCGTCAAGGAAACTCACGCCCAGCACATCGGCGGCGGGTTCAAGTATCCGTTTGGCTATCTCAAGCTGACCATGGCACTGCACGGTTCCGCCCTGCCCGACGGCTCGAACGGCGGCAACCCGGCCGGCTTCCTGCTCACGACTAACGACGGTAAGAAGATCTACATCGCCGGTGATACGGGTCTGTTCGGGGATATGAAATTAATCGGCGAAGAGGGGTTGGATGTGGCGGTCATTCCCATCGGCGATAACTACACCATGGGGCCCGACGGACGCTCTGCGCGCTGTGAAGATGCTCGCGCCGAAAACGGTTATCCCCATCCACTTCAGCACCTGGGATGTCATCCAGCAGGATGCCGCCGATTGGGTGGCGCGGGTGGGGAAGGAGACCAGCGCGAAGGCAGTTTTGTTGAAGCCGGGGGAGAGTTTACGCTTAGGAGTTTTACGTTTTAGAAATCAACGTCCCGAAGGTTTGACGAACCTTCGGGACGATTTATATACGGGGAGGGCAAAAAAGGTTTCTCGCTGGGCGAGTTTGGTGACCCTCAGCAATCAAAGAGAGATTGTTAGATTTTATGCCACTTCGATTTCAAATCCCTGAAAGCGAAAAGCTCCACGAATATTTTCGATTATGGCTTTTCTCTTAGTTCCATCAATTTCTTCACCATCGTTAGGCGAATCCCAAGTGCGAAATCGAATCTGCCCACAGAACCAATCCAGATGGTGAAGTACTAACCAATATCTCTGGAGTCTAATATGGATTTTTTCGAACCCTCAGTATATTTAATCCCGTGCGCCCAAGAACTTCCACAGAAAAACCCATCTCTCATCGCTTTCAATCACATTTACTCTGGGACGCCTTGTACATATAACACCTTAACTGTCAGGATATAAAGCAGGGGACAATTACATTCTCGCTCGCTGAGTAGGGATCTCTCTTACGGTGTCGTCACGACCGGTGTGTCGGTGGGAGTCGGTGTGGGGGTATCCGTCGGCGTAAACGTCGGCGTGGGTGTGGACGTGGGCGGGAACGTGGGGGTCACGCTCGGCGTGAGCGTGATGGTGGGGGTGAACGTCGGCACGGGGGTCGGCGGCTGATACAGGAAGCGAATCTTCTTCTCAGCATACTTGTCGCCGTCGCGCGACTTCATGCGCAGCTTCAACGTGACTACCCCCGGGGGGATGTTCGTCATGTCCATCGAATAGATCTTCGCAGGCTGCGGCACCGGCGATGAATTGTCATTCACCAGCGTTTCCCAATTTCCGGGGTTTTCCCCGATCCCGTAATCGAGGTCGTAAACCTGGAAGCCGTTTGTCGCGTCCACCAGGGCATAGATATCCAGCGGATTAGTAGTGACCGTCTGCCCCTCGGCGGGAAACAGGATGTCGAGCTTGGGGCGCGGCATGTCCGGGCTGCAAGGCTTCTCCATGTTAAAGGAGAAGGGACGCGACCAGCCGTGATTCTCCGCCCAGTTCTCGCCGTCTTCGCGCGTGGTGAGCCACTTGATCGCCCATTCATCGTCGGTATTGATCACCAGCTTGTTATCGCGGAAGTCCCTGCCGCAGGCATCCGAAGCCGGGAAGCCGGTCCAGGTGTCCAGGTCCAACTTACGCCACAGGTCCTGCCCTGCGCTGAGCCGGAGGCTGGTCGCTGGCGAAGACCTCGGCATACTGCGAGGGGCACTCATCCGAGGGGTCCGTGCCTGAGATCTGGCACACCACCCGGTCCATGATTCCACCCGGCCGGATGAACTGGGAGACAGCGCCTCCCGTCAAACGCGGGACGGCATACTGCATGAACTGCGACCAGACAGGCGCCGCGCCGCTCAGGCCCGAAGTGTTGATCATCGGCGAGTAGTCCGCGTTGCCAAACCATACACCTGTCACCAGGTCGGGAGTGTAACCGAGCGTCCAGTTGTCGCGGAAGTCGTTGGATGTACCCGTCTTGGCAGCGGCCGGGAAAGGCAGGTTGAGCACGGAGTTGGATCCGAACATGGGCACACGCGCCTGGTTGTCCGAGAGGATGGACGAGATCAGGAAGGCGTGCTCCGGCCGGATGACCTGCTCGCCCTCTTTGGGTTCGTATTTATAGACCTGGTTGCCTTCGAAGTCCTTGATCTCCAGGATCGACACGGGCGGGACGCGTTTGCCGCTGTTGGCAAAAACAGAGAAGGCGCTGGTCATGTCGAGCAGGCTGACCTCGCCGCCGCCGAGGGTCAGCGACAGGCCGTAGTCGTCGCGGGTCAGCGTGGTGATGCCCAACCGCTCCGCCATGGCGATCATCCCCTCCTTTTGAGGAGTATCCGGGTCGTCGTAGATGCCGACGAAATCCAGCGTACGAACCGCGGGGATGTTGTACGAGTTGGCCAGCGCCGTGCGGACGGTCACTGCCCCGTGATATTTGCCGTCATAGTTGACCGGCTTGTAGGGCTCGCGCGGGTCGTTCGGGTCGCCGGAGGGAGGCAGCTCGATGGGAACGTCCCAGATCATGGTGGACGGCGTCCAGCCTTTTTCGAAAGCCGCGGCATAGGTGATCGGCTTGATGGATGAACCCGGCTGGCGTGTGGCGCTGGTCGACATGTTGATCTGCCCGGCGTTGACATCGTCGTAGAAATTCGGCGACCCGACCATCGCCAGTATCTCGCCGGTGGAAGGCCGGATGGACACCAGCGCGCCGTTCTTCACGTTCTGCGCGGCAAGGTTGGCCGCCTGCTGGGTGACCAGCGTCTGGGCGGTTTCCTGTAATTCCGAATCAAGCGTGGTGATCACCGAATAGCCGGAGCGGTAGATGGCCTGAGCGCCGAACTGCTTCTCAAGCTGTTCGCGCACGTACTGCACCCAGTGCGGATACGTGGCGGTGATATTGGGCAGCGGGAAGGTGTAGGCTTCGATCTCCTGTGAGGCAGTCACTGCATCGGGCGCCGTGACGCAGATCCGCTCGGGGCTGTTGCTGACGTAGATACAGCCGTCCTCCTCGCTGTTCTGGAACATCAGCACCAGCACCTGACGCATGCGGTTGAGCGTGTCCTCGCGGTTGGTGTGGATATCGTAGATGGCGGGGGACTGCGGCAGCCCGGCCAGGAAGACCGCCTGCGAAAAGGTCAGCTGTTCGGCGGTAGTGTTGAAATATGTCTCGGCGGCTGCTTCGATTCCGTAGGCGAGATTGCCGTAATAAGCCTCGTTGAGATACAGCTCGAGGATCTCGTCCTTGCTGTAGCGGCGGGTGAGCTCTGCGGCCAGCATCGCTTCACGGACCTTGCGCATGTAACTTTGTTCGTTGCGTTCTTCGGGAGAAAACAGGAGCATGCGCGCCAGCTGCTGCGTGATGGTGGATGCGCCCGAGACGATACCGCCCTCGCTGGTATTCTGAATGAAAGCTCGAATGATGGCAGTCGGGTCGAAGCCGGGATGGGAATAGAAATTCTGGTCTTCGGTGGCGACGGTCGCCGCGACAAGATAGGGCGAGATTTTATCGATCGGGACATAGGTGCGCCGTCCCGCGTTGGGGTCGTTGAGTTCGTACAGCATCCTGCCGTTGCGGTCGAAGATGCGGGTCGTCTCGAACTGCGAGGTGTGTTCCTTTAAATCCTCCACACCCGGGAGGGTCGAGGCGATCGAATAATACGTGTAAATGGCATAAGCCGCTCCGAGCAGCAGCACCGCGACCAGCACGAACATCGCGATGATCAATCCACGCAGGAAACAGCCCAGCGCCTTGCGTCGTTTGTGCTTGGGCTGTGTTTTCGAGGGCTGGCTGGTGACGTGATAGGCCGCCGGGGTGACGCTGGTGGCGTTGACGTCCACCTCGTCCACGCGCTGCGGCAGGGGTGAACCATTCTTGTCGAGAGCCGGCGGGACGCGGCGGCGCGACGGCGCTCCGCCCGGGGCGATGGTCTGCGAGTTCTGCGGAACCTGCGCCCGGGTCAGGTTGGAATCAGACGATCCCGGTTCGCGGGATTCATCGTCGATGGGATTTTTCTGAGTTGGAGTGGTCATTATTATAAGAGCGGTTCTTATTCCTTCTTTGATGCGACGAGCACCGTCCACAGCCCCTTCATGACGACCTCGCCCTTCTGGTTCTTGACGTCCACCGCCAGCTGCACCGATCCGCCTCCCAGGCGGGGAAGGGATTTCTTCTCGGCCACTTCAAGCTCGGCGTGAATCGTGTCCCCGATCTTCACCGGCAGCGAAAACTTCCACTCGCTGACCTCGCGGAAAGCCATCACCGTGCCGTCCATCATGCCGGTGCGCGTGGCGAGGCCCGAGGCGATGGACAGTCCCAGCAAGCCGTGCGCCACGCGCGTCCCAAAAGGCGTCGTCTTGCTGTATTCTTCATCAGTGTGGATGGTGTTGAAGTCGCCGGACAGCCCGGCGAAGGTGAGGATATCCAACTCGGTGATGGTGCGTCCGTCGGTGATGATCTTGACGCCGGGTTCGAACTCTTCAAAATACATACCGCGCGGGCGGCGGGGAGCAGGGGGCATGATGAAACTCCTTCAGCGTAGGGTTAAAACGTATTCTAGCACAAAAGGTTCCGCCTACTTTTTCACTCATCCGTGATTTAGGGGTGCGCCACATCGAAGATATCCAATTTCTTCTGTGTAGGTATGGTCAAAAACAGATATGTAGACGCGATGCGACTACATATCTGTTTTTGACTACTTTATCCCCTCCTTCCTAGGGGAGCCCCCGGGGATGCTCCTCTAGGGCTGGAGGGTATGGTTAAACGACCCTTTGACCTTATCCCCATCTCCCCGTACAATGGACGTATGCGTGAATGGCACCTCGGTCCCGGCGATCCCCTCGCCCTCGTCCTGGCGGCGGATTTCCGGCTTACCCAGCCGGATTATCTCAACGACCAGATCTGGGAGCTCGATACCCTCAGCGGGGAGCCGCCGGCGCTCGCCCTGCGCACCACCTACGGACTGCGCGCCCGGTCCATGCGCCTGTTTCCCAGCTTCACCGAGGACGGCAAAACCGTCATCGACCCGGCCCAATTCGCAGCACCGATCCTCGTCCACCACCTGTATCCCAACTTCCTGTCGCTGACTTTTTCCCCCTTCAAAGGTGTGGACGTCAACGCCGAATACTGGATCACCACCTCGCAGGTGGCAGCCGGACGGCTGACCATCACCAACCGCGACATCCGTCCGCACCCGGTCAAACTCGAATGGATCGGGCAGCTCATCCCCATCAACGGGCAGCCGCTCTCGCCGGTGCAGATGCAGTCGGTGACCGTGCTGGCCGGCAAAACGGAAAATCTGGCTCCCGTGGTCTTCATCACCGGCGGGCCGCAGCCCGGGCCGGGACCGTACCCCTCGCTGCTGCTGGGCGTCGATTTGACTCCCGGCTCCACCCGCACCCTCACCTGGGTGCATGCCGCGCTGAGCGACCACCAGGCTTCCTTCGAAGCCGCCCGCCGCACCGCCGCACGCCCGTGGGACGCAGAACGAGGCCGCATCGAGGTCGTCAACCGCAACCAGACGGTGGATATCACCACCGGCGACCCCGACTGGGACGCGGCTTTTACCCTCAGCCAGAAGACTGCTTTCGGACTCCTCTTCCCCGGCGGGCAGAATCTGCCCAGCCCATCCTTCGTCCTCGCCCGCAACCCCGACCAGGGATTCTCGCGCCGAGGCGACGGGTTCGACTACACCTTTTTGTGGAACGGGCAGGCGCCGCTCGAGTCCTACTACCTCGGCACGCTGCTGCCCGGAGCGCCGCACTTGCTCAAGGGATTCGTACAGAACTTCCTGGCAGCGCAGGACGTCACCGGCGAGGTCGACTGCAAGCCCGGCATCGGCGGACAACTCGGAAAATTCCAGGCCGCGCCCCTGCTGGCCTCGCTGGCATGGAAGGCGTATCTGGCCACACGCGACCGCGCCTTCCTGGCGGATGCCTACCCCAGGCTGCTGGCTTTCTTCCGCGCCTGGCTCTCGCCCGCGCACGACCGCGACGCGGACAGCCTGCCCGAGTGGACCAATACCCTCCAGACCGGCTTCGAAGACAACCCGCTTTTCGATGCGTGGCATCCCTGGGCGCAGGGCGCGGAGATCAGCGTCGTCCAAAGCCCGACCCTCGCCTCCATGCTCTACCGCGAAGCGCGGACACTGGTGCGCATCGCCGAGGAATTGGGTATCGACGACGACCGGCTTTATCTCAAGACACGGGCTGGCATCATGCGCGCCGGCATCGAAGCCTGCTGGGACGCCGACCTCAGCTACTACCGCTACCGCGACCGTGACACCAAACTCAGCAGCGCGGGCAGGGTGGTCAGCCAGCGAAAAGCCATTCCGCACTACACACTGAAAAAAGAACTCGATGAACCTGCCCGCCTGCTCATCCGCATCCAATCGGGGTCCGGCGGCAGCCCGCGCCCGGAGATGACCCTCCGCGGCAGCCTCAACGGGCAGGAGCAGGAGGAGACGATTCCGCACGCGGCCTTCCAGTGGATGACAGGCGGATCGGTGGCCACGACACAGAAGGTGTACGACTCACTCGGGGTATTCGACGTGACCGGGCTGGAGCGGCGCGACACGATCACCATCCAGACGCTCGACCTGACCGGCGAGGACCACACCCTCTTCCTGCCGCTGTGGGCGCGGATCCCCAACCAGGATGAAGCAACTCAGTTCGTGCAGAACAGGCTGCTCTCCGCGGAGCATTTCCTCCACCCGTTTGGCGCACCCGCCCTGCCGCTCATCCCCGACCCGAACGCGGACCCCATCTGCCTGAGCGTGCACATCCCCTGGAACCAGTTGATCGGCGAAGGGCTTCTCGCGTACGGATTCCGCAGCGAGGCTGCCGCTTTGGTGACGCGTCTGATGAGCGCCGTGACCCAAAATCTCAAAAGCAGCGGAGCGTTCTTCACGCGCTATCACGCGGCGAGCGGCATGGGCATGGGCGAGCGGAATGCGCTCGCCGGACTCGCGCCGGTGGGGTTGTTCCTGCAAACGCTCGGGCTGCAAATAATTTCACCGGAGCGAATCCGGTTGAGTGGAGAAAATCCATTTCCGTGGCCTGTTACGGTAAAATATAGGGGCTTGGTGGTGACACGTTCCGCCGGGCGAACGGAAGTGACCTTCCCCTCCGGGCAGTCGGTCACCATGACCGACCCCACCCACGCGGAAGTCCTCGCGAAGTAAGGAGATGCTGATGACCTCGATCCCCATTCGCAGTTTGATGACGGCCATCGTCCAGGACCAGGATTCGGACCTCGCCGTCCGCGCCCTGACCCAGCTTGGTGTGCCGGTCATTCATCTAGCCAGCTCCGGCGGCTTTTTAGGGCGGCGTAATTCCACCCTGATGATCGGGCTGCCCGAGCAGGCGGAGGAAAAAGTGACGCAAGCGTTGCAGACCGCCTGCCGCCAGCGCGTGGAGTACCTCGCCATCCCGCTGGAAGGCTCGCCGCTGCCCATGCCATCCCCCGTACCCGTCACCGTGGGCGGCGCGACCGTGTTCACCCTCCCCGTTGATCGCTTCGAAGAATTCTAGGAGTGCTGCCATGAAAATGATCATTGCCGTTCTGAAAGATACCGACAGCGATGCGGTCACCCAGGGGCTGACCTCCGCGGAGTTCCGCGTGACGCGCGTCGCTTCGACCGGGGGATTCTTCAAGAAGGGTACCGTCACCCTGCTCGTCGGTGTGGACGATGACAAGGTGGACGCCGCCATCCAGGTCATGAAAGACAAGACGACCGTCGTCTCCGGCGAGAAACGCTGCACGGTGTTCGTCGTGCCGGTGGACCGCTTCGAGCAGATTTAGGAGTACTCATGCGCAAGCAAGTGTTTCTGGCGGGACTGCTGATCTCCGCTGCGATGCTGGCCTGCAGCCTGCCGTCGGGCAGTTCCACGCCCGAACCGACAATTCTGAATCCAGAATCAGACCTGCCCAGCGACACACCCTCCGCCCCGCCGGACGAATCACCGACCGAGACACCGCCTGAGGCGCCTTCCGTTCTGCCGGCTGCGCTGTATTATCTGAACAACGACACCGGCGGGCGTCTGCAGATCTTCCGCCTCGATCCTGACGGCGTCACAGTACGCCAGCTGACCTCGGAGCCGGTTGAAATCCGCATGTACGATGTCTCGCCTCTTGACGGACGCCTGGCGTACATCGTCAACAACCAGCTGATCCTGATGAACGCGGACGGCTCCGGCCGTACCGTGCTGGTGGACGGCGGCCTGCTCGAGTCGGATATCAGCTACATTACGAATTCGCTCAGCCATCCGCGCTTCAGCCCGGACGGCCGCACGCTGGCCTACGGTATGAACGGTGTGAATTTGTACGACCTCGCCAGCGGCACCTCGGTCAACCCGCTCACCAACATCCCGCGCGCAGGCGAGGGCTTCACCATCATCGAGGAGGGCTATTCCCCGGAGGAATTCTCACCGGATGGATCGAAGCTGCTGGTCAATGTCTTTTACTATGAAGCCGGCACTCTAGGGATTTATGATTTGGCCTCGGGCGCTTACAACAAAGTCTCACGTCCTGAAGGCGGGCTGTTGTGCTGCAACTCCCAATGGACCTCGGACAGCAGTGCAGTGTACGTCGCCAGCTCGGTCATCGGCATGGTCGACCCGGGGATGTGGCGCTTCAATGCCGAGGACGGCTCCGGAACCACCCTGCTCCCGCCGACAAACGCGGACGGGTCCTTCAATTTTGCCGATTACCCTCTGCTGCCTCCCGACGGGCTGCTTCGCTTCTTCTTCGCCAACCTGCCCATCATTCCCGACGGCCACACGCCGTTGATGCTGGTCCAGTCCGCGCCGGACGGCGTTACGGGCAGGACGATTATTTACCCCGAAACATTCACTAAAATGAACGAAGCTCTCTGGTCCTGGAACGGGATGCAAATCGTCGTGGTCGAAGCGACCAATCCGGACATGTGGTACGGCGGTGCTGCGACGTTGTATCCACTTGACGGAGGCGCACCGGTCCCGCTCGTGCCCTTCGCGCAAGGCCTGCGCTGGGGACCGTAGCGACCGTCCTCACCAGTACTTCCCAGATGCAACTGTGCACCTGGCGCAAGTGTAAAGAGATACATCTCTATTACCGTGAATTCCAGGTATTTATTTCGATTTGGGAGGCGGTGCCACTCTCCAGTAATCTCCCCCGCCGCCCTCGCGCTGCATCAGCCCGCTGCCGACCAGTTCCCGCCGCAGGGACGCAGTGTCATCATGGAAGCGACCAAGGATTTCGTTGACTTCCTTCTCGCTGTAGCGTCTCCCCGGTTCGAACGACTTGACCACATAGCGCAGGATCGCGTCCAGCTTTTTGCGCTGCGCCGGCAGGGTCTTCAGCCGGCCGTTCGGACGTGAGTAATCCTTGACCACCTTGCGGTCGTAGGCATCCAGATCCACATCAGCGACAGAGTCAGACAGATCGAGCTGCGAGAAGAGCAGGCGCGTCTTCTTGAGCGCGGATTCGTCGAGGTAGTACATGCTGTAGTAGCCCTCCGCCTTGGCGCCGACCAGCCCCACCTCCGACAGCTTCGAAAGGTGATGGGAAACGGTCGGAGGCTTGAGGTCGAGCAGGGCGGCCAGTTGCTCCACGCTGTAGGGCTGACGCGCGAGCAGTCCGATGATCTTCAACCGGTTGGCATCCGCCAGGGCTTTAAAGATTTCAAGGAGTTCGGCGTTGGGCTCAGTCACGGGGCGCCTCCCGCCAGTATTTCGAGCCGTCGCGCTCGCGCTTGAGCATGCCCGCGTCCACCAGGTCGCGCCGCAGTCCCGACACATCTGCGTTGAAACGCTTGAGGATCATATTGACTTCCTTCTCGGTGTAGACGACCTCGGGCGTGAAGGCGTTGATCAGGTAATCCAGGATCACACGCAGCTTGGCCGGCTGCTGGGGAATCTGCTTGATGGACCCGTCCGGGTTGAGGCAGGTCTTGAGCACCTTCCGTTTTTCAGCGTCAAGGTCCGGCGCGGGAGTATAGGACTCGCGCGGCTTGCCGGCGAACTGGCGGCGGGAGAGCGCCTCCAGACCCTCGGGGTCCAGTTCGTAGACGTCGTCCTTTTCTCGGACGATGCCGATATATGCCATGAACGCGAGATGGTTGTAGGCGTCCTTGAAGGGAATGCCCAGCTCGGTAGAGACTTCCTTGACGGAGGCCGGGTGCTGGGTGAGCATACCGATGATGCGCAGCCGATCGGCGTCGCTCATCGCTTTGACAAAGTCGAGCATTTCGTTCTGTTCCATATCATTTCTCCATCTAATTAATTAGATAAGTATCGAATTGAATTATACAACAATCTATAACCATGTCAAGGGCTTTTCCGGATGGACTTATAATTTTGGTTGAGGGAGACCTTACGGTCAAAAACTGGGCGGGGTCACCCCCAAAAGGGTGCTTCGCAAAGACCCACGCCCAGCGAGGGAAATTAGTGATTGATTTCACGAAGTGGGATTGCTATACTGACAATATCTATTGGGGAGGTATCGCTTTATTATTAGTGACCGGACGGAATCTGAGCAGATGTTCGACCTTTACACCAAGGTGGTCATCCGACTGGCTCTGACTTTTTTACTCTTCGGCTTGGTGATCCTGTATTTTGTTCTTCAATAAAACATTCCTGGGTTTGCAGATTGCCCTTATCCTGATACTAATAAAGCGCGAGAACCATAACCGCGGAACACGCCCTGCAAAGGAGACATCATGGACCTTGGACCGATTTTATCTGAAACGCCCTTCATTACTCCGGCGGTAGATGTCGTCGGCAAGGGATTTTGGCCTCGCGCCTTCGCCTACTTCCTCGACTTCATCGTCGTAAACCTTACATCTCTTGCTTCTGGCTTAGTGGGTATTGCTGCTTTCTGGTTCTTCCTATCCATTATCACTACTATTTTCAACTACAGGACAGTGGATGCAGAACCTGCAAGACTATACAACTATGCCATTGGATTTCTTGTATCATTATCGTACTTCATATCGTTCGAAGCTCTCTGTGGGACTACTCCAGGTAAGCTCATCCTTAGAATGAGAGTCGCCACCCTCACCGGTGACCGCCCATCCCTCAAAGCTGCTGCCATTCGCGCGCTCTGGCGGCTCATCGATAGCTTTATCTTCGGATGGTAGCCGCCTCCTCCATGACGCCTCCCTTGCAACAACGGTATGGGGACAAGCGTGCCATGACAATCGTGGTAGCCTCCAATTCTTTGATCCTTCGCTATAAACTGTCAGCTCTCCGTTTCATCCTGGCAGCGCTCATCTATCTGTTGGCTTCTTCTGTCATTCAAGCTCTTGCGTTACTTCCCTACACCACTTTTCGAGCCTTGCCGTGAAGGACACTTACCCTTCAATGTAGGATGCTATCTGATGTGGATGAGGTTGAACGAACCAGGGGTGTCGGAGGAGGTCGCCAGGGAAGTCAATCCTGGCGGATCCAAGGTACTTTCCCGTTTGATCGAGGAATTATCCGCTCGCCCATGGGCAGGCGCACAGAACTAAACTGGTGTCTCTTTGATGATTTTGGCCGGTTATTTTTAATAGCATTTTGGATGGACACATTTCTGGGAGAGACTTTTGACGTAGCTTTGGATAATTTACTCGCTGGAGAAAAGGGAAAATCCATAGACCGGAATGGTCATTGGTGAATGATAGCAGCCTGACTATCGACAAGCAAAGAGCTATAAGCTGACCACAGCTCCAAGGAGGCAATCATGAAGTTTTTGGGAGTGATACTATTTGGTTGGGGCATAATCGTGATGGTACTCTCGATGATAACCATTGTTTTCACCGTCTTGACACCAGGAGGCAACCAGGAATGGTTAGGAAATTTAATTCCTCTCCTGCTCGGTTTGGGGGCGCAATATCTTGGACAGCGATTGTTCAAGCGTTCTGGTAAATCGACGAGCAAACCAAAGTAATGTCAAGGTTTTTCGTCCGCAATCTATTCGCATCGTTTCGGCATAGATTTTTAGCCGGGAATTCTCCGCTCAGCTAAGGTCTCTGACCTAGCCAAGTTTTTTTCCGCAGGTCCACCAACATTCAATCAGCCGATTAATTCCTTACGAAGACCTTTCGGTCAATACCTGGGCGAGGTCGGGAGAGTCGCGCCAAGCGAGTTTTTTTATAGTGGATTTGGGAAAGGCAGGGAAAGGGTCAGGTATAATGTTCACAGCGATATCATCTGTCAATTTCACGCGGAGGTGTTCATGGATCTCCCAAAGCATGCCTATTTTATGGGTAAGATCGTCCCGTTCGAGGACGCAAAGGTCAGCGTAGCAACCCACGCCTTCAATTACGGGACGGCGGTCTTCGGGGGCTTGCGCGGCTACTGGAACGACGAGCAAAAGAAAATGTACGTCTTCCGCCCTCAGGACCACTTCCGCCGGCTGCTGAACTCCGCCAAGATGATGTGCATGGAAGTCCCGCACACGCCCGAGAGCCTGACGGAGATCACGCTCGAGCTTCTCAAGGCAGAAGGCTGGCAGCGCGACATTTACATCCGCCCGCTGATCTACAAATCCGAGCTCGGCATCGGCGTGCGCCTGCACAACCTGACGGACGACATCACCATCTTTTCTCTTCCGTCGTTCCAATACATCAAGAATGACACATCCGCGCACGTCACCGTCTCTTCGTGGCGGCGGGTGGACGATAACGTCATCCCCGCCCGGGGCAAGGTCAGCGGCGCGTACGCCAACTCCGCGCTGATCAAGACCGAAGCCTCCCGCGCCGGCTTCGACGAGGCGCTGGTGCTCAACCAGGACGGCCACGTCTCGGAGGGCAGCGCCATGAACGTGTTCATGGTCCGCGACGAAGTCGTGATCACTCCGCCGGTAACCGACAACATCCTCGAGGGCATCACCCGCCGCTCGATCATCGAACTGGTGCAAAAGGAATTGGGATTGACCGTGGTCGAACGCTCGATCGACCGCACCGAGCTGTATATCGCCGACGAGCTGTTCATGACCGGGACCGCGGCGCAGGTCGTTGCCGTCACCCGTGTGGACTTCCGCTCGGTGGGCACCGGCGCGATGGGGCAGGTCACCGCTGAATTGCGCACACGGTATGAAGATATCCTGCGTGGGCGGAATCCCAAGTACGCCCAGTGGATCGTGGCTGTACCGCAGTAACTGGCGGCAATCTTACAACATAACAAAAAGCCGACGCTCTCAAGCGTCGGCTTTTTGTTATCATACTTATGTCATCGCGAGGAGCATCGCAGGTGAGACGTGGCGATCTCCTTTTTTGCAGATTGCCGCACTCGCACGGAACGCTCGCTCGCAATGACCATGTTATTTAATTTGCTCAAACCGCACGATGGGTAAATTCTTCGTGCAGTCCGAATAAGTATCGAAGGTGTTTACACCCGAAAGCGGCAGCCCGGCCTGGTCCAGCAGCTGGACGGTCATCGTGCCAGATGAATCCACCGGTTTGGAGCCGAGGGCGAACTCAAATCCGCTTTGCCCGTAGGCTGGCGCTGTACCGGAGACGGTCAACTGGCTATAGAATTTTCCGCCTGCGCTGCCTTCCAGCTTGACCACCATCCCTTTAAAGGGATTATTCTGCAGGTCAAAGACTGCCCCGCCGACCCCGAAGAAGTTGCAGCCCAACTCGGGATGCATGATGGAACTATCCACATACTTGACGGTCACAGTGAAAGGCACGCCGGTCGGTTCAGGTGAGGGTGTCAGTGTATCCTCGGGCGTGCCCGTTTCGGTGGGCGTGTCCGTATACAGCTTCACAGGCGTATTGGTGAAGATGGGCGTAAAGGTCGGTCGCAGCGTGGGCTGCTCCACCGGCGGAGGCGTGGAGGAAGGCGTCCAGGTGGCTCCCAGCGAAAGAGGGGTCCAGGTAGCGGTCGGCAGTTCAAGCGGAGGAACGGGCGTGTTGGGCGGGAACGGGTTGAGCGCCAGTTGGGGATTGGTGAACACCACGACAAAATAACAGCAGGAGCACAGCGTCAACAGCAGGACTCCGAGAGTCAGGACGTTCCAGAGTATTCGCTTGGTGTCGCGCGGTTTCCTCGGTTTATCCGGCGCCTGCGGCTCCGGCTGCTCAAGGATTTCAGGTTGTTCATTCGTGGTCATAACTCACTCCCATGGATTCGACACGCCCATCATTGGACGATGACGATGGTGCTTTGGATACGCTGCTGTTCAACCCACTCACGCACTGCCTTGGACTGCAATGCCAGCAGGGCATCAGGCGACAACGGGCGGTTTTCGCGTTCCAGAATCTTGATAATGTGATATCCCAGGTCGGTCGCGATCACGTCGCTGACCTGCCCCGGCTGGAGGGCAAACGCTGCCTGCTCCACCGCTTTTTCGGGCAGGTAACCGCGTGGAAACCACCCTAAATCACCGCGCGTTACCGGATCGACCAGCACAGCAAACTCATCGAAATCGGTGCGATTCGCCTGGATGTCGGTGAGCACCTGCCGCGCCCTTTCCTCATTATAGAACAAAATCTGCCGGACGTGAACCTGGTCTTTCGATTTTGCAATCTGCCCCGCCAGCTGGTCGCGCATCCATGCGGCGGCGATCGAGCGGCGCAGCGCGTCGCGGAAGGACTCGGGGGTGTAGTTATGGGCGGTCAACCACTGGTTGAGCGCGTCCTCGCCGCCGACCTCGCCGATCAGCTTGTCGATGCGCTCCTGGAGCAGGGTATCGTCCACGACAAAGCCGGACTGCTTCGCTCCCTGTGCCAGCAGGTACTGCGCGAACAGGTCGTCCAGCACGGTCGTAACGGCTTCCTCATCGCTGACGGTCTTCCCAAGCTCCGCCTGGGCGGCTTTGTAACGCTCCAACTCGGCGTTGAACTCCACCAAGGGGATGATCTCTCCGTTGACCGTGGCCTTGGCTGGAACAGGCGTCGGCGACGGGGTGCGGGTGGGCGGAACGGCCGTCGGGGTGGATTCTACCGTCGGGGTGCCGCCGGAAAGGATCCCGCAGCCAGCCAAAAGGATGGTGACGAGAAAAAACATCGAAAAACGGGCGATTTTGAAAAGCATGGGATAAATTATACCTGATTAGCTTCCTCGACCGTTCAGGGAAGGAGGCGGTCAATTATGACCGTTTTTTAATAGTATTTGGAGACGCAATGAGTGGATTAAAAAAAATCGGGGCGCACGTTGTGCGCCCCGATAAAGTGTTTCGGTTTAGTAATCCATCCCGCCGCCCGGAGGCATGGCCGGAGCCTTGTCTTTTTCAGGCATGTCGGTGATCAGGACCTCGGTGGTCAGGATCATCGCAGCGATGGAAGCGGCATTTTCGAGCGCGCCGCGCACCACTTTGACCGGGTCGATGACACCCGCATGGATCATGTCGACATACTCATCCGTCAGGACGTTGTAGCCGATATTCTTGTTCTTCAATTCCTTGGCCTTGCGGCGGACGCCGTCGATGATCACGGAGCCGTCCTGACCGGCATTGGCAGCCAGTCTGCGGATGGGGGCTTCGAGCGCTTTGCGCACGATATTGACGCCCACCATGACCTCTTCGGTCTGGTCCTTGATCTTGTCGAGGGCAGTGGAGGCGTTGATCAGGGAAATTTCACCACCGGCCACGATGCCTTCTTCCACAGCCGCGCGGGCGGCGGAAAGAGCATCTTCGACGCGGTGTTTCTTTTCCTTCATCTCGGTCTCGGTCGCAGCGCCGACGCGGACAATGGCCACGCCGCCGGACAGCTTGGCAAGGCGCTCCTGGAGCTTTTCCTTGTCGTAATCGCTGGTGGACTTGTCGATCTCCACGCGGATCAGTTCGATGCGGCCCTTGATCTCGGAGGATTTACCCTTGCCGCCGATAATGGTGGTGTTGTCCTTGTCCGCGGTGACCTTCTCGGCGCGGCCCAGGTCCTGCAGGGTGGCAGTCTCGAGCTTGCGGCCGGTCTCTTCGCTGATGACGGTGCCACCGGTCAGGACGGCGATGTCCTGCAGCATGGCCTTGCGGCGGTCGCCAAAGCCGGGGGCTTTGACAGCCAGCACGTTCAGCATGCCGCGCAGTTTGTTCAGAACCAGGGTGGCCAGCGCTTCGCCGTCGATATCTTCGGCGATGATCACCAGTTCGCGCTTGCCGAGCTGGACGAGTTTCTCAAGGATGGGGACGATATCCTGGGCAGCGGAGATCTTCTTCTCGTTGATCAGGATGTAGGGTTCGCTGATGACCGCTTCCATGTGCTCGGAATCGGTGATCATGTAGGCGGAGATGTAACCGCGGTCGAACTGCATACCTTCGACAAATTCGGTCTCGAACTGCATGGACTTCAACTCTTCAACGGTGATGACGCCGTCTTTTCCGACCTTGTCCATCACATCGGCGATCAAGCCGCCGATTTCCGCATCGGCAGCCGAGTTGGTCGCCACCGAGCTGATTTCCTCTTTGGTATCGATCTTGGTAGCCATCTTCTTGAGGGCGATGACAATCTCCGAAGAGGCCAGTTCGATGCCGTGCTTGAGCAGCATGGGGTTGAACCCGGCAGCCAGCGCCTTCAGGCCTTCGCTGACGATCGCATGGGCCAGAATGGTCGAGGTGGTGGTGCCGTCGCCGGCGATGTCATTGGTCTTGGAAGCAGCTTCCTTCAGGAGCTGGGCGCCCATGTTCTCAAAGGGATCTTCGAGCTCGATCTCCTTGGCGACGGAAACGCCGTCGTGGGTGATGGTCGGGGAGCCGAACTTGCGGTCCACGGCCACGTTGCGGCCTTTGGGGCCGAGGGTGGTTGCCACCGCATTCGCAACGACATCCATGCCGTTCTTGAGCTTGCGGCGGGCTTCTTCAGTAAATACGAGTTGTTTAGCAGCCATTGGTCATTCCTCCGTTATTATTTCTTACCCTTGCCGTGGGTTTCTTCCACGATACCGAGAATATCGGTCTCGCGCAGGATGAGCAGTTTTTTGCCATCCAGTTTCATCTCGGTGCCGGCATACTTGGCAAAGAGCACCTTGTCGCCGGTTTTGACATCCATGGGGATGCGCTTGCCGTCTTCGTCGCGGTCGCCGGGACCCGCAGCCACGATCAGGCCTTGCTGGGGTTTTTCCTTGGCAGTCTCGGGCAGAACGATTCCGCCGGCAGTAACTTCCTCCTGCTCGATCGGGTCGATGACCACACGGTTACCGAGGGGTTTTAGGGATAGTGCCATACACGCCTCCTGAAATAAAAAGATTTATTGGTTTTGACAAAGATTTAGCACTCAACCCTGGCGAGTGCTAAATGCAACCTTATAATACATGTCTTCACGGTGAAAGTCAAGGGGAATGCCTGATTTTTAACAAAACTCTGACATTTCCCGCCTGAAACCCCTACGGGGTGACTGTGGGCGAGGGCACGGGAACTGACGTCGGGGCGGGAGGGAGCGGCGTACCCATTTTTTCAGCGACCCCCTGGCAGATAGCCTCCCCCGCCTGGACAATGGGCATGATGATGATATCGGTTCCAAACGACAGCCGCACATCGGCAAAAACATCGAGCGCTTCGTCGCAGTAATTCTGTTGAGGCCGGCTGAGCGCGGAAAGCACCGAGCCATAGGTGTAATAATAAATGACCGTGTTGGGCGTGAGCGGCAGACCCTTCACTTCAACGCCGACCTCCCCCGCATCGGCATCGCATCCGTTGCGCGCCTCGCAGCTCTCCTCCGGCGTGCAGCCTCTCACTGCACACTTGAGCGGGAGGATGGAACCCTCGTAGTTGCGCGATTTAAAGAAGACGACGCCCAATTGACCGTAGGTATCCGCGTTCGTCTGGTCGTAGGAGAGCGCCTTGAGCACATTGCGGGCGGCACCGAAGAATTCGCCCTGCTGCGAGTACGTCTTGGCGATTGAGAGATTGGGGGTCGGGTCTTTGATGCCCAGCTTTTCGTTTATCTTTGCCGCCCGGTCGAAATACTCAAGGGAGCGTTCGTAATCCTGCAAATGGCGGTAGATCGCCCCGGCGCGCACCATCAGGAAGGTGAGGTTGGGCGTGATGGCGATGGCCTTGTCATATTCCTCGATCGCCAGGCGGTAATCCCTGTACAATTCCAATACGTATGCATAAACACGGTGAACATCCATGAGCGAGGGATCCTGCTGGACTGCCTGCTCGATATTGATCAGAGCCTGGTCCAGTTTCTGCTGGTCGGTCAGGATCTCAGCGTAGTAGGCAAGCGCAAGTGTGTTGGTAGGGTCGAGGGTCAGCGCGCGGCGCGCAGCCAGCTCCGCATCGGTAAGATATTTCTCCGTCTGGTCGCCCACATAGACAGGGCTGGCGTTCCAATCCAGCACGAAGGCGCGGATGGCGTGCGCGGTGCTGTCTTCCGGCGCGAGCTCGACCGCCTTATCCGCGGAATTGAGCGCCTCCTGCAGCCGGATGCGGCGCTGTTCATCGGTGGTCATCGTTGCCGAGGAATACGCCTGGATGCGCGCCAGCTTCCCCCAGATGTCCGCTGCAGCCGGATCGATTCGCACCGCCTGCTGGTAGGCTGTGATGGAATCCTGGATCTGGCCAGCCTCGAAGAGCGCATCCCCCTGGAGGGCGTAGGAATTGGCGGTTCGGGTGGGCGTCAGCGTCGGCTCAAAAGGGGAGCGCATCGCACCGATGTCGACCGAGCGCACGACGTAGATACCCGCGATGATGAGGAATATCCACAGGAAGGCGCGGCTGATGCTGGTGCGCGGTTTCTTAAAGAAAATCTGACGCTGGGGGAATTTATTCATCAGGGAATCAACCGTGGCTTGTTACGGCGTTGGCGTGGACTCGGTTTCCACGGTCGGCTCAGGGGAAGGCGTGACGTCGATGCTTTCGGTGCAAATGCGCAGACCTTCATTGGCATTGTCGGTCGCGACTGCATCATCGGGCACCTGTGTCAGAATCTGCTGAAAGACCGGGAGCGCTTCGCCGCAACGGTTCTGCTTGACAAGCGCCAGCCCATAGATATAGTAGTATTCCGCGATGCGCGGTTCGTTGACCACCAACTGCACGGAAGGGATGTCCTGTCCGTCTTCCGTCTTGCCTCCGTTCACCAGCAGGGATAACTGGTTGCTGGCTTCGGGATACTGTAAATTGCGATAGAGCATCACGCCCAGGTTGCCGTGATAAAGCGGGTTGGCAGGTGCGTCACGCACGACCTGCTCGGCATACTGGATGGCCTTGGCGAATTCGCCGTTCGTGGCAAGGATGCGCGAAATGTAGAGGTTGGGGAGGGGGTCCGACGGGTTAAGGGCATAGGCGCGGCTGAACAAATCGACCGCGTCGACGTAGTAACGCCCCGGGTTGGGGTCGGTCGAGTTGGGGTCTGTGGCCATCGCCCGGTACAGCAGCCCAAGCAGCAGATGAACGTCAGCAATATTGTCGTTGATGGACAGCGCCTGTTTATACTCGCGGACCGCCTCGTCGTAGTTGCCGGTCACGAATAGAACGTATCCTCTCGCGCGGTGCGCCTCCAGGCTGTTGGGCGCCAGCGCCAGGGCGGTATTCGAACTCGGCGGACATCTTGTCCACGGCATCGAGCGACGCCTGCCCGCGGGTGTACAGGTCGGCGATCAATTCCGCATAATAAGCATGCGCCATGGCGTTGTTGGGGTCAAGTTCCAGCGCCCGTTGGAGCGCAGCCTCGGCGTTGAGGAAATCCTCCTGAAAGTAAAGCGCCCATCCGCGCAGGGCATGCGCCATCGAGTTGTTCTGGTTGAGCAGGATGGCGTTCTCCGCGCTCAGCTGCGCATCGGCATACCTTCCGCTGAACATCTGCGTCCGAGCCAGTGCGATATACACGGATGGGTCGTCCGGTCTGTTCCTCACCGCTTGCTCATAAGACGCGACCGCCTGCGAGAACTTGCCTTCGTTGAACAATGCTTCTGCCTCGGAGATGTAGGATTCGGGGTCGCGCGTGGGTGTCTGGGTGGGGATGAACAACGGCGGGACGTCCGGCACGATAACCTGGTTGACGTACACCGCGCCGGCCACCATCAGGAGCAGGAAAACGACCAGGAGCGGATTCGAACGCCTCCGCTTCTTGCGCATGCTCCATTGTGAACCGCGTAAATACATGTGTCTCCTTGCTGAGAACAGCCCTGCCGGGGATATGAAACCCATCCAGTCCACTGCAGGCAGGAATCATCTTACCATCTTATTAAAATTCAAGTCAAGGCGGGCACCCGGCGGTCTAATGTCCTTCTTATGTGATTTCCCTACGCACTCGTCAGATGGAAGTCATTCTCCAGCTTGCTTGCGCTCGGATGCGCTTTCTTATAGAATGAAGTCATGCGCTTCGACGTCTTTACCCTTTTCCCCGAAACTTTCGCCCCCTACCTGCAGGCCAGCATCCTGCAGAAAGCCGCCGAACGGGGGCTGGTCGAGATCAGCCTGCACAACATCCGCGATTGGGCGCGCGACAAGCACCACACCACCGACGATACACCTTACGGCGGCGGCGGCGGGATGGTGATGAAACCCGAGCCGGTCTTCGAAGCGGTCGAATCCGTGCTGGGACCCGAGCCTGCCTGCCCGGTCATTCTGCTCACGCCGCAGGGACGGGTCTTCAACCATGCGGTCGCCGAGGAACTGGTGCGGCACGAGCGCATCGCCCTCCTCTGCGGACGGTATGAAGGGGTGGACGAGCGCATCAGGGAAAGCCTGGTCACCGATGAAATCTCCATCGGCGATTACGTGCTGACGGGCGGCGAGCTGCCGGCCATGATCGTCATCGACGCTGTTTCGCGCCTGATCCCCGGAGTGCTGGGCGACCCCGACGGCGCCGCCGATGATTCGCACGCCACCGGACTGCTGGAGTACCCGCACTATACGCGCCCGCCGGAGTTCCGCGGACAGGCGGTCCCCGAGACGCTGCTCTCCGGCGACCATGCGAAGATCGAACAGTGGCGGCGGGAACAGTCCCTGCTGCGGACGCTGCAGCGGCGCCCCGACCTGTTGAAAAGCGCGCCTCTCACCAAGGCTGATATCAAATTTTTAAAAGAACAAGGTTATGACCCGGAAAGTGGAAAGTAAGGTTCGATTTACTTTCCACTTTTAATTCAAGCGATGATATAATTAACATGGGTGTCATTGCGAGTCGCATTGCGACGAAGCAATCCCATCATTTCAAGAATATGCCTTTAATAAACAGATGCCTCCTGCCAAACGCAGGGACAAGCGGTCACTCGCGCTCCCTCGCGATGACACAATACTAAGGAGGTATTTATGAAATTCAACTACTGGAAGATTTTCCTGCTCGGTTTCGGTTTCTTCGGGGTCAGCGTCATCTGGGCAGTGTACAACGCCTTCGTGCCGATCTTCCTTTCGCAGAAGTTCGGGCTGTCGGCGGCATTGGTCGGCTTCTTTATGACGCTGGATAACATTGCCGCGCTGTTCATCCAGCCGCCGGTAGGCGCCTGGTCCGACCGGCTGCGGACCAAGCTCGGGCGCCGTCTGCCGTTCATCCTGGTCGGCGCACCCATCTCCGCCGTGGCCTTTGGGCTGATCCCGCTGGCTGCGGTGCTGCCGCTGTTCGTCGCATGCACCAGCACCCTGCTGCTCAGCATGGCGCTCTGGCGCACGCCGGTCGTTGCTTTGATGCCGGACATCACCCCCTCGGAAAAACGCTCGCAAGCCAACGGCATCATCAACTTCATGGGCGGTCTGGGCGCGATCATCGCTTTCATCGGGGGCGCGGCGCTTTATGACATGAATCCCGCATTCCCGTTCTGGCTGGGGTCGATCCTGGTGGTCCTGTCTTCGGCTCTCGTGCTGATCTTCATCCGCGAGCCAAAGAACTATGAGGAGGGGGTGAAACAGCCCGGTATGTGGGCCAGCCTTCAGGAGGTGACAAAGGATCAGGATAAGAGCGCGCTGCGCATCCTGCTGGCGATCTTCTTCTGGTTCCTGGGGTACACCGCCATTGAAGCGTTCTTTACTTTGTACTCAGTCAATCATCTGGGTCTCGAACCGTCAGACGGCTCACGCCTGTTGGGGCAGCTCTCGCTGTTCTTTGTGCTGTTCGCACTGGTCTCCGGTTTCATCGGAGGGAAGATCGGGCGCAAGTTGACCATTTCCATCGGCCTGGTGATGATGATCGTCGTGCTGCTGGGTATCTTTGCGCTTCCGGTGTCCACTCTGACCACTGTGATAACCAAGCTGCCCGTGCTGGGAGTCGTGCCTGTCATCGGCCTGTTCCTGATGGTCGCGGGCGTCGCCTGGTCGCTGATCAACATCAACTCACTGCCGATGGTGGTGGACATGACCACCGCAGCGCGTATCGGCACCTTCACCGGTCTGTACTATCTTTTCTCGACATTCTCCGCCATCGTGGGACCCAATCTCAACGGATTGATCATCCAGTTCTCGGGGAACAATTACAACCTGGTCATGGTGGTCGGAGCCCTTTTCATGGCTGTAGCGCTGGTCTTGATGCTGGGTGTGAAGCGCGGCGAGGCGCAGCCGGCTGGAGTTTGAACCTTTCTGCTCAACTTAAATCAAAACGTCCCGAAGGTCATAAGAAAACCTTCGGGACGTTGTTTAACTAAAACACGAACCAACCCACGAGAACCGAAGCCAGCGTGACCGTGATGTTATCGATGTCCTTGAACGGCAGCGACTCAACAATCGTTCCGACCACAGCGACAATGGTAATCGGCAGCAGATAAACTGAGAACGGCGACGGGAACACTCCAGCGTAAACATAGATCCACAGCACCAGCGCGGACAGGATCCAACCGCCGAAGAACACACCCAGCGATCCCGCCACCGATTTCTCCGGGCTGTGCGGCAGTCTCGCAGATGCAATTCCCCGCCCGACCACATCCGCCACCCCATCACCGCCGCACATCATCATCAACGCCACGATCCCGATCGGATTCTCCGTCCAAAAGAAGATGGTCAGTAACACGAACACGATGCCGTAGTACAGCGGTCCGCGCAGGATCTCGCGCCGATCGCCGGTGCGCGACATGGCCTTGACCGAAGCCTCGTCCTTCATGACGCCCAAACCCACCAGCGCAAACTGGACCGTGATCAGCAGCGGCACGAGCGCGGCGAGGTAGCGGGAATACCAGAGATCAGGAAACATCAGCCAGCACAGCACAAAGATGGGTCCCGTTCCGATGTGGATGATCTTGCGGCTCAGGCGGGATTCGATCCAGCCTTTGTGGGCGAAGAAATCCATCAGGCGCAGGAAGGCGATGGCAATGGCAAAGGTCAGACCGGTGGCAAGGAAAGGATTCATCCGTTTTCTCCTCAGGGATATGGCCATGATTTTACAATAGAACACCAAATGGGACGTCCGCGATATGAAATCCGTTCTATAATGGGCGGAATATTATGAACTCTTCTTCGCAGGAATTCCTGTTCGGTGTGCGCGACGAATTGCCCATCCTCGTGGGCGTGGTGCCGTTCGGGATGATCTATGGCATACTCGCCCTCAGCGCCGGTGTGGACGCGGTTGCCGCTCAGGCCATGTCTGCCATCATCTTTGCCGGCTCAGCGCAGTTCATGACCGTGCAGCTGGCGGGGATCGGCGCGCCGGCGGCGGTGATGATCATCACCGGTTTCGTGATCAACCTTCGGCATGCGCTGTACAGCGCGTCCGTTGCGCCGTATGTGCGTCACCTCAACCCGGCGTGGAAAGGAATCCTGGCTTACCTGCTCACGGACGAGGCGTACGCAGTGACCATCACCCACTACCAGCAGGAAGGCGAACCCGACCGTAAACACTGGTATTTCCTCGGCGCAGGACTGGCGTTGTGGACCTCGTGGCAGCTGAGCACGGCGGTGGGAGTCTTTCTCGGAGCGCAAGTGCCGGCAAGCTGGGGGTTGGAATTCACCCTGGCACTGACCTTCATTGCGCTTGTCGTCCCACAGATCAAGGACCGTCCCAGCCTGCTGTCCGCGCTGACTGCCGGGTTGGTGGCTGTACTCGCTGCCGGGATGCCCTACAGGCTGGGCTTGCTGACCGCCGGTCTGGCGGGGATTCTCGTCGGGTTGTGGAGCGAGCTGAAATGGAAATGAGCATTTGGATCGTCATGGTCATCATCGGCGCGCTGACCTTCCTGACACAACTCTCGTTCATCGCACTGGCCGGCCGCTGGGACGCTCCCCCGCTCTTTAGCAGCGCGCTGCGCTTCGTGCCGGTCGCCATCCTGACCGCCATCGTCGTGCCCGAATTGGTTTTGCACGCCGGGTCGCTCGATGTCTCGCTGACCAACGCGCGCTTGCTGGCGGGAGTACTCGCCATCCTCGTCGCTTGGCGGACGAAGAACACGGTGCTGACCATTGTCATCGGCATGACGGCGTTTTGGGTGCTTCAGATAATAATAAAGTGACAGTCACCTTCGAGGCGACTGCCACTTTAAATAATCCCTTTCTTATCGCTACGGGCAGGAGACTTTCGGCACCTCTCCGCCTCCGTCGGCAGCGATCCCCTCAGCTTGTTGCGGTAAGCCCGCGACTTTCGCACATTGGTTGGCAAGCAGCCACCAGTTGGTGATCTTCGTTTCCCCCTCTCGGAGGGTGATTGAAAAACTCCTGGCAAATTCAATCAACACCAGCATCTCGCCAACTTTCTTTTTATCAGCCTTTTCCCCGGGCTGCGGATTGATACACGTATCACATGTTACCCGCACGCAATCCGTCAGACGTTCCAGCACGGCGTATTGGTCGATTTTTATATGGGTTTGAAAAGATGCAGACATTTTCGCTATCTTGACTTTGGAAAGCCACCGTTCCAACTCCAAAGCTGTGTTGCTCACCTTGTTGCAGCTCGTGTCATCCAGATTTTCTATTAAATTCTTGACGTTTCTGTCATAAGATTTACTCAACGTTTTTTCCAACTTGGATACCTTTACAGGCTCAATGTGCACCAGGGGCGCCAACTCCTGGTCATCCTGGCTGGCAGGATTGACAGGCGGGTGCGCAAGTTGACTTTCGATCTCGCCCTGCAGGACTTGCGCCACTCCGTACAGGCTGAAATGGGTGACATAGAACTCGGCATAGGTCTTGCCGTCATAAGAGGAGAATGTCGCCGGGTAAAGATGCAGATCGTCACCAGTGCCGTCGGCAGCAAAGCCAATCAGCGTGGATGGGTCGTAATCGCCGGGAATCTCCATGGTGAGATCAGCGCTTTCCACCAGTTTCGCGCCATCCGGTCCGAGGTGAACTGCTGCCAGGTATCCCTGGCTGAAGGGCAGTCCTTCGATGGAGGATACAGGTGTCATGGTGATATCAGAGTCATAATCGATGGCAAGGTCTCCGTTTTCATCCTCCTTAAAAATCATATCGTTCATCAGATACAACTCGAAAATCGCTCCATCCGCCGATTCCGTTTCGACGGACCGGGTATAACTCCCCTTATTATAAGTGGCTGCATTTTCAGTTTCCAGCGTGGCAGTGACGTTGATCGGATCCGGTGTGAGCGGGAAGACATCCTCATCCACTACGGGACTCTCGAGGCTGGGTACGACGCTGGGTGAAACTGTCTGCGAAGAATCACCCTTATCCTGTGCAGTGGATTCGGCGGCAGGTGATGCAAAAAGGCCACAGGCTACAATCACCAGCGATGATATGAGCAAAATTGTTAATACACGGTGGTTCTTCATTTTTCCTCCATAGCGCAACTGATGGGATTATAACGATAGGCTATTATAAGTCCACTTTTAGGATGCTGTTTATCGAATTTACGCAAAATAACAAAAAAAGTTTCAGTCATTTTGAGGATGACTGAAACTTTGATAATCAAGTTTTTCACTCGACTACCCCGTCAATTCCCTCAGCCTCTGCCACATCAGGAACACGCCCAGCGCCACCAGGCCGCCGACCAGGATCCAATCCCAGAAATGAATGAACAGGATAAGCGCGCTGACCAGTGCCAGCAGCAGCGTGATGCGCGTCATTGTTTCGATGAACGCCCCGCGCAGGATGGACTCGGCCAGCACGAACAGGATCATGATGATCATCAGTCCTGCCCAGATAAACGAAGGGGCAAAGAAAATCAATGCGGCGATGGCGAACAGCATCAGGCTCAGGCTGATCGCCGCCCAGGTCTCGGCGGCGCGGCCATAACGTACACGCATGGCGCGCACCGGCATAGCCAGATGATGGACATGAGCGCGAGGCTCATCCTGTATGCCAGCCTTCATCCGCCCAAGCCGCTGGGTCAATCCCTGCTGGAGCGCTCCGTTCTCAAGGCGTTCGCGACGAAGGTTTTTTACTTCTTCCGCCAGCGCATTAATTTTCTTTTCCAGTGCTGCATATTGTTTCGCCAAATGCGGATTGCCTTCCATACCTTTCAATTTGATGCCCAGCGCCTGAAGTTCAGCCGCCTTCTTGGGGATCAGATTTTCGAGTTCACTCTGGCGGACAGTGATCTCATCGCAATTCTTCTGGAGATATTCCAACGCCTGTGGAGGCGGAGGAATTTTATCCAGACCAGCGAAACCAAGCGGGTCGAACCACGAGCCGCGCGGCGAACCATCGCGGTTGTACATGGGTCCCGCCGGGGCGTTCTCGCCGGAGATGGGATCGCGCGCGAAAAGCCCCCACAACCCGCGGTACTGGCTCACCCACGGCGTGGATTCGTCGATCTGTACCGGCGTCCAGGCGTGTTTTTCACCCTGCCCGACCTTCATTCCATCGCCGCGGGCAAAATCGACGAACGGGATACGGAACGGATTCCCCGCCGGCTGGTCCAGCACCTCGGTCCAGAACTTGTTCAATGCGCGGTTAATTCCGTTGACCCAGCCCGGCATCGGCAGCGTGACCTCGGCCTGGTATTCGCCGGGGCGGAAGTAGGAGGCGTGAGAGCCGGCGCCAGCGTAAATGACCGGATGCCCGTCAACAAAATCCAACTCCTCGAGATCGTCCCAGCGGCGGCGCAGGTCGTCCCCATGGAAGTCGTGCGAGGCGTAGGCTGCCCACTCGGGCACAAGCTGGCCTTCGTCCTCATACAGGTAGATACAGACGTTTTCCCAATCGGATTCGTGGTCGTTGACGCCGTGGAAGCCGGAGCGCCAGCTGTTGTAGCAGTAGAAATACCAGTACTGCAGCACGGTCCATCCGTTCTGGCGGACGACGCGCCCATAATAGACGTATTTTTCATCCTGGTCATGCATGCGATTAAAAGCGAGCTCAGCCGCCGCGGCAGTAGCTGCCGACACTTTTCCACGCAGCAGGAAGGAGAGGGAGAACATGGCATCTGCCAGGCGAGGCAGGAATCCGCCTCGCGCCAACCTCCCCATGCCAACATGGAAGTAATTACCCAGCTTGCGCCGCAGCGAAGCCTGCTCGGTCAGAGCTATCGCGGCCTCGGAGAGCGTGAGCGTTTCAATAAAGCGGAGGAAGCGAACCGTGCCAAACACCGCCGGCCGCTGGTGGACCAGATTCTCGAGGGTCAGCTCACCCTGCTTGACCACGACCTCCTCGCGCCCGTCAGGGTAATGCGCCCACAGGCTGCACTCGCGCACATAACGATCCACATCCATGGGGAAGAATTGTTCGCCTTTGGTAAAGCGTACGACCGGCTCGAACTGGCGCAGCAGGTCAAGGTCAGGGGTGCCAACGGGGACAGTGAAGCGATCAGGAGAGGAGTTCACTGATGTCCGTCCTTATTCCAAAAATGCGTTGCACTTCCGCCTGGCTGAGCGCGAAGGCGATGACCACGTCCGAAGCCATGATGACGTAATTGGGCTGCCCAAAGTAAAAATAATCCACAAGGCCGACCACCATCGAAATTCCGACCCAGGTCATCAGCATGACCCAGCTCCAGCGTCGCATGCGCAGGAAACCGATCAGCACGATCACCAGGCCGATGGCGAGCGTAAAATAAAAGATGCTGTCGAGCAACGCCTGACCGGCATCGGTCAATTCCGTGCCAGTATAAAGCAGTTGACCGACGAAACCACCCTGGAATAATCCCATTTCATAAAGAGGCCTGAACACCTGAAACAGCCGGACGATGAACAGCACGACGATGGCACCGCCGATGACGGTCACCGCGATGGGACGCTTCTTCCCTTTTGTCTTTTTCCGTTTAAACATCTCACGCCTCCACGTTCTGCGGATTTGATAAACAAATTATACAGCGGGCGATAAAATATAAATCATTTCCCCAATACCAGTCCGGTCGGGTCGATCTCGTGCAGGACGCGTCGTTCCTCGTCCGTGGGTGGTGCGGTCACGGTGACATTCGCCGGGACAAGGATCTCAAACTCGCTGTTGGCCTGAACTTCGTCCACTGTGACGCCGGGGTGGAGGCTGAGCAGCATGAGTCGCTTGGATTCCTCGTCGAAGCCGTACACTCCCAACTGGGTGATCACCCGGTAGGGACCGCCCCCCGCGGGCAAGCCGGCTTCCTCGCGTTTGCCGGGTCCATCCAAATAACCGGGAGTAGTGAGGAAATCCAGTTTGTTCATAAAGGTGCGTTTGCTCTGCCCGCGCATGATGTACATCGTCCGCCAGCAAAATGAGCCGATGTCATTGGCGCCGCCCGAGCCGGGCAGTCGCGCTTTGGGCCTGGACCAGTCCCCGATGACGGTGGTATTGATGTTGCCATAGGCGTCCATGGCAGCTGCGCCGAGGAAGCCGTAGTCGATATAGCCCGCCTGAGCCGCGGACATGACATCGTGCATCGAGGATGCGGCCATCGCACGGTGGTAGGTGCGCGAATCGCCCACTGAGATGGGCAGCACCGGCACCTGCGGCCCCACCCCGCCAGCCTCGAAGATGATCAACATTTTCGGAGCATTGGTCCTCTGGGCAAGCATCGAGGCGATCATCGGCAGGCCGGTGCCCACAAAGACCGAGCGGTTGTCCTCCAGCAAGCGGGAGGCCACGCAGCACAGCAATTCCGCCAGAGTATAGCCGGCAGCAGGAGGAACAGCATCCACTTTGCGCATGGTCATCCCCTCCCTTCATCTAGAGTCCGTCAGCGGCGACTGTAGTTGCTCGATCTGTTTAAGCCGCTCGAAGAGCTTCCTCCCGCCGACCTTTTCAAGATATTCATTGAAGTCTTTCACGCCGAAGACATACTTTTCGAAATACTCCTTCGCGCCGGCCTCTGTCTTCGATTGCTCCAGCCAGCCGCGGATGTGAGGTTCGTCGAAATAGTAAAGGTAGGGCATCTGGCTGGGATGCGCGCCGAAGGGCACCTCGCACACCGCGTCCACCACGTAAAAGGGGATGGCCGTCTGGCGCGGGTCGCGGCGGGTCTGTTCCTCGTCGATGACCTGCTCTGCCGTGACGATCACGCGCCGGGCAGCGCGCGCCAGTTCGAAGTCCTCCACAAGGATGCCGTCGATCTGGGCGTTGCCGTACTTGTCGCAGCGCGGCACATGGAACAGGGCCACGTCCGGGTAGGCCGCCGGCAGCAGGGTGACAGGCTTTGCCGCTCCACGGGTCGCGCACCTGCTTGGCGGAACTCTTCTCGAAGGTGTCGGTGCCGCCCAGGTTGCGCACGGCGATGAAAGGCACGCCCATCATCCCCGCCAGGAAGCGCCACTGGTAGCCGGCGTTGGAAAGCTCGGCGACGACCTTCACCTGCCCGCTCTCGACCGCGCGCCGGCCGGAGGGCGAGAGTCCGCGCAGCTCGTGGCCGAAGGAGTAGGCGCACTCGACGCGGCTGACGCAGCCCGCGCCGATCAGCAGGTCGATGTCATGTACGGCGGTCTTGCCGGCGACGGCCAGGTCGCGCCGCCCCTGCCGGATGATCTCGTAGACGAGGCTCATCGGCACGCGGACGTGCCCGAATCCGCCGAACGCGATGTAGTCGCCGTCATGGACATACTCCGCCACCGCTTGCGCCACGCTCATGCGTTTGTCGATCAAGCCGCGCGGCTTGTGATCGCGGATCCAGGCGCGATTCTCGTCCGGGTCATGCCAGCCGAGCAGCTCGCCGCTGCCTTCTGCAAGGATTTCCATGGACTTGGTCATCAAGCCTCCTTGGGAATGGTGAATCCATTATACGGCAAGTGCCTCAGAGCGATTCACTCTGAGGCACCAGGTTTGTTTCAATCTTGATTATTCGGTCGGGCAGACAGGAGCAAGCGGGACTGAGATCTGCTCCAAAAATTTCTCATCCCATTTTCTTTCCGCACACTCCGGGAGATCATAGACTCCCGCCATGAATTCGGCCGAGCTCATGACCAACCCAGTTGCATCCGGATCCTTCGAAATCAGGACATTGCTGCCTTCCCATTCCGCCGTTTCACCGGGGGCGACGCGAAATCCTCCCATCCAGTCAAAATCTTCGGTGCCTGCGTAAACATCCGCATGATATTGATTAATGAGATAAAACACGGAATGATCAGCGTCCGTGTTGGTGATCTCAAGCTTATAATCACACGACCGCGAGCCGAATTCGTCGACGATTTCCTGACGGGTGATCACACCTTTGACTTGAAGCGCTGAAGTCCCATCACAAACTTGGCGGTCGGCATCCCCTGAATCTTTCTCCTCATCGGGCTCCTGGGTGTTTCTGATCGCGGCGACGGCAGTGGCCACGGCAGGCTGGCTTTCCATGATTTCATCTGTAAGGTCCCCGGCCAGTTGTTCGGCGGTCTCCTCGTCAAGATCGGGCATGGCGCTCATCAGGTCCTGTTGAATCCTGTCAGCGATTTCGCTTTTAATCTCATCAACGGACATGTCGACCAAGGTCCCAAGCGGGTTGACATACATGTTATTGACAAATTCCGCCCATTCGGAGGCTTTGTCCGCATACTCAAACCCCTGTTGGATCTCCGGGAATGCCGCGGTCAGGGTTTCCTTGACGATCTCGAATTCCAACTCGGCCCCGCGCTGGAGCAGCTCTGTGCCAACCCGATGGGTGGTTTCGCCGCCCGGACGGTTCGATTCCTGGAATACGGTCTGATAAACACCCTGATAAGGACCTCCGGTGTACAGGTCGCTGCGTATACCGGTAACATCCCCCAACTGACCATCCTGGAGGAGCTGCAGGAATTCATCGTAATTCTGCGCTCCGCCGCGATTTTTATCATCAAGCCAGTAGAAAGCATCTTCTTTCTCTTCCGGAGTCATGGCTGCGGAAACGAATAGAATTTCCTCCCTGGCTTTCTCATCTTCCTCATTTTTGAATGTGAAGAATTGCTCCAGTGAATCCCAGATGCCTGAGAGATTCCGCGGCAGCGCAGCGCTGGCCAGCTTTCCATCGCCGCCCCGGGAATCCGAAGCGGCTTGCTGCATCCGTACTTCCAATGCCTGGGCAGCGGCGCGAACCGCTTCCTTCTGATCTGAGATACTCTGCAAACGGGCATAAAGCGCGTCCACATCGCTCATTTGTATGATATCGATGGAATCCTTAAACGTGCGCTGAAATCCGTTCGAAGCGGTTTCCAGATAAGTCAGTTGTGCAAGATCAACCAATAGCATGAAATTCGCCAGGGTTTTCAATTGAGATGCAATCGCTTCATCAGGCCTGCCTCCACCTCTTACCTGCAGGCGGATGGGGACCGAGTTGCCACTGCCCTGAGCCGGCTCGACGACTTCACGCCAGCTTCCATAGACCAGCCCTTCCGGGCTGACGGCCTCCATGTAGTATTCACCGGCCGGAAGCCGGAATCGATCAGATTGGGGATTCCCGACATACAGCGCCAGGGATGGAATCCCTTCATAGTTCATTGCGACAACGATCACAGGACCAACGGGTTTTGGGAGGCTGCAAGACAACGAGGCTGAAACCAGAACCGACACGCACAGCAATAAACGGACCATGAGCTTGAGCTTTGTCTTCATCAATTCACTTGTCCTTTCGGATCCATCAGGGAATCCAATGTTGATAAAGATTTACTCGGCTATGTCAATGATCTTTTCCTCATTTGATATCCAGAATCTGGTCAATCCCGGCATTAGTTCTCATCCACCTCGCACCAACTAGCTGCAAGGTTGGCAAGCACTTTAGTGCAAGAGAGGACCTGCTCAAATTCCACGTATTCATCCACACAATGCACCATCCCGCCGCGAGGACCGTAAATTACCGCGGGCGTATTGCCATACAGAACAGGCAGGCGCAGGTCGCAGCCGCCTCCCCCTCCGATGATGGGAGCATGTCCGATCACCTGCTCGATCTCGCGCGCAGCCGCCAGCACCAGCGGATGGTCGAGACTCACCTCGGCGCTCTCCAGCCTCAGTCCCCACCATTCCACCTCGATGGGATGCTCCGCGAACCAGGCATCCTGTAAGCCCAAAGCCGAGAGATAATTTTTGAAACCGTTCTTTATCATTTCGATGTCCTCACCCGGCAGTGCCTCGATGGACCCTTCCAAGTAACAGGCTGAAGGGATGGTCGAAGCCCACTCCCCGCCGTGAATCTTGCAGATGGCCAGCGGCACCTTGACCTTGTAATAGGGGTCATAAAGCGGGTGTGAAACGGTCGACTCGCGCCAAAGCGAATAGGCTTCCACAGCCTGGTAGACCTGCAGCGCCTTGCCGATCGGGTTGACCAGGTCGTATCGGCCCTCGATCGATCCTTCAACACCGGTAATTTTCAAGCGGAAGAATTGCGCGCCGCGCTGGGCAATTCCGAGGGCAAAATCCCCGCTCGGTTCGCTGAACACCATACCATCGCCGGTGTAACCGCGCAACACGCATGCCAGCGTCCCATTGCCGCCGTTCTCTTCGTCCACCACCGACTCCAAAACCACATCACCCTTGAGTTTCACACCGGCTTTCTGCAGGGCCTTGACGACCATCAGGTTGACCACGCAGCCGGCTTTCATGTCGGCGGACCCGCGGCCATATACTTTTCCGTCCTCGAAATCGCCGCTCCAGGGCGAGTGAGTCCATTTTGCTTCCTCGCCGGTGGGCACTACATCGACGTGACCGTTGAAGATCAACTTTCTGCCTCCGCCTGTGCCTTTCCAGGTACCGACGACGTTCGGACGCCCGGTGTAGGGAATCTCACTGGGCACGTAAGCCGGGTGGGATTGAAGCTCCGGGTCCACCGGGTCCCAGATATCCAACTCCAGGGTCATCTTCTTCATCTCGCTTGCGATGATATCCTGAACGCCCTTTTCCCTGCCCGGCAGGGTCGGAATCCTCACCAGGGTTTGCAGCAGGGCAAGCGCTTCTGCGCGCAGGCCTTCCACTGCTTGATCGATCCGTTCCCGAGTTGCCATTTTTCTCTCTCCTTATTCGTTGACCATCTGCGCTGCCGTCTCGAGGGCCATTCCCGTCGCGTCCTGTTCGAGGGCGTTCATGATGGTCTCGTATTTAAACTCTGCGCCATCTTCCGCAAAATTACTGATGTGAGGCAGATAGCCCAAAAAACCATTGGACAGACCGATGACAAACGCCTTCTCGCCCTGTGGAGCATTACGTTCCTGCCAGTCCCGTCCGACTTCCACCAGGGCTTCGCCGGGCAATGTCATCAAACGATAATCATTCACTTCGATGGTCTGCACTGGAAATGACATTTGCTTTTTGAACGCCGGGTTTGCCAACTTCATGGCCATCATGAGGAATGTGGAAACTGCCGACATCAACCGCCGCATATCGGACTCATCCATATCCTTTTCAATCACCACGGCCGACGCATCCCGCCAGAGGGTGAAGACAGGCTTCAGGTTGAGAGGCGATGCCTTGCGGAATTCCGGCAGATATTCCAGGATGATGCGGCGCTGGGCAAGCAGCTGTTTCCACGCCACGAACATTCCCAGATTGGTCCGGGTTGGCTTAGCGGTGATGGTGCACTTGTCCACTCGCAGGCGCGTAAGCGGCTGGTGTGCGGTGGACCTCAAACTCCGCGCCACCTCTGTGCCGAGGGCTGTACCTATTTTTTCTGCGTCCTCGAAGGAGCCGCCCAGGTAGCCGCGCGTATCCAGCGAGTTGTAGAGCGGACGGGTATTGGGGATGACATTGCCCTCGGTCAGGTTGACGAACAACGCATTCCGGGCTCCGAGCTGCTGTTCGACAACGCGCTGCGCAACACCCGGGTAATCGGCGCTGATCAGCAAATTGTCGTGCCCCAGGCAGACGGCATGGCATCCCACGCCGAACAACACCGCCAGCGGACGCTCTGTTTCGATCTCGTCCACCTCGAGCGCAAGCACACGCCTATCCACCAGGTTATCCGCTCCCCTCTGGCGGCGGTTGACGAGGAAATCCACCTGCCCGACCGCTAATTTCAGTTTCACTTCGACGGTCTTATCACACGCCTGCTTCCCCACATTGACCAGATTCTTCACCAGCCGGTCAAGGTAATCCCGTACCGGCGCGGCAATGATCAGGCTTTCTTCCACATCCGGCCCGGAATGGGTATGCGAGGCGGACATACACAAGCCGGTTTCATCGATCTCCCCTGCGCCGGTCAGGGCAGCGAGAACCTGAGTGTAGATTCCGACCGGCAGCGAAATCAGATCAGCGGTGATGAAAAGCAGGCGCTCTCTGCCATCGGTCAGGAAAAGCGCCTTGGCAAAAAGCGGATCGTGCACCCCGAGGCTGGTCTGTTCCGCACGCTGACCATACCCGCCCATGCTGATCGGATCAACGGGAGTGATCTCCACCCTGGATGTCCCGGCAAATAACCTCGCCGGGAGTCCATCAAGATTCATGCTCCGCTCTCATTCTCCAATACATATTGCTTGACTTCCTCCGGGGTATCGCCCAGCTTGTAATTTCGGAAGAAGAACAAACCGATCATGACCAGGAGCCCCATGACCAGAAAAGCCAAGCGGATGCCCATCGGGTTGGCGAGTGAATATCCAAAATTCTGGTATAGGATCGGCAACAGCAGGACAGCGATAGCCGGTCCGCCTTCCACCGCGAGGGAAAAGGCGCCGTAGTAAATGGCCTCTCGGCGGGTCTTGGTTTTAATCTCATCGTAATCCGCGACCGAGCCCATCATGGCATAGGGGAGCATCGAGCTGCCTGCCAGCATGAAGCCGAGCGCCATGAAGATCGCAAAAGTCATGATCGTGGCGGGTGTTCCCGGGATGCTTCCAATCAGGAATCCGGCAGCGTATATGACGCCCAGGATAATGGTGGCCGTCTGCCAGACCTTCCGGTTCAGTCGTTTTCGACCGATCCTGTTCCAGAAGATGGCTGCAAATGCCATCACCAGGATCACAACCCCCATGACGATGGAAACAAAATCGGTTGGCATTCCCAGAACCTGGGTCACAAAATAAGGCAGGTTTACGACCAGCATCCCGTATGCAGATTGAACGAACAGGATAGCGAGGAAGAGGTGTAAGAATTGTCGGTTCTTGAAGGTTGCCATCAAGCTCTTTGTAACCGGAAGTGGTTCACCCAGCTCTTCGCTTTTCTTCTCTCTTAGTCCAAGCAGCGTCAGCACGCCTCCGATCAATGCGGCGATCCCAACAACAATCCCCATCCCCCGGGGTCCGAACGCAGAGTTATAGAGGATACCGGAGGCGAGTGCGCCAACCAGCACGCCCACCAGGGCGAACACATTCTTCCAGGCAGCCAGGGTAACCCGGTCCTTCGGGTCATCCGCCATTTCAGGCAGGGCCGCGTCATATGGGATCTGCCAGGCGCTCTGAGCACCGTAAAAGGCGACAGTGATGACTAGAAAATAAATGATATTTGCTGTGGAGGCATACTGGTCTGGGGGGGTCCAGATCAAGATCAAAGCCAATACAGATAAGGGAAGGAAGACCAAGATAAATGGTCTTCGCCTACCCAGTCTGCCGCGGCGGGTATCGCTCCAGTGCCCGAGGAAGGGGTCGATTACTGCATTGACAATACTTCCGACCGCCATCAGGATCCCGATTATTGCCAGGGGGACAAGGTTCGGACGGCCCGAGTCGGGCGGGGGTGCGTAGGTGAACATCAACCAGGTGGATACTGTGATCGCCATGATATTGGTGCTGATGGATGCCGAGCTGAAGAGCAACATCCGGCCGGTGGAAAGTTTCGCGCTCATGTTGTATGTCTCCTGTAATCGTTGGATGAATTGAGAATGGCGGAATGAATGCGATCGATGTTGGCAAATTGACGTTAACGCACCTCCGCTTTCACCTCGCGAGCCGCCTCGAGGATTTTCCCGACTGCACTGTCAAGGGTCTCGTTGTCGTGCTGCGCAGAGACCGTAAAATCCGTATGAAAATACAGTCCCTTCTGAATGCATTTATTGAAAAGTGATTTTGCCATTGCAGGATTGAGCTTGTCGAAATCCTTGTACTGCGTCACCGGTTCGCGCGTTCCTACATAGATGAAGAAATTACAGCCCAGGTGCTGCACTCGGGCGGTGAAACCTTCGTCATCGAATCCGGATTGGAGACTGTCGGTGAAACGATCCACTTGTTCCAGCCAGGATTCAAAAAATCCCGGCTCTTCCATGATTCGAAGCGCAGCCAGGCCGGCTGCACATCCCATCAGGTTTCCTGAGAAAGTTCCGCCCGCAACAACAGGATCTACAGGATCCATGATTTTTGACAGGATTTTTTTCTTTCCCGCGATCGCAGCCAGCGGCACTCCATTGGTAAGCGCCTTGCCCAGCAGGCACAGATCCGGCGTTACGCCATAATACCCCTGCCCGCACGAGATGCCTGTGCGGAATCCTGAAAGTATTTCATCCATAATGAAAACAATCCCGTGAAGGTCACAGACTTCTCGGATTTTTTGAAGGTACTCGGTGGTTGTCCCCATACAGCCATTGTTGTAATCAATCGGATTCATGATAATTGCTGCGATTTCATGGCCTTTTTCTTTGGCCAGCTTTTCGAACACATCAGGCCGGTTCCAGGGAATTACATAAAGCGTTTCCTTAATAACGTCAGGGATACCAGAAGAAAGGTGGCCAATTTTTGATATTCGATTTCCAGGATTTCCCCGGTCAATTTTCGAAGCCAGATTATTCGCAAGCGCATAATCATGCCCGCCGTGAAAATGACCGTCAATTCTTACAACCTTGCTTCGCCCTGTATAGCCCCTTGCCAGGCGCATGGCCAATAAAGTGCCTTCGCTTCCGGAGTTGACGTACCGCACTTGTTCTGCGCAAGGAACATGCTGGACGATTTTTCTGGCAAGTTCAACAGTTAACGAGTGATCGTACTCCGCAAAAAAACCAAGGTTTAACGCATCTGTGATTGCTTCGCGAATCTCCGGTCGGTTATGCCCCAGCGGGCACGCGCCGTGGCCCATAAAGAAGTCCACATAATGGCGGCCAGCGAGGTCATATATGGATGATCCATCCGCCCTGCTGAGGTACATGGGCTGGCCCGTGTAGGGATTGATCCGAAAGCTTGACGACACGCCTCCCACCAGGAACTTTTCAGCCTCATTTTTAAATTCGTCAATCACAAGCATTTTGGGATTCTCCTTTTATACAATTATGTCATAAACGACGATTCCAAATCGTCAAAAACAAAAATAGCCGTGCGGATATCAACATTGCGCGTGGACCATTTTTCCGAGCAGCTCGCCGCTGCCTTCTACAAGGATTTCCATAGACTTGGTCATCGGCTCTCCTTGGGAATGATTAAATCATTCTATGGCAAGTGCCTCAGAGCGATTCATCTGAGGCACACTTTATACTCCGTATAACGATCGACTATTTTCCATCGCGGATGATCGTCCCGTTATGGATGACCATGCGGATGCTTGCCAGGTTTTGCAGGTCTTCCAACGGATTTCCCGAAACAACCAAAACATCGGCGATCTTTCCAGCTTCAAGCGTCCCCGCCTCGTCTTCGATACCCAGCACGTGCGCGGCATTCTTCGTGGACGCAAGGATGATCTGCATGGGCGTCATCCCTGCTGCGGACATCTGCTCGATCTCGTACATCGGGATTCCCAGCTCGAATTTACCCGGACCTCCCCCGTAGTCATTGCCGAGAGCCACTTGCCCGCCCTGTTCAACAAAATTACGGAGATTGAGTACGCACGTGCTGATCGGCGCGCCGTAATTCTTGAAGACGGTAAAGGTTGGGGTCATGTAGATGCCCTTCGCCACCATTTCCCGCCAGGTTTCATCAGACACTACGTCATATGTGATGTGGGCAATATCATCCACACCGGCTTCCACCAAAATCTCGAGGTACTCAACCTGTGTGATGTGCCCTGATACCAAAGCCCCGCGTTCGTGCGATGCGGAAATGATGGCATCCAGTTCCTCATCGGTCAGCTTGGGCAAGCCGGACTGCCCGGCATAACCATCCTCCATCGAAAGCTTGATCATGTCCACGCCGGCGTCCAACTGCTCGAATACTTTCCGGCGCGCTTCTTCAGGTGAGGCAACAAACAACTCGCCGTATCCGTCGGGGACGGTCATCATATAGCCGGCTGAGATGAGGCGCGCATTCATCGGATCCAAAGCAGCTGAATCGCGAAAGGCTATCAGCTCCTCCAGTGATTCGTCCGAGAGAATCGACTCGTCGCGCACCGTGGTGACTCCACCGTAAGCCCAGGCCTGCAAGTTCTCCTCATTAAAACCAAAGTGGACATGGGCATTGATAAAGCCGGGCAGGATGGTATTTCCCTTCAGGTCAATGACACGCGCCCCTCGAGGGATCTCGACCTCGTCCTTGGAACCAACCGCTACAATCCGCTCGCCTTTGATGATCAGAACAGCATCGGGAATCGGTTCCGCTCCGGTGCCATCAACCAATGTGCCGTTAACCAGCGCCAGCGTGTCCAGATCTGGCGCAGAAAGAGAGCAACCGGTCAGAAATAAGATAACGACCATGAAAAGGATTATTTTTCGGATTAACATAAGTCTCCGGCAAGACACCACAAAGTTACCTCGCACAGACTTCCTCGATCACATTCCACAGCACGGGCAGGCCGCTCTCGATAAAGGATACCGGCAGGCGCTCGTCGTGCCCGTGGCCGAGAGACACAGTAGGAAACTCGGGAGGCAGCATGCCGGGCGTGAACCCGTAAGTCTGGATGCCGGCCTTCTGGTACTGCGACGCGTCCGTCGCGCCGGGCATCATCAGCGGGACGATCAATCCCTCCGTGTCCATCTTGCGGGTGCAGCGCTCCAGCGTTTTGTAGAGTGGCGACTCGGCGGACACCTGAGCCCCGTCCGAGGTTTGGAGCGGTTCAAATGTAAAGCCCTCCCCCACGATGGCTTTGATCTCGCGAATCACATCCTCCACCGACTGACCGGGCAGCTTGCGGCAATCGAGGTGCACTTCCGCCGTGGAAGGGATGACGTTGGTTTTTGAGCCGGCCTGCAACACCGTCGGCGTGCATGTGTTGGTCGTCAAAGCCGTCAGGATGGAACCACCTGTGCCCTTGATCCTCGGCAAGGCAAGATTGACCGCGGCCGGGCTGCCCATCAGACCGACCAGCATCTTCAAGGGCCAACGGACCTGCCCCGAGGCGGATTTCAACATGCTGCGGAAAGTGGGCGTGATGTGCACCGGTAAATGGCCGGCTTTGCGGATGCGCTCGATGGCCTGCGCCAAATGCAGCACGGCATTGTCCCTATGCGGCAGGGACGCGTGCCCGGGCTTGCCGCTGGCGGTCATGCGCAGCCAGCAGACACCCTTTTCCGCCACCTGGATCATGTAAGCCTTCGTCTTCCCAAAGTAGAGCGTCATCGCGCCGCCCTCGGTCAGCGCATATTCGGCGTCGATCAGATCGTGGTGTTGCTCGGTCAGGAACTGCGAGCCATGGGTGAAACCAGCCTCCTCGTCGGCGATCGCCGCCAGGATCAAATCGCGCTTGAGGGGCAAGCCGCGCCGGCTTCACCTGCAGGAAGATCTGCAGGTACATCGAGAGGAAGCCCTTCATGTCGAGGGCGCCGCGCCCCCACACCTCGCCATTGATCACCTCGCCGCCGAAGGGATCGTGAGTCCAGCGCTCGCGCTCCACCGGCACCACGTCCACATGACCGGAGAGCAGTAGCGGTCGCTGTGACCCGTCGCCTCGCAGGCGGGCCACCAGATTCACCCGTCCCGGTGCAGACTCGAGGATCTTGAAGTCCTCGCTGCCAAATCCCTCGCGCTCGAGGATTTCCTTGACCACCCGGATGGCGGGCTCCTCGTTCCCCGGCGGGTTGACCGTCTCAGCGCGGATCAAGCGGGAAAGGTGACCTACGGTCTCGTCGGTTGCGGATTTCCAGTTGATGGGTTCAGGCATGGCTGCTCATCTCCAGTGCAGGAAAATCTTGGCTATCTATGAAAATGTCACTAATCCATTATACGGCAAGTGTCTCAGAGCGAATCGCTCTGAGACACGGGAGATAAAATTACGATTTGGGGCTGCCCTGATAGAAACTATTACTCCAGCCAGCCTCTGCCAATGTCAGCCGCCTGCTGGCGAAAGAAAGCCTTTACCATTTCCCATTCCAGCGGCTCAAGCATATCAGGTGGTTCATCCTGCTCGGCGCGCTCGAAGTAGACAAGCCGCTTCACCGCCTGTGCCTCAAAATCACGAACACCGGGGTACTTCTGCGGCGCCAGACGCAACAATTCCCGCAGAGGTCTGCGCTGGCAAATGGCATACAGGTCGTAAAAATCCTTGCGGGCAGCACGGGCAAGCAGCGCATCCAGCTTCATCAAGGCGATGTCTGCGACACTGGCAAGTTTTATCCCTTCAATGTCGACCAGGGGCTCAACAAGGTCATACCCATATCCATGGAAACCCGTTCGAATCCCCCTTGCGACGTAGACCAGACTGCCCCATGCCGAATCCGCCAGAATAGGCTCAAAGGAGGCGAGCGACTGCAGTAAAGGTTCTTTAATGGATGGGATGTCTTCAGTGGGCGAAAAATAATCCAGGTCTACGGACCTGCGATGTCCGAGCTGCAGCGCCAGCGCTGTACCTCCGGCGAGATAAAACCGTTTGCCGATATCCGTCTGCGAAAAGGCGGACGCGATCTCGCGCATTCCGGGGGAAACAGTCTCCCAGAAAATATCAGGCATCGTCATGCATCCAGCAGGAATTTCCAGAAGGTGAGATGCGGCTCCGGCAGGCGCTCCGGACCGGACCCGCTCAACCAATCCAGGATTTGTTTGCGCGGATAGCGTCCGAACAGCCAGCGGATCTCTTCCCGGTTGCCGAACTGCAATGTGCGCTCAATGACGGTCGATGCCGCGCGGTCAGAGTCGAGATCGCTCAGGGAATACTCTTGAAAAAAAGGCGCGAGGGTTTGGGGAATGGCTGTCATTGGCATGGTTTCATCTTACAACACCCATTTGAATGCTGCAAGACCCGAATAAGTTTTACTGATTAACCGGCAAGTCATAAAGCAGGTCACGCATGAAGCGTGACCTGCCCGGTGTGCATTACTCTTCCAAGGATAAGAATGGAATGTAGGACCCGCTCATGGGCATCATCGTGAAACCCTGCACGCGAGGCTTGACCAGGACGTTATCCACACCGTACATGTACGGTACGGCAGCGACGTCCTCCAGTAGCATGGTTTCAACCTGCTGGTAGAGCGCGAGCCGTTTGGCGGAGTCCTGTTCCACGCGAGCCTGCTCGAGCAGCGCATCGACCTCCGGGTTGGAGTAGGCTGACGCGTTAATATCGCTGTCCGTGTGGAAGAGAAGGTCCAGGAAATTTTCGGGGTCGGGATAGTCCGCGCACCAGCCGTAAAGCGTCATCGGGTTGGCCTGCTCGCGCGCCGCCTCGTGCAGACGGGTGGGGTCAAGGTACTCGACCGTCACCTGCACGCCCAGAACATCCTTCCACATGGAGACCATCGCATTCACCAGGTCGGATCCGGAATCGCCGTAACCGCCGACGCTGAGTTTCACCTCGGGCAGGTTCGTCCCGTAGCTGGAATCAGCGAGCGCAGCCCTGGCGGCATCCGGGTCATAGCCCAGGTCGCGGATTGATTCCTGATAACCGGGCATCGCAGGCGGGAGGATTGCGTCGGCTGTAATGTCGACATTATTGGTCATGCGTTCGACCAGGGCGTCCTTGTCAACCGACATGGCGAACGCCTCGCGGACCTTGATGTCATCGAAGGGCGCTGTTGCGTTATTGAACAACAACATGCTGGTGCACATCGACGTGGTGGACTGCCATTCCTCATGGAGCGGATCGTCCGCTTCGCGGATGCGGATCACGTCCTCACCCCAGATCGGCACCATATCGAGCGTGCCTTCTTCATACAAACTGAGCAGCGAACCGCCAGGGTTGAACAGGAACAGGACATTGGGGATCGCCGGAGGATTCCAGTAGAAATCATTGCGCTCAAAGATGATGTACTCGTCCGGTTTGTATTCCTTGATCTTGTAGGGACCGGAGGCATTGGCGTCGTAATACCACTCGCCGCCGGCATCCGCCTGGGAGTTGTCCACGGCATAACTGTTGGGGTAGGAAAGTTTGGCGAGGAAGTAGGGCTTGGGGCCATCGAGGGTGACCTCGAGCGTGCGGTCGTCGATGACCTTGACGCCGGTGATCTCATCGGCCGTTCCGGCGTGCTTCTCCTTTGCGCCGAGGATATCCCCCAGGTAGGTCAGGGCGACCGAGGAGTCGGTGGCGGGATCGAGTGCGCGCTCCCAGCTGTCCTTGAAATCCTGCGCGGTGATGGGACGCCCGGACGCAAACCGGATTCCGTCCCGCAGGGTAAAGGTGTAGACCGTGCCATCAGGGCTGATATCCAGGTTCTCGGCAAGGTCCGGAATGACCTCCATTTCAGGTGACAGGCGCACCAGGCCGGCGAATACCAGTCCCATATAGCCGCCTGCGCCGGACGTGCTCATGGCCGGGTCGATGTCTTCAGGATCGAGGGGGTCAACGCCGTATTCCGCGTAAGTCTCGGATTTGTCCAGGCCGTAGAAAGTGGGGGCGAAGAAATCCACGCTGGCATAGACGTCCTCGAACGTGCCGGCGGCATCCTGCATGGTCGATTCGTCGGCGATGATGAACATCCGGTAGGAGCGGTTGTTGGCATATAAGTAAATCATGCGCACCACAAACACCGTTCCATTGTCCACCGTCGTCGTCAGGTCTTTGGCCTGCGCTGTAAATCCGTCGCCGATGGTCACTTCGTAAGGCTCGCCCGTATCATATGGGAGGTCTTCGAAAATGCTCGGAGCCAGTTCCTCGATGAACTCATCCAGCGTCCCCGGCTCGCTGGCTGCCAGGCTTTCCATATAGAAGGTGATCCAGTCATCGCCCAGCACCGTATAGGATGAGCCTTCCTCCTGCACAGTCCACTCCTGCGGGACGATCAGGGAGAATCCGGATGTTCCGTTGGAATAAAATCCCTCCGGGGTGGGAGTCGGCTCCGGGACTGGCGTCGCATCGGGGGGAGCAGTGGGTTCACCCGGAGAGACCGGAGCGGCGACTGTTTCTTCCTTTTCTCCGAGAATGGGCAGGGACGCCAGCTTGCAGGCAGTGGCTGTGAAGAGCACCATCAGGATGAAGACCAGCAGAACCGGATTGCGGAGAATGCTTTTTGCGTTCATCGTTCCTCCTTGTTTTTGAGAACAGCCTTACCCATGGCCGGCGAAAAGACCAGCAGCAGTATTCCAAAAACGGCTGCATTTCCTCCAATACAATTCAAGGGAGACGAGGCAGGCGGGGCGGATTCCGGCTGCGTCGCAGCAGGGACAGGCGAAGCCTCGGCAGGAGCTTCCGTCGGGCGGGGAGTTCTCGTCGCCGAGCTTCCAAACCCGGGCTTCGCGAGTTCGACAGTAGGCACGGTTGTCGCTTCCGGAGAAGGCGACGGGGTCACTCGCTCAGCGGGAAGCTCGGCATAGCCTTTGGAGGCGCGGTATTCCAGGTCCAGCCAGTCGGTATCAAACCCGTAAACCTTGTTCAGCGCGTTGTCGATCGTATTGCCTTGCTGGATCGCGGACAACAGCGCCGCCATTTTCTCCGAGCCATAGGTGTCGATCATGTAGCGCACCACTTCCCCGCTGAAGGCATACGCCAGGCGGGCTTTGTCGCCGCTGACCGCGAATCCCTGCGCGAGCGAGCGTAATGAAAACAAGTTGTCATTCTTCAGTGCGGTTTCGACACTGATGAGATCGCTGGGAAGCGGATCGCCCTCCATGTACATGGAAAGCCCTTCGGAAAGCCAGGCCGGCATGTAGGTTCCCAGGCAGTTGAAGACCACGCCGTCCGTGACCAGGTGCGCGAGCTCGTGCGGTATGACTTCCGCAGCCCAATCGTCCTCACCGGGCGAGATGCCCATCATGCTGATGCCGTACGTGGGGAAGGCCATTCCGCCCACCCACTCTGACGTGAACAGGATGGCCTCCTTGAGCATCTCGGCATCAGGATAAATGACAAGAAGGATATCCGAGGGAGGTTCGATGCCGGCGTCATCCGATAATCGCTGAACGCTGTCGGTGGCGATATTCAACAGCATGTTGCCAAAGCTCTGCCCGCCCTCGAACCACATGACCGTCACGCCGTCGCGGTTCACCGATTTCCAGTTCTGGGAATTGTCCTCGACGGTCATCGCCTTCGGGTCGATCAGCGTGGTGGTGCCGTCCGAGTTGACGATCTCCCACTGCCAGTTCACTTTGACGCCGACGGGAAGGCTGTCGGTCTTATGAAAGTCCCAGACCCATTCAGCGGTAACCGCGTCGCCGGCAGTAGTGAAATCCACCTTCTGGCGCGCCATTCCCCCGGTGCACGATTTTCCTTCCGCGCCGTACAGCAGGTTGACCTGGCTTACGGTGCCGGAGGGTTTGAATTCCAGATTAAATGTGATGTCGTCTGGGAAAATCGAGCGTGGCGCTGTTGTCGACAACTTCGACCGTGGATTGAGCCTGAGCATGACCAACTGCAGCCGCCAAAATAACAACAAGGAGGAAAAACATGAACAGGTTTCGGGATATTCTTTGCATAAAGCCCTCGCCAGGATTTTTAGAAATGTAAATCTGTCGATTAACAATGTCATCGCATTAATGAAATTATAGTTTGGTTTACCCGTTCGATGTTTAATACCTAACCCATGCCAGCCGTCTTCAACACCCGCAAGGCACGAAGCGTGACCCATTTATTAGGTTGCTTCTTCGCGCCGAAGTCCACCCAGGTCTTTCCGGTGTAGTCGTACTCCAGCGCCCACCGACCGTTCGCATCCTGCTTCTCACGGACCAGCGTTATGGCTCGAGCCAACCGCGGATCATTGACATAGCCCAGGGCAGTCAACGCTTCCACGACCTGGAGCAGATCCGTCGCATAGAATACCGGGAAGCCGAACTTCCACCAGTTCCCGCTGGGTTTGCTTGCGAAACCGGTCGGGTAAGCCGCGTCCGCCGGGTCCACGCTGAACAGGAAATCCACCCCATGCTGGATGGCACGTTTGATGACCGGCGTATACTTCTTTTTCGGCAATCTTCCCAGAGCCAGCATTACCTTGACGCCGCCCCACGCGCACGGCAGTTTGTTATTCGAGCCGCAGGCAAAAGTGGGGCCGCATTTCCCGGCATAGTAGCGCTCAGCAGCGTTTACGATCTCCCACTTGGGCAATGCCCTCGCCGGTGACAGTGCGCGCCATCCAGTCGAACGCCTTGTCCAGGCGTGGATCTTCATATCCCAGTTCCTGCAATGCCCAGAGGAGATTTCCCTGCAGGCAGTCGGCGGTACCGGAAGGCGCGCCCGATGCGGTGAATTGGCCGCCTTCAGCAAGGGCATGCTCCATCAGATAAGCGCACGCCTTTGCGATTCGCTTATCCTCCTTAATGGAAGCCCCCAACTGTGCCAGTAGAATCACCGACCAGACCGTGGACCGGTACTTCGGGTTGTAACCGGGACCCGGCTCGACCCAGAAGCCTTCCTTGTCCATGTTGCTCAAGATGGTTGCGATGGGACCTTTTTGGTGGGCGGCTTCTCGCGCTGTCCGCAGGTCTGAATCATCGCTGGGGCGATCCAACAAATCTCGAAGTGCCAGATAACGTACATCTGGTGTTTCGGTCTCCAATAACCAGGATTGTGGATCCTTTTTGGGTTGATCCTTCCGGGACACAGGCATCACCTCCGATGGCATGGATAGTACCGGTTAGAAGTCTCGGTATCACAGCGCCCGTCTTCTTCATATATTCGCGGTACTGGTCACCAAAGGTATCAAGCATCATTTTTTCCTCGGCGCGCACGCGAAGGATGTAAAAAGGGATGAAGAACAGCAGGTCAATGGGGCCGGCGATCCAGTTCTGCAGGAGCAGGATCTGCGCGATGACCCAAATCCACTGGCTGGCATACATCGGGTGACGGATGTATCCATAGATGCCCCTGGTCACCAGGGTGTGGCCTTCAAAGATCTCGAGCGTGGGCGACCAGTTGGATTTCAGGTCCACGTGGGCGCGCGCGAAGACAAGCAGGGCACAGGCCATCAGCACCACCCCCAGCCAGCCCATCCATACCGGAAGAGTGTAATCCGCAAAGTCCAGCCAGTCTGTGACGGAGTAGATGAGCGGGAAGACGATCATCACGACCGATAACATACCCAGCAAAAATTTTTCGGTTCGCGATACGCGCTGTTCGGTTTTCGCGGTTCCCTTCCAGGTCTTGCGCAACGGCGCACGAATGACCATTTCGGTAAGGATTTCAATCCAGTAAACGATGATGAACGGGGTCATGCTCATTCCTTTCCGTAACCCGATAATTCTTAAAGCTGTTTTGTGAAATAGTAGCGCTGATGCCCGGGAGGAAAATCGTTCAACACGCCAAAAGCATGATAGCCGTGTTTTTCATAAAAAGCGGGCGCCTGGAAACTGAAAGTGTCGAGGTAGGCATTGTTGCCCCCAGTTTCCGCGCCTCCTCCTCGGCCAGGGTCATGAGCTGGTGACCGTACCCACGTCCGCGGAGTTCTTCCTTTATAAAAAGCAGGTTGATATAAAGCCAGCCCCAATGGACATTGCCGATCAGGCCGCCGGCGATCTGGTCATCCGGCGCGTACAGGACGAAACACACGTCCTTGTTCAGCGATTCTCCCCCCTTCTGGATGTTGTAACGATGGATGCCGCCCCCGACCGCTTCCCAGAGGGGATCATCGGGCTTTTCAACCTGGAGTATACGAAAGTCGTTGGTCATGAGATTTCGTCATCCTTTTCCGATCAGAGATTATTCAATGAAACGAGGCTTTTCAAAACGACCGAACAGGCAATCCGGTCACCGGATATCCTTAAACCACTTAATATCCTCAAGCGGTTCTTCCTGATCGCTGTACAGACCCATCTGGCGCGCAAGCTCAACGGCAAACTCGACATAAGCCTGCCCCTGGGCTGTGATGATGTTCCCATCGACGACCACGTGTTCGTCGGAAACGATTGATTCCGAGTAATAGTTAAAACTCTTATACTTAGGAGTCACACCCGATGCCATTCCCGTGCATTTTTTCCCTTTCAGGATTCCAAGCCCTGCCAGCAGGCTGGCCCCTCCGCAAATTCCGGCTATTTTCTTGTTTTTGCCAGCCACTTCTTCAACAAAGTTCTTCAATTCCCGATTTTCAACCAGTGGATACGGTTCCCCTCCCGGAATGACCAGCAGGTCAATGGTATCGACATCCACTTCACCGAGGGTCTTGTCCACGCAGAATTGTTGATTTTCTTCGCTGCGATAATCCCTTTTCTCCAATGCCAAGGTGATCAGATCATGCTTTTTGAAGAACAGACCGATCAGGACAATCTCGAACTCTGAAAATCCGTCGTAGTAGAAAAAGGCTACCTTCACGAGTTCCTCCTTTTGTTTTTGGAATCCACGATCAACGCACGACCTAATGCGGATTTAATATCTCTCCAGCCGCGAAGAAGATAGCGAACAAGCCGGGAACGAGCGCGAGCCAGAGCAGCCAGGAGCGTTCCTGCTTCCAATAGATCGCCGCGAGCACAAGGATTCCCGCAGCGACGCCGATGGCGATGGTGAGAATTCCTGGGAATGGAACGAGATCGTTCGAGACACCCAGGAACAGGAGCACGAACAGGAGCGCCAGCCCCGCCGCCCACCGTCCCAGTTTTGTTCGAGGCAGCTCGAGAAACTTACCTCTTTGAGTTGTGCTCATGGTATTTTCCTTTTATTCCAGGCTATTGTGAAACCTGCTGCCATCAACCAATTTATCTGCACATGGCAGGGGAAGTAAATTTATTGTATACCTTTTACATAAGCATGGCTTAATTCCAGAGCATAGCGAATGAACTCTTCCGTGCTGGTTACTTCGTTTGCATCGGCTTTTTGTTGTACTTTGAGAGATGGATTCGGGCGTTCTTCCCACGCGCGCTGAATAAGACCGGTCCAACGATCATCCAGGGTGGTTTTCGCCCATTGCGCTCCGGAGAGTTTCGATGCGATTTTTCCGGTTTCGAGGGTGTGCAGCATGCGGCAGTAACTCAAAACCGCGAACGGCTGCGCCCACCGGTTGTCTATTTTATATTTACCGGTGAACATTTCCTCCGCCCATTCATGCATGGTGTTGAACACTTCCTGTCGCAGGTCGTCAGCAGATACCGGGTCGATGAGTTCTTTCGGATCAGGACCTGCCAGGGTAATTCCGTATTCACGAACGACCCAGCGCACGACCAGGGTATTATCGTGGTCTGACAGGATCAGCTGGTCATGCGCATTGTCAAGATATAAAAGTTTCGTTCTGGACGGATCACCGCTTTTCAATATCGCTTTGGGGAAATAAGACCCTTCGAGATGCCTGGCCCATTCAGATTCCAAATTGAACAGTCTGGCATGCATTGTCTGAAGTGCGGGTATTTCCGCATCGGGCACTTCGTGCTCGGTGGCGATCAAAAAATCAACATCGCTATCCAAGTCCCAGTCACCAACAGCAAAAGAACCCTGCAAATAAATAGAGACAAGGTTCTTCCCCAACGCTTCCTGAACGCTCGCCACTAATTCACGAAGCACGGCGTTTAATTCCGAATTGGTTGTAGGAAAAATTGCACTCATTCTATTGATTTTCCATTGACCTTAGAGCGACTGAACTTAATAATTATACGACTTGCGCTTTACTTTGATTCGCTCAACCAACTTTCAAAATCCATGCATCAAACACTGGCAATATATTCAAATTGCCGTATACTATGAACGTGCACATGTTCCAGCGTCGCACCCCGTTGACCACACACACCTTTGGACACGCTTCCGTGTTAAGAGAAGGAGGCCAACGGTTTAATTTTCCCCTCACCCCAACAACCTTAATGAAAACCGCCATTCCAAAAAGGAGGAGCATTTAACATGAGAACGCCTAAACAAACCTGGATGATTTTATTTTCCCTGCTGATGCTGGCCAGCCTGGTGCTCGCTGCCTGTCAGCCGGCTCCCGCGCCGACCGAGGAACCCCCGGCTCCTCCGGCGGCTACTGAAGCCCCTGCGGCACCCGCGGCAACGGAAGCGCCCGCCCCGGTCACCGGCAACCTGGTCATGCTTGACTGGGCCGGCTACGAGCTGCCTGAGTTCTGGCAGCAGTTCGCCACGCAGTACCCTGAGGTCAAGGTGGAATACAGCTTCCTCGCCGAGAGCGCCGAAGCCTACGCCAAGGTGCAGAGCGGATTCGAGGCCGACCTGATCCATCCGTGCAGCAACTACTGGAAGATCATGGTGGACGAAGGCCTCGTCCAGCCCATCGACACCTCGAAGCTCTCGCACTGGAAGGACGTCAACCCCGACCTCGCTGCTCAGGGCCAGTTCGACGGCAAGCAATACTGGATCCCGTGGGACTGGGGCTTCGAGTCCGTGCTCGTGCGCAAGGACATGATCGAGACTGTCCCAACATCCTGGGCAGATCTGTGGAATCCCGAATACGCGGGAAAGATCGCCCTGTTCGACTCGGGTGAGTCCGCTCACATCATCACCGCGATGGCCCTGGGCATGGATCCCTGGGCGACCACCCCCGAGCAGGATGAGCAGATCAAGCAGAAGCTGCTCGAGCTGATGCCGAACGTGCTGACCATCTGGGACAGCCAGACCACGCTCGACCAGCAGCTGGCCTCCGGCGATGTTCAGGTCGCGGCCAACGCCTGGAACGCATCCTATGTCGGTCTTCTGGGCCAGGGCATCGATGTGGAATACATCGACCCGAAGGAAGGACGCGCCGGCTATCTGTGCGGCTTCGCCATCCCGACCACCTCGAAGAACGTCGACCTTGCGACCGCGATGATCGATGCCTACATCGCCCCCGACGCGCAAGCCTACCTCGCCAATGAGTACGGCTACGGCATCGTGAATGACGCCGCGCTGTCCCTCGTGGACCCCGAAACGGTCAAACTGCTCAGCCTGGATGACAAGGACGTCATCTCGCGCACGCTGTTCTATAAATACATCACCCCGGAGCAGCGCCAGGCCTGGACGGACGTCTGGTCCGAGGTAAAGACCTCCAAGTAAGACCATTCCTATAAACCACAGAGCCTCCCTATAACCGGGAGGCTCTGGAAGGATTTCGCCGGATGAAACAGCGCCAGCGTTTTCTCACGCTGATCGGCCTTCCGTCAATCTACCTGCTGCTCCTGTTCATCGTCCCGCTCGGACTGATGGCTGTCTTCAGTTTCAGAGCAGGGACCACCGGCGCAGCGCGGGACGTATTCACCTTCGACAACTACATCAAATTTTTCCATAACACTTCGTTCCAGCGTCTGCTCTGGCGGTCGGCGGGGATATCCTTCTTCATGGCGATCATCTCATGCGTGCTGGCCTACCCGCTGGCTTACTACCTCGCCTTCAACGCCGGCTCGAAGAAGACCTTCCTGATGCTGCTGATCATCATCCCCACCTGGACCAGCTACCTGCTGCGCATCTTCTCGTGGAAACTGATCCTCGGCTCGAGCGGCCTGCTGAACGGAATCCTGCAGGCGCTGGGGCTGATCGACCAGCCCTCGCCCATCCTGCTCTACTCGCGTCCGGCGGTGGTGATCACGCTGATCTACGTCTGGGTGCCGTTCGTCATGCTGCCCATCTTCGCCTCGCTCGAGCGCATCGACCGCTATCTCCTCGAGGCCGCCGCCGACCTGGGCTGCACGCGCTTCGAAGCGTTCCTGCGCGTGACCTTCCCGCTCAGCCTGCCCGGCGTGGTGGCCGGATTCTTCTTCGCCTTCATCCCCACCCTCGGCGAGTTCGTCACCCCGCTGCTGGTGGGAGGCGCGCAGGGCTCGATGTACGGCAACCTGATCCAGGACCAGTTCATGCGCGCGCTCAACTGGCCGATGGGCTCGGTGATGAGCCTGGCCATGCTGGTGATCGTGCTGCTGATGATGTTCCTGCTGACCCGCGTGGGACCGCTGACCGACCTGCTGGGGTTGTGACATGCGCCAACTCAAACTCCCCTCCTTCGGCGCGTTCTACTACCTGCTGGTGTGCGTGATCCTCTACCTGCCCATCGCGCTGCTGGTCATCTTCTCGTTCAACGACGCCACCTCGCTCACCTTTCCGCTCAAGGGATTCACGCTGCGCTGGTACGAGGCGGTGACGGAAAGCAGCGAGCTGTTGATGGCGCTGCGCAACAGCTTTTTTATTGCCTTCGGCTCAGCCCTCGTGGCGACGATCCTGGGGGGGATGGGCGCCATCGCCATCGTGCGCTACAACCTGCCGGGGCGCGGAGCCTTCCTTGCCGTCGCCGCCATGCCGCTGGTCATCCCTTATGTCATCCTGGGTGTGTCGCTGCTGATCCTGCTCAACCAGGTCGGCATCCCGCTCTCGGCGCCGGCGGCCGGGCTGGGACATGTCATCATCAGCATCCCGTACGCCCTGCTGATCATCTCCTCGCGGCTGGTGGGATTCCCCAACAACCTCGAGGAAGCCGCGATGGATTTGGGCGCGTCGTACTGGGAGGCGCTGGGACGCGTGACCATCCCCATCATCTCACCGGCGCTGCTGGCCTCCTTCCTGCTGTGCTTCACCATCTCCTTCGACGAATTTTCCATCGCTTCATTTCTGGTCGGCACAGACGCCACCCTGCCCGTGTACATGTACTCGCAGCTGCGCTTCCCCACCCGCCTGCCCATCGTCATCGCGCTGGCGGCCATCATCATGACCGTCACCATGGCGGTGATGATCCTCAGCGAGTGGCTGCGCCGGCCTCCGCAACAACCTTCAAGGAAATAACCCATGACCGATTACGCTGTCGAATTGCGGGATGTCTCGAAGACCTACTCCTCCAAGCGGAAGAACAAGGATGAGGAAGTAAACGCCATTGTCGGCATGGATCTGACCATCCCGCCGGGGAAATTCTTCACGCTGCTCGGACCGAGCGGGTGCGGCAAGACCACCACGCTGAGGTTGATCGCCGGCTTCGAAGTCCCGACCAGCGGCGCGGTCTTCATCCAGGGGCAGCCGATGACGAACGTGCCGCCCAACAAGCGCCCGGTGAACACCGTCTTCCAGAACTACGCACTCTTCCCTCACATGAACGTGCTGCGGAACGTGGCGTTCGGCCCGGCGGTGAAACGCATGCCGCGCGAGGAACAGGACAGGCTGGCGCGCGAGGCGCTCGCGCTCGTCCAGTTGAGCGAGATGGCCGACCGGTCGCCGTCCCAGCTTTCGGGCGGGCAGCAGCAGCGCGTGGCACTGGCGCGGGCGCTGGTCAACAAGCCGGCGGTGCTTCTGCTCGATGAGCCGCTCGGCGCGCTGGACCTCAAGCTGCGCAAGGCGATGCAGATCGAGCTCAAGCACATCCAGGAGCAGGTGGGCATCACCTTCGTCTATGTGACGCACGACCAGGAGGAAGCGCTGACCATGTCGGACGAGATCGCCGTGATGGACAAAGGCGTCATCCAGCAGCTGGGCGACCCGGCGACGCTGTACAAGCACCCGGCCAACCGATTTGTTGCGGATTTCATCGGTGAGAGCAACTTCCTCAACATGATGGTCACCGCAGTTCAGGATAAACAGGCGGTCGTGGCGCTCGGAAGTGAAACTGCCAGCGTGGGAATCATCCCGGAGGGACAGCAGTCCGGCTGCGGGGCGGTGGTCACCGTCCGCCCGGAGAAGGTGAAACTTTCCGGGACGGAGAACGCGCCTGCCGGGAGTTTATCCGCTGCGGTGCAGGAAGTCGTCTACATCGGCACCGATACGCGCTACGTGCTTTCGCTGAAGGACGGGCAGTCCTTGGTGGCGCGCATCCAGAACGGCTCCGGCACGGACTCGCGCGAGTACGCGCGGGGCGAGAAGGTCAAAGTCCACTGGGCGGACGACGACGCAAGAATCCTGAACGAATAATGTACGGTGACGACCTCCTCAGCCCTTGAAAATTATAACAAATTTGTTATAATGGGGACGAAAGCCCATGTGGCAGATCCACTTCTACGAAGACCATCGCGGTAAAAGCTCTGTTCTGGATTTCATCAACAGCCTCTCCCCCATGGAAAAAGCGAGGGTCAACAACGGGCTGCGATTGCTGGAAGAATTCGGCATAGACCTGGGGATGCCGCACGCCCGCCGGATTGAAGGCCGGCTGTGGGAACTTCGTCCCGGTGGAAACCGCCTGTTCTATTTCCTTTATACGGAGAGGAGATTCGTCATTCTGCACGGCTTTCGCAAGCAGTCCATGAAAACGCCGGAGAAGGAAATCGCCAAAGCGGTGCGCCGGATGAAGGAAATACTGGAGGATTAAATGACCCCTGTCTCAAAAAAGACCCTGAAGGGTTGGCAGGCCCAACAACTGAAAGACCCTGAATTCGTCGCCGCGGCAAATGAACTGGAACCCGGTTACCAGATTGCGCGCCTGCGAATCCAGCGCGGATTGACACAGGCGCAACTGGCAGATATGGTCGGGACACGCCAGCCCTCCATCGCGCGGCTTGAAAACGGCTCAAGCGTGCCCAGCCTGTCCTTTCTGGACCGCATCGCCACGGCGCTGGATGCCCGCATCGAACTGCGGGTTGTCCCACGTTAATCCTATATTATATAGTACTGGGCTTGAGGAGCGACTCTTCAAGCTCAGTTTTTGTAAGTTAGTCCTTCGGGTAAAATCCGGTCGGGGACGGGACGCGCGCCCCAAGGTGTAGTCCATCGCCCAGCGGAGTTTTATTCAGGATTAGAGTAAATGACGCCAGTTATACTAAATCAAGTTATTAACGTCTCTGCGCTTACTTTCGTAATTTGTTTGTTTATTCTAAAGGCGCGACTTAATATTAGAGATGCTCGGAGGAAATTGAACGAAAGAGATCTGTCAAGTTGGTCAAAAGCTTGGGAGATTTTTGTTTTGTTTTCTAGTGCTGTGGTCGTTTTAGTAGCAATGGCAATAATAGGTCTTTTGTTTATGAAATTGTTTTAGTGATAACCATCACCGCAATGACATATATGGAGAACCCATGACCTGGAGAAGTCTCGACCCTAGCCAGCCCGGCGGCGTGCACCTGACGCGCCTGTCGGACGAACAATTTGAAAAGATCCACGCCGCCAGCCTCGAGATACTCGGGCGCATCGGCGTGCGCGTGGACCTGCCGGAGGCGCTCGACCTGCTGAAGAAAGGCGGCGCGCAGGTCGAAGGGAACATCGTCCGCGTCCCCCACAAGATGGTGGAAAGCGCGCTCCTCAGCGCGCCCAAGAAGGTCACGCTCCATAACCGGCACGGCGACCCGGTCATGCCGCTGGAGAATAATCGCTGCTTCTTCGGCCCCGGCTCGGACTGCCTGACGATCATCGACCACCGCACGGACGAACGGCGCAAGCCCGTGCTTCAGGACGTGGCCGAGGGCAGCCGCCTGTGCGATGCCCTGCCTAATATCGACTTCGTCATGTCCATGGTGCTGCCGTCCGACGTGGACGCGACGCTGGCGGACACCTACCAGATGGAAGCCATGCTGTCGAACACGGTCAAGCCCATCCTGTACGTGTCGTATGAATCACAGGGACTGGTGAACGCCGTCGAGATGGCGGAGGCCGTGGTCGGCGGCGCGGACGCGCTGCGCGAGAAACCCATCCTGACCTGCTACATCAACGTGGTGTCGGGCGCGGTGCACAACGCGGAGAGCCTGCGCAAGCTGCTGTATCTTTCGGGCAAGGGACTGCCGTCGCTGTACATCCCCGGCTCGAATGCGGGCGTCACCAGCCCGATGACGCAGGCCGGCGCGGTCGCGCTGGACACCGCCGGGGCGCTGCTGGGACTCGTCCTGGCGCAGTTGAAGCGGGAAGGCGCGCCGTACATCATGTCCGCCATGGACCCGGCGGCGCTGGACATGCGCACCATGGTCTCGCCGTACGCCTACCCCGAGCGCGGATTCATCCGCTCGGTGTCGCAGCGCTACGGGCTGCCGACGCTCTCGCTGGCCGGCGCGACGGATTCCAAGGTGGTGGACGGTCAGGCCGCCGCGGAGGCCGCTCTCACGATGCTGGCGGACGTCTTCATGGGCGGCAATCTCATCCACGATCTGGGCTATCTCGAATTGGGACTCACCTACTCGTTCGCGCAGCTGGTCATCTGCGAGCAGATGGTGGACTGGATCAAGGGTTTCTTCCGCGAGATCGAAGTGACCGACGAGACACTTGCGCTGGACGAGATCGAGCGCGCCGGCGCGGGCGGCATGTACCTCAGTTCCAAGCATACGAAGAAGCACTTCAAGGAAACCTGGTACCCGGACCTGTTCGAGCGCGGGAGTTACACGGATTGGGAAAAGAAGGGCGGCCAGACCCTGCTGGAGCGCGCCTCAACGCGCGTGGAAAAGCTGCTGGCTGAACACCAGCCCGAGCCGCTGCCGGAGGATGTGAAGGTGAAGTTGAGGAAGATTGTGGAGAGGGCGAACCCCCACCCAGCCTTCCCCAAATCCTAGGATGAGGGGGAGGCGGCCGCAGGCCGGAGGGGGTCAAAACTGGGCAGGGTCAGAGACCCGCGCCTAGCGAGCTGGTTGTAACGTGGAACTGGCAAATCATGAATTTGCTAGTTCCAATTTGACCGCATAACTATCATCTTTTATGTGAAAACTAAGATCAGGGTAATTCGAGGTTACTTCTATCGGAAATGAAATGCTGCAACAATTTTTTCGCATCATGACTGTCTTCACGAAGACTTTAAATAGTTTTCTCAATAAGTAAGACATCGCTCCAAGAACCACTAGTAATATTATCCAAAGGATTATGGCTAATATATCCTCTGAATAACCTGCCAAAAACAATAGATATCCAGAAATTACCCATAACAGTGGTGGAATAATCCAAAGAATGATTAATACAACATTATCGAACGCTAAATGAAAGGCACATCTCTTACAAGTCGGAACGGTCCATGAGAGGTACGTTGTTAATCCTCCACCAAGAACTGGCTTGTGCTCCAATCGATAATGATGATTACCATCAATACCAAGTCCACAACAAGGACATTGCTGGGGCCAATTAATATTTTGTAAATATATTTTTTCAGGGGAAATTCCCAAAGCGTCACTTTGACGGGACATCTGGACACTGAAGGTTTTCATTGTATCTTCTCCTCTAGCAGGCAAACTGGTGGGTACTCCTAGCGATTTGCTACCTGTCCAGTATTTTCAATTGAGACGGCGATAAAGGAGGATTGTAAAGACTACTAAATATTATGATACAAAACAAGGCAGACCGCGCGACCGCTGCCATTTCATTGAGTTTGTGCATCAAGAAAATCAAGAATACGTGGGATGGTCAAGTCGCCACGCACAAGAAGATCAAGATGGCTCAACCCAGTCAGGGTTATTAACGATGAATTTGAAGTCGCGTGTTCGATTTTTCTTAACAGTTCCATTTCAACGCCTATAAAATCGCTTGTCAAAATAAGACTGAAAAGGTTAATAGTTTCTGAAAGGTTGTTGATATCATCAATTATCCTGGGAATATCATCTGCAATGCCACTGGAAAGAGATAGTAGTGCTATTTTGTCATTGTTCAAAAACCGGGCTCTATTGTTAGGTGTGAGTGCTAATTGAGAGGTTAGGGTTTCTATATTATTTACAAAATCTCGAATTACCTTTGAGTCATCCGGACCCGGAACACCATCTAATAGAATCATTGACTGGATTCTTTCGGGATATTTTCTCAAAAAGCGATAGACGATCCAACCTCCAAACGAGAAACCCAGGACATGACAGAGACCAATTCCCAATTCATCCAATACAGCAACGACATCCTGAACATACTTATCTATGTAATACGAATTCGGATCATAGGGTTTGTCACTTTGCCCGTGTCCTCGCAAATCAATCAGAATAAGTTTGTATTTTCTTCCCAATCTCGCTACGTAGCCAAATTCAATCCAGTCTTCGCAACTACCAAAAACCCCATGAAGCAACACGATGGGTGGTCCTTCACCCACTACTTTGTAATAAATATTTATACCTTGATTGTTAATTTTTGCCATGAGTCTTCCTCAACCGCAGATGTGGCAGGTAATGGTTGTGTTATAGGGAAGGGCAAATTGTCAAGACGATACAATGATTATGGCACAAAACGGGTCAGACCGCACGACCGACCCCTACCCAGCCTTCGCCAGTTGCATGCGAAGCGCGTCCCCCAAATCTTTTAAGATTTGGGGGAGGTGTCCTACGGACGGAGGGGATCAAGATCTGCGCACAGCGCAAGTCAGTTGCAGTCGAATTTTGGGCGGCGTCAGAAATTATTCGGTCTGTAATTTCTGGAAACGGGCATAGACATAGGGTCGCACATCACCGGACGGCATACGATAGGTATAGTCCATACTCTCCACAAGTCTGAACCCGTCTCCGAAAAATTCACACAGGCCATCCACGTTGTATCTTTGCACAGGCAGGCCGCTGCATTTTTCCGCCCCATCCAAAGCGAAGGTGGCCATGATAACAAATCCGCCCGGCATGACGGCTTTTTGCAGCAGGGAATGGTACGTCCGCCTGTGTTGTTCTTCAGTAAGAAAATGAAACACGGCTCTGTCGTGCCAGACAGCGATATTTTGGAGTTGCAGCACAGCGGTTGGATTGGTAATATCATCCACCATCCAGTGCACCTGGGCGGCCTGCTCTTTGGTTAGCAGGGTTTTGGCCGTTTCCAGGGCAACATCGCTGATATCGACGGCATAAAGATTATCGTAGCCAAGTTCCAGCAGATTGGAAATAAGGACCGATGTGCCCGATCCAATATCCACAATCGGGGACTGCCGGGGAACCGCACACTGTTCAATAAGCTGAATGGATGGGGACGACCTGGATTCATACCAGCCCAGTTGAGTGATGGGATCCTGGGTATATTTCCTGTTCCAATGCTCTTTCAATACCGATGTCATGAGTGTCTTCAACTTTCTTTTTAATTGGCCGCCTGGCAAGTATTTATCCGCTGCGGTGACAGCCCTCGCCGCCTACGGGATATCCTTCTGGCACTGGAGCCATTCCGGGTCACGGGCATAGCCCAGCTTGTTGAAGAGCGCCTGCATCGGGGCGTTATGAATGGCGGTACAGGTCTTGAGCACCGGATAACCGTGCTCCCGTGCGTAGGCAATACCGCGCAGCTGCATCGCCAGCCCAATGCCGCGCTTGCGTTCCTCCCGGCGGACGCCGAGCAGCCCCCCGAGCAGTGTGTCGCCGTTGGGCTCCTTTCCCAGCTCCCGCAGGCCGAGGTACTCGTCCCCGCGCACGGCGACAAAATAGGCGTCGTGCAGGATGGTGGGATCGTTCATGCCCCATTTCACCCATTCGTCGAAGGAAGGCCTCTCAAGGCGGGTATCCTCCTGCGGGACATCCTCAACAGCTTCCCAGTACAGGTCGTAGATTTTTCGGTCCCGGTCCGGGTCGGATTCAAGCTGGCGCAGGGTCCTGATCACGATACCCTGCTGCCGCAGTTTTGGCTCCAGCTCCGCATAGGGACTCGGGTCGAAGGAAGCGATATCCAGATGGACGGGGGTCTCACGGAAGGCTTCATAGAATCCGCGTTTTTGCAGAAAAGGGAAACCCTGGGGCAGGTTCGTGAAGGCGTCCGCACGAAGGACGCGGGGGTCGAAAACCTGCAGGCCTTCCATAACACATTCGTAGAGCTTCGAGCCGATCCCTCTCCGCTGGTATTCCGGCCGCACCTCGACATTGACATAGAATCGCTGCGGGTGATAGTCATCCATTCCCTGCCCGTAGGAAGCCCAGCCGACCGCGACCCCATCTTCGCTGGCGACCCAGCGCTGGTATTTACATTTGGGGTTGCGGTTCCGGTCGGCCTGTTCCCACCCTTCCGGGGTGCGAGGACGCTCCGGCCAGACAATATTCAGGCTGTTGTGGATATCCACGAAGGACGGGTAGTCATCGGGTGTAAACGTATGGATGTCCATGGTTTTTTCATCCTATCATGGCGAAAAAGAGATATTTCCATCCATTACCTGGTACAGATCCATGATCAATCTCCCCTGCTGTAAATTAGAGAAGACGACACAATGATTATGGCACAAAGCAAATCAGGCTGCGTCTGAAAAACCGGCGCGGTCTGTTTCCTTTGCATCCTTATCCTTCCGGCGCTTGAGCATGATCCGCTGCAGCCGCACGATCCGCCCCCGATTCCAGCGCTGCAACATTACCGGATAGACATTGAACAGGGTGGTAAAAGCTACCAGCCAGATCCCGATGAAAACCTGCCCGGCCAGGGTAAAAAAGGCAGCCACAGCGAGCGAAATTCCAGCGGCAAGGATGTGTACGCCTTCCACGGCGTTCATGTCCCTCAACAACCGATCCATATCCGGCCCGCCCGACCTGACCTTGATGTTTGGGTTCAGCCAGCCCAGCGGCGTATACCGCAGCACCCAGCGAACAGCACCCAGTCCCACCCGATCGTATATCCTGCCTTCGCGTTCCCAATACGCGAGGCGGAACCACTCCGGGTCCAGCCGGACAAAGATCCTGCCGGTCACCGCCGCAACGAACGCCATAATGAGCCAGGTCAGGGAAAATGCGAAGATCAACGGGTGGCGGTCAGGCTGGAAAACCGTCATGACCAATCCAATGCCGACCGCAACCGTCAGGGCGGTGAAGATGACCAGATACTTCGCAGTTGCTTCAGGATTACCTGTCAAGTGACAACCGCCTTACCCGTGCCATTGGCTCGAAATGAATGCCAAAAGGTGAGCAGCCTGTCCTTGGCGCTCTCTTTTCCCACCGCGCCTACAGAGCCCAAAGGCCTGTCCCGCTGATGGGCGAACGACACAATCATTATGACATAAAACAAAAAGACCGCGCCTGAAAACCGGCGCGGTCTGACGAAAGAACAGGTCAACCTGGAGCGCGCAGCGCAAGTCGGCTGCGTGCGGTGGTCATGCGGTTTTGCCATTTGGAGTCTACATCGTTCTTTTACCGCGACCACGCCTGGAATTTCATTACGCTCATGAAGGGAGCGATGCTTTTTCACTCTCCGCCTGTTCGATCAGCCCCCGGCGGATCTTGCGGTAGGTGATGATCGGTCCGTCACCCTGGATCAATTTCTCGCCGATGTTCAGGTCGGAGCGCTTGGGCTGCTGGGTGATGACCACAACCTTGTCCTGGCGCTCGATATACAGGTTGCTCAGGCTGCCGAAGAAGTTGACGATATTCCTGATCACGGGAGTGCGCATCTTGTGATAGAAGCGCAAGTACATAAGCGTATTCTCATCATCGATGGGTGCAAAGGCGATCATCACGCGCACATCATTGCTGATCCAGTTATGCCAGACATTGGGAAAGCGGAACTGCAGGGACGAGTGGCGGTCCGGTTCGGTTATCTGGGAGGCTTTGAGCAGCGTCTGCCCGTTATCCGTTTCGTTAAAGACCCAGATATCCAGCAGGTTATCCCCCGGGTAGCGGGCTTCGGCCCGGCACAGCGGTCCATTCACCACAGTTTTGTTCCCGCGCCCGATGGTGTTGTAATGCACGAACGGGACATGAACCACATCCAGTTGGTTTTCGATCGCGCGCGAGTAATGAGTAGCCCAATGATCGCGCAGGCTGCCGAAAACCATATCCTCGCCGATACTCTCGAAGAAGGGCAGTTCCGGGTAGGACTCGCGCGGCTCGCCCCACCAGAGATAAATAAATCCATGCGCCTCACGGGTGGGATAGGTATGCACCTTGATGGCCTTGGGCGGCTCGGCATTCCGGCCGTTGGCGGGGACCAGAGTGCATGCGCCACTGGTATCGTACTCGAATCCGTGGAAGGGGCACTGGATGCAATCCCCTTTCAGCACGCCAACGCTGAGCTGCACACCGCGATGGGGACATTTGTCGGACATGACAGTGACCATGCCGCGAGTGTCGCGCCATGCGACCAGCTTTTCACCCATGCGCGTGACACCGATGGGCTTCCGTGTTTTTACCTCGTCCGACTCCAGAATTGCATACCATTGGTTGGGGATCATCATTGCTCCTCGTGAACAGAATCGCAAGCCATTATAACAACAGTCTCAGTGTCTTAATGAAATGAAAACAGACCGCGCCTGACCCCCTCCCAGCCTTCGCGGCCTGTCCCCGAAGCGTAAAGCGAAGGGGGAGCACCCCTTGAGGGGCAAGGTCCGTACCTGCTGGCTTTATTGACGCTATTATTCATCTTCCATCATCATTATTGATGGACTGTATTGCTTTTATAATTTCGCTATCTGAAGCGGGGGGGTCGTTGTTTATTTCGAGAGCCCAATCGTAGGTCACGGTGGCAGCGATCTTATTGAATTCTTCGACTTTATCATCCGAAACAGCAATATGATCGATACTGTTTCGGTTTTTTACCCGGGTGAAGCAGGTATCCAGATCGGCATAAACACGAATCATCTTGATGGGATATTTTTCCGCGAGAGAGGCATGAAATTGGTAAAACCCATCACCCACCCCCAGGCTCTCAATCATTACCTTGTTATTCGTCTGAAACATTGTGTCGATAACCGCTTCGACTTTTTTCCATCCGTCCTCGCCGGGCTGCAAACCCAACCAGACCGGCTCAACCCGGAGGAACACAATGTCGGTGTGCCGGTCGACAAGCGTCCCAATATGGGTTTTGCCTGATCCCTTCGGACCGATAAGCATAAAAAGCTTTTTTTGAGCAGGCATGGCTGACAACACGAATATTATGGCACAAAATAGGGCAGACCGCGCAGTCCCACCCCCGCCATCCGTCAAATGAGCAAGGCATGAGTGATAAAATAACGCCATTATGCACCATCGATCATGGAGACCATCGCTATGACTGAAACACCTGTGTCTAATGGACGGTTTTTCCTGAAATGGCTTTTTCCCTTTCTGGTCCACCCTCGCCAGACCTTTGAGCATGTGCTGCTCCGCAAAGCGACGTGGTACACGCCCCTGCTGGTAGTGTCTCTTTTAATCGTTGCGCAGGTCGCGATTCTCGCGTCTCGTACAGATTCAGGCGCTGTCATGATCCCAGCTGACGGCATGCCCATCGAAGGGATCCCCGCTCAAGGCATGGGAACCGAAAGCGGGTCAGGGTTTGCAGGGGAAGGGGAGATAAGTCCCGATGGAATGATGCCCGGGGCAGAATCCTCGACAGGCTGGCGAAGCACCCTGCTGCCGATCGCAGGCCGGCTGGCCGGATTGTGGATCGGGTGGTTCGTGCTGACCCTCCTGCTCTTTGTCGCGCTGGTCATCTCCGGCAGCCAGGGTAATTTCACACAGTCGCTCAACCTGACGGCCTGGAGCAGCCTGCCCTTTGCCGTTCAGATAATCGCCCAGATATTGCTCGCATTCGCTTATTCTCCGGCAGCGGCCACGCCTCAAGGGTTGGCCGGCCTTGCATCCAAAGCTCCCGGGCTGGCCGGTGAGTTCCTGGGTATTGCATTCCAGAGGGTGGATGTTTTCCTCATCTGGCAGGTGGCGCTCCTGATGATCGGCACCGTGCAGATGTCCCAGCTGCCGGCGGGGAAGGCGCGCTGGCTGGTTCTTCTGGCGGTTTTGATCTACCTGGTTCTGGCTGCCCTGCCCGCCCTCGGCATGGAACAATTCTCCATCCTCCAGGATGCCGCCCAACCTCAATATTATTAAATGCCCGCTTTCATCGAGACCACAGCCCTGAGGAAGTATTACCAGATCGGCGATCAGGAAGTGCGCGCCATCGACGGTGTGGATTTAAGCATCGAGCGAGGCGCCTTCACGATCGTGGAGGGACCTTCCGGCTCGGGCAAGAGCACGCTGCTGTATCTCGTCGGCGGGTTGGATCACGCCACCGGAGGCAGGATCCAGGTGGACGGCGAATCCCTGGACGACATGGACGCCAACCGGCTGGCCGTTTACCGGCGCGAGAAGGTGGGATTCATTTTTCAATCCTACAACCTGATCGCCAGCATGACCGCGCTGGACAATGTCTCCTTTCCCCTGCGGTTTGCCGGCGTGCGCGACCGCGAACGAAATGCGCGCGCCCTGGACCTGCTAAAAATGGTGGGATTGGAGAACCGCTCCCGGCACCGGCCGATCGAACTGTCCGGCGGCCAGCAGCAGCGGGTGGCGATCGCCCGCGCGCTGATCAACAACCCGGCTTTGATCGTCGCCGATGAACCCACCGGCAACCTCGACAGCCGCTCCGGTTTTCAGTTGATGGAACTGTTATCGGAGCTCCACCGGGAAGGCCGCACCATCCTGATGGTGACCCACGATTCCCGAATGGAGAAATATGCCAGCCGCGTGGTCCATCTGATGGACGGCCGGGTCGCCAGCCAGGACGAATACATGGCGAACCCTGCCGGCAAGGACTAAGTCTTTATGGAGTCGCGATTTATGAAAAAACAACACCTCTCACTGAGCGTCATCCTTCTGGTCGTGATGGCCCTGGCTTTCAGCCCCGCCGCCCTGACACAGGCCGGTCCTGCTTACCAGGTGGACACTGAAACTCCCACGGCGACGGCGACAGCCACGGTCACCCATACCAGCACAGCCACATCGACAGCGACCGTCCCCGCCACGGAGACAGCCACCCCGCCGGCCGGCGCGCGGCCGGTCATCGTGCTGTCCTCGTACAGCACCGGGGAGGTGGTCATCGGGAAGGAGTTCACCCTCAACGCGGAGCTGAAGAATACCGGCCAGGTCCCCGCCTACAATATCATCATCACCTTCATGAGCGATGGATTCGTGCCGCTGGGAAATGGCGGCGTTCAGTCCATTTCCAATGTAGGCACGGGCAACACCGGCGGTATCTCCCAGAAATTCATGCCCACCTACAGTTTGAGCGGCTCCCCAAGCGCCACGATCGACATGAACATCAACTATACGGACTTGTACGGAACGCCTTATTCCAGTACCTTTACCCTGCTGATCAACTTCAAGACCTACACGTCCGGCGGATCCGTATCCGCCACGCGGACCCCGACGCCCTTTCCGCAGCCGCAGCTGATCATCGCCTTTTATGAGACGGACGTGGCGAAACTTCAGGCCGGCAACAGCTTCAAGCTCACCGTCCATGTGCAGAATATGGGGAATGCCGATGCCCTCAACGTGACCATGGTTCTGGGCGGGGCGACTTTATCGGAGAGCGGTACACCCCAACCGGGCGGCGTCAGCGGTGGCAGCGCGGACCTGACCAATTTCGCTCCGCTGGGGACATCGAATCTCTATTTTCTCGACAAGATCGCCGCCGGGCAGACCGTCGAGCAAACCATCGATCTCGTGGTGAACGTGTCCACCGAGCCGGGTGCGTATCCGCTCAAGATCTCGTTTTCCTACGTCAACCCTTCCGGCAGCACCACAATCGACGACCAGGTGATCACCCTGCTGGTCTATAACCTGCCGAACCTGACAGCAGGTTATTACCAGCCGGTCGGCGACCTGTACATCGGGCAGCCCGGCATTCTGCCCATTCAGATCACCAACGTAGGCAAGCGGAGCATCGTGCTCAGTGAAATGGAGATCATTCCATCCAGCGGGATCGTCAGCAACAATAAAATATCCATCGGCACGATCGATCCCGGCGGCTATTTCACCGTGGATTCGGAGTTCATCCCCGACACACCGGGAGAGGTCACCATCCACCTCACCATCTATTACACGGACGATTTCACCAACCCCTCCACCCTCTCCCTGACCCTGCCTCCGCTGAATGTTATGGAGATGACCTTCCTTCCGGAGGACGGCGGGATGAATGGCGGCGGTGAATTCATGCCGGAACAACCCGTGGAGACGCCTCTGACCTGGTGGCAGATCCTGCTTGGGTTCCTCGGCCTGACCACAGGCCAGTGACCTTTTCCATTTGAGAGCACATTGCGCACGCTGGACCTGCTTCGCCTGATTTGGGACAACCTCCGCCGCCAGCGGGGGCGCGTCGCGTTGACCGCCCTGGGGGTGGTGATCGGCACTGCATCCATCGTGATGCTCGTTTCGCTTGCGAGCGGGCTGCAGCAGAGCATCATCAACCAGTTCTCCAGCATGGGGTCGCTGACCACTCTTTCCGTGCAGATGAACTACGGCGGAGGAATGATGGGCGGCGGCGGGGGCGGCCCCATGGACACCGGAGGCGCGCCCACCCAGATCAAAAAGATCACCAACGCCACCATCCGCGAGATCGAAGCGATACCCCGCGTCAGCAAGGTGATCATCCGTTTGATGGGCGAAACCGGCGGACCTATACGGGTGGGGAAGCTGGAGACTTATCCGGGTTACATGGGGTTGAGCGTTAACGACCTCGGCCTGCTCGATATCCCGATGCAGGAGGGCACCAACGTCATTAAACGCGGGGAAGCGGTCATCGGAGCGGATGTCCTTAAGAATTTTTACAATCCATACGGCCGCCCGGGTGACCCGCCCCCGGAACCGCCTGATCTCCTCAACAAACGGGTGTCCATTACCCTTTACAAATACACCCAGGAGGGCGAGCCCATCACCAAGATCGTCGATGTCAAAATCGTGGGTATCATCAAGGAAATGACCGAGTACAGCTGGGCGATGGTGATGCCCATGAGCGATGTGGAAGCCTGGAACGAATGGGGCCGCGGCAAGCGCATCAACCGGAACCAGGAAGGGTATCCCGAGCTCATTGTCAAGGTCAACAGCATGGACAGCGTGCTGCCCGTCGCCGACGAGATCAAGGATATGGGTTACATGGTCTATACCCAGATGGAATTTGTGCGCCAGATCCAGAGCACCTTCACCATCATGCAGATCGTGTTTGGCGGCATCGGCGCCATCGCCCTTTTTGTGGCGGCAATCGGGATCGCCAACACCATGACCATGGCCATCCTTGAGCGCACGCACGAGATCGGCTTAATGAAAGCGGTCGGGGCGACCAACCGCGATGTCCTGGCTATTTTTCTCGGCGAATCCGCCGCCATCGGCTTTGTCGGCGGAGTGCTGGGCTCTGTCCTGGGCTGGGGGATGAGCAAGTTCTTTGATCAGATCATGGGACAGGCAATGTCCGGTTTCATGTACCTGCCGCCCGAAGCGATGCAGAATGCCGCCCAGACCCCCATCTGGCTGATCGTGTTCGCGATCGCCTTTGCCACGCTGATCGGACTGCTCTCCGGCCTGTACCCCTCCATCCGCGCTGCGATGATGGAGCCGGTGGTCGCGCTGAAATACGAATAGCACGCGCATTAACCCCGAAAACAATACAGTTGAAAATTAATAGGCAGGTTTTCATTTCGCTGCCGGCTAAACCCCTTTGATGATCAGCGAGGTGATAATAAACAAATTCCCATAACTCGACCTGTCTTGCCCGGCTTTAGTCTCCCAGCCTAGCCGAGTTTTAGCCACAAGGCTCACATCCTGCACCCAGTGAGCTACTGTTTTCGACCGGTGGCGACCAGCAGGCTGCATACCAGCAGCACGAGCGCCACGGGAGCCCACAACATCCGCTCGACCGCGCTGGGGGTTATCAGGTTGAGCACCAGGCTGACCGCAGCGAAAGCCACGACCACCCATACCATCCACCTCGAGACGCGCTCCCACCTTCGCAGGGCAATGCCAGCCCGCGCCAGCACGATACCGGCGAAACCCAACAGGATTCCCGCCTGGATGAGCGCAGCGACGCGCATTTCCGGCGGGAACTGGCCGGGAAAGGCTCCGCCCATGGCGTACGCTCCCCACGGCGCCCCAAGCGCCAGCGCGATCTGGAACGCCACCACGATGGCTGTCGCTGCCGCATACACGATCCCTGCAATACGCCTGATATCCATTGGTTCCATCCTTCGGTTAGGTTATTGTCTCAAGTTCCGTGCCTGGCAGGTTTACTGGTCGCTTAAAAAGCTCTCCACATCCTTGATGAATTTCAAGGTCGCGCTTTCGATCTGTTTCGGTTAATTTATCCAGGTCGCTGAAATCCGGGGTGTCCACCAACACGCTCTCGATGATCGAATCAACGCCTTTCGTGGTGGGGACGAGATGGTACTTATTCCAGCCGCTTTCTTTTATCAGGTTCCAGTATTTTGTCTGAACCTGCTTGTTATACCCCGCCAGCCAGACTTCAAATCGGAAGGTTTCATGGACAAATACGATCGCAACTTTTAGTTTGCGCTGTTTGAATGACGCCGGAAAGAAGGAAAAATAGGTCATATCCATGTATCCGTAATAGAGGCTCCCGGATACGAAATAATCAGGATATTTGTTTTTAAAATCCGTCATCAGACCCATCATGTATTCCATCAATCCTTTATAAGCCTTTTGAATAGCCCCCTTCGCCAGCTGTCTTTTGTATTCAGACATATTCTCGTGGAATGATCCCATGGTTGCTCCTTTCGTTTACTTTGGGAGGGTTAACCTTTTATCGCGAACGCCTCTCGAGCGCTTAGGATCAAGATTGTGCGGGAGGCGATATTCTTTTCAGCACGTCCCAGCTGGATAAGCCTATCGCCCGACCAGAACAAACCATATCACCAGGAAAAGGACATTCGGAAGGACCACAAGCAGGGTGATGATGATTGATGACGTCAGAGCCTGTCTGAGGTAATCAACCAACGACAAGGCAAACACAATAATACCGATATAGGCTGTCGATTTGTTGAATAAAATGCTCCGCAGCATGACCGAGGAGATGATCAATCCCGCAACGGATACCAGGAAGAGACCCATGTTGAATCCACCCACGGCGCGTTGACCCGTATTGGCAAGTACGGTCTGTCCTGCCGCCAGGAGCGTCGCTCTCTGCGCGTCTGTCGCGGCAGCAGCATACTGGCCGCTAAGGGAAAGCATAGTGAAGGGATTGTTCGTCGCGAAGAAGATCCCGATCCCCAGCAAAGCAAAGGCCAGGGCGATGAGCATAAGACCTTCATTGGCTTTTCTGAGCGCAGCGTAGAGGGCGAGAAAGACCAACGCGAACATGATGTACATCGGAACTTCCAGACCCCAGAAGTCCATCAGCCCGATGACCGGATTGCTCTGGAACAGCATAAACCATCCGCTAATTGTTTCGGGCTGCGGGTAGAAGATAAACCCGACCACCTCTGCCAGGGTTAAAACGGCCACGATGATGGCGGCAACACCACCGAGTTGATAAAGGCTCTTATAGGCCGGCTCAACGGTTTCTGCGCTGGTATCGTGATTGCCCATTAGCCAATCCTCATCTTAGTTGAATCGAGTCACGACCACGGATCTCATTATCCGCGCCCGGCAACATTGCAGTTACGGTTGAGCGTTACCGCTGAAGATCTCCTCAGCTTGTGTTTGTGCCTCGTCCAGCGCCGTTTGCACATCGACATTTTCCAGGACGACCCGCCGCGCAGCCTCCTGAAACAGATTGGAAACATCCGATGTTCTTGGGTCCTGGAGAAACGACAGGCTCAGGAATGGCATATCCGCCGGCAGTCTTTGGGCAACGGCCAGTGTGTCAGGGGCGGCGCGCAAGGCATATTCGTCCGAATCGATCTGCCAGGTCAGGGGCGGGATCAGGTTCAGTGAGGCATCCTGGCGCTCCAAAAGATAATTGATCCAAAGCCATGCCGCCTCGGGGTTGGGCGAATACTTTGTGATGAAGTAACCATCCTGGTAGGAAGGGGCACTTCGTGCGTCCGGAGAGGATTCGTCCACTCTCGGCAGCGGGAGTACCCGCCCTTCTATGGTGTAGGAATTCGCAAAACCGAACATGTCCATCCAGTTCAACCAAAATCCACAGAGGCTGGATCCCACTTGTTGATAGGTTTGAAACTCGTTACTTGTCACTTTTGGCGCCAGGGCATATTCGGACCACAGTCGGGCATACCAGGCGAGGGCTTCTGCATTGGCCGGGCTGTTGAGTGTCGGCTTTGTGGGTTCAGGCATTTGGTCGAAGATCCCGCCGCCAAACATGTAGGCGAAGGCGACAGGGTCGTAAAACAGCGGGGTCGTACAAAAACCATAGGAAAGGTTACCGGATTCGATGGATGCACTCGGATTGTTGACCTGCCTGGCGCTCGCCAGAAAATCCTCCAGGGTATAGTCGGGGTCAGGAGGGGTGGCGGAGGCGGCTCTGAATCGAATGTTCTCATAGTACATCACAACCGGGTCGAGTCCCGCCGGCACGCCCAGCTGGCGTTGTTTATATTGAAGCGCCTCCAGTGACCCCGGGAAGAAATCCTGGCTGGGGAAGGTCTCGCTGTCCGACAGGAAATCGTCCAGCGGGAGAATGGCATCTAGCTGTTCCTGCCCCAGAAAATTGATTTTAACCCGCACAATATCCGACTCCTCGAATTGTTCCAGAAGGAAATCGCCTCCACCAACCTGTTCGCGCAGGGAGACCGGCACCAGCTCGATCGTGAGATCGGGATATTGTTCATGGAAATCGTCCGCCAACGCCTGAAAATCAGAATCATGACCGGCATAGGCAAACCGGATTAGTGTCGGCTCGGGGGTGGGAGGGGGCGTCGGCGCGGGTCCGCAGGCAGTGAAGAAGATAACCATAAGCGAAAGACAAAGCCCATTTCGAAGTGATGCGTTCATACGAATAACCTCCTTTTTACGAGGCATTATCCCCCTAGGTTGCCATCATTTTGACCTTGCCCGGTGAGTTACATGTTGGCAAGAAATAATACAGTCGCTGCTAAAACCAGACCGGCTGCGATCAACGCGATGAGAACATAAATCGCGACGCGACCTAAAGCACGACCCGCCAAAGTGACCACAGGCCGGCCTCCATGCCAATCGATATCGGATTTGCACACACTGCACATGGCGCTGCCCTCCAGAAGCGGCGCGGCGCAGGCAGGACATTGATAGGTGACCATTCAATGCTCCGTTTCTCTAATAAACTACAAGTCTCAAGGACCGTGCCTCGGGACGGTCGATCAGGAAAATCGTTTTCATCTCTCTTTGTCTGCTTTTGGAACTGACTGGCGGTCCAATCTCGCCTCTGATGCAGGCTCAGGCGGAGCTGCCTGGGTGGCGCTCCAACATGAATAGCAAAGATAGTATTTTCCATGTTCAGGGCTTTTTACCAGATAAGAAGCATGGTATTTCTTGCAGATCGAGCACCGCCGTAAAACTCTTCCCACCGTTACCTTTCTCTTTCCAAACGCGCAGTCAATCGTTCTTCATGTAAACTGCGACGATTCCATTATACGGATATTGCCTGCCAATCTCAAATCAGATTTTTGCGAGATCCTCCATCGCGAACGGTTCTCCGTGACCCGGATAGACGAACCTAATTTTATAACTCCGCAATACTGCGAGACTGACACTGGCTGCCTCGGGATCGTCCATCAGGGAATTGAGCGCCGGTCCCTTCGTATTCTCGAATAGATCGCCGCAGAACAGGTCGCCCTCCGCCGTCAAAATGCCGATGGATCCCTTCGAATGCCCGGGCAGTGAGAGCACTTTCGCGTCGAGTCCGTGCGGGGAAAGGTCGTATCCGTCGTCGAGCAGAAGGTCGGGCGTGAAATGTTCGGACTTTCCGAACCCCGTAAAGAACGGGATGAGCGACCGGATGACGGCGTTCGGCTTCTTCCGGTTCTCGAACATATCTCCGCTCTCGCCCATGCCAGAATCAGCACGGTGCATAGCCAGCCTGGTGCCAAACGAGGAGCGGAGGAAAGCCGCATTCCCGGTGTGGTCGAAATCGCCATGCGTGAGCAGTACCAGCCTGAGTGAGCCCGGGATGCAGCCGGCGTTGGCCAGCTCCTTGAGAAGCTGTTTGCGCGCGCTGGCGCTCCCTGTGTCGATGAGGAAATAGCCGGCCTCGGTGCGCAGCAGATAGCAATTGACGTTTCCCATCCGCATGGGCATCGGGAGGCTAAGCGTTGTGATAGGTTGTGCCATAAGAGATTCCTTTCAGCTTACCGAAGGAGTAACCCGCCTCGATTCCGTCAAGGGAGCGAAAGCGCGCAGCCCGCCGTCATCCACACTGCCGATGATGCGAATTGCACCGTCAGGCTTGTGGTCCCACAGAATGTCGTATTCGATCTGATATTTCTTGCCCGATGCTCCTTCGACTTCGAGCGCGTCGCTCTCGCCGGTCCTTTTCGAGAGGACGTCATAACCCGAGGCTTCGACCTCGTCTAGAAAATCTTTTAGCAGGGACAGGGCTTCTTCGTTATCCATCAACGAATTCCCGTATCGATATCGATGTCAAGTCTCACCACTCCCTGATCGGTAATCTCGATCTCCACCGGTAAACTGGACGCCGTATCAATTCCGGCGTGGTTGATATCCACTACGTAAGTCCCGACAGGCAGTTTTCCCCGGTATTTGCCGTTCGCATCGATGGTTATCCGGGAGAACTCCGTCTTACCATCCTTCTTGAAAACAACCACTTCCCTTGCCGCATAGACTTCGGGATTCGGCGTGGGTTCCGCTTCACCCTCGCGAATGACGGGCACGAGAGGTCCGATCGTCACGTGACCTTCGATGAACCCGAACGCCTGAGTACCCGGCGTACATGCGCCCAGCGCCCAGACACACAGGGATAAAACCGCCAGAAAGAAAAGTGAGCGATTCATATTGTTCTATTCATTATACGGCAGGTGTCCCGGGGGGTCGCTTGAGCCGCGCCTATTCGAACAACAGACGCTTTGAGCCATCAGGAAGCTGACCAGCGGAAATGCCGGGCGACCTCGGATGAATAGCTGCTCCCCACGGTGGACTTGTTCTCCTCCAGCCAGGTCGAAAAACGGGTCTGCCCGTTGGGCAACTGCTCCGACGTCAGCATTTCATCCATCAAACCTTTGAGTTCATTGGAGGTGAGGAGCACATCGTTCAGAGCGAGGCTGATCAATCTGCCGAGCAAGATTCCGAGGGCAGAAGGCATTTTGACAAAGAACATCCGCCTGCCCATCGTGCCCGCCATCAAGCGGACCATCTCGCTGAAAGTGAACGTCTCCGGGCCGATGGCATCCACCGTGATGCCCGCATCGCCTTGAGAATGCCGGATGGCGATTTCGGCGAGGTCCCCGACAAAGACGGGCTGGACCCGGTAATCCCCGGAGCCAAAAATGGGGAAGGCAGGGCTTTTTCGAATCAGCCAGGCAATGTTATTGACAAGGATATCCTCCCTGCCGAAAACCAGCGTAGGCCGAACAATGGCATAGGGAACGCCGCATTCTTTGAGAATTTGCTCCTGGATTGCCTTGCCGCTGTAATACGGAAGAGACGAGTTGGGTGTTGCCCGGGTCACGCCGATGTGAACGATCCGTTTTACCCCCGCTTCCTTTGCACAGCGGAACAGCGTCCGCGTGTTCTCCAGCGCGGACTCGTAGGTCTGCCCGTCGTAGGGAAAGCGAATCCAATACGTGTTGTAGAGCACGTCCGCATCACGGAGGGTCGCGACGAGTTGGTCCGGGCTGTCGAAATTGTAGGGGAAAGCCTTCACCGATGCGCCGAATGGATTCGGTTTATCCGGGTGTGTCGTGATGGTGCGCACCTCTTCCCCTCCCTCGAGGAGGGCTTTGGCGATGTACCTGCCGATGTATCCGAACGCGCCGGTGACGACCTGCATGAATCCATTATACGGTAAGTGCCCCAGACCTATGAGATCTGAGGCACTTATTTATAGAGGTGGGTCCGGTTGGGACTCCCGGATGATTAGTATGGTAGTGGGCCCGGCTGGATTCGAACCAGCGACCAAGCGATTATGAGTCGCCTGCTCTAACCGCTGAGCCACGGGCCCTTTCAAATATCCGCGGCCAACTGCCAGCCTTTATAGCACGCCGACTGCTGACCGCTAGAGGAGCGGGAGACGGGATTCGAACCCGCGAATATCAGCTTGGAAGGCTGATGCCTTACCACTTGGCGACTCCCGCATGGAGCATGATTTTACCGTGAGGCGCGCGCAGGGTCAAGTTACCACACCCCCGGCAGCAACCGGTAGCGCGTGCGCTGGGTGTATTCCCTGTAACCCGATAGCTCTTCGATCAAGGTCTGGTCCTCCAGCTTGGTGCGCAGGACGGTCAACCCACAGGCAACCACTGCAGGGATCAGTGCCCAGAACGAACCGAGCAGCAGGGGAATCGCCAGCCAGGTGAAGATGCCGCTGCTGTAACCGGGGTGACGCACATAACGGTACGGACCAGCCTCCACGGTCACATGCCCGCGGTCGGTCTGGATGCGCACCACAGCGGAGAAAAATGGGTTGGAGAGCATCGCCCAGATGCCGAAGGCATACCCCAGCAGGATCACGACCAGCGAGACCCACGACAGCCAGAGCGGGACTTCCGGAAGCCAGCCGAAGCGTTCATTAAGCCCGGCCACGATCAGGGTAACCAGCGGCAGATAGATTGCGATCCAAGGGACCAGCTTCTTGTCCCAAGGCTTGACCCCCTCCGCGCTGGTGTAGGTGGAGCGTTCTTTGATCAAATCGGGGGCTTTTTTGTATACGAGCACCCGGCTGAGGATCGACATGCCGATCGTGATGAACGCGTAGAGCCAGCCCTGCCGCCAACTCCAGTCACCGGCAGCCAGCAAGGGCACGAAGGGAATCAACAGAAAGGTGGCAAGCGCTCCGACGATTTCACGCGCGCCGATGCGCCGTTCTTTAGATTTGCGGTCATGGTCCCTCCCATGCAAACAGTTAATACCAGTATATAACAGTATATAATAAAAGTAGAGTTGCTATGAAAACCACACGCGCACTGCTCACCCTGATCGGACTTTCGTTCCTGCTGCTCCAGCCGGCTGGCGCGGTGACTCCCGCCCGCGCCCAGAGCGACGCGCCCCTCGCACTGGTGCTGACCTTCGACGGCGCCATCACCCCGGCTTTGACCCTGTATCTTGAACGCGGAATCAAGTCCGCGGAACAGCAGGGAGCCGAGGTGCTGATCCTGCAGCTCAACACGCCCGGCGGCAGCATCGACACGATGACCGAGATCGTGCAGGTCATCCGTACCAGCAATGTGCCGGTGGCGGTGTACGTCGCGCCGCGCGGCGCCATCGCCGGCAGCGCCGGGGCGGTGATCACCCTGGCGGGTCAGGTCGCCGCCATGGCGCCCGAGACGGTCATCGGCGCGGCCAGCCCGGTCGGCTCGCAGGGCGAGGACCTGGGCGAGACCATGAAGGAAAAGACCAGCGAGATCATCATGGCCGGCATCCGCACCATGACCGAACAGCGCGGACCGGAAGCGATGCAGCTTGCGGAAGACATGGTGGATAACGCCAAAGCCGTGTCCGCCACCGAAGCGCTGGACGCCGGTCTGATCGATTTCATCGCGACGGATGTGGACGACCTGCTCGCGCAGATGGACGGTTTCACCGTCACGCTCGAAAGCGGCGAACAGACTCTCGACACCGCCGGCGCGCAGGCCGTCGATTTCCCGATGAGCTTCATCGAGCAGCTGCTGCAAATTGTGATTAATCCCAACATCGTCTTCCTGCTGCTGACCATCGGCGTGCAGGCTATCCTGATCGAACTCTCCAGCCCGGGCGGATGGGTGGCCGGATTCGTCGGCGCGGTCTGCCTGCTGCTGGCGGCTTATGGATTGGGCGTGCTGCCCGTCAACTGGTTCGGCATCCTGTTCCTGATCGCCGCCTTCGTGCTGTTCATCTTGGACGTCAAGGCGCCCACCCACGGTGCGCTGACCGCCGCCGGCGTGGCGTCGCTGATCATCGGTGCGCTTGTGCTGTTCAACACGCCCTCCATCACGCCGCCGTCGCTGCAGGTTTCGGTGCCGCTGGTGATTCTTGTTTCGTTGGGGACAGGGCTGGTGTTCGCCGCCATCGTCGGGCTGGGGATTCGCGCCCAGAAGTCACCTGCGCGCATGGGGCAGGAATCGCTCCCCCACCAGGTCGGCGTCGCCCGCACCGACGTCAGCCCGCAGGGACAGGTGCAGGTGGCGAGCGAACTGTGGACAGCGGAACTTGCCGAAGGCTCCGAGCCTGTCCGCGCGGGGGATCCTATCGAGGTCGTTTCTGCCGAGGGGCTGCGCTTAAAAATCCGCAAGAAGGGGTAAGCTCGGTTCGCATTAATCCAATTCCAAGACTTGTAAGGTACAATCGCGCTGTTTATTGGTAAACGAAAGGATCCCCTCCCCCATGCCTGCCACCCCCACCCGAGACCGGGTCAACCCTGAAGCCGTCAATACGGCCCCCCTGCGCCGCCCCGAATGGATCCGCGTCCGCGCGCCCGTCGGGCGAAACCTACGAGCAGCTCCACACGCTGATGCGCGCCAAGTCGCTGCACACGGTGTGCGAGGAGGCCATGTGCCCGAACATGGGCGAATGCTGGGGTTCTGGCACCGCCACCTTCCTGATGCTGGGCAACGTGTGCACGCGCTCGTGCGTCTTCTGCGACATCAAGCATGGCAAACCCAGCCCGATGGACTGGCTCGAGCCGGAACGCGTCGCGCAGGCGGTCAAGTCGATGAATCTGAAGCACGCCGTGATCACCTCCGTCAACCGCGACGAACGCCGCGACGGCGGCGCGCCGATCTTCGCCATGGTCATCCGCCGCATCCGCGAGCTGCACCCCGGCTGTTCGGTCGAGGTGCTGATCCCGGATTTCAAGGGCTCGCTCGAGGCGCTGAAGATCGTCATGGACGCGCGCCCTGAGATCCTGAACCACAACGTGGAGACCGTTCCGCGCCTGTTCAAAAAAATCCAGCCTCAAGACAGTTACGACTGGGCGGCCGCCACCCTCTCCAACGCCAAGAAACTCGACCCCGAGGTGCTGACCAAGATCCGGCATCATGGTCGGCTTGGGCGAGGAGATGGAGGAGGTCAAGGCGGTCATGCGCGACCAGCGCTCGTGGGGCGTGGACATCCTGACCCTCGGGCAGTACCTCCAGCCGAGCAAGAAGCATTTCCCCATCAGCCGTTATTACACGATGGAGGAGTTCACCGAACTGCGCGACTACGGCAGGGAGATCGGCTTCAAGTGGGTGGAGGCGAACCCGCTGGTGCGCTCGTCCTACCACGCCGCGGAGCAGGTCCGCGCGCTGAGCATCGTCCACCGCAAGCTGTACGGCGATGGGGCGATGAAAAGTTAGTGAGCAGGAACTAGAGAGTAGAGAATAGAAATTAGTTAGCAAGCCGGGCGGAGAGTTCTCCGCCCGGTTTTGATATTCGGTTCGAATTTTGTTACGATTCGTCCAATAGAACTCTTAACAGCCATCCCGCCGCGTTGGAGGACGTGGGTATAGATCATGGTGGTCTTCACATCCTTGTGTCCCAGCAGCTCCTGTACCGTTGAACACCTGCCCAGACCGCAGGTGCTGTATATCGTAACCGTTTTGAAGCAGATGAGTGGTAAAGGAATGTCGGAAGGTGTGAGGGGGGCGTACCTTTGGAAGGGGAGTTGTGCTATACTTTTTACGGTTATATTTTACCCCTTTGCCGTATAATCTCATAAATATTTAGGATTTTATCCCCTAAAGGGGACTTTACGGGAAGGTCAAAAGCAATTATGCCTTTGCCGTATAAACGCTAGTTGGGCAGGCAAAATAAGGAATTAGTTAACAGTAATCCAACTACTTTTCAGGAAAACGTTGTGATTCATAACTGGTGCATCCTATGGAATTGGTCAACAACTAGCACTGGAGTTTGCGGGCTGTGGAGCATGGCTGGTGCTCGCATCACGTACCGTTGAGAAATTAGAAGAAGTATCCTGCCAGTGTCGCCAGCGTGGGGGCAAGGCGATTGTTATCCCTGCCGATGTAGCTGATTTCAATCCAGTGTCAGAACTTGATTGAATGCACTATTGCAGAGTATGGACGGATTGACACATTAATTAACAATGCTGGGGTTGGTATGGCATCAAGATTTGACGAGTTGCAAGACCTTGCGTTATTTGAAAGGGTGTTCCGAGTGAATTTTTTCGGGAGCGTCTATTGTACGCATTATGCCTTACCCTATTTGAAGAAAACTTGCGGGAGGCTTGTCGCAATTTCCAGCCTCCGCGGGAAATTTCCGTCAGCTACAGCGGATGCTTATGGACCAAGCAAACATGCCATGGCGGGTTTTTTCAACTCCCTGCGAATTGAATTAGCTGAAAGCGGAGTGAGCGTAACCATGATATACCCTGGATGGGTAAGCACAGGTATAAGCAGCCGCGCCTTGCGGGTAGATGGCACATCAGCAGGGAGTGTATCAAGGCATGAAATGGGTGCAATACCAGTCGATGTTTGCGCTCGAACGATCTTTAGAGCTGTCGCAAAACGCAAGCGGGAAGTTGTAATGACATTTCAGGGGAGAATGGGATTATGGTTAAAGGTTAATTGCACCGAAAATTGTTGACGAAGTAGCCCGCCAGGGTTCTGAGAGGTGACCCAGTATTGTTTTCATATAGAAGACTGCTCGCCCAACACCGCGTGCACCTGACGTGTGGGATTCTGCGGCATTTTCAAGCATTTTTCTGGCTTCGAGTTTTTTCTGCTCCCAAGCAGAGTCCACGCCCACCCACACGCAGGTAACGCAAACCGTTAGGCGCTCTTGATAGATAATGAACCAGGAAAGATAAGATGGTTAGCACTGAAGATGCACTCAACTTGTATCGCCGCCTATCAGATAATGGAGTTCAAGTCTGGTTGAGCGGCGGATGGGGGATTGATGCTTTGCTTGGAAGGCAAACCCGCCCACATAAAGATCTGGATGCGATACTATTGCTGGATGATATGATCCGGATGAAGGAAATCTTGTGCAATGATGGCTATGTACTAAAAGAGCTATGGTCAGAGAACAGGTGGGTTGTTGACGGTCAGGGAAATAGAACAGCCACCGCTTTTGTATTGCAGGACGGTGAAAATCATGAATTCGATGTACACGCAATAAGCCTTGATGATCGCGGTAATGGTGTTCCTGCATGGGAGGAAGTCGAGGATTCGATATTCACGCAAGCAGACCTTGCTGGCAACGGCACAATCGCTGGTTTTCATGTGAAATGTATCTCTCCAGAAATGCAAGTCTATTGTCATACAGGTTATGAGCTTCCAGAGGGGCAGCTGCGCGATTTGGAGTTGCTTCATGAGAAGTTTGATTGGAGAACCATACTCAGAATAACCAAACGAGCGCCCAACACCGGCTCCACCTGACCGCCTTCGGCGCGGAACAGCGGCGGCAATTTGCCAGAAAAAGTGATTTTCAGAGTTAGTTGTCTTGCCATAACCGGCGGCAGGTGAGCCAATCCGTTGGGCTGACAATCCAATGAAACAATCAACGCATTCGATTTAAGAAACAAGGTAAAGAGAAATGAAAAAGCGTTTTTTGATTTTGAAATTGGGCGCTATTTTGATAATTGCATATTTATTAAGCAGTTGCGGTTAATTCAGCCATCAACAACCATTGAGCCAACTCAGATTTCTTTTGAAGTCACCCGTATAGTTCCACAAACTGTCGTAGTTACCCAGATCATCGTAGTGACACCAGAACCAATTCCAACTGCCACTACCGAATTCGCCAGCGATGGCTGGAAGATTTATCGGAACGAAAAGTTTGGCTACAGTTTTCATTACCCTGCGGATACAAACATCGTCATAGATGGCGACCCGCTGAACAGCGTGTCAATTATTGGTCCCTTAATAGGAGGCGATAATTGGCCACTGATCGGGTTCAGTCATCCAAGCAACCGTGAAGAATTTCGCCCACCCGAAGGTGTGGATTTGGAAAAATGGCTGATTGACCATAATATGTGGACGCCCAATTATCCGAACTCTGCCATCGCAGACTTTCGAGAGGCTGATGTACAGATCGCCGGGGTTTCAGCCATCCACATCCGGCATAGGCGCAGCGGGCAATCGTATGCAAGTGATAAATATCTTTTTGCCAGAGATGGTCAGCTATACCAAGTCGGTTTCCTGCATATCGGAGACAAGGAAGATTGGGATCTTTACAATCATTTTTTGGAAAGTATTCAGTTTGATCAGTGAGAAAGCAGAACGAAAGTTGAAAGGACTTACTATGTTGGTGTATATAATGAACTTGACTCTGTACTTCTAGAAATCATGGCACGTTGGGATACCCCCAGTTGGCGGTGAGGTAAGATTCGCTTTAGGGAAAATATTTTGGTGCCTTACGCAATCGATGCATACAGTAATCGATAGATACACTAAAAACGAGAAGGTTAAAAGTTCAAATTCAAAATCGTCTTGCAAAATCTGCCCAACACCGCATGCACCGGACGCGGCTTCCGCTTCAATAAACCGGCTTTTTCTGGCGGAAAAATTGGTTCCGTTTTGTCGGTCGATTCTCAGCCGCGCCGGTAACGCCTGCCGTTAGGCGCTCCAGCTGAACTTACGACATGCCATAAGATGGCTGATGATGTATGAAGGAATCCATGCTAGAAACAGAGAGATTAATCCTTCGGAAATTCCGCCGGGAAGATTCAAATGACCTGTTTGAATATTTATCATCGCCCGAAATATACCGGTTCGAACCTGGCGATCCCATTACTATCGAGCAATCAAGAATGCTATGTATAGAGAGATCCAGAGGAAATAATTTCTTCGCAGTTGAAACAAAACTTCAGCATAAGGTGATAGGTCATCTGTACTTTGAGCAAATTCAGCCATCAGAATTCATGACTTGGGAATTAGGCTATATTTTCAACCCGAAATACCAAGGGAAAGGCTATTGTACAGAGGCGTCCAGAAGAATCATTGAATATGGCTTTCATGATTTTCATGCACATCGAATTACTGCATTTTGCGATCCCCAAAACCCAGCATCCTGGCGTGTGTTAGAGAAGTTGGGATTGAAAAGAGAAGGTTTTTTCAAGGAGAAAGTGTTTTTCAGAAGAGACGAAGAAAACAAGCCGATATGGCATGATTGTTATGCTTATGGAATCTTGGATAAAGATTACAAAGAGCGCCTAACACCGGCTCCGCCGGATGCTCCACCTGCGGAGTCGCGCCGGTGAGCCAATCCGTTGGCCACATAGACTGCACGCGCCGACAGGGATCAAACATGTTTATGACAAGAGAAGCAAGAAAGTTGTTCTAGTTGCTCATTGCATATTAAACCAAAACGCCAAAATCGACCGCTGTGCTCATTATCCGGGCGCGATAAAGGAAGTTACCCAAATCCTGATCGATGCCGAGGTAGGTATCCTCCAGATGCCCTGTCCTGAGCTTCTCTGTCTCGGACTGGATCGCCAGGTGGAAAGAGGGATTCCCGCGACCGTCGAATCAGAAGATACGCGAGTAGCCAGCCGCATGGTCGAAGATCAAACCAAGACACTCTGCCACAGACTGGTCAGCGACCTCATTTATCAGATTGAGGAATATCAGCGGAATGGGTTTGCACTGGTAGGCGTTATCGGAATAAATGGTTCTCCCACGTGCGGAATCGAAACCACCTGGGCTAATAACCGGGAAGAGCAAGGTCCGGGAGTTTTTATAAAAATGCTCAATGAAGAGAGCCGGAAAAGGGATATTTCGCTTCCAATGCAGGGCATAAAGGCATATGAGCCTCAAAAGGCGCTTGCTGCGGTCAAAGTTTTGCTTGAGAACACCGTCTGTTGATCAGTAAATAGATAGGAGTTAGCAGAGAGGAAATGGCAGGCCGGGCGGAGGGTTTTCCACCCGGTTTTTTGTTGCTTTTGGATAGTACGCATTCTATAATCATATGAACGGAACAACCAAAAGCCATGAGCACCCAACTCGCAAACATCCGGAAGCACACCATCGAAAACATCCTTGCCAAACAGGATGATTTCGTTCCGGTGGGGATTTAACGAGAAACAAGCCCGCGAACATCCGGAGTACATGTACTATTCTCCCAACTTCAAATCCACGTTATGGACTCTGGTCCTGCTCGCTGACATCAAAGCACCGGCTGATATTCCGCAGATCAAGCCATCCATCCGGCTGGTTACTGAACACTTTTATGATCCTGAACACGGGATCTTCAGACTGCCGAACGAGAGTCATTTTCCCATCCCCTGCCTGAACGGCAACATGATCTATCTCCATCATTATTTCGGGACATCGCAATCAAAAAGGCTGGATAAAACCATCGGATTTTTCTCCGCATACCAGCGCTTTGACGACGGCGATTTCAAGACCCCAGCATCCTACCCGTACTGCTCAAACACATCCTGCTATGGCAAGCACACCTGTTACTGGGGAGTGACAAAATTGCTCAAGGGAATTTCGTTCATTCCCAGAAACCAAAGGACAAAAGAAGCGCAGCGCTTGATCGAAAATTGTATTGAGTTTGTTCTGCATCACGAGGTCTGCTTCAGTTCCCATAAAGGAGACAGACTCCTTCACAAAGATATCGGCATCCTGACATTCCCTAATTTCTACAAGAGTGATTTCCTCGAGATCTTGTGGCTGTTGGCAAGAGAAAACGTGAACGACAGGAGAATATCCCGCTCCCTGGCGATGCTGCGGTCCAGGATGAAGGACGGCGGCTTCTGGGAGCTTGAGAAATCCATGAATGTCACTGTCTCGATCGGCCAAAAGGACTGCACCAATGCCTTCGTCACGGAAAGAGCAGCCGAGGTGCTTGATCATTATGGGCATTGATCTCCGTCCGTTTTTTATTGTTTTAATGATGCAAATCTCATAATCCTATAGATGTACCGCCATTAAGTTGCCATACTGTACGAACAATCCCTTGGCACATACAGAGGAGCAAATTACAACATGGATGCAAATGCCTTTCGCCATTTTTACAACTATCATTTTTCTGAAAACCGCAAGTTATGGGAGGATTGCGTCACTCAACTTTCCCATGAACAGTTTACGCGAGAGGCGGGCTACTCTCACGGGTCTGTCAGGGATCAAATCGTTCATCTTATGAGCGTGGATGAAGTATGGTTCAGCGAACTCCGCGGCGTCGAACCCTCGGAACCCCTGCCTCCCGCCGACTCTGACGATCGGAGTATCATTCGCGAGCGCTGGGACAGCGTTGAGCAAGGCATGCGGGATTATCTTGCAGAATTGCGGGACGATAGGTTGTTCGATAAACCCATAGTTGACCCGGAGGAAGACAAGGATCTCATGGTGTGGCAGGTGCTTCTCCACGTAGCGAATCACGGCACGGATCATCGTGCTCAGCTTCTCAGATTAATCAATGACCTGGGCGTCAAGACAACGTCACAGGATTATATTTTCTACGTCTATGAAAACCAATAACTGTTTTACGTGGACAAGTTCAAGGTGGCTGTCCCGCCTCAACATTAAATAGATTATGCCGGGCTGTCAAAAAGGCTGGGCGGGAAAAACCTCCACCCGGTTTTTGTTGCGTTTGGAGAGGCGGCGTCCTATAATCTTTATATGAACGCAAAAGACAATCCGGTTTACGAAGAGAAGATCACCTCGAGACGCACAGAAGCGCTCTTCGTATCACTCACCATTCTTTTCCTTCTGCTGCTGGTCTGGCACTTGAACACGGCCGGCATGGAGATCCTTTCCATTATCCTTTTCTTCTTTTGTGGACTCTTCCTTTTCTACTCGCTTAATTACCGAGCGCTCATCATCCGCCTCACACCGGAACTTGTTGAAACTAACCTTCGGCCTCTTTACCCGGACCGTCCCTGTGGAGGACATCGAATCATGCAGTCTTGACGACCCGCCGCCTGTAAAAAAGTACGGTGGAGCAGGGATACATTTCATGTTCGTCGATGGCAGATACCGCGCTTCGTTTAATTTTCTGGAATATCCCCGAGTAGTGGTTGCGCTTAAAAGCTATGGGAGGGTACGGGATGTTTCATTTACAACGCGCAGACCGGATGAGGTTCTCCGGCTTTTACGTGAAGCGATGACATCCCGGGCATCTGCCTGACGGCGGCTGTCGTCTCAATCCATTCATCGCAATCAGGAACCAACGTTCACCGGAGGTCATCATGTCACAACATCGAAAACCCACTTTGTTCATCACAGTTCTCCTGGCAATCACTGCTGATAAGCTGTCAGGCTATTCTGGCTCCTCTTCTTCACCGCCGAACTGCCACGCCGGTCCCCTCGCCCACATCGGTACCGGCAACGGCACCAACACGCGCCGACAGATGTCCAAGAGGGGATATGGTATCGGCGACCCCTACTTCCCAGGACTGGGAAACCCCGGCTACGACGCGCAAAATTATGCGATCACCCTGGACGTTGACCCGGAATCCGGCGAGATCAGCGGGAAGACAACCATCGAGGCGGTTGCATGATACAAACCTTTCCTCGTTCAACCTGGATTTCCAGGGATTAGACATCGACAGCTTGACGGTAAACGGCAACGAGGCGACTTACACCCGCGACGACCGCGAGTTAATCATCACGCCCGGGGCGCCGCTCCAAACCGGCGATGCGTTCACTGTGGAAGTCGCCTACCACGGTGTGCCCCAGCCGTCATACTTTGACGCTTTGGATTTCAAGATGGGCTGGCTTCAGGGCACATCCAAGGCGATCAATGTGCTCTCCGAGCCCAACGGGGCGTCCTCGTGGTATCCCGTCAATGACCACCCGCTCGACAAAGCCACTTACCGCTTCGAGATTACCGTGCCGCAGCCGTGGGTGGTCGCTGCGACCGGCAATTTACTCGAGACAAGCACGGAAGGCGACAAGACGCGTTACGTGTGGGAGATGACCAAGCCGATGGCCAGCTACCTCGCCAGCGTGAACATCGATCATTACGTCCTGGAAGAAAGCATGGGACTCTGATGGGACCCCGATCCGCAATTACATCCCTGCCGATGTGGACCCCATGCTGACCCGCGACCTGGATCAGCTTCCGGAGATGCTCGCCTACTTCAGCGACCGCTTCGGTCCCTATCCATTCGATGCGTATGGTGTACTGGTGGCGATGAGACGGTCACGCCCTGTCTGCATGGATCGCTATCACTTGAAGCGCAGAGTCTTTCGATCCACTGCCCGAGCGAGTTTATGCTTTCCAGCACAGTCCTCGCCCATGAACTCTCCCACCAGTGGTTTGGCGACAGCGTCAGCCTGGAGCGCTGGCAGGATATCTGGCTCAAGGAGGGACTTGCGACCTACTCCTCCTGGCTGTGGGAAACGAGAGAGCAGGCTATCGATTCGCTGACTGCCTGGGCGAAATGCCAAAAAAATGCTGGGTTCCGCCCGACGCGAAGATCGGCGAGCCGCCGCCGGATGAATCTCTATGATTGGGAATCCTACGAAGGCGGTGCGATGGTCATCCACGCCCTGCGCCTGCAGGTGGGAGATGAAACTTTCTTCAACATTCTGCGCACCTACCTTGAGCGCTACAAATACGGCAACGCCGGCACCGAGGAATTTATCGCTGTCGCAGAGGAGGTCAGCGGGCAGGAACTTTCCGCCTTCTTCGACTCGTGGCTGATGCAGACGGACCTGCCGGATTTTCCGAACAGGTGATGCCCATGGACATGAAAAACATCCCCTTCGGAACAACGGATTGGTCGAAGATAGAATCCACCGAACACAAAGGCGAGACCGGGATTGCCACCTGGCGTACGCAGCAATTCGATTCCATCCGGGTGCGGATGGTGGAGTACAGCCCCGGCTACCTCGCGGACCACTGGTGCACGAAAGGACACATCCTGTTCTGTCTCGAAGGCGAGCTGCACACCGAGCTGGCCGACGGGCGTACGTTCGTCCTGACCCCGGGAACCAGCTACCAGGTGGCGGACAACGCCGAGCCGCACCGTTCGAACACTTTGACCGGCGCCAAACTCTTCATCGTGGATTGACCGGCAAGCACCAAGGAAAAACCTTTGAGAAAGCGTCAAAGACAGGCGTAAACCGCTTTCAACTTGCAGGAAACTGAAAGACACAGCAGACCACGGCGTGTGGTTGAGGAGGTAACATTGCCAAAACTCAAGCAGATTATCGTTATTAATTTGGCGGTATTGATATCGCTGACTGTCGTTTCGTGCGGGGCAGCAGCACCCGGGCTTGAAAATACTCCGTTGCCTGCAGTGACGCCTACGCCGGAAAACACTCCGGTGCCAACAGCGACGCCCCCTCCCGCGACTCCTGCCATGGAGGGCTACGCCGATGTGGGCAAATACGGATTGGTCTACGAATGCTACGGGGAAGGTTCGCCAACTGTCATTGTTGAAGCCGGGGGAGGCGATAAACCGGTGGTCTCCTTCACCTGGAAGCCGGTCATTCAGGGAGTTTACAACACCACGCGGATTTGTATTTATAACCGCGCAGAAGTCCGCACCAGCGAGGATGAGGCGCGGGATTTGCACACTCTACTCGGTCAAATTTCCGTGCCCGGACCCTATATCATTGTGGCGCACTCCCTTGGCGGGTTCAATGCGCGAGTTTTTACGCATCTGTACCCGGAAGAAGTGGCGGGGCTGATTTTAGTAGACACTACAACCTTATACGAAGATTTGATAGATGCATTTGCCACGGCCTTCCCGACCTACTCACCGGATGAAGACCCCGGCATTACGCGCGACCGGAATTATGTATTTACGGCAACACCCATCGCTGAGTTTGGAAGCATGGATCTTATCACCAGCGCGGAACAAGTCCGCCAGGCAGGTTCGCTCGGGGACCTCCCGCTGATCGTGATCATGAACAGCAATGACCTCAAGCTTTGGACAACCTATTATCCATGGGCTGACGCAGATGATGCGAAACGATTGGCCGCAGCCGCTCAAAGCTTGCAAGCCGACCTGGCAACCTTATCATCGAAAGGCGTACTCCTGATCGCGAAAGATTTCAGGCCACTACGTCTCCTTAAATGAACCGGAAATCGTTATTGGTGCGATCATTAAGATGGTGGAAGAAGTCCGTGACAGGTGACAAAAGAACAGGGACACCCGCTATTAGGGCAGATCAACAATCCCTCCTCCGCATCGCGCTCAACGCATACCTCCGTAGGCAAAAAAACTCCCCGAAGGGTCACCCTTCGGGGAGTTGATTTCATGCCGTTTTCATCTGTCTGTACTTTTTCAGCTCGCGGAAACCGACCAGCATCTTCTGCTCCTCGTCCCACAGCCGGTAGCCGAGCGACTTCAGGCTGAGCGGGAGGGTGAGCGGCCGGACGTGAAAGAGCGGGTTGGAGCGATAGCATTCCGGCAGTTTGTAGTTGGGGATCTTCGGGCTGAGATGGTGGATGTGATGAAAGCCGATGTTTCCGGTGAACCACTGCAACAGGCGGGGTAATTTGTAAAATGAACTTCCGTTTCACACCCGCTTTGAAGAACTCCCATTTGTCATGGCGCTCCCAGTAAGTTCCGTCGAAGTTGTGCTGGACGTAAAACAACCAGACCCCCACCGAGCAGGCAAAGAACATGATCGGAATCTGGACCATCATGAACGCCTGCCAGCCGATAAGCCATACCAGCGTGGCTATAATCGCCACGAGTGCCAGGTTGGTGTAAATGACGCTGTTGCGCTCACGCGGCGCTGTTCCAGGAATCCAGAAACGATGCGTCACAGTGAACACAATGAGCGAACCGATGGTGAACAGAATCAAAGGATTGCGAATGATGCGATATCCGGCTTTTTTCCACCATGGCGCGGACAGGTATTCCGCGACCGTCATCGTAAACACATCCCCTGTGCCTCGCCGGTCGAGGTCGCCTGCGGTGGCGTGATGGATGGCGTGTTCATGCCGCCAGTAATAATAGGGCGTCCAGGTGAGGATGCCGGTGAGATAGCCAGCGATCTCATTCGCCCGATTTGATTTGAAGAACGAGCCGTGACCGCAATCGTGGAAGATGATAAAGGTTCGCGTCATGAACCCTGCAGCGGGGATGGCCAACAGTAGCGTCAGCCAGTATCCCACCTCCAGGCTGCGGTACATGGCATACCACATCAGCAGGAACGGGATGATCGAATTGGCGAGCTGCCACAGGCTGCGGCGTACTTCCGGAGATTGATATTGGGCGACGAGCGACTGCCAGCGTACGGGGGTATCGGTCATAAACAACTCCTCGAATTACTGTTAATCTATTGTAGCCCGAAAAATGCATTTTGCAATAAAACAAGTCTTCATTTCGTTGACAATTCGGCGCGGCGTATCAGCTCGGGGAGTGAGATTTCTGCCAGGGATGACAGGCGCAGGTCTTCACCTTCGAATGTCAACTGTGCGGTAAGCGGATTTGGCACTGCCACGACGAACAAGCCGGCACGCTTTGCCGCTTTTACTCCATTCGGGGAATCTTCGAACACTACAGCCTGCCCTGGCTGGACATCCAGTGCGGAGAGAGCAGCGAGGAAAAGGTCCGGCTCCGGCTTGGTCCGCTGGACGTCCTCGGATGCTTTAATCGAATCGAAATAATGGAATAATCCGCGATGCTTTAGATATCCATCCACCCAATCATGCGGGGAACTGGAAGCCACTGCCAGTCCCAGTTCGAGCTTCTTTCCGGCATCCAGGTAATCCCTTACCCCGGGCATTAAGGGCTGCCGGTCAATCTGGGCAAGCCTTTGTCGGCGGGCGCGGTTATTCAACTGGGGATGATCCAGCTTCCCGCCGGTCAGCATGTTCAAGATGTTCAGCCGGGTCGAAATCCGAGGCGGCCGAACCACCGACGATCTGGCCCCATGTTTGGACAGTAAGGTCCTGCCCATAGTCGCGGTAGATCTCCTGCCACGCGAGCAGTTCGGGGGTCTCGGTGTCGAGGATCAATCCATCGAAGTCGAAGATAAGCGCTTTGATCATGAGGGTAAATTGACAATGGTGCTCCCGCAGGACCTGCGGGAGCACCATTGCAATATCATTCCTTTTCGGTTTAGAAGATCTTCAGAACAGCCTGCGTCGCCCAGTTGAACAACCATTGCGGGACAAGCCCCAGCAGGATGGTAAGAACAGCCGCGGCAGCCCAGGTGACATTGAGCCAGGTTTCGCTCGTCCGTTCGGGCTCGCCTTCACGCATGTACATCATCACCACCACGCGCAGGTAGTAATAGGCCGAGATGAGCGAGGTCACCACGCCGATCACGGCCAGCCAGGTGTACCCGCCGGCGATGACCGACGAGAACAGGTAGAACTTGCCGACAAAACCCAGCGTGGGCGGGATGCCGGTCAGCGAGAGCATGAAGATCGTCATGGCGGCCGCCAGCGCCGGGTATTTGCGCCCCAGGCCGGCGTAGTCGTTGATCTCCAGTCCCTTGCCTTCAGCCTTCTCCAGCGCGATCACCACCGCCCATGCCCCGAAGCTGGTCAGGGTGTAGGTGAACAGGTAGAAGAGACCGGAGGCGATGGCCGTCTCGGCGACCGCAGGATTGCCGTAAGGGACGAACGCCATCAGGATGTAGCCGGCATGCGCGATGCAGGAGTAGGCCAGCATGCGTTTGATGTTGGTCTGCGCGATGGCGATGATGTTGCCGGCGAACATGGTCACCGCGGCGAGGACCCACAGCACAGGCGTCAGGTCGACGGAAAGGGAGGGGAAGGCGACCATGAAGATGCGCAGCAGGGCAGCGAAACCGGCGGCCTTGGCGCCCGCTGCCATGAAGGCGGTCACGGCCGTGGGCGCGCCCTGGTAGACATCCGGCGTCCACATGTGGAAGGGAACCGCCGCCACTTTGAACCCGAATCCGACCAGCAGCAAAGCCGCGCCCGCCAGCAGGAGCGGCAGGTTGGCCGACCCGGCATTGATCGAGTCGACGATGGCAACCAGGCTGGTACTGCCGGTCGCGCCGAACGACCAGCGCCATGCCGTAGACCAGGAAGCCGGCGGCAAACGCGCCCAGCAGGAAGTACTTGAGCCCGGCCTCCTCCGAACTCTGCGCGGGGGTGGGCAAACGCTGAAAGCACATACAGCGGGATCGAAAGCAGCTCCAGCGCCAGGAAGACGACGATCAGGTCGGTGGCCTGTGCCATGAGCATCATGCCCGCCATGCTGAACAGGAGCAGCACATAATACTCGCCGCGCTCGATGCCCATGCGGCGGATGTAGTCGTAGGCCACCGCGACGCCGAGCAGACCCGTCAACAGGAAAAGAATGGTGAAGAAGTGCGCGAAACCGTCCAGGACGACCATTCCGCGAAAAGCCGATCATGTCGCTCCCGGACTGGGCCAGGGCGAGACCCAGGGCGAGCGCCAGTCCAACCGCCGCCAGCAGGGCTGTGATGCCCTTGCGCTTGATGAACAGCTCGTCCAGCAGCAGCAAGGCGCACGCCCAGGCGATCAGCAGGACGGTCGGAAGGATGACGTATCAGATTAGCATCAGGCATCGTTTACGCTCCGCTCTCACCCCGGTAGGCGGGCGAGGCTCATGGATTAGGGCATTGTCATCGCAGCGGCCTGTACTGCGGCGACAAGGTTTTCCACCGCCGGCGCCATCAGCTCGAAGAAAGGCTTGGGGTAAAGGCCGATCCAGAAGATGAAGACCAGCAGCGGGACGAGGGTGACGATCTCGCGCCAGTTCAGGTCGCGCAGCTGTCCGTGCTTCTTCTTCGACGATCGAGCCTGCCGGGCCGAGGAACATCTTCTGGAACATGTACAGCATGTACACCGCGGCCATGATCACGCCCAGCGCGGCGAAAGCGGCGTAACCACCGTGCCGTAGACTCCGTCTGGCCGGCGCCCAAGGCGCCGAGCAGGATGGTGAACTCGCCCACGAAGCCGTTCAGGCCGGGCAGGCCCATCGAGGAGAGCACGACGATCAGCATGATCGTGCCGAAGACCGGCATGATCTTCCACAGCCCGCCGTAGACGGCGAGCTCGCGCGTGTGCGTCTGCTCGTAGATCATGCCGACCAGGAGGAACAACGCGCCGGTGCTGAGACCGTGGTTGATCATCTGCAGGATGCCGCCCTCGATGCCCTGGGCGTTGAGCGCAAACAGGCCGAGCATGACGAAACCCAGGTGGCTGACCGAGGAGTAGGCGACCAGTTTCTTGACATCCTTTTGGGCATACGAGACCGCCGCGCCGTAGATGATGCCGATCACCGCCAGCAGCGGCGATCCAGGGCGCGGCCTGCACGGCGGCCTCCGGGAAGAGCGGGAGGTTGAAGCGCAGGAAGCCGTAGGTGCCCATCTTCAGCAGGACGCCGGCCAGGATGACCGAACCGGCTGTCGGGGCTTCCACGTGCGCATCCGGCAGCCAGGAGTGCAGCGGCCACATCGGCACCTTGATGGCAAAGGCCAGCGCGAAGGCCATGAACAGCCAGAGCTGTGCGTCTGCGGGAATGCCGCCCTTCGCAAGCATCAGGTCGGGCACCGAGAAGGTGCCCTGGTATACATGCCCAGCCACAGGATGGCCAGCAGCATCAGGATCGAGCCGGCCATGGTGTACAGGAAGAACTTGATGGCGGCGTAGATGCGCCGCGGGCCGCCCCAGATGCCGATCAGGAAGTACATCGGCACCAGGGTGAATTCCCAGAAGATGTAGAACAGGAACAGGTCCTGGGCCAGGAAGACGCCCAGCATGCCCACTTCGAGCAGCAGGAAGAAGATCATGAAATCCTTCACCCGCTCCTCGACCGCCGTCCAGGTGGAGAGGATGGAGATCGGGGTCAGGAAGGTGGTCAGCAGCACCAGCAGGATGCTCAGACCGTCGACGCCCATGGAGTAGTTGATGTTCCAGCCCGCCACCTGGATCCAGGGCATGTTGGACGACCAGCTGCAGGTCGGGGTTGGAGGCGTTGAACAGGGTCAGCATCCAGATCGAGATGCCGAAGGTCAGCAGGGAGGTGACCAGCGCCGTCCAGCGCAGGCAGGTTCTTCTTCTCGGAGTTGATGAAGAGCAGCACCAGCACGCCCACCAGCGGGAAGAAGGTCACCAGGGTCAGGGGTTGCATAAAAAAGTTCCATAGTCTCGTCCTCGGTTCAGATCCGGTTATTTCAGGAGCAAATAGCCCAGGATGGCGACCACGCCCACCAGCACCGCCAGCGCATAGCTGCGGACAAAGCCGTTCTGCAGACGCGCAGCATCGGCGGAGAGTCTCTTGCGTGCCATTGCCCAGGCCATTGGCAGACGGCGTCGATGCCGCGCTGGTCGGCATACTCGTTGAGCAGCACCCGGCTGAGCCAGTTGTACCTGCCGGCGATGACCTTGTCGTGGAACCAGTCGTGCCAGAACGCCCAGTCCACCTTGTCCGCCAGGAAGCTGGAGACGGCAGCGTAGGGATTGAGGATCAGGAACTGGTAGGCTTCATCCACGAACCACTTGTGTTCCATGCCAGTGAAGACGGGTCCAAGCGGCTTCTTGAGCGGATCAGTCTGACCGGTCTGCGAGCGGCTTGCGTCCGTAGATCAGCCAGGAGAAGTAGATCGCTAGCCAGGGCCAGGAGCGTCGAGAGACCGGCCACCAGCAGATTGAGTTCGACCCCTGCGACTTCACCCAGCGTGTGCCCGAGCCATTCTGTCAGCATGGTGTGCTCCAGCCAAGCGTCGAGGCGTGAACAGCTCGGCAGGTTCAGCAGCCCGCCCAGGACCGACAGCGCCGCCAGCACCATCAGCGGGACGGTCATGATCTCGGGCTTTCCTCGGCATGCGCGGCCGCTTCGTGGCGCGGCTTGCCGAAGAAGACCATCCAGATCTGGCGGCCCATGTAGAAGGCGGTGAAGAAAGGCCGCGACGGTCAGCATCCAGTAGACCGTCGGGTAATGTTTGGCAGGCATCCAGCAGGATCTCGTCCTTGGACCAGAAGCCCGCCAGCGGGAAGATGCCCGCCAGCGCCAGCGTGCCGATCAGGTACAGCCAGAACGTGACCGGCATCTGTCTTGCGCAGGCCGCCCATGTTGCGCATGTCGCCGGGGTCGAAGACCTCCTCGCGCTGTGCGCATCGTCCATGCCCGTGCGCCAGATGATGATGCCCGCGCTCCATGCCCAGGATGACCGAACCGGCGGCGAGGAAGAGCAGCGCCTTGAAGAAGGCGTGCGTGACCAGGTGGAACATGCCGCCACGTAGGCGCCCATGCCGACCGCCGCCACCATGAAGCCCAGCTGGCTGATGGTGGAATAGGCCAGCACCTTCTTGATGTCATACTGCCCGACGGCAATCGTGGCAGCGAAGAGCGCGGTGACCGCGCCGACGCATGGCGACGATGAACTGCGCGCTGTGGCACACGCGTGTAAAGCGGCGCAGGAACGGGCGATCAGGTACACGCCGGCGGTGACCATCGTGGCGGCATGGATCAGCGCCGAGACCGGTGTCGGGCCGGCCATGGCATCCGGCAGCCAGACGTACAGCGGAATCTGCGCCGACTTGCCCGCCACGCCCACCAGCATGAACAGCGTGATCGCCACGATGACCCACGGCGGCTGCAGCAGCGATCTCTGGCGCTCTGGCAAAGACCTCGTCGAACTGGAGGCTGCCAAACGCCCAGAACATGATGAAGGCCGCCAGCAGGAAGCCGAAGTCGCCGATGCGGTTGGCGATGAAGGCCTTCTTGGCGGCGTTGGAGTTGGCCCAGGACGGGCGTCCGAGCGTGTCCATGTCGTACCAGAAGCCGATCAGCAGGAAGGAGCACAAGCCCACGCCTTCCCAGCCGACGAACAGCATCAGGTACGAGTTGCCGCTGACCAGGATCATCATCATGGCGATGAACAGGTTCAGGAAAACGAAGAAGCGGCGGAAGCGTTTCTCGTCATCCTTGAAGCGCACATCCTCGTGCATGTACCCGATGGCGTAGATGTGGATCAGCGTGCCGACGCCCGAGACGACCAGCATCATCGTCACCGAGAGCGTGTCCACGCGGAAGGCCCAGTCGAGCTGCGAGCGTGCCGATGTGGATCCACTCGGCGAAGGGGACGATCACGGCTTCAGGATGCAGTCGACAGCGAGTAGGCCAGCAGCAGCGAGACGACGAACGCCAGCCCGACCGCCAGGCTGGCGACCGTGCCGACGGCCTTTTCGCCCAGCCGCCCGCCGAAGATCATGTTGATCAGCAGGCCGAGGACCGGCAGGAAGACGATCAGGGGAACCAGGAGAAGAACAATCCGGAGGTGGTTTCCATTAGTATCTTATCCTTTCAGATTGTTCATCTGATCGACATTGATGCTGTGCTTGGTGCGGAAGATGGTCACGATCAGCGCCAGGCCGACCGCCACTTCCGCCGCCGCCACCGTCATCACGAAGAAGACGAACAATCTGCCCGCTGAAGACATTGTACATGCGGGCAAAGGCCACAAAAGCCAGGTTGGCGGCATTCAGCATCAACTCGATCGACATGAAGATCACCAGGGCGTTGCGGCGGATCAGCACACCCAGCGCGCCCATGGTGAACAGGATCGCCGAGACGACCAGGTAATAGGAGACAGGCACCATCATGCCTGCGCCCTCCTTTCTCTTTCTTGGTCAGGACGATCGCGCCGACCATCGCCACCAGCAGCAGGATCGAAGTGATCTCGAAAGGCAGCAGGTATTCGCTGGAACAGCATGGCAGCCCATTTCCTGCAGTGCTAGGCATCGTGTTGAGCTTCGCAGGTGGCAGGCAGGATCACGGCCGTCAGCGCGCCGCGCCAGAGCCAGGTAACCGACTTCCGCCAGCAGCAGGCCGCCGAGCACGAAGCAGCCAGCGGCGCTGCCAGGGCAGCACCTGACGCCTGGGGCAGTTTCTCGGCGCCCAGCAGCATGATCACGAACAGGAACAGCACCATGATGGCGCCGGCATAGACGGTCACCTGGGACAGCGCGATGAAAGGCGCTCCCAGCAGCAGGTAGAAGACCGCCACGGTCAGGAAGTTCAGCACCAGGAACAGGGCCGCGTAGAACCGGGTTGCGGCTGATCAGCATGCCAACAGCGCGCTGGCCATGGCGATGAAAGCCAGGACAAAAAAGACGAACAGTATCCAGGGTCATCGTGCATCTCCCTAATCCTGCGGATCTTTCATCTCAGGCACCGAGCGGGTGAACGTACCCGGCTCGGTCGCCTGCGGCGTGAGCCGGCACGCCGGCCGGCAGCGGCTTCGAGCAGCATGTCCTTGTCGTAGATGGCCTCCCGGCGGTCGGTGAAGGAGAGTTCGTAGTTGTCGCCCAGCACGATCGCCTCGGTCGGGCAGGCATCCTCGCAGAAGCCGCAGTAGATGCAGCGCAGCATGTTGATCTCGTAGGTGCTGGCATAGCGGTCGCCGGGGGAGAAGCGCTGCTCATCGGTGTTCTCGGATGCTTCAACGAAGATCGCATCCGCCGGGCAGGCTGCCGCGCACAGCGCGCAGCCGATGCACTTCTCCAGCCCGTTGTCGTAGCGCTTGAGCACATGCCGCCCGCGGAAGCGCGGTTTGACCGGCCGCTTTTCCTCCGGGTACTGGATGGTCACCGGCTTTTCGAACAGCGTTTTCAGCGTCGTCACAGCCCGGTCATCATCTCCAGGAAGGGTTCAACGAGCCGCATAAGCTTTCCTCCGCAGCGACCGGTCTACCAACCCGACAGTCACGAATCCCGCAATGATCGACACCACGGGTATCAGCCAGATGAGCGCCGGATGGACATCCTGGGCCAGGAGGATGCCGACCGCTGAAGTGAAGACCAGCGCCAGCGAAAGCGGCAGCAGCACCTTCCAGCCGAAAGCCATCAGGCGGTCGTAGCGGATGCGCGGCAGTGTGGCGCGCACCCAGATCATGCCGAACAGCAGGATGACAACCTTGACAAACACGTAGATCGGACCCAACCACGGTGCTAGCCACGTCAGGTATTGGCCGATGAACGGGATTTGCGTGATATCGGGGCCGAGATAGCCGCCGAAGAACAGCGTGGCGGCGATGGCGCAGATGGCGATCATCTTGATGTATTCCGCCATGAAGAACAGCGCGAACTTCATGCCCGAATATTCCGCGTGATAGCCGGCTGTCAGTTCCTGCTCGGCTTCGGGCATGTCGAACGGCGCCCGGTTCACTTCCGCCAGCGTGGCGATCAGGAAGATGAACGCGCCGACCGGCTGGAGCACCACGAACCAGCATGGATCGCTGCGCTTCGACAATATCGACCATGCGCATCGAACCCGGCCAGCAGGATGGCGGTCACGAACGACAAACCCAGCGCCAGTTCGTAACTGATCATCTGCGCCGAGGAGCGCAGGCCGCCCAGCATGGCGTACTTGTTGTTGGATGACCAGCCCGCCAGCACAATGCCGTAGACTGCGATCGACGTGATCGCCATGATATACAGCACGCCGACGTTCAGATCAGCGACATACAGCGTGACCTGGCGTCCAAAAATGCTGACCAGTCTGCCCCCACGGGATGACTGCCGCAATCACAATGGCCGGGACCACCGTGATGATCGGCGCCAGGATGAAGATGAACTTCTGCGCCTGTGCCGGGGTAAGCTCTTCCTTGAAGATCAACTTGACGGCGTCCGCGATCGGCTGCAGGAGCCCCACGGTCCCGCCCGGTTGGGTCCGATGCGCACCTGCATACGGGCCAGCACCTTGCGCTCAAAGAGGGTCAGGTAGGCAAACCCGCCAATCATGATGAGGATCAGCAGAATGCCTTTGATTCCCCATTCAACCCACAATGTCCAATCCATTAATGGCCTTCCTCGAGCCTTCTCTGCAGCGGCGATGCTCACCGGCACCGGCTCAAAGATGGGGATGCCGAAACTGCGATAAACGAGGACAACTCCCGTCGAGAGGGATTCATCCAATTTAACGACCGCCTCGTATGCCGCGCCGTTCAGACTCACCCGGGCTTGGTCTCCGGCTGTGAGCCCCAGTTTTCCGGCTGTGGCGGGATTGACCACAACCGTTGGGTCGCCGGTACGCTGGTCGAGCAATGTGGCAGCCGTCATGGTCATGCCGCGGTCATAGACTTTACTGGCGGGAACAGCCAACAGTTCATTTTCCTTCGGGCGCAGGGCTGCACGGGCAACAACGGATGCCGCAGTCGCATCACCCAGACCAAGATGCACACCCAGTCCTTGTGAATTCTCGTAGGTCGTGCCGCCGTAATACAGGTCGCCTCGTCCGACAATCGGATATTGCTCGGCCACTTCCGCTAGTTTTCCGTAGGAAAGCCCGGCGAATGTCTTTACGCTGGCAGCGAGCTTATTGAAAACCAGCATCGGCGAGCGGCCTTCGAGTTCGATACCCGCAAAACGGGCGATATCCGCCGTGAGGGCAAAATCAGGTTTGGTACCGGATCGCGCCGGGATAGCCGGGTAGAAGCGCTGAGCGCGGCGCTCCGCGGAGGTGCAGGTGCCTTCGCGCTCGGTGTAGGCCGAGGCCGGCAGGACGACGTCCGCCAGTCTGGCGGTCTCGGTCAGGAAGAGGTCCTGCACCGCGACGAACGCAGCGGAACGGAGCGCATCCGCCAGAGCCGGGTCATCCCCTGCCGGGTCAGCTGCCGCCACATAGACAGTCTTTCCCTTCAATTCCGCAGTCAAATTGGATGCGGTGCAGAAACCCATTTCCTAGGCGCCTTGGTGTTGGGAGCATTCCAGACACCGACCAGGCCGTTGTTCGGTTTTCCGGCGCGTGACTTGACCAGTTCCGCGCAGGCGCCTGCCAGCGCAGTGGAACCCTGCGGCCAAGTCCGTCCGAGCCGAAGAAAACGACCAGGTTCTCAGCCTTGAATGCCTCGGCGAATTTTTCTTTTCCGGTCAAACCCTTGATGGTTTCAACTTCATCGCCATAAGCGTAGCGGACGATGTACGTAGCGAATTCATCCAGCTTGGTAGCGCGGGCGTTAGCCACAACAACTGTCGCTCCGCGCTGGGCAGCCTGCCTTGATGCGCAGGTACCAGACCGGCGCTTCGTCATGAATATCAGAGGCGACGACCAGAATGGTCGAACCCTTGCCGAGGTCGCCGAAGTTGGAGCCGGCTGTTAATCCATACGCGGCCGTGAACTCGCCTCCGCCGATCGGAGTATGGAGCAGCGCCTTGCCGCCCAATCCATCCGCGAGCTGCTTCAGATTGAACAGGTCCTCATTGGAGAGGCGTCCGCCCGCCAGCACGACAGAATCCGGGCCGGCTGCCTTTAGTTTTTCAGCGACCAGCTTCTCCGCCGCGTCGAGTTCGGCTGCCGATCCCTTGATCAGGGGCTGGTTCAGCCGCTCGGAGGATTCGCCAAAATGATAGCCGGCGAAGCGTCCCTTGTCGCACATCCAGATCTCGTTGACCTGTTCGTTCTGGCGCGGCATGGCGCGCTTGATGACCATGTTTGCCGCCTGTCCTGGCTTCGCGGCGGGTGTTGAAGGTGATGTTGCAGCCGACCGGGCACTGCGCACAGATCGAGGCGGCGTGCTTTCATTTCCCAGGGGCGGGCGCCGAAGCGGAAGTCCGCCGTGGTGAGCGCGCCGACCGGGCAGATGTCGGTGGTGTTGCCGCGAGAAGATGGAGTCGAAGCCGGGCTCGGAGTAGGTGACGATGTCGGTGGCGCGGCCGCGCTGGTAGAAAGCCAGCACCGGCTCGCCGGCAATGTCCTCCTGGAAGCGGATGCAGCGCGCGCACTGGATGCAGCGTTCGCGGTCCAGCCAGATCAGGTCTCCCAGCGGGACGTGCTTGTCGGCGTGTTGTTTTTCATCGAAGAGGAAGCGGCTAACCGCTGGAGCCGATGCGCCATGGTCAGGTTCTGCAGCGGGCATTCACCGCCCTTGTCGCAGACCGGGCAGTCGAGCGGGTGCGAGGTGAGCAGGAATTCGAGGATCTCCTTCTGCGCCGCCTTGGCCTTTTCGGCTGGCGGTCAGCACGACCATGCCTTCGGAGACCGGGCGTGGTGCAGGCGGTCTCCAGTTTGGGACCGAACTGCAGTCTTGGGCTTGCCGGCTTCGTCGAGCACCGCCTGCCCGGTGGCGCGGTCGATCATCGGGCGGCCGACTTCCACCAGGCACTGGCGGCACATCCCGACCGGTTCCATCTTGGGGTGGTAGCAGAAGACCGGGATGTCGATGCCGGCGTTCTTGGCGGCATCCACGATCAGCGTTCCGGCGGGAGCGGTGACCTTGACTTCGTCGATGGTGAGGGTAACCATGTTTCGCCATGGTTAAGCCTCCACGCTGCTGGCAGGCTTTGAAGTCACCGGGAAGCGCTCGATGGCCGTGGTGACCGCCATGGTGGAGAACTCACCCAGCGCGCACAGGCACTTCGTTGCATCTGGTTGGCCACCGAGTTGAGCAGCTCCACGTCCGCCGCGGTAGCCTTGCCTTCATGATGCGCTCGATCAGATGCAGCATCCAGTAGGTGCCTTCCCGGCAGGGTGTGCACTTGCCGCAGGATTCATGTTTGAAGAAATGGATGGTCTTATTGATGACCCAGTCCATGCTGACGCTATCATCGATCACGATCACCGAGGCTGAGCCCAGTCAGCGAGCCGAGGTTCTGCACGGAGTCGTAATCCATCGGGGTATCCAGGACCTTGTCAAGGTCTCGTCGTGACCAGGATGATGGCCGACGAGGCGCCCGCCGGCATGATGCGCCTTGACCGGGCGCCCGTCGGTGACTCCGCCGCCGTGGGTGATAGATCAGCTCGCGGAAGGTGGTGCCAAAGGGCAGTTCGTAATTGCCGGGCTTGTTCGACGTTGCCCGGAGAGCGAGAAGATCTTGACCCCGGCGCTGTCTGCGGTGCCCAGGGACTTGTACCAGTCTGCGCCTTTCTCGATGATCAGCGGGACATTGGTCAGCGTTTCGACATTGTTGACCACGGTCGGCTTGCCGTACAGACCCGCACACCGCCGGGAACGGCGGGCGGATGCGCGGCTGTCCGCGCTTGCCCTCGATCGATTCGAGCAGGGCGGTCTCTTCGCCGCAGATGTATGCGCCGGCGCCCAGGTGGGTGTGAATGCGCAGGGAGTAGTCCGTGCCGAAAGGTTGTCGCCCAGGAAACCGGCTTTTTCCATCTCGGCGATCATCGCGTCCAGTTGAAGCGCAAGCTGCCAGAACTCGCCGCGCAGGTAGACGTAGCCCGTATTCGCACTCGATGGCATAAGCAGGCGATCGCCACGCCTTCCAGGAACTGGAAGGGGTTGCTCTCCATGATCTCGCGGTCCTTGAAGGTGCCCGGCTCGGACTCGTCCGCATTGGCGACCACGTAATGCGGCCAGATGCCCTTGGGGATGAACGACCACTTGACGCCGGTGGGGAAGCCCGCCCCGCCGCGGCCGCGCAGGCCGGAGGCCTTGACCTCGTCGGTCACCTGCCTGCGGCTTCATGCTGGTCACGGCTTTCTTGAAGGCTTCAAAACCGCCGTTCTTATGTAAACATCCAGCTTGTTGATGTCGGGGATGTCACGATGACGCAGAAGAAGGTGAGCCATTACTTCACCTCCCTGCCCGCTTTTGCAGGGCTTCGATCAATTCCATGGTCTTGATCCACGGTCATGTTCTCGTGATAGGTCAATCTATCGCCGTCCTGCAGCTGGAACATGGGCGCCTTGTCGCAGGCCGCCAGGCACATCACCGCTTCGAGCGTCACCAGCCCGTCGGGCGTGGTCTCGCCGACCTTGATGCCCAGGTTTCCGCACAGCGACTCGAGGAATTTGTCCGCGCCGCGCAGGGCGCAGGGCAGGTCGGTGCAGACCTGCATGCGGTACTTACCGGCTTTCTCGTCGTGATACAGGGTGTAAAAACCGACGATCGAAGCCACTTCGGTGACATCCAGGTCCAGCATGGCGGCAATCTCCTCCATCGCATTCCTTGGTGATATAGCCTTCATCGCGCTGCGCCAGGTACAGCAGCGGCATGACCGCCGAGCGTTTGCGTTCCGCCGGGTATTTGGCCAGAATGGCTTCGATTTCCTGAGGATATTTTTCAGCGATACTCATCGGTCCACATCTCCCAGAACAATATCCACCGAGCCGATGATGGCGACCAGGTCCGCCACCAGGACAGCCTTTGGCCATCACCGGCAGGACCTGCAGGTTATCAAACGAGGGGGTGCGCCAGTGGACGCGGTACGGCTTGGGTCCGCCGTCGCCTTCCAGGTAAACGCCCAGTTCACCGCGCGGCGATTCGACCGCCACGTAGACCGAACCCTTCGGGGCATCGAAGCCCTCCGTCCACAGCTTGAAGTGGTGGATGAGCGCTTCCATGCTGGTGCCGATCTCGGAACGGGGCGGCGGGACGAACTTGTGATTATTCGAGCGCACCGGTCCCATCGGCAGTTTGTTCAGCGCCTGCTCGATGATGCGCAGCGACTGGCGCATCTCACGGATGCGGACCAGGTAGCGGGCGTACACATCGCCTGCGGTTTCGATCGGGCACTTCGAAATCGTACTGCTCGTACCCGGAATACGGTGCGAATTTGCGGTAGTCATGGGCGACGCCGGAGGCGCGCAGGCAGGCGCCGGTCATGCCCCACGTCAGGGCTTCCTCGGCGGTAGTCTTTCCGATGCCCACGGTGCGGTCGATGAAGAGCGGGATTCTTGGTCAGCAGCGATTCGTACTGGTCGATGCGCCTGGGCATGATCTTGAGGACCTCGCGCACCGCCGACTTCGAACTCCACCGGCACATCGCGCCACAGCCCGCCGGGGCGGATGTAACGTGGTCATCATGCGCTGGCCGGAGCACAACTCAAGGATGTCCAGGATCATCTCGCGCTCGCGGAAGCAGTACAGGAAGGTGGACATGGCCGCCACGTCCAGCGCCGAGGTGCCCAGCCAGACCAGGTGGGAGGAGAGCCGCTGAAGCTCCGCCAGGATGACGCGCATGGCCTGTGCGCGCTCGGGCACATCCAGGTCCACCAGCTTCTCGACCGCCATGCGAGTAGGCCAGGTTGTTGCCGACCGTGTTCATGTAATCCAGGCGGTCGGTCATCACTTCGGCCTTCTGGTAGGTCTTGGCTTCCATGTTCTTCTCGATGCCGGTGTGCAGGAAGCCGATGTCCGGGATGCAGCTGATCACCGTTTCGCCGTCCAGCTCCAGCAGCAGGCGCAGCACCCCGTGCGTGGACGGATGCTGCGGTCCCATGTTCAGGAGCATGGTCTCGCCTTTTATGGCGCGCTGCGAGACCAGATGTGTCATATCATCAAGATGTAGCTTCTTCAATCTGTGCCATAACTATTCCTTGGCGTAGGGCTTGCGCACGTCGATTTCTTCGAAATTGAAGGTGAACTGCGGTTCTTCATACCCCAGCGGATAATCCTTGCGCAGCGGATGGCCTTCCCAGTCGTGCGGCATCAGGATGCGGCGCAGGTCGCTGTGGCCTTCAAAGTTAATGCCGAACATGTCGTAGATCTCGCGCTCCCGCCAGTTGGCGTTGGGATAAACTCCCTCGATCGTGGCGACGCCGGGGTTGACTCCGGGCACCGGCACGCGCACACCAAGCGTGGCCTGGTTGGCGAGCGAGGTGAACTGGTAGACCACATGGAAGCGGGGATTCTCTTCAGGGAAGTAATCCACCGCGGTAATGTCGGACAGCAGCTCGAATCCCATCTCGCGGATCTTTTTAGCCGCATCGACAAGCCGGTCGCGCTGGATCACCAGGGTCGTTTCACCCCTGAACTCGAGCGTCTCGCCGTTGAATTGATCCTTGAGGAGGCTGATAAATTTCTGCTCGTTCATGGTTATGCCCAATCCTTGAGTTTTTCGCCGCGCACCTTTTCGTGCAGCGTCACGATGCCGTGGATGAGCGCTTCCGGGCGCGGCGGGCAGCCGGCCACGTAGACATCCACCGGCACGACCTCGTCCACTCCCTGCACGATGGCATAGTTATTGAACACCCCGCCGCACGAGGCGCAGTCGCCCATGGCGATCACCCACTTGGGTTCGGGCATCTGGTCGTACAGCCGGCGCAGGACGGGCGCCATTTTGCGCGAAACGCGCCCGGCCACGATCATCAGGTCAGACTGGCGGGGCGAAGGGCGCATCAACTCCATGCCGAAACGGCTCATATCATAATGAGCGGACTGCGCGGACATCATTTCGATGGCGCAGCAGGCCAGACCGAAAAGCATCGGCCACATGGCATTCGTGCGGCTCCAGTTCACGGCCTGCTCCAGCGTGGTGGTGACAATGCCCATATTGCCAAGCTTTTGCTCTACTCCCATTCCAGCGCTCCTTTCTTCCACGCGTAAATATAACCAACCAGTAAAATGGCGATAAAGATGACCATTTCGATCAACCCGAACAGTCCCAGCTGGCGGAAGGACGATCGCCCAGGGCAGGAAAAAGACCATTTCAATGTCGAACAGGATGAAAAGACTGCGACCAGATAATACCGCACCGGCATACGGCGGTTGCCGGGGCCGATGGGATTCATACCGGATTCGTAGGGGGCGGATTTTCGGGCGGTTTGGTGCTTCGGTCCGAACAGCATGCCCAGCCCGATGGCAATCACCGCAACCAGAATCGTTAGTGCTATAAGGAAGCCTATGGCGACATACTCAATCAACATGTGACAGCCTCCCGGCCTTGATAGAGATTTCGAAGCGCAAGTATAACATAAGCGAGTTTATCAGTGTATATTTTCACAAACTTTGTCCGATTTCGTAAGTAAATTTAATAATAAAAAAGGGCGAGTAACGTCATTGGTTCATTATGACGCCCCTACCCTTTCAGGGAAGTATCCATTTCCAGATCAGAGTTTACGACCGGTCAAACCGTGACCGTACTGCTCCGATCATCCCAGGTAATCCCTGAGATGCCGGCTGCGCGTGGGATGTCTCAGTTTCCTGAGCGCCTTGGCCTCGATCTGGCGGATGCGCTCGCGCGTCACATTGAAGTAGCGGCTGACCTCCTCCAGCGTGTGGTCCTTGCCGTCGATCAAGCCGAAGCGCAGCTCGAGCACCTGGCGCTCCCGCTCGGAGAGCGCCGCCAGGGCATGCTGCACCTGCTCGCGCAGCATCTCACGCGCAGCGGCGTCCATCGGCTCGAGGGCATCTTCGTCCTGGATGAAGTCGCCCAGCTGGCTGGAATCCTCGTCACCGACCGGACCCTCCAGCGAAACCGGTTCCTCCGCCGAGCGCAGGATGCGGTCCACTTTGCTGGTGGCGACTTCCCAGCGGTGGTGCAGCGCGGGATCGAGTTCCACCGCCTCGGACTTGGCCTGCAGAATGGCGCTGTACATCTGCCGCGGAGAGGTAACCCACCTCCAGCGCCAGCTCCTCCGTGTTGGGTTCGCGCCCCAACTGCTGGACCAGCTGCCGCTGGATGCGCAGGATGCGGGTGATGGATTCAAATAAATGAACCGGGATGCGGATGGTACGCGCCTGCTCGGCGATGGACCGGTTGATCGATTGCCGGATCCACCAGGTGGCGTAGGTCAGAACTTGAATCCCCGCCGCGGATCGAACTTGTTGACCGCGCGCAGCAGGCCGAGGTTGCCTTCCTGGATCAGATCGAGGAAGGAAATGCCGCGACCCAGATAACGCTTGGCGATGCTGACCACCAGCCGCAGGTTGGCGCGGATGATGGAATGGTTGGCGTCCTCCGCCCTGTAGTGAATGGCGTCCAGTTCGGCTTCCAGTTCCTTATCAGAAGGGAGATTACGCTGGAGTGCGCGCGTCCCCGGCAGTTCGTGGCGTGCATGGATGTGTTTGATCAGCCAATCGGAGTAGGATTCCGGCAGGCAGTAGAAGGTCAGCAAAACAGTATAGGCGTTCAGGACCAGCCCATCCCAAAGCGGGTCGGTCCCCCAGCGGCCATTATCGAGATATGCACGTAAATAAGAGGGCGCTTCGATGTCCCAGCCAAGATGCAGGTGCTGCGCTTCGGTCAGGACCAGCGCCAGGTCCGGCAGGTTGGAGTTGAGCCGCTTGACGTCCTGACCAAGCCGGACCCACGATGTGGCCAGCTCATCCACCAGCGCCCGGTAGACAGATGTGGTAAGGGAGGTTCCGGGACGATATTGCCGCTTTTGGAGATTGGATACCAGCCGGCCGGCCTCGATGACGGTGGAAAGGCGGAACTCGCTGTCGGCATCCAGCAGCTTGACCTGCCCGATCTCCCGCAGGTAGAGCCGCACCGGGTCCTCGGACAGTTCGAAGGCAACAGTCGGGTCGGGGATCTCAAGCGGTTCGTCGAGGAGGATTTCACCGTTATCCTCCATCGGCACCGCCATGGGCCCATCGACATCCACGTCCAGTTCAGGCTCGAATGCAGCCTGAACGTCCGCATCCGGCGGCAGCGGGATGTTGAGTTCCTTCCTCTTTGTTCTGGGCTTGGCCTTCTTTTTAATGACGCTCGTTTTTGGCTTGGGCATAATCACCAGAGTTCAACTTCGAGAAGGTTGGCTTGGTTACTTGCTGAAACCCCGGTTAATTTTGTTTCTTTTCGTCGCGCCTGGCCAGCGCCTGATGCAGGTGCTGCAAGGTTGTTCCATACTGCCGGGACTGTTCCATGTAGGTCGCGGCCAGCGGGTCGCCGCTTTGCTGCGCTTCCTGCTGTAGAAATTGCAGCTGGCTGACACTTTCACTGACCATCACCCGCCGCAGCCGGATCACCGAGCGGTACAATTCCGCCACCAGTTTGTCGTGCAGAGGCTCCTGAATGGGCTGCGATGAGAGTTCGGCAAACAAGCCGTGCATATCCTTGCCGAGGTGTTCCTCCACATAATGCCCGGTTTCGGTGGCATCCTGTTCCAGCGACTGGCGGATCAGCTGAAAGAATTCCTGATGGTCAGTATACTCGAAATCCTGAATTGAGAGCGGACCCAGGCTGGCCTTTTGCAGGTCGCGGTCGAGGCGGTGCAGCAACTCAGGGTGTTGCAGCAGGACGGACAGGCAATACGCCTCGATGTCGCGGGACTGTCGAACGGACATCGTCCCGGAGGCTGGTTCTGTTTTCGCTGGAGCGCCCTGCTCTTTGGGTTTTCCCCGCTTGTACGGTCTGGTCCGTGCGGGCTGTGCGCCCATCAAGGCGCGTTCGTCCACCCGCAGGCGGCGCGCCAGCATCTGGCGGTAGTGTTCGCGTTCCACCGGGTTGGGCAGGTCCTCGATCAGCGGCAGCACCTGCGCGGCGATCTCCGCCTTCACCTTCGGGTCGTTGACGTTCTTATCGGCGATCAACGCCTCGAGCACATGCTCCACGATGGGTTTGGCGGTCTCGATCAGCCGCTTCCATTCATCCGGGTTGCGCTGGACGATCTCATCAGGGTCGAGCTCATCGGGCATGGACGCCACGCGCAGGTCGGCTTGCAGGCGCGCCTCGTGTCGAAGCAAGCCGCGCGCGTCGAATCGTCAATTCATTCTCGCGGTCGAGCGAGGTGCGAGCCGCTTCCAGTCCGCGCAGGACAGCCTTCTGCCCGGCGGTGTCCGGGTCAAGGGCCAGCACGATGCGGCGGGTGAAGCGCTTGAGCAGACGAAGTTGGTCCTCGGTCAGCGCGGTGCCCATCGGCGAGACAACATTTTCGTATCCCGCCTGATGGAGGGCAATCACGTCGAGGTAGCCTTCGACGATCACCACCTGGTCCGCGGCGCGGATGGGCTTGCGCGCCCGGTCGAGACCGTAGAGCAGATGCCCCTTGTCGAAAATGGGTGTCTGCGGCGAATTGAGGAATTTCGGCTGGTCATTGGGGTCAAGGATGCGCGCACCGAAGCCGGTCATGCGCCCGTCGGCGTCGCGGATGGGGATCATCAGCCGGTTGCGAAAACGATCAAAGAGGCCGCCGTCATCGCGCTGGCTGGCCATGCCGCTGTCGATCAACTCCTGGTCCGTGTAATGTTTGGACTTGAAGTATTCCAGAATGGTGTGGGAACCTGCCGGGGCATATCCCAGCCCGAAGGTTTCGATGGTCCGGTCGGTCAGCTTGCGTTTTTGCAGGATGTAGTCGAGCGCAGGCTTGCCGGCAGGAGAGTTGAGCAGGGCGTTTCGGTAAAAATTGACTGCCTCCTCCAGCAGGTTGCGCAGCCGGTCGTTCTCCTCGAGCTGCTCCTGCTTCTCGGGCGTGAACGCCTCCAGCGTGACGCCGGCCCGGTCTGCCAGGCGGTGCAGCGCTTCGCGGAAGTCGATATTCTCCTTCTTCATCACGAACTTGAAGATATCGCCGCCCTCGTTGCACTGCCCAAAGCAGCGCCAGGTGCCCGAATCCGGCCAAACGACGAAGGCCGGCGTGCGCTTGTTCTCATGGAAGGGGCAGAATCCCGTATAGTTCTTGCCCGAGCGGCGCAGCTTGACACCCGCTTCCGCGGCCAGGTCGAGAATGTCAATGCGGGACTTGATATCGTCTATGCTGGACATTGGATGGATGAGTAGAGAATAGTGAGCAGAGACCGGGTAATAGGAATAGCAAAGGAATTATAGACTTGGATAGTGTGAGATGCAAATGAAATGAGTGAGCTTTTAGTACCAGAACTATTGGGCGGCCAATTGGCCGCCCAATCCTACTTTCTAAAATCCTTCGAGCTTACTCAGGTCTCCTGTGCCCTTTGCCAGCGCAGAGATCCTCTGCAGCAAGCCCAGGCGGTTTTCCTGCAACTTCCTGTCATCCGCCATGACCAGTACCTTGTCGAAGAAGGCGGTGACCGCAGGAATCATCGGGACGAAGGTGTTCAGGAAATCATCCATGGAGCCTTCAGTGCGTTTGGTTTTTTCCGCTTTCTCCAGCGCCTTGAACAATTCCTTCTCTTCCTTCTCGATAAAAGCCTTTTCATCAACTATCAACGTCTGCTTTTGATCGCGCGTGATGCGGACACAGCGCGCGAAAGCCGGCAGGATCGTGCGCCAATCCTCACGCTCCACCCACGCCTGCAGCTGTTCTGACGGCACGCGCCGAACCCGCCGGATTTTTGGATTGGGCAGCCAGTACTGCGTCCACGACATCGTAGCGGTAGCCCATATCCTTCAGCACCACATTTAGCCGGCCGGCGACAAACTCCAACACCTGAGCCTGCACCTCGTCGCTGACAGGGACCGGTTGGAGTCGGGCGGACTTCTTTACGGCATCGGATAGATCCAGGTTGATATCATGCTCAATCAGAGGCTGGACCACGCCGATCGCTGCACGGCGCAAGCCAAATGGATCCTTGGTGCCGGTGGGAGCCAGTCCGGCAGCGAATAGACCGACCAGTGAGTCGAGTCGGTCTGCCAGGGCGACAGATAATCCGGCTTTAGTCGCAGGAACAGGAAGATACTGTTCGCCGATGGCATCCGCCACCGCCGGAGCCTCGCCAGAGCGCAGCGCGTACTCGCGCCCGATGATGCCCTGCAGGGATGTCATTTCGGTGACCATCTGGGTGGTCAGGTCCGCCTTGGCGAGGTGGGCAGCGCGGCGCGCGAACAGAGTCGCATCCGCATCCAAGCCCAGCATGGGAATCAGATCATTGACCAGTTTCTCCATTCGGTCGGATTTATCCAGCATCGATCCGAGCTTGGTCTGGAAGACAAGCGTCTTCAATCCATCGCGGTAATATTCGAGCGGGTGTTTGAGGTCCTCGCGGACGAAGAAGTTGGCATCGCTGAATCGCGCGCCCAGCACGTGCTCGTTGCCATGCCGGACGATGTCAAGATACTGGTCGTCGCCGTTGCGGACGGCGATGAAATTGGGCAGTAGCTTGCCGTTCTTTTCAACCGGAAAATAGCGTTGGTGTTTCTTCATCACCGTGATCAACACATCCCGCGGCAGGGACAGGAATTCTGAGTCGAAGCTTCCCAGCACGGCAGTCGGCTTCTCGACCAGGTTGGCGACTTCATCCAAAAGATCGTCAGCGATAATGGCTTCGCCTTTCACCGACCCGGCTGTCTTCTTCACCTGCTCCACGATCATCCTTTTGCGCTCTTCTTTGTCGAGAACGATGCCGGCCTCACGGATGACATCAAAGTATTGGTCGGCGGAGGAAATTTTCATTTCCGGGGAATCATACGGACGCAGCCCGCGGGTGACGTTGCCCGAGGAAACGCCGGCATAATCGAACGGGATGACCGACTCTCCAAACAGGGCCACCAGCCAGCGGATCGGGCGCGAGAACGCCGCGCCATTGTCATTTACCGCGCGGCGGGACGCAGGCAGCCATTTCATCGACTTCTCGAACTTGATTCCAGCTACGAAACCGGGCAAAGCCTCGGTCAACACCTCGGGCGCGGGACGTCCCTTCTGTTTGACAACAGCGAAGACGTATTTGCCCCCATCCTGTTCGCGGACTTCGAGAGCTTGGGTGTCCACACCGTTCTTCTTGGCAAATCCCATCGCGGCGGGAGTCGCCACGCCGGAAGCATCGAAGGCGCGCTCGGCCGGCGGTCCCTTGACCAGGTCTTCGCGGTCGGGCTGGCGAGGGGCCAGTGACTCGACGAAAACGGCGAGGCGGCGCGGGGTGGCATGCACCTGGACCGCTCCGTGCTCGAGGCCGAGTTCAGCCAGCCAGGCGGGAGTCCGTTCCCGGAGTTGAGTCAGCGCCGAATCCACATCGCCAGCAGGGAGTTCCTCGGTGCCAATTTCCAACAATAGAGACTGGGGAGTAGTCAGTAGAGGATAGTCCGGCAGTGAACCGCCAATCATTTTCTTTTCACTGCTCACTAATCCCTGTTCAATATTCTCTTTAAGCAGCGGATATTCCAATTCCTTGCGCTGCTCCAGATAGGCTTCCGCCACCCGCCGCGCCATCTCGCGCATTCGGCGGAAGTAGCCCTGGCGCTCGGTCACGCTGATCGCGCCGCGCGCGTCCAGGATATTGAAGGTGTGCGAACATTTCAGCACATAGTCATGTGCCGGGAGCACCAGTCCCTGCTCGAGGCAGGCATTGCACTCGTGCGCATAGAGTTCATACATCTCGCGGGCGCGCTCCACGTCGGCCACTTCATAATAATATTTGCTGTGCTCGAACTCCTCCCGCCGGCGCAGCTCGCCATACAACACATCCTTCGCCCAGGGCTCGTCCCAGATGGCTGCGGCGTCGTTGAGCGCGATCAGGATGCGGTCGAGCCCGTAGGTGATTTCCACCGCGACCGGGTCGAGCATCTGCCCGCCGACCTGCTGGAAGTAGGTGAACTGGGTGATCTCCTGCCCGTCGAGCCAGACCTCCCAGCCCAGGCCCCAGGCGGAGATGGCGGGCTGCTCCCAGTTGTCCTCCACAAAGCGGATATCGTGCTGGCGCGGGTCAATGCCGATGGCCTTGAGCGAGTCGAGGTACAGTTCCTGCGGGTTGCCGGGATCCGGCTTGAGGATGACCTGGAACTGGTAGTGCATCTGGAAGCGGTTGGGATTCTCGCCGTAGCGCCCATCATCCGGGCGGACGGAGGGTTCGACGTAGGCCACGTTCCAGGGCTCGGGACCGAGCACGCGCAAAAAGGTGGCGGGATTCATCGTGCCGGCGCCGACCTGGGTGTAATACGGCTGCCAGATGATGCAGCCGCGCTCAGCCCAGAATTCCTGTAGTTTGAGGATGATGGATTGGAAGGTGTGTTTTTCGGTCATGGAAATGGTTACCAATCGAGGATAAGGAGTATGGCGAGGGGATTATACCGTTAAAGGTGCGCTGGTCGTCGTGGCACGATATATCGTGCCCCGACGACCAGCCCGACGACCAATCCGACGACCAGCATCAGATCTATCCTGATTTTCTCAACACCGCAAACGGATCGCCGCCCTTCCAGGCTGTGTAACCGATCAGGAACAACCAGCCTGCGAGAAGGCGAACCACAGCAGGAAAACCGTCAGGCTGATGGAGGCATTGTCGATCCACCCAGGCAGGGACTGCTCCCACACGGCGATCTGCTCCTGCCAGCCGGTGACCTTGCTATTGTATTCTTCGATCACTGCCAGCAAATTCGTGAGGCTGGTCTTGGTCTCGCTCAGGTCGCCGCCCAGCAGGTAGGATGTGTCTCCCACAAAGGTGGACGCCTGTTTGGCGATATCTTCCACGTTGGCGATCTCGGCATCCAGCGAGTCTGCCGCCGCGATGATGTTCGCCAGCAGTTCGTCGCCGGGGATATCGAGGTCCACCAGCGGCAGGTTGTTGATCGTCTCCAGCGTGCCGCGCAGACCTTCCACCATCCCGCGCACGCCATCCACCTTGTCGCGGGAGGTCTTTAGCCCGGGCAGCAGTTTGTCATCGATGGTGCCCTTTACCCCGCCGAGGATGTCCTGCGCCTGGGCGGTCTGCTGGCTGAGTGCCTCCAGCGCGGTCTCCGCCGCAGTGACAATTCTCAGCGCACGTTCCAGCTCACCCTGCGCATCCGTCAGCGCGGACTGTGCCTGCGCCAACTCACTGTCGATCTCCTGCAGCCGGGTGGTGATATCCTGAGTCAAAGGCTGGTTGTAATACCAGACCACCCCAACACCGACCATGCTTGCAACTAAAACGATGGCGCTGAGCACCATCAACGTCATGGACCAGATTTTTCGTCCCATAATATTCTCCTTCTTATTGTTCGCTGCGAATTTGTTTCAGAAAACCCGGCGTGTTCAGTTCACGCTCCAGTAGGTAAGTGAAGAAACCCTGCATGAGGTTCTCCAGTTCTTTTTTTACATCGAGAGAGGGATGCGCCCTCGAAGCTTCGGCATATCCGCTGCGTTGAAAGTGACGCAGGTATTTTAACGCGTCCACCGAAATAGTCCACAGGCCGGGCAGGCCGCTGCCGCACTTGGGGCAGATCACGCCGCCCGCCAGCGGGGAAAAATACTGGTCCACCGGCTCGATCTTCTCCTCGCAGTTGGCGCAGGAAAACAGTTGCGGGCGGAACCCAAGATGATCCAGCAAGCGCATTTCGTAGTAGCGGACCGCCAGCCATGAATCGCTCTCCTGTGAGATCCGGCCGAGGGTTTCCGTCAGCAGGCGGAAGGGAATCGAGCTCTCAGTCTCCTCTTCGTAGGTGAAGCGGTCGAGCAGCTCGGCGGAATAGGCAGCGTAGCCTGTTTTCATCAGATCATCGCGAATGGGGATGTAGGAGTCCACTGTTTCAGCCTGGGTGACGATGGGCAGGTCGCGCCCTTTCGCCAACTGCAGCCGGACATGCGTGAACGGCTCGAGATGCCCGGCCTTGCGTGAACGCGCCTTGCGCGCGCCTTTGGCCACCGTGCGCAGTTTACCCATCTCGCGCGTGAACAGCGTCAACAGCCGGTCAGCTTCGCCCCAGTCGGCGTGCCGCAGAACAACGGCAGTGACACGAAATGAACGCTCGGTTTTTGGCATGGCCGCCCGTTATCGCGGCAGGTCTTTGGGAGTGAATGCACCCGGAAGCAGTTTCCCCACCGTGGTCTCCTGCAACAGTTTCCCGTTTCCATCCCCGATCAGGACGATGGTATCGAGCCCGAATTCCGCCAGCACCTGCCGGCACCCGCCGCAGGGCGTACCGCCATTGTCGGTCACCACGGAGATCACCTCGAATTCCCGCTCGCCCTCCGAGACCGCCTTGTAGACGGCCACACGCTCGGCGCACATGGTCTGAGGGTACGCAGCCAATTCCACGTTGACTCCCGTGAAGATGCGTCCGCTTTTGGTGCGCAGCGCGGAGCCGACCTTGTAACCGGAGTAAGGCGCATAAGCGCGGCGGCGGGCTTCGTTGGCCAGTTCCAGCAGAAATTTACGGTCTTCAGCAGAGAGTCGGGTCATGGTCGGCCTTTTCATCTAGGATTTGTTGAGGTCGTCTTTTTTGGGTCTGCGCTGGAGCTTCTTAATGGCGCGCGCCGGCATACCCACCGCCAGTGTATCATCCGGGACATTCTTCGTCACGACCGCACCGGCGCCCGTTCGCGCACCGTTCCCCAACTTGACCGGAGCTACGAGCATGGTATCTGAACCGATGAAGACATCTTCGCCAATCTCGGTGGCGTGTTTTTTCTCGCCGTCATAGTTACAGGTGATCGTCCCCGCGCCGATGTTGGTGTTGGCGCCAATGGTGGCATTGCCGATGTACGAGAAATGCCCCATCTTAACGCCCGGTCCCAGTGTGGAGTCTTTGACCTCGCCGAAGTTCCCCATGTGGACGCCGCTGCATAAATGCGCGCCCTTCCGCAGCCGGGCAAAGGGGCCTACATCCACTTTATCCTCGAGGACGGCCTTTTCCATCACGGACATCAGCACCACGCAGCTGTCACCGATCTGCGTATCGCGGATGTGGGCATTCGGTCCGATTCGGCAGTCCGCGCCGATGGATGTTTTCCCGAACAAGTACGTGTCCGGTAAGATGACCGTATCGCGTCCGATGCTGACTCCTGCATCGATGTAAGTGGATTCCGGGGCGATCAGAGTCACACCGTTAAGCATGTGCTCTTCGTTGATGCGGCGGCGCATGGCAGCCTCGGCTTCCGCCAGGTGGACGCGCGTGTTGATGCCAATCGTCTCAATCCTATCGTCCATGACGAGTGCCTGCACAGGCAGCCCGTCCGCAACCGCCAGCTCGACTGTATCGGTCAGGTAATATTCCCCTTTTTTGGAAACCGGGATGCGATGAAGCGCATCCCACAACCAGCTTGCAGAAAAGCAGTACGCGCCGACATTCAATTCCTGGACAGAAAGCTGCTCCGGGGTCGCGACTGCCTCCTCGACAATGGCAGCCACCGTACCATCCTGCTTGCGGATGATTCGTCCGAATCCGCGCGGGTCGTCTGCGATGACGGTCAGCAGCGAGATGGGACCCTGGTTGGCTTTCTGCTTCTCCACCAGTTGAGTGAGGGTCTCGCCCCGCAGCAGCGGCATGTCCCCGTAGGTCACCAGCACGAAATCGGATTGTCCGCGCAGAACGGATTCGGCCTGCATCACCGCATGTCCCGTGCCCAGCTGCTCTGCCTGGACCACGCAGCGTGCAGATTCGCCGACGGCATTCTTCACCGCCTCCGCGCCGTGCCCGATGACGAGCACCGGCTGCCCGTCGCTGGCCTTCCGGGCGACGCCCAGCGCATGGAACACCATCGGCTGTCCGCAGACGGGATGAAGCATCTTGGGGGTGTTCGACTTCATGCGGGTGCCCTGGCCGGCAGCCAGTACTACAGAAGCTACTTTCATTTTTCACTCCACATTTCGTCTCTCGCACTGAAAGCGGATGTAATTTCTGTAAAAAAAGCCTTGCACCTCGTAGGGCGCAAAGCCTGTGATGCTCGTCGAACTCTAAAGGGCTAAAGGCTGGGGCGCCTGGATTCGAACCAAGATACTCAGCTCCAAAGGCTGATGTGCTGCCGTTGCACCACGCCCCATCATTTGAGCGGGGCAAATTGTATCACAGCCCGGGATGGCGGACAACCTTAGTCGGCCTGATCCGGCGCCAGCCCTAGTTTACTGGCTTCATCGAACGATAACGTGTCTTTCAAAACAAACGCCGCGCCTTTTTCAACGGCCTGGTCCCAGAATGCATCGGCATCCGTCTTCTGTTTTTTGGAGGCTTTCTTGAGCAGCTCTTCAAAATCGCCCGGGACCTCCACCGGCTGGGATTCGGCTGCCGGCTCCTTGACAACTTTGCGGGTCTCGTGCTCAGTGACCACATCTGCCGAGAGCCCGCCCGTTACTCCCATTTTCTCGAGCACCTTCACGATCTCCACGAGCAATTCGCCCATCGCCTTGGTATTGGCAGCCAGTTTCTCCGTAACGCCGATGTTCCTGCCGGCGACCAGTATGGCGTGTTGAGGTCCCACCGGGGCGAAGATCATATCGGTCGTCTCGGAACGGAAAACATGCAGATTGCCGGCGGGGTTGTGCCCGACGACACTGGAAACCTTCTTCGCCGCGCCGTGAATGGCCATCAGGGCGGAAATCAATGAGACTTCCATGTTGGACTCGGGCAGGTCGCCTGCCTGTGCCTTGATGTGACCCCGGTCATTGAGCAGGGCCACCGCCTGGGCATTCATCTGTTTTCGCAGACCGGCCAGCAGATCCGCCAGCCCCTTGCGTTCCTCCCCCTGCTCAGTGGGAGAGGACGGGAGGATGGTGCGGACCAATCCCAGCGTGCGCTCGACCGCGTCGAGAAAATCCGCCATCGGGACAGGCTTGGTGAAATAGGCATCCGCCCCGGCCTTGGCAATGTCCGCGCGGATCCTGGGGTCGGTCACGCCGGTGATCAGGATGACCTTCATCGCAGGGTTGCGGGCCTGCATTTTTTGGGTCAACTCAACGCCTGTGATGCCCGGCAGGCGGAAGTCCGCCACCAGCAGGTCGATCTTCCTGCGCGAGGATTCGAGGATGGCCTCTTCGCCGGATGGCGCTTCAACAACATCGAGTCCATGCTCGATGGTCTCAAGCGCCGATTTCAACAGGCGGCTGACTTCTTTTTGATCGTCAACAATAAGGATGCAAGGAGGCATAGCTAACCGGTATTATAAATGAGAAACCCGTTTATTTTGTAAACGGGCTTCGAGAATTCTATTGGACAGCCCAGCAGGCTACGAAGTGATCGGGCGCGGCTTCCCTGAAGACCGGTTCGTCCCGGGAGCATATGTCCATCACAACCGGGCAGCGCGGGTGGAAGCGGCAGCCCTTGGGCGGGTTGAGCGGGCTGGGCACATCGCCCTTGAGGATCGTGCGCTCGCGCTTCAGACCGGGATCCGGGATGGGGATGGCGGACATCAGCGCCTTGGTGTAGGGATGCAGCGGATTGCGGTACAGCTCATCGCGGTCTGCCAGTCTCCACCATCTTGCCCAGGTACATCACCGCCACACGGTCCGAGATGTGCTCGACCACGCTCAGGTTGTGCGCGATGAACAGGTAGGTCAGGCCGAATTCGTTCTGCAGGTCGTTCAGGATGTTCAACACCTGCGACTGGATGGACACATCCAGCGCCGAGACGGGTTCGTCGCAGACGATGAACTTGGGCCGCAGTGCCAGGGCGCGGGCGATGCCGATGCGCTGCCGCTGGCCGCCGGAAAACTCGTGCGGGTAACGGCGGGCATGGTAATCCTCCAGCCCCACCTTGCGCAGGGTCTCGATCATGATCTCAAAGCGTTCGCGCCGGGTGCCGATGTTGTGGATGTTCAACCCCTCCATGACCGATTCGCCGATCGGCATGCGCGGGTCGAGCGAGGCATACGGGTCCTGGAAGATGATCTGCATGTTGCGGCGCATTGCCTTGAGCTCGCGCCCTTTGAGCTTCAGGATATCCTGCCCGTTGATAGGCCACCGCGCCCGAGGTGGGTTCGATCAGCCGCAGCATGGTGCGCCCGACGGTCGTCTTTCCGCAGCCCGACTCGCCCACCAGCCCGAGCGTCTCCCCTTCCCGCACAGCGAAACTCACATCGTCCACAGCCTGGACCTAGGCCACGACTTTCTGTAAAAAGCCTGCCCGCACCGGGAAATATTTCACCAGGTTGTTAACCTGGATCAAATCCTGTTTGGCGTCTGTCATGATTTGCTTCTCCAAAATAGTATTCCGTTCCCGTTCAGGCGACTTGAACAGCCGGCCGCGGTGCTATATGGTTTTCGGTATCCTGATAGAGCCAGCACCGTACAATATGCCCCGGATTGGCCTCGATCAGGTCGGGTTCCTGGTCCGTGCAGATGGTCAACTGGTGCTCGATGCGCGCCCGGCAGCGCGGGGCAAAGCGGCAGCCGGGAGGCAGGTTGACCAGGTTCGGCACGGAGCCGGGGATGACGTCCAGCCGTTCCTTGATCTTGCCGAGAACCGGGATCGAGCCGATCAAGCCCTGGGTGTAGGGATGCAGCGGCTGGTTGAACAGGGCGCTGACAGAGCTCTGCTCGACGATCTGGCCGGCATACATGACGGCCACCCGTTCAGCCATTTCAGCGATCACGCCCAGGTCGTGCGTGATCAGGATGATGGACGTCCCGGTCTTTTCGCGCAGGTCGCGCATCAGGTCGAGGATCTGCGCCTGGATGGTCACATCGAGCGCGGTGGTCGGCTCGTCGGCGATCAGCAGCTCGGGAGCACAGGCCAGCGCCATGGCGATCATCACGCGCTGCGCCATGCCGCCGGAGAGTTCGTGCGGGTAGGCCTCGGCGCGCCGTTCCGCCTCGGGGATGCCCACCATTTTCAGCAGTTCCACGGCGCGCTGCCGGCCCAGCTTCCTTGCCCAGCGACTGGTGGATGTCCAGCACTTCGGCGATCTGGTCGCCGACCTTGAAGACCGGGTTGAGCGCGGATTGCGGCTGCTGGAAGATCATCGAGATGCGGTTGCCGCGCACCTGGATCATTTCATTCTCAGGCAGCTTGACCAGGTTCTTGCCGTCGAAGATGATCTCGCCGTCCACGATCTTTCCGGGCTGGCCGATCAGGCGCATGATCGAGAAGCGAGGTCACGCTCTTGCCGCAGCCCGATTCACCCACCAGGCCAAGCACTTCACCGGGGTAGACGTGCAAAGTCCACCCCATCGACAGCCTTGACCACGCCGTCTTCGGTGTAGAAGTAGGTCTTGAGGTTTTTTACTTCAAGAAGCGGTGTCTTCGTCGTTTCACCCATGAATGGTTCTCCCGACAGAAGGTTCGTTATTTCTTCAGGCGCGGATCGAGCGCGTCGCGCAAGCCGTCGCCAACGTAGTTGAAAGCAAGGGAGCAGATGAAGATCGGCAGTGCCGGGAACAAGCGGCAGCCAGGGTTTGTCCAGCATGAACTGCTGGGTGGCCGAGAGCATGTTTCCCCAGGTGGGGATCGGGTCCTGAATGCCAAACCCCAGGAAGGATAATGCCGCTTCCGCCACGATGTACCCCGCCAACGCCAGCGAGGCTTCCACGATGATCGGCGCCATCGCATTGGGGATCATGTGCTTGAAGATGATCGTGCATATCCGATGCGCCGAGCGATTTCGAGGCTTCGACGAAGGTCTGTTCGCGCAGTGAAAGGACCATGCCGCGCATCAGCTGGGCGGCGGTCATCCAGCCCAACCCGGCAAAGATCAAAATGATCAGCACCGCCTGCGCGCGCCTGGTAAGGCGCGAGCAGCATGAGCTTGCCCCGCACCTACAGGATCGGCGCGGGGATGGGGATCAGGTCCTCGTTACGGATAAGCATGGACGAGAGGATCAGGAGCAGGGGCAGGGTGGGGATGGTCAGCAGGAACTCGATGAAGCGCCTGATGACATTATCGACTGTCCCGCCATAAAAACCCGCATAAGCCCCGACAGCCATGCCGATGAGCGTATCCGATCATGAACCGAAAAAACGGCGATCGTCAGCGAGATGCGCCCGGCATGGATCAACCGCGAAAAATAATCGCGGCCGATATTATCCGTGCCCATATAATGAATGCGGCCGGTATCCGCGTCCACGTCCCCCCAGGGGGCAAAGTACTTGCCCACCATTCAGTTCATCCACCTCGAAGGGCGAGAGCTGCTTCGCAAACACGGAGATCAAGAAAACGATGGCGATCAGGACCACGAGCAAACATCGCCATGCGGTGCTTGCGGAAACGGCGCATGACCAGCTGCATGGGGGTCTGTTCCTCCGTGGTGATGGCTCTCGGCGGATCAAGGTCGCAACTTTCGTTGCGTCAGCCATTTCGAAAACCTCTCGTTATGTGTACTCTGATCCTCGGGTCGAGGACGGTATACAGGATATCCCTGATCAGGGTGGCAATGACCGTCAAGACTGCGGATGATGAACAGGATGGCCATGGCCACCGGGTAATCATACTCGCCCAGCGCCAGCGAAGTACAGGCGTCCCATCCCCGGCCAGGAGAAAATGGTCTCGGTGATGATCGCGCCGGCGAAAAGGGCGGGAATGGTAAAGACCACCAGAGTGGCGAACGGGATCAAGCGCATTGCGCAGCGCATGCCGGTTGATCACGACCTTCTCGGTCAGGCCTTTGGCGCGCGCCGTGCGGACATAATCCTGGCGCAGCACTTCGAGCATGCTCGAGCGAATATAGCGGCTCCAGCCGGCGACGCTGATGATGGTCAGCACCGCCACCGGCAGGACCAGATGCAGCGCGCGGTCAAGGGTGGACTCCGCGGTGATGGTGCCGAACCAGGGCATGGTCCAGTCACGCACCGCAGAGGCGCTGCCGGGAGGCAGGTAGGGCAGTCCCAGGTTCTTGAACACGATCGAGAAAATCAGGATCATCATGATGCCGAAGAAAAAGGTCGGCATGGATGCTCCTGCAAAGGCAAAGGAGGTAAAAAAGTAGTCAAACTTGGAATACTGGTGCACCGCGGAATAGATGCCAAGCGGGATGGCCAGACCCAGCGAGAGCAGGGTGACAAGACCCATCAGCAGGAGCGTCTTGGGCAGGCGAGTCAGAGCAGGTCGGTAACCGGGCGGTCGCGGTTCAACCGCCAGGAATTGCCAAAGTCGCCGCGGATGACGCCGTCGCTGGTGCGGCGGTCAACCAGGCTGGTGAGATACACATATTCTGCGCATCCGATCACCTTGGTCTGTCATAGTTCCCCTTGTCATCCTTATAAAGTGCCCTCAATGGTTTTGCGACAGCCAATGGGCGTTTCTGCAAAAAATTCTTTGCCGCGCAACGACGATGGGGCCGCGCGGCCAGCCCGCCAGCCAGCGTGAAAAACGGATGGGAAGGTATAAGTCCAGTTCAAAGTAGGCGCGGATACGGGCAATATCCTCTTCTGTGATACGGAAGCGGGAGCTCTGCGTGATCTGGCGCAAGCCGGACAGCGGACCGCCTGGTGAAGGTTAAGAATGGCGTAGGAAGCCATTGCTGAAAGAAAAACGACCAGTATCATCTGAAGTACGCGCCGCAAGAAGATAACCTGTCATCTTTGCTTACCTCTGGAACAAATGAATGGATTTTGAGAAGTGGGCAGATAGACACCTCGAGAAGATGCCTATCTGCCCGTACTTTAACTCTAATACATTACCTGTCAGCTTATTTCTGGAACAGGCTGAAATCAATATGTTCCCAGGTTGCGCCAGGGTTGACCAGGATCGTCACGGTGCCAGCATCGGCTGCATCCTTGAGGGTCTGGGTCACACCGGCCAGCGTGGTGGAATCGAGCACGTCCACCTGTCCGCCGAGCAGTTGTGCTTCAGCGTTTTCGGCGGTGATGAAGGAGATGACCAGGTTCTTGGTCTTGGGTTCGCCAAGCGCATAAGTTGGGGTTGGCTTCGAAGACCATCTTCTCGCCCTTGACCCATTCCTTGATAACATAGGGACCGAAGCCAAGCGGCTTCTCGGCAATTTCGGGCAGGGTCGCCCAATCCTTGGCGGGAACTTCGGCCAGGGTCTTGCCCTTATAGGGACCATCCGATTCGATCACCTGGTGAGCAGGATAACTGCCAGAACTGGCTCAGGTAATAGAGCGGGTCTGAAACGCCCGGGCATGAAGGTGACGGTATTGCCGTTATCGGCAAACTCGACATTGGCTGACCGGTCGCAGGTGATGAAGGTGGTGGCGCCGGATTCCGGATCGCACTGGATCTTCTAGCCCAGTTCAAAGTCGGCTGCGGTAACAGGCGTGCCATCGGACCAGGTGAGACCATCGACATACTCGTACTTCATGATCATCTGGTTCATCTTCACGGTGTGCCGGTGAATTCAACTGTCTCGCCGTCGCTGTTGATGACCGACATGCCAGCTGCAAGCGGGGCACGATATTGCCATCGGCAGCCTGAACCAGATCGCCTTCCTTGACTTCCACGGCAGCGATCGTGGCCAGGCCGGATTCGAGCGTGGAGAGTTGCTTCAGCAGGATCGGAGTGTAGGTGAAATTGGGCTGAATAGTAATCCATGCCCTGAACCAGGCTGTAGGCAAGCGCAGTCACCATGGCATCTTCAACCTGGCGGAACAAGGAAGCGGGTTCCTGCGTGAAGCCAAGCACGATGGTATCGTCGCCGGGTTTTTCCCACTGCCGCGTTATAGATCCAGTACTCGGCACCGGGGATCGGCGCAAAGTTCACCAGATTGGGTGAGAAGGCAAAGGTTTCAGTGCGGTTGAACAGCGGGATGGCGGGGACGTCCTTGGTGTATTCCTGCCTGCACAATGGTGTAGGCGGCCTTGCGCTCGTCCTGGACCAGGCGGTTGTTGGCGATCTTGATGTTGTCGCTGGCGGCTTCATTGCACCAGCCCATGTAGTTCTGGCCTTCCCAGCCGTTGGCGGGCGAGGGGATCTGGTCGCAGGCCCACAGGGTCTGGCCACCGGGATCGGCCTGGCCGACCCAGGCGTAGGCGCCCAGCTCGAAGTCGCGGCGGGCGAGACCGGTCGTGTCACCGAACCACCAGGAAGCCGGGACGTGGAAGCGCAGGATGCGAATACCGCAGTCGGCCATCTGCTTCTCGAACACAGCCGCCCAGGTCTGGCGGAAGGCGGCGGTGGTGGTGGTGAATTTCAGCGACAGCTCATCGCCAGCTGCATTATTGTAGAAGCCGGTGCCTTCATTCATTACATAGCCGGCTTCTTCAAGAAGAGCCTTGCCCTTTGCGGGATCGAAGGGGTAGATGGTGATGTTCTCATCACCGGCATACGCCCACTGGAAGCTGGGGATCATGGTGTTCATGACCAGTTTTTGCTGGGCTGCTTCATCGAACCAGCGGGTAGACCGACTTGACCAGGTCAAGTTTGTTGGTGCAGTAGGCAATCGCCTGGCGGACCTTGAGGTCACCCAGGAACGGGTGCGGGACGGTGAAGGCTCCGCTTCGACTTCGACTTCAACGGTCTTCTCGACTTCAACGGTCTTCTCAACCTCGACGATCTGCGTCTCCACGATGGTCTGGGGAGTGCCGCAGGCCGCGAGCAGCATGCTGGCGAGCACCAACAGGCTTACAACAGAAAACATGCGTTTCATTGGGTTTCTCCTCCTGAGAAATTTTTGATAATCTGGAATTGGGTTAACTTCAAACATTGGCGTGTTTCTTTCTGGTCAACACCTCCTTCCATATAACACATGGATCACCTATTCAGTTGTGGCGTACATTTTACCGTAAATTTACCGCGACTGTCACTATAGCATAAGCATTTTGCAAAGTCAAGAAATGCCATTTTATAGGGATTCGCGGCACTATACATGTGATACTTATCTTAATTTAAGGATTACACTGCGGTCCGTAATTCAGCGACTCCACGTTCCACAGGTCGCTGGTGGAGGTGGGGTCGAGGCCGTAGCTGCACATGTCCGCGCGTGCCGCGCCACTTTCAAGCGCCAGTAGAGGGGGACGCCGGGCAGGTCGCTGGCGTAGAGGTATTGCGACTGATCCTGAGCGGCAGCATACTCAGGCGCATCCGGCAGGGACGCGGACGCAGCCGCGCAGGCCGCATCGAACTCCGCGCTGCTGTACCCGCTGACGTTGGTCCCCACCCATTTGTTCGCAGCGTTCGGGATCTCGGGCGTGGTGAACCAGCTGCAGGGAGGCGCGAAGCCGATGGTCCCCATGGCATACTGCGCGAGGTCGAACTTGCGGCCGAAGAGCGGACCCTCCGGGCCGGTGCTGTAAAAATCATTGGGGTCGTCGAAGAACTCCACCGTGACGCCGATACCGCAAGCGGCCAGCGACCCGGAAAGGATCTCGGCTGCCTGCCGGCGCTGGGTGGCGCTGGTGGTCCAGTAGTTCACAGTGAGGGGCGTGCTGAGCAGAACGCCGGGCACATTCCGTGAGAGGCGCGGCGTGGCGGGGTCGTTGTCGCTGTCCAGCCAGCCGGCCTGGTCGAGCAGCTGCATCCCGCGCTGCGGGTCATAGGGATAGGACGGCACATTTTCGTTGTAAACAGGACTCTCAGCCGGGACGTAAGTGTCCGGCACGGAGGTCAGCCCGTAGAGAATCTCGTCCACCACTTTCTGACGGTCGAGGCAGTAGGCGATCGCCTGCCGGGTGCGCGGGTCCCCAAAGAAATCGGGGCGGTCGCCGCCGGCAGCGGAGTAGCCGTTGTCGTAGGAAGCCGGCGTGATGCCAAAGTCCAGGCGCTCCATGACGTTGGTTTCGGTAAAGGCCGCCTTGAGCTGGTCTGCACTCTGCATGTCGATCAACAGTCCGACCTGCCCGTCGAGGCGGACCGTCGGGTCGATCAGGTCGCACTCACCGGCCACCAGCATGGTCAGAGCCTCATTGGCATCCGCAGCGAATCGATAGGTCAACGAGTCGATGTGCGGCAGCCCATCCACGGCGCGGAAATAAAGCGGATTCTTCGTCAGGCTGATGTGGTCCCCGCTCACCCACTCGTCCACCACGTATGCTCCCCAGCCGAGCGGAGTCCTGCTGGAAAGTTCCGCGGTCGGCAGGTCGGCGGCAGGGACGGATGCCCATGCGTGCTCGGGGAGCGGCGGCCAGAAATTGGTGCTGTAGGCCGGGTCAATGAAACCGGGGATGCCCCACCACTGCACGGACAGGTCGTCCACGGCTTCATAGATTTGTGTGCGGTCTGTCAGGTATTTCGAGGCGGGAGTCGACCAGTCGCGGTTAAGCTCGAACGCGTAGACCGAATCGGCGGCGGTCAGCGCTGCGCCGTCCGACCATATTAGACCGGGCAGGAGTGAGAAAGTGACGGCAAGCTGGTCCATTTGCAGCGTGCTGACCCCGTCATAGTTTAACGGCACAGTTTGAACTGGTGCAGCCGCTGGGAAAAACCTGGATATCCTTATCGAGTGCCACAACGTTCCCGTTCACATCCAGGACAAGGGTGCCTTTGCTGACATCCACCGGCGCGAGGACGGCGTCACCGTCGGCAATGCTGGGGAGTTTTTTCAGGATGACCGGCTGGTATCCGTAGGAGTTGCTGTCGATGGGACCGTCGTAGATCGCCGCCAGGACTCCCTTTGCGGCAGCGTTGGGTTCGCCCAGGGGATAGAGCGTGTTCGGCTCCGCGCCCAGGCAGATGGTCAGGCTGCGCGTCTCGGCTGCGGGGGTATCGGACACCACGATCGGAGTTGGCGTCGATTCAGGGAGTGACGGTGTTTCTGTCACAGGAGGCTGGCAGGCTGCCAGACCGAAGAGAATGGTAAAGGCAACAATGGTTTGCCAGATAAATCGGTTCCGGGCCATAAGGCGCTCCATATAAAAAACAGGATTCAGGCTCATTAACCTGAATCCTATCTCATGTCGTGATTTAGGGCAAGTTGTTACTGGGTGCCGCGCATGCGCGGGTCGAGCGCGTCGCGCAGGCCGTCGCCGAGGAAGGTGAACGAAAGCACGATCAGTGCGATGCACAACGCCGGAGCGAACAGGATCCACGGCTGCGTGTTGATCGCCGTCTGGCCCTCCAGCATCAACGCACCCCAACTGGTGATGAAGATGGCGTTCGGATCGGTTGCCGGCCGCAGGCCGATGCCCAGGTAGCCCAGGATGGCTTCCGTGATGATCAAGTCCGGGAATCAAAAGGGCGGAATAGACAATGAGAGGGCTGAGGGAGTTCGGCAGGATATGGCGGGTCATGATGCGCGAGTCCTTCACGCCGATGGACCGCGAGGCCTCGACGAACTCCTTGTTCTTGAGCGAAAGCGCTTGCCCGCGGGTAAGTCGCGCCGCGCTCACCCAGTTGACGATGGCGAACGCAACGAACAGCAGCAGCATGCCGTTGAACATTTGACCGAGAGGACTGTCGCGCAAGGCGACCATCACGATAATAAAGAAGAGCAGATCGGGGAAGGCATAGATGACATCGGTGATGCGCATGAGGACATTATCGGTGCGCCCGCCGACATAGCCTGAAATCATACCCACCGTCGTCCCTATAATTAGAATGATAAGGGTCGGAATGACCGCCACCACCATCGAGACACGCGCGCCATAAATGGTGCGGCTTAACACGTCGCGGCCGAGTGTGTCCGTTCCGAGGAAATGTTCCTGCTCGCCCACCTTGGCGGTCTGGCCTTTGAACCAGGGTGGCGGCAGATAGCTTTTTCCATCGTTGATCTTCAGGGGATTCGCGGGGGCGATGACAGGCGCAAAGATTGCCACGAGCAGGAAGAAGCCGATGATGATCATGCCGGCGACGGCTGCCCGGTTGCGGATGAGCCGCTCCCAGGCTTCACGCCCGAGGCTCTTGCTCTCGCGGAAGACATCCAGGTTGGCAACCTTGGGATCACTGTTTGTATTTTCGTTGGTCATAACCGATAACTCCTGCTTACTTGTCCAGACGGATGCGCGGATCAATAAAGCTGTAAATGATATCCACGCTCAGGTTTGCGAGTGCGACGAGCAACGCAAAGATCAGGGTCGTGCCCATGATCATGGAATAATCGCGCTGGCCGATGGACTGCACATAGGCGCGGCCCATGCCGGGGAAACCGAACATGGTTTCGATAATGAAGGAACCGGTCACCAAAAAGGCCAATGCCGGTCCCAGGAAGGTGACCACGGGGATCAAGGCGTTCTTGAGCATGTGGCGCGGGATGATCACCCGCTCCGCCAGACCCTTGGCGCGCGCCGTGCGCACATAATCCTGCCGCATCACTTCCAGCATGGCAGAGCGCGTCTGTCGCGCCGTGGTCGCCATGGTGCCAAAACCCAGGATCAGGGCGGGCAGGAACCAGGCGTTGGGCGTAGCCCAGGTGGTGGGAATGACATTGACCCAGTTCAACCAGGAGGCAAAAATGATAATTAGAAAAATACCCATGACAAAGTTCGGTACGGAAACGCCCACGGTCGTTATGAACATGCCGATGTAATCCCAGAAGGTGTTCTGCTTCAGCGCGGACAGGATGCCGATCGGGATGCCTATCACCACCGCCATGGTGAGCGCGATTAAACCCGACCTCATGGAGTATCCGAAGCGGCTGTCCCAAACGGGCTTGTTCTCCGGCGGGCTGAATAAAATATCCTGAACCGTGCGCCCGCGCTGGCGGTACGATGGACCGAGGTTGCCGCAGACCAGGCCGCAGACGAACTCCTTGGTCTGGCTGTTGACATCACCAACGATATAGGCCATGAACTGGCGCCACATCGGCTTGTCGAGGCCATAATACGCATCCAGGGATTTCTGGGTGGATGCATCGACCTGACGGCGTTCCTCGCTGGTGTCCCAGGGACCTCCGGGGGCGCTGCGCATGATGGTAAAGGTTACCAGGGCAACCGTAAACAGGACAGGAAAAAGCCAGAGCAGGCGGCGAATCAAATAGGTGGTCATAGGCAACTCATAAAAAGAGAGGGGTTTCGGGCTGGCTGGTTACCCAGCCAGCCCTTAATTTTACTTCACTGAACTGTTATTACTTTTCGATCGTAATGGCCCACGGAACCATGGAACCAGCCCAGTCAGAGTCCTGCGGGGTGGTGGTCACGCCCTTGACCCACGGCTGCACCAGATAGTGATTGGTGCTGTTGTAACCGAAGGCGGAGGGGATGTCAGCCAGAAGGAGCTGCTGCGCCTGTTTGTAGTAGTCCATGCGCGCGACGGGATCCAGTTCGACATCAGCCTTGGCAGTCAAGGCATCCACTTCCGGGTTCACGTAACCCTGGCGCTGCGCAAAGGTCGTGTCAGAGCGCCAGTACACGCTCAGCCAGTTCTGCGGATCCGGGTAGTCGGCGCACCAGCCCTGGCGGGCCAGCAGCGGGAAGGTAGCGGGATCCTTGGTGAGGGCGGTGAAGGTGGTCGTGTCGACCGGGTCGAGGGCAATATCGACGCCGAGGTATTCCTTGTATTTCGCGACCAGCCACTCAGAGCGCTGGCGGTTGCGGGGGGTATCGCCGAAGGTCAGTTTCAGGCCGAGGGCGTTGAGCGCATCGGGACCACCGTAGGTGGATTCGGCCAGGGCAGCCTTGGCGCGTTCGGGGTCGAAGTTAGAGCGGGGATCTCGGAGTCGTATCCAGGATATCCGGGGGGAATCCAGGTCCAGGTCGGGGCGCTCAGGCCGCCGTCCACATCGCGTGCCCAACCTTCCGCATCGAAGGCGAACGCAAAGGCTTCGCGGACCTTCTTATCGAGGAAGGGTAAATCGTAGGTGGAGCCATCAGGGGCGGTGTATTTGGCTGCCAGACCGAACTTGATCAGGGTGGTGCAGGAGCCTGGGTAGATCATGTGCTGAGCCGAGAGAGCGGGATCAGCGTCGATCGTGGGCAGGTCTTCAGCGGCTGAGAGAGTGATGTCCAGCTCGCCGTTCTTGTAGGCTTCGAAGGCCACAGCGGAGTCGGTGATGTAGCGGTATTCCATCTCGTAGCTGGGGATGCCGGCGCCGACGAAGTTGGGGTTCGGGACAAAGTGCTGGCGGACAAAGGGTTCCACAACGTCCATGACGAAGGGACCATTACCCACCTGGTACTTGGAGCTGTTCCACCAGAGGTCGCCGCCTTCTTCGATCATTTCCTGCTTGGCGGGGTAGGCAACCCAGATACCGGCGATGGTGTGGAAGTAGGGAGCGGGCTTCGAGAAGGTCAGGGTGAGGGTGTCGCAGGCGGCATCTTCGTAGTCAACGCACTCCGCGCCATCGGCATGGGAGGCTTTAACGCCCAAGGCAGCCTTGAAGACTTCGGGGTCATAACCTTCGGCGGTGGTGTCCGCGGCGCGCCATTCGGGGGCGCCCAGGATCTCGTCGGTGATGGAAGCATATTCACCGGCCGTGGCGGGGTCGATGTTGCGCTGGAAGGCATACTCAAAGCGCTTGGCATTGAGCGAGGTGCCGTCGCTGTAGACCAGGCCGGGTTTCAGTTTGAAGGTCAGCTGGGTCGCATCTTCGTTGTAGGTCCAGCTCTCGGCAGCGCCGGGGACGGTTTCCAGCTTCTCGTTGAAGGTGGTCAGGCCCAGGTAGATCTGCTTGAGGGTGGCGATTTCATTAACGTAGGATGACTTCTGCGGGTCGATCACATCGGGATAGGTGCCCATGTTGATGCGCAAAAGATCGGGCTCCTCCACGGGAACCGGAGTGGCAACCACTTCGATCACCTGGGGAGTGCCTTCGACGATGACGGTCTCAACGATGGTTTGCGGCTGGCAGGCGGCCAGTACCATGCTGGCGACGGCGAGCAAGCCTAGGATTACTAATAACTTACGCATGTGTCTTCTCCTCATCAAATTAATTTGGAATGGATACGTACCTTTTTAATTGGCAGCATTTCCACGATCAGTTTTTCTGTCCGTCAATCACCTCCTTAACAGAGTTTGTTAATCATACTTTACACCTAAACTATATCAAGTGGCAAGCGGCAAAATGCCCGGGTTCCACTTCGCGGAGTTCGGGGGTGGTCAGGGCGCACGTTTCCTTCGCGATCGGGCAGCGTGTGCGGAAGTGGCAGCCCGAGGGCGGGTTGACCGGGGATGGGACGTCGCCCTCCAGGATGATCCGGCTGCGGTCCTTCTCGATGGCCGGGTCGGGGATCGGAACCGCCGAGAGCAGCGCCTTTGAATAAGGATGAAGCGGGTTGGCGTACAGGGTGTGGCGGTCGGTGATTTCGGCAATGGTTCCCAGGTACATCACTGCCACCCGGTCGCTGATGTGGCGCACCATCGACAGGTCGTGGGCGATGAACAGGTAGGTCAGGTGGAACTCATCCTGCAGATCCTCCAGCAGGTTGACCACCTGCGCCTGGATCGAAACATCCAGTGCGGAGATCGGCTCATCGCACACGATGAACTCAGGCTGAAGAGCCAGCGCGCGCGCCACTCCGATGCGCTGGCGCTGGCCGCCGGAAAACTCATGGGGGTAGCGGGTGGCAAAAGACGGATTCATCTTGACCAGCCGGAGCAGGTCCTCCACCCGGTCCTGTACTTCCTTGCCGCTGGCCACATTGTGGACCACCAGCGGCTCCCCGATGATGTCCCCGACCGTCATGCGAGGGTTGAGGCTGGCATAGGGGTCCTGGAAGATCATCTGCATCTTGCGGCGCATGCGGCGCAGCTCCTCGCCCTTAAGGAGGGTAAGGTCCTGATCTCCGTAGAAAACATGTCCGGCGGTCGGCTTGTACAGCTGCAGGATGGCGCGTCCGGTCGTGGATTTGCCGCAGCCCGACTCGCCCACCAGCCCCAGCGTCTCGCCTCGTTTGATCGAGAACGTGACCCCATCCACTGCGCGGACAGCTCCCACTTCTTTCTGGAAAACACCCCGGTAAATGGGGAAATGCATCTTCAGGTCTTCAACACGGAGCAGGGCATCGTTGTTGGTCATGCTCGCGCCCCTCCCGATTGGGTATCGACCCAGCAGGCGACGCGATGATCAGAGGCCACCATCGTAAGCGGGGGGTTTTCCTTTAAACAGCGGTCCACCACATATTTGCATCGCGGGGCAAACGGGCAGGAGGTCGGTTTCTGGTAAAGCACGGGCGGGAGTCCCTCGATCGACGCCAGGCGGTGATATTCAGAATCGTCCAGCCGGGGCAGGCTGCCGAGCAGTCCCAGAGTATAGGGATGCCGCGGGTTGGCATAGAGTTCATCAACCGCGGCCTCCTCGATAATATATCCGCCATACATCACGATGACGCGCTGGGCCAGGCCGGCAACAATTCCCAGGTCGTGGGTGATCCAGATGATGGCCATGCTGATCTCTTCACGCAGGCGCTTGACCAGCTCGACGATCTGCGCCTGGATGGTGACATCCAGGGCGGTGGTCGGTTCGTCCGCGATGAGGATCTGCGGATTGCAGGAGAGCGCCATGGCGATCATCACGCGCTGGCGCATGCCGCCTGAAAACTGGTGAGGGTAATCCCCGAGGCGGTCTTTTGCCTTCGGGATGCCCACCATGCCCAGCAGCTCGGCGGCGCGGTCGCGCGCCTGCTGTCTGTTCATCCCCATATGAAGCTCGAGCGGTTCCTCGAGCTGACGGCCGATGGTGAGCACCGGGTTCAACGAGGTCATCGGGTCCTGGAAGATCATGGCGATCTGGTCGCCGCGGATGCTGCGGATGCCGTCATCGGACAATTTTAAGAAGGTCCTGCCCGTGGAACATTGCCGTCCCGGCGACGGTCTTTCCGGGCGGCGACGGGATCAACTGCAACACGGAGAGCATGGTGACACTTTTTCCGCACCCGCTCTCGCCCACGACGGCAAGCGTCTCCCCCTCTTTCAAAGAGAAAGAAACGCCGTTGACTGCGTGAACGATCCCATCAGGCGTCTTGAATTGGGTCTCAAGGTCCTGCACGTCAAGAAGTAATTCGGGCATTCACGAATTCCTTTGCTTTACAATGATCTTGTGATGGGTTCTGTTTCGTATTAATTTTACTCCCAACAAGTCGATGAATTATACTCCAAATCCCAACCATAAAAAAACGGGGCCCCACGTGAAGAAAATAACCTTAATGTCATCATTTTTATTGTACTTTTATCGTTTGTTGACAGCCCCTCTCCGCGACGGTACAATCAACCATCGATAGTACCGAGGAGGATGGTGATGCTCAAGGAATTCAAGGACTTTGCGTTGAAAGGGAATGTCGTCGACCTGGCGATCGCCGTGATCATTGGCGGCGCCTTCGGCAAGATCATCACCTCACTGGTCAACGACATCATCATGCCGCCGTTCGGCATGCTGTTGGGCGGCGTCAATTTCACCGATTTGTTCATCTCATTGGACGGGCAATCGTATCCCTCGCTGGCTGTCGCGCAGGCTGCCGGAGCGCCCACCATCAATTACGGCATCTTCCTGAATAATATCATCAGCTTCATGATCATCGCCTGGGTGCTGTTCCTGGTCGTCAAAGCGATGAACCGCATGAAGAAAGCGCCGGCGCCTGCCGATCCCACGACCAAGACCTGCCCGCACTGCGCGACGGAGATCCCGCTCAAAGCCGCCCGCTGCCCGCACTGTACGTCCAATCTATAACTTTTCACTGGAACTGGATTTCTATATTTAGGGGCGGCCCCCGGCATGGACGGTCGCCCCTGTCTGTCTCACCATGACCGATTTCCTCGACAAACTCAACCCTCAACAGAAACGCGCCGTCACCGCCCCGAACGGGCCGGTGCTCATCCTGGCCGGTCCCGGCTCGGGCAAGACCCGCGTGCTGACCCAGCGCGTGGCTTACCTGATCGGCTACGAGGGGGCGCGTCCCTACCAGATGCTGGCGGTCACGTTCACCAACAAGGCGGCGCGTGAGATGGAATCGCGCGTGCAGAAGATGCTGGGCGAGGACATGACCCGCGGGCTGATGCTGGGCACCTTCCATGCCACCTGCGCCCGTATCCTGCGGCGCGAATCGGAGAAGCTGCCCGTCAGCCATGAGTTTGTCATCTTCGACGCCGATGATCAGGAACGCGTGGTCAAAGCCGCCATCCGTGACTTGAATCTCAACGACAAGCAGTATCGTCCCATCGCGCTGCACGCCGCCATCTCGCGCGCCAAGAACGAGCTGATCTCTGCTGACGATTTCCCCATCACCACCTACCGCGACGAAGTCACCAAACGCGTCTATAAAAAATACCAGGAACTGCTGCTTCAATCCAATGCCGTGGATTTTGACGACCTGCTGCTCTACACCGCCCGTCTTCTCGAAGACCACCCTGATGTGCGCGAGAAATATGCCCGGCGCTTCCACCACGTGCTGGTGGACGAGTTCCAGGACACGAATATCGCGCAGTACATCTTATTGAAGCATCTCGCTTCAGTGCACAACAACATCTTCGTCGTGGGCGATCCCGATCAATCCGTGTACCGGTGGCGGGGCGCGGACTACCGCAACGTGCAGCGCTTCGAGCAGGATTATCCCGGCGCGCAGGTCATCCTGCTCGAGCAGAACTACCGCTCGAAGCAGACCATCCTCGACGCCGCCATGGGGGTCATCGACCAGGCACATCACCGCCGGAAGAAAAAGCTCTTCACCGACCGCGGCGAAGGCGAGAAGGTGAACTACTACGAAGCGCTCGATGATTACGGCGAGGCGGCCTTCGTGGTGGACACCATCGCGCAGCTTGTCGCCAGCAAACAGTTCGAGCCCGGCGACTGCGCCGTGATGTACCGCACCAACGCCCAATCCCGCCTGCTGGAAGAAGCCTTCCTGCAGGCACGCCTGCCCTACCGGCTGGTCGGCGCGCAGCGGTTCTACGGGCGGCGCGAGGTCAAGGACATGATCTCCTTCCTGCGCCTGGTCCACAACCCGGCGGATGAGATCTCGCTCGACCGGGTGATCAACGTCCCGCCGCGCGGCATCGGCGACAAGACCATCCTCACCCTGCACACCGTCGCCCGGCAGGCGGGGATTACCCCCGGCGAGGTGCTGCTCGACCTGTCAAAGGGCGACTCCTCCATTTACTGGAGCCAGTTCACCGGGCGCGCGGCACTGCCCCTCGCCGATTTCGGCGGGATGCTGACCAACTGGCGCGCGCTGGCCTCCACCCGCAACGTCCCCGAACTCTTCGACCGGATCATCGAAGATACCGGTCTACAAGGAAAATCTCGACGATGGCACCGAGGAAGGCAAGGACCGCTGGGAAAACGTGCAGGAACTGCGCCGCGCTGGCGGAGGAGTATGCCCAGCGCGCACGCTGTCTGAGTTTCTCGAAAATGTGGCGCTCGTCTCGGACCAGGATACTCTCAAGGAAGGCAACGTCCCCACCCTGCTGACGCTGCACGCCGCCAAGGGGCTGGAGTTCGGCGCGGTGTTCATCGTCGGGCTGGACGACGGCATCCTGCCGCACAGCCGTTCGTTCGACGAGCCGGAAGAAATGGAGGAGGAGCGCCGCCTGTTCTACGTGGGCATCACGCGCGCCAAGGACCGGCTGTACCTCGTGCGCTGCCAGCGCCGCGGCGGGCGCGGTTACGCCGAGGAGACCATCCCCTCCCGCTTCCTGGAGGACATCCCCGAGGGGCTGATCAGCGGCCGAGGCCGGACAGGAACCACCCGGTCTGCCCGCCGCCAGCAGATGCAGTCCTGGTCGCTGCCGACGCCCAATCAACCTGCCCCGATCATAGAGGCACGATTCCGCGCCGGGATGAGAATCAAGCACGCCATGTGGGGCGAGGGCATGGTACTCGACAGCCGTGTCCAGGACGGAGACGAGATCGTGGACGTGGTCTTCGAGAGCGTGGGCATCAAGCGCCTGTCCGCGAGCCTGGCCAACCTGACCGTTATGAGTTAATACTGGAGCACAGAGGCGTTTTGTCTCTGTGCTCTTTTTATAATTTGTGGCAAACTGGAGGAGATTATGGACTACGTCAACCTTGGTAAAAGTGGATTAAAAGTTTCCCGCCTGTGTCTGGGCATGATGACCTACGGCTCGCCCCAGTGGCGCCCATGGATTTTGGATGAATTGCAGGCACAGCCCTTCGTCGAGCGCGCCCTGGCAGCGGGGATCAACTTCTTTGACACAGCGGATGTCTATTCGCTCGGCGAGAGTGAGCGCGTGCTGGGGAATCTCCTCAAGAAATTAAACGTGAAGCGCGAGTAGCGTGGTGGTCGCCACCAAGGTTTTTTCGCAGATGAGCGACGAGGTCAACGACCGCGGGCTTTCTCGCAAGCACATCATGGATTCGATCGACAAATCCCTCAAGCGCCTGCAGATGGATTACGTGGACCTGTACCAGATCCACCGCTGGGATAACAGCACCCCCATCGAAGAAACAATGGATGCGTTGAATGACGTGGTCCGGGCGGGCAAGGCGCGCTACATCGGGGCGTCCTCCATGTTCGCGTGGCAGTTCGCCAAGGCGCAGCACACTGCCGAATTACACAACTGGACCCGCTTCGCGTCCATGCAGAATCACTACAATCTCGTATACCGCGAGGAAGAACGCGAGATGATCCCGCTGTGCATCGACCAGGGCGTCGGGTTGATCCCCTGGAGCCCGATGGCGCGCGGATTCTTTGCCGGCGACCGGAAGCGCAGCGGAGGCGGAGAGACGGCACGCGCAAAAGCCGATCCGTTCGCAGATCAACTCTACTTCCGCGACGAAGATTTCACCGTCGCCGACCGCGCCCGGGAGATCGCCCGCGAGCATAATGTCACCGGCTCGCAGATCGCGCTGGCCTGGATGCTGAACAAGCCGCATATCACCGCGCCCATCATCGGCGCGAGTAAAATGGATCACCTCGAGCAGGCCATTGCCGCACTCCAGATCAAACTCTCGCCCGAGGAAATCAAACAACTCGAAGAACCCTACCAGCCGCATCCCGTGCTGGGGCATTCATAATCCACCTTGCCTCCTGCAAATGGAGACATGATCGGAGCATTCATGGACTGGCTACCTTCTCTGGCAAATTTTCTGGGTTTTCACCAAGGTCGCGATGTTCTCGTGGGGCGGCGGCCAGGCTCGCTGGGCCTGATGCAGCGTGAAACCGTCGCAGCGGGTTGGGTGCAGCCCGAGACGAATTTGCTGACGGCATGGCCGTGGGCAATGCCCTGCCCGGACCCGATCGCCCGCAAGGTCTCGGCCTATCGTCGGGTACAAACTGGCCGGCGACCGCCGGCGCGATCTCAGCGGTGGCTGGCAACGCTCCTGCCGGCCACCTGCTGATGCTGATGGTGGTCATTTATTTCTTCAGCATAAGGACAGCCGGCAGGTCAAATCCATGATCCAAGGCAGTGCGCCCGTTCGTCGTCGGCCTGCTGCCATGGACCACCTACGATATGGCCGGACTGTCTTCGGCGCGACAAGCTCGGCTGGGGGCCAGCGCTTGCTCCAGAACTGGGACAAGGTGTTGATCGCCGTGGGCATCTTCATTTGTCCTGCGACCTTCACGAGGTCAGCCCCATCTGGCTGGTGGTGGCTGCCGCGATCCTTGGGCTGATTCTGTACAAAAACAAATGATTGCCCCGCCCTCACAGGGTAAAATGAAGGCAGCTTATCAAGGAGCAGCACCTTGACCGAAACACTTAAGATCGTCATCCCCACCGCCGGGTGGGCCACACGAATGAGACCGCAGACCTGGTCCAAGCCAAAACCGCTGGTCAGCGTGGCCGGGAAAACGGCGATGGACCATCTGCTGGACAGCTTCCGCACCGCCACGGACAGGATGCCCGTTGAATACGTCATCATTTACAGCCCCGGCCTGGGCGAGACGCAGATCCCACCCTACATGCGAGAACGCCACCCCGACCTGAAAGTCAGTTATGTGCTCCAGCCGGAGATGAAAGGCCAGTCGCATGCGCTCTGGCTCGCCCGCGAACATCTCACCGGTCCGATGATCATGTGCTTCTCCGACACGCTCATCGAGGCGGATTTCTCGTTTCTGAAAAAAGAAAAAGAAGCGGTGGTGTGGGTCAAGTCCGTGCCGGACCCGCGCCGCTTCGGCGTGGCGGAACTCAAACCCGACGGGCATGTCAAACGCCTCATCGAGAAACCGCCGACGGTCGAAAACGATCTCGCCATGGTGGGCTGCTACTACTTCCCCAGCGGCGAGGCGCTCATCACCGCCATCGAAGAACAGATGAAGCGGAACGTCCAGCTCAAGGGCGAGTTCTTCCTGGCGGACGCGGTCAACATCCTGCTCGAACAAGGAACAGCCATGCGCCCGGAGCGCATCACAACCTGGCTGGATACCGGCACGATCAGCGCCACGCTCGAGACCAATGCCTACATGCTCGACCACGGGTGCGACAACTCCGCCGAAGCCGCCCAGCGCCCCGGCATGACCGTCATCCCGCCGGTGTTCATCCACTCCTCGGCGAAAGTGGAAGGCTCGGTCATCGGACCGCATGCCTCGGTGGGAGCGGGCTGCGAGGTGCACGGCAGCGTCATCCGTAACAGCATCCTGGAGGACGGGGCGTCGGTAATCGATTCCGTGCTGAACGGCTCGTTCATCGGCCGAAACGCAAAAATCAAGGGGCACGCCTCGGTGCTCAACATCGGGGACAATTCCCACATCAATCTTTAGTGACGAAATGGGCGGGACAAGGTGACATCCAGTCCTGCCCATTTTTTTATATAAAGCCGTAAAATACTATGGAAGACTCGGTCGAATGCCGCTCAGAGTCCAGCTACCCGGATAAGCCGGTGGCGCTGACCTGGGAGGGTGCGCGCCGCGAGGTGGAGGCGATCCTCAGCCGCTCACGCGACCCACAGGGGTATCGCTTCCGGGTACGGACGACCGAGGGCCTGGTCTTCGAGCTCGAATACGTCATCGCCACCGATGCGTGGCGCATCACGCCAGTTCAGGAGGATTGATGCAGGAAATCGGGAGCACAAGGTACCTCTCCAAGCGGGTCGCCGCGCTGAAGCCTTCGGGCATCCGCAAGTTCTTTGACATCGCCGCCACCATGAAGGACGTCATCTCGCTGGGCATCGGCGAACCGGATTTCACTACACCCAAGCCGATCCTGGAAGCGGGCATCCGTTCATTGAATGCCGGCGAGACGCACTACACATCCAACTCGGGCAAGCTCGAGCTGCGCAATGCTGTTTCAGAGCAGATCTTCAGCCGTTACGGCGTGCGCTATGACCCGGTCAACGAGATCATCATCACGGTGGGCGTCTCGGAAGCGCTCTACCTGACCATGACCGCCCTGCTCGACCCCGGCGACGAAGTCATCATCCCCACGCCGTGTTTTGTCTCCTACCAGGCGGAGGTGTACCTGGCGGGCGGCGTGCCGGTGGAGATACCCAGCAAACTCGAGGACGATTTCCAGCTTGACCCCGACCGCATCCGCGCCGCCATCACGCCCCGCACCAAGGTGATCTTCGTCGGCTACCCGAGCAATCCCACCGGGGCGGTCGCTGAACGCGAAAAATTGATGGAAGTGGCTAAGATCGCCGAAGAACACGACCTGATGCTCGTCTCGGACGAGATCTACGACCGCCTGGTTTATGACTTCGAGCACGTCTGCGTACCGGCGCTGGGTGAGAGTATCAAGAAGCGTACCATCCTGCTGGGGGGGTTTTCCAAGAGCCATGCCATGACCGGCTGGCGCATCGGCTATGCGGCGGGACCGGCTGATCTAATCAAGGGGACTGGTGCGCATCCACCAGTACACCATCATGTCCGCGCCGACCACCGCACAGGATGCCGCGCTGGAAGGATTGCGCAGCGGTGAGCCCTACGTGGAGGAGATGGTGGCCGAGTACGACCGCCGGCGTCGCCTGATCGTCGGCGGGTTGAACAAGCTCGGCTTGACCACCTTCGAGCCGCGCGGCGCATTCTACGCCTTTCCGAAGATCGCCGCCTCCGGCATGAACGACGAGACCTTCGCAGAGACTCTTCTGCAGGAACAACACGTCGCCGTGGTGCCGGGCAACGCCTTCGGCGCGGGGGGCGAGGGTTTCGTGCGCTGCTCCTACGCGACCGCTTATGAAAAGATCGAGGAAGCACTGAACCGCATGGAAAAATTCATGCTGAAGCACGGATAGCAATTACAGGGCGGAGGATTTTCCAAAGGGAACCCTCCGCCCTTCTGATTCTGCCAAGGAGGTGTCTGATGAAACTACTGGGGATTGATATCGGAGGGAGCGGGATCAAAGGCGCGCTGGTCGAGACCCGGACGGGAGAACTGGTCGTGCCGCGTTATCGCATCCCCACCCCGGAGGGCGCCAAGCCCAAGGCAGTGGCAGGAGTGGTGGGCGAAATTGCCCAGCACTTCAAGTGGAAGGGTCCGGTGGGAGTCGGCTTCCCGGCTATCATCAAGCAAGGGGTAGCCTATTCGGCAGCCAACGTTTCCAAGAAATGGATCGGCACCCATGCCGAAGAACTCTTCGCCAAAGCCACCGGCTGCCCGGTGCGGGTGCTCAATGACGCCGACGCCGCCGGCCTGGCCGAGATGCGCTACGGCGCCGGACGCAAGCAGGCCGGCACGGTGCTGGTCATCACCATCGGCACCGGGCTGGGGTCCGCGCTCTTCAGGGACGGGATACTCGTGCCGAACACGGAGTTCGGGCACATCGAGATGAACTGCGGCGACGCGGAAAAGCAGGCTTCCGAAGCGGCAAAGATGCGCGACAAACTTTCCTGGAAGGAATGGAGCGCGCGCTTCAATGAATACCTGCAGACGCTTGAAGACCTGATCAACCCGGACCTGATCATCCTGGGCGGCGGCGCAAGCAAGGAATCGGAGAAGTTCATGGACCGGCTCAGCCTGCGGGCAAAAGTGGTCCCTGCCACCATGCTTAATGAAGCGGGGATCGTCGGCGCCGCGCTGGCAGCCGAGGGGTTGAAAAAGAAAAAGTAGGTCAGGCTTTCAGCCTGACTGTTCTTGAAAACAAGGAACCAGGCGGGTTTTGAACCCGCCCTACCATCTCGAAAATCCGGGAGGATTGAGAATGAAATTCCGAGTCGGAATTGAAAACAATAACGAAGGCCGTTCCATCGCCTGGGCGGTTGAACATCCCGGCTGCTACGCCCATGGTGAGAACGCTGACGGCGCGCTCGCCAACCTGCCCAAGGTCATTCGGACCTACGCAAAATGGATCGGGCAGCGCGAAACACCCTGGATCGAAACAGATACTATCGAGCTGGTGATCGACGGCACCTGGGATGTGTACTTCGTCAATGACGCGCTGGACCGCGTACCCCAGGGGGATGATTCATACTCCGTCGAAGCCTGGTTCCAATACGACTGGAAGCCTCTCACCGCCGCGGACATCGAGCGCGGTCTCAAGCTTCTCGCCTGGAGCCGGCAGGATCTGCTGGACACCGTCAAGGGACTCAGCCCCGAGAAACTGACTCAGACCTACCCCGGTGAACGCTGGAGCATTGCAGGGATACTCAAGCACATCAGCGGCGGGGAATGGTGGTACCTGGAGCGCATCGGTTTTCCAAACCCCATCAGCGAAAAAGACGTACCGGATGACCCGTTTGAAAGTCTGGAAATGGTGCGCAAGAATTTCAATTATGTGCTGCCCAAGCTGGAGGGACTGCACATCGTCGCCGGGCTGGACGGCGAGTTCTGGAGCCCGCGAAAGACTCTGCGGCGCACCCTGTGGCACGAGCGCGACCACACCGAACATATAAGAAAGTTGTTGTAAGCGATTCGGCGGACTGTATTAACGCGAGTTGATCAACAATCGGATAAGTGACCCTTTTAAGGGTACAAGCAGGAATCAGCATGGACAATATTGCGAATAAAGGTGAACCTCGCCGAATTGACGGACAATCTGTTGAATCTGAGTATGCGATCGAACATCCATTGGTCGGAAAACAAATCCAAAGTCATGACAACGCCAGGGCTTTGGATTTGTTTCATGAATCAGTGCGGTGCTTGCAGGATGGAGATGAATCAAAGGCAGCAACTTTATATCACGAAGCGCTTAGCGAAGATCCTTTCCTCCATACAAATGCCCGTGATGCCCTGATTAATATGACCAAAAGTTGCAGCCCTGAAGACGAGGGAGCCATTTATTACTGGCTTGGGATCCATTCTCAATACCTGGAGGATTACCGGCAAGCGGAAAGATGGTATACGCAAGCCATCGATGCCTTTCATAAGATCGGATACTCAAAACGGGAAGGCAGGGCTCACTGCAACCTTGGAAGGGTCAAAATGAAGCACGAAGATCCATCCTGCATGGAGGAATTTGAAAAGGCAATCGCACTAAATCCCATGGATGGAATCGCTCACATAGACATTGGTACAGCCTACTATATTACTGGTCAACACGAACGGGCGCTGGACGCGTTTGCAGAGGCGGTTTGGGCTGACCCTGCTAGATATGGACCGGTTGTCACTGCACGTCTGCAACGTTTTGGATATACCTGGGAAGAAGACGTGGAGAAGATCGGGCAGCGGATGGCGAAAAAGCAGGGGATGGATCTTGATAGACTCACTGCCGGTGAGCGCGAAGATATTCTTCAGGCAAACCATTACTTCGAAATTGGGTATAGTTTCTTTCGGTCTGGTCGCTATAAAGAAGCGCTTGAGCAATATGAGAAGGGTAAATTGCAGTCGAAGAATTTCCCGGGGAATTTTTTCGGTGTAAGTATGACAGCCATGCAGATGATCGAAGTTGGAGCAATATCTAAAGACCAGATCCCCCAATATCTGGGAAAAGCAGAACAGAATATCGATCAGTGTTTACGAATAGCGCCATCTCACCCGGATTATCTAAACGCAAAAGATATTATTGGAGAATACAAAAAGAAATATCACGTTGTGTAATTGTGATAAGATAATTTCAAGGGCAAAACTAGCCCAACATCATATGCAATGGGGGATGTCCCTCGGCATCTAGAAGCAGACCCCGCCAAATAGCAGGGTCTGCTTCTAGATAATTTTTAAGCTCTCTCAACCACCATCAACTGCCGGCGGAAGCGGTAATCCCCATTGCGGGAGAGCACCTTGCCGACCAGCTCCTCCGGCACATCCACCAGCGTGTGGCCGTCTTCTATATAAATGCGTCCCAGCGTATGCCCGGGGATATCGGCATGGTGGGCGAGGGTCCCGACCACATCCGCGGGGCGCAGGCCGTGGTCCTTGCCGAGGCTCAACGACAGACGTACCATTCCGCTCTCGTGCGAGATGGTCGTTGCCGATCCACGCCGGGGACGTTTATCGCCGGTGGGGCGTTCGCGGCGCTCGGGCTTGTCTTCGCGGCGACGGCTGACTCCTTCCGTCTTGCGGGACGATGAGGTCACCACTTCCTGCACCGGGGCGATCGGGCGCTGCTTCTCATCGAGGCGGGCGACCTTCAACGCGGCTGCGGCAATCTCGGCAGGGTCATGTCCCTCTTCGATCAGGCGCGCGACCAGCTCGCGTTCCTGGCGGTAGCGTCCGCGCCCCAGCCAGACCTTGACCTGCTCCAGCAGTTGATTCTGCCGCTTCTGGAGGATGTCCTCTTCGGTCGGCAGGGTCGTCAGGGTCAGTTTCTGTTTGATGAAATATTCGACGTCCTTCAGCAGGCGCTTCTCGCGCGGTGTGACCAGCGAAATGGCGATGCCGGTCTTGCCGGCGCGCCCGGTGCGCCCGATGCGGTGGACGTAGATCTCGGGGTCTTCGGGCAGGTCATAGTTGAAGACGTGGGAGATGTCGTCGATGTCCAGGCCGCGCGCAGCGACGTCGGTCGCCACCAGCACCTTGACCTGGTTCTGGCGGAAGCGGTTGAGCGTGCGCTCGCGCGATTCCTGGCTCAGGTCGCCGTTGAGCACCTCGGCGGAGAATCCGCGCTGGGAGAGTTCGTTGGCCAGCTCGCCGGTTCCGGCGCGGGTGCGGGCAAAGATCAGCGCGCTGGTGATGTCCTCCATCTCGAAGAGACGGGCCAGGGCGGCGGTCTTGTCGGCGCGGTTGACGAGGTAATAGCGCTGCTCGATCGCAGCCACCGTCACCTGTTCGCGCTGAATGGCGATCGACTGCGGGTCGCGCATGTATTTATCTGCCAGTTGGCGGATGCGGGTTGGGAGCGTGGCGGAGAACAACGCCGTCTGGCGGCTGGCGGGAGTCTTCGCGAGGATGGATTCGATATCCTCCACAAAACCCATCGACAGCATCTCATCCGCTTCGTCGAGCACGACCGTGCGGACCGCGCTCAGGTCGAGCACCTTCTGGTCGAGCAGGTCGAGCATGCGCCCGGGGGTGCCGACGACCACGTCCACGCCTTTTTGCAGGCGGGTCATCTGGCGGCTGTAGGACGAACCGCCGTAGATCGCGAGCACGCGCACGTCGAGGTGCTTGCCGTATTCGTACACGGCGTTCGCCACCTGCATGGCCAGCTCGCGGGTGGGAGTCATGACCAGCGCCTGTGCGCGCCGTTGACCCGGTTCGAGGTTGTTGAGAAGGGGGAGGGCAAAGGCAGCCGTTTTACCGGTGCCGGTCTGGGCCTGGCCGATCACGTCCACGCCGTTGAGCATGAGCGGGATGATGGCAGACTGGATGGGGGTGGGCTCGGCATAGCCGCGTTCGGTCACTGCCTGCACCAGTTCGGGGCGCAGGTTTAAAACAGAAAATTCGGTGGTCATCTTTTTCCTTTGTCTGGCGGCCGGTCTGCTTTAACAGACTGGGCCTGGAAGACACTCTTCTGATGACTCCGCCGAAGTTTCCTGACAACACCGGTGCGCCTTTACAGGCGGCACCTGCCCATTGCAACAAAAACGCCCGACTTGCTTCCATCGGGCAATCATTCGGAATAACCAAAACAATGTCCCTGAATTGTAGGCTTCTTTTCAGAAGCTGGCGGAGTATATCATGGTTTTTGAAAAGTGGGTGGGGAAAAGCACCCGCCCACCTGCTTTCTTATTATGGTTTAATCAACGTGCCAGTTCACATCCGCGGGGCTCGCACGACCTGCAATTCATCGAGGAATGATTGAACACAACACGCCACACCATCAAAGAGAAACCTGATTACAGGCTCCTGCAAACGCTATTAAGCACGGATTCCGACCATCCGCACATTCATCGGGTGGACATGCCGTATCGTCTCTCATCGACATGGCAGGAGAATGGCTGCGAACTGGGGATTTGGAAAAAAAGGGATGAGCTTTTGGCCTGGGCCGTCTTTCAACCCCCATGGTGGAATTTGGATTTTGTCATCCACCCCTCACAAGCCGGGTCGTCATTGGAAAAAGAAATTTTCGAATGGGGGAAAGAGCAGATGATGGCTTATGCAAAGCGGAGCGGAGAAGACTTCTATGGGTCAGTGGAGATCTTTGAAGATGCTCCCGGTGTGGAACGAACAATAGAGAACCTGTTGTCGCTTGGTTTCGAGAAGTTCGATTGGAGCATCCTGCGGTTCGAAAAGAACCTGCAAAAGGAAACGCAGCAACCGCAGCTTCCTGAAGGTTATTCAATTCGTCCCTTGCGAGGGAAGGCGGAAGTCGAAGCTTATGTCGAACTGCATCGGGCTGCGTTTGGGTCCGAGAAGATGACAACCGCCTGGCGAATGCGAGTGCTGGAGCATCCATTCTACCGGCCTGAAATCGACCTGGTCGTTGAAAGTCCGGAGAAGAAGCTGGTTGGTTTTTGCGTGTGCTGGCAGTGGCAGGGAGTTGGGCAGATCGAACCGCTGGGGGTTCATCCCGAGTATCAGGGCAAAGGACTGGGAAAGGCGTTGGAGCTCTCAGCCCATCTGGCGCTGAGAAATTCAGAGGTGCAGCGGATAGTCGTGGACCATGTCAGTGAAAATACTGAAGCCATAGCACTCTCATTAAAGACGGGGTTCAGACCAATCAACAACGCGGCGAGGTATTTTATCGAAATAAACCCTGACAGGGGTGACCAGGAAAGCTGACCGGCATCAAACTAATCGCAGACAAAGAGCATTTTATTGTGGTTTAATACATATAGACAACCAAACCACGGAGGGACGACATGCCACCCATCATAAAACTCAAAGGCGCCAACATGGACATCGACCTGGCAACTCCCGCAGGCTCGATCACCTGGCAGCAGGACGGATGTCCGTGGAACGAAGCCGATGGGACAAAGGAACATCGCTGTGCGATGAAGAACACCTCCATTTGCCCCTATTTCTGCGGCGTGGAATATCTCGACACGCTCTTATGCTGCTATCCAAACGAGAATCCTTTCATAGGAAGATAATCCGATGGACGCCTCCCTGTTGGATCAACTTCACACCTTTATCATCCGCGCCAAACAAACGACCTACGTGGGCGGCGGACGTAAGCTGCTCCCCTACCGTCTGGGCTCGCACGACCTCCAGTTTATTGAAGGAGATTGGGCATACCACGACAGCTATCTGGGCGAGAGCGACTTCATCGGAGAGGAGGCGGTGTATTACAAAGAAAAGGTCGTCTGGGCGATGAACTACTTCGGCCGGATCCTCGTCCCCGACAAGATCACATCCGCGGAAGCCGGCGTGATGATCAAGATCAGTCTCACCCGCATGTATGCCGAGGGGCGCTTCCTGGGCGGGTTCGTGCACTCCGAGGGTGATATGACCTACGTCGATGCCAGCGAAGGCGACCTCACCCATTTCACAGGACGAGAATACATCCGCAAGGGCGGAGATGTGGTCTATGAACTGGTTTACCACGGCGGGTTGGTAAACTAACATCAAAGTATTCGTCTTTTTGTGTGATAATAGCAACAGATCACCAAACCACAATTAATTCCAAACAAAAGGATGCCGCCTTGGCCAAAGTAAACTACAAACACGAGAAGCGCCAGAAAGAACTGGAGAAGAAGAAGAAAAAGGACGAAAAGCTTCGACGCAAGCAGGAAAGAAAGAACACCACGACTGTGGAGAGCCTGGAAGCGCCGAAGGAATCCTAGCGCAGGCAGTTTGGTATAAAGATAAGGACAGCCGATCCCCCACGAGACTGCCTTTGCCTCGATGTTAAAGTTGTACCCAGAGCGGCCGATGCGCCGCTCTTTTATTTCCTCTATGTTTTCATGCTTCTTTGTGGTTAAATTCATTCACTATGGACAGCAAGACTCTCAACGTCATCGAATATCACAAAGTGCTCGAACGCCTGGCCTCCCACTGCGACTTCAGCGCGTCGCAGGCCTTGGCGCGCCAGCTTGAGCCGACGGCCAGTTTCGAACTGGCCCGCGCCCGCCAGCAGGAAACGACCGAAGCGCGCATGCTGCTCTCGCTGCACGACCTGACCATCGGCGGCGCGCACGACATCCGCCCCAAGGTGGACCTCGCCCGGCACGGAGGCGTGCTGGACGCGCCCGACATGCTCGACATCAAGTCCACGCTGATCTCCTGCCGCGAGCTCAAGAAAACCCTCGAGAAAATGGAACCGCAGTTCCCGCGCATCGGCGGGCTGGCGCTCAGCCTGCCCAACCCGGTCGGCATCGTCGACTCCATTTCGCGCACCATCTCGGACAAAGGCGAGGTGCTCGACTCGGCTTCCGTCAAGCTGGCCAGCCTGCGGCGCGAGATGCGCATTGCCCACGAACGGCTGATGAGCCGTCTGCAGAAGTACATCACCGACGGCAAGACCGTGCCGATGCTGCAGGATACGCTCATCACCCAGCGCGACGGGCGCTATGTCATCCCGCTGCGCGCCGAGTTCAAGGGGCAGTTCAAGTCCATCGTCCACGACCAGTCCTCGAGCGGCGCAACGCTGTTCGTCGAACCGCTGGCCGTCGTCGAGATGAACAACACCTACCGCGAACTGCAGCTGGCCGAACGCGACGAGGTGCGCCGGGTGCTGGCGGAACTGTCCGCGCAGGTGGGCATCGCGGCCGGCGGAGATCATCTCCGGTGTCGAGGCGCTGGCCGAGCTGGACCTGGCCTTTGCCAAGGCCAAGTATGCCGAGGAGATCCACGCCAGCGAGCCGCTGCTGCATCCGCTGGACGGGGACAAGAAAAAACCAGTCAAAGGGAATCAAGCCAAAGGAAATGAAGAACCGGCGCAGACGCCCAATCCCGGCGCGGTCATCCGTCTGTTCCAGGCGCGGCATCCGCTGCTCGATCCGCACACGGTCGTGCCGCTGGATATCGACCTCGCGCCGGGCACCTTCGCGCTGGTCATCACCGGGCCCAACACCGGCGGCAAGACGGTCACGCTCAAGACCGTCGGGCTGATGGCGGCCATGGCGCAGTCCGGGCTGCACATCCCGGTCCAGTCCGGCTCGGAGCTGTCGCTGTTCCACGACCTGCTACGCCGACATCGGCGACGAGCAGTCCATCGAGCAGTCGCTCAGCACCTTCTCGGGGCACATCACCAACATCATCCGCATCCTCAAGGAGGCGGATAACCGCTCGCTGGTCATCCTCGACGAACTGGGCGCGGGCACCGACCCGCAGGAGGGCGCCGCGCTGGCGCGCGCGATCCTCAGCCATTTGCTGGCGCGCGGCGTGACGACCTTCGTCGCCACGCACTACCCCGAGCTGAAGACGTTCGCCCACAGCACGCCGGGCGTGGTCAATGCCTCGCTGGAATTCGACGTGAAGACCCTGCGCCCGACCTACAAGCTGACCATCGGTCTGCCGGGGCGCTCCAACGCGCTGGCCATCGCCACGCGGCTCGGGCTGCCCCAGGAGATCATCGCTGATGCGAGGAGTGAGATCAACCCGCTCGACCTGCGCGCCGACAAGATGCTGGACGACATCCGCCGCCAGCGCAACCAGACCAGCCGCGAACGTGAAAAAGCGGAGAAGGCCAAGCAGCGCGCGGACGCCACGCGGCTCGAACTGGAAAAACGGCTGGAGCAGATCGAAGATGAACGCCGGCAGGTGCTCGAAAAAGCCCGCGCGGAAGGCGAGCTGGAAGTGGCCATCCTGCAGCAGCAGATCGACACGCTGAAGGAACAGATGAAAAAAGCCCGCCAGCCGCTGGATGCCATCAAAGCCGTCGAGGAGCAGATGGAGGTACTGGAGGAAAAGGTCCAGAAGCCGACGGCGCGCCAATCCGTGCCCAAGCAGGTTTCTCCCGGCACGCTCAAGCTGGGCGAACGGGTTTTCCTGCGCACCATCAAGGCCGAGGGCGTGATCACATCCCTCAGTGAATCGGACGCCGAGGTGCAGGTGGGTGCCCTGCGGGTGCGCGCCAAGTTAAGCGACCTGGCGCGCCCGTCCGAGGAGCCGGAGGCCGGTCCGCCCAAGGAAACCGGCCGCAAGCGCAGGATCAAGCAGGCTGTCGCAAATCTAGAAGAGGGACCGTCCACTCACCTCAGCATCACCTCCGCTTCCCCCGGCATGGAGCTGGACCTGCGCGGGCAGAACTCCGAGGACGCGCTGGCCATGCTCGACGATTATCTCGACCGGGCGTATCTTTCCGGGATGCCGTTCGTGCGCATCATCCACGGCAAAGGGACCGGCAAGCTGCGCGAGTCGGTGCGCGGGATGCTCAAGGACCATCCGCATGTCGCTTCGTTCGAGGAGGGACACCAAAGCGAGGGCGGCGCCGGCGTGACAGTGGCGAAGATCGTGAAGGATTAGCAAGTTTATAGGAATGCGAACATGAAAATCCACCTCGTTGACGGCACCTACGAATTATTCCGCGCTCACTTTGGCGCGCCGCCGAAGAAGGCTCCCGATGGCAGGGAGGTAGGCGCGACGCTCGGGCTCCTCCGCAGCCTGATGCTGCTGTTGTCCGACCCCGAAGTGACGCATGTCGCAGTCGCTTTTGATCATGTCATCGAATCGTTTCGCAACAAGATGTACCCGGGCTACAAGACCGGCGCGGGCGTTGACCCGAATCTGCTGGCGCAATTTCCACTGGCCGAAAAGGCCGCCTCCGCGCTGGGGCTGGTCGTCTGGCCGATGGTCAAGTTCGAAGCGGACGACGCCATCGCCACAGCGGTCGCGCGCTTCAAGGTCAAATCTGTGCAGCAGATCGTCATTTGCTCGGTGGATAAAGACCTGACGCAATTGGTGGACGGCGACCGTGTGGTCTGCTGGGACCGGCGCCGCGAGATCATTCTGGATGAGCAGGGCGTGATCGGAAAATTTGGCGTCAGCCCCGAATCGATCCCCGATTATCTGGCGCTCGTCGGCAATTCGGCGGACGGGTATCCGGGCATCAAAGGCTGGGGAGCGGCATCAACAGCCACGGTGCTTTCGCGCTTCAAGCACATCGAGTCAATTCCCTCCGACCCGCAATCAACTCGGCCTGGGTCTCGGGCGCGCAACGACTCTGCTCGAAAACCTGAAAAAGAATTACAGCGATGCCTTGTTGTTCAGGGAGTTGTCCACGCTTCGCAAGGATGTCCCGATCAAAGAGACTTTGAAGGATTTGCAGTGGCAGGGCGCCACTCCGCGTTTGAAGAAGTTGTGTCACGAGTTGGGGGATGAACGAATCCCTGAGCGGGTTTCACGCTGGCGGTAGATAATTGCCTGCTCGCTGCTTCAGACTGCCGCAGCTGGAAAATTGTTTTTTTACAGGCATTAAGCCTTTAAACTCGCTCCAAATTAGCCAGGGTAAGCAGATCAAGGTCAAACCCTGGTTCAATAAATGGGCGTACATCGTCCACCACGCTATCCCAGTTTAATCGTTGTAACCGTTTTGCCACAACCCCTTTCCAGCTGGCGGGGGTCAGGATTTCACCTGTCCAATCCGTCTGCGCCAGAGCATTATTCAGCAGTACCAGGTTCGGCTCCGGCCATGCGGGGTCGCTCAGATACCAGAACAGGTCATAAACATCGCGGCCCTTGGTGTAAGCCCGCTGCAAAATGGCATGCAGTTTTCCGGAGAGCAGCGAAGCCTTGTCATGGTGTTGAAGCTGGAGCACGACAAAACGGCGTACCACAGTTGTGGCGGTCCCGGCTCCTTTAGGCGGGTTGGTATCGACTTCGATCTTGACCGCCAGCGTCTCACTGCGCTGCGGGGAAAGCCCCAACTCAAATAATAATCCGGGAAAGCGGACAAACGCACTGTGCACCGCTTTTTGATCGCTCACCTTCAGTTCAACCGGATATCCTTCCGGCGTCAACTCGGAGCGGATGGCTTGCAGATAGGCGCGAAAGTCATAGGTCGCAGGGTTGCCTTCCAGTGCAAAGTCAAGGTCTTCAGAATAACGGCCGTGGGAATACAGGAATCGCAGCGCCGTCCCTCCATGAAACGCAAGCGGGATCATCGCTCCGGACCGCTGCAACGCAGCCAGAATCCGCGCCTGGAGGTATTCTCTCGCCAGGTTGCGGCCTTGCAGCGGAGAGGCGGAGTTACGTACCAGGTCAGCCAAATAATCTTTCATAGATCCTCGTAATCGCGGGATTCGGTTTTAGCCAGAGCGGAAATGACTTCGACAGCCCTCCGCAGCTTTGGCTTGTTGACCGCTTCCGCTTGTTTCCGCAACTCATCCAGGTTGAGTCGATCCAGATTTTGCAGGCGCAGTTCCTGTAAATACTCTTTCGTTTCACCGTCGGGCTGCAGATAAACCAGGTCAAGCAGCGCTTTTTCAGGCGTGGCAACCAGCGCCTGCTGGCCGCTCAAGTCGATCATCCGGTATCCCTTGAACAGGTCCGGTTTAATGTGTCGAAATTCAAAGATTCCCAGGGGAGTACTTAATCGCTCGGGACGCCCGGCCGCAATGTTTACAGTGACATTCACAGTATCGGGGATGAGATCATAAAAAGCCAGAGCTGATTGCATGCTGACATAGGATGCCCGCTGCAGGCGATTTGCGATCACAAAGGGATGAGGCTTAACCCGTTGATAAGGCGGGGCGACCGCATAAAGCCCTCTTCGCAGCTGGTGGATGCGGCCGTTTTTTGTCCAACGGTTGAGTTGCAGCCGAACGCCATTGGGGTTGATGTTTCCCGCCAGAAGCAGGGATGTTTCAAAGACAGGCTCATCGCCGATGATCTCGAGTAGTCTCTCGAATTCCATTGCAATATATTATCATATATGATATTTTAATGCAACAGAATTTCATAAAGCGTTCTTTATTGAAAAACTTGTGGATTTGGCTAAAGGTGAGGCGGGGTCTACGGTTTAGACGCTGAAAAATCCACCGTCCGTACCTCAAATCCATAATAATGCCGCCAATACTCGTTCTCCGGCGTGAAGGTGTATCCTTCCAGCTCCGCCCAGACGGTCACCATCTCGTCGCCGGGGATGAACATGAACTCGGAGCGGTAGGTCCCGTCCCTGCCGGTGACAGCAACGACTTCCCCCTCATAGGATGCAAAGCTGCGATAGATTTTCACCCCTTCGAGCGGCTGACCATCGAGGATCACAGTACCTTTGATCACAAGCCCCGGGTCGTCTGAATTAACCTGGTTAACCGTTTCCTCCGTGGGCGGCACCGTCGGCACAACGAGAGTCGGCCGGATTGGGGCAGTCCCTGCGCAGGCGGATAAAGCCAAAACGAAAATCAGGAAGATCGCCAATCGTAAATACTTCATCCGCACATCTTACCATAACAAATCGACGATACAAATTCAAAGGTGGAGGCGACCATGACTGAACGAATGACCATCCAGCTTCAGGACGAAGGCGTGCTGATCCTGCCGCCCGAGCTGCGGTCCCGGCTTGGACTGAAAGCCGGCGACCTTCTGGATGTGAGCGAACTGGACGGCGCAATCATCATGTCCCCTCGCCGTGAAAAAGATCAGGCGGCACCCGACCCAATGGTGGACGATCCGCAATTCCAGAGTAAACTCAAGTCGATGCAGGAAATGCTGGAGAACCTGTAAGGAGCGCGGACATGTCCCTTGACGATGCCATCGCGGATATGAAGAATAAGATCCTGGCAGTCAGCCCGGGCGCGGAGATCAAGGTGGTAAAGATGTCCGACGAGGAAGCCCGGCTTTCAGTGCTCGCCCCGAGCCAGCGATGTGGATGCCATAAAGTCCGCCACTCTGCAGCCGGCAATGGATTTCCTCAACAAGGACGGTTTCGACATCCAGGTCTTTGCCTACGACAAAGATGCGCCGCCGTTGAAAGGATGAAAACCTATAATTTGCCCTCACCCCATCCACCGCGGCATTGAGGGATGGGAATTTAAAATAGCGATTGGGAGAGCGGCAAAGCCGCTCTCCCAATCGCATATTTTATTGCTCATGTTTTGTGGAGCCAGTAACCTTTACGGGCGCGCGCCCAGCGTGAGCGGGATGTCGAGTCTCTGGTCGCCGCGCATGACCGTCAGCGTCACCGTATCGCCGGGGCCTTTGTTCACAATGAGATAGGAAAGCATTTCGTCAAACGTCTTGACCAGTTTGCCGTCGATCGCAACGATCAGGTCGCCGCCCGCCGGCAATCCGCCAACGGTATTCTGCGTGCCGGCGACAAGGCCGGCCTGCTCGGCAGGTCCGCCCGGAACGATGCTGGTGATATAGGCGCCGACGAAACTCTTCAGCCCAAGCTCGTTCATCTGGGATAGCGGCAGTTCGTCGATCGAGGTAATGCCGAGGTAGGGGTAGTCATACTTCCCTTTTTCGATCAACACCGGCACAACGCGCTTGATGAGGCTGCCGGGGATGGCAAACCCGATGCCGCTGTTGACCGGCTCGCCGGTGGTGTTGGATGCCTCGGTGCGGATGGCGCGGTTGATGCCGATCACTTCACCGTCCAGGTTGAACAGCGGTCCGCCCGAGTTGCCGGGGTTGATGGCCGCGTCGGTCTGGATCAAAGCCCCGGCGCTGAAGTTACCCAGCCCGTCCTGAGTCTGGCGCATGGAGTCCAGGGTGCGTCCCAGGGCAGAGACGATGCCGTAGGTCATCGTGCTGTCGAGCCCAAAGGGATTGCCGATGGCCACCACGAACTGGCCGACATGCAGCTGCTCCGAGTCACCCACTGTGAGAGGGTGCAGCTCCTCCGCCGGCGCATCCACCTTGATCACCGCGATGTCCGAATCGAGGTCGGTGCCGACGACATTGCCCATCGTCTTGAACCCGGACGGGAAGTCCACTTCAAGCTCGGTCGCGCCTTCGACCACGTGGTAATTCGTCACCACGTGCCCGGCGCTGTCAAAGATAAAGCCCGAGCCGAGTCCGCCGCCCTGATCGGTGATCGTCTTGATCGCCACCACGCCGGGACTGACCCGGTCGAACAGGTCAACGAGGATGTTCTCATCCGCGATCAACACAGTGGTGTCGGTAACCGCCGGTATCACCGGAAGCTCAAGGTTCTGAATCTGGGTGGGGACAGTCAGCTCTGAAAATTCCGGCAATTGCGACAGGATGGATTCTCCGCTGAAGCGGCAGGCCGCCAGCCCAAACACCAATAAGGACATTACCAATAATAAATTCACCTTACGTTTCATTCGTTCTCCTTTGCGAATTATTTCGCCTTCTGCTTCCGCGCAGCTTCCTCCAGCAGTGACTTCTGCTCCGGGGTTAAATTGCGCGGAATATTGATCTTTGACTTTTACGAACAGGTCGCCCTTCGACGGTGGGCTTTTACTCGACGGCATGCCGCGCCCGGCGATGCGGAAGACCTGGTCCGGCTGGGTGCCGGCGGGGACCTTCAGATGCACTTTGCCTCCGAGGGTCGGCACGTCCACTTCGCCGCCGAGCATGGCAGTAAAGACATCCAGCTGCACATCGGCGCGCAGATCGTTCCCCTCGCGGATGAACCGCGGGTCGTCGGCGACGGTGACATCGAGGTACAGGTCGCTGCCGTCCGGCGCGCCGCCCGGCACGCGCACCTTCGACCCGGTTTTGACGCCCGCAGGGATGCGGATCTTCTTCTTGTGCCGGTCCAACTCCACCTGCCGGTAGGCGCCGTCGTGAGCCTCTTCGAGCGAGATGGTGACCGGGCTCTCGTAGGCAGGCGCGGAACGTGCCCTGCCCCGCTGTCCCATCCCCGCTGCCCCGCCGCCGCCGAAGATGCTCCGGAAGAATTCAGAGAACAGGTCGTTAAAGTCGCCATTGAACTCCACGCGGGTTCCGCCCTGCGATGCCGTCCACTGCGACCAGTCGAATCCGCCCGGCGCGCCGCCGCGCTGCTGATACTGGTGATAGGAGTCGCCGAGCTGGTCGTAGCGCGCACGCTTCTGCGGGTCGGACAGAACCTGATATGCCTCGTTGATCTCCTTGAACCGGTCCTCGGCTTTTTTATCGCCGGGGTTGCGGTCGGGATGATATTTCATGGCGAGTTTTCGATACGCCGTACGGATATCATCCTGCGAGGCGTTTTTCGAGACTCCGAGAGTTTGGTAATAATCCCTGTAATCCATGGCAAGCCCTTATCCTAAGCATTGTAAGCCCGGCATACGTGGAGTCAAGCCTGGGGAGGGCTTCGTTAACCAAACTCTTACCCGCTCAGCGGTATACTTGCAGGGAATATTTATATATCCTCATCATTAAAAGAGCATGAATTATTTATGAAATCCATATGTGTATACAGCGGATCGGCGGACGGTATCCACGCTGAGTTTAAGACGGCAGCGCGCGAGATGGGCAGCCTGCTGGCTGAGCGGGGCATTCGTCTCATTTATGGTGGAGGCAGGACCGGGCTGATGGGCGATGTGGCGGACGGGGCACTGGAGGCAGGCGGCGAAGTGGTCGGCGTGATCACCGAGGCGATGAACACTACGGCGCTGGCGCACCCCGGCTTGACGCGCCTCGAGGTGACGCCTACCATCCACGAACGCAAGGCGCGCATGTACGATCTGGCCGAGGGTTACATTGCGCTGCCGGGCGGTTTTGGCACCTTCGACGAACTCTTCGAGACCATCACCTGGGCGCAGATCGGGCTGCACGAGAAGCCGGTTGGCCTGCTAAACACCCGGCATTATTACGACCCCCTGCTCAAGCTGGTGGACCACGCGGAGAAGGAAAGGTTCATCTTCCCGGAGCATCGCCAGATCATGGTCAGCGCAGCCACGCCAAAGGAATTGTTGAAAGCCATGGAATCCCACCAGCACCCGACCGAGGCGGTCAAACGCTGGCTGCGGGAAAGTTAACAAAAAACGAGTTGATGAGAATAACACTCACCAACTCGTTTTTTTATTACTCACTTATTCATGGAGTGATGGTCACCACCACTGTGTCCGTCTCCAGCGACTGATCATTGCGCACCACCTGCAGCTGAAGTACATACAGTCCATTCAGCCCGGAAGTATCCCACTCGCCCAGCAGGCCGTCGGTGACAGGAGTCGTTAAGTCGTCGCCGACCTGCACCCACGCTCTGCGGATTCAGTCCCTGCCCATACTGCAATCTATAAAACAGGAAATCATCTCCCGCGGCAGTGCCGGTCACCTGAACACTGCCACTGACTTCGGCGAACATCTCCGGCGAGGCGATGTCCACGCCCGGTTGGGGAGGTTCCGCCTGGATGGTGTCGTAAGTATCGGGCGGGATCGGGATACCTTTCGAGACAGCCCACTCCCTGGCAGCCTCCGGAACGACCATGAACACCTTTTTATCCACCAGCGCAGGCGGGGTGAAGATGGTCGCCAGCAGGCCTGTCTCGCGGTTGATGGAAAATTCGCGGTACAGATCGTCGAGGTTCACCGGCTGGTTGCCTTCGAGGAAGACTTCACGCACCACGAGCGGACAGGCATCGGTGGGCAGCAGCCCGGAGGGTGAACACACGTCCATGGCGACCATGCCCTGGGGCTGAGTCCAGCTGTCGGGAGGCAGGTCCTGCACGGCGGTGCTCATCAGCGAGCGCCACAGCCCGGAGACCGGCGCAGTGGATAAGGCCAATTCACCGCCCATCCAGACCGCCACCGCGCGCGAGGGGGTGTAACCCACCGTCCACAGGTCGCGGCCATCCTCGGTTCCGCCGGACTTGACGCCGGCAGGCCGGTTCAGGTCGAGCAGGGAGGCGCTCTCCGCGCCGCGCCGCGCAGTCGGGTCGCGCAGGACATCCGTCATCAGGTAAGCCAGCTGCGGGCTGGCGACAGCCTGCATATCAACGATGGGTGCGGTCAACCAGGGCGCATGGTCCACGGTGTCCACTTTCAACACCACGGAGGGCTGGATGGTCTCGCCCGACTTCCAGCCGGCGAGCACGCCCTCGTTGCCGAATACCCCGTAGGCGCGGGCGGCATCCAGCGGTGTTAACAAGGCGTTCCCCAGGAGCGGGTCATTTTCGCTTTCCGAAATGTTGATCCCAAACGGGGCAGCGATGCGCGCCACGGATTCCGCGCCGAGCTGCGCAAGGATCTCCACCGCGGGAACCAGGGTGTCGCTGGCCAGCGCTTCGCGCAGCCGCACCGGCCCGTGAAATTCACCATCGGGATTCTCGATCCCTTCCGCGGTGCCCGATAATCCACCGGGGATATCCCATGCCAGCGTGCCGGGACTCATCCCGCGCGCGAAGCCGGTCAGGTAAATGAACGGCGTCATCAACGACCCGACCCGCCGCGCAGTCAGGTTGCCCTGGCTGCCGCTTGCGTCCATCTCACCCACCAGCGCCAGCACCTGCCCGGTCTGCGGGTCGATCACCGCGGCGCTGGCCGATTCATCCGTGGAGGCTGCGCCGGGCGGAAGAGGCGGAAGGTCCTGCGCGGCAAGGCAGGTTCCGCCGTCGATGGCGGGCAGCGGTAACTCGTCTCCTGCCAGTTTGCGCAGCTGGGACTGCACCGCGCAGGCGGCTTAAATCTGCAGGTCGTAATCCATCGTGGTGACGATGTCCAGCCCGCCTCGCGCAACGCGTTCGCGGCTGAAGCGTGAATCCAATTGGGAGAGGACGAGTTCGTCGAAAGCGGGAGACAGGCTGAGGGGCGCCGGACTCGGCTGGAACTCGAGGGACGCGTCCGCCACCTGCTCCGCCTGCGCATCAGACAGGAATCCCTTTTCCACCATTTCATCCAATAACTGCGACTGGTTGGCAAGTGCATCCTGCGGTGAGTCGAAGGGATTGAGGGCAGGCGCGCGGGCGATGGCTCCCAGCGCGATGGCCTCAGCAGGGTTGAGTTCGTCAACCGTTTTCCCAAAATATAGGCGCGCGGCGGCGTCCGCGCCATAGGCAAAGTGGCCAAAACCGGCGCTGTTGAGATACCACTCGAGGAGCTGGTCGCGGCTGAATTCGGAAGTGAGCTGCGCGGCAAGCAGGCGCTGGCGCAGGTCACGGCGCGCGGAAGGCAGCTCGTTCCACAATAACAGGTCGGATGCCAGCTGTCCGGCGAGGTCGGGTTGTGCGGCGAGCGTTGCATCCACCAGCTGCTGGGGAAATTTTTCGAGGGGGGTATAACGTCGCGGCTCGTGGAACGGCGAAAGGACCGAGATGACATGCTCACTGCTGCGATCATAGAACCGGGTCGGCAGAAGCAGCGCGCCATCCTGAGGGTCGAGCAGGGCAGGCAGAGCCGCTGTCGAGGGCAGATCGCGGGTCAGGGAAGCCCAGGTGAAGGCTGCTGTCAGGATGGTCCCCGCAATGAGCAGGCTGACGATCAACCCGCAGCCAATGGCCGCGCCGCGGGTGCGGGACTCGGCACTGCGGCGGGACTGGTCGCGGCGTTCGCGACGCTGGCGGAGGATGGAAAGGGAAGATGGCATATCTTTTATGATTGATCGATGGTCGAGTAGGGTGTTGCGGGTCTCGGTACGGCAAAGTTCAGCCTACTCGACCACCGCAACACCCATACCGAGACGCTTCCACTTTTTACTTCAACAAATTCTGCACCCAGCCGAGCAGGTCCCGCGAGGGGGTCTCGCCGGTCACTGCGCCGGTCTGCCCGTTGACAATCACATTATAGGTTTTTGTCTCCACAACCATGCTCCATGTGCGTCACGTATCGGCCGCCGGCGGGACCACCGGGCTCACGTACACCGGCATCTCACCGATCAGCGTGCTGACCAACAGCCTCGACTTCGAGACGGCGATCCGAGAGTTCTCGCTCGATCAGGTCGAGTCCTCGGCACGAGCGAGCTTCATCCTCCAGGTCGCCTCGCTGCTCGACGACACGAAGAAGCAGGCGGTGCTCGACTCGTTCCGCTCCTTCTACTCAGAGAACGGCGGCGTGCTGCTGCAGGAGATGGGCACGACCATCACGCCGATCGAGCAGAAGTTCATGGACACCAAGGTCTTCGAGGCCGAGAAGGTCACGAGAAGGCGCGTCTACGAGGTCTTCGGGCTCCCTGATCCGGACGCCACGAGCTACAACACGCGCGAGCAGGAGGCCCTCGAGTACCTGCAGGAGACCATCATCCCGCTCGTGACGCAGTACGAGTCCGAGCTCGACCGCAAGCTGTTGACCACTGGCGAGCGGGCCCGCGGCCTCCACTTCAAGTTCAACGTCACGGCACTGCTGCGAGGCGATATGGCCACGCGGATGGACTTCTACTTCAAGGGTGTGCGTACGGGGCTGTTCAAGCCCAACGAGTGCCGCGCGTGGGAGGAGCTCCCGCCGGAGACGGGCGGCGACAAGCTCTACATGAGCCGCGACCTCTCGCCCGTCGGATCCAACCTGCCGCCGACCGTCTAAGGAGATGACAGTGTCGAAGTTCTGGGACATCAGGGCCGCTGCAGGAACGGCGGACATCTACATCCACGGCGACATAGCCTTCGAGAAGTGGAACGAGTCCGACGTCACGGCCAACTCGTTCCGCGAAGACCTCGAGGCCGCCGGCAAGGTCTCACAGATCAACCTCTACGTCGCGTCCCTCGGCGGGTCGTTCTGGCAGGCGCTCGCGATCTGCGCGGTGCTCGACAGGCACCCGGCCAGGGTCAACGGGTTCGTCGACGGCTACGCCGCGTCCGCCGCCACGCTGCTCCTCGCGGTGGCCGAGACGGTCTCGGCACCCAGCAACGCGCTGTTGCTCTACCACGCGCCGCTCGCCGGGATCATGGGCTACTACGACGCCGCGGAGCTCCGTGCTATGGCCGACGACCTCGACCGCCTCCTGCCCTCCATGCTCGCCACCTACCAGCGCAAGGACCCGCAGATGACCATGGAGAGCATGATAGATGCCCTCCTCACCGACACGTGGATCACCGCTTCTCAGGCCTACGACCTCGGCCTCGTCGATGTCGTGACCGAGGACGTGGTTCAGATAGCCGCCTACGCGAGCCCGTTCCTGGACGTCTACGCCCAGGTCCCCGAGGAGCTCAGAGCTGCCCCCACGGAGGGCGCTGAGACCGCGGGTCCCGAGCACGGACTCCCCGAGCAGGTACTCGTCGAGGCGGCACAGCACACAGAGCGGATACGCAAGCTGCGCGAAGGCATGTCCTTCGTGCCAACACGGAAGGAGGACTGCTGATGCAGTCCGTCTACGCATTGAAGGAGGCGTTCGGGGCCGTCGCAAACGAGCTCGACGTCGCCCACGACGAGCTGACCAAGCTCGCCGCCGACCCGACCGCCCCGATCGAGGACGTCACCACTGCCCAGGAGCGGTTCTCGCAGATCCAGACGCGCGCCGACATCCTGGCACAGCAGATCGAGCGCGAGGAGCTCGCCGCGCAGAAGGCCCTCGAGCAGGAGTTCCACAAGTCCGAGGACACCGACGGCGCCAAGATCCGCAACACAGCCGCCTTCTGGCGCGCGGTCGCCGACAAGACCGACCCGCGGACCGTGGTGGACGCCGACTTCTACGGCATCCCGTCCGGGCACGACTCCAGCGCCGCGAGCCTGTTGCCGGTGAGCCTGTCCAACACGCTCGTCTCCGACCCGCTCGCCACCAACCCGATCCGCAGCCGTTGCCGCGTGACCAACATCGGCGGCCTCGAGGTCCCGGTGCTCGGCTGGACGCTCACCGACACCACGATGCTCGATGACTCCAACACCGCCACCCTGGCGACGATGGCGGGCTCGGTCATCACGTTCGCCCGCTACAAGACGAAGGTCGGCACGACCGCCTCGGACACCGTCGTCCACGGCACCGATACCAACCTCGTCACCGAGATCAACGACAAGCTCCTGGCCGCGCTCGTGGCCAAGGAGAAGCTGCGGATGTTCACCGAGGCCTCCGCGGCGGCCGAGAAGCACATGAGCTTCTACCAGAAGCCGAGCGACTACACGATCACGGACGTCTCGGGCGCCGGCATGTTCGAGGCCGTCACCAACGCCCTGGCCGACCTGGACGACGAGTACCAGGACAACGCGGCCGTCTGCATGAAGCGGTCCGACTACGTCGGGATGCTCCGCGAAATCGCGGGCGACGCCTCGCTGTTCGCCGCCCCGCCGGAGAGCGTCATCGGCGCGCCGGTCACGTTCTGCTCCTCGGCCACCATCCCGGTCGTCGGAGACTTCAGCTACTGCCAGATCAACTACGACGGCGCCCCGGTCGTGGACGCCGACAAGGAGATCATGCAGGGCCTGTACCGCTTCGTCGTCACCGCCTGGTTCGATATCTGGCGCCTGACCGACAACGCCTTCCGCCTGGCGATCGACACCAGCTCTTAAGGGTCGATACCCACGACAGCCCGCCGGAGGGGCCCTTTCACGGGCCCCTCCGCACGTCTGGAGGGCCTGAATGTCATCTGTGAACGTCATCGTCGCCGGGTGCGACACCGTCCTGTACTACGAGCGGTCGGACTCGACCGGAGCCGTCCAGGCCACGAGCGTTGACGCCACCGCGAAGCTCAACGGGACGACCGTGACGCTGTCCGCCGACCCCGTCTGGGACACCGTGAACGAGCGGTATGCCCTCGACGTGGTCGCCGCGGAGGTCTCGGCGGCCGGGGAGCTCGTGCTGACGTGGACGGGCACCGACCCTGACGGGCGGAGCTTCACCGACGTCGAGACGATCACCGTGCTCGCCGACGACTCCGACGACGCCCTGCTGGTCGACCGTGTGAGGCGCTTCCTGCGTGTCGAATCGTCCGATCCGACCATCCTGGCGCTCGTCCTGGCCGCGAAAGCCTACATCGAGGGCGCGGGAGTGACCCGTCCGGACGCTTCGGACGACGGCGCGACGGCCCTCTACGACCTCGCCGTGTGCTGCTACGTGAGCACGATCTACGGCGGCGGAGAGGGCGGCCTGGAGGACGCGATGACGTCGATGCTGCTGCAGATGAGGGCCTGAAAGGGGCTGTGAGGACGTGAAATACCCCGTCACCAAGCGTTTCAAGGACAAGGAGACCGCCGTCACGTACACGAAGGGCTCCCTCTACCGCACGATCTCGCTCGTCCGGGCCAAGGAACTCCAGGAGCGCGGCTTCATCGGGGAGTGCCTCGACGTGCCGTCCCCTGCGTTCCCCGAGTCCGTCAAGAAGACCGAAGAGGCGGCCGAAGAGGCCCCGGAGGACTAGATGTACCCCGGAAAGTACCCAACAAGGGCTTCCGTACAGGCTCCGGAGCTCACACGAGACTCCCTCGGCAACGAGTCGAGCGAGCTTTCCGAGCTCGGACAGGCATGGGTATGCATCAAGCCGGTGTCCGCCTACAGCCGGGAGGTCATCTCAGCCGGCGGAGAGCGTGGCAGGGTCACGCACAAGGTGACCATGTCCGTCCCGGCCTTCGACGTGCCCCAAACGGCCGTTCTGGTGGCCAACGGGCGCACGTTCGAGGTCGAGGTCGTCTTAGAAGGCCTCTTTGAGGCCGAGATGACCCTGATGTGTTCCGAGAAGCGGGTCTGAGATGGCCCGTGAGCTCATCCACGCCGACGCTCTGGCCACCACCATCGCCGAGTCGCTGCGCACCTACACCGACGACGTGAAGCACGGCATAGCCGACGCGGTGAGGACCACGGCCAAGGAGACGGCGGTTGTACTGCGCAAGACCTCCCCGGAGATGACCGGCGAGTACGCCAAGTCGTGGACATTCAGGACCCTCTGGCCCGGCCACGCGGTCGTCTACGCCAAGCTCTACCAGCTCACGCACCTGCTCGAGAAGGGCCACGCGAAACGGGGCGGAGGCCGCGTCAGGGCCTACCCGCACATCGGCGTGGCCGAGGACTTCGCCATACAGCAGGTCGAGAACCGCGTCGAGGACATCATCCGAGAGGCCTCACGATGACCCAGGAAGAGCTCTACACGGCCCTTTCCGGGGTCTGCGACACCGCCTACGTGGCGTTTCGGGAGGCCGTCGAGCCTCCGTTCATCTGTTACCGCTTCACAAGCTCGGCCGATCTGGTGGCCGATGGCATCAACTACGCGACCATCTCCGGATTCGACGTCGAGCTCTACACCGACGTGAAGGACCCCGACACGGAGGCCTCCCTCGAGGCCGCCCTGGTCTCACTGGGCCTGGTCTGGGACAAGGCGGAGCTCTACATCGAGTCCGAACGCCTGCACGAGGTCGTCTACAGCGTCCAGGTGTTCATCAGCGCGTCCGACGAATCCCTTTAGGAAGGAAGTGTCATGGCAAACAAGGTCACCTACGGCCTGAAGAACGTCCACGTGGCGTTCCGATCGGCCGACGATTCGAGCGGGGAGCCCGTCTGGGCCACCCCGATCGCCATCCCCGGCGCGGTGAGCTTCAAGCCCGCGGCCGAGGGCGAAGAGGTCAAGTTCTACGCCGACAACGGTGTGTACTTCACCGCCACCACCAACAACGGCTACAGCGCCGATCTGGAGATGGCGCTCGTGCCGGACTCCACGCTCGCGACCATGCTCAACTGGGACACCGACGCCAACGGCGCCATAGTGGAGGACGCGGACGCGCTCCCGGCCCCGTTTGCGCTGGGCTTCGAGATCGATGGCGACGACAAGAACCGCAAGACGTGGTTCTACGAGTGCCGGGCTGCTCGTCCGGAGCGCGAGGAGAAGACCAAGCAGTCCACCATCGAGGTGGGCACCGACATGCTGAAGCTCACGATCACGGCCGTCGCCATCGGCGGCGTCAACGTCGTGCGCGCCGTCATGGAGGAGGCCGACGCCAACAGCTCGTCCTTCGACGTCTTCTTCGACGAGGTCTACGTGCCCGTAGAGGCGGCTTAAGGCCATGAGAGAGCTGAAGGTCGGCGAGGCGACCCTGCCTGTGAAGGCGACGCCTCTTTCCCTTCTGTTCTACCGCCAGGAGTTCGGGTCGGACATGACCAAGGACTTCCTGACGGTGATGAAGGGCTTCATCTCGATGTTCCCCGGAGCATCGGGCAAGAACCTCGAGGACCTGTCCGAGCTCGACGTCTCCGGCGTGACGATGGATTCCATCTCCGCGGCCGAGATCGACACGCTCGGCGTGCTCAAGCTCGTCTGGGCCATGGCGAAGGCCGGTTGCTACCCGGAGCCCTGGCCCAGGTTCGAGCCGTGGGTGGCGTCACTAGACGGCGTCACCGTGCTCGACGAGTCCTTCTTCGCGGCGGCGCTCGAGGTCGCCGCCGACGGTTTGTTTCGTGGAGGCTCCCCGGCACCTCGGCGGTAGCCATATATCGAGCGAGCTGCCCGACCGCCTCGACCTCGAGTGGATCGCGGTCGGGAAGCGGTCGGGCCTTTCGCTGCCTGAGATGAACGAGCTCAGGATCCGCGACCTTGCTGCCTACGTGGAGATCTACCTGATGGACCCGGAAGAGGTCGAGCGGCCCGCGACACAGGACGACATAGATGCCTTCTTCCACTGATCGCGTCTTCATGACGTGCCCGACGCTCGCGCCGCACGGCGGCATCCGCGTCATCTTAGAGTGGGCGAACCACCTGCCCGACGTGGTCGTGCGGGTTCCGAAGGTCGAACCGGTGGACTGGATGCGCGTCGCGCCCCACGTGCGCCTGGTGGAGAGCGACGAGGCCCTGGAACAGTGCGGAACGCTGATCGTCTCCTCGCCCCACGGGGTCGAGTACCTCACACGGCGGGGAGTGCGGCGCTTCGTGTTCCTGCAGATGCTCGAGCACCTGTTCCGCCCGAACAACAGGACGTGGCAGCACGCCTGTGCCAAGGCCTACCGCACCGATGACCCGCTCATCCTCATCAGCGGGTGGAACGAGCGGGTGATCCGCACCCAGTTCCGCCGCCGCGGCCCGATCGAACAGGTCGGGAACGGCATCGACCTTACGGACTTCCCGATCGAGCGCGTGAAGAAGTCCGGAGACGTGGTGCTCGTGGAAGGCTGGGATGCCGGCAACGTCACCAAGGACGTCGACGGCATCGGGCCCAAGGTGGCGGCCAGGCTCAAGGCGGACGGCTGCACGATCGTCGCCTACGGCCGCAACGACGACCCGCGGACCCCCGGCATCCTGGACGAGTACCACGCGAAGCCCGACCTGGCGACCCTGAACGACCTGTACCGTAAGGCGACCATCCTTCTCAAGGCCACGCGCTACGACGCGCGCTCCTGCGCGCCGGTTGAGGCTATGACGAAGGGCACGGTGACCGCCCGGGCCATCGTCGAGGGAGACGACGACCTGGACGCCACCAACAGCATCAGGGTCGGCTACGACCAGCGGCAGCTCTACCGCGCCGCGAGGCGCCTCTTAGACGACGAGGGGCTGCGCGCCGAGCTTTCCGAGAACTGCATCCGATACGCGGAGGAGCACTCGTGGGACAAGATGATGCCGCGGATCCGCGCGGTCCTGTCTGTGTGATAGCGGTCATCTACGAGGAGCCCTGGTGGAAGAGGCAGACCGTGCCATGCCTCGAGGCCCTCGACGTCCCCGTCTTCTACGTCGACCGTCGGGGAACGGGCAACCTGGCCGCCGCGTACAACCGCGGTTTCGCGCGCAACCCTGGTTACGAGTTCGTCTGGTTCGTCTCCAACGTGACCTTCAAGCCGGAGCTCCTGGGCCGCCTCACGAAGCTTATGCGCGACAGCCGCTACGCCGCCATCCATCCGTCGTTCGTGAGCGACCACCGCTACCTGCGCCCGAACGGATCGGGGAAACTGGAACCTACGCACTTCGTGGAGTTCACCGCCCCGATCGTGCGCTCCGACGTGTTCGAGCGGTTCCCCTTGGACGAGCGGATGCCCTACTGGGGGCATGACATGGACTGGTGCTGGAGAGTGCGCGAGGCCGGCTACCTGGTCGGCGTCGACCACGGCTCAGAGGTGGGGCACGTCTACAACCGCCACCTGAACCCCCATCCGGTCACCAGGCGGCGCGCGAGCCTGCGCCGCAACACGAGCCGCTCGACATCCAAGCGGCTCGAGGAGCTCTACGGGCACGCATGGAAAGACCTGCTCGGCTACCGGGCCAACTACCTGACCATGGAGGAGAAGGCCACATGGAGCCGCAAGAGGTCGCGGGGATGGCCGAGCGAGTTTGCGTTCTGGACCGAGTTCACCAAGACCGACATCTTCCTGGCGCCAGTGGGTCGGCGACGAGACGACGATCCGCACGGGGATGCCCCAGGTCTACTAGTTCTTCAACCCCATCCGTCCGTCTCACGATAGGGTCCTCGACGTCGGCTCCGGCGGTGAGCATCCTCCGCGGCCTGGTCACCGAAAGCAAGGCCTGACCGCCTGCGACCCCCTCTCCCGTTGACCAGCTCCTCTTCGACTACTCCCCGCTCCAGATCCCCCCTCCCGATCCGCACTCCGGCGAGCACCTCCCCTACGTCTCCGAGTTCGACATCGTCCACATCAGTAACGCGCTCGACCACACCCAGTCCCCCGAGCAGGTCATGGCCTGCCTCTAGCAGGCCGTGAAGCCGGGGGGCTGGGTCGTGGTCCGACCGAGAACAGAAGCGAACCCCCAGAACCCCGGACTCCACCAGTGGAACGTCACCCTCGAGGGCTCGCGCGCTCGTCATGGGGGAAGGACGCGGACGCGGCGCGTTCACTGGCGATCGCCGCGCAGCGCACAACGAGGGTAGGAGGCTTATGTGCGGGCGAAGGCAACGCGGCTGCTCGTCGACTGCGACGGAGTGCTCACCGACGGCACCCTGACCATCGACCACAAGGGCGAGAAGCTGTTCAAGCGTTCCACACCCGCGATGTCCGCGCGATCCGCGAGCTCGTACCACCGGCTTCGAGGTCGTGATCGTCACCGCGGACGATGGGCCGGACGGAAGCCTTCGCCGAGAAGGTCGGCGCGGACTGATTGCGTGCGCTACAAGGGCCCCGAGATCCAGTCCGTACATCGCGGTCGGCGACGACGCGTGGGACATCCCGATGCTCGAGGCGCGGATAAGGCCTTCGCGCCGGCGGACGCCGAGCTCGTCGTGGGGGATCCCGCGGATCGAGCGGCTCGACACGCTCGGCGGCAGGGGAGTGATGGCCGAGGTGCTGGGAAGCTGGTCGGATGAACGTCGCCTACATCCTGGCACCGGGCAAGTCCAAGCGCGGCGATGACTTCGAGCTGAGGCATCGCTGAGATCGCTCGCCGAGCAGGATTGGGTAGGGGACGTCTACCTGGTCGGGTAAAGCCGGCCTGGGCCAAAGACGTCATCCACGTACCGTGGACGACACCCCATCAGCCAAGGACGCCAACATCATCAGAGAGATCCTGAAGGCCGCCGAGGCGATCGGCGGGCCTTTCGTGGTCAACTCGGACGACCAGTACCTCCTGCAGCCCATCGTCGATGAGCTCGGGCCGTGGCTCGAGAACGTGCACGCTTCAAACCCGTGCCGCCCGCCGGCACAGACCGGGTCGCTGTGGAGCCGGCGGGTGGTGGACACGGTGGGCTGGTGCAAGGCCAACGGGCACCCCCGAGGGTGTTCCAGTCCCACGTCCCCTACGTGGTCGGCGAGGACTATCGCCGACGTCATGCGCCGGGTGCCGTGGCCGCGGGCAACGGACTCGTCACGCACGTGTACTTCAACCTCAGCCTGAGCGTTGCCCGAACCCGAGCCGATCGGGATGGTCGGGCGCGCTTGGGGCGGGCCATCGGACGACGATCAGGGTCCTGAGCCTCATGAGCGCGCCTCGTTCCTCAACCACAACGACCCCGGCCTGTGCGATCCGCTCGTGGCTCGAGCACAGGTTCCCGACGCCTTCCCGGTGGGAAAAATATAGATGGCCAACCTCAAAGGCATCAACATCAAGATCGGCGCCGAGACCACCGGCCTCGACAAGGCGCTCAAGGACGTCAATCAGGGGCCCATGACACGCCAAGGAACTCCGCGAGGTCGAGAAGGCCCTCAAGCTAGACCCGAAGAACACCGAGCTCGTCGCCCAGAAGCAGAAGGTGCTCTCCCAGCAGATCCAGACGACACGCGAAAAGCTCGACCAGCTCAAGGTCCCCAGCGCAGGTCGAGGCCCAGTTCGACCGCGGGGAGATCGGCGAGGAGCAGTACCGGCGTTCCAGCGCGAGATCGTCAACACCGAGAACGAGCTCAAGCGCCTCCAGGACGTCGGCAAGAAGACCGCCTCCCAGATCGCCGCGTCGATGAAGGGCGTCGGCGACTCGATGAAGAGCGCCGGCGGGGACCTCACGCGCAACGTGACGCTCCCGATCGTGGCTGTGGGCACGGCCGCCACGATCATGGCCGGCAACTTCGAGCAGTCGATGAACCTGGTGCAGGCGGCCTCGGGCGCCTCGGCCAAGGAGATGGCCAAGCTCAACGAGCTCGCCATGCGGCTCGGCGCCGAGACCGTGTTCTCCGCCAAGGAAGCCGCCGACGCGATGCTCGAGCTCACGAAGAGCGGCATCACCCCGGCACAGATCCAGGCGGGCGCGCTCGACGCCACCTTGAGGCTCGCGGCGGCCGGGGACCTCCAGCTCGCCGACGCGGCGCAGATCGCGGCCAACGCCATGAACATGTTCGGGCTTTCGGCCGAGGACGCCGGCACGATCGCCGACGCGCTCGCCGGAGGGGCCAACCGCTCGTCCGCCTCGGTCGACACCTTGAGGCAGGCGCTCTCTCAGGTCGGACCGGGAGCGCGCAACGCCGGGCTGACGCTGCAGCAGACGGTCGCGGCCCTGGCCATGTTCGCCGACAAGGGCATCCAGGGATCTGACGCCGGCACGTCCTTGAAGACCATGCTCCAGTGGCTCATCCCCACCTCGGATGAGGCGGCGGCGGCCATGGAGCGGTACGGCCTGTCGTTCGTGGACGCGAGCGGGAACTTCGACGACCTCTCGGTCATCGCCGAGAAGCTGCAGACCAAGCTGGGGAGCCTCACCGAGGCCCAGAAGGCCGAGGCCCTGCAGATGATCTTCGGGTCGGATGCGACCCGGGCCGCCACCGTGCTCATGCAGGGCGGGGCCGAGGCGGTCACCGACTACACGGCGGCGGTGTCGGAGTCCGGGGCCGCGCAGAAGATGGCCGACGCCCTGATGAAGGGCTTCAACGGGAGCGTCGAGCAGCTCAAAGGCAGCCTGGAGACCGCCGCCATCACGCTCGGCAACGACCTCTTGCCCGTCATCAAGAAGATCGCGGAGGCGGTACGCAAGGCGGCCGACTCCTTCGGCAAGCTCTCTCCGTCCGTGCGCCAGACCATCATCGTCGTGGGTGCCATCGCCGCGGCGGTCGGTCCGGTGCTCGTGGTCTTCGGCTCGCTCATCAACGCCATCAGCGTGATCGTCACCGCGCTGGGGGCCGGAAGGTGCGCTCGCCGGGGTCATCCCCGCCATCGCCGCGGCGTTCACCGCCCTGACCGGACCCATCGGCCTGGTGGTCCTGGCGCTCGTGGGGGTCATGACCTTTGCAAAGCTCGCCGCGTCCGCGGTGGGCGAGGGCACGCCGACGTACGACGGGCTGGCCTCTGCGGCCGATCGTGCGAAGGACGCGAGCAAGCGGCTCGAGCAGGCCCAGAAGGACATGGAGACCGCGCTCGACGATGCCAAGACCTCGGTGGAGGACCTGAAGACCGCTCGAGCTGGGACGCGGCACAGGCGGAGCTCAACCTGGCCCGGGCCAAGGACGGGCTCGCCGATGCGCAGGAGCGCGTTTCCGATCTGGAGAAGGCCGGCAAGAAGGGCTCTGAGGAATACCGCGACGCGCTGCTCGACCAGCAACAGGCCGAGATCGACCTCGCCAGGGCCGTCGGCGACAAGGAGCAGGCCCAGATCTACTTAAAGAAGGCGAACGACCAGGCCATCCTCGACTCGTTCGCGATCCGGGCGGCGGCTCATGACGAGGAGGACGCGAAGCGCGCGCTCGCGTCGGCCGATGCCGAGGTCGTCAGGCAGGCCAGGATCGCCGCGGGCGCCTACCTGAACCAGAAGCAGAACTACCTGGACTTCATCCCTGCGGTCGGCGGGCTCAAGGACAAGGTCCTGGAGTATAAGGACGCCCAGGCCAAGGCGACCGAGGCCATACGGCTCTACGGCGAGAACTCGCCGCAGGCTCAGGCCGCCATGATCCAGCTCTCGGTCAAGACGAACAACCTGCGCGACGCCGCCGAGCAGGCGGCCGGCAAGGTGGACGGCATCGGTGACTCGGTGAACAACCTGCCGACGAGCAGGACCGTCGACCTGAGCGTGAAGATCACCGGGATGAGCGAACTCGACCGCCGCAACCGCGACCTGCAGTACATCGAGTCGCATCCGGGCATGAGCGTGAACCTGCTCGCGCTCCTGAAGGCCGCCGGCAAGGTGCCGAGCTTCGCCAAGGGTGGCATCGTCACACGACCCACGCTCGCGCTCATCGGCGACAACCCCGGCGGGCGCGAGGCGGTCGTCCCGCTCAACGGCAGCGGCACGGCCTCGACGTCGGCGGCGTGACCATCCCGATCCAGATGACGAACTACATCTCCAAGGAGGTCGACGCCGACGCGGTATCAAGGCGCTTGGTCGTCGGCATAGAGCGCGAGATGCGCGCGAAAGGACTCACGGCATGAGCCTGCTCTCCTTCTCCTTCGCCGGGTCGGACCTCGCACTGTTCGGCGGGGTGATGACCGTCGACGAGCCGACCATCCTCCCGCCCCGTGAGGACGTATCGGTGAGCGTACCGGGGATGCCCGGTGCCTACCTTGCCCGGGTCGCCACGACACCGCGCATCTTCTCCGTCCCCATCTTCATCGGGCGCACGCAGCGCGCCGAGAAGCGCCGCGAGCTCGCGGCCTGGCTCGCCTGGGACACGCCGCAGGCCCTCGTCTTCTCCGCCGAACCGGACAAGACCTACTACGCGATCTGTGCGGGCGAGACCGCGCTGACGCCGGAGGGAAGCTCGGTGCTCACGTTCGTCTGCCACGACCCTTATGCCTATGCGAGCAGCCGGGAGGAGACGGGGCTTGACGCGGGCGAGAACGCGATCGTCGTGAGCGGTGGAGCCGCCACCTATCCGACGATCGAGGTCACGCTCGCCGACCAGACGAGCTTCGTCGAGGTCGTGAACACGGAGACCGACGAGTACGTGCGGGTGGGCGCCGCCCCCGGCATGATCGACGACAGCTCGCCGGAGGAACCGTACCTCCTGAAGTTCGACGACGCCTGCACGGCGCTCACGAACTGGACCGCGTCGGACCTGGACACCATAGGGTCCACGACCGCGGCCATGTCGCTCAAGGTCTCGAGCGGTAAGTTCGTGATCGACTCGGCGGGCAGCGGGACCGGATGGCACGGGCCGATGTACTTCAGGCCGGTGAGCCAGTCTCCCAACGCCGTGGTCGACTTCCGGGTTCCAGGCACAGATCCAGGCAAACGAGTTCGACACCGTGAACCGCCTGGGCCTGGCCAACATCGTCTTACACGACTCGTCCGAAGGCATCTTCGCCTGGATCGGCCTCGGTGACGTGTCGACCACGGTGGCCGCGGGGTGGCTCCACGTGTACGTGAAGGGCGCCGACAGGACGAGCGCGGGCCTTCCGCTGAACTACCTCCACTACGGGTACTACCCCGCGAACCAGTTCCGCTGGGTGAACCTGTACGGTGACGGTTCTCCGACGGTGCAGATCGCCCGCCAGGACGACGTCTGGTCGTTCGGTGTCTACACCCCACGGTACGGCTGGGACGTCTGGAGCTGGATCGACTCGGAGGGCGTGGCGACCGACTATACGCTGGACAACGTCGGGGTGCAGCTGCTCGATCACTCGACGGTGACCGAGATGCCGTACCTGTCCGTGAACAACGTGCGGGTCGATGAGATCCTGGGCCCGGAGAACCCGTACTACTTCAAGGCGAACGACGCCATCCTCTTCGACATGGAAGACGGCACGGTGCTCCTGAACGGCGGGCAGTTGAGCGAGATCCCCACGTTCGGCGGCTTCGTGCCGATGAACGCGCTCGTGGACATCGGGTCAACCTTCTTCCCGCTCGAGCCCGGAGCGGGCACCCTCGCCGTCTACGCCGACGACGGGGTCACGGTCTACGGCACGCTGTCCGTCCTGCCGCGCTGGTTGTAAGGGAGCGACATGACCATCACGCACAGCTTCGTCTCCGAGGTCGCCGACGGGTCCGACACCGACGTCGTCCGTCCGATCGACTGGAACGACGATCACGCGGTCGACGGCATCACCACCGACGGCACGATCGTGGCCGGCGGCATCGAGACCGCGACGGTCAAGTTCACCGCCGAGGGCGGGCTGGCCATAGGCTCACGAACAAGACGGGAGGAGCCTCGGTCAAGGGGACGCTCGTCTCGGCCAGCACGGCGGTCGACAACGCCTTCATCCTCCAGGCCAACGAGTTCGACACCATCGGTGCGGTGTACGAGGCCGGAATCGCGGACGGCTCCGAGTGCTGGATCGTCATCTCCGGGCGCGCCCAGGTGCTCATGAAGAACACCGTCGCCTCGACCCGGGGCAACGTGTCATCGCTGCCGACACGGACGGCAGGGCCAACTCGATCGCCAACCCGGGGCAGGGCGTGCCGGCCACCGAGACGCACTTCAAGGAGTGCGGCCACTTGATAGAGACCAGGACGGGCGGGACCGACGTCTTGGCCTACGCGGTCCTCCACTTCAACTAGACGAGGCGCCATGTTCCAGGCCGACTTCGTACAACAGGACGCCTTCCAGATCCCCGCGGGGGCCTTCGACTTCGAGCTGCCGGGTGTCGAGCATGCGACGCGGCCTCACAGCCGGTTCAACCTGTGGGTCGGGACCCGATCGGGGAGAGTGCTGCTGCGCCCGGATGCAGCCCCGGTCTTCTTCGACGACGTCCACACCGAGCGGGTCGGACCCGGGGAGTCGTACTACCACACCTTCGAGTTCTCGCTGTTCGCCGACTGGGTGCCTCGGAGTACGTGGCCGAGAAGTCCTCGGTCTACTTCGCCGACGCCTCCGGGACCCTGCGCGCGTTCATCGTGAAGAACGTCGACACCGAGACCGGCCCGGGCGGGTCCGTCAAGCGGGTGTTCTGCGAGGACGCCGCCGTCGACGAGCTCATGTGCCACGTGATCGAGCCGACGACGAACACGGACGACACCGCCACCGAGATACTGACGACCGTCTTAGGCTCCAGCCGGTGGGGCGTGGGCACCGTGGAGTCCTTCGACGACCGGGCGACCAAGGCCTGGAGCGACTCGAATCTGCGTGGGAGGGCGTCGTCTGGGTCGCCCAGACCTTCGGGCTCGAGATCGTGACGCGCGTCGTGGCCTCGGGGGGACGCATCACCGGACGCTACATCGACCTCGTGCAGAGTCGCGGTTCCTACACCGGGCGGATGCTCGCGTATGCCCGCGACACCCAGTCGGTGAAGCGATCGGGCGATGGGGGAGAGGTCTACACCGCGGCCTACGGCCTCGGAGCGACCGTGGACGACGCGGCGGTCACCTTCTCGGCTGTCGTCTGGGAGACGGGCTCAGGCGACCCCGCAGACAAGGACAACGGAGTGGAGTGGGTGGGCGATGCCGGCGCGCTCGACGTCTACGGCTTGCGTGACGACGACGGCACGGTCACGCACCGCTGGGGAGTCTTCAGGGATACGCAGGAGACCGACGACGAGCGGCTGCTGGAGAAGACCTGGGCCTGGCTCCAGGAGCACAAGCAGCCGAGGTTCACGTACGACGTCGGCGTGGCCGCGATCGAGAGCTACGTCCCGCAGGAATCCTCGCTCACGCCCATCATGCCGGGGGACCTCGTGATCGTGCGGGACACGCGGTGCCAGCCCTCATACACCGCCGAGGTGCGCGTCACCGAGGTGACGCGGTCCTACTCCGATCCGACCAGGGACTCCTTCGTCTTCGGCGAGCCGAAGAAGCGGCTCGCCGACTACATGCGCGAGATCCGGCTACTGAAACGCACGCTGAACCGCTGATCGTCCGGCAGGTCGAAGCCCCCTCTGCGCCCACGGGCCGGAGGGGGCTTTCCGCGTTTCCCGGGGTATCATCCGACCAGGGAGGTGCTCGCCATGTATCCGTACGTTCTCATCTGGTGGATCGTCTGCCTGTGTGCGGGGATCTGGATGTACACGGATTCCACGGAGATCGCCCGGCAGCAAGAGCGGCGCTCGGGGGACACGATCGTCTCGCCGGGGCTGTGGGTTCTAGGCGGGCTGCCATCGGCGTGTTCATCCTGCCTGTCTACCTCAGCAAGCGGTCGTCGTGGCTGCGGATGACGGACGACGAGGTGACCGAGGACCTGCATGAACGCGCACGTGCCGAGATACAGCCCGAGGAGGAGTCGTTCTTTCTCGATTGATGCTATTGACAATCCTCAACGGTCACGGCAAGCTGACCCTTGAGGAGGCCAGTGTCAGATGACGGATGTGTACTACAACGCGACGCAGTTCGGGGACAGGCTCAAGTCGGCCGGCCTCATGTACGGGTCGACCCAGGCTATCAAGAACCTGGTCGAGCGCGGGGAGATCGTGCCCTCGTGCCACGACGCTAAGGGGTTCCCGCTCTTCTCGGATGAGCTGGTCTCGACCTTTGAGGCCGATCTGCGCTCGGGTACGAGGGTCGGTCAGAGCTGATGGGGGCAGCTGTGGGCGTGAAGCGACACAGAGGCAAGTGGCAGGTCGACCTCAAGAGCCGCTACGTCGGCGTCTACCCGGACGAGAAGACAGCCCGCGCGATCTTCGGCCACGGCACCCATCTGGTCATGCTCGGCAGGCCGCTCGAGTCGGTCCTGGACGAGCTGCGCGGGCGCACGCAGACCGGTCCGCTCCCCACGCTCTCCGAGCGGATCGAGACCTGGCTCGCGAGCAGGACCGCAAGCAAGCAGACCGTCGCGAAGTATCGGACGAACCTCGAGCGGGCGGGCGTCCTGTACCTTCGCCGCCTGGACCTCATCACGCGCGACGACGTGACGCGGCTGGTGGCCGGGCTGTCGGAGAAGAAGTACGCTCCACGGACGATCCAGGCGACCATGGCGTCGCTTCGGGCGGTCATGGCCGACGCGGTCCTGGCCGGACTGGTCGCACGCAACCCGTTCGAACGTCCCGGCAACATGCCGCGCATCCGCGCGATACGTCCTCCGCACGTCTTGACGCGGGCCGAGTACGACCTGCTCGTGCTCGCGGCGGGTGAGCACTTCGCCCCGCTCATCGCCGTGCTTCCGCTGACCGGGCTCAGGATCTCAGAGGCTGCCGGCCTTGAATGGCGCGACCTCGACCTCACCGGCGAGCATCCCACGCTGACCATCTCGCGCCAGTTCGGGCGCGGAAAGCTCAAGCCCTACACGAAGACTGACGCGGGCAGGCGCACCGTCGACCTCCCGCCCGACGCCGTCCACTGGTTCCAGATGCAGCACGGCTTCGAGGACCGCGATCCGCAGGACCCGGTGTTCTCGGGCGAGCGGGGGAGACGGCTGCGCTACGACGCGGTCTCGGACCTGTTCCGCACGATCTCGGAGAGGACCGGCGTGACAGTACGGCCACACGACATGCGGCATACGTTCGGGTCCTGGCTCCTGCGATCGGGCGCCGACGTGGTCTACGTCTCGGCCCGGATGGGGCACGCGACACCGGCGTTCACACTGAGGAGCTACGCGCACGAGCTCGCCGAGCACGACCCTGCCACCATGCGGAACCTGCAACACTGGCTGTCACGGGGACAGAACGGGGACAAGGATGTCACTTAGGGGCTCTACCTGCGAGAGCGGAAGTCAGGGAGATTACTCACCAGGCAGGGATGCGAGGACCGCTCTAGCCTCTGACCAGCAGGGGATCTGCGCGCCGTCGGGGACGGAGCAGGGACAGCTGTCCCTGACGCTGGATCCTCTCCTCATGGCGCGCGCGTGGAAGCGCAACAACCCCGAAGCCTACGCCGCGGTCCTGACATGGGCGCGCGAGGACGTGGCTCACGGCGTGCGCCCCGCGATCGACCTCTACGTCAACCTCCTGCGCCGTCCTCACTTCGCGCTCCGCCTCGGCATGCAGCGGACCGATTCGGTCTACCTCCTGAACAACAACCTGCGCGCCGAGCTCTCCCGTCTCGTGATGGAGGAGCATCCCGAGCTCGTCTTCGAGACCCGGCGCTCCCGCGCTGACTTGCCGGGAGGGATGAGCTGATGGCCGGCCAGTGGTGCGAACGCTGCGAGTCCGATGCAGCTCCAGTGGATCCGCACACCCAGTGGTGCCGGTCATGCACCGAGCTCGTACGTGAGGAGCACGAGCGCATGCAGCGCGCGGAAGAGGACGAGCTGCTTGGCACCGACGAGGACGACGAGCGCATCGGAGGTGAGCGATGACGCCCTACGAGAGCGCGTGGGACGGCCGCCAGAACACCGGTGAGGCCGTCGAGTTCAACGAGGGCGACGACTACCTCGACCGCGTGCGGCCCGCCCTCTACGAGGCGCAGGACAGCGATGAGTACCACTACGAGGTCGCCATCTTCGAGCGCGAGGACGCGCTCGCTGAGTACTGGAGGAAGCGACCATGAGAGCTGACTACTGGATAGCCCTCGGTTTCGTGACGTTCTGTGCAGCGTTCTATCTGTGGTGCGAGCTCACCTCGCGCCCTCGCGGCCGGCATTCCAAGCGCCGGTCAGACCTGTCCCCTCCGATCGGAGGAACGAATGAAAAGGTCCATCGTCCTGCTGCTCGTCACCATGCTCCTCGCGCTATCCGCACCCGCACCGGCACTCGCCTACACGTGGTCGGTGGAACGATGGAGGCCCGTGGTACGGGCCCAGATGGAGGACCTGAAGATACCGGCGGCGGAGCGCCCGTGGCTCGAGCAAGCGGCGATGCGCTGCATCAGCCGAGAGTCCGGCGGCATCGAGACGGCGCGCGGCGGGCAGCACGTGGGCCTGTTGCAGTACAACCGGCGCTGGGTGAAGCGGTCGAGGACGGACTGGAGATGGTCTGGCCCGGAGAGCATCAGGCGCTTCGTGAAGGCGTACAAGCAGGGCGGCAAGAGGAATATCCGGAGGCACTGGAGGGCGACGGTGGGTTCCGGCTAGAGGCGCTCCCGCAGGGCGGCTACGTTCTCACGACGCCGAATCAGCTGCGACGCTCGAGGCGGCCGTCGGGCTGGGGCTGGTGGAAGGCGTGAGCGTAGCAGTAGCGCCTTCCACCAGGCGGCACGGCACCCGCGCCAAGTACGTCGTCGAAGGATGCCGCTGCGATGAGTGCAGGGCTGCTAATCGCGAGGCGGAACGGATCCGCTCCAGACAGCGCGCCTACGGTACCTGGCAGCCATACGTGGACGCGGAGCCGGTGCGGCGTCATGTGCGCTCGTTGCAGTCCACCGGTATGGGATGGAAGCGGATAGCGCGCGAGGCCGGGATCCACGCGAGCGTCCTGTGGAAGCTGCTCTACGGATGTCCGCAACGCGGTACGGGGCCGTCGAAGCGCGTCAGGCCCGCGACGGCGGCCGCCGTCCTGGCCGTCAAGCCGAAGCTCACGCGCGGTCAGCGTATCGACGCAGCGGAGACGTGGGTCCGCATCGCCGATGTCATGGCGCTGGGTTACTCGAAACGGTGGATAGCAGAGCAGCTCGGTAACAGGCGCGCGCTCCAGATCGGCAAGCACAGCGTCGAGGCGCTTACCGCGTACAAGGTCCTGCGGCTGTGGGAGCGCACGACGGAACCGCGGTTGGCCAGGACGCCGGCACAACGAGCCGCCGTCACGCGGTCGCGAAACCAGGCCGAGAGCATCAGGCGCAGGTACCGACCATGACCGCCCAGGCCTTCACCATCCGCGGCCGCCTGCCCGGCATGAACGAGATCATCGCGGCGGCGCGCCTGCATCCCCAGGCGAGCGCCAAGCTCAAGCGCGAGACCGACTCGCTCGTGGGCTGTTACGCCCGCAAGGCGGGCATCAGGCCCGTGAGAGGCCCCGTGACGGTGGACATCGTCTGGCTCGAGCTGAACCGCAGGCGCGACCCGGACAACATCGTCGCCGGCCGCAAGTTCGTACTGGACGCCTTGCAGGCCATCGGCGTGCTTCAAGGCGACGGCCACAAGCACATCGCAGGCTTCGTCGACACCTTCGGCTTCGACGCCAAGGACCCGCGCGTGATCGTGACACTGCACGAGGAGGAGGAGTAGAGCACATGGAGACGCAAGCGATCCAGACCATCGAGCCCGCCGCGCTCGAGACGTCCGGGGCCATGAGCCCCGCGGGCGTCATCGAGCAGGTGGCGCTCATCCAGCACGTCATGAGCGCGGTGATGACCGACGGCCAGCACTACGGCACCATCCCCGGCTGCGGGGACAAGCCGACGCTCTTAAAGCCCGGCGCCGAGAAGCTGGCGATGACCTTCAGGCTCGCGCCCACGCTCACCATCGAGCGCACCGAGCAGGCGGGCGGCCACCGCGAGTACCTGGTGCGCTGCCAGCTCGTCTCGATCACGAGCGGGCAGATCATGGGCGAGGGCGTGGGGAGCGCGTCGACGATGGAGAGCAAGTACCGCTGGCGCACCGAGGCCACCGGCAAGCCCGTACCCGAGGCCTACTGGCACCACCGCGACCCGGACCTGCTGGGCGGGCACGCGTTCTCGCCGCGCAAGAAGGGCGGCAAGTGGGAGATCTACCACAAGGTCGAGAACGCCGACATCGCCGACACCTACAACACCGTGCTGAAGATGGCGAAGAAGCGGGCGTTCGTGGACGCGGTGCTGACCGTGACGGCCGCGAGCGACCTGTTCACGCAAGACATCGAGGAGCTGGGCGTAGCCGCCGCCGAGATAACGCCCGCACCTGCGGAGACGCCGAAGGCTCAACCGACACCTGAGCCTGCGCCCGTAGCCAAGCCTGAACCAGCGGTAGAGCCTTCCCGCGAGCGCACCAAGGCCTTCGAGCCGCCCGCCGAGTGGCAGGACGTCACGCCGTCCGCGGGCATGGTGCTCACCTTCGGCAAGTACAAGGGCGAGGCGCTGTCCGACCTGGTGCGCTCCGACCCGAGCTACGTCGCGTGGCTCGCCGACAACGCCCAGAAGGCCGACGTGAAGGCCGAGGCCGCCCGGCTGCTGGGACTGGCCGACGACGCGCCGTCGATCCCGCCGGCCGACGCCGAAGAGATCCCGTTCTAGGCGATGAGCCGACTCCCCTGGTTCCGCCTGTACTCCGAGGCGCGCAACGACCGCAAGCTCGAGTCACTTTCAGACGCCGAGTTCCGCGTGTGGTTCCGCCTGCTCTGCTTCGCGGCCGAGTCCGAGCCCCGCGGCGTGTTCGAGATAGACGAGCTGTTGGGCGTCGAGATCGGCGCGCCCAACGGCTCGCTCGAGCCGACGCTGACCAAGCTCAAGAAGCTGCGCATCATCGACGTCGAGCAGTCCACCGGCTACTTCATCGCCTTCGCCGACCGCCAGTACGACAAGCCATCAGACCGCCCGGACCAGACCCGTCTGCGCAAGCAACGCCAACGGGAGAAGGAGCGTGACTCATGACGTCTCACGCACCTGTCACGCCTATGTCACGCGCTGTCACGCATAGAACAGAACAGAACAGAGAAGAGAAGAACAGAAAGGTCTTTACAGCTTTGCAGCTGTGGAAAACCCGCAGACCTGTGGATAACCCGGTGGCGTCGTGACCGCCGAGCGCATCGCCGCCGCGATCGAGGCACTCGCCGAGCTCGCGGATGCGGGCTTCACCGCGTACTACGAGGGCGGTGCGTGCCTGCGCGTCTGGCACGCTCACACCATGCGCTACGTGGCCATCGAATCGCTCGAGACCGCCGAGGACGCCTGTCTGTACGTGAGAGACGTCTTCGCCTGAGAGGGGCTGACCGTGACCGACCTGACCGAGAGGCTGGATGCCTGGCTGCCGCCGGAGGTGAGCGACAACGTCGCCCGCTACACGGTGCGCTCGTATCACCCGAACGAGCTCAAGGCCGAGCTGATCGACACGCACCTGCGCCTGATCGACGCCACGCTCGAGAGCGAGCACCTGCCGGGCGAGCTGCGCTGCTGGGTACACGACGAGGTCGAGCGCATCAGGGCGCTGGTGAAGGAGGCGATCGCGTGAGCAGCATCTTCCTGGGCCTGTGCATTGGGCTCATGCTGGGCGTGGCACTCGACCGCTGGGCGACACGATGACCGACATCCTGTCGGATCCGCGGCTGTCCAAGCCGCTCGCCGCGCTCATCGACATCCTGGTCACGGCCGAGGACTACAACCACCCGATCACCAGCAAGGAGAAGGTGCGCTCGAGCGGCAAGCCTGGGAGCCGGCCTCCCGGCGAGCAGCAGTCCGAGTGGCTGGTCAAGCGCCTGGAGTACATCATGCGCCGCGCCGTGAAGGACGCCGACGCAGCCCTGGTCTCGGCGACACCGAAAGACGTGCGCGCTGAGGTCGTCCACTCGGTTGGCGGGATTCTGATCGAGGTCCGGGAGGAGAGCGGCCGCCGCGGCCCGTACGTGAAGCGGATGGTGACCCGATACGCCTGCATCGCGGAAGACAGCTGCTAAGGGTACTTGCGCGACTTGACTTTCGCATCGTAGAATCTGATACGGTGGGAGAAATCCCACTGGAGGTCCGCTCTCGAGCGGGCCTCTTTGCGTTGACGCACCGCCGCACCCGCCGGCCTGAAGAGTTCAGCGCCGCACCTCTACCCTGGCGGACCGCGGTAACCAAGAAGGGGAGCCGTAGCCCCTCCAGGTTTCCGCCCGTACCCCCTCACGGGCGGGTCCTCACGGGCAGACGGACGCATCCAGGCCTCCTCCCCGGTCCGCGAAAGCCCCGGAGCCTCACTCCGTCTGCCCCTCACACACACCTGCGCCTGTCGGCGCTGTCGAAGCGAGGCCGCGTGACTCCTGACCCGCTCACGATCGCGACCCGCTACGGCTTGCCGTGGGGCATCGCAACGGGCCTGGCCGCCGTGGTCGCCTACCTCTACACGACGACCGTGCCGAACCGCATCTATGAGCGAGAGTGCGAGAAGAACCAGGAGCTCTCGAAGGCTGTCGGCAACCTCGTCGCAGACGTGCGCACACTCCTCGCGCTCCAGGGGAGGCGGGAGTCATGATCGAGCTCGCCGTCATCATCGTCTCAGCGTTCGCGACCGCGATCGGCGTGAACTGGGCGATCAGCGTCTCGCGCCGTCACGAGGAGAAGCACTGCGTAAGGGTCAACGTACAGCACGTACTTGACGACGCGGCTGACGTCTCCTTGAGCGTCAAGCGGCTCACTCATCAGCTGGGAGGCCGAACGTGACCGACAACGCCGTCAGCTTCCTCTACATCCTCATGGCGCTGTTGCTCGGCACGATGGGGACTGTGCTGTGCCGTGACGCGTGGCGCAATCACTACAACCACAGGCCGATGAAGCCCGTGGTCGTCTGGATCTCGGCGCTCTTCATCCTCCAGGCCGTGATGTTCGTCGGCCTTGGGACCGCGCGCTACTACCGTGCGCAGACCGGGACATCCGCACCGTGGCTCTTTTCGCCGATGTGGGCCGTGCTGCTGTTCATGATCGCGACGTGCGTCGTGGGCTTCTACGCCGCGTTGAGGGAGGCGAGGTAGGTGCCACGCAAGGTCTACATCGACGCCGGCCACGGCGGGAACGACCCTGGAGCGGTCGACGGCAAAGGTCTGGGGGACACCCTCTACACCGAGGAGGAGGACCTCAACCTCGCCTGCTCGCTCAAGCTCCAGTCCGCGCTGCTGCGTTGTGGCATCTACGTGGGCATGAGCAGGGCCACCGACGTCTACCCGAGCCTGGCCGCCCGCTACAACGCGGCCAACGTGTGGGGAGCGAACGTCTGCGTGAGCTGGCACCACAACGCCGGCGCACCGTCGGCTAAGGGCGTGGCGGTGCTCTACCGTGACGCCGCCGACCAGCTCCTGGCGACCCACATCTACAACGCGATCGCGGCCGTGTCCCCCTGGACCGATCGGGGACTGCAACAGCGTACTGACCTCGCCATGCTGAACGGCCCCAAGATGCCGTGCTGCCTGATCGAGGCGGGCTACATCACAAACACCGACGAAGAGCGGCTGCTGAACGACCCCGCCTACCAGCTCCAGCTCGCGGAGCGTGTGGCAAACGCCATCTGCAACTACTTCAAGGTGCCGTTCGTCCCGCCGGCCGCGCCGGTTCCGGTGCCTCCTCCGGCGCCGTTCCCCGCACCCGCAGGCTGGCGCATCGTCAGCCAGACCGCCGACACCGTCACGTTGAAGAGGAGCTGATCATGTCCACGCTGTTCTCCACAAAGGCCGCGAAGTTCTGGGTCGCCGCGATCGCCGCCGTGCTGATCGCCGGGCTGACCGCGTACGAGGGCGTCATGGCCGACGGCCTGACTGCGCAGGAGTGGCTCACCGTGGCCGTGGCCATCCTGGGCGCGATCACGGTCTACCTCGTCCCCAACGCCACCACCTGACCCATGCTGTGGGCCTACGTGCTGGTGGGCTGCTGTTCGTTCCTTGCCGGCGTGCTCACGGTGATCGTGTTGATGGCGTACTCCAACCCGAGGTCTTAGGAGCTGACCGATGCCTATCATCGTCACGACAGGCGGCACCGCTGGACAGACCTCCGGCGGCAATGTCGTCACGAGCTACAACCACGCGACCGGAGCGGTCGAGAACTCGGGCCTGGCCTCTATCCAGCTCCCGGACCTCGTGACGTGGGTGCCGTTCGAGCTGCACTGGTCGGTCTCTGGCGAGATGACCAGTCAGGCCGTCACGCTCCCGGCGACCGCGGACGTGGAGTGGTCGGCGACCGGATCGGGCGCCGGCGCGACGACGTTGAACTGTGGCGTGATCGGCAACGAGTACGTCCGCATCTACGCTCGCGCCAAGACGACGCGGGCCGTGGGCAACCTCACCCAGCGCGTGAGCAACATCGTGTACGGCTACGGCGTCGACGCTCCGAGCTACCCGACCTTCACCGCCGGGCCGGCCGTGACCTCCGTGACTTCCAGTGGGGGTACGTTCACCTTCACGGCCGTGGATGCCGACTACGGCGACACGGTCACCTGCAAGTACCAGATCGTGGCGCGTAACGCCGCGCTGGGCTCGTGGGCGTCCGCCGCGAGCGCGACCTCGCCGCAGAGCTTCACGGGGCTTTCGGCCGAGACCGACTACGACCTCGTCGTCCAGGCGACCGACACCACGAACCGCTCCACCGTCTCGGCCCGCTACCAGTTCCAGACCCAGGCAGCCGCCTCACAGGCGCCGTCGTTCTCCACGCAGCCGCAGCTCAAGACCGGCTCGGCGACCTCCCAGGGGTTCGTGGTCGAGTACGCGGTGTCAAATCCAGGCGGCTTCACGCTCACGCACAGATTCTCGATGAACGGCGGCACTGACTGGAGCACGATCGCCACCGGCAACCAGAACGAGGTCGGCAAGCGGTGGTACAACTCGTCATCGGGCCTATGGGAGCACACGGTCACGGGGATGCAGAGCGGGACCAAGAGTGTCCAGGCGCAGGTCATCGGTGACATCTACACCATCGCCTCGAACATCGTGAACATCGCCACGGGAACGCTCGGTACGCCCGCGTCGCTCACCGCGACGCCCTCGAGCGGTCAGGTGCTGCTCGACTGGGCTGACGTCTCAGGAGCCGATGGCTACGACGTGGACTACGATCAGTCGTCTGGCTATGGCTCCTCGGTGTCTCCGGACCCGAGCACCTCGACAGCGACCGTAACGGGCCTGACCGACTACACGCTCGCACACTTCCGTGTCCGGGCACACGACAGTGCCGGGAACCTGTCGAGTTATGGCACGACGACCGCCACACCTGGCCGCCTGACGTTCTTGACGGGTGGCGCCGGTACGGTAGAGGTCACCGGCGGGACGCTCGTGCTCACAAGCTCGACGCAAGCGTCGACCTCCGCGGCGGCCTTCGATCCGACCTCACTTCCCCGTGGCAGCTCCTGGGCGGTAGAGGCGCGGGGCAAGTGCGGCGATCCCGCAACAGCGGATGGATCGAGTGGTGCTTCTTCTGCGCTGTTGAGCCTGTTCCACATCAACGGAACCCCCGCCGTTACCACCTGGACCACTCCCACCGCCGGGCACCTTCGCGCACGCAACATCTGCGTCTACTTCCAGCACGCTGATAACGGAGTCGGAGGGGCAACATCAAGCCACTACGGGGTGTTCTGTTGCTATGTGGACAACACGGGGACCACGAAGTTCGCCGAGACGAATGGCTCGGCCTGGACCGGTTCAGGCAGCCCGATCGAGACGAACTTCACCCACAACGACTACATCAGGGCTCGCATCGAGAACAACGGGACCTCCTGGCAGATCAAGCTCTACGACGCCTCCGACACCCTGCGCTATACCCTGCCCGCCGTGAACTGGTCGGCGACACAGGCCGCGTCCGGGGCCAGTGACTACCTCCTCGTCGGCGACCCGATCTCCGACTGGTGGAGCGGTGACCTGACGATCGACCACATCAAGCGCGAGACCAACAGCGCCTTCACGGACAACTTCTAACCGCATGGCGTCGCCGCTGACATACTTCACGGACCACATGCACTACTACGAGCTGACGGTCCCCGCCTGCTCCGCCGGTGCCGTGGTGCAGGTGACGCTTTCCCAGATCGGTACGCTCAAGACGCCGTGGGGGTTCCTGCGCGACGACGCCTACGATCTTCGCGTCTCCTACGAATCCACGAGCGGGGTCATATCCGAGGTGCCAAGGACCCTCTCGGGCACGACCGTCAAGTTCGCCGCGGTGGAGAGCATCGGTCTGCAGACCACCGGCCGCTACTGCATCGTCATCGGCAACGCGGGCGCATCCGCTCCGAGCAGCCCGACGCTCGGCACTGCGACCGTCACCGCGACCGCGGCCCGCGCGAAGAGGACGAGGGAGGTGGCCGAAAGCAGGGCGCTGGCTTTCGAAGCGGCGGCGAACAACGGCTCGGCGGAGGTCGCGTACGGCGCGAACCAGCTCAACGGCCGTGGAATATCGCTCCCATTCACCGTCACCGAGGCCGGTGACTACCAGTTCTTCGAGATGCTCGTCAGGCAGGCCGGCAGCAGTGCGATCCTGGCCGGCGACATGATCGTCGAGGTGTACTCGGACAACGCCGGGGTCCCTGGAACGCTGCTCGGTAGAGCGTGGACCACGACGATGGGTGTGGACAAGTCGACCGGGTCCTACGGCTGGCTCTGGGCCTACTGTCCTTCAAAGCTCACGCTCTCTCCCGGCACCTACCATCTCGTTCCGACCGTGAACGGCACGGGCTCAACCTCGCAGGCGATCTCGTTCGCCTGTCAGAGCGGAGGCTCCACACCCTATCGCACGAGGACGGCGGGGAGCTGGTCAGGCTGGGGGACGGTGGCCAACAAGAGGCCCTGCGTGCGGGCCTACTCAGGCTGGCCGGCGCTCGTGGGTGGCCGATGGGATCTCGATGCGCGTAACGGCACCATCTTGCGAGCCACAGGAACGCCGTCGTGGGAGCAGACTGGCTCGGAGGACCTGGGCTACGGCGAGCACTTCAACGTCTCCGAGGCCCACTGGGACGGCTCGGCGTGGCGTGTGCTCTACGCGACATACGACGACAGAACGGGCCAGGGTGGAGTCACCTACGCCCGGGGGCTGGGTGCCGCCACGGGACCTACGCTCGCCTCCTTGACGAAGTACAACCAGAATCCGCTGGTGACGATACCCTTGGCGCAGCACTCGAGTCGCCTAGAGACCCACACCCCTTGCGTCTACGACTGGACACCTGGGGCGATGAAGGGCTACTTCCGGGGGTACGCCTACGATCTGGACCCGACCCAGCAGCGCATCCTCTATCACATGAGCAACGCTCACGCGAACTGGTATCAACCGCAGTCCGGAGGGGGCTGGCAGAACGACGGCGTGGTCAACTACTCATGGCCGACCGTACAGAACATCCTGAACCCGCACGCGTGGTACGACGGTGCGACCGTGAAGGTGCAGCTGTTCGTACAGACAAGCACTGGCGGGGGACGAATGGTGATCGCGGACCAAGCGACCCCGACAAGCCTGGTCAACGCCACCCCGGTCTACATAGACCTCTCGGATGTCGATACCGTGAGCGCACTCATCGGCGCGAGGTATGAGGCCGGGAGCGGTATCATCCACGGGCTGGCCACCAAGCAGAACACCAAGTCCGACTCCTACGGCACCTACTACTTCGAGGGCTGGGCGCTGTCATCGGGTGACGGCATCATCTACACCTCGCCCTATCCGCTGCTGCCCTACGACAACACGGCCACCAACGAGCACTGCGGGGCAGATGCAGCGGCGGGCACGGGATTCGTCGAGGAGACAGACGGCACGATCCGCGTCGTGTACGCAGGAGTGAACCGCTACTACACCGCCGCCGCGGGAGACCTGGACATGGAAGTCGTCACGAACATGGCGACGGTCCAGTACGTCGACGAGGGCGGCGAGCGCGCGACCTCTATGGCATTCGACCTCTCACTGCCCGCCACGCAGGTCGTCGGCGCGTTCGACTTCGACCTGTCGCTACCGGGCGTGTTGACCGTGAGCGCGATGGACTTCCTGCTCAGTCTTCCCCAGCCGATCTACGTACTGACGCCGCCGGCGGAGATACGGGCGCGCGTCGCCGCTGGTGTCGCAGGACCCCGTGAACTCGCGAGTGTCGGGGCGTCGGAACGATGGTCAGCACACGCCGAACCACTGTGGCCCGAGTAGGAGAGACACATGGCGAGCACTCCAGCAGCGACCGACTTCGTCATCAGCCAGGGAGACTCCCTGCCGCTGATGCGTATCCCGATCGCGGTGAACAGCCAGGGCCAGCTCGTCGACCTGGACGGTTGCACGGTCACGTTCCTCGGGCGCATCTACGGGACGCGCACCTATCCGCCGCCCATCATCCGACCGATCGAGAGCTACGCGCAGGAGACCGAGGACGGGGACAGCGTCATCGCGGTCTACGTCCATCTCACCACCACGGACACTAGCGGCATCAAGGTCCCGAGCAACGCCGACTATGTGCAGATGCAGGGCGAGCTCGAGATCATCGACGCCGACGGAGAGGTGCTCACCATCCCGAGCATCGGGTACCTGAGCTGGTGGATACGCGACGACGTTGGCGACGCAGGGACGTAGGGGCGATGGCTGACTACCCTGCGCCTCGTCCCTCGCCGCTGGAGTGGGACCCCAAGACTGCCACCACCACGGTGGCCGAGGTCCTGGCCGGCGCGCTGGACACGGAGGACCCGGACTACTCGGGCGACATCGGCGAGTACGTCGACGACTCCAGCTCATGAGCGACCCGCTGTATCGAACGAAGACCTGGCAGCGTATACGCGAACAGGTCCTGGCCCGGGACAACTACCTCTGCCAGCGGTGCCTAGGCAACACCATGCTGACCAAGGCTGACACGGTGCATCACGTGAGGGAGCTCGAGCAGCATCCCGAGCTCGCACTGGAGCCCGACAACCTGATGAGCCTGTGCTGTGACTGCCACAACGCGATCCACAAGCGAGGCAAGCATAAGGAGCTCCGAGAGCCCGAACGCAAGGCGCGCATCGTCACCGTCTGAGAGGGGATGGCTGCGTGGAGCATTCTTGCAGACGATGTGGCGAGACCTTTGCGCATCGATACAACAGCGCCAACATCTACTGCTCGCGTGAGTGTGCATTCGCGGATAAGACCGCACATGCCAGGCACAAGTGCATCGACTGCGGGCGTGTGTTACGGACGATTCAGAGGCGATGTGGCGCGTGTCACCAGGCACACCTTGAGCGACTGCGATCGGAAAGGACAGCGCACCAGCGGCCGTGCCCTGACTGTGGCAGCGCGATAGAGGACAAGGGTAAGCATCGCTGCAAGTCTTGCAGGGACAAGCGAGTAGACCGGATGAGACTCTGCAAGAAGCGCAGGCCTAACAGCAGGAAGAGCAGCAACGCCGCGCAGATCAACACGACCACACGATGGTTCGTATACAAGCGCGACGACTTCAAGTGCCACATCTGCGGGACCGAGGTGGACACGCACTGTGACCCCAACGATGATTGGGCGCCGTCACTCGACCACGTGATGCCGAAGGCGCAGTGGCCGAAGGGCAGGCGGGGCGTCAATCACGCTGACAACCTACGTACGGCGCATCGAATCTGTAACAGCCACAAGCACACGCACAACGACGCGGATCTGCCGGAACACATAGTGAGACGCATCCTTAGCCGCGTAGACGCGCGCTCAGTCGCCTAACGTCTATCGCCCCCTCCCTCTAGAGATCAACGTTGACGGCGGGAGACCGACCGGAGGGGAAGCGTTCACACCGCGGGTCTCAGTCCTTTCTGGAGGTCCTTATGCGGGTGTCCGCAGAGATCACCGACAAGCGCGCCCGGAGACCTTCAGGGAGACTGCGCGACACTGAAGCCGCCGATGAGGCTCGACGGCGACACCATCCAGCTCGTCTCAGACCTCGCCCTCCTCGAGCAAGTGAAGCAGCGAGCCCTCGAAGAAGGCGAGACCAGCACGGTCCTGCGCTCCATCGAGAAGCAGCGCAAGATCCGGCGCGAGCTCAAGCTGACCCCGGCGTCCGGCCTCGTAAAGGAAAACCCCGAAGACGGCGAGACCTCGTGGACGAACTAAGGCGCGCCTTAAGACCACCGGGTACGCCCAGGACGTGGTCGCAGGCCGGATCGTCGCCGGCAAGAAGGTCGCCAAGGCCTGCGAGCGCCACCTGAACGACCTCGAACGCTCCGAGACGAGGACTACCCCTACCGCTTCGATCAGGGCCGCGGCTACCAGCTGATCGGCTACATCGAGCGGGAGTGCCGCCCGTCACAGGGGCACGGAGACGCTCAAGCTCCAGCCGTGGGACCACTTCATCGTCGGGTCGCTGTACGGCTGGGTCGGCAAGACGACCGGCTAAGAGGCGGTTCCGCTACGGGCTCGTGTTCGTGGCGCGCAAGCAGGGCAAGTCGCTCAAGGCCTCCGGGGTGTCGCTGTTCGGGGCGAGCCAAGGACGGCGAGCGCGGAGCGGGGTGTACCAGCTCGCGAACGCGATGAAGCAGGTCCGCGCGACGACGTTCAACGAGTGCCTGGAGATGGTGAAGGCCTCGCCGAAGCTCGGCAGGGGTTCCGGGTCACCCGGGACGCGATCTACTACGACGAGACGACTTCCAGATCGAGCCGCAGGCGTCGGACTCTCAGCGCCTCGACGGGCTCAACAGCCACCTCGGCGTGTTCGACGAGATCCACGAGTACAAGACCTACAAGCTCATCAACGTCATCAAGAACTCGACCGCGTCCCGCGAGCAGCCGCTGCTGCTCTACATCACGACCGCCGGCTACGTGCTCGACGGGCCGCTCATGGACATGTACGAACGCGGCGCCGACGTGCTGGACGGCGTCGTCCAGGACGAGCGGACGTTCTACTACATCGCCGAGCTCGACGAGGACGACGACATCGACGACCCGGGAACTGGGTCAAGGCCAACCCGAACCTCGGCATCCCGTCCAGCTCCAGGACATGGTCCAGGAGTGGGAGGAGCGAAGGACGTCCCCGCCGAGCGTGGGGACTTCATCACAAAGCGCCTCAACCTGTTCGTCCGATCCGCCGAGCAGGCGTTCGTCGACTTCGAGGTGCTGAAGCGCAACGAGAGGAGCATCGACCCCGAGGTCTGCCGGCCGGCCCTGCGTCGGCGGGTTCGACCTCTCGCAGACCGAGGACTTCACCGCGGCGTGCCTGGAGTTCCCGCTCGACGACGGCCGGCTGTTCGTGCTGTCCCACTCCTGGGTGCCCGAGGCGAAGGTCAAGCTCGACAACGAGAGCCTCCCGTTCGGCGAGTGGGAGCGGCGGGGACTTCTCACCATCAGCCTGGGCGACTTCGTCGACTACGCCTAGGTGTACCACTGGTTCGCCGAAGCTCAAAGTTCTACCCGATCCTGCGCATCACCTACGACCCGGCCAACGCCTACCGGCTCGCCGCGACCTGCAGGCCTACGGCGGCGAGGAGTGGACGAAGGTCGTGCGCCAGGGCGCGCTCACCCTGAACGGGCCGCTGAAGGACATCAAGGAGCACCTCCTGGCGGGCAAGGTCGTGTGCAACGACGACCCGCTGCTGCGCTGGTACATCAACAACGTCAAGCTCGTGGACGACCGTAACGGCAATTGGCTCCCCTCCAAGCAGGGCCGCTACCGCAAGATCGACGGGTTCGCGGCCTGGCTCAACGCGCACACCGAGACGATCAGCTCGCCGCCGCCGTCGCATCGGACGCGACGCCGGTCACGTTCATCTCACGGAAGGACCTCTAGATGGGCCTGTTCCAGCGCCTGCGAATTCGAGCCGCCCGCATCATCGGCGGGGAGAAGCTGGCCGCGAGCTACACGACGCCGAACTCGGACTTCACGTCGTGGTTCGAGCCGAAGAACATCTTCACATCCCTGCAGGGCGACACGCTCGCGACCTCCGAGACGGTCTTTACCGCGATCTCGCGCCTCTCCAACTCGCTCGGGTCGCTCCCGCTCGATCTCTACGACGGCGACCGCAACAGGGTCCCCGGCCACCCGGCCGCCGTGCTGATGCACTCGCCGAACCCGAACATGCACCGGTGGGAGCTGATGCGCACGCTGGAGGTGCTGCGCGACACGAGCGGGAACGCGTACGCGCTGAAGCAGTACGGCTCCACCTTCAAGCCGACGGCAATATGGCCGCTCGACCCGAACCGCGTGCTGCCCATGATCGAGCAGGACACGCGCGAGCTGTGGTATCGGGTCGAGACGGGCGAGCGCAACAACTTCGCCTACATCCACAACGTAACTGGTCACCCAGGCTGGGACAAGGATCAATTTGAACGATTCAACGGACATACGCGAAGAGGACGGCCTGTAATTTTCGACAGTGCCTTGCGTGTCGAGCAGGATCTCCGCCTCGCGCTTCACCCGGTCGTAGACTTTTTTCCGCGCATCCAGCGAGGCATCGGACATGGAAATTTCATAGACTTCAGCCGGCCAATCGGAGAGGAAGCGCGGGTCGTAGGGCACGGCCTCCGCGAGGTTGAATCCATCCAGGGCATTGCTCAACAGGCTGCCGAGTTTGCGCGTCCCCGCCACCGGCACATCCGGGACGACCACCGGGTGCGAGTCGGAAATGGTCTTGATCACCACCTTGCGGCTGCCTCGTCCTTCGCTGACCGCGATCTGCGCGGTGTAGGGAATCTCGCCGCCCAAGTCGAACGACCAGACCGGCAGGTAGATACCCTTCGGCATCTGTACCTTGCCATCCGGCTTAACCTTCTTTTTCTTCGCCCAATCCACCAGGTAGTGGGCGGCGTTCTTCTGCGGAAATGAGAACGGAATGACACCATCCGGCTCAACCAGTTCACGCGATTCATCCACTGAAACGACATGCGGGGAATCACAGTAGGAGCAGGTAATTGAGATGACCTCCGGCGCGAGCAGGAAAGACGCCCCGCACCCGTGACACTGGAAGGAATGCATGGCAACCGGCTTGCGGTGTCCCTGCGCGGTGGCCATCGCCAAAAGGAAGTCGCGCTGCGCCGGCTCATTCGAGTCGTACTGGTCGGCTAATGTTTCATTGCGGGAACAGTGCTCGCAGTAAAGGGAATTCCCATCGGGGGCAAAGATCATGCGCGCGCCGCAGTTGGGGCAGGCGAAGCGGTCGGCGTTGGATGACTGCACGCCAGCATCCTGTACCGGAAGGCGGTCGGCATCCACGATCTCATCGGGCTTGAGCTTGCCATCGAGAATCATCAGCGCGCGGCGCGCCTGGGCGTTGTTGCGGTCCCAGGCCAGGACGGTCTCGAGCAGTTTTCGTTTTTCGACCGGGTCTGTCGTAATCTCACTCAGTAAAAAGCTGGCCTTGGCGCGTGTCTCTTCGTCGTCCACCACGTCCAGCGCGCGCTCGAGGTAGCGGCGGGCGAGGTCGTATTCCTTCGCCTTGTAGTGATAAACCGCTGTCTTGACCAGTTCGTTATCGAAATCGGAGGGCATGGGTGTTCTATCTACTTTCCCTTTGGTTGGCGCACAATGGCATCCGTCATGCGGGCCACGCGCACCATCATCTCGACATCGTGCACGCGGACGATGTCCGCGCCGCGGGTGATGCCTACGGCCACAGCGGCAGCCGTCCCTTCCACGCGCTGATCGGGTGGCAGGTCGAGGGTATACCCAATGAAGGATTTTCGCGACGGCCCGAGCAGGACCGGGAAACCGAGGCTGCGGATCTCGTCGAGGCGGTTGATCAACTCGAGGTTCTGTTCAACGGTCTTGCCGAAACCGATGCCGGGGTCGAGGAGGATACGTTCGTCGGGAATGCCGGCGGCGCGCGCGATGGCAACACTTTCCATTAATTCGCGTTTGACATCTTCCAGAAGATTCGCATACTCCATGCCGACATAGCGCCCGCCAAGCCGCGCCTGGACATCGGCATTGCCAGGTTTGCTCCGGTTGTGCATCAGGATGGCCGGCGCTTTGTAGCGGGAGGTCACTGCGGCGAGGTCGGGGTCGGCGCGCAATCCCCACACATCGTTGACAAGGTCCGCGCCGGCCTTGAGGGCGGCTTCCGCAACGGATGCTTTGTACGTATCAATGGAGATGAGCGCATCGGACTCGCGGCGCAGCGCTTCGATGACCGGCACCACGCGCGCCAGTTCCTCGTCCGCGCCGACCTGCTGCGCGCCGGGGCGTGTGGATTCACCGCCCACGTCGAGGATGTCGACTCCTGCCGCAAGAAAACGGCGAGCCTGCTCCAGAGCGCGGGGCAGGCTTTCATCGGCTTCCACAGCGAGCAGCCCGTCGCCGGAAAAGCTGTCGGGGGTGACATTCAGGATGCCCATCACATAGGTGCGGGTGCCCCAGTCCAGCCGGCGGGTGCGGAGGGTCAGCGCAGAAGGCATGGAATCAGGCAAGCTGGTCGAGCGGGCGGCCGAGCCAGGTTTCGGCCTCGTCGATGTCGGTGAAGATCTTGATGGCGGCGCCGGCGGGGCGTTCAGCGCCAGCAGCCACCTTCATGATGACGTCCTTGATCTCCTGGCTGGACACCACTATCGCCGCACGAATGTTACGGGTGGCGGGGTCGCTGTCCACCTCGATCGCCATGCGAATCGCCTTTTCGGGGATCTGCTTCACCTGCCGAATGTCGTACAAGTTGCGGGTCAGGCGGTCTGAGTCGAAAAGATGCTCGAGGGAAAAATCGTGCCAGTGCTTGAGGGTGGCATCGGATAAATCGGTAAAGGTTAACTGCATGCCGCCATCCGCTCGGCGGACAACGGTATAGCCGATGCCGGGTGCGGGCGACCAGTTGAGGGGTTTGGGTTCGGACATGGCAATCCTCCTGAAAGTGAGTTGATTATAACCTGACACTCCCCATGCCTAAAGGCAGGGGTTCTTGCTGGTCGCAAGCAACCTTGGCCTGTGTCAAAGACTCTACTCCACCACAAGGGTCGGAGATACATGGTCGTCTGGGCCCGGACGCGACCATACGACCCATACCGGGCGCGGGAGCAGATATTGCTCGCCCCGTTCACGTCGCGGTTGATCACAGCGCCGCAGCCAAGGCATGTATACACCCGCCCTCGCGGCGCACTGTTTGTCACGCAGCCGCAGCAGCTGCATGTTCGGGTGGAGTAGTCCTCCTGGATCTGCTCCACTCTCATTCCATACCGGGCTGCTTTATAAGCCAGATACTTTACGAACTTGCCATGCGCCCATTGGCTGATCTTCTGGTTCGCTCTCACCCCCAAGTCAACCTTATCCTGGATGTCGCGCACATCCCCGACCGCAATGGATTGCACCCTGTTCACTTCGCAGAACTCCACCACCTGGCGGCTGGCTTTGTGCAGGAGGTCTCGCTGCTGCCGGCAAAACCGTGCACTAGCCCTAGTCTTGCTTCTCAACAGCCTGCGGTGGCGCTTGGAGCCGGGCTTGCATCGATCGATCAGGGCTGTCAGGGAAGCGTGACGTTTGTTCCGCAGCCGCTTGACCAAGCGCAGCGCGCGCCCGGTGACGACTAGGGATGCTCCACTCTCGATCGTGACCGCCGCGATGTTGATTTCGCCCAGATCCAAACCCGCTGCCTGGCCGTATTCCCTGAGCGGCGGGTTGCGCTCTCCGGTGTCGATGGTCAAGCACAACTCATAGTGATCGACTCGCCAAGTCAGCTCGACCCTGTGGAGGTCCGCACCCAGATACTCGATCGGAAGGGGCAGGATGAGCGCAGGCGCACTTTTTCCGTTGGACAGTAACAGCTTGCCATCCTCCGTCCGGTGAATGGCCGCTTCTTTCCACACAACCGTCTGGTACTGCTTGGGACGGTATGGATAGCGAGCCTCTGGATCGTTCTGTTTCAGTCGGCGGGCGGCATCCACATTGGCTTCCAGCTTCTGCGCCATCGCCTGGATGGTCTGGGAGTGCAGAGCGTACTGCCCTTTGAACCGCTTGCCCAGATCCACGGACGACAACCATTTTCCTGCCCGGCTTTCAATATGGGCTTGCATCATATCCATCCAACACCGTCCGGCCTCACGGCGCAGACCTTCGCATAGCGCTTCTTGCCGTCGGTTCAGATTGCGCAGCGGGAGCAGACGTACAAGGCAGGTGGTGTCAGCTGTTCGATAGCCCATATCCAATGGCCTTCTGGTTCTCGATATTGTGTTTACTGATCGCCAGAGGAGCGCTCCCGACCATGGCAACGAAGTATGAATTTGTCCATCGTGATGGCAGGCGGGTCCTCAGCCACAAGAATTCCTGGCGCATCCAACGATGAAAACCGAACGGTGGGTCTATTTCGCACAGCAGATGGATAGGGTCGGGCATCACTTCCATCTCGATAATGGTCGCTCGAAATTCCCGGGCGGTCTGGTCGATGATCTCTTTCAGGCGCACATCCACGCCGTTGACTAATACCTTGTGACGATATTTGGAACACCAGACCCGATGATCTTTGCAGGAGTAGACAACGTTGTGGTTGGTTTTGAAATCAGAACACATGTTCTGTATTATGTGACCTGGAGTTATAGAGTGCAAGACCCAGGATCTGGCGCTGCAAGCCGGCGCTTTCTATCCCCTAGCGAAAACGCCAGGGCTTTAAGGCGGGATTTGGTAAAGGAAAACGACCTGCACCGTCTACCCTCACCCCCAATTCCTCCCCGCTCCGCTCCGCTTCAGGGGACGCGTCTTCCTCAGGGAGATGTGGGTAGGGTTAGGTACGGCCCGCCGCGCGCAGGACGTACAGCGCATCGGCAGTGACGAAGGGATTCATGCGCCGGGTGCTGATTCCTCCCCAGCTGACCGGTGAATAACTGCTGAATTCAGGGCGGCTCCGGCGCGAATAGTTCTCCTCAGCCGGGAAACCACCATCGGGCAGGCGCTTCGATTCGAGCAGGTCGAGCGCGGCCTTGCAGCGCGGGTCGCCGATCAGGCCGGCCTCCGCCATCACCTTCAGCCCGAACAGGATGTCGTAGTGCCAGTAGCAGGGATAATGCAGCTTGACGAAGTGCGGGTCCATCACTGCACCGCTGCTCTGGCGTCTGAATAATTCCCGTTTCAGGAAAATGTCCGCAGCCCGTTCGGCCGCGAACCACACTCGCCGTTCTCCCGATACCTTGGCATACAGCGCCAGCGCCCGCAGCGGGATCAGCGATTCCATGAAGGAGATTGTGCCTCGGGATGCTTGTCGCAGTTCCAGCCGCCATCCGGCCACTGCCATTTGATAAGGCGCTCGACCAGTTCCGTGGTGCGCTCGTCCGCAAAGCCCAGACGCAGGGATGACCAGACGGCGTTGCCCTCCTGCGAGGCGCAGCGGCGAGTCCGGCCATTGATCAGCCGGACATACTTGCGCTATGACCTCGCTCAACCAGGCATCGAAGGTCTGGTCCATCATCGGGCGGAGGGACTTGTCCCCGGGCGGGTAACCCAGGTCGGCGAGCAGGGACAGGATCCAGTGTGCGCCAGTCCATTTGAAATAGGGCTTGACGGGTCCGTCCATTTGGCCGGCGCCTTGAGACAGGCCGTGTACCAGCTCGGAATCTTTCACTTTCGCAGCCTTCTTCGCGCAGACGAGTCGGGAGCGTGCCCCTGTACGTTGACCGCCAGCTTCCAGGCAAGCGCAGGTTCAGCCTTGAGGGATTAATCAAGGCGTCCATAAAGATTAACTCCTTTCGCATCAACTTCTTTTAGCAGGTCGCGGACGGTGCGTTTCAGTACGGGATGCACAAGCTCCGGGGCAATGTCATTCAAGGGGACAAGCACAAAGGACGCTCGTGCAGCCGCGGGTGCGGGATTACGAGTTCGGCTTGTTCGAAGACGAGGTCGTCATAGAACAGGATGTCCATGTCGATCAGGCGCGGGCCGTTGCGGAAGGTCTTCTCGCGGCCCAGGTCGGTCTCGAGCTTTTTCAGAAAGACGATCAGCGCAAGAGGTGCTCAGTCGGTTTCGCCGGCAAGTGCCATGTTGAGGAAGGCGGGCTGGTCGGTGTAGCCCCAAGGTGGGTTCCGTAGCCGGAGGAGAGCGCGGTCACACGGACAGTAGGCGATAAGGCAGCGATGGCACGGCGGAGGTTCTCCATGCGGTCGCCGAGGTTGGTGCCAAGGGCAAGATAGATAGTATGCATAATTTCCACCACAAAGGCTTTTTTACCACCAAGGCAAGCGGCCACAAAGGGTCTCTCTGGTTTCTCAAATCTGTGTCCGCCTGCCACACAGACTCCTTCGTGTTCCTTCGTGAGCCTTTGTGGTCGCTCTTACACTCTCTCAATGATTGTCGCCGTAGCCATGCCATGACCGATGCACATGGTCTGCAAGCCCCAGCGTAACTTGCGCCGCTGCAGTTCATGGACGAGTCGCGTCATCAGCACCGCACCCGTCGCGCCGAGCGGATGCCCGCGGGCGATCGCCCCTCCCTGCGGGTTGACCTTTTCCAAGTCCGCGCCGAGTTCCTTTACCCAGGCCAGCACAACAGACGCAAAGGCTTCGTTGATCTCGATCATGTCGATATCGTCAAGGCTAAGTCCCGCTTTCTCGAGCACCTTCTTCGTGGCAGGGATGGGACCGTCCAGCATCAGTGTCGGGTCCGAGCCAACGACTACACGTGCATCGATGCGGGCAAGGGATTAAGGTTGAGCTTCCCCACCGCGGACGGGGACGCCAGCACAATCGCCGCCGCGCCATCGCTGATCTGGGATGAATTGCCGGCGGTGACGACCCCGTTCTCGCGGAAGACCGGCTTGAGCGCGGACATCTTCGCGCGGTCCGGCTCAGTCGCACGCCCTGGTCGTGGATGAACTTTGTGCCGTCGGGCAGGTCGAGCGGAAGGATCTGCGACTCATCCTAGCCGCTTTGGATGGCTTTCGCCGCGCGGACATGATTTGGTAGGCGAAGTCGTCCAGCTCGTCGCGGGTCAGATTCCATTTTTCCGCCATCATCTCCGCGCTCTCCCCCTGGTGGACGAGTTTATGCCCGACGTCGGGGAACTCGCGCGGGTAGTCGGCGCCCAGGGACTGGTGGGACATCATCTCGGTGCCGCCGGCAATGACGATGTCCATGTCGCCGGAAAGGATTGCTTGCGCGGCGAAATGTACTGCCTGCTGGCTGGACCCGCACATGCGGTTGAGCGACACCCCCGGCACATGGACCGGGAATCCCGCTTTGAGCAGCGCCAGCCGTGCTAGGTTCGCGCCCTGGTCGCCGATGGGAGTGACCACGCCCCACACCACGTCCTCCACCCGAGGGATCGACTCCCGCCCGCCTCACGGCCTCCTTCAGGACGAGCGAGGCCAGCTCAACAGGTTGAGGGGATACAACGCGCCGCTCGGGCTTTCCCTGCGCGGGGGTCGGCGGGGACGCCCCACGCCGATGGCGGTGGTGCGCACTGCGGAAACAATGAAGACATCGGAATCAGTCATGATGCACATTCTTTTGTTGCTTTTGTGGGTCGGGGTGTCTATAATGGTTACGTACGTCACAATCATTATACGGAAAGTGCAGGGAGAATACCAGCAATATATGGTTTTTCACAACTGACAAAGAAACCGTCAGGCCGTTATTTTTACTACGGAAGGAAAACAAATGAACGTCTGCGAGTTAATCATTAGTTTTCTAATAAATCTTGTGTCAGGAGTTGTAGGTATATTGATAGTGCTCTGGATAGAGAGGCAAAGGCGCCCCAGCCTGTCAATGGGAGTGGGTGAAGCGCATCAAATTAAGGAGGGTGACATTCTTGATAGACCGGCATCCACTTGGTTACATATTCAAGTTCATAACCGAAATGTTCCAAAGTGGTTAGCGTGGGTATATCATGGCGAACCTGCTCTTGCATGTCGCGCATGGATTACTTTTCATAATTTTGACGGTAAGCGTGTCCCAGATCGGGAGATGGAAGCAAGATGGACAGGCTCTAACGAACCGAAAGTGGAAACCATCACGGTGGAAAAGGGACAAGTTAAAAGACTGGTCGGTGCAGAAAACGTATTTGATATTCCTCCAGGTGAAAACACTCTTCTTGACGTTGTCATTCGAGACAAATCAAATAATGATTGTTTTGGTTGGAATAATGAGAGTTACCTATATGAATGGCGACATGCCAGATGGTATCTCGGCGGAAAAGGTCGTTACATCGCTCGTGTTAGGATAAAGACAGGGGGGCAAGAGTATGTGGATGCTTATCAAATCGTTAATGATGAGGGCTACGATAGGTTCCGGTTAGAGGCACTTGATAAAGAAACTAAGAAAAAGCTATTATAGAAAATCGACTGACTGCAGCCCTTTACGGGATGCTTTACGGGAAGTCCTGCAAGTTCAAACCATTAGCCACCCCAGAGGGAGGGGAGAGAAATATGAATGATCTTGAACAACCAATTGCCGTGGGGCGTACCGCTGAGGTTCATCCATTTGGGGAGGGGAAAGTCCTCAAACTCTTCCTCCCCTCCCATTCCACTCGAATGGATAGACAAAGAAGTGGATACGGGAAAATACATTACAGGATGCCCGCCTGCCCGTTCCAAAGGTCTACGAAAGGCTGAAAGTAAACGAGCGCGAAGGAATTGTCTACGAGAGGATCGAAGGTCCATCGCTCCTCAATCAATTGGCGACAAAACCATGGAAGGTCGTACAGTTTGCGCGTCTTCAAGCCCGTTTACACGCACAAGTCCACGAAGTGCCTGCCCCGCCCCATCTCGAGACACAACGGGAATGGGCAACGGGAGGAATTCCTGCATCAGACAAGCTGCCCGGGGATATAAAAGAAAGAGTTCTACATCTACTCAACTCCATGCCTGACGGTAACCAGTTATGTCACGGTGATTTTCACCCCGGAAACATCATCGTTACCCATCAAGGCCCTGTGATCATCGATTGGATGACCGCATCAAGGGGCGTCGCTGAGGGAGACATTGCGCGCACGGCCATAATCCTTGAATCTGCAAAAGCGCCGGAAGGAACGCCGATGCGCTGGCTGCTGGAGTGGATACGCAAGCTGTTCCTGTCGAACTACCTGAAGGCTTATTTTCAATTGCACCCTGTGGATGAAAAATCGTTCCACGCCTGGCGCGCAATCATGGCGGCGAATTTTCTGGTGGACGTAAGCCTTCCTGAAGAAGAAGCAAATTTGATGGATATAATAAAAAGTGGAATTGGCTCATCCGCCACGTTTTAGACCAAAGGGCTGCATAACCTACAAAGGGAACTCTATGAACCACATCGAAGGCAAATTCAAAGGCGTGAAGAACGCAGACATTTACTACCAGGCCTGGCTCCCCGACGGGGACGTGAAGGCCGTGCTGTTCCTCGTCCACGGGCTGGGGGAACATTGCGGGCGTTACATGAACCACGTCAATCACTTCGTGCCGCTGGGCTACGCCGTCTACGGGCTGGACCACGTCGGGCACGGCAAGTCGGGCGGGGGGCGCGAAGCCGTCGACCGCTTCACCGATTACACCGGCACGCTGAGGATTTATTATGAAATGGTCAAGGTCTGGCTCTCGGGGAAACCCATCTTCGTCCTCGCCCACAGCATGGGTGCGTTGATCGCCTGCGCCTACATCCTTGACCACCCGTCGGATTTCAAGGGCGCCATCCTGTCCGCGCCGCCGGTGGTCGTTGGCGATGATTTTTCGCCATTCATCCTTACCATGGCCCGGGTCCTCTCGGTCATCGCCCCGAAAGCCGGAGTGACAAAGTTGGATACAGCCGCGCTCTCACACAACCCGGAAGTGGTCAAAGCCTACGAGAATGATCCGCTGGTCTTCCACGAGAAGACCCCTGCGCGGTTGGGCGGTGAAATGCTGAAGACCATTGAGCGCATCAACGCCGAGGTGGACAAGATTACGCTGCCCTTCATTACAGTCCAGGGATCGAAGGATTTGCTCGCCAACCCCGCCGGGTCGCAGATGCTTTACGACAAGGCTGGTTCCAAAGATAAGACTCTCAAGATCTACCAGGGGTTGTACCACGAGGTCCCAACAACGAGCCCGAGCGCGATGTTATGTTCAAGGATCGGGAATCCTGGCTGGCGGCGCATACTTAATTCAAATCGTGCGGGTGTGCTACAAACTGTTGGATTGTTTATCTTTTTGAGGAGGCAACCATCGCACAAGCAGGAGACAGCACTATAAAACAGGGGCAATATGTGCAAGCCCATGGCCTGAACATTAATTATCAAGAATATGGAAGTGGCATACCGCTGATTCTGCTGCATGGCGGGACTGTCTCCTCGAATATGTGGCAGCCATTCCTCCCGTCCTTTGTCCCACATTTCAGGGTGATAACTCCAGACAGTCGCGGGCATGGCAAAACAGACAATCCAGAGGATGAGCAGCTCAGTTATCATTTGATGGCAGAGGACGTTGCTGTGTTCATTCAAGCTTTAAACCTGACCAAGCCTCTATTATTCGGTTACAGTGATGGCGGACAAATTGCTTTGGAGATTGGGATTCGGTATCCCGGTCTGACAGAGGCAATAGTCTTGGGCGCTACAACATATAAGCTTTCCGAGACATCCATTAACACTTTTAAAGCGCTGGGTTTTGAAAAACCCGGTGTGGTAAATATCGAGCGAATGCAAAGAGACAGCCCGGATTTGATCACGCTTTTAAAAACGGAACATGTTCGCGCTGACGATCCTGATTACTGGAAGACCTTACTGAAGCAATACTCGAACCTGTGGTGGGCACCCCTTGATTATGCTGCTAATGACTTTCAAAGAATCACTGTACCCACCCTTATCCTGCAAAATGACCGCGACGAATTTGTCGAACTCGAACAAGCAATTGAGATGTATCGCTTCATCCCAAACGGCGAGTTGGCGATTTTGCCGAACAGCAGGCATTCTTCACCCAATGCAAAATTATTGATGGACACTGTGCTCGATTTTCTTTTGCGTCATACCGCTTCAGAATAGAAGTAAATCCTACAAGGCGGCACACCGCTTTCAATATGTACTGCATATTTACCTTGTAGAAGGATCAGGACTCGAGTAAGTCGGAGGAAAGTATGAGCTGGCAGGCAATACTCCTGAAAACCATCTTCCGGGCACTAGGCTACTTTGCCCCCTCCGGCGACAAATTGGATATCCCCAGGGAGCGGGCTGTTCTGGAGGGGTATACAAAGGTCTTCAAGCCGTTTGGGAAAATGGATGTCACCCGCCTTGATGCCGGTGGTGTCCCGGGGGCGTGGATCGTCCCCTCCGGACTGGAACCAAAACGGACCATCCTGTATTTGCATGGCGGGGGCTACAACGCCGGCTTCATCACCTCGCACCTCCCTCTTACATGCAATATCGCCCTTGCCGCAAAAGCCCGCGTGATGGCCATCGACTACCGCCTCGCGCCGGAGCACCTTTTCCCTGCGGCGGTCGACGATGCATTGGCCGCCTATCAGTGGCTGTTGAAGGAATCGGTTCAGCCAAGTCAGATCGTCGTCGCCGGGGACTCGGCGGGCGGCGGGTTGACCCTGTCCCTGCTGCTTCTCCCTGCGCGAAAAGGGACTGCCCCAGCCGGCTGCGGCGGTCTGCCTTTCCCCGTGGACCGACCTGACCTGTTCGGGGGAATCCTGGACGACCAACGCCAAAGTGGATTTCATGCTCAAGAAGGGATCCACCTTCAACGCTGCTGAACTTTATCTCGGGGACGCAGACCCCCGGTCACCGCTTGCCTCCCCGCTTTTCGCCGACCCGGCCGGGCTACCTCCCCTGCTGATCCAGGTCGGCTCGGAGGAAGTCCTGCTCTCCAACTCGACCCTTTTTGCCGAAAAAGCCCGCCTCGCCGGCGTGGACGTCACCCTGGAAATCTGGAAAGGGATGCAGCACGTCTGGCAGTACGCTGCCAGCATGCTCCCCGAGGCGCGCCAGGCAGTGGCGCGGATCGGAGAATACATCACCCAACATGCCCGGTATAATGAACTACGGATAATAAATTATATAGAGAGGAAATTATTCCATGAAAAAAACAGACCGCAACTCCTTGATCGTTTTTCCCTGTATTGATCATCATCGGCGCGCTGGTCGCGTACGCCGGCAGCCAGGGAGGCAGCACGTACAACGGCATCCCCGTCTTTGCCCTGTGCGTGGCGCTGGCCTTCGTCATCCAGTGGATCGTCTTCATCCCGTCCTACCTGAAGCAGACCGAGAAGTTCTTCGACCTGACCGGCAGCCTCACCTACATCTCCGTCATCACCATCGGCCTGCTGCTGAGCGGCAACTACGACGCGAGAGTCGATCCTGCTCTGGGCGCTGGTGGTGATCTGGGCTGTCCGCCTGGGGACATTCCTCTTCGGCCGCATCCGCAAAGCCGGCAAGGATGACCGTTTCGACGAGCTCAAGCCGTCCTTCATCCGCTTCCTGAACGTGTGGACCATCCAGGCTCTATGGGTCACGTTCACCTTCGCCGCCGCGCTGGTCGCCATCACCACCACCGTCCGCAAGGGGCTGGACGCGTTCGCCGTGATCGGCTTGCTCGTCTGGGTCTTTGGCTTCGCCTTCGAGGTGATCGCCGACTCTCAGAAAAGCCGTTTCGCCGCCGACCCGGCAAACAAAGGGAAGTTCATCCAGTCCGGGCTGTGGTCCAAATCCCGACACCCCAACTATTTCGGCGAGATCATGCTGTGGATCGGCGTGGCGTTCATCGCCCTGCCGGTGCTGACGGGGCTGCAGTGGGTCGCGCTGATCTCCCCGCTGTTCGTGGCGCTGCTGCTCACCCGCGTCAGCGGCGTGCCCCTGCTGGAGGCCAAGGCCGATAAAAAGTGGGGCGGGCAGGCGGATTACGAGGAATACAAGAAGAAGACGCCGGTGCTGCTTCCGAAGTTATAAGCATGGCCACTTAGGAGAGGTACTCATGGATACTCCGATTACTGTCACCGCAAAATCGCGCTCAGTGGTCGTCTTTTTCCTGCTGGCATTCGGCATCTCCTGGGCGGTGTGGATTCCCGCCGCGCTGGGTTCTCATGGATTGATTCCATCTCAATTCAGTTTCGCCCCGTCGCCGCTGTTAGGCGCTTTCGGTCCATTCATTGCCGCGTTGATCACCACTGCCATCTTCGACGGCCGCGCAGGATTTGGCTCGCTGTTCAGGCGCTTTCTGGTTTGGCGCGTCAACATCCTGTGGTACCTGTTCGTCCTGCTCTGGCCGGCGATTTTTTCGCTGCTCAAAACAGGCATCGCCGTTCTGATGGGCACCGCCATCCCCGACTTTTCCCAGCCGCCTTTTGTGACGTTTATCCCATCCCTGCCGAAGTGAAGGACGCCGCTCCGTTCATTGCGTTCCTGCCCTTTGTCTTTCTGCAGCAGATGCTCATCGGCAGCTCGATGGGAGAAGAACCGGGCTGGCGGGGTTACGCCCTGCCGCGACTGCAGAATGGACGCAGCAGCCTGGTCGCCAGTCTGATACTCGGCTTTCTGTGGGGCATCTGGCATCTCCCCAACTGGTTGACAAAGGGAAACCCCGTCCAGCAAAATTTTCTCGGATGGGAAATCCTGGGGCTGATGGCGACGGCTGTCTTGTTTACCTGGGTGTTCAACAACACAAAGGGCAGTTTGCTGCTCGCGCTCCTGTTCCACACCTCGATCGCCGTTACCGGACTTTTCCTTGCTTCTGCTGAAATCCCCTCCTGGTTGGGTGTTGCCCTCAATTGGGCCGCGGTTGCGGTGGTCGTTGCTTTATTTGGCGTAAAACGTCTCTCTCGAAAAGAGTGACCTTGCTTTCGATTTCAGCAACCAACGACTGGCGGACGTCCCACCCCGGCGCGATCATCGGGCTGTTGGAGCTTTCGGGCGTGGGCGGGGTCCGCTCCTCACCTAAGCTTGAGGCGCGCAAACGCGAGTTGGAATCGCACCTGCGTGAGCAGTATCAGGGGTTCACGCGAAAGGATTTCCTCGCGCTCCCCATCCTCTCGGCGTACGACCGCTACTACAACCGCTTCGACAAGACCTACCACGTCCAGTTGCAGCTCAAGTCGATCGTGCTGAAGGGCAAGAGCCTGCCCGCCGTGTCCCCGCTGGTGGACGCCAACTTCATGGCCGAGATGGAGACATTTTTACTCAGCGCCGGGCACGATGCCGCAAAGTTGGTCGAGCCGGTCGTCATGGACGTTTCGCGTGAGGGCGAGTCCATGACGCAGATGAACGGTGTCCCCAAGGTCATCCGCGCGGGTGACATGGTCATGCGTGACGCAGAGAGTCTCGCCTGCTCCATCCTTTACGGGCAGGACAACCGCTCCCCCATCTCCCCCGATACATCCCATGTCCTTTACGTGACCTATGCTCCGCCGGGCGTGCCGGCCGAGTCCGTGGAGGCGCACCTGCGTACGATCGAAACGAACATCCGCCTTTTCGCACAATCGGCGGTGCTCGAGCAGCTGCGCCTGCTGACCTCAAGTGGCTAAAGCTGAGGTGATAAATGTCAACCAGTCAATCTACGCTGGATAAGGTCAGGGTCTTCAACAAGCATGTCACAAACAAGATATTGATCCACATCGCCGGGCGGAACTTCGGTCACTTTGCGATCCTGACCCATGAGGGGCGCAAGAGCGGCAAGCTGTATCGAATCCCGATCATCGCCGAACCGATAGGAAACGGCTTCGTCATCGCCATGACCTATGGCAAGAAAGTGGACTGGTATGAGAACATTCTGGCGAAGGGCAGCTGCTCGCTCCACTGGAAGCACAAGGATTTCACTCTCGTCAATCCGCAGTTGATCGACCCGGAGATCGGTGTGACCGCCTTCCCGAAAAAACTGCAGACTGTCCTGAATAGAAAAGGCATCGAATACTATCTAAAACTGGAAACCAGGAAATAAGGGAATCTTATGCCCGCCAAAAAAACTGCGCCGAAAAAACACATTCATTACCACAAGGACGGCAGCGTCTGGGCAGTCGGGCAGACCATTGACGGAGTCTCCACCGGCTACTGGGAATGGTTCCGCAAGGACGGCACAAAACTCCGCTCGGGAACCTTTGTCAACGGGGAGCAGGCTGGCGAGTGGACCACCTACGACAAAAAGGGTAACGTTTTCAAGGTGACCAACATCAAGCCAAAAGCGAAGTGAGTATGTGAATTGGTTATTATCTTCAAGGGCAGGAAAAGTATCAAAAATATTTCTCAGAGGATGTTGTCAACCGGTTGGAGAATATGGCCTGGGGTGTGTATTCGGGAGAATAAAGTGGACGGGGGGCTATTTGTTTGCCAGTTATAATGAGGGGACACAACTTTAGGAGTATTAATGACTACACTTTCCCGGGAATCCCTCAACCGCTACTGGCAATACGCCCTCTGGCTGGCGCTCTTCACCATCTTCTACAATCTGGCTGAAGGGCTCGTCTCCATTTACTTCGGCGTGCAGGATGAAGCGCTGACCCTCTTCGGCTTCGGCATCGACTCGTTCATCGAGGTCCTGTCGGGGGTGGGTATCCTGGTCATGGTCACCCGCATCCGCCGCAACCCCGATACACCGCGCTCGCAGTTCGAGCGGACCGCCCTGCGCGTTACGGGCACCTCGTTCTACCTGCTCTCCGCGGGGCTTGGCATCACCGCCGTTTACAATATTTTCACCGGCCACAAACCCGAGACGACGCTGCCCGGCCTGGTCATTTCGCTGATTTCCATCGCCATCATGTGGATGCTGGTGACGGGCAAGCGCAGGGTCGGCCGCGCGCTGGATTCCTCCCCCATTCTGGCGGACGCCAACTGCACCATGGTCTGTATCTACATGTCCATCGTCTTGCTTATCTCGAGCCTGGTCTATCAGTTCACCGGCTTCGGGTTTGTGGACAGCCTCGGCGCGATTGGGTTGATCTACTTCTCGGTCAAAGAAGGCCGTGAAGCTTTCGAAAAAGCCGCCGGCATGGAGTGTTCGTGCGAGGACGATGAACACAAGTAGAAACGAAGGAGCGTAATCGTGAACCTATTGGTCCTGATCCCGTTTGTTCTGGTGCTTATCGCGATTGTCATCCTCGTATTCGCTCAGCGCTCACCGGCGACGGCACATCTGGTCCCCTGGCTGGCGGGAGCAGGGATCGCCGGCGCGCTCCTTGTATCGTTGTATACGTTCATCAACATGACGGTACCCATCGCACCTTACGAAACAGGCCCCGGAGCCTGGACTTCCATCTATTGGAGTCTCTTGTTGTTTGCGCTGGCGGGCTTCGGTCTGGGTGTGATACTTGTTTCTCTTTTTGCACTGCCCATCACATACATTAAGAATCGCCGCAAGACAGGGTGAATCTCCGGGTCGCTTAAATCAAACGTGGCGGAGCAGATATCTGCTCCGCCACGTTATTTACCCAAACAGCCAAACTTAATCAAAGAAATCCGCAGGGTACTCGCCCACCAGCGGTTCATCGTCGCGGATGGCCAGCAGTACCGAGGCCTCGCCGGGATAATACAGGATGCCCCGCGGGCATGAGATGACAAAACCATCGTATTCTGATTTGAGCACACCCAGGGTACGACCCCAGGCGTCGCGCATCTCCACCAGTGGATCGCCGACTTTAACCAGCCCGCCGGGTTCGACCAGGTGATGCACAATACAGGCCTCGGTCACACGTGCCACACTCCGCCGGCGGGTGGGGAAGCCAGGGTCGACAATCGTGATGCCGGTTATGGGTTCCGGCGCGCCCGGCAACATGCCCGCCCAGCGCATCACATTCCGCAGACCGGCCACGCCCGCATTAACGGTCGCTGTGGCGGGGGTGTAGGAGCTGCTCAATTCAGCGGTCAGGGCAGGAATTCCCGCCAACGTGGCCACGGAGGCTGTGGTGGAACGGTGCAGCTTTTCGTCGATATATTTGCCGACCGAAAAATCGGCAGTGATCGTATGCCCGTAGGCCTTGGCCATCTCCTCCATTTTTGCGCTGACCGCCACGGCGCGCTGCCGGCCGGCCTCATCGCCCTTGCGGTACAGCACCCGGTCCCGGAAGACGAAGGATAGCGAGCCGATGCTGATACAGTGCAGATCGAAGAAAATCGACGCCGACAATTTGATCTCTTCGAACAGACGCCCGTAAGCCTGCTCCAGCGCCGAGGGAGGTTCCTTATCAGGGTCGTCAGTCTTGGGAGGGCGTCCATCCGGAAACAGGCGGTTCGGATCGGTTTCTTCATAATATGCCCGGCGCTCAAGAGTGCGCAGTCCAGCCGGGTTCAATGCGGGGATGGCCACGAGGGTACCCCGCAGATCACTCACCAGCTCCGGCGTGATCAACCGGTGGATGACCTGAATGCCGGCGTGTTCGATGCCGTGGATGCCGGCGGTGATCCAGAAGACAGGACCATCGCTTTGGCCTTGAGCGATAATAACCGGCAGTTTGTCCATGCCGCCGACCGGGTGCCGGACAAGGTCGTATTCTCCGTAGGTGATCTTTCCACGTTCAGCCTGTGCAGTGCCAAGAGTCAGGGTCATATCGGTCCTCGTGATAAATGATGTGACTTGTCGATGAGCGGAAGAGCAAGTATCAATCGAAATCGTGCAGCCAGCCAATTATATCCAAAGGACAATGGTATTTGGTACACAGTCCCGAAAAATCATCCTGCAAACTGCATGCTATAATCTTTTTTATCTGCCCGCTGTTTCAGACAGGAGGAAGCATGCCCGAATCCGCTCCCATCACCATACGCCGCGCTGAACCCTCCGATTACGAAGCCATGCAGCAAATCTTCACCGGACCCAAAGCTATTTGGGGTACGTTGCAGGTTCCGTTTCCGTCGGTTGAACTCTGGCGTAAACGCCTCTCCGAGCCGCCGGAAGGGATGTTCATGCTGGCAGCCTGTGCCGGTGACGAGATGGTCGGCCAACTTGCTTTGCACACCGCCCCTAACAAACCGCGGCGCCGCCATGCTGGGCAGATCGGAATGGCCGTGCGCGACGACTGGCAGGGCAAAGGAATAGGCACGATGCTGATGCAGGCGGGCATCGATCTGGCGGACAACTGGTTGAATCTCCGCCGGCTCGAACTGGATGTCTTTGTCGATAACGAACCCGCCATCCGCCTGTACAAGAAGTTCGGTTTCAAGATCGAAGGAACGCTGGTTGAATATGCCTTTCGCGATGGTTGCTACGTGGACACCTATACCATGGCGCGGCTGCGAGAGAATAAAAAACCTTAGGAGTAGACCATGGACCTGCAGCAGCTTTTCTTTCTACGCTACGACGCTCTCTATACATTCTGGATCGGCGATCTGTGGACATTGGTACCGGACGAAATGATGCGCCAGCGTCCACATACACGCGTCAACTCCATCGTCTGGAACCTGTGGCACCTGACGCGGGTCGAAGATGTCGCATTGAACCGGTTCATCGCGGACATCCCGCAGGTGATGGACGAAGGCGATTGGCTGCAGAGGATGAAGATCCCTTTTCGGAATCACGGCGGCGGCATGACCCTGGACGAGGTCGAAGAACTTAGCCGGAGCATCGACATCCCGGCTCTGCGTGGGTATTCGGATTCTGTCCAGGCGCGGACGCGGGAGATCGTCAATCGCTTGAGCATGGACGACCTGGATGCCGTGCTGGAGGAGGACCGCCTGCGCAAGATCATGCTCGACGAGGGGGTTGCCCGCAACCGGGATGCCGGGATGATCGAAAATTACCTGGGTTGGTCGAAGGGAAAAAGCCTGATGAACCTCGGGCTGACCCATCCCTACCAGCACGTGGGCGAGATCGGCGTCATTGCCACCCTGCTCGGTATTGAGTTCGAATAAAAAAGAGGGACACCATGCCAAACAAGATCCTCGTTGCCTATGCCAGCCGGACCGGCTCGACAGTTGGTGTGGCAGAAACCATCGGAAAAACCTTGATCGAACACGGCGCCGATGTGGATGTGCGCGCCATGCAGGACGCCAGCGATCTGTCGGCTTATAAAGCAGCCGTCGTTGGCAGCGCAATACAGAACCGACAGTGGCTGCCCGAGGCAATGGACTTTGTCCGCGCGAACCGCGCTGCCCTGAACGCGATGCCGACCGCCGCCTTCCTGGTCTGCATGACACTGGCCATGCGCCGCGGAGATTACCGCGACCAGGTATCCGCGTGGCTGGACCCGGTGCGAGCGCTGGTGAAACCCGTCAGCGTGGGGCTTTTCCCCGGCGCATTGGATATCAGCAGGATTCCGTCGGGGAGCGACCGGCTGAAATTTCGTTTGAGTGTGTTGTTCGGTGTGTGGACCGAAGGCGATCATCGTGATTGGAATGCCATCCGCGCCTGGGCGGAGAGTCTTCCGCATTTCCTGTTGGCATAAAAAATCAGGTCACGCCAGAAGCATGACCTGATGACCGGTATATTTATTCATCCCATTCCAAAGTCAGGTGTTAGGGACAAAGAGTTTGGGTGAGGTCCCGCTGGATTGCGTCTCCGAATCGGTACGGCTTGCGAATCAGTTCGTCGCAGATCTCATTGACAAGGGATGAATCCAGCCGGCTCTTAATGTCCGTTACTTTTTCAATATCCCCCGCCCATAGATAACCTTCGAGAAACGGCAGCCATTCCGCCAGGTCAATAGGGGTCAAGCCGGCAGCGAAAGCTTCATCGCCCAATCGGACAACGGTATTCCAGTCGCTTGCCTGCTTGGCCCGTTCGGCACTCTGGTAAAAGTAGCACCAATCGTGTAGAGGCTCAGGCCCGAACATTATTTCCGAAGGCGGGTCGCTCTGCACGGCGAGATCGATCTGACCGGCATACGAGAATTGCAGGATGGGCAGCAGGCGCGGCTCGAAGTGAAGCGGGAGGAGGATATCCTCCCGGTCCACCACCTTGAGACAGGAATTATCGGCAGGCAGGGCGAGCAGCAGACTTTTGTTGTAGTCCCTTGTAAATTCCAGCTTGCGCATCCCCCGGGTTTCAACAGCTCCTGCCCTGATCATTAGAAAAGTTTCCGGGTTGAGCACCTCCGCGCCGATTGTCACCGTCTCCACATCCGGGCGGTAGATGAGGTTGGCAGGTCCCCACATCTCGTAGTCCTCGAAGAAAGCGTTTTCCGGGAAGGATGTCAAAAGGACGGTGCCGTCCTTAAGACCGGGCGCCCTCCAATAAAGCTGCCACCAGAGGGTCTTCTGGTTATTCCAGAACCGTTGCCAATTATAGGCATTCAAAACAATGGACGAGACACCCATGAAAATCAGAAAGCCGAGGGCGACTTCCCTGCCGCGGCCGCGGATGAAACCGAAGATAAGTCCGGCGAAGCAGGATCGCGACCGCAGGGATGGCATGGAGCGTGTATTTGTCGTAGCCACCGGTAAAGTCGACATCCCGCCCGGCCAGCAGAACTGGGAATAAGGCCGCATAGAGCGACACCGCTCCGACCAGGCAGACGGTGATGGCACGGCTCCGGTCGGCATCGTCATCGTTCCCGTGCAGTCGTTTTTCCAGCCACAATCCCGCGTGATGGCTGATGACCGCGACTACCGGCACCCGTGAAGAGCGCTATCGCCTAACTGCCACGATTTCTCCAAAGGCAGCTATATTTCTCAAAGGGAAATGCCCATGCGATCACCGACCGTTTCGAGCAGGTCCATGATCGATTCCTTGCCAAGATAAACGAAGTATGCTGCGGGCTTTCATGGAGAACGATTCCATGATGGAGAATTGGTCGGTACCGCCACGCCCGCTTTGGAAGAATCCCAGGCGCCAGATCAGGAAGCCTAGAATGACCAGCCCATAGGGCAGGACATCGCGTCAAAAATCGGTGGATCCTTTCACGTGGTTTCAACGGCGCACGGTCTGTTGTGGCACCAGCCAGAGTACCCACAGTCGCAGGACCTCGAGCCCGATCATGTACTCGTAGAGCAGGAAATTGAGCAGAGCCAACAGGATCGCAGCGGTGATCCAGCCTGCACGAGCGGATTTACGGCTGGCCTGCAGCGCAAGGCCTGAAAACCAGATCGACCTTAACTCCGCGGTCAGGCTGAGCAGCTGGTTGGTTTTGGTGGCGGCGTTTGGCCATCCCAGAAAACCCGGATAGACCAGGTAGATGAGCGCGGCGGCAGTGGCCGCCCGCCGATGTTCCGGCCAGATCAGACGCATGATCCCGTACATGGCCACCGCGCCAAGCGTTCGAAGCGATAAAGGAATAGAGCTGCCAGGTGAACGGGGAGTTGCCGAGCAGGCGGTAGGTCAAATCGTAGGTATATCCCATGAACGGGCGGTCGATTGAGAACAGGTCGATGATGCTGTGCGCCCCGCGCACATTCGCGGACCACAACATGTACCAGTCGTCCCGGTAAAAACCCAGGCGGCTGATAAAAGGCAGGAAAATGATCCACGCTGACCAGGACCAGCAATCCGACCGGAAGCATAACATTTTTCCACTGAATGGATTTTCGCTCCATGCCGCGATTCCTCTCCATGAACGTTCCCGCCACTTATCATTTCCGTCAAGGCCTGTCCGAGGCGATATTGTAACATGGCGTTTCAACGACCTGCGGCGACCGGTGGTTGACTCTCCTCCCTGCACGGCGTAGAATTAACATGGCTCGAAAGGAGTGCATGGAAACCACGGCCCCGCTCGGTGGCCATAACCTTTGGCTTTATCCTCCTGAACATCCTTATCTGGTTCACACTGGGTATCATCATCGCGTTTGACCTACACTCTGCCATGCCTGACCAGCCTCTCGTCAAAGGGATCATGGCGATTCTATCCTTTGCTGCTGCCGGTGCCCTGTCGATAACCCTCTTTTTTCTACAAAAGCACAACCGCGTGGCCTATTACCTGATGCTGTTGTACCTGGGCATCGCCTCGCTCCTGATCTTTTTCGATGACGTCGGCCTCGTGGACCTGGTCGCCCTCGCCTTGAGCATCCTTCCAATAATCCTGTTGATCAAGGATCGGGTCTGGTATCTACAGCGATAGACGCGATATGGCTGTATACTATCGGATAGAACAAGATTGAGAAGGCCTGCCACGTGGAGTATGGGGAATGAACCAAGCGGGAATCATCTTTGCAGCTGTTGTTACCGCCGTTGTGCTGGATATTGTTTTCCTGTATGTCTGGCGGCGTGGGACAGACCAAAATGACAATATTCCGCGTATAAAATTCCTTGGCGCTTATTCCCCTTTATTAACCTGGCTCCGGTTCCGAAAACTCCCGCGCGTGCGCATCGCGTTTCCGCGGTTTCATTTTCATCCATCACTCAGGCAAATTGGTTTTATTCTTGTCATACTGCTGGCGGTCATCAGTCAATGGATATTGCTGAAAACGCCTGACAAACCGGGCTGGGCCTTGATGGGATATGCCGTCGCCGCTTTGCTTTTCGTGTGGATATCCCGGCAAACCCCCATCGAAGAGCAGAAATTACCCTACCCCGCAGTTTCTCTCCAAACGACGAAAAAACGAACATACATCGTAGCCAGCCTTATGGCCGCGAGTGCGGTCGCCAGCCTGTTCACCATTATGAGCGTGAATCAGGGAAAATCCGGACCCATGGATTATGTACTGGTAGCCTCCTGGTGGTTGAGCATAATTCTATACATATCAGCTGTTCTGGTCCTGACGAATTGGCATTGGCCAAACCGGGCGGCACTTTCAGCCTGGTGGCATGATAATTGGAAGGAGACTGCAGGCCTGCTCTGCCTTGTCCTCGTCGCGTTGGCCGCGAGGGTCATTGACCTGACCTGGCTGCCCTATGCCATGGGAAATGATGAGGGGCAGGTCGGGCTGGCGGCCTTAAAAATTTAAACGGGGAAACAACCAACCTGTTCAAAACCGGTTGGGCGGCCCAACCCGTTTGGTCTTTTGTCCCTAATGCCATCGCAATCTCGCTGATGGGGAACAGTTTGATTGCGGTTCGTCTGGTCAGCGCGATTGAGGGAACCCTGGCCGTTGTATGTCTTTACCTTTTAGCCCGGGAAGCCTTTGGACGCGAGGTGGCCTTTTTGGCTGCAATGGGATTGACAGGAATTGCCTGGCATATCCATTTCAGCCGTTTGGGATTCCACAATGTTATTGATTCGCTGACCGCCACAGCCGCGTTATGGCTCGCTTACCGGGCGCTGCGACATGGCCGATTGACCGACTATCTCCTGGCCGGTCTCATGACAGGATTGGTGGTTTACACCTATGTGGGCAGCCGGCTGGTCATCATCCTGGTTTTAGGCATGCTCGCCTTCAGCTGGCTGGGACGCGCGATACGGTTGCGAACGCACGTTATGCCCCTCCTGGTTTTCACCGGCGCCACCGTCATTGTCGCCGGCCCTGTGTTGTCCTATTTTTATCAACACCCTGATTTGTTCATGGCCCGGATGAATAACGCAAGCCTGTTGGCGAACGGCAACCTTGAGAAACTCGTCAGCGGTTCAGGGCAAAGCATTCCGGCAGCGTTGGTTACCCAATTTTCCAAATCCGCATTGGTTTATGTGGCGGGAGCCGCTTATGGAGATTATTTTAACTCTCCGCGTCCCTATCTACCCGCGTTCGCCGCTGTGTTTCTAGTTCTAGGGCTTGCGTATGCCACCTGGCGTGCCCGCGAGCCGCGCTACGCGACGGTTGTTTTCTGGCTGTGGATGGTGATACTTCTTGGCAGCACATTGACGTTTTCTCCCCCAACCCACCAACGGATGATCATGGCGGCGCCTGCGATCACCTTGCTGGTTGCAATCGGCCTGTGGCAGACTGCCAGGCTGGCACACCAGCTTGGAATAGTGTCAAGAAATACGGGATTACTAATCTGTCTGGTCATTATGGCATTAGTCTGTGTTCAGGGTATCTCGCACTATTTTGGAGAATTCAGGCTGGGTCATTACTATGAAAACCCCTCCGAAGAGTTTTCTCATGAGGTATCTCTGGCTGTAAAAGAACTCGGTCCAGACTACCGGCTGGTTGTAATCGGAGAGCCTATCTTAACGACAAGAGGGCATGCCAATTTCGGGTACATTGCAGCGGGAATCGACCAAATGGATTTCAACACGGTAACCCCTGAATCACTGCTCACTCTGCCGCTGGACAAAGGTATTTTGTTCGCAGCCATTCCCATGCGGGTAAATGATTTAAAGAAGGTCGCGCACTGGCTGCCTGGAGGCAAGTGGATGGATGTCCCGCGCCGCTATCAGCCGGATAAAATCCCCTATCACGCCTACCGATTAAGCCCGGAAACCGCAGCCGCTGTCGTTGGCAATTCAAACGGCAGCAGATTGATCCCTACGAAGACATCGTTTTTTCGCCGAATGGAAAGTTTTCTGCAAAACTGCAGAGTCAACTGGGCGGATCTGAACGAAAAACCCATGATTGAGATCTGGGACAATACCGGTTCCCTGCTCTGGGAAGTCGAATATCAATTCCCCGAAGTTAGCAACAGATCGATGATGGCAATTTACGGGTGGTCGCCAGACAGTTCAAAGGTATATTTCTATTACCCTTACTGGTACCAAAACTGGTATACAATTTTTAAGGGCTCCTACCTGCAATCGCTCGATCCTTAAACTGGCGAAATTAAGGATGTGATAGCGGGATGCTGCATCGATTTTGATTTTTCTCAGGGCACACAGAAGATCGCCTATACTTCAGAAGACAAGGTGGGCATCCTGGACTTGGCGACAGGTATGAACAAGAGCGTTGCTATCCTTCCGCATAAATTTGATCAATCCGGGCGGATATTTTTGTCACCCAGTGGAAAGAGAGTAATTTTTCATACCTTGAATGGATTCGTTGGAAAACCAATCTATCTGGATACGACAACCATGGAACAGAAGACGATCATGGAAGATTACCTCATCATGGAATACGAATTCGACGGCTGGACCCAGGATGAGAATCCCCGCTTCAGGAAAGGGGATGAGATTTTTACAATTGACCTTGACACACTCGAACGGACAGTTGTCGGGACTGTCACGCCGCAGCCTTGATCACTGTCAAAAAGAACATCATCCCTCATAGAAAAACGAATCCAATATCCCCATGCAACTGCTCAAAGAAATCTTCCGCACAGAGGGCGTCCCTCGAGAGGGCAGGACCATCTTCCGCGAAGCCGTGCGCGCGATTGTCTTGAACGGGCGGGACGTGTTCATGATCCACTCGCCGGTCAACGGAGACTATAAATTCCCCGGCGGCGGGATCCAGTCAGACGAATCCCATGAGGAAGCCTTGCGTCGGGAGGTGAGGGAGGAGAGCGGGGCGTCGATTGCCGCCATTCAGGGCGAATTCGGCATGGTCGTCGAGTACGACCTGCCCGAAGAGAAGGATTACGATATCTTCAAGATGGCGTCGTATTATTACCTGTGCAGCCTGGGCAGGGTCATCTCCGCGCAGAATCTCGACGATTATGAACTGGACCTCGCCTTCAAGCCTGAGTGGGTGAACGTTGATCGCGCCATAGAGGCGAACAAGTCCGTCCTTGCTTCGGACGGCGTAAAACCGCTCTGGACCAGGCGCGAGACGTACGTGCTGGAACTATTAAGAACAAGTCTCTGAAATCAAATCTTTGGCGGGAAACGAAAAGAAAAGTGGACATCAAAAAGAAGCCGCTGGTTTTCCAGCGGCTTCTTTTTTCTCTTGTTAATCACGAAATGTCGTGGTCCTGCAGGTGCTCGATGACATCGGCATTCAACCAGCCGAGGATCTTTTTGTTGCCAAATGCATCCTCCGGCAGGTCGACGACCAGCGCCGTGAAACTGATGCGGGCAAGGTCAAATGAATTCGCCACATCCGCCTCCTCAAGCCCGCTGAATCGCCTGACCGCCTGGGCATTGAAAGCGTCGATATCATACTCCTCCCAGCGATACTCCGGGTCAGCGAGGATACCGGTGATGACCTTCTCGCCCTCATCCCACCAGGCAATGACGTGGGCAAGCATGTCTGCAAAACGGGCATAACCCTGCTTCTCGAGAAAACGCGCCTGTGCTTCAGCGGTCAGCGCATGGAACCGGTCCACATAGGTCGCCCAGCCGTTCTGCAGGGCTTCGAGCGTCTGTTCGCGTGTGATCTCAGCCATGGGGCCTCCTCTTACTCAATTCATTTCACCGCATTGATGAAATCCGCCAGCAGCCCGTAGGCAGTGGTCTGCGGTCCGGGATTGGTCTCCACGATGGACAGCTCGCCCAGCACGTCGGTCTTGAACTCGACGATGGAGCTCGACCCCTCCATATTAAACATGGGCGATGTGTACGGCACCAGTTCCGGGGCGACACGCGCCTTGACCCCGTCCCCATCACGCTCGGCGGAACACACCAGCTTGTAACGGCTGTGGGCTGCCCGGGCGGAGGCGACCATCTTGGGCGTGATGTCGCGGATACCCTCGCGCTCCACATCTATCGGCTTGAGCGGGATGTCCATCAGCACGGTGGTCAGCGCGGCGACCTTGATCGCGGCATCCCAGCCGTCCACGTCTGCGGAAGGGTCGGTCTCGGCGATGCCAATTTCCTGGCAATATTTAACCGCCGCATCGAACGAGTCGCCCTCTTCCATGCGGGTCAGGATGATGTTGGTCGTCGAGTTCAGCACGCCGCGGAAGGACAACAGCCGGGCTGCCGGTAACGTGGAGCGAAACAGGGAGAAGATCGGCGCGCCATCCATCACCGTGGATTCGAAATAGAACTTCCTGCCCTTTGATTCCGCCAGTTCAGTCAGCTCGCGGTAGCCGTGCACGACAGTGCCTTTGTTTGCTGTGGCGACGTGCATGCCCAGTTCGAGCGCCGCGCGGACGTGGTCCACGGCCGGCTGCCCGGTCTTGCGATTGACCGGCGTGTTTTCGAACAACACGTCCGCCTCGGATTTCTTCAACAACTCGAGAGAGTTCGCCACTTTCTTCTTGTTGAACTGCCCCAGCAATTCGCCAGCTTTCAAAGCCACCAGCACTTTCGGCAGGTCGATGCCTTCGGGGTCTACCGCGCGCCCGTGCGCCCCGGTGCCGATGGCGGTGACCGAAAAGGTGATGTCGAATTTCTTCTCAAGCTCAACCTGTTTGCGAAGCAGAAGCTCTGCCAGGCTGCGCCCAACATTGCCGAAACCAAGAAATGCGAGTTTGTAATGCATGTCAGTCTCCAAAAGTAAGGTTACGCTCTGATTATAACGGCGGATAGGGAAAGGCGCGCCTATCCTTGGGCGGGAGCGGAAACACGTCCGAAGCAATCAACGCGGCGGCACGCGCGTCGAGCGAGGCTAACTCTCCGGGGGTGAGGTACTGCATCAGTTCAGTGTTCAAGCCAGGCGCGGCGAGAGCGGCGCGAAACTTTGCGACGTCCGCGATCAGCTCCGGGGGGATGGGCTGCCCGGCGAAATCCCAGATCACCGTACGCAGCTTGTCCTCCTCGTGGAAGCACAATCCGTGATCGATCAGGAACATCTTCCGCGTCCGTTTCTGGACGATGACATGGCTGCCTTTTCGGTCGGCATTATTGATCAGCAGGTCGAACACTGCCACCGGTCGCAGGCGCGATTTGTCCTCGTCCTTGAAGGTGAAGTAATGATAATTGGGGTTGTAGTCGATGTATTGCTGAAGCGAGCCGGGACCGAAGGGTCCTTCGTCGCGCAGGATGGTGTACGGGACAAAGCACCAACCCAGCGCCTCGCTCACGAGGTAGGCGGCAACTTCCCTCCACGCTAATGAATTCTCCGGGAAATCCCACAGCGGCTGCTCGCCTTTGGAGGGCTTGTACACCGCCGGGATGGTCTGCCCCTCGTGCGCGACGTTGACGAGGAAGGTGTAGTTCGAGCCCAGCATGAACTGTCCCTGCAGGGAGATCTCCCCGTGGAGCAGGACGGAGTGCAGGGTTTCGTCGGATAGGGCTGACATGGAGTGGAGTTAGTGCTTGTGCCCGTTCTTCTTGGGGCAGAAGTGGCCTTCAGCTTCCATCGGCTCGCCGCACTGCGTACAGATCGGCCGGCCGCGGTTGACCACCTCCACGCCCCAGCGCGCGAGGGCGCGTGCCTGCGAGCGGCTGCACCAGAAACGGATGACGGCGGCCTCCTGCGGGTCGTCGTTCTCCATCAGGATCTCGCGCGTGATCAGCACCACCAGGTCGCGCTCCTTGTCGTAGCCGAGTCCCACCTCGCCCACGCGGAAGATCGGCTCGACGGGCGGATTGATCTTCATATGCTCATCCACATAATCTGCGGAAGCCTCGGGCAGGTCGGGGTTCTGGCGCGAGAGCGTAGCCAGGAATTGCTCAATGGCTACTGCAAGCGACTGGAGCTGGATCTTCTCAAGCAGCACGGTGACGGTGCGCGTCTCCTGCCAGGCTTGCAGGTAAAAGGTGCGCTGTCCGGGCACGCCAATCGCATCGGCGGTGATATGGTCGGAGGGGTCTACGTCAATCTCAAAACGGGGCATGGGTCACATCCAGTAAGGGTTGGAAAAGTATACCAGAATTCACTGCAACCAAATCAGGCTGGGGCGAGGCGATGCCGATTACCCTCAAGCTATAAAATGAAATTTGCCAAGAACCATCACTGTTGATAACAACCTCACTCACCGGGCATTGTTGGAAGTATAATCACCTTGTATGACAATCTTTACGGATAAGCACATTGTGCTGGGGGTCACCGGATCCATCGCTGCCTACAAAGCCGCTGATCTCGCATCCAAAATGACCCAGCAAGGCGCGCAGGTGGATGTCGTCCTCACCTCCGCCGCGGAGAAATTCGTCACGCCGCTGACCTTCCAGTCGGTGACGGGGCGGCGCGCCTACACCGACACGGACCTGTGGGGCGGCGAGGCGCACGTGCTGCATGTCGGCATGGGTCATAGCGCGGACCTGCTGGTCATCGCTCCGTGCACCGCCAACACCCTCGCCAAACTGGCTCACGGATTGGCCGATAATCTTCTTTCGGTCACCGCGCTGGCAGCGGCCTGCCCGGTGCTCATCGCGCCTGCCATGGACGGCGGCATGTACTCTCACCCCGCTACCCAGGAGAATGTGCGCATCCTCAAGGAGCGAGGCGTGCTGTTCGTCGGACCTGCCGAGGGACATCTCGCCTCCGGCCTGAGCGGCGTGGGCCGCATGGTCGAGCCGGCGGAAGTGCTCGGGCACATCCGCCTGGCACTGGGACGAAAAGGCCCGCTGGCCGGGCGCAAGATCGTCGTCACCGCCGGCGGCACGCAGGAGCCGATCGACCCGGTGCGCGTGCTGACCAACCGCTCGAGCGGCAAACAGGGCTTTGCCCTCGCACAGGCCGCGCTGGATGCCGGAGCGAATGTCGTGCTGATCGCCACACCGACCGCATCCGGGTTGACTCCGCCGGCAGGCGCGCGCGTCCTCCACGTGACGACCGCTAAGGAAATGCTGGCTGCAGTTCTGGCTGAGTGCACCGATACTGATATCCTGCTGATGGCAGCCGCCGTGGCGGACTTTTCGGTTGCGCAGGCCGCACCGGACAAGCTCAAGAAGCGCGATGGGATTCCGCAGATTCAGCTCGAGCTGGCGCCCGACATCCTTGCGGAAGTGGCAAGCCTGCGGGGCAAGAAGGGACGTCCGCGCGTCACCGTGGGATTCGCCGCCGAGAGCCGCGACCTGCTCGATAATGCGAGCGCCAAGCTGGCCTCCAAGAAACTGGATATGATCGCCGCCAACGATATCTCTTCGTCCGACGCCGGCTTCGGCGTGGACACCAACCGCGTCACGCTCCTGTTCGCCGACGGGCGGCGTGAAGAATTACCCCTATCAAACAAATCCGACATCGCCGAGACCATCGTCGCGCGCGCGGCCGCGCTGCTGGAGTAATAATGCGCGTCCTCGTCATATCCGATATTCATGCAAACATCACTGCCCTCGAAGCCGTCCTCGCCGATGCCGGTGAAGTCGAGGAGAACTGGTGCCTGGGCGACGTCGTCGGCTACGGCCCCGACCCCAACGAATGCGTGGAGAAGATCGCCTCGCTGCCCAACCTGACCGCCGTGCTGGGCAATCACGACGTGGCCGTGCTGGGCAAGATGCCGCTGGTAGCCTTCAACGGCGACGCGCGCATCTCACTCGAATGGCAGATCGCCAACACGAAACAAGACAACCTGGACTTTTTAGAACGGCCTTCCACAGAAGCCGGTCATCATGGAGGATGCGACCCTGGTCCACGGCAGCCCGCGCGACCCGGTCTGGGAGTACATCCTGAACATGCTCAGCGCGCGCATCAACTTCCAGGCGTTCGACACCCGCTGGTGCATCGTCGGCCATTCGCATTTGCAGATGGCGTTCGAGTACGACCCGCCGACCGACCGCGTGCTGCTCAACTTCATCCCCGCCGGCGAGACCTACCGTCTGGACCGCAAGGCCATCCTGAACCCCGGCTCGGTCGGCCAGCCGCGCGACCGCGACCCGCGCGCCGCGTACGCCATTTACGACCCCGAGGAGGGGACGTGGCAGCCCCGACGGGTGGTCTACGATTTTGAAGCCGTGCAGAAGCGCATCCGTGCGGCAGGGTTGCCCGAGCGGCATGCCCTGCGGCTGGCGGAAGGCTGGTAGATGTTCAGGCGGCAATCACCCCCCTGGCCCCCTTTCCCACTTGGAAGGGGGAATTAACCAGCCGGAAAAAGATGTGCTTATGGCGCATCGCGACCACGCGCATCTTTTTTCGCACAACTCTACAAACATGAAAGTTGTATACTTGCTTTACCGGAACCTTTCTAATCACCGTAGCGTCATTAGGGCAGGAGATTCACCCAAACTCAAAGGAGAAGAAACCATGAAACGCCTGCTGATCGCCCTCGTTCTTATTACCTCCATCCTGATTACCGCCTGCGGCGGCGCCCCTGCCGCGTCACAAGTGTACGTGGAAGAACCTGCTTATGATCGCGGCGTCGTCGAGATGCCCCTGGGCGCGCCTGCCCCTGCGGAAATGGAAAAATCCGCCGACAGCTACGTCGGGAACGCCGTCCCGCCCGCGCAGCAGGACCGGCTTGTCATCCAGAACGCCGACCTCGCGCTCGTGGTCAAGGACACGAAAGCCAAGATGGACCAGATGACTGCCATGGCAAAAGCCATGGGCGGATTCGTCGTCTCGGCCAACCTGTACCAGACCTACACCCAGAACGGCACGCAGGTGCCCGAGGGCTCCATCGTCATCCGCGTGCCGGCGGACCGGCTCGAGGAAGCGCTGAAGCAGATCAAAGCAGACGTCGTCGAGGTCCAGAACGAGAACCGCTCCGGGCAGGATGTGACCCAGGAATACGTCGACCTGGAGTCGCGCCTCAAGAACCTGCAGGCTGCCGAAGCCCAGCTCACCAGGATCATGGAGGAAGCCAACAAGACCGAGGACGTGCTCAATGTCTTCAACCAGCTGGTGTACTACCGCGAGCAGATCGAACTGGTCAAGGGGCAGATGCAGTACTACGAACAGTCCGCAGCCTACTCCGCCATCACCGCCCGCCTCATCGCCGAGGAGACCATCCAGCCGATCCAGATCGGCGGCTGGCAGCCCCAGGGTGTGGTCAATGATGCCATCACCTCGCTGATCAACTTCCTGCAGGACTTCGTAGACTTCCTGATCTGGGCCGTGATCTATTACCTGCCCAAACTGCTGCTCATCGGTCTGGTCATCGTCCTGCCGATCTGGCTGGTGTACCTGGCCATCCGCGCCATCCGGCGCCGGTCGAAGAAGAACAAGACCGAGACCCCGCCCGAGCCGCCTGCTCCCGCCAAGTAGCCCGCACCCCCGCCCCTCTCCCAAAAAGGAGAGGGGTATAATTTTCCCGATGGAACAGTTGATCCAACACGCGCAATCCTGCTTTGGAATCCGCCTGACCGCAAGCCAGGCATCCGCCCTGACCATTTACGAGCAGGAACTGCTTGAGTGGAACGGGAAGTTCAACCTGACGGCGATCCGGGATACGGAGGGGATTCGCACCAAGCACTTTCTCGAATTCGATGTCGTGTGCCCTGGCGTGGAAGGATCAGCCTCCCCGCCGCCTGATCGACGTGGGGACGGGCGCGGGCTTCCCCGGGCTGGTGCTCAAGATCCTGTACCCCGGCATGAAACTGACCCTGGTGGAATCGGTGGGCAAGAAGATGTCCTTCTGCAAGCACCTGGTCGAAAAGCTCGGGCTGGAGGGTGTGGACCTGCTGACCGCACGCGCCGAGGACACCGGGCAGATGCCCGGTCACCGCGAAAAATTCGATTGGGCAGTCGCCCGCGCGGTGGCGAATATGCCCGTTCTAGCGGAGCTGCTGCTGCCACTGGTGAGAGTCGGCGGGGCGATGCTTGCACAAAAGGGAGAAGGCGCGCACGCAGAGGCTCAATCCGCGGAGAAGGCGCTGAAACTGCTGGGCGGATCGCTGCGTCAGTTGATTCCCGTCACGCTGCCGGGAGTGGTGGAGGAACGTACGCTTGTGGTGGTGGACAAAGTCGCCGCCACGCCGCCGGGTTATCCGCGCCGGGCGGGCATCCCTGCCAAGAAGCCGCTGTAAAAAAGATCCCTGCTTTCTGAAAGGCTTAATAATGACTTCCTTTAATTTACAGCAAGGTGAAACGATTCTGACACAGGCGAAAGCACAAATAGCGGAAGGATTTCCGCAAACAGCAGGTGATTTTTATCTGACCAATATGCGGTTGGTCCTGGTGCCCGACCAATTTGCTTCACTGGGGTTTGGAGATTTTTGGGAATCTGATCTACCGAAGATCGTAAAGGTCGATAAATTAGGGCACTTCGAAGGTGGAACTGTGCTGGGTAGCCCAGGTAAAAAACTTGTTGTTCATCTTGATGATTCAACCCAGCACACATTCGCTTTTTACCTCAACAGCGACATCGATTCGTTTTGTCAGGCGCTTATGGCGCAATTGAGACAAAATCAATAACCGCCTGCCCGCGTAGAGCAGGCTTGGTATACTGTCCCAATGATCATCGAGTTCGAAGGCGAAATCATCTATTGGCGCGGTCCGGCCCCCTTTCTCTTCGTCCCTGTCCCGGAAGAGCCAAGTCGTGACATCAAAGCGGTCTCATCCATTGCCACCTATGGCTGGGGAGTCATCCCGGTCCATGCGCGGATCGGCAAAACGGAATGGAAGACATCCCTGTTCCCCAAAGACGGACGTTATCTTGTGCCCATCCGGACGAGCGTCCAAAAATCGGAAGATCTTGACGTGGGCGACAGTGTAGTCATTCAACTTGAAGTTAGATTTCAATGAGGGTCGGCAAACAAAAAGCGGCGGGACTTTCCCGCCGCTTTATAAATCAACATCCTTCCCCTATTATTTTAATTTCATCCGGTTTGTTGGGGATCATACACAGGAACTCGAACGGCTCGTCGCCGATGTTCTGGTAGTAGTGCGGCACGCCCTCCGGGATGAAAACCACATCCCCCTGCTGAACAAAGAAATCATTCCCACCAACGCCGATGCGTGCGCGTCCCGCGAGTACATACTGCTCATGTTCGACCGTGTTCGTGTGGAGCGGCATTCCTCCGCCGGGCTGCATGACGAAGCGCCGCATGGCAAAGTTGGGACCTTCTCCCGACGAAATGAGCACCTGGATGGTCGTCCCCTCACCAGCAGCGACCTTTTTGGCTTCGACTTCCGCAACATGTTTGACTGTCATATTGTCCTCCGATTTGTAGGCGGGTTTTCAACCCGCCGAAGCCCTTGTTTTCAAGAACCGTCAGGCTGCAATCCTGACCTACTTACTCTGCACGACCTGCCCACCTTGAACCTGCCAGACGACTGCCTGCTTCACAAAGTCCTCGGTGAACAGCTTTAGATCGGTGGTGGTAAGCATGACCTGCTCGGCATTACCCAGATACGAGAGCAAATCCGCGCGGCGCTGAATATCGAGCTCTGCCATAACCTCGTCCAGCAGGATGACCGGCCACTCACCTGTCTTCTGCTTCATCCAGTCCACCTCGGCCAGCTTGAGCGCCAGCAGCGCGGTGCGCACCTGTCCGCGCGAGCCGTAGTCGCCCAGGTCGACGCCGTTGGCGAGGAAGCGCAGCTCGTCGCGGTGCGGGCCAATGCTGGTCACGCCGCGCGCGATCTCCTCGGCGCGAACATCCTTCAGCCGCGCGGAGAATCCCGCAGCCACCATGTCGTAATCCAACCCCGAACGGTCGACCGGCGTATCCAGCCGCAGACCCAGCTGCCCGCTGGGACGCGGGAGCGGGTCGAAGGAAGGCTCATAGGCAAGACGCAAGACCTCAGCGCCATGAGTTCAACTCGCGGTGGACACGCGCCGCCAGCTTCTCCAACTCCTGCACCGCCTCGATCCGCCACAGGATCAACTGCGCGCCGTTGCGGACGATGCTTTCGTCCCAGTAATCGAGCTGGGAAGAGTCGCCGCCGCGCTCGCCGAGCAGCTTGAGCAGCGCGTTGCGTTGTGTGATGGCCTGGGTGTACTCGCTCAGCGCGCGGGCATAATCGGGGATGGTCTGCGCCAGCGCCAGATTGAGGTATCGGCGGCGGTCGTCAGGCGCGCCTTCAATCACCGCAGACATCTGCGGGACGAAGATCACCGCGTTGAAATGACCGATGACCTCGCTGACCGGGCGCTTGACCCCGTTGAGCAAGATCTCCTTGCGCAGACGCTGGCCGTTGTTCGTCCCGACCGGTTCGAGGATCAGACGCACCTCAAGCTTGTGCGCCGAGAGCCCGCGCTGGTACTCTGCGACGAGGCGCGCCACCGCCAGCGCATCCTTGTCCTTCGCCGCAGTGAAGTTGACCAGCTGCCGGTCGGCGCGGGTCTGGAACGAGGTGAATGCCGCCAGGAAATAAACCGCCTCCAGCACGCTGGTCTTGCCCTGCGCGTTGTTCCCGGCCAGCAAAACTGCCCGCCTTGGGATATCGATATCCAGGCGGGCGAAGTTGCGGAAGTGGGTCAGCGAGAGATGCTTGAGATACATTCGATGGCTTGTTTAGACGCGGTCTTCGATCGGCTCGGTTGGTTTCCAGACCTTGTCGGCGCGGTCGGTGAACAGCACCCCGTTCAGGTGATCGATCTCGTGCTGGAAGATGCGCGCCAGCCAGCCCTTGGCCTTGACCGTCATCGGCTGTCCGTGGCGGTTCTGTCCTTTGACTGTGATGGCAAGCGGACGCTCCACTTCGCCGACGATGCCGGGGACGGAGAGACAGCCTTCGACTCCGACCTCCGCCTCGGGCGACATGCGCGTGATGACCGGGTTGGTCATCACATACAATTTCTTGGGGACGGTTTCGTCCTCGTCATCCCCGTACTCAACCACGATCAGTTGGATGGGTTCAGCTATTTGCGGTGCGGCGAGTCCCACGCCGGGGGCGTCGCGCATCGTGTCGATCATGTCCTCGACCAGAACCTGAAGGTCGTCGCCAAATTTGGTGATCGGTCTGGCTTTGCGCCGGAGTACCTTTTCGGGGACCGCTACAATCGTTCTGAGTGCCATCACTTACCTCTATAAATTTAATTAGTGTGCCCGATTTTACTCCGGATTGGGCTTGCTTTCCATACCACCCAGTTCGCCTTCGACCTGGTGGTACGCGGCCAGCCATTCCGCCATGCGTTCGCGCTCAGCCATCGTATCGGCTTCCTTCTTTTTGGCGATACGCAAGTTCATGCGCCGTACCACTTCCTGCTGGACGCCGGTGGGATTAAAGACATTCAGGAAATCCAGGTTGATCTCGCCCACCGCGATCTTCACGGTGCCGAAGTTGAACAGGATGCCAAAGATGCCTTTGCGCTCGTAACTGACCGAAAGGATGTTTTCCAGCGGCGCAGACTGGCGGTTTTCCATGCCCAGCGGCTTGCGGTAGATGTCCACGATCTGCTCGGGGGTGATAATGTAAAGGTCGTTAGCCCACTCCACATAGTTATACGTCCACCACAGAAAGATAATGCCGAACACCAGCAGCACCAGCGCTGCCACTCCGACGGTGAGTGCGCCGCCATTGTACAGCCAGTAGGAGAACAGGAACACCACCAGCGCGAAGGTTCCTGCCGGCAGTACGCTGCGCGCCGCGAGGATGAAGAGATGCTTGCGGTAGGTGACCACATTGTTGACTTCCCAGTGCGTCTTGAGGAAGTATTCAAACGTCATGGGTTGAAGGCCGGTGGCGTTGCTCGTTTTCTTGGAAACACTTTTGGCAGCGGCTGCAGCGACCGGCACCGCCTGTCCATCCTGCTGCGGCGGGACAATCTTTTTACGCAAGGAATTGCGCAGCACCGCCCGCTGGACCTCCTCCTGCTCGTTCTTGGTTCGGCCCCAGTATTCCTCGACCATCGCCGCAGCGTGCAGCGGGTCGTTGATGCTGTCGAACAGGATCTCGCCGGTGAACGTCCTCACGATCACGTCGCCAAAGCCAAAGGTGCGCCCGACGAGACCGGTCTGAGTGTTGACCGAGAGCAGGTTCTCAAGCGAAGCCTCCTGCCGGCTGTCGTAGAAGCCGATCACTTTCTCCAGCCACACCACGCGTCGGTTGGTAATGATATAAAAATCGTTGGACCAATCGATGTAACGCCATAGCGCCCACAAGCCCAGCACAGTGGCAAGACCCAGCCCGATCGCCAGCCAGAAGGAACTCAAGCCTGCGGTGGAATTCATGTAAGCGGCTCCCAGCACGATCAGCGTGAGGGACATGAGGATGATCGGCACAAGCAGGCGCTGAATCAAGACGATGCCGTGCTGGCGCGAGAGCAGGTATACCGTTTCGTTCTCTGAGAGCCAGGGGAACTTCATCCGCGCAGCCATCTCGCGGCTTTGGACTACGATCTCGAACCGCTGGCGCAGCGCCGGGATCTTCTCGACGATGCGTTTGAAGCTGATGGAATCCAGTTTAAGCAGGACAGTCCCCTGCAAAGCGACGGCTGTGTTGCTTCTTTTCCTGCGCAGCAGCAGAGCACTTTCACCAAAGAAATCCCCCTGCACGAACGCCCCGTCCTTATTTTCGACCTTGTTAGCCTTGTGTTTCGCCTCGACCTGCCCCTTGAAGACAAAATAGAATCCATCGGCCGGGTCGCCCTGATTGTAGATGCCCCGCTTCTCGGTGCAGTACACTTCCTCGAACTGTCCGGCGATCCAGGAAAGCTGGTTCTCGTCCAGGCCGCGAAAGAGATGCGACTTCTTCAGGGCAGCGACGCGCTGCGGGGTCTCAGGCATAGGATGATTCTACTTCCATTTGAATGATTTGCGCGGACACGAGCACCCCCTTGGGTTGGTTCACATATTCCGGACAATCGTGCAGCCGTAAGCCGGTGTCGAATCGACCTCCGGCAGGCGGCCGGCAAGCAGTGCGTCCACGGCATCCTTGACGTAGTGCCGTTTCGGCTCGCGCTGGCGGAAGGTGACATCGTCCAGTGCGCCTTGATATCGAAGGATGCCTGACTCGTCCACCACGAAGACATGAGGCGTGGTCTCCGCGGACCAGGCATCAGCCAACTCGCAGCCTGGATCGAGCAGCACGGATGCGAGTCCACGCTGATGGGCAGCTTCGGCGATGAGTTCCAGCGTTTCATTGACATTCGAGGCGACTGTCAGCAAAACGACACGCTTGCCCCATCCCCCCAGCCATTGTTTGAGCTGGGAGTCCGCGCGCTCCGCCCAGGGGCACTCCGCCGACCAGAAGTTCACCACCACCACCCGGCCACGATGACTTGCTCAGGACGTGAGGCGTGCCTTTCAAGTCCCGCAGGGTGAAATCAGGGGCGAGGTCGCCGATTTTCATGGGGAAATTATACCCGTGAGACCACACAGGGTGACGGCATAGAATGCTATAATTTTTTGGGATGTTTTTATCCAGAACAAGTACGGTCCCCTGACAGGAGGTCCTCATGAGTGAACATCGAAAGGAAGAACGCAAGAAACTGACATCCTTTATCTTGGTCCATGTTCTTCCCGGAAACGTCCTGCTGGGCTATCTCGGGGACATGACCCTGCACGGCGCAATGGTGGTGGGAAACAGACCGGTGGAAACCAACAAGGCGGTGACCCTGTCCATTGAATTCAACGAGATTCCAGAAATTCCAAATACGAAGCTGACCTTCCCCGCCCGCGTGGCCTGGTGCAAACATGAGGCGGAGTCGCCGTACTACAACACCGGAGTCGAGTTTGTTGATCTGACCGATCCAAATAAAAAAGTGATCGAAGCCCTCCTGGAACGATATCAATTCAGCAATACACCGCCTATTTGACCCCTCGGCCAATCCGCTTTATCCTGGAGGAGGCTGTCCCGAAATGAGCCCCATCCGCATGGCAAAAATCGAATCCGCCATCCGCCTCGTGCTGCAATTCAACGAGGCCTTCAACCGTCACGACGTCACCGGAATGATGAAGCTGATGAGCGACGACTGCCTCTTCGAGAACACAGCTCCTGCCCCCGACGGTACCATTTACTCAGGCAAGGATGCTGTCACCCAGTTCTGGCAGGACTTCTTCCGCGAGTCGCCGCAGGCTCACATCGACATCGAGGAAATTTTCGGCATGGGCAACCGCTGCATCATGCGCTGGAAATACTCCTGGGGCGAGGGACATGTGCGGGGTGTGGACATATTCAAGGTTGAAGAAGGCTTGATCACTGAAAAGCTGTCCTACGTCAAAGGGTAAGCATGGGCGCCATCACCGCACAGGAACTCTACGCTCAACTGTACGATATCCAGGTGCCGGATTGGCCCGGCGAGGTGGATTTTTACATTGAAATGGTTGCCCGCTCCCCGCTGAAGGATAAAGGTGTGCTGGAAGTTGCCTGCGGAACCGGGCGAATCACCCTGCGGCTGGCGAAAGAAGGCGTGGACATCACCGGGCTGGACCTGTCATCGGAGCTGCTGGCTGTCGCGCGGGAAAAAAGCACCGGCCTGTCGAACATCCACTGGGTGCAGGGTGACATGCGCACCTTCGAGCTGGGCAGGAAATTCGACTGTGTCATCATGCCCGGGCATTCGTTCCAATTCATGAACACGCCGGACGAGCAGGTGCAGTGCCTCGGGCAAATCAAGCGCCATCTTGTGGAGGACGGACTTCTCATCATCCACCTCGATCACCAGGATCATGGCTGGCTGGGGGGTCTTCCCCGGAACGACGCGCCCATTTACGAAAAGGGACGCACGCTGACGCACCCGGTCACCGGCAAAAAATACCGCCAATCCTTTGCATGGACTCTGGAACCGTCCACGCAAACGGCGACGATCCGGTCCAACTGGGAAGAAGTAAATGAAAACGGAGATGAGATCCAAGTCTACGCGATGGAGCCGAGACGCCTGCACTGCGTGTTCCGTTTTGAAATGGAGCACCTGTTAAGGCGGTCTGGTTTTTCCATCGAAGCAGTGTATGGTGACTTTTTCAAGAACGAATTGAACGACACGTCGAGCGAAATGATCTGGGTGGCAAGGGAACAGGAAAGCCAATCTGTGCTGCCAATGCCTGCGCACGGCGCGTGATAAAATCCCTGTATATGAAGAAAGTATTATTCTGGGTCGCAGCGCCGGTCGTCGTGATTGTCACCGGCATCACCCTTTTCGGGACCGAATCCATCGGCTGCTGGCAATCCTGGATCAGCGCGCAGGGTGGAAAATAAAATAACAGCCAGTCCCATAACTCTTATGTGTGCCGAAACCATACTACTTCCCATTGCCATGATCGCAGGTTTCATCATTGGAGATCAACATCTCTGCCGGGTTGATTTTTCCGAACCGCAACTAATACGCCGCCACAATCTTTAAAAAATTTCTGGAGACACCTTGGAAAACAATTCATCAGCCGATTCTCCTACATCATCCAGAGCAGAATTTATTGCACTTGTCATCACCGCTTGCATCATCGGCGCAATATTTATCTACCTGGTTCACTTGCGCAACTTTGTTTTCGGCTCGGAACTGGGCCACTGGGTTTATCCCTACTTGTCATCGCTGCCCTTTTTCCCGGAATGGATCTTGCTGACAGTGCTCTTTTTAGTAACGCTGCTGGTTTTCCTGGGCGGAAAATTTATCCACTCCTACGAAAAAATCACGTTGTTTGTTCTGTTTCTGTTAGGCGTTCTTATACAATCCCTAATACGGAGAATCTATCCGTTCTCTCTGGGCGCGGTTGTGGAAAGCGACACAGCCAACTCGTTTTATTCGCCAGCCATGTCGCATTCCGCGCTGGATGTGTTGTCGAAATTCGATGAGCTGGTTTATTCGTTCCCGCTTCACGCAAGATCGAACATGCCCGGGAAAATATTGCTTTTTGAGTTCTTCAAGCTGTTTACTTCATCCTCGGAGGCAATGGGGTATCTGATCATTATCGTCTCTTCGCTGGGAGCATTGCTGCTCTATGGAATCTGCAAACGGCTTTTTCACGACAAACGGATCGCCTTCTACGCTCTCACTTTATACGTGGTACTCCCGTGCAAATTATTCTTTTATCCAATCCTCAATACCGTTACCCCTGTCTTCATGCTGTTGTGCTTTTATTTATTGGTTGTTTATCTTGACAACAAGCATATCCTGCTTCCCTGGCTGCTGGGGGTTTCCTTTTTCATCCTCGCTTTGTTCGAGCCTTCCCCTCTGATCACCGGGATTGTCATGGCGGGGATTACGATCCATGCGCTCAAAGAAGGGAAGCTCGCCCGAAAAGAGCTGTTCTCGTTGATCCTTTATGCAGCTGGCGGCTTTCTTATAATGGTTCTCCTTTTTTATGTAGTGTTCTCTTTCAATTTCTTCCAATCGTTCATGTACCTCCTGAACGAAGCAAGAAATTTCAACATCAACGATGGGCGCGGATATTGGATTTGGATCATCGAAAACAGCAGGGAGTTCTTTTTCGGCGCTGGCGTGCCTGTGATGATCATATTTATTTACATGGTCATCCTCGATTTTCGCTCAAACAAAAAACTATCAAAGGCTGCGGTTCGACTGGAAGCTTGAAAATATATTCGTCGTCAGCCTCTTTGTTAATTACCTGCTTTTATTGTTTCTGGGGATAAACCGGGGTGAGATCACGCGATTGTGGATTTATCTGGCTGTCCTTTTCCAAGTGCCGGCATCCGTTTTCATTGCTAAAATTGACAAGGGGATAATTCTTTTCTTTCTTTTGGCGAGCCTGCTTGCGGTTCAAGGAATGGTGACTTTGCATCGGATTGGTTTTGTATTCCCTTAGGATAAAAAAAGGATACCTAACTTCGTAAGAATTCTTCAGTCACACTAAAGCACGCGAGTTTTCAGGAATTTTTTTAAAGACCGTTTGTCTTTCCTTTCGGTCGAACCTATCGTCTCGCATCGCGTGATAAAATCCCTGTATATGAAGAAAATATTATTCTGGGTCGCAGCGCCGGTCGTCGTGATCGTCACCGGCATCACCCTTTTCGGGACCGAATCCATCGGCCGCTGGCAATTCTGGATCAGCGTGCTGGGCGGCGTGCTCGTCCTGTGGCTGGCCAAGCCCTGGCTGCAAAAACGCTGGGCTTTCTGGGCGGGCGTGTGGGTCAGCGCCATCCTGCTGTGGATCGCGCTGAGCGGACTGCAATTGGGCGCGTTCCTCGTGGCGCTGCAACACGCCAACTACTGGTGGCTGATCCCCGGAATCGCGGTGTACTTCGTCGGTGTGTGGGTGCGGGCATGGCGATGGCATTACCTGCTGAAACCCATAAAAAGTATCCCGACCAAAACCGTCTTCCCGGTAACGACCATCGGCTACATGGGCAACAACATTTACCCGGCGCGCGCCGGTGAGGTGCTGCGGGCGGTGATACTCAAGCGGCGCGAAGGCGTGCCCATCTCCGCCTCGCTGGCGACCATCATCGTTGAGCGCATCTTCGACGGCGTGGTCATGCTGGGATTTGTTTTCATCAACCTATCCGAGCTGGCAAAACTGACCGGCAGTTCGGGGTTCGTCGGCAGCATTCAGAGTGCGGCATTATGGGGATCGCTGGCTTTTCTCGGGGCGCTGGTGGTCTTCCTGGTGGCGGCCATGTTCCCCGCGCGGACGTCCGCCATCGGTCAGTGGTTCATCGACCGGCTGATGCCGGCGCGCTTCCGTGAGCAGACCAGCGGCATCATGCACAAATTCCTGGACGGGCTGGCAGCCTTGCGCTCGCCGTGGAGCATCCTGATGGTGTTCTTTACCTCGGTGTTGATCTGGCTGTTCGAAACGGCAAAATACTGGTTCGTGATGCACGCTTTCAATTTCACCGTCAGCTTCTTCGCGCTGATGCTGATGAACGGTATCGTCAACCTGGCCACCACGCTGCCCTCCGCGCCGGGATACATCGGCACCTTTGACGCGCCGGGCATCGCCGTCCTGATGGCTTACGGCGTCCCGCAGGCAGTGGCGACGGGGTATACGCTGGTGCTGCATGCCGCGTTGTGGTTCCCGATCACGGCGCTGGGGGCATATTACCTTGCACGCGAGGGGATTCAGTGGACCGACTCGCTGCGGCAGGAAGCGAGGGAAGAATAGTAGATGTCGTTGCGAGACCCGCATAGCGGGTCGTGGCAATCTCCTGTTTACTGGCAGATTGCCGCGGGCTTACGCCCTCGCAATGACATATGCACTTTGAGGAGCATTAATGAAAATTGCAATCATCGGCGCGGGTTTCGGCGGCATGGCCGCCGCCTGGGACTTGAAACGAGCTGGGCACGAGGTGACAGTCTACGAATCCGCTGAATACGTCGGCGGTCTGGCATCCGGCTTCAAGGAGCCGGGCTGGGACTGGTCGGTGGAGAAGTTCTACCATCACTGGTTCGCCAGCGACAAGCATATGCTGGGGCTGATCAAGGAACTCGGCTGGAGCGACAAGGTGCTGTTCCCGCGCCCGTACACGGTGATGTACCACGAGGGGAAGTTCTATCCGTTCGATTCCATCACCAAGGCCATCCTCTTCCCCGGACTGGGTTGGGGGCTGAACAAGGTCCGCTTTGGGCTGGTGGGGCTGTACCTGCGTCTGACCAATAACTGGAAAGCGCTGGAGAAGGTCACCGTCGATGAGTGGATGCGCAAGTGGGCCGGGGAAAAAGTCTACAAGCTGATGTGGGAGCCGCTGGTCATCGGCAAGTTCGGCGAACGCTATTACAAGACGGTCAACATGGCATGGATGTGGGCGCGCCTCAAAGCACGCACCACCCGCCTCGGCACGTTCGAAGGCGGCTTCCAGAACTTTGCCGACCTGTTTGCGGAAAAGCTGCGCGGGATGGGTGTGGATGTCCGGCTGTCGGTCAAAGTAGAGTTGATTAAACGGGATCCGGCTTCGGGACGTCTGGTCGTGCAGAGTGACCACGGAGCAGAATCTTTCGAAAAGGTTTTAGTCACCACGTCCCCGGTGCTGATGGCGCGCCTGTCCCCCGAATTGCCAAAAGAATACCTGGAAGGATTACTGAAGCTGGAGAGCATGGGCGCGGTGGTGATGGTGCTGTCGCTCAAGCAGCAGCTTTCGGAGGAGGGCTATTACTGGTACAACATCCCGAAGAACGCGGGCTTCCCGTTCCTGGCGGTGGTGGAGCACACCAATTATGTCCCGAAGGAAAAGTTCGGCGGGGACACATCGTTTACATCGGCGATTACCTCGAACCGGACCATGAGTATTTCAAGCTGAGCGACGAGGAGCTGTTGAAGCTGTTCGCGCCGCACCTGAAGAAATTCAACCCGCGCTTCGAGATGGACTGGGTAAAAAAGGTTTGGGTGTTCAAGACGACTTACGGCCAGCCGGTGCCGCCGGTGAATCACTCACAGCACATCCCCGCCATCCAGACGCCGGTGGAGGGGCTGTACTTCGCGTCGATGAGCCAGGTGTACCCGTGGGACCGCGGCACGAACTTTGCCGTGGAGATCGGGCGGCGCGCGGCAAGGTTGATGATGTGATTTAGCTCCCATAAATTAGATAGAAAGGAAAAAAATCGCAACCTCTAACGGGTTGCGATTTTTTATGAGCATCGTGATTGCCTACTGGGAAAACTCCATAATTGAGACTTGGGTAATTTCTCCATCGCCAATCAAGTTTATCATCAACATGCGGTTTTCATTTTGGTCATTCGTGTAAGTCATCGATAGCTGACCACTCTGGGTGGTCTCGCTCATCACCGTCCAGCCGTTTTCTTCCATCCCCGATTTGAAGAACTCAACAACTTGATCATAGGGCATGTTGCTGGAGAAGGTGTAAATATTCATCCCCTGGCTGATTGTCTTCGAAAGGTCGCCGTTGTTGTCCGTCAGGAGCGGGACATCTTCCGGAAAGCCTTCAATGGTCGTGAACGGCTGCGCCGCGACGGGGGTATCGCCCGGCTGATCGGGCTGGTCCTGCCGGGTTGGCTGCTCAAAATTGGATTCGCTGGTAGGTGCTGTGCCCGGCTCGTCGATGATCACGGATGGACCGGTTGTCTCAGAGTTTGATGGGGAAAGCAGCGTTGTGGCGAGATAGGTCCCTCCGCCCAGCAAAACGCAGAAGATGCCCAGTACAACAACGATCCCAACTGCGATCAAGGCGATCGTCCCTCCGCCCATTTTCTTTTTGGGAGCAACAGCCGGCTTCGGGGCGATTACCGTCCCCGCGGCAGGGGCACCGACCGCGTCCACAGCCCGGACCGTCTCAAACTCCATAGCCGGGACGCCCCCCATGACGGTTTCGTCGCTGCGCTCCAGCTTTTCCAGCGTCGAAGCGAACTCGCCCATGGTCTGGAAGCGGTTCTCCGGCTCCTTGGCCAGCGCTTTGAACAGGACCTGCTCCACGACATCCGGCAGGTCATGCACAAAGGATTTCGGGCGAGGCAGCGGGTCGCGCAGGTGCTTGATCAGCACCGCGGCAGGCGTATCGGCCGAGAAAGGCAGCCGGCCTGTGACCATCTGGTAGAGAACCACGCCGAGGGAATAGATATCGGTCCTCGGGTCGGCGGAACCCGTCCACTGTTCGGGCGCCATATAATCCGGCGTGCCGATTCCGACTCCGGCTCCGGTCAACTGTGTGGATCCGCTCTGCACCAGAATCTTGGCGATCCCAAAATCAGACAGGATCGGCGCGCCCGATTGGCTGATCAGGATGTTGGCAGGTTTCACGTCGCGGTGGATGATGTTCCGCTTGTGGGCATAGTCGAGCGCCTCCGCAATGGGAGCAAGCAAAGCGGCGGCCTGACCGTAGGGCATGGGTTTGCCCATCTTTTCCTTCAACGTGCCGCCATCGAGGAAAGGCATCACCAGATAGGGCAGGCCTTCCTGGTCGCCGTAATCCAACACTTTAAGAATATAAGGATGGTCGAGCTGTGCCAGTGACTTGGCCTCGCGCTGGAACCGCTTGAGGAATTCACCCTGGTTTTCAGTCTGGATATCGGAGCGGATGATCTTGATGGCCACATGGCGCTCAAGAGTGGTGTCGAACGCCTTATAGACGGAAGCCATGCCGCCCTGTCCCAACGGCTCAATGATGTGGTACCGCCCGAGATTCTTACCGATCAAATCATTCATCGATTCGCCTCACATTATAGTAGGTCGAGTTATTTAATCCATTATACAAGAATCGAGCATCCGGGGAACGTGCAATCGGTGGCTCAAGCTGGCAGGCTTCGCAGCAGGGTGTTCAGCGCCTGGGCAGTTTCCACCAATTTCCCCGCGTCAACGATTTCCAGCCTATCCATCGGTGTGTGGACAATCTCACTCATCAAGCGCATCACCTCTGCCGAGGTCAGCGCCAGCGCCGGGCGCTGGTTGATCACGAACAACATGTGGTCTCCCTGCACCCACGGCTCACCTTCCGCAATTCCGGCATGGGATGAGAATACTTGCCGGACCAGGCCGGCGATTTCATCCGGGCAGCCGTACAGGGAATAAGCGACGTCTCCCTCACGATACCCCACGCCGTCGAGGTTGATTCCCAGCGTGATTTCATCGAAGCGGTTTTGGTTGAGGCTCAGATACTGCATCTCGCCGGGGTTGGAGTAATAGTCCTCGCCGTTGAGCGCCACCAGTTCGACGCCGAGGGCGCCATCATAATTTCTCAGCAATTCCGCAAGCAGGAGCAGGATCGTCACGCCCGAGGCATTGTCCAGCGCGCCAGGAGTGCCCTGCTTGCTGTCGATATGCGCGAAGCACACGACCCGCTCATGAAACTTCTTTCCCTTGCGGGCAATTACGTTGCAGCCTTTGGCGGGCTCGCGCCGGGCACGGATGTCAAGTGAAACTTGATCTGCCGACGTGCTTCGCCAGCTCGGCACCAGCCTCTTCCGTCAGGTAAACAGACGGGATGTCGAAATCGCCGTCTTCGATGAGCGGGAACGGATATACCGCTCCAGCCATCTCGGGGTTGCGCGATGTGGCGGCGATGATCGCTGCAGGTTGTTTCTCCTCCAGCAGGCGGATAATATGTTTATGCTCGTCGGGATTGTAAAAAGTAAAACTCTTCGGCATCAGCTGTTCGCGCGTCAGCTCTCCGCGCACCAGCAGGATGCGGTCTTTCGTCTCCACTGCCTCCAGCTCCGCCAGCGACGAAACCACCGCGAGCGCGGCATCGAAACGGCCTCCCAGCGAGTAGGGACTGACCAGCGCCTCGACCGGTTCGCCGCTGGCCGTGAGCGACGCGCCTTGCTGGGTCCAGTCCATGCAGTCGAATTCCGGGCACTCGACCTCGAAGCCGAATGACCTCAATTTTTCTGCAAAGAAGCGGGTCGCCTCACGATTGCCCTCGCTGCCGACGCTCCGCGAAGGGATGCGCTCGCACAACTCCCGCAGGTACGTCCCGGCATGATGTCTCAACTCTTCGTCGGTCATTCCATCTCCCACGCGTCTTTTTATTTTATCATCCATCGTTGTGGATGGATTTGTCGCATAAAGACATATTTCACAAGAGGATGCCAATAGAGTGTTGTAAACCGAAAAATAAGTTGTACAATAAAGGTGATAATTATCTTCAAATTCCAGGAGCAACCTTACAATGAAAGATCCTCGTCTCGTGATCGATATTTCGAAATGGCAGGACCACGTCAAACCCGAGGAACTGGAAGGCGTGGAAGCGGTTATCCTGAAGTCCGGCAGCGGGATGTTCCGTGATCCAAAATTTGAAAAACATGGTGCCGTGATCGCCAATGCGGGAATCACGTTGATGGCCTACCACTGGGACGATATTACCGTTGACCCGGCTGAGCAGGCGGAATGGGCGCTGGAAGACATCGCCAAGGTGGGTCTGCCCGTCAAGTTCATCTGGGCAGACCAGGAACAATCCTGGGTGGACTGGGACGAGTTCCACGATGCAGCGCTGTCGAAGATCCCATGGAGTTCCGTCCGGCGCGCATCCAGCAAGAACATCAGCAATCACAACAACACATTTATGAAAACCTTGTCTGCCCTGGCGCCCAAAGGATTGTGCGGGGTTTATACCAACCGCGGTTTTACGTCCTCCTGGGCCAAGGAAACCAAGAGCTGGATCGGCAACTATCAACTCTGGGTCGCTCATTACGGGAACCAGCCGAAGAAACGCACGGAAATGACCTGGGCTGAGTTAAAACAAAAGTGGCTTCCGGACTACAACCCCGCCCTCCCCGAGGGAGCGGATGTCAAAAAACTCCTCGGCCACCAGTTCACCGGAGACCGCTGTCTGCTGCCCGGCGTCTATCGCAATGCGACGGAGCTGTCCCCGCTTGACGTCAATGTCTTCGACGGCGCGTTCATCGACCAGATCAAGGCAAGCAAGATCCTGGTCAAAGCGAAAAAGGTCGAAGTAAACGAACCGCCTGTCTGGCCGACCAACCTGGCAGGCGCCGATTCAAAGTTCATTGTCAATGTTCATGCCTTAAATATCCGCAAGGGTCCCGGCGTGGATTTCGATGTGCAGGGAATCCTGACGAACAACCAGCAGGTCACGGCGACAGAGCGCCAGGGTAAGTGGGCCAAGCTCGCCAGCGGTGGATGGGTATACGCTGCCTACCTGACGCCGATTAAAAATGAGCCGTTCATACTGAAAACGGACGATAAACTCCCCGGCATCGAGCGTCGGGGAGTTTGCTTTGCGGTCCATCGTATACAGCAGGCTGGTTCAATACCGTTCCCAGCGAATGACCTCGCGCAGCGGCTTTTTCTCCACGACGGGCGATTCAGCCGGCACACCCACCGGCACGAGCGTGATCAACCTCATAGTCTTGGGAATGCCAAGCAGCTCTTTGAATTCTTCCTCGCGCGGCAGGGTGTAACCCTCCAGCCAGCAGGCGCCGTAGCCCAGCGCGACGCTGGCCAGCAGTATGTTCTCGACAGCCGCCGAGGCATCCTCCACCCACCAGCGGGAGGAGGGATCCATGACCACGGCAATGATCGCCGCCGCCTTGTCCATCCATTGCGAGGCGATCTTCAGTTTGTTGATCATGGCATCGTCGGTGATCACGATGAAATTCCAGGGCTGTTTGTTGCTTCCGGTGGGGGCGAGCCGTGCGGCGTCGATGATCGTTTCCAGATCGGCGCGGGGAATCTTCTCTCCGGTGTATTTTCGCACGCTTCGTCTCGTTCGAATCGCTTCCAGTGTGTCCATGAAGGCGGTCTCCTGTTCTCGTAGTGGCAGAGTCCACTTTACTATATCCCTGATTCATTTTGCGGGCAACAAGAAAGACACCCTCAAGAAACCGGTCCCGAAGGTGTCATGGATTGAGATATAAATTGAAGCTGGAAGTTATCGTCCGTGCCCCAGCAGTTCCAGCGCCGCCTCGCCGCCGTTCATGCGGTTATCCAATTTCATTAATTTATTACTGCGACTCAATCCCCCACGACGAGGGTGTATTCCTTTTCCGCCTGCTGCCCGCTTACGCTTGTCCCGTAACATTGCACAAGCACTGTGAATTTGAACGTCCCGGCCTCGCTCGGGACGCCTGTTATCCTTGCCCCATTTTCGTTTTCGATCTTTTCAATGGTCAGTCCGTCCGGCAATGCGCCTTCCGCGATGTAAAAATCGATCACCGGTGTTTCGGCCTCGGAGACGCTGATCCCGGCTTCGTAGACGGCTCCCTTCTGCGCCGGGGGCAGGCTGCCGGGTTCGATCACCAGAGGCTGACGCGTCCGATCAGGGGGAGGGTAAAAAGGCAGCAACAGGCAGGCGGAACCGATCATCAACACAAGCGCTGCCAGCACACTGACGGCGAACCGCTGTCGGGTTGACATCATTTTTTCTCGCGGTTAATCCCGGCCGATGCCCATGCGGCTCAGCAGTTTATCCTTGCGGAAGAACTGGTGATACATCGCCGCGCCGAAATGCAGCAGGATGAGCAGGAGTAGAATGATCGCCGTGAAACGGTGCCCGATACGCGGAGGGTATACAAAGAAATCAACGGGCAGCGGAGCGCCGGACGCGCCGAATACGATGCTGATCAAATCCGCCTGTGAGGCGATGCCGATGCCGCTGACCGCCATCAGGATGGCAAATACATACAGGGCATAGTGGGTCAGCCTGCCGACGATGTCGAGGAAACGGTTGCCGGCGGTGGCGGGTTCGGGTTTTTTAGTGGTCACCCTCACCACGATGCGGACCAGCATCAGCACCAGGATGAGGATACCCATCGCCATGTGGAATCCCAGCGGCAGGAGCTTCGCCGGGTTGTTGGGCATGGATTTAAGAGACAGCATGCCTGCCAGAAGCATCAGGATGATCAAAAAAGCCAGCGCCCAGTGCAGCACGATCAAGAGCGGATGATATCGTTTTGGTTTTTCCATGTTTACTCCAAGGGGGACACTATTTGGATAACTGTTGTCTAGTATAGCCCAGAGTATAAGTCGAAACAAGCAGAACATGGCGGTCAGTTTCTGGTTGCAACATGCAATGTCGAAATCCATTAACGGGATTTAAATCCAACCCTATTCAGCAAAGTATTGTAAAATTGACTTGCTACCTGTCACCGCCGTGAGCGGCGGTACCTATTCACTGTTTTGAGAGGAGATCTACCATGTACCACACCCTGATTCTTGTAGGCAACGTAGGCCGTGACCCGGAGATGCGCTATACCCCCTCCGGCCAGCCCGTCACCAGTTTCTCGGTGGCGACCAACCGCCAGTACACATCCAATAGCGGCGAGCAGGTGAAGGAAACCGTCTGGTTCCGAGTCACCGTCTGGGGCAAGCAGGCGGAAGCCTGCAACCAGTACGTCAAGAAAGGTTCCAAGGTCCTCGTGGAAGGACGCCTGACGCCCGATAACGCCACCGGCGGACCGCGCATCTGGAACGATCAAAGCGGCAATCCGCGCGCATCCTTCGAAGTGAACGCCAGCATGGTGCGCTTCCTGTCCTCGCGAGGGGAAAGCGACAGCGGCGGTGGAAGCGGCGGCGAAGCCGGCTTTGTCGGAGCGCCGTCGGAAGACGACATTCCATTCTAAAGAGGTTAAAAAGCCACGGGGGATTGCCCATCGCATCCTCCGTGGCAGTTTTTTCTGGAGGCAGACATGGCTGTCCCGCAGCGCCCCAATTCACCTGTGCTCGAACTCCCCGCGGACCTGCGCCCCGCGTATGCCAATCTGGCGCGCATCGCCCACTCCCCCGCGGACCTGGTCATCGACTTCGCCCACCTGCTGCCGGGTGAGAGCAAAGCCCGCATCACCTCGCGCGTGCTGCTCTCACCGTTGAGCGCCAAGCTGCTTTACCGCGCCCTCGGAGAAAACCTCACCCGCTACGAAGCTGCCTACGGCGAGGTTGTCATCCCCAACGCGTCGCTGGCGGACCAGCTCTTCAAGCCCATCGCGCCGCCCGAGTCCGATGATAAGGCGTGACCTTCCCCGCCCCTCGCCCAACCGGAGAGGGGCTTAAAGGACATTATGCAAAACCTCGACCCGATCGTCGAACAGATCCGACAGACCTTTGACGCCCGCACCGCCGCCCGCGACCGGGCGCTGGCTGACGCGCGCTCTCTCACCCGCCACTGCGCCAACGCCATCCGCGCCGTGCATCGCGACGACGAACCGGGCATGAACGAACACCTCGGCGAAGCCCGCACCCTGGCCGCATCGCTGCGCAGCAGCCTGGTCAAATTCCCCGAACTGTATTATGCCGGCTACACCCAGGATGCGCTCAAGGAATTTGCCGAAGCCAGCATCACCTGCGCCCTCATCCGCAGCCAGCCGCTGCTTTCACCCGACGAACTCGGCGTGGAACACAACACCTACCTCAACGGGCTGGCGGAGGTGGTCGGCGAATTGCGCCGCCGCTGTCTCGACATCCTGAGGCACGGCTACTCGGCGGAAGCGGAGCGCCTGCTCACCGCCATGGACGACATCTACGCGGTGCTCGTCACCATGGATTACCCCGACGCCATCACCAACGGTCTGCGCCGCCAGACCGACATCGCCCGTTCGATCATCGAGAAGACCCGCGGCGATATCACCTTCAGCCTGCGCGGCGAGCACCTCGAGCGCGCCATCGCGCGACTCTCCACCCAGCTCGGCGCTGACCAGCCCGACAATATCCACTTGACCCGCCACGACGAAGACTGACCATGCCCCGCAAGCCCAAGCGCTACCCCTTGCCCCTCTACGAACGGATGCTGAAACGCTGGATCAGCGCCACCTTTTGGCTCGCTGTTTTCACGACGGCGTTCGGAGCGGCAGCCTGGTTCTGGGCGCCGCAAATCTCCGAATTTAATATTTACCTGCTGCTCGGCGCAGGGGCGTTTGCGTTTTTCGTCACCCTCATCCTGTTCCTGATCCGCAAAGCCGCCTATCTGCAGCTTTATCCCGAGTACCTGCGCATCGCGACCCCGTTCATGCGGGTCAAGGTAAACTACAAGATCATCAAGCGGACGAATACCGTCGAGATGGGCAATATTTTTTCCATGAAAAAAGTACGCGGGATGCGGCGCGAGATCATCGCGCCATTTGTCAAGCACACCGCCATCGTTCTCAATCTCAGCGCTTACCCAAAAGCCTCATGGGTGCTGCACTCGTTTCTTTCATACTTTTTCTTCATCCCAAAGGACAAAACGCCGCACTTCATCCTGCTGGTGGACAACTGGCTCGATTTCAGCACCGACCTCGAGAGCAGCCGTTCCGCCGCAATTCAGTACCGCCCGTCCGCAGCAGCAGTCACCCCTCTTGATGGTCTCCGGTCTAACCGAGGAGAAGCCCACGAAGAAGAAAAAGGGACTTCTGTCCGGGCTGGGCGATGATGACAAGAAGTATTAAAGGCGGAGCATGTTCCGCCTTTTTGATTAAGGACATCCAACATGAACATTTACTTTGCCTGTTCCATCACCGGGGGGCGCGAGTTCGAGCCTGTCTACCAGGCCATCGTCGCCGCGCTCGAAGCCCAGGGGCATGTCATCCCCACTTCGCACCTCGCCAGCTCCGAGGTGACCGGGCTCGAGAAGGTCGTCTCCCCGCAGGATATCTACCAGCGTGACATCCAGTGGATCGACGGGGCGGACATGGTTATCGCCGAGGTCAGCACACCCTCGCACGGCGTGGGTTACGAAATAGCCTACGCATTGAGCACCGGCAAGCCGGTATCCTGCCTTTACCGGCAGGGACGGGCGGTGTCCAAGATGCTCACGGGTAATACCCATGTAAATTTACATATCGAATCATATGATTCCACACAAAAAGCGGTCGATATTGCGTGCAGGTTTGCGTCACAAGAACCTTCCCATTTGTGAACAAAAGCACGAATAATAAGTGACATTTGGCGGTATTGTCAGACAGGAGAGTAGTGTAACATTGTGGCTGGAGACATAACATAGACACCTCCAATCGCACCAATTGTCTCCTCCTTTGGCGAATGCCAACGCCGGGTCCTCCCCCCGGCGTTGGCTATTTAACGGGGGCACTATGCGCCCTGATCATAAAACGACCCCCGCTTTTCAGCGAGGGTCGTTTTCACGGGCAGTTTATTTCTTCAGGTTCAGGGACGGGGGACGGAACTCCGACTTGTAAAGCGGCAGGACCACGAAGAACGTGGTTCCCTCCCGCATCTTGGATTCGACCCAGATGCGCCCTTCGTGATTGTCCACAATCGATTTAACGATCGCCAGCCCCAGCCCGGTCCCCGGCACACCCTTCGGGGCGTTGCTGGCGCGGTAGAACTTGTCGAAGATGTGCGCCTGGTCGGAGAGCGGGATGCCGATCCCCGAATCCTTGATGGAGGTGATCAGCTGGTCCTCCTCCACGGTGATCTTGATCACGACAGCCCCACCCTCCGGCGTGTACTTGACCGCGTTGCCGATCAGGTTATCGAACATCTGGCGCAGGCGGATCGGGTTGCCCAGCACGGGCAGCAGGGTCTGGGGCACATCCACCGTCACCTTGAGGCGCTTATCCTTGATCTGGTTGAAGTAATTGTCCAGCGTGTAACGCAGGATGCCGTCCATGGCGACCAGGTCCTTGCGGCTGTCGAACCCGGCCTCGATCCGTCCGAGGTCGAGCAGGTCGTTGACCAGGGTGGTAATGCTGTTGACGCTGTTCTGTATCCGCTTGACGAATTCCTTTTGCTGCTCATTGAGCGGACCGATGCGATCGAGCAGTTCCACGTAGCCCATGATGGCGGTCAGCGGCGAGCGCAGGTCGTGCGACACCGTATGGATGAAATCGCTCTTCAGCCGGTCGAGCATCTTGAGATGGGTGATCTCCTGCATGGTGATCGCCGAGCCGACTCCCTGGATGGGCGTGTACTGCGCGTTAAACACGCGCCCGTCCTCAAAGCTGATCTCGTGGTGCTTGAGCGGGTTATCTTCGATCGAACCGACCAGGGCGCGCACGTCCTGGTGCTGGATCACGTCGAACAGGTTCTGGCGCGAGAGATCGGAGAGACCCAGACCAAACGCGCGCCGCGCCGCAGGGTTGATCAGCATGATGCGTTGGTCGCCGTCCATCACGATGACGCCGTCATCGATGTTATCCAGCATGGTCTCGAGCTGCACGCGCTCCTGCTCGGATTTATGATACAGGCGCGCATTCTCGATGGCATTGGAGGCGTAGTCGGCCAGCAGGGACAACAGCAGCACATAGTGTTCGCGGAACGGGCGGTTGGTCTGCCGGTTCACCACGCCCAGGACGCCAAAGACCTTGTCCTGCAGCCGCAGCGGGACATAGATGAGCGCATGCACCAGATAGGCGGACTTGATCTTCTGCGGCGATGCGCTGCTGAACGTGACCGGCTCGCCGGTGCGGACGACCTGCCCCGCCATCGAATCCGCCACCTTCAGGCGGAAGGTGCGCGCCTGCTGCTCGCCCAGATTGCGTTCGGCGCGGACATACAACTCGCCGGTGGGTTCGTCCACCAGCAGCAGCTGGCCTTCCTCGGCGCCGGTCAACTCCACCGCGGTGCTGACCACGTTGGTCAGAACACTGTCGATGGCGAGCGAGCCGGTGATGGCGTGTCCCAGCCGGACCAGTGTTTCCAGTTCCTTGACGCGCTTCTCCAGCGAGGAGGTCGTATTCTTGACTTCCTTCCGCACCCAATCGCCGAGGGCTTCGGCGCGTTTCTGGCAGCGCTGCAGAGTCTCTAATATCTCATCCGTGCGCAGGGGCGGGAAGAGCACGTCGCTGACACCGATGCGCAGGGCTTTTTTGATCACGTCGGGGGATTCGAAGTCCGCGAACATGACGATGGGCAGGGTCGGGAAACGATCCAATATGTTCTGCGCCAGCTTCATTCCATCCGCGCTCTTGAGCCGCTCGCCGAGCACCACCATCGTCGGGGATGTCTCCATCATCGACTTCTCCAGCGCGGATTGGTCGTGGATGGTCGTTACCAGGTAGCCGGACGCGCGAAGCGCCCGTTCGAGCAGCTGCAGAACGGGGGATTTGTCCAGGGCGAGGAGGATGCTTGGAGATTTGGACATAAAAACTACGGGCGCCTGAGCGGCTTCGTTGCCTCCCTGCTTGTCAGCATGGACATACGCTCGAGCGCGACCCGGATGGTGTTCAGCGCCTGCTTCTGGTCGGCTGTCAACGAACCCATCTGGTCGGACAGAAGCATTTGAAGCGGGTATTGCGCGGCCTGCACCTGCTGCTGGACTTCCTGCCGCAGTCCTTCGAAACGGTCGTACCTCCGCTTTTCACCTTTTTGCGCGGCATCCGCAGACGATGCCAGCGCACGGAATAATTGGGCATTGACCAGCGAGATGGAGGCGTAATCCGCCAGCGCTTCGAGCAGGGATTGGACGCTCTGGTCGAAGGGTCGGTCCGCCTTGCGTACCATGGCCAGCAGGCCGATGACCTCGTTCTGGGCTTTGATGGGCACCACCACAGCCGATTTACCGATCTGCGCGATCTTGAATTGCTGGAGCGGTGCACCGTTGATGGCCAGCGTTTCGCCGGAAAGCGCCACCAGCCCTCCCATGCCGTCGTCCAGCGGCTGGTTCATTTTCTTCGCCCAGGCTTCGGGCAGGCGCAGATGCGCGGAGAGGTGGATGGCATGCGTTTTCTCGTCGCGCAGGGAAAGCCAGCCCATATCCGCTTCGGACACCTGGACAGCTCCCTCGACGATCTTTTCGAACAGCACCCGCAGGTCCGTGATCGAGATGACCGCGCGGCCGATGGTGAAAATAGTGGTCAGTTCGCGCACCCGGCGCTGGAGCTCGGCGTTGGTCTGCTTGAGCTGGCGGTCGAGCTGTTCGCGTGCGCGGCCTTCGCGGGTCTGCTTGAGCACCCGTTCGACCGCGACCACCACCTCGGTCTCGCGGACCGGCAGAGTAATAAAATCCGCAGCGCCAAGACGAAAAGCCTGGATCACGTCACTCTCGCTGCCCTTGTTCGCCAGTACAATAAAGGGGGCAGAGATGCCCTGCGAGGACAACGCCACAAGCAGGTCCTTGCCGCTCAAGCCGGGAAGAACCAGGTTGGAGATGATCAAGTCGGGGGTCGCCTGGACAGCCAGACGGATGGCGGAGGCGGCATCGGCTGCCACGTTAATCTGATAGCCAAGCGGTTTGAGGGCTTGACGCGCGATCAGGTCGCTGACATCCGGGTCGCTTTCCACCACCAGTATTCGTTCCACGGATAACGCCATATCAATTTATGATAGCATGAATCTTAAAAAATTGGGCTGGTTAAGCGAAATGTAAGCCTGAACAGGGAGTATGGCAATGGACGATTTTCTTTGGTGGCGTGACGGTGTGATCTACCAGATTTACCCGCGCTCGTTCGCGGATTCAAACGGCGACGGGTTCGGCGATCTGCGCGGAATCATCTCGAAGCTCGATTACCTCGCCTTCCTCAGGATCGACGGCATCTGGCTCTCGCCGGTTTACCCCAGCCCGGACAAGGACTTCGGCTACGACGTCGCCGACCACACGGCCATCGACCCGCGCTACGGGACGATGGAGGATTTCGACAGGCTGGTCGCGGAGGCCCACAAGCGCGGCATCCGGATCATCCTGGACATGGTGCTCAACCACACGTCCGACCAGCACCCGTGGTTCATCGAATCGCGCTCCAGCCGCGAGAATCCCAAACGGAATTGGTTCCTGTGGAGGGATAAGCCCAACAACTGGGCGTCGGTCTTCGGCGGCTCGGGCTGGGTCTACGACGAGAAGACGGGGCAGTATTATTTCCACATGTTCCTCAAGGAACAGCCCGACCTGAACTGGCAGAACCCCGAGGTGCGGCAGGCGCAGCTGGACATCTTCCGCTTCTGGCTCGAGCGCGGCGTGGACGGCTTCCGCCTCGACGTGTTCAACGCCTACTTCAAGCATCCCGGCCTCGCGGACAATCCCACCAAATTCGGGCTAAGGCGCTTCGACAAGCAGGTTCACGTCAACGACATGGACCGGCCCGAGATGCTGCCCCTGCTGGGCGAGCTGCGCTCCCTGCTGGATTTGTACCCTGAGCGGTATTCGGTCGGCGAGCCGTTCATTCCCTCGATCGAGAAGACCGCCCGCTATGCCGGCGAGGGAAAGCTGCACACCGCCTTTCATTTCTTCTATGATGACATGAGCCTCATCCCCAAATGGGGCGCGAATCACTTCCGCCGGCAGATGCTTGGCTTGGGCAAAGCCTCCGGCAGCGTGTACCTCCCGGCCCTGGCGATGAGCAACCACGACTCCACGCGTGCCGCCTCGCGCCACTGCCGCGGCGAGGACGATGCCAATGCCAGGATCGCCATGGCAATGCTGCTGACCATGCGGGGGACGCCTTTCATTTATTACGGAGAAGAGATCGGCATGCGGAATATTTCCCTGAGCCGCAAGGAGATCATGGACCCGGTCGGGAGATACTACTGGCCGATCATCAAGGGACGTGACGGCTGCCGCGCGCCGATGCAGTGGGATGACTCCCCCAACGCCGGCTTCTCGACCGTGAAGCCCTGGCTCAAGCTGCATCCCGATTACATAGAGCGCAACGTCATCGCGCAGGAGAACGACGCCGGCTCGATGCTCAACTTCACCCGCCGGCTGATTGCTTTGCGCAAAGAGTATAGCGCGCTGAGAGATGGCGGTATCATCTTCCTTGAGCCCCCGCAAAAGGATGTGCTGGCTTACCTGCGGCTCTCCACGGAGGGGACGATCCTTGTCGCGTTGAATTTCAGCAATAGGTCAAGGAAGCTTGACCTCCCGCCGGGAGACTGGCAGCCGCTGCTCTCAACCTCCGCGCGAGATACAAATATCAGCGAGAAGGTCGAGCTTGCTCCGCATGAAGTGTGCTTGTTGAAAAGTAGTTAGCGGGATGAGTTGGTCACGTTTGAAACATGACCGACAACTGCAGTCAAAATCTGGGCGAGGACGGGACGCATGCCCCAAAGGGGAGGCCCCACGCGCAGCGAGAGTAACTAATACAAAAAACATGTTCTGAATACCGCCTCCCGCCTGTTGATTCACGGCGGGAGGTTCGCTATACTATTCGTGATGGACATCTTCGCATCAGCACCCTATCTCATCGGCAATCCGCCCGCCGCGCCGGAACCGCTGGCGCGCTACCTGCCGCCCGTCACGCAGGGCGTCGTCTCCGCGTGGCTGGGGCAGCACGTCCCCGCGGGTGCGTGGGTGCTGGACCCGTTCGGGGCATCACCCATCGTCGCCATTGAAGCAGCGCGCGCCGGGTACCGTGTGCTCGTCGCGGCGAACAACCCCATCTCCCGCTTCCTGCTCGAGATGGCCGCCGATCCTCCATCCGTCGCTGACCTGCAAGCCGGGCTGGCGGAGCTGGGCGCGTCGCGCAAGGAGGACGAGCGGCTGGAGCAGCACATCCAGTCGCTGTACCAGACCGTGTGCGCCAACTGCCACCGGGCCATCCAGGCTGAGGCTTTCATTTGGGATAGCAAGTCGGGGCTGCTCGAGGGGCGCATCTACACGTGCCCGCACTGCGGCGACAGCGGCGAGAAAGCCCCCGACATCTCGGACGCAGTGAACGCCTCCAAGTGGGCCAAGCTGGAGAAGATGTACCGGTCGCGCGCGCTGGAACGAATCGCACCCCCCAACGACCCGGACCGCGTCCACGCCGAGGAGGCGCTGGACATCTACCTGCCGCGCACCGTGTATGCGCTCGGCACGATCATCAACCGCATCGAGCAACTCAAGCTGACACCGCCGCGACTCAAGGCACTGACCGCCCTCGTGTTGACCGCCTGCGACCAGGCCAGCGGGATGCGGATCCATCCCCCCGACAAGCGCAGGCGTCCGCGCTCGCTCGTCCTGCCGCCCCGCTTCCGCGAGAACAACCTGTGGCAGGCGCTGGAGGACGGCCTCAGCCTCTGGGCGGGGACTCCCGAAGAGGGAATTGAACTCACCCAGTTCCCGGCTCCGCCCCCGGAGAGCGGAGGCATCTGCCTGTTCGAGGGCGCGGTGCGCGATCTGATACAACACCTCGATGCTTATCCCATGTCAGCGGTGATCGGCGCGATCCCGCGCCCCAACCAGGCGTTCTGGACCCTCTCCGCGCTGTGGGCTGGCTGGCTGTGGGGACGCGAGGCGGTGGGTCCGTTCAAGTCCGTCCTGCGCCGCCGCCGCTACGACTGGCAGTGGCACGCCGAGGCGCTGAAGTCCGTCTTCGCCGGGCTGGCCAAGCCGCTCGCTGAAGGGACTCCCTTCTTCGCATTGCTCACCGAAGCCGAGCCGTCCTTCGTCACCGCCGCGCTGCTGGCCGCGCAGGTCGGGAGCTTCGACCTGAAGGCCTTCGCCATGCGCACGGCGGACGACCCGCTGCAGCTCCACTGGGAGCGCGGTGCGGACTTCAAGCCCCCGACCAAGCCGCCCGAGAAACAGGCCGTGCGCGATGCGCTGACCGCCTACCTGAACGACCGCGTCGAATCCGCCACCTTCCTGCACGTACACGCGGCGGGCATAGCGGCATTGGCTGAAAAGCGCGCGCTGGCCTGGTCCGACGAAGCCGTGACCGAAACCGGGCAGGTCATCGTGCAGTCGCTCAACCATCCGGTGTTTATCCATCACGACGCCAAGGCCACCCCGGAGAGCGGCACGTGGGGGCTGACCCGGCCCAACCCCGAGGCGCATCCCCTCGTGGACCGTGTCGAGATGGCCATTGTCCGGTTGCTGCAGGCGAATCCCAACACCTCGCTGGACGACATCCAGCGGGCGCTGAACGAAAAATTCCCGGGCGCGCTCACCCCCCCGCTGTCGGTGATCGGCGCGGTGCTTGAATCGTACGGGGTGGAGGACAACGGCTGGACGCTGCGCGAGCAGGACAGCCCCGCCATCCGGCGTGCGGACATGGAGGAGGCGCAGAAACTTCTTGAGAAGCTCGGGGGGCGGATGGATTACGCCGTCTCGCGGGCAGACCCGAACCTGGTCCTGTGGTCCGAGGAGGATTCTCCCGCCTGGACGTTCTACGTCATCGCCTCGGCGGTGGCAGGCAAGGTACTGAGCGGCAACCGCCAGCGCCCCGAGCGGACGGTGGTGGTGCTCCCCGGAGGGCGCGCCGGTCTGCTGGCTTACAAATTGAAGCGTGACCCTCACTTGAGGCAGCTGGCGGAAGGCTGCCACTTCCTCAAGTTCCGCAACCTGCGCCAGATCGCCGAGGTCCAGCTGCTGACTCGCGAGACCTGGGCTGAGGCTGTCCGTTCCGACCCGATCGAGGGCGCGTCCGCCCAGATGATGATGTTCTAACGCAATTCTTATCGGTTTTTGCTAAAATAGCGCGACAGGAGACATGCCGCCATGTTCTTATTTGAAGGAAACGACCGCCGCAAGGAAGAGGAACGCATCCGCACCGAGGGGCGCCTGCCCGCCGGCCAGTCGCTGACGCTCAAGTTCCCCGTGCTCCATTACGGACCCGTTCCGCCCTTCAACGCCGCGACGTGGGACTTCCGCGTTTGGGGCGAAGTCGAGGAGGAGAAGACCTGGGCCTGGAATGAATTCAACCAGCTCCCGCGAACGAAAATCCAGATGGACATCCACTGCGTCACGCGCTGGAGCAAGGTCGACACGGCATGGGAGGGCGTCTCCGTGCGGACGATGGTCGAACAGGGGCTGTTCAAGATCAAACCGGCGGCGAAGTACGTCATGCAGCACGCCGAGTACGGCTTCACCGTCAACCTGCCGCTGGAGGTGGTGCTGGCGGACAATTTCCTGCTGGCGACGCATTTCAACGGCGAACCGATCTCGCCCGATCACGGCTATCCCCTGCGCGGCGTGGTGGGATTCATCCCCGGCCGCGAGGATTTAATGACCCCTTATTTCTGGAAAGGCGCCAAGTGGCTGCGTTCGCTGGAATTTATGTCGAAGGACCGCAAGGGTTTCTGGGAGCAGGCCGGCTACCATAACAACGCCGACGCCTGGAAGGAAGAAAGGTTGCAGTTCTAGTTACTAGAGAGTAGCGATTGGAGATTAGTGGTTAATATCCACCGCCCACTGCTCACTACTCACTGCGTACACAGAGGCATCATCACCTCGTCGAATTCACTGCGCTCGACGACGCCAAACCAGCGATATAAGATTTTGTCCGAAGAGTCGAGCAAGGCAAACTCTGGCGAGCCCAGCGGACCGATTTGCTCGCTCCGCGCAGTTTGCGCATGGAAGTTGACCCGTTCAAGCGTGATGCAGTTGCGATAATCCTTCTTCAGCCTGTTCACGACAGGCTCCATGGTGCGGCACTCCGCTCAGGTGACTGCAAAAAATTCCACCAGGGTTAATTGACCCGAGGCAGGGCGCGCCGGCGCAGCCGTTGTCGTTGCAGATGGTGTTGGAATTATCGTCGGCGTGATAACAGCGACAGGAGACATGGCACACGCGGCTAGAATCAAAAGCAGTAAGGTACACAGCACTTTACCCATAAATTTATCACTCCGTTTTTCGAACAAGCCAGATTTACAGCCTGACACATTTACAGCAGCGGGTTGAAGCTCACTCACTATTCGCTGGATATTTGGTATTTATTGTACCAAGTGGATCAAAGCCGGGACACGGAGATTCTCCGTGTCCCGGCAGTAAATTCTACCAATCCCGACCTTCTACTCGCTACTTTCCTTTGGAATAAAATACACATCCGTCGGTTTGAGCTTGCTGTTGCGCAGGAAGCGCGGCTTGACCTCCATGCCGATCCAGTCGAGCGCGGGCGCAGCGGGGTCAACGCCCATCAATCGCGTCAGCAGCAGCGTGTCCACACCCTCGAACTCGACCAGCGCCAGCACGAACGGGCATTCGGGCAGGAACTCCTCCGAGCCGAAGTAACACACGGTGAAGGCGTGCACCTTGGCCGGGACGTTCGTAATGTCGATCCACTTGGTCTCTTTGCCCGAGTACATGTCGTGGCCGCGCGGGTTGGCGGTGGTGTATCCGCTCTGCGGGTCGCGCGAGGCGAGCAGGCGCTTGTTGGTCAGCCCCGCGAACCACGGGCTGTCCTGCCCGTACGAATGCAGGTACTTGATCTTGTACTCCTGCTCGATCTGGATGGGCGCCATCTTCTTGAGAAATTGCAGCGACTCCTCGTCGGTGCTGACCGGGAACGGGATGCCGTGGACGATGTAACCGCCCAGTGTTTCTTCGCGTTGTGAAGGTAACTTGGCCATGACTAACCCTCCCTTTCCAAAACGGAGACGGAGACATAGGTGCCCGTCCCGGCATGGGAATGGATCGCGCCCCGCTTCGCATTCTTGACCTGAAGCTGGTCGTCGCGGAAATGCTTCTTGATCGTCCCCTGAAGCTGCCAGATGGCGAACACACCCTGCATCAGTCCCGTCGCGCCGACGGGATGCCCGCAGGCGATGAGTCCGCCCGACGGATTCACCGCGCAGATCGGCTTCTCCTTGAGCTTCAAGCCGTAATCGATACCCGGCAGGAATGCCTTGCCTGATTCAGCGAACGGACCGCCCTCGCCGTAGCGGCACAAGCCCAGATCCTCGTAGGTTTGAATTTCTGATGAGGTATATGCATCGTGCAATTCGACGAAGTCCAGTTCGATGCAACGGGTCCTTGATGCCCGCATGTTTCCAGGCCATGTTGCCTGCGGTGCGCCCCGCGCGGAACGAGTGGACTCCGGGATAGCGCGTGCCGTTTTCCCAGAGCTTCTTATAATACGTGCGCGTTTCGTCCGAGGACTTTTCCTGCACGGTGGCATAGTTCTCCATGAAATTGTCGTAATCCACATGCGGACGGTCGGCCATGCGCATCATGTCCGTGCCTCGGCCGATGCCGGTCACCTTCACCAACGGACGGGGGATCTTCGCGCCGGCGGCTTCGAGTTTCTTCAAGCCCTCTTCGGAGCAGAGGATCGTCGCCGCCGCGCCGTCGGACATCACACAGATGTCGAGACGGGTCAACGGCCAGGCCACCATCGGCGAATTGCGCACATCCTGGATGCTGATGCGCTGGCTCTTCTGCGCGTACGGATTGTGGAAGGCGTTGATGTAGTTCTTCACGCTGACATGCGCCATCTGCTCGACGGTCGTGCCGAACTCCTTCATGTGGCGCGTGACCATCATGGCGTAGTAGCCCGAATAAAAACCTCCGACGGGGTAGTCGAACGACACGTCGGAGGCCAGTGCGATGAACTCATTGCCTTTCCATGTCTCCACGTGGGACATGGTCTCGAAGCCGTAAGCCAGGCACACGTCCATGTGACCGCTGGCAACCGACTTCCACGCTTCCTGGAAGCACAGTCCGCCCGTCGCGCCGCCGCCCTCCACGCGGTGACCGGGCTTGGGGCACAGGCCGAGATAATCCTGCGCCATGATGCCCGCCATCAACTGACGGGTGAAGTGGTCCGAGAAGTACGACGCCACCGAACCATCCACGATACGCGTGAAGGTCGGGAAATCCAGGCCGATATCAGCGATGGCATAGTCATACGCCTCCTTGATAATCGCCTGGAAGGTCTTGTCGGGCCGGGCTTTGGCGAACTTGGAAACCCCGCCCGAGATTGCATACACTGGTCTCATCAGCGAACCTCCTTTGGGTGGAATATAATCATTGTACAGGAAATTGGGTTCAGAGCAAACTAATTTTTAAAACTGATGTTATTATCAATTAAAAGTAGAGGATATGGACATGGTTTTTGAAAATTCCAAACAACACGGAAGTCCCCATCATTTCTTCACTCAACTCGCTGGCGCATGGAAAGGGACGAGCAGGCTGTGGCTCGAGCCGGATGTGCTGGCCGATGAATCGCCCGTGCAGGGCAGCATCCAGCTGGTGCTGGACGGGCGATTTGCGCTCTATCTTTATGAAGGCTTCGTCGAGAGCGAAGCGCAGCGCGGCATCTTCACCTTTGGCTACAACACCACCCTCAACCGATTCGAAGCCAGCTGGATCGACAGTTTCCACAACAATACCGCCATGATGTTCTGCGAGGGCTCTGAAATAGAGAATGGCTTTCGAGTACTCGGCAGCTATACCGATCCCACCGGCGGACCGGATTGGGGCTGGCGCACCGAAGTGGTCCTGGAAGACAAGGATCATCTCACCCTCACCTCGTACAACATCACCCCTGAAGGGGAAGAAGCCAAAGCCACAGAAACAAGGTTAACAAGAGTAAGATAAGGGAAGCAGGATCCCGTGTTCTCTGAACAGGCTGCACTCTGGATGATCCGCAAACGTTGTTCAACAACCGTGAGGTGATCCATGATTCTCCTCAATCCACGCTCCCCCTCCCGCTTCTACCCCGACGAAGCCTCGCGCCAGATGATGCTTAAGACCATCGCTTTCTTCGAAGCGAAAGGCAAGCAGCGAGTAAAAGAGGATGACCACAAACGCACCTGGTACGCTGATTTCCTCGAATTTCAAAAAGAAGAAAAGCTTTTCGCCACGCTGTTGACGCCCACACCCTACGGCGAGGGCCATGCCCGCTGGGATACCTGGCGCAACTGCGAGTTCAACGAGATACTGGGCTTTTACGGGCTGGCTTACTGGTACACCTGGCAGGTGTCCATCCTCGGGCTGGGACCGATCTGGATGTCCGGCAACGAGGCGCTCAAGCAGAAAGCGGCGCAGCTGCTGCGGCAGGGCGAGGTCTTTGCCTTCGGCTTGTCCGAACGCCAGCATGGTGCGGATATCTACTCGACGGAGATGGCGCTCACCCCGCAGCCGGACGGCACCTACCTGGCCAATGGAGAAAAGTATTACATCGGCAACGGAAACGTCGCGCCGATGGTTTCCACGTTTGGAAAATTCGCCGATACAGGCGACTATGTTTTCTTCACGGCGGATTACCGTCATCGCAACTACAACCTGATCAAGAACGTCACCGACAGCCAGTCCTACGTCGCCAACTTTGAATTGAAGGATTATCCCATCACCGAAGCGGATATCCTGCACAGGGGGCAGGCGGCCTGGGACGCGGCGCTGAACACGGTCAACATCGGCAAGTACAACCTGGGCTGGGCGTCGATCGGGATCTGCACGCACGCGTTTTACGAAGCCCTCCATCACGCAGCGAACCGCCGTCTCTACGGGATGGCCGTCACTGATTTTCCTCACGTGCGCGGCATGTTCACGGACGCATATGCCCGCCTGGTGGCCATGAAGCTGTTCGCCCTGCGTGCCGGGGATTACATGCGCGCCGCTTCGCCTGATGACCGGCGCTACCTGCTCTACAACCCGACGGTCAAGATGAAGGTCACCACCCAGGGCGAGGAGGTCATGAACCTGCTGTGGGAGGTCATCGCCGCAAAGGGTTTCGAGAAGGATATGTACTTCGAGATGGCGGCGCGCGATATCCGCGCCCTGCCCAAACTGGAAGGCACGGTGCACGTCAACATCGCGCTGATCGTCAAGTTCATGGCGAATTATTTCTTCTTCCCCGGCGAGTACCCTGAAATCCTCACCCGCAGCGAGGCTGCCAATGACGACTTTCTCTTCAACCAGGGACCGGCCAAGGGCCTGGGAAAGATCCAGTTCCACGATTACAACCTGGCCTATGGGCTGTATAACCTGCCCAACATCCTGGCCTTCAGAGAACAAATCGAGACATTGAAAACCTTTCTCGCCACTGCGACACCCAGCGAAGCCCAGCAGAAGGATACCGATTTCCTGCTGGCGCTGGGCGAACTCTTCACGCTGGTGGTCTACGGACAACTAATCCTCGAGAATGCCCGGCTCTACAAAGTCGATGACGAAACCGTAGATCAAATCTTCGACTTCATGGTTCGCGACTTCTCGAAGTACGCCTTGCAGCTCTACAGCAAACCCAGCACCACACCCCAGCAGATGGACCTGTGCACAAAGATGGTCCGCAAACCCGTCTTTGACGCAACTCGCTTTGAACTTGTCTGGAAAGAAAGCGTCTACCCATTAAAAGACGCCTACGAGATGAACCCTTAACCCGGAGATACTTATGCACTCACGGCGCGCACTGCTCTACATGCCCGGCGACGACTGGAACAAGATCAACAAGGCCATCACCCTTGGCGTGGACTGCATCTGCATGGACATGGAGGACGGCACGGCGCTCAGCCGCAAGCAGGCCGCCCGCGAGACCATCGTCCGCGCCTTGCGGGAGCTGGATTTCGGAAAGTCTGAGAAGCTGGCGCGCATCAACTCTGTCGGCACAGGGCTGGAACGGGACGACATCGAAGCCGTACTGCCCTACCGCCCCGACGGCATCGTCATCCCCAAGCTCGAAGCGCTGGACCAGATCCAGTGGGCGCACGAGATCATCGAAGCGGCGGAACTGGCGAACGGTTGGAGCGTGAATTCCATTCGCATGCTGGTGGGGGTCGAAACCGCCAGGGGCATCATCAACTTGAAGGAATTCGCCTCGCACCCGCGGCTGGACGGGCTAATCTTCGGCTCGGAGGATTTCGCCGCCAGCATCGGGGCGACCCGTTCGCGCGCCGCCTGGGAGGTTTTGCATGCGCGCAGCGCGGTGGTCATGCACGCCGCGGCCAACGGACTGCAGGCCATCGACATGGTCTTCATCGATTTCCGCGACACGATCAACCTGAAGGTCGAGGCGGTGCAGGGCGCGCAGATGGGCTATACCGGCAAACAGATCATCCATCCGGCGCAGGTGGGACCTGTGCAGGAAGCCTTCACTCCCGACGACGAAGAAATTGCTTACGCCCGGAGAGTGGTCGAGACGTTCGAGGCACACCAGGCCGAAGGCGCCGGTGCCTACGAACTCGACGGGAAAATGATCGACATGCCGCTGCTCAGAATCGCGCAGAAGGTCCTCGAGCGGGCGAAGGCGGCGGGGAAGATCGATGGAAAATAGTTCGTGGCCTTCCGGCAAACCGAACTTCTTTCAACGCCTCCGCTTCTGGCTGGAATACCGCATCATGCTGGACATGGTCGGGCAGGACGGACCGGGGCCGGCCTTCCGTTGGATCTTCAAAATGCCCATTCCGTTTTACCATTTGGGTCTCTGGCACCTGGCGGGACCCTTTATCATGCTCGTCCACAAGGGACGCAAGTCCGGCAAGACGCGCTATACGCCGCTCGAGTACTCCTATGAACCCGAAACGGATTCGTATCTGCTGATGGCCGGCTGGCGCGGACACACCGACTGGTATCGCAACGTGCGCGCAAATCCGCACGTCCATGCGCAGGTGGGGCGGCGCGCCTTCGATGCCGTCGCCGAGCCGATGAGCGACGAGGAGTCCGCCAAAATGCTGAAACGGATCCTGATCGCCGGCCCCGGCTCTGCCAAAATGCTCCACCGCTGGTCAGACATTCCCCTCGACCCCGACTCACCCGAGAGCCTGCTGTGCGCCAGCAAGGATTTTCCCTGCGTGAGATTAAGACCTGTTATAAAATAATCTTCAAGTAGGGCGGGGTTTTAACCCGCTGCATTATGAATCTAAGTCTGTCAGGCTTTCAGCCTGACCTACAAGACATCACAGCAATCAACGGGAGTTTCCTTGTTATCCATTCTCTTTGGGCTTTTGTCCGCGCTCGCATGGGGCGGAGGCGATTTTACCGGCGGCCTGGCCAGCCGCTCCGAGAAGGCGGTGCGCGTCGTCACGCTGGCGGAGATCGCCGGGCTTGCCCTGCTCCTCGTGCTGAAGCTGTTCATCCCGGAGCCTGTACCGCCCATCCAGATCTGGCTGGTGAGCGGACTGGCCAGCATTCTCGGCACTGCCGGGCTGATCCTGCTGTACTTTGCGTTGTCAAAAGGACAGATGAGCATTGCCGCTCCGGTCTCGGCTCTCATGGCCGCCATCATTCCCGTTGTGGTCAGCAGCATCACGGAGGGATTCCCCGGTCCGCTCACCGCGGTGGGGTTTGCCTTCGCGCTTGTGTCCATCTGGCTGATCTCGCAGGATGAAAAAGCCACCCATCTCGAGCGCTTGAGCGACCTGCGCCTGCCTCTGCTGGCCGGTGTCGGGTTCGGTCTTTATTTTGTATTGATCCATTCCACCACGCAGGAGTACACCCTCTGGCCGCTGATCGCCGCCCGGGTGGCATCCATTCCATTGCTGATCATCTATGGATTAGTCACGCGACAGCCCGCGCTGCCCCGGCGTCCGCTCTGGCCGCTGGTCTCACTGGGAGGCATTCTCGACATCGGTGGAAACACTTTCTACGTGCTGGCGGGGCAGGTCGGGCGGCTGGATGTCGCTGCCGTACTGGGATCGCTGTACCCGGCATCCACCGTCATGCTGGCGGCAATCTTTCTCAAGGAACGTATCAACCGCACGCAGACGGTGGGAGTCGTTGCCGCTCTGCTGGCGATTGTATTGATGGCACTATAAAATAAACTGACGAGGGACAAACTCATGACAAAATATCGCATCATCGCCAATCCCACCTCAGGACATGGAAACGGCGCGAAGGTCATTCCGGTCATCGAACAGCAACTGCTCGCGCTCGGCGCGAACTTTGACCTGGTCCGCACCGAACGGGTCGGTCACGCCATCGAGCTGGCGCGCGCCGCCGCGCTGGAGGGAGTCGACGTGGTGGTCGCCTCCGGCGGCGACGGGACGGTTAACGAGGTGCTCAACGGGCTCATGACCGCGCACGCCGAGGGAAAGACCGCCGCGCTGGGCGTCATCCCCGCCGGGCGGGGCAATGACTTCTCCTACTGTAAGGGCATCCCGGAGGAAATTGACTCCGCCTGCAAGGTGCTTCACGCGGATAAACGCCGCAGGGTGGACATCGGCCGAATCACCGGCGGCAAGATCCGGGGCGAGCGTTACTTCGGCAACGTGCTCGGGGTCGGCTTCGATGCCATCACGACCATTGAAGTATCCAAGATGCCGCGCTGGGGAGGCTTCCTCAGCTTCCTGGCCGCCGTCATCAAGACCATCTTCCTGTATTACAAGGGACCGACCGTCAAGGTGGATTACGACGACAAATCCATCACCCTGCCGACCCTGCTGGTGGCGGTGATGAACGGCCGGCGGCTGGGCGACGGATTTTATATGGCGCCCGAGGGCAAAGCCGACGACGGGCTGTTCGACCTGGTCATCGCCCGTGAGGTGACCCGCCGGCGCATCTTCACCCTGCTCCCCCACTTCATGAAAGGGACGCAGGCCACGCAGCCCGAGATCACGTCCGTGCAGGCGGCCAGGGTCACCATCACCGCGCAGAAGGGCGTGCTGCCGGCCGAGACCGACGGCGAGATCCTGTGCACCGACGGGGACTGGCTGCAGGTGGAGATCCTGCCCAAGGCCATCGACCTGGTCTGCGACGACAAGCTGTTCGCATGAACTTGAGACATACCCTCGTTACCGGTTCACTGCGCGTGCTGGTCGACCTGGTCTTTCGCGTCCACGACGAGGCGCTGAAACAGGTCCCCATGCAGGGACCGCTGATCCTCGTCTGCAATCACGTCCACATCTGGGAGATACCGGCGAATTACACCCACCTGATGCCGCGCCGCACGATCGGGATGGTGCTCGCCAAACGCTGGGAAAATCCCTTTTTCCGCTACATCGTCGAGACCGTGGATGCGATTCCGGTCAAGCGCGACGAACTGGACATGAACGCGATGCGCAAAGCCCTGCAGGTGTTGAAGGAGGGCGGCATCATCGCCATCGACCCCGAGGGAACGCGCTCCGGCACGGGAATCCTCGGCGAGGGACACGCCGGCGCCGTGCTGCTTGCGACGAAGAGCGGCGCGCCGCTCCTGCCGGTCGTCCATTACGGCAGCGAGAATTACCGCGAGAACATGCGCCGGATTAAGCGTACCGATATGACCTACGCCGTCGGCAAGCCGTTCCATGTGCGGGCGGACCTGCCGTTCAACCACGAAACCCGCCAGCAAGCCGCAGATGAGATCATGGCGCAGATGGCGGCGCTCCTGCCTGAGAAGTATCGAGGGAAGATATGGGGCGATGGTGGGGAAAGAGCCGAAGTATTTAGAGATTGCAAGATGAAAAGATTCCTCACCCCGCTGGGCCTGATCGCCCTGACGCTCACCCTCTATGCCGGGCTGTTCTGCTCGGCTGGGGGCTGGCGACCGCGCGGGTTTCTTCTCAGAGCCGGCGCGGAGCGGCTTACATCGTGCTTCGTCGTTCTGATGGCGCTGGTCGACCCCTTATTATCCAGACGCTCTCAATCCCCGCAGGGCGATCGGTCGACAAGGGTTCGCGAAGAGAAGCACCGCACGCGGCAGGATGTCGCCTGGAATGTCTGCCCGCCCCCTCCTGGTCATCCTTATCCTGGCCATGCCGTTCTGCGACCGGCGCGATCTGCTGACCATGCCCGATATATCTTCCCTGCGCTGGACGGGGCTGGCAGGCTCGTCGTGGCTGGCTTTGTCCTGATCACCTGGACACGGTCGAGCTTGGGGCGGCAGTACAGCGTCTACATCACCCTCCAGCAGGATCCACTCAGCTCATCACCAGCGGTCCCTACCAGCTACATCCGCCATCCGCGCTACCTGGGGGTGATGATCGTCGCGCTTGGCTTGGCGCTGCTCTTCCGCTCTGTGGATCGCCTTTCTGGCGTACCCTTTCTGCTCGCGCTGCTCATCTTCCGCCTGAGCGACGAGGAAAAGCTGCTCAGGCAGGAGTTCGGCGGGCATGGGAAGCGTACGTCCAACGCAGCTGGCGGCTGTGCCTTTTATCTATTAACCGTCCCCATTTGCCGGGGACGGTGTTTTCAATACAGCACACCCAACTCTCGTTCTCAAAGGGAGCCCAGCATGACGACTGAAAAAGTGTCCCGCCGCACCAAATGGATGTACGGTTCCGGCGACTTCGGTTTCGCCCTGACCAACACCATCCTGAGCGTGTATTTCGCCCTGTTCCTGACGGAAGTGGTCGGTGTGATGCCGGCCGTGGCCGCGGCAGCCATCTTCATCGGCAGCACCTGGGACTACATCAACGATCCCCTCGTTGGGTACCTCACCGACCGCACCCGCACCCGCTGGGGACGCCGCCGGCCCTACCTGTTGTTCAGCGCGCTGCCGTTCGCCCTGACGTTCGCCATGCTCTGGTGGATACCGCCGTTCGAGAACGTCGCGGCGCTGGCGGTGTACTACGCGGTGGCGTTTGCCCTGTTCGATACGGCCGCATCGTTTGCCTACATGCCCTTCTACGCACTGACCCCCGAGCTGACCAGCGACTACGACGAGCGCACCGGCCTGACCGGCACGCGCATGTTCTTCTCCATTTTTGCCAGCCTGGTCGCCTTCACCCTGCCTCTGGCGATGGTGTCCGGGTTTTACCCGGAAAATGCGGACCAGGTGCTGGTCATGGGCGCGGTCCTCGGCACGGTTTCTGCGATCACTCTTCTGGTGGTCTTCTTTGGCACTCGCGAGCGGAAGGAGTTCGTCCACCAGGAGCGGTCCGGGTTTTTCGAGTCGATCAAGTCCTCGTTCAAGAACCGTCCGTTCGTCTTCGGCCTGCTGCTGTTCCTTTTCAACGGCGTGACGATGGCCATCATCCAGGTCAACCTGCTGTATTACATCAAATATGTCGTGGAGCGCGAGTTGCAGAGCGACATCATCATGGCCTCCATTTTCGTGGTGGCGATCATCGCCCTGCCGCTGTGGACGTGGATCTCGCGCCACCTGAACAAGCGCTGGGCTTACATCATCGGCATCGCCTTCCTGATAGTAGTCCTGATGGTGCTGGCTTCCTTGAATCCCCAGACCAGCATGCCGCTCATCATGACCCTGTGCGTGCTGGCCGGCATCGGCGTCTCGGCCATGCACGTCATGCCGTGGGCGATCATCCCTGATGCGATCGAGTACGGCGAACTGCAATCTGGTAAGCGCAATGAGGGCATGTTCTACAGCCTGATCACGCTGGCGCAGAAGATCGCCTCGTCCATTGCGGTGCCGCTGGCGCTGCTGGTGCTGCAGTTCAGCGGTTACATGACGGACGGCAGCGCGCAGCCCGAGAGCGCCATCCTCGGCATCCGTATCATCGCGGGACCCATCCCGGCCGTCGCGCTGGGTCTGGCGATCCTGTTCACCGCGCTCTTCCCGCTCGGGCGCGATGATTACCAGAAGATCAACGACCAGCTCGAAGAACGCCGCCTGGCCAATCTCGAACCAGCCGATTAGGATCAGCGCGTGATCGAGATTCGCCCCGTCCACACCCGGCGCGAGAAGCGCGCTTTCCTTACTTTCCCGTGGAAAATCTATAAGAACGATCCGCTCTGGGTGCCGCCGATTCTATCCGAGCGGGAAAAGAACACAGACCCGGCGCGCGGGTTGTTCTTCAAGAACGGCTATGCCGATTTTTTCACCGCCTTCAAGGACGGACGGATGGCCGGCACAATTTGCTGTTCGCACGAGAACGGCGGCGAAGAAGGCGAATGTTCTTTGGGATTCTTCGAGTGTGTGGATGATTACGCCGTCGCCGAAGCCCTTTTCCAGCAGGCGGAGCGGTGGGCGCGCGAGCACGGACTGACCTCGCTGTGCGGGACCTACAACCTCGACCGGGAAGATGGGCGCGGCATCCTCGTCGAAGGCTGGGACCGCCCCCCGGCATATATCTGCGGCCACAACCATCCGTACTACGGGGAATTCTTCGAGCGCTTCGGATTCCACAAGCGCCACGACGACGGGCTGGCTTACGCCATCAACGTCAACCCGGATGACCCTCACATCCAGCGCATCATCCGCCTCGCGGAGGGAGTGCGCAAGCGCAAGGGATTCACCGTCCGCAGCGCGAACTTGAACGACCTCGACCTCGAGATCGACCGCGTCACCATGCTGCAGAACCGCGCGCTGGAGCACCTGCCCGGCTTTGTGCCGTACACGCGCGAGTCGGTGGCCGCCATGCTGCTGCCGCTGGTGGACATGGCTGACCCGGAGCTGGTCCTGTTCGCCGAAGCAGACGGGAAAACAGTAGGCTGGTTCCCCGCCATCCCGAATTTCAACGAGATATTGATCCATCTCAACGGACTGCGCTACCCGTGGGATGTACCTCCGTGCGCTGCAATATAAAAACTTCAAGCCGAAGAGTCTGACAGTTAAAGCGGTGGCCGTCCTGCCCGAATACTGGGATACGGGCGCGGCCATCGTCATGTTTGCGGAAATGGCCAGGCGTGCCATCGCGAAAGGCTACCTCTGGGCGGACCTGTCCCTGACGGGCGAGGACAACCCCGACACAGTGGACCTGGCCAGCCATACTGGGGCGAAGGTTTACAAGAGGTACAGGTTTTACAAGAAGGAACTATCGTAATAATGGTTTGTTGCACCGAAGGGGATAATGCACTGCACCGGGTGCTATAATTTTCCAGGTCACATACCCTTGGAGAAAACTACAGATGAATAATCCAGCCCAACGCAAGTCTGATCTTGACACCCCCTGCCTGATTCTGGACCTGGACATTCTCGAAAGAAACCTGAAGAAGATGCAGGCTGTGGCAGGCGCGGCAGGAAAGAACCTGCGGCCTCACGCCAAGACCCACAAGTGCTCGGCATTGGCTCAAAAGCAAATCGAAGCCGGCGCCATCGGAATTTGCGCGGCCAAAGTCTCGGAAGCTGAAGCTCTGGCAAAGGCCGGTCTTGATGGAATTCTCATCACCGGCCCGGTCGCGACGCCGAAGAAGATTGAGAGACTTGTCGAAATACTCGCAGCAACTCCATCCCTGATGGTCGTTGTCGATCACCGTGACAGCATAGACCTGCTTGATTCCGCGCTGCGCGAAAAGAACCTGTCAATGGACGTGCTTATCGATTTGAATGTCGGCTTGAATCGCACGGGGGTGAATCCGGCAAATGCGCTGGAGCTGGCCGACCATATCCGTTCCCGTCCTTCGCTGCGCATCAGAGGTATCCAGGCCTACGCCGGGCAGGTACAACACATCCGTTCGTATGAGGACAGAAAGACTGCCTCGCATCAATGTCTTCAGGGTGCCGTTTCTATATTTCATGAATTACAGGCCAGGGTGGAGACCTGCACGATCTTCAGCGCGTCCGGCACAGGGACGTTCGACATCGATCTCGCCATCCCTGAAATAACGGAACTCCAGGTCGGCTCGTATGCTTGCATGGACACGGAGTATCTTGCCATCGGATCTGCCAACGACCCAACGCTATTCACGTCGTTCAGCCCGGCCCTGCGGGTGCTCACAAGCGTTGTCAGCGGGAATCAGAAGGGCTTCGTGACGGTGGATGCCGGACTCAAGTCGCTTTACAAGGACGGGGGCGTGCCGCAAATCATCGGGCCGGACTATGCCGGGATGGAGTATGCCTGGTTTGGCGATGAATACGGAAAGGTCACCAGTCCCGACGGCATCAAGATCCCATCGATCGGAGCGAACCTTGAGCTTGTGACGTCCCATTGCGACCCGACCATCAACCTGTTTGATCGCTTCTTTCTCACAAGGGGAGATGACGTGGAGGGCACCTGGCAGATCGACCTGAGGGGATGCAGCCAGTAGCGCAAGACATTCACCTCGCAGATGCCCGTGGAATTCTCAAGGGCAGTTTACGAGTGGAAATGTTCCTGACTGGGGAGGACAATCCCGACACCGTGGACTTGGCCAGCCACTCCGGCGCGAAGATCTACAAGCGTTATCAGTTTTACAAGAAAGAGCACCAGTGAAGAAGACTTCCGAAGTCTTGTGGCTTCGGAAGTCTTGTAACAGGATAACCTTCAGGGGTCGTAACAGGAAAGGCATCAGAGGCGGGTTACCAGTCGTAGATATATCCCCGGTTGCGCAGGCTGTCATAGTACAAGCCCATCCCGAGCGCAATCAACAACACGTTCTCATCGACAGATGTCATACTATCGCTGACCTGCCTCAGTGCCGGATGAAACGGTTTGACGCTTTCAGGATGCGGATAACGGATCCAGGTATCGGTGAGGGAGGCGACATCCCGTCCATTGACCGTGATCGCGTCATAGTTGACCTCACGTGAGGTCAGGCGTTTGAACGCATGCTTCTCGTTATTCCATCGCAGCTCTGCTGTCCAGCCGGCTTCGACCGCGCCGTCCCTGCTTCGATAGATGCAGGAGGGATAATTCACCGTGATTGCGCCGTCCTCCACGCCATCAATGAATGTAACCACCCGGATGTTCGGATCGGAGGTGCTTCGGGCGGTCACCCTAAGCTCCAACCGCTTCAAGCTGGTCCTCAAGACGAGAGTCCCGGTCCTGACCTGTTGGCGCTGGAGGGTAAAGACGATCCATCCGTCTCCGTTTGGATCTGTCAGGGATCTCACAACACCCTGGGTGTAGCCCTCGTGGCGGTTGATGACTCTGCGGTTGAACCACCAGCCTTCCCAGCGGCTGGAGAGGTCAGCCCAGGCTGAAGGGCTCCACGGACGCAGAGAGGCGGAGCCCAGAAAGTCTTCACCCTGTTTTTCCGGCTGGTTCTTAAACGTTTTCGCGGTGGAAGAACTTTGACGAAAGAGAAAGAAACCCACGATGCCCAGCACGAGGAGCATGGTGAGGCAGACAAAACAGGAAATTATCAAAGTTAATGCGAGGGTCAATGTATTGGGATCCATGTTGATAATCTCCCTTCCCTTTCTGTGTTATCTCACGCAAGCTGCAAACTTGGACGCCTAATTATTGTACTTTATTTTACCAAAATGGTAAAATTTGGCGCAATTAATCCCGGGCTGATTCTTTCAATGGAAGGTAAAAAGGTAAGAACAATGAGATACAAAAAGTTACTACTACCGGTAATGGCGCTGATGCTATCCTGCAATTTCATCACCGGGTTGGGCTCCGGCGCTTCAGGCAGCGAAAATGTCGATTACGATGCACCGGCTGACCCCCTGAATGTGACGGTGGAATTGAACGAGGATGAAACCACCAGCGCGGTGATCTCACCGGATGGCGGAGAGCTTACTCTCGTTGGCACGGACGGCAGCGTTTATACCCTTGAGGTGCCTGCCGGAGCCCTGCTCGCCGATACTGAGATCAGTATGACAACGATCAGCTCACTTGAGGGCGGCCCCGTGGAAAGCAATGTCTATGGCGTGCAGCTTGAGCCTTCCGGATTGGTATTCAATGAGCTCCTGACCCTGACTATCCAACCGGCAGCGGAGATTCCGCTTGAAGAACAGTTCATGTTCAAGTACGAAGGCAATGGAGAAGATTTACACCACGCGCTGGTTGACCCGGACAGCAGCGAAATAAAAATATCGCTGCTGGATTTCAGCGGCGGCGGTGTGGGAAAATCGTTTCGCGACTATTCGTATACATGGGAATTGGGCAAGGCCAAAGCTACCAGCGCTCGATTGGAAAACCAGTTGGGTAATACCCTTCAGGAAGCTCGCAAGGGAAAAATAACCAAAGCACAAAAGGAAGCAAAGATCGACAAAATCCTGGACCAGTATTTTCAATGACGTCTATCCAGAAGGAAATTAATGCGGCGCGAGAGAGGATTGCAAACACCTGGGTAAAGCGCTCGAAAGCAAAAAGAAATATGAACAATTGAGGGACAAGTATGCCAGCGACGATTATCCTTCAAGCGCCTAGTGTTGACGATTATAGTTGGGCCCAATATAAATGTTACAAATTCTCAGCCAGCGGTGAGTTCGCAGGGACTCCAATAAAGAGTGATGCCATAATTATCAATCAATCCTTCGTTCTCGAAGGGTCCGATGGGACATGCACGAGTATCATGACATTCTACCCATCTTCGTCAGATCTACCGTTTTCTGGAACAACATCAGTGGAATCGTCATGTGGCAAATTTACAGCAAGCGGCAAAGGACATTACACGATCACTCTGACAGAGGCAGGCGGGGTGATAAAAGGTAATTCTGGCTGGCGCGCTCCGAGTGTGCCAGGCGATGAGAACGAAGATTGGCCTATTGGAGTGACTTTAACACGCATTGCTCCATAGAATACTGCCTGCCTGCTGCAATTCGTTGCAAAGGTTAAATATTCAATCGCACTCCTTACTCGGCGAGGTGAGTTACCCTCGCCGAGTTTTTGTTGACCCATCGAAGTGCCGTATAATTCCTCACGAAAATACAGCAAAATTTCTTAGCACTACGAGGAGTCCTAATGACCGGAAAACTCGAAGGAAAGGTCGCGCTCATCACCGGAGGCACCAGCGGGATCGGAAAGGCGACGGCAATGCTCTTCGCCGAGGAGGGTGCGCAGGTGGCGTTTACAGGCCGGCGGCGCGGGCTGGGTAAAGCCCTCGAAGCGGAACTCAACCGGTCGGGAGTCCGGTCGCTGTTCATCGAAGCGGACCATACCAAAGCGGAGGACTGCGTTCGCTCGGTGGAGGAAACCCTGCAGGTTTTCCATCGCATCGATATCCTGTTCAATAATGCCGGCATCGTGACCAGCGGCACTGCCGAAACAACCACCGAAGAGGATTGGTCGCAGACGCTGGCGATCAATGTGACGGCGGTCTGGCGCATGAGCCGGCTGGTCGTGCCTGAGTTGCGCAGGGTGGGCGGAGGAGCCATCGTCAACAACGGATCGGACTGGTCGGTGGTGGGGGCGAAGGACGCGCTGCCGTACACCACGAGCAAAGGCGCGGTGGCTCTGATGACCAAAAGCATGGCGCTCGACTACGCGCATGAGAATATCCGCGTCAATGCCGTCTGCCCGGGGGACACGTTCGTCGAGCGCTGGCTGGAGACCGGCCATTTTGTGGGCGACGATCCGGTGACGCTGGAAGAGGCAAAAGCGGAAGTCGGCCTCCTACCTGCCGATGAAACGCTTCGCCGAGGCGATCGAGATCGCGCGGGCGGTGCTCTTCCTGGCAAGCGACGATTCGTCCTTCGTGACCGGGCATCTCCTGCTGGTGGACGGGGGCAATACAGCGCAGTGAGTTTGGCTGGGTGCTAAAATTTTCTCATGAATCTGAATCCACGGCGGTAAAGTCCCCCATTGGCCGATAATTTCATAAAAGCTTTCGGACATTCGACGGTCGGTCTATAATCCATTATACAGTCCGTAAAGTCCCCTCAGGGGGATAAACACTGGTTAGGTTGCCTCAAAGACATCATTGCTTGAATAGCTTATATGGAAACACTGGCAGTATAGCATTATGAAAGTTGTTAACACGCCTGCTCGGGCTTATCCACGTTTTTGGTTAGGAACTCTGGGTGTGCTTAAGCTTTGAGCGCGCCTAATCCATACGCTACTTGAAGTGCGAGAAAGTCGTTGAAAATGCGAATTTACTTTACACGTCATGGGGAGAGCCAAGCCAATCTTCTCCACGAGATTTCCAATCGTGGACTTCGGCATGGGCTGACACTAAAAGGCCGTGAACAGGCGGCGATGCTGGCTGAGCGGCTGCAGGGGACGCCGATTACAAGGGTCTATTCCAGTCCGGTATTGCGCGCCATCGAAACCAGTGTCATCCTGGCGAATCGGTTTGCAGTAGAGTATGAAGTCACTGACGCCTTGCGAGAATACGATTGTGGCATTTTGGAAGGCCGCTCCGATGAAGAGGCATGGCAAGGCTGGCAAGAGTTATTTGATGCGTGGACAGGGCATCACGAATGGGACCGTCGGCTTGAAGGTGGCGAAAGTTACCATGACATCCGCCGGCGTTTTGAGCCATTTATTGAAGGCTTGGTAAAACAGTATGGAGAGACATCGGCCAATGTGGTTTGTGTGGCGCATGGTGGGGTGTATGCGCTGATGCTGCCGGTGGTGCTGAAGAATGTCGATACGGCGTTGGTTTCACGATACGGGTTGGATTACACCACATGCATTGTTGCGGAATGGCGACCGACGGGTTTGTTTTGTGTAGAATGGAATGGACAGGTTTTTGAAGCGTTATCGGACGATTCCTAACGAAGCATGGTGGTATAGTCGGTGGCCGGCTAACACGGCTCCATCGGACTCTCCGCCTGCGGCGTCGCGCCGGTAAACCACACCGTTGGGTAGGCTTATCGTCCGAATCAAAGGAGCGTACGGGATGAAGAAATTGTTAGCGCTACTCCTGACATTGTTTCTCGTTTTGGTGGTGGGGTGTGTTCCACTGGCTGCGCCACTTGGCACATCTACACCATACATCGAGACAACCCAGCAAGCGCCTGGGCTCAAGGATACTGAAACAGCAGCGATGGCCATTCCAACTGAATATGAGGAAACACCTGCTGCGACACCAGACATCGCCGCGACGGTTCTCGCTATTCAGCAACCAAAGCTTTACGGGTCTTATCCTTCACCCGATGGCAAGTGGCGAGCCGAAGTGGTCATTTACGAGTGCGTCAATACTGGTGGAGTTGATGAGAACGCCTACGAGCAGCTCAAATTGGTGCAAGTTACCAGCAAGGACGAGAGAACAGCCGACGATCAGTTGCGATACTGTGGCGGTCTGGGGGCCATTGGTTTAGCAGGCCTGTTCTGGTCACCAAACAGCCGTTACTTTTACTATACCAATGCGCGCGAAGGCGGCCCCGATGGATGCGGGTATTGGGAACGTCCTATTATCCGCTTTGATACCGCTTCTCTGGACAAAGAATATCTCGGCGCAGGCCCTCAGTCACCGGACGGGGGGAAGATAGCAGCCTGGCAAGGACGAGAACTGGTGGTCTGGAACGTCAACGATGGTGAAATTGCCCGTGTTCCAGCAATAGCAGAAGCAGAAACGGGTCCTATTGCTTGGTCACCAGACGGTCAGGCACTGGTTTACGTACAATTCGCATCCTCTTGCCCTACATCTGGCAAATCGTATGTGGCACACCTTGATTTACTTGAACTCCAACAGTCACTCCTAGTGGAGTCTGAGACGCCTACATTCGGCGAGGTGAGCTGGAATGTTCCCAACGAATTAGCATTGTTTGACGAAAACGGCAAGCAATGGATATACAGTTTCGCTACGCAGCAACTTGTTCCTTGATGCCCGCCCAACGCAGGTACCCCACTAAGAGTGTGGGGCAGGCCGCAAACCGATAGGCGCATTTCAAACAGTCACCTCATGAGAGGTCGGATGACGTGGTTGCCCAACCTACCTAAATTCATTGTCCTGGTACTGATACTAGCGGGTTGTTCAGGACCCACTATAATCATGGATTATCCGCCTCTTGACTGGGCGATCAATGGACAGAGACTTAGGGATACGGGGTGTGTGGAAAAGTTGCAGGAGTCCTGTCCAGCGCTCGTGGCTCTTGGATGCGATGAGATTAATACGCCAAGATTCTATCTTGGTGGGCTGCAGCCACCTGATGTAATCATGGAATGTATTCACGAAAAGGGTGACCCTCCTAACCAAGAGTATTTCAAGCAATTATCAGGTCTGGATACAAGATATCGAAGTTATGCTCTTTATGAGGATGGAACGTACAGATTACTTATCAAAAAAACCGAATTCAAGGAAGTCTTTGCACCCGTGGAGTCGGCTGAGGAAGCCATAAGCTATGCAATGGCGATGACTTCCCTCGCGGCAAGATTCGATCTTGATCCCGACGCAAATGTTGATTATTTAGTGGATGTGATTGAAGAAACCCACGCCGAAGAGGCACCCGGTGGTTACCTTGTTTACCTGTTTGATTGGTCCCATAAAATGGGCTGCGATATTCACCCATTCTATGCGGTGAAAGTTCTCGTCACGCTGGAAGGTGATGTACATGAAGTAGACCGTCAAGAGATTTACAGGAGCTATGCCTGTTTTGATTTTGAAGCGTTGACACTGGATGAGAAGTGACCTGCGTCCAACTCAGCGTCCCGGAAAAACATTGGGATAATAATGCTCTGGACCTCACAATCCCCTTTAGGGGACAAGCGAACTCCCCGAACAATTCGAGGGACGGGTGGCAGGCTGGCTTCAGTTTCTTTCCCAACCCATCTCCACCCATTCCCAGCACCGCGTTCCACGGACGCAATCCGTTGTGTGATCTTGAGAGATCAAGCTAATGCATAATCAGATAGTATCGACGGGATACGATAAAGTATCCGAAGTATATCGAAGCGACAACGACAACGCCGACAAGTACATCGATTGGTGTAAACGAATTCTGGAAATACGTCCGAATTTCCGGACTGCGCTGGATATTGGTTGCGGCTGTGGAATCCCAGTCTGCAAGTATTTTTCGGAAATCGGCTTGCAGACCGTGGGTATTGACATATCCCAAAGACAGATAGAAAGGGCGAGGAAATTAGCGCCCCGGGCAACTTACATTTGCGATGATTATCTAAATACAAACAATGATCCATACGACATCATCACTGCCTTTTATTCCATCATACATATTGATCGAGCGTTGCACCGACGGGTATTTGAAAAGGTATTCGGCCAGTTAAGCGATGGCGGGGTCGCAGTGGTCACGGTCGGCCACAATGAGTGGGAGGGCTATGAAGATAATTGGCTGGGCGTGGAAGGAGCAACAATGTTTTGGTCTCATTACTCCATTGATAAATATCATGAAATGCTCAATGCTCTGAACTTCAAAATTATCCTGGATGAATTTATTCCAGAAGACAATTCCGGGCACAACAATCTATGGATACAAAAAACAGCTGATATGAAATGAGGGGATGAGATTTTGGCAACGCCGATGGACGGAAATTTAATGGCAGGTAAAGTATGTCTGATCACGGGAGCCACATCCGGTATCGGTAAAGTTGCCGCGGCGGTCTTAGCCGCGCAAGGCGCAGAGGTCATCATTACCGGTCGCAACCCTCAGAAAACAAGGGACGCTGCCGACCAGATCAAATCCGAGACCGGGAGTCGATCCGTTCCGTATCTTCTGGCCGATTTCAGCGACCTGACGCAGGTGCGCAATCTTGCTGCATCCTTCAGGGAACACCATACCCACCTGGACGTCCTGCTCAACAACGCAGGAACGTTTTTTAATACCCGCGTGAAAACGCCTTATCAGGTTGAGAAGACATTTCTCGTCAATCACCTGGCTCCATTCCTGCTTACCAAGTTATTGATGGACACCCTGCGGGGCAGCGCCCCAGCCCGGATCATTAATGTCTCTTCAGACGCCCATCAATACGGCACACTGGATTTCGAAGATCTGAGTTTCGAGCACGGCTATTTTGGCATAAAGGCTTATGCACGCTCAAAATTAGCGAACCTTCTTTTTACTTATGAATTAGCCCGACGGCTGGATGGCAGCGCCGTGACAGTAAACGCTGTCCATCCCGGGCATGTTGCCACTGACATCTGGAAGACCAATTTCTCGATTTTTGGACCGGCGCTCAAATCCATTATGGGATTATTCGCCCTAACCCCGGAACAGGGTGCCGATACTTTGATCTATCTGTCATCTTCGCCGGACGTGGCATCCATAACGGGGAAATATTTTATAAAACGAAAAGTAATAAACTCATCACCATTGTCCTACGATAAAGATCTTGCCCGGCAACTTTGGCAGGTGAGCGAAAAACTAACGTCAGAGTAAATCTGGTTTGAATCTGTGGACAAACTTCCCCGGCGCGCAGATGCCAAAACTGGAATACACTGAAAACAACACCCCGGTCATCCGGGAAACTTTCAAAAACGTGTTTTTGTTTTTTTCAGGGTGTGGATGCAAATTAATGGAATCGGTCAATGAAATGAGAGAAATACAATTGGTGTTCAATGCATCACAATCTTTTTGGGCACCCGAATGTTTTTTTGTTTTTGATGTTTACAACCTGGCAGCTATAATAGCGTAAACCATCCTGATAACAAAACAAGATAATCCGGGAGAAAATAAAATAATGAAAGCGCTCATTCATAAAAAGTACGGTTCCCCTGATGTACTGGAATTCGTCGAGCTCGAAAAACCATCCCCGAAAGATGATGAAGTGCTGGTCAAGATCCATGCGGCGTCTGTTAACGCGCTGGACTGGCATCTCCTGACCGCGGATATTTTCCTGGTCCGGCTGATGGGAGGAGGAATTCTCAAACCCAAGGACACCAGCATCGGCGCGGACATCGCCGGGCAGGTCGAAGCGGTCGGGCCGAACGTCAAGCAGTTCAAGCCGGGCGACGAGGTGTACGGGGACATTGCTGGCTCCGGCCAGAGCGGATTTGCCGAGTACTGCTGTGTGCGCGAGAAAAGACTGGCACTAAAGCCCGCCAACCTGTCGTTCGAACAGGCTGCGGCCGTACCCGTGGCGGGACTCACCGCCCTGCAGGGTCTGCGCGATAAGGGGCAGATCAAGCCGGGACAGAAGGTGTTGATCCAGGGGGCCTCCGGCGGCGTGGGGACGTTTGCGGTGCAGATCGCCAAATATTACGGGGCCGAAGTCACCGCCGTGACCAGCACAGGGAATATGGACCAGGCGCGCGCAATGGGCGCCGATTACGTAATTGACTATAAAAAAGAAGACTTCACCCAAAGCGGGAAGCAGTATGACCTGATCCTTGCAGCCAACGGGCACCATCCGCTTTCGGCGTACAAGCGTGCGCTGACGCCCAGGGGCATCTACGTCATGGCCGGCGGCACCTTCGCGCAGATCTTTCAATCCATGCTGCTGGGGTCTATGTATTCAGAAAAGGGAGGCCGGCAGCTGGGAGGCGTGTCGGCGCACCAAAGCCAGGAGGACCTGAACTTCCTGCGCGGGCTGCTGGAATCCGGCAAGGTCGTCCCGGTGATCGACCGGACCTATCCGCTCGACGAGGCAGCCGAAGCGGTCCGTTATCTCGGCACGGGGCATGCGAAGGCAAAAATAATCGTCACCGTGCAGCACAACAGCTGATGGAGGCCTGATCATGATCGATGTGCGAATCATCCTTTCCGCGACATGGGTCTGCCTGATGCTGACCTACCTCCTCGGAGATGTACTGCGAATCTTCAGCGGCGACTTCAAAGCAGGGGAGATGGGAGGCAAGCCATTCACCATGACGCAAGGGATGTGGCTGGGGATATCCGCGCTGATGCTGATCCCCATTCTCATGATCCTGCTCACGCTGGTGCTGCCTTATCCAGCGAATCGCTGGGTGAACATCATCGTCGCCGGGTTCTTTTTTATCTTCAATCTGATCGGTTTGCCGACCTATCCCTCGGCATACGACAAGTTCCTGATCGTTGTCGGGCTGGGTTTCAACCTGGTCACCGTCTGGTATGCGTGGAACTGGGTCTAAACGATAGTTTTCCCGTTTGACAAAGTAAATCACCCTTGACAATATGTAAAGCATACATTACAATATGTAAGCTTTGTAGTACTATTAGTAATCTTTGGATTACACAAGGAGAGAAAATGTCAAACAAACAAAACGAAATCACGGTATCACTGGTCAGTACCCTGGTCATTTTGGCCTACTATCTGGTCAACATATTCCAGATGGTCCAGAGCGGAGGGTTGAATTCGGCAGAGGTCTTCCGGCTGTGGGCTGTGGTCATCATCGCGACGATCATCCTGAATATCGCCGGTAACATCATCACCAATATCGTGATCAACATCGTTCACGCCATCAAGACCCGGAAGGAAGAGGAAGTACGTCTGATCGAGGACGAGCGTGACAGACTCATCGGGCTTAAGGGTGACCGGGTGTCCTACATCGCGTTCTCCATCGGCGTTTTTCTGTCCATGCTCACCTTTGCGCTGGGACAGCCTCCGCTGGTGATGTTCAGCCTGATCGTTTTCTTCTCGCTTCTGGCGGAAATCCTCGGGGACATCTCACAGTTCTATTTTTACCGCAGAGGGGCGTGATATGGAAAAATACAAGATTCGCAACAACATCCGCAGGCTGCGCTTTGACCACGACGAAATGACCCAGGAGCAGCTGGCAGATAAAGCCGGCGTGACACGGCAGACCATCATCGCCATCGAAAGCTCGAAGTACTCCCCCTCCCTCGAACTGGCGTTCCGCATCGCCCTGGCCTTCGGCGTACCCCTGGCAGAAGTATTTTCCTATGCTCCCGAGGATGACAGCCCATGAAAGCCGTCGTCTACGAAAAATATGGTCCCCCCGAGGTCCTTCAACTCAAAGAGCTGCCAAAGCCCTCGCCAAAGGACAATGAAATATTGGTGAAAGTTCATGCCACAACCGTAACCATCGGGGACACGATCATGCGCAGCCTCAAGATCCCCGGTCCCCGCTGGCAGCGGCTCGTGTCGCGCGTCTACCTGGGAATTCGAAAACCAAAAAGAACCATCCTGGGGATGGAGCTGGCCGGAGAAGTTGAATCCGTTGGCGGGAAAGTAACCCGCTTCAAGCCGGGCGATCTGGTTTTTGCCTCCACCTTCTCGGTGAATTTTGGCGGTTATGCCGAGTACAAATGCCTGCCTGAAAACGGGGTGGTGGCCGTCAAGCCGGCCAATATTGCCTGTGAGGAAGCCGCCACCCTTCCCGGCGGGGGGATGACAGCATTGCGTTGTCTCAGAAAAGGGAATATCCAGAAGGGACAAAAAGTTCTTATATACGGCGCTTCTGGAGCAGTAGGGACTTATGCAGTGCAATTTGCCAAAGTCTTCGGCGCGGAAGTGACCGGAGTATGCAGCACGGCAAATTTGGAATTGGTGAAATCCCTGGGCGCCGATAAGGTCATTGATTACACACAGGTAGATTTTACCCAAAGCGGTGAGACCTATAATGTTGTCTTTGATGCGGTGGGCAAGCTCTCATCTTCACAAGGCAAAAAGGCTCTTGAGAAGACAGGGATCTATCTCAACGTTCTTACTTCATCGGACGGTAGCGAAAGGCTTGAAGATCTACTTACCCTCAAGGAGCTGGTTGAGGCGGGGAAATTGAAAGCCGTGATAGACAAGCGCTATCCGTTGGAGCAAATTGTCGAGGCGCACCGGTATGTCGAACAGGGTCATAAAAAGGGAAATGTGGTCATTACAATGGATAAGCTTTTATGAAAGCGGTTATTTGGACTAAATACGGACCTCCGGATGTTCTTCAGCTCAAAGAGGTGGAGAAACCAACTCCTAAAGACAACGAAGTCCTGATCAAAATCCATGCGGCAACCGCAGCAACTCCGGATGCTGAGATCCGAAGGCTCAAGCTGCCTCTCTTATTCGCACTCCCCCTGCGGCTGTATATGGGGGTCATCAAACCGACCAGAATAACGATACTTGGGACGGAGTTCGCCGGTGAGATCGAATCGGCTGGAAAAGATGTGACCCGCTTTAAGCCAGGCGACCAGGTCTTTGGATATACCGGCCTTGGTATGGGAACCTATGCGGAGTATATGTGTCTGCAAGAATATCCTTCAGGGTTTGCCGGGGTACTGGGAGCAAAGCCGGTCAATATGACCTATGAGGAGGCTGCCGCCATACCGTTTGGCGGACTCGAAGCCCTGCACTCTCTCGGAAAAGCCAATATTCAGCGCGGACAAAAAGTTTTAATTGTTGGCGCAGGCGGGAGCATCGGCACATACGCAGTACAGCTTGCCAAATACTACGGAGCCGAGGTGACCGGCGTGGACCATACGGTGAAGCTGGACATGCTGCGCTCCATCGGCGCAGATCATGTCGTTGATTTCACCCGGGAAGACTTTACCAAAAACGGGCAGACGTATGATGTCATATTGGATACGATCGACAAGAGCCCTTTTTTAGGCAGTCTAAGGTCGCTCAACGAAAATGGAACTTATCTGAATGCCAACCCCGGTGTGTTCGACAGGATTCGATGGCATTGGGCTTCGAAGAGAAGCACCAAGAAAGTAATTCCCTGGGCGGGGGATTATTCCACCGATAATCTGCTTGTCCTGAAAGGGTTGATCGAGGCAGGGAAGTTAAAACCCGTCATCGACAGAGTCTATCCGCTGGAACAGATCGTCGAGGCGCACAGGTATGTCGAGACCGGGCTAAAAAAGGGAAACGTGGTCGTCAAAGTAGGATGATTGGGTGAAAAGGAGCTAGAGAAATGAAAGTTTGCATTGTTGGGGTATCGGGGAAACTCGGCAGGTACATGGTGCATCATGCGCTGGATCGCGGCTACGAGGTGGTCGGGGTCTGCCGGGAGCGCAGCGTTCACAAACTCGATGAGTTCAAGACGCGCATTACCATCCTCCCCGGCGCGACGAACGACCGCGAGGTGATCCGGAAGGCCGTCGCAGGGTGCGACGGGGTACTCACCGTTCTCGTCCCGTGGGGGTCGCACCATTATTCGACAGGGACAGCCCAGGCCGTGCTGGATTACGCGCCTCCGGGCGCGCGGCTCATCTTCTCGTGCGGCTGGCACATCTCCATGGACGGACAGGATGTGTACCCTTCGTCTCTACGCAGGGATGAAAAGATCGCCCGCTGGGTCGGGCGGCTCACCCGTCTCATCGACATCGACGACCAGGTGGAAGCCTGCCGCCGCGTATTTGCCAGCGACACCCGTTGGACGGTCGTGCGCGGAAGCGACCTGGAAGAGGGCGAGAGCCAGGGCCTGCCCGTGTGGAGCCGGCACGTGGGCGACCCCATCCTCGAGAGCAACCTCACCCGCCGCGTGGACTATGCCCTGTTCATGGTGGCCGCCCTCGAGAACGACGCATTGATCCACGAAGCCCCGGCCATCGTGGGGTGCCAGACGCCATCAGCGCTGGCTCACGCCGCTGCAAATAAAACTGCGTGAGATCATTATAAGGTAAGCCTGCATCATGTGCAGGAGCACGGCGCACAACTGCGCCTGTTCCTGGGTCAGCAGGCGGGAAAACCCGCGGGGTGGAAATCCCAGGCTCAGTCTTAAGCTCCCCAAGGGTCATCTTTTCAAACAAGCAGGCCTAAGGGTGACGATCATCTTGTAGATGACAGTCACCCTTAATATTTAACCTTGACAAACTATTAAGAAGGCAATATAGTTAACTCTGATTAATAAATAGGTTCTATTAACTATGCCTTCTTCCCCCGAACTCACCGAGGCAATCCGCCAGCTGATTGATGTGATTACCACCCGCTCCATGCGAGAGCGGGCGCATTTCGTTAAAGCCAGCGGCCTGTCCATGCCTCAGTTCGGCATCCTGATGCATTTGTATTACTCGAACAACTGCGGCATCTCGCACCTCGGCGAACACATGGATATTTCCGCGCCGGCTGCCAGCCAGCTGGTGGACCGCCTCGTGCAACACGGTCTGGTGGAACGCACCGAGGATCCGAACGACCGCCGCGCCAAGCAATTGACTCTCACCCCAAAAGGCCGTGAATTGATCGAGACAGGCCTGACTGCACGGACACGTTGGGTGGACGAATTGGTAAGGTCGTTGAAGCCCGAAGATTACGACCAGGTGGCGGCCACACTGTCCAAACTCACCGAGGCTGTTCGGGAGCTCGAACAGTCCAAGGTCAAAGAATAGCATCATCGTTGAAAGGAAATAACCTTTGCAAGCATCTCCTCCCATGACACGCAGCATGCCCCGCAAGCGCGAAAAAGGAAAATCGCGCGGTTCGCTCGGGCGTGCCATCCGTTACCTGAGCCATTACAAAAGCCAGGCGCTTCTCCCTTATCTATTCCTGATCATTGCCACGCTGTCGCAGCTTGCCGTGCCGCGGCTGGTGGGCAACATGATCGACGCAGTGACGACCGGCTACGTCTCAGGCCAGCTCCTCGAGGCGGTGAAGAAAATCCCGGCGCCGATGCTCGACCAGGCACTGCCCAAGATCCTCGAAGCGCTCAAGTATCCTTCCGCCTGGACAGTAGAGCAGGTCCTTGCCAAAGCCGCCGCGGATAAGGCCGCTGCCCCGCAGGCGTTGTTCACAGCCGCCATCGCCATCGTCCTGTTCGCCGCCATGCGCGGGTTGTTCGCCTTCCTGCAGACCTTCTGGGCTGAGAAGAACTCCCAGTCCATGGCTTTCGACATGCGCAATGACCTGTTCGCCAAGATCCAGCGGCTTTCGTTCTCATACCACGACCAGAACCAGACCGGCCAGTTGATGGTACGTGCCACCGACGATGTGGAAAAGGTGCGTATCTTCATCGGGCAGGGCTTGCTGCAGTTAGTGGGCGCGGTCCTCCTGCTTTCAGGCACGTTGTTCATTTTATTCAACACCAACACACAACTAGCCTGGGCTACCGTGTGGATCCTGCCGGTCGCGCTGATCCTGTTCATGATCTTTGGCACCATCAGCCAGCCGTTGTTCAAAAAGATCCAGGTGAGGATCTCTGCGTTGAATACCATCCTGCAGGAAAACCTGGCAGGCATCAAGGTCATCAAGGCCTTCACCCGAGAGAAGCAGGAGCAGGCCAAATTCGATGTTGCCGCTGACAACGTGATGAAGCAGCAGCTGACCGTGGCGCGCCTGTTCACCTTCCTCATGCCGCTGGTGTTTCTGATCGCGAATTTAGGTCAGGCCGGCATCCTGTACGTGGGCGGCAAGCAGATCATCGCCGGCACGCTGAGCCTCGGCGAATGGCAGGAATTCACGCTCTACCTGATGTACCTGTTCTTCCCCGTGGCGTCGTTCGGTTTCATCATCACCCAGATGGGACAGGCCTCCGCCTCCGCCGACCGCATCTTTGAGATCCTGGATGCGAAGAGCGACATCGTGGATAAACCGGACGCCACGACGCTGCCCGACGTCCAGGGCACGGTCCGCTTCGAAGAGGTGACCTTCCGCTACTTTGGCGGCGGCGACCCGGTGCTCAACAAAGTCAGCTTTGAAGCCCTGCCCGGACAGACGGTCGCACTGCTCGGCGCGACCGGTTCAGGCAAGACCTCCATCATCAACCTGCTGCCGCGTTTCTACGACCCCACCGAGGGCCGCATCACCATCGACGGGCATGACCTGCGCGACGTGACCCTCGAACTCGCTCCGCTCACAGATCGGCATCGTGCTGCAGGAGACCACCCTGTTCGCCGGCTCCATCCGCGACAACATTGCCTTCGGCAAGACGGATGCCAGCGACGATGAGATCATCGCCGCCGCAAAAGCCGCCGCGGCGCACGACTTCATCATGTCCTTCCCGCAGGGGTACGACACACCCGTCGGGGAACGAGGAACCACCCTGAGCGGTGGGCAGAAACAGCGCGTCGCCATTGCGCGCGCCCTGCTGCTGGACCCGCGCATCCTCATCCTGGACGACTCCACCTCCAGCGTGGACGTGGCGACCGAGACGGTGATCCAATCCGCGCTCGACAAGCTGATGAAAGGCCGTACCAGCTTCGTCATCGCCCAACGCATCAGCACGGTGATGACCGCCGACCAGATCCTGGTGCTGGACAAAGGCGAGATCGTGGCGCGCGGCAATCACGCCGACCTGATGGAAGACAGCCCGATCTATGCCGAAATCTACAACTCACAGTTGATGTCCGAACATCACGATGCTGCCCCCGCGCAGGAGGCGGGCAACTTATGATGGGCGGCGGCGGAATGCGTCACATGATGCTGGAGCAGGAAACCAGCAAACCCAGAAACGTGGGAGATACCCTGAGCCGCTTCGGGAAGTATTTACGCCAGTTCTGGTATGCCTTCGTGATCGCCCTGATCCTGATCGTGATCGCCACCTGGGCGCAGGTCACCACACCGGAAATGGTCGGGCAGATCACCGACTGCTTCCTCGTCCCCTCGGGCGCCGCGTCCCTTTTCTCGGCGAACCCGGTCCAGGGTGTCCAGCAAGCCCAGTCATCCCAAAGCAACTGCTGGCTGGAGACCGACCCCTCCGAATTGAGCGGGACGCAAAAGATCATCGCCACCGCCTACGGTGCAGGCGGATTTCCTCCGCCGACCCGCGGCATGACCGTCGATGAGCGCATTGCCGGGCTGACGCGCATGGTCGTGATCGTGATCATCCTGTACGTCATGATCTCCGTTCTGACCGGCCTGACCTTTTTCGTGATGGCCTGGGCGGGACAGCACATGCTCCGCTCCCTGCGCGTCGAGGTGTTCCATCATCTCCACCGATTGTCGCTCAGTTATTACTCGGAGCATGAAGCGGGCGACCTGATGAGCCGCATCACCAACGACACCAGCGTCATCGAACAAACCTTTTCATTCGCGCTGGTGCAGGTCTTCAGCGGCGCGCTGCTGCTGGTATGGGTCGCGTACAACATGTTCAAGTTAAGCGTGCCCTTCGCGCTGCTTTCATTGGCGGTGACGCCGTTCATGGTCCTCGCCACGGTCTATTTCTCGGACCAGGCGCGCAAGGCGTTCCGCAAAACCCGCGAACAAATGGGCTCTGTCAACGCCGAGCTTCAAGAAAGCATCGCTTCTGTGCGCGAAGTGCAGGCCTTCAACCGTGCTGAAGAGAATATCGAGAACTTCAAGGTTACCAACGCTGCCAACCGCGACGCGAACGTGCGCGCCGTGTCCTTTACCGCCGCGCTTGCCCCAACACTGGAAGCGTTATCCTTTGTCGGCCTGGCCATCGTCACGGCGGTCGGCGGATATTACCTGCTTACCAACCAGACGATGATGGGCACAACCGTTTCGATCGGTCTTGTCATCACGTTCATCGCCTACGTCCAGCGCTTCAACCAGCCCATCGCACAGATCGCCACGCTGTGGACGAACATCCAGAGCGCCATTGCGGGCGGCGAGCGCATCTTCAACCTGCTCGACGAAGAGCCCGCCATCCAGGATAAAGTTGAAGCCAAGCCAATGCCGCAGATCAACGGCACAGTGACCTTTGATCACGTCTCTCACGAATACGAGGACGGCGTGCCGGTGCTGCAGGACGTCTCCTTCACCGCCCAGCCGGGACAGACCTTCGCCATCGTCGGGCCGACCGGCGCGGGCAAGACCACCATCATCAACCTGCTGCCGCGTTTCTACGACGTGACCGGCGGCTCGGTCCGCATCGATGATACCGATGTGCGCGACGTCACCGCAGAGAGCCTGCGCGCCCAGATCGGCATCGTCCTGCAGGATACCTTTCTGTTCAGCACCTCCGTGATGGAGAACATCCGCTTTGGTCGCCCGGATGCATCCGATGAAGAGGTCTTCGCCGCCGCCAAACTGGCGCACGCGGATACGTTCATCGAGCGTTTGCCCGACAAATATGAAACCGTGCTGGGTGAACGCGGCTCCGGTCTCAGCCAGGGACAGCGCCAGCTGCTTTCCATCGCGCGCGCCGCGCTGGCCGATCCCCGCATCCTTATTTTGGATGAAGCCACTTCCTCGGTGGACACGCGCACCGAGCGCCTGATCCAGAAAGCCTTTGACAAATTACTCGAAGGCCGTACCGCCTTTGTCATCGCCCACCGCCTGAGCACCATCCGCCACGCGGACATGATCCTGGTGCTGAAGGATGGCCAGATCGTGGAACGCGGCAAACACGACGAATTGCTCGACAAGCGGGGCGTTTACCACGACTTGTACATGAGCCAGTTCAAGAAACAGGAAGAAGTCGCGTCAACGGCAGGTTAGCAGCGCCATTGAGATTAACAAAACGACTGTCCGGTAGTCCTTCCTCCGGGGGAAGGCTACCGGACGATTTTTAATGAGTAGTGCTGGTCGATTAGGCGGGTTTGTAACCCGCCTAATAACGATTTCGAGAAGGCGTCAGGCTAGAAGCCTGACTTACAATATACTTTTACTGAGAGCCGGTTATAACACAGGTAAAAAAAACTAGTGTGCTGCGATATACGTCAGCGACGACCGCTCAAGCTTCTCCACCGGGAACACATCCACCAGCTCATAATCCGTGCTGCCCAGGCCGAGCTTCTCGCCGTAACGGATGGCCACATACGGGTCTTTGAGCGGTCCGTGCAGCCATCGGAATGGATGCCCCTCGCGCGTGTGGACTTCCATCGAAGTGGGGATGTTCTCCTCGATCAGTTTCGTTTTGGCGATCACGTCCAGCGCGGCCTGGTCGATGGCGATGATATCGTCCGAGCCGAAGACACCTGCGTCGGGCAGGATGGGCATGGAGGTGAAGCCGAAGCAGTCGCAGACGGGGGTCATGTGCGTCGCCAGGCTGAGATTGACGATCTTGCCCGGCGCGAACGTGGAGTACACGATATCCACCGAGATGGCGCAGGCCTCCTGGAAGGAATGGAAGTTGAGCGCGTCGATCTTCAGGCTGCCGGGAGGCGCGACCTTGAGACAGCGTCCGCACTGGTTGCACTGCTCGGGATGCAGGTGCATCATGTTCGGGTCCTCTTTGTCGATGACGATGCCGTCAAAGGGGCAGGTATCCACGATCTTTTGCATGACTGATTTATCCGGGCATTTCTCGGGGAACCAGTAGGGGTCATAGTGCATCGCATCATGCATGGCGCTGCGGGTGTTTCCAGCCATGCAGCCGAGGGCAATATTCTTAATAGCCGCACCGAAGCCGCAGCTGGGATGTCCCTTGACATGAGCGAAGTTGATCAGGAAAGTCGAGTCCTGGATCAAGCCGGCCACCTTCCATTTTTGGATGTTCTTGTAGGGGCGCTCGTGTTCGTAAAAATATTTTTCATCCGGGCCGGCCGCGGGATAGACCGGGCAGCCGAGCACCTCCGAGGCGTAGCCGCGCATTTCGGCGCCGGCGGCGTCCCAGTTCACATCCACCACGAAGGGCTTTCCCCCGCCGTCCTTGACGGCCTGCACCACTCGCCGCACAAAGACCGGGTGGATGGTCGAGTAGACCATGTTGTTACCGGTGTGCATCTTGATCGCCACCGTCTCGTCCTTGACCCGGTCGCGCAGGTGCAGTTCGTTCAGGATCAAGTCCAATTTGGCAGGCAGGGTTTCCTTTGCTTCAAGCCGCGCCTGGCGAGGCGAACCGTAGAATACTTTACTGGGCATGGCAAACTCCTTTAGGTGTCAATAATGGACACATTATAGAACGATATTCCACAAAGACAATACTCTCCCCGGTGGATTCCCGGATGACATTTATCACTTCTTTATCGTTGCGCGTTGTGCCCATCGGGCAGATGTGGTTAAATAAACAGGGAGCGACAAAGATGCCCACTGCCTACGACCATTTTCTGGAAAAATATCCCGCCTACAAATCCACCCTGAGCATTGACGAACTTCGCGCTGCGGATTACAGCCGCCTCGACCGCGCCGGTCAGGTCTACCTCGATTACACTGGCGGCGGACTCTATGCCGATTCGCAGGTGAGACAGCACCAGCAGATGCTGCTGGGGGGCGTGTTCGGCAACCCGCATTCGTCGAATCCCACCTCATTAGCTGCAACGAAGCTGGTCGAGTCGGCGCGCGCGTGCGTGCTGCGCTTCTTCAACGCCGATCCGGACGAATACGACATCATTTTCACCCAGAACGCCAGCGGCGCGCTGAAGGTGGTCGGCGAGGCTTACCCCTTCGGCCCCGGCGACCAGTACCTGCTGACCTTCGACAACCACAACTCGGTCAACGGCATCCGCGAGTTCGCCCACGCCCGCGGTGCAGAGGTCACCTACATCCCCGCCTCCCTGCCCGACATGCGCGTGGACGAGTCCATGCTCGAACAGGCCTGGGACAAAGCCCGCCCCGGCGGGAACAACCTGTTCGCCTACCCGGCGCAGTCCAATTTCTCGTCGGTGCAGCACCCGCTCGAGTGGATCGAGCGCGCCCGCGCCAAGGGCTGGGACGTGCTGCTGGACGCAGCGGCCTTCGCTCCCACCAACCGGCTGGACCTCTCGCGCTTCAAGCCGGACTTCGTCCCGCTCTCGTTCTACAAGATCTTCGGCTACCCTACCGGCATCGGCGCACTGATCGCCCACCGGGATAATTTGCACAAGCTGCACCGCCCCTGGTTCGCCGGCGGGACCATCACCGTGGCATCCGTTCAGGGCGACAAATATTACCTCGCTGAGGGGCATGCCGCCTTCGAGGACGGCACGGTGGACTACCTCAACATCCCGGCTGTGGAGATCGGACTGCGCCATATCGAGCGCATCGGCATCGACACCATCCACGAGCGTGTGCGCTGTCTCACCGGCTGGCTGCTGGAAAACCTGACCGCCATGCGTCACTCGACGGGTGTGCCGCTGGCGCGCGTGTACGGACCGACCTCCATCGAGAAACGCGGCGGCGCGGTAACGGTCAATTTCTTCGATAAAAGCGGAAATGCCATCGACCACCGCTCGATCGAAGAGGAAGCCAACCAGGTCAACATCTCCCTGCGGACGGGCTGCTTCTGCAACCCCGGCGCCGGCGAGATCGCGCTGGGCATCTCGCGGATGGAACTGGCGGCATGTTTCGCACAGCCCACGCACGAACAGCGCCTGTCGCTGGACGACTTCCGCCTGTGCATCGACGGGAAATCCTCCGGCGCGGTGAGAATCTCGGTGGGTATGGTAACGAACTTTGAAGATGTGCAGGCATTTTTGAAATTCTGCGAAGGGTTGTTGAAATAGCACAAGGAGAAACCATGTTACGTCAACTCGCGCATCTCAACTTCGTCACGAACGATCTGAACAAGATCATTGATTTTTACGTGAACAAACTCGGCATGAAGGTCAAGTTCACCTTGAACAACAAGAAAGGCCAGTCGTTCGGTTATTACTTCGAATGCGGTAACTCCACCTTCCTCGAATTCTTTGACCAGGCTATGGCGGTTGAGGAATGGGGCGGACAGGTCGCCGCACTGACCACCGGCACGCAGTACAAACACTTCTGTCTTGAAGTGGTCGGCCTGGATGATTATTGCCAAAAGCTGAAAACTAAGGGGGTCGAGGTCAGCGATATTTCGCTGGGCATGGACAACTCGCGCCAGGCTTGGATCGCCGACCCGGATGGCAATGCCATCGAGCTGATGGAATACGGACCGTCGAGTTTACAACTAACAGGAATGCCCTGAAAAACTGTGAACATAAAACGCCAGAGGCCCGAAATGCGCATTTATCGCACTGTTTCATACTTTAAGGAGGCTGTATGACATCCAAATTCCCATGGTGGAAATTTATCGCAGGATACCTGTTCTTTTTACTCTCCCACGAGATCTACGGATGGACCGGGGGCAACCTGATCGGGATCGTCTTCGGAGAGATGTATGAATCGGTCTATACCCATATGAAGATGTTATTCCTGGCTTATCTGTTTGTCAGCCTGATCGATCTCGTCGTTCGCCGCAAATCAATCGAGATGCAGCCTTTCCTGTATTCGCGCATGCTGCTGCTGGCCTGCATGCCCTGGATGATGATCGCCATGTTCTATGCGCCGCAGGCTGTCGGCTTTGCAGTGGAAGGGACTGCGGAATTGGTCTGGGGAATCGTGATGACCGGCGTGGGTCTTTATTTCTGCATCCGCATGGAGGAGCCGTTCGAGTCCATGCCGCTGCGCAGCTCAGCCAGAGCCATGATCGTGCTGGCTTTCCTGGCGGCGGTGATTACCTATGTCGGCTTCTCGTTTGCTGTTCCGGATAATTTCTTTTACGTGATCCGGTGACAGGTAAGTTTGCACAAGATAACAAAGCGACAGCCACTGATAAGTGGCTGTCGCCAATTAAACCTCGCTGGCCGCGGGGGGGCTTCTAGTTGCTCAGCTGAAGAAAGAGGAAAAGAATCATCGCCACCCCGATAACGATCAATATCACGCCGGTGAATGTCGTGGAGAGGTTCCAGGCGGAGGTGCGCTGTGGTTCGACAGACCGAAGGATGCGCTGGGTAATCCTCCACGCCCAATCCTTTTTGAAGACATAAACCAGGCCCAGCGCGATCATCATCGAGGGGAGCCAGAACGCGCATAAGAGCAGGAAAATGTAATTCATGGTGTTCGACCTCGTTATCCGGCAAGCAGCTGCTGGGACTAATCACTAATAGCCACTCACTACTCCCATTTATCTGCTATCTACCAAACCATCCCTGCTTATCCGCATCCCAGGGCATCACCAGCATGACCACGGTGATGTTGTCCTGCCCGCCGCGCTGATTTGCCAGGTCCACCAGCGCCTTGACGGACGCGTTCAGGTTCTTCGTCTTTTGCATCACCCCCAGGATCTCACTGCTTTTCAGGTAATCGGTCAGCCCATCGGAGCACAACACCAGCACATCGCCGGGGAGCAGCGGCGTGCCCTGATTGGCGATCATCGCCTCATTGGTTTCCCCGTCCCGCAGCCGCATGCGAAAGTCCGGCTCATCGCCCTTATCCGAACCCAGGTGCCGGCGGATGACATGCAGGTTGGGCGCGTCCTTCACCTTTGCAGGGTCGACGGCGCCCTTTTCGATCGCCTCCTGCAGCCAGGTATGGTCGATGTTCAATTGCCGGATGCCCCCTCCGCGAGCCAGGTAGATGCGCGAATTGCCCGCCGAAGCGGTGTACAGCCGGCGTCCGATCACCCAGGCGCAAGCCAGGGTTGCTCCCATCCCTTTCTGCTCAGGGTTGTTGTGTGCGGCCGCCACGATTTTTTCGTTGGTCTCATGGAAAGCGGTGCGGAGAACTTCGGTGGGATGCAGCCCATCGGAACGGGCCACCATCGCGCTGATCCGGTTGACGGCCATCTCGGATGCCACCTCCCCGGCCTTGTGCCCGCCGATCCCGTCACACAGGATGGCGAAGACTGCCGGGGTGGAATCCGATTTTGAGAGTTGAAATGCAGAAACGGCGAAGTTGTCCTCGTTGTTCTTCCGGACCATGCCCATGTGGGACAGGGCGGCGACGTGCAGGTGGGCTTGTTTGACAGGGATCATAGGTCATCCGTCTCCGAGGGGATGACGCGCGGACGCGGAACGGACGGCGCCCGGCGCATCACAAAGCGAAAGCTCAGCGTGCCTATGTTAACTATATCACCATGCGCAAGACGTCTGCCCTCTCGCCCGATCGGTTCAAAGTTGACCCACGTGCCCGAGACAGAGTTCTGGTCGTAGAGTGTGAAATTACCGCGATCGTCCTGGCGCAGGCGGCAGTGCAGCGGGGAAATGGACGGGTCATCCAGCACGTTGGTGGCCTGGACGGGGTCCGTGCCGAAGGTGGCTTCGCGCGCGGTGAGCGCGATCGGCGCGCCGGGCGCCTGCTGCCCATCCGGGGTGACTCTGGCGAAGTAAGCCGGCGCGATAACAGGGCGGGCGCGCAACCAGGAGAGCGGCGACGATTTCGTCTCGCGCGGCTTCTCCGCCTGCACGATCACCGGCTGGGTAACCGGGTCGGTCTCGACCTTGCGCGCCTTGCGCCGTTCCTTTGCGGAGGGCAGCCTCAGCCTCCCGCCGATGACCACCACCAGCAGCAGGACGACACCCGCCAGCGCCACGGCGCCGGTCGTGACGGCCGCCCGGTTGCGGTCCACAAAAGCCGGGAATCCGCTGGGCGGCTGGATGACGGTCACCTCGACGGGCACGGGCAGGCTGGTGCGCTTCAGGCCGAGTGCGTCCTCGATCTCCACGGCGACCTGATGGATTCCGCTTGTCGCATACGGTGTCAGGTCCCAGGTGAACGTGTCGAACGGCTCGATGGTATTTTCGGCAACAGGCAGTCCGTCCACAAGGAGAGTTGTGCGGACCAGGTCACGGGGATGGTCGTCCGGGAATTCAAGCAGTGCTTCCAGGGGCTGCGAGACCGGCGTGAGCGTCTCGATGTTGAACGGGTCATCGGGATCCGTCTGGCGGACGATCTGCAGCGGCGGAGAGAGCAGCACTGCGCTGGGCGGCTCAACGGTCACGTCGAAGGTCTGTTCGGTCGAGACGGCCTCCTGCCCTCCAGCGGTCACCTGCAAGGACAGGGTGTGGTTTCCACTTTGCGCAATGTTCGAGGTGTAGGTTGCCTTGTAGAGATAACGCAGGCTGCCGAGGTAGGACTCGAGCTCCGGCAGGGTTTCGATGCCGGAATAAGGGAAGAACTGCCCGCCTGTTTCCACGGCAAGACGCTGCAGCGTCTGTGCCCCCGGGCCGGAAAAGAACGCGCCTGTATCCACCAGCCAAACGAAGATGCGGGCATCGGTTGCGTTCGCGCGCTGGATGACGCTGTCCACGCCTTCGAAGGTTTCCGGTGTCAGGTGCGGACTGATGAACAGAATGGCTTTCTTAGTTCCGGGCTGGGAGGGTCTTGCCTCGAGGGCATCCAGCGCCAGGTTGAGCGCCTGCAGCGTGGGGACTCCCCGGCGCGTATCGGGAGTGTAGCCGGTGAAATTACGCAGCCACTCTTCGATGGGACGGTGGACCAGCAGCGACCCTCCCGAGGCGACCAGGCTCAAGTCGTCGGTATTCTCATCCGGGCGGGATTCCGCCCAGGCGATGATGGCTTCCTTGATCTTGTCGTAACGGGAGAGGCCTTTCACGTCGCGCACAGCCAGCGCCGCGGTGGGGTTGACCGCCACCACGAGCTGAACGCCGGGGCTGGTCTCCTCTAGCGAATCGAGCGGGATGGGCTGGCCGTCCTCGAGCGCGGTGACATCCTGTGCGGTGAGACCGGTCACGAACTGCCCGTCCGCGCCATAGACCTCGAGCAGCGTTGAGATGACAGGGAAGGCTGAGGCGTCCGGCGGAGAGATCTCAGCAGTCAGCGCGGCTTGTGCAGCGACCCACCGGTGCGGCGTGGAAAAGACCGCCGCACCCAGTATGATCAGTAAGCACAGGAAGGACAGGAAACGGTTACGCATTCACAGGTTCAAGCGGCGGGAGAGGCGCCTCCGGTTCAGATGAAACGATTTCGGGATTCGGTCCGCGCCCGGTCACGCGCAGGAAGGTCAGCGTCCAGGCGCTCTGCACATAGGCTTTGATGATGCCCGACGCCAGGATCAGGACCGGTAGATAGACCAGGAAGCAGATCCCGCCGACCGCAAGAGGCGCCATGTTGTCGCCGCCGGTAATTCCCATTGCGAAGAACAGCGGAAACATGATCAAGAACATCGGGACAGAGATGATCAATCCGGCAATTGCTGCGCCGAAGATGATGATGATCCCCATGACCAGCATCGGCTCCCAATGGGACTTGGCCACTTCCCAACCGCGCGAGAGTCCGTCTGCGATGCCGCGGTCCTCGACCACGATGGCGATGTAGGCCTGTTCAAGAATGACACTGACCGCCCACATGAGGGGAATCATCAGGCAGCACAACGGGACAAAGCAGATCAAGGCAATGCCAACGGTAAGCATTGTTGCGCCAATGAAGACCAGCATACCGAACATGACAAGCACAAAGAAAACGAAGAAGAGCAGCAGCGACAATCCGAACACGCGCCAGAAGTAGGGGGTGCTCGCATTGAAGAGTTCCATGAAGCCCATGCGCTCCGCGCCCTCTTCAGCCCTGAGCGTGCCCTTGATCAGCGCGATCCTGCCAATGGTGGAAAGGAAAATCGCCACCATGATGAGCACGCACATCAGGCAGATGAGCAAGCCAAAAATCCACCAGAGATCGTTGACAAATCGATCGATGTTGCCGACGAATTGCTCAAGCTGCGGCGGGAGGTCGCCTGAGGAATATTGATAACTGAAATTATTTCCTCCGTTCCCGCCTCCGCTGCCGGTTCCGCAGGACGCAAAGATGCCGAAGATCCACAGGATTTTGAATTTCCAGACGATTTTCCACGCCCGGGTCAGGACTTCACCGTAATTCATGACGCAACTCCTTTCACAGACCGCCCGCGCGGTCCCTCACCTCGGTCTACGTCATTCCCATTCAATCGTTGCCGGAGGTTTGCTGGTAATATCATACACCACTCTGTTTATCCCGTGCACTTCGTTGACTATACGAGTTGGAAATCCTCGCCAGCACCTCATGGGGGATGCGCGCCCAGTCGGCGGTCATGAAATCGTCGGTGACGACCGCGCGGATGGCGCAGGCCTCCTGGTAGGTACGCTGGTCGCCCATCACGCCCACCGAGCGGACGGGAAGCAGGACCGCAAATGCCTGGCTGGTCCCGGCATGCTTGCCGAGCAAACCTGCTTTGGACAATTCAGCAGTTAGGATCGCATCCGCCTCGCGCAGGCGGTCTGCCCTTTCGGGGGTGACCTCTCCCAGGCACGCGCACGGTCAAGCCGGGACCCGGGAATGGCTGCCGCCAAACCATGTCCGCCGGCAGCCCGAGGGCTTCACCCACCTCGCGCACTTCATCCTTAAACAGATAGCGCAGCGGCTCGACCAGCTCGAACGCCATGTCCTCGGGCAGACCGCCGACGTTGTGATGGGTTTTGATCTTGTCGGCCTTGTTGCGGTCCGGCGCGGACGATTCGACCACGTCCGGGTAGATCGTCCCCTGCACGAGGAAGCGCGGCTGGCCGAGTCCCTTCGCCTCGCGCTCAAAGATGCGGATGAACTTTTCGCCGACGATTTTCCGTTTCTGCTCCGGCTCCGTAACTCCCTTCAGTGCGTCGAAGAACTCGTCCGCTGCGTCCACCGCGACCAGCTCCGAGCCAAGCGTACCGCGAAACGCCGCGACGACCTGCTCCGGCTCGTTCTTGCGCAGCAAGCCGGTGTCGACGAACACCGCCACCAGCTGGTCGCCGATGGCCTTGTGCACCAGCGCCGCCGCCACGGACGAATCGACACCGCCGCTGACCGCTGCCAGCACGCGCTCATCCCCCACCTGCGCGCGGATGCGGGCCACGCTCTCCTCGATGATCGAGGCCGGCGTCCAATCGGGCGCGATGCCGCAGATATCTACTGCGAAATGTCGCAGCAATTCCGCGCCGCCGGGCGTGTGATTGACTTCGGGATGGAACTGCACCGCGAAATACTTGCGCGAGAAATCGCCCATGGCCGCGATGGGGCTGTTGCCTGATTTAGCCAGCGCAATGAAACCGGGCGGCATCTGCGTGATGCGGTCGCCGTGGGACATCCACACTTTGGAAATGACATCGAACATTGTTCCGGGCACGAGGGGCTGGATCTCCGCGTCGCCGTACTCGCGCTGCGCCGAGGAGTCGACTTTGCCGCCGAGTGCGTGGGTCAGCGCCTGCATGCCGTAGCAGATGCCCAGGATGGGGAGTTTTGAATTCGATGACGAAAGATTGTACGAACGGCGCGCCACGGCTCATAGACCGACTTCGGTCCACCCGAAAGGATGAACGCCCGCGGGGCAATGGACATGATTCTTTCCTGCGGCGCGTCCCACGGAAACAGCTCACAGTAGACATGCGCCTCGCGCACCCGCCGGGCGATCAGTTGGGCATACTGCGAACCGAAGTCGAGGATGGCGATGGAGGGATGCATAAATTATTCTTTCGTAGGGGCGACTCGTTAGTCGCCCTGCTCAGCAATCAGATGAAAATGTAATTGAGGAAAGTCCTGAAATTTCCCGCCGTTGACGATCAGCCGGTAACCGCTCGTGCCAAGGTCAAACTGCTTCACTAATTTTTGAACGGTGGCATACAGATCAGAAAGAAAATCAGGGTCAGCCGGGTCGAGCGCCTCGAGCGTCGCGACCTGTTTCTTCGGCACGATCAGCACATGGAACGGGTACGCCGGCTGCGGGTGGCGGAAGGCAATCAGCGTCCCGGTCTCCGCCAGGCGGTCAACGGGCAGGAGCTGGCTCATGTGTGCAAAGATCAATCCAGTCAAGAATCGTCCGAGGCGTGTGCGGGAGAGACGGAGAACCAGCCCGATCAACCTTCACCGAAGACGATGGAGTCGCCTTCCATCGACTGGATGGATACCAGCGACTCGACGGGTACGCCCAATTCCTTGAGTGCGGCGCGTCCGCCTTCGAAGCTCTTCTCGATCAGCGCGCCGATGCCGACGATGGCTGCGCCGGCGGTCTGCGCGAGGCGCACCAGCCCGTGGATGGTCGAGCCGGTGGCGAGGAAGTCGTCGATGATCAGGATTCTTTCACCGTGCGCGAGGTACTCCGGCGAGACGATCAGCTCGACCATGCGTCCCTTGGTGTGGGACGGCGCGAGGGTCAGGAAGACCTGGTCGGGCATGGTGATGGGCTTGGTCTTGCGGGCGTAGACCACGGGCAGGTTGAGATGCAGGGCGGTCATCAGCGCCGGCGCAATGCCGGAGATCTCCGCCGTGAGGATTTTTGTTGCGCCGACCTTTGCGAATCGCGCCGCGAAGTCGCGCCCGCAGGCGTCCATCAAAGCCGGGTCCACCTGGTGGTTGATGAAGCTGTCCACCTTGAGAATACCGCCCCCCAAATTCCTGCCGTCACGTAGGATGCGTTGCTTGAGTTGGTCCACAGTCCCTCCGGGTTGATTGGTCTAGTCAAGTTCCACTGATTTTACAACGGGATTGGGGAACTCACTAGTGGCTTATTATAAAATCATAAGAATCGCCCTTGCGCAAAAGCATCAAAAAAAGTCTGTGTTAGAATAAAATTCCATGCCGTCACCGACATTGCTTCTGGCTTCCAATTCGCCGCGCCGTAAACAACTGCTCGCGCTCGGCGGCTGGGAGTTCGCCACCGCACCCGCAGACGTGGACGAATCCGTTCTGCCCGGCGAGACACCGCGTGATTATGTGCTGCGGCTGGCGGAAGCCAAAGCCCGGGCGTCGGCACAACAGGCGGAGGCAAATCAGGTCGTGGTCGGGTCGGATACCTCGGTCATCATCGATGAGGACATCCTGGGCAAGCCGGCTGACTCGGCCGAAGCCGAGGCTATGCTGAAGAGGCTGCGCGGACGCACCCACCAGGTCTACACGGGCATCGCCGTGTTCAATGTCGCGGATGGTAAACTCTTATCCGACCTGTGCATCACCGACGTGCCGATGCGCGATTACAGCGACGACGAGATCCGCGACTACGTCGCCACCGGCGACCCGCTCGACAAGGCCGGCGCGTACGCCATCCAGCATCCCGGCTTCCAGCCCGTCGCAAGCATGAGCGGATGCTTCTCCAGCGTGATGGGACTTCCGCACTGTCACCTGGCGCGCCTGCTGAAGGAGTTTGACATCCACCCCGCGGCGGACCTGCCCGGCAACTGCCAGGCTTTTCTCAAGTATCAGTGTCCTGTCTTCCCTTCGATTTTGGGAACAGGTTGAAACGACAAGGTGAAACAATGAAACAAATTTTTGCGATCAATATCCTTCTGCTGGCGGCATTGCTTGCCGGCTGTGCAACTGCCAACGGCTCCGTCACACCCGGAGCTGCGCTGCCCACGCCCGAGATCACGGTGAAGATTCCACCGGACCCCGCCGCAGCGATGAACCAATATCTCGAGGCGATGAGGGCTGAAGATTACGCCACGATGTACGCCATGCTCAGCGATGCCAGCCGGCAGGCCATCTCGCAGGAGGATTTCGCCAAGCGCCACAACGAAGCCTACAACGAGATGAGCCTGCAGGAGATGACCTTCGACGTCCGCTCGACGATGACAAATCCAGACACCGCCGAGGTCGCCTACGGTCTGAATTACGCCACCGCCCTCGTCGGCGAGTTGAAGCGCGACATGATCGCCGGCTTCGTCCTTGAGGATGGGCAATGGAAACTAAACTGGGATGACGGGCTGATCCTGCCTGAGCTCAAGGGCGGCAACGTGCTGCGCATGAGCTACAAGATCCCCGCCCGCGGCGACATCTACGACCGCGATGGGCACGCCGTCGTCACCCAGGCGGACGCGTACGCGCTGGGCATCGACCCCGGTCCCACCCTGGCCAACCCGGATCTCTATGGGGATCTGCTGGCGGTGGCTTCCCGCTTGACGGGCAAGTCCCAGGACGAGATTTCCGAATCGTTGAACGGGCAGCAACCCGGCTGGTGGGTACCGTTGGGCGAAGTGGCTGCCGAAGACCTGATCTTCTCAACCGAGTACCTGAACTCGCTGGGCATCCTCGTCCGCGCGTACAACTCTCGCTTCTATCACGACGGCGGCGTTGGCTCCAACATCACAGGTTATCTCGCTCCGCTCACCCCCCAGAACGTGGACCAGTACCGGCGTGACGGCTACAGCTTCGGCGCCCGCGTCGGTGCAGGGCTTGGCGTTGAGCAAAATTACGAATCCCAGTTAGGCGGGGAGCGCGGCGGCACGCTCGAGGTGCTCGCGCCCGACGGGTCGCTGGTCAAAGCCCTCGCCCAGGGTGACTCGCGCCCGGCGCAGTCCGTCTACCTGACCATCGACAAGGACCTGCAGAAGGAAGTCGAGAAGGCGCTTAGCGGTTTCAACGGCGCGGCGGTGGTGATCGAACGCGACACCGGTCGCGTGTTGGCCATGGCCTCCTCGCCGGGCTACGACCCCAACCTTTTCGACCCGGACAACTACAACAACATCCTGCTGCCCGACGTGCTGGGTGACCCGAACCAGCCGCTGCTCAACCGCGCCACGCAGGGCGAATATCCGCTTGGCTCGGTGTTCAAGATCATCACCATGGCGGCTGCGCTGCAAAGCGGCGTCTTCACTCCCGAAAGCGAACTGGACTGCCAGTACGACTGGACCGAGCTGACCGACAAGATTCGCCACGATTGGACCTGGCAGCACTGCGAGGACGAAAAACTCACCGATCCTGAGGGCAAATGCACCACCAAGCCCAGCGGCCTGCTGACCCTGCCGCAGGGACTGATGCGCTCCTGCAACCCCTGGTTCTGGCAAATCGGCCTGGACCCTCTACAACACCGGCATGACCACTGATATCGCCAATATGGCGCGCGCTTTTGGGCTTGGCAGCCAGACCGGCATCGAGATCCCCGAGAGTGCCGGCACGATCCAGGACCCGGGCGAACAGATCGCCGCGGTCAACCAGGCCATCGGCCAGGGCGACGTGCTGGTCACCCCGCTGCAGGTGGCGCGCTTCATCGCAGCCATCGGCAACGGCGGCACGCTCTTCCGCCCGCAGATCATCGAACGTATCACCAACGTCAGCGGGGAGGATACGCAGGTCTTCAAGCCCGAGGCGCAGGGCACGCTGCCCATCAGCCCCGAGAACCTGGACATCATCAAGGAAGCCATGCGCGACGTGGTCTCCAACCCGCGCGGCACAGCCTACTACCGCCTGAACAGCATGCGCGTCCCGGTCTACGGCAAGACCGGCACCGCGGAGACCAGTCTCGGTGTGCCGCATGCCTGGTTCGCCGGCTACACCGACTCCAACCTCGAGGGCCGGCCGGACATCGCCGTGGCCGTGGTGCTCGAATATCAGGGCGAGGGCTCCGAGTGGGCGGCACCGGTCTTTAAACGCATCGTGGACAGCTATGTCTACGGCAAGCCGCAGAGCATCTACCCGTGGGAATCCTCGTTCGGGGTCTGGCGCACGCCTGCACCAGAAGGCGAAGCCACGCCAGCGCCATAGCAGCATATTAGCGATATCTTGTTGCAATTCCAACCCGCAGAGAAACTTCTGCGGGTTTCGTTTTTGTGGTACATTATTCCAAATGCCCGACACCACCCTCTCCGGCCTGATCATCCGCGCCCAATCCGGTTTCTTTACCGTCCAGACCGCAACGGGACTCGTCACCTGCCAACTGCGCGGGCGGCTCAAAAAAGGTAGACGGGAAGGGGACCTGGCCGCTGTCGGCGACCGGGTAGTCATCATGGCCCAGCCTGATGGAACGGGCATGATCGAGTCGGTCGAGGCGCGCAGCCGGGCCCTCGTGCGGCTGGACCCGCGTCCGCAAGGCGTGTACCAGCAGATCATCCTCGCCAACCCCGACCAGGTGTTATTTGTATTCGCCTGCGCCCACCCCGATCCGCATCTGCGCATGCTGGACCGCTACCTCGTCATTGCCGAGAAGCAGGGCATCCCCGCGCTGATCGTCGCCAATAAGATCGACCTGGTCGGCGGGGAACGCGCCCGGGAGTTTTTCGGTCATTACCCGGGAATCGGTTACCCCGTGATCTACACCTCCGTTAAAGAGGGCAGCGGACTCGACGAATTGCGCGAACACCTGAAGGGACATCTCTCCGGCTTGGCGGGACCCAGCGGGGTGGGAAAATCAAGCCTGTTGAACGCCATCCAGCCGGGGCTGGGACAGTCCGTGCGCGAAGTCAGCACGGCGATCAATAAGGGCAAGCACTCCACCGTGGTGCGGGAACTCATCGCGCTGAAAGACGGAGGCTACGTGGCGGACACACCCGGCATGCGTTCGCTGGCGCTGTGGGACACCGAGCCGGAGGAATTGGATGGCTATTTCCCGGAGTTGAGGCCGCTGGTGGAGAATTGCCAGTTCAACGACTGCGCTCATACGCATGAACCGGGCTGCGCCGTGCGCGCGGCCGTCGAGGCAGGGACGGTGAACGCCGCCCGCTATGACTCTTACCTGCGCCTGCGCGGCGGGGAGGGGTAATGGTGTCCTTGCGAGGAGGGCAAAGCCCGACAAAGCAATCTACTCTTAAACGGTTACCCGCTGGTCGATTAGTGTTGACCGTTTGCAAACAGATCGCCACGCTCGCTCGCGATGACAGGTGTAATGAGGGGGGTAAATGAGCACCAACGAATCAAACTGGGGCTTGCTGGGACACGAGTGGGCGGTGAATCTGCTCAGGCAGCACATCGCGCACGACGCGGTGCGTCACGCTTACCTGTTCGCCGGTCCGCCCGGTGTGGGACGGCGCACACTGGCCATCCGATTTGCACGCGCCTTGAGCTGCGCCAACCCTCCCGCGCCGGGTGAATCCTGCGGGACCTGCCGCAACTGTCAACAGATCGAAGCCATGCAGTACCCGGACCTCACGGTTGTTCAGGCGGAGTCCGAAGGCGCGGTGCTGAAGATCGACCAGGTGCGCCAGGTCAACCACAGCCTGTCGCTCAAGCCGTACCAATCCGCACACAGGGTTGCCCTCTTCCTGCGTTTTCAGGAGGCGAATCAAAATGCGCAGAACGCGCTGCTCAAGACGCTGGAGGAAGCCCCGTCCTACGCCATCCTGATCCTGACCGCCGACAACGCCGAGCAGTTGCTGCCGACCATCGTGTCACGCTGCGAGATCATGCGTCTGCGCGCTCTGCCCCTCGAAGCCGTGGAGGGACATCTGCTGCAGCACGGCGCATCACCTGTGGACGCGCGGCTGTTGGCGCACCTGTCGAATGGACGCCCCGGCTACGCCCTGCGCTTGTTGAACGACCCCGATGGGCTCAAGTCCCGCGCCGAACGCTTGGATGACCTGCGGGAACTGATGCCGGCGACGCGCGTCAAGAAATTCTCCTACGCCGATAAACTCGCCAAAGACAAGGACACCTTCCGACATGTGCTGATGCTGTGGTCGTCCTACTACCGGGACGTGATGCTGACCGCTGCAAAAGCCGAATCCCCGTTAGCAAATGTGGACCGCTCGGAAGAGATCGCCGCGCTGGCGGAGAGTCTTTCCTTGCAGCAGGCACGGAAGACAGTAGGCAGCCTCGAGCGGGCGGTGGAGCTGCTCGACAAGAACATCAACGCCCGCCTGCTGGCCGAGGTGACGTTGTTGGATTTGCCAAGAGGGCAGTGAGCAGGGGATAGTGATCAGATGAGCAGCAGGTCACATTCAAACGTGACCTACCCTCCGAGCGCAAGGAGGAGATTCGCCATGAAACATAAATCTCTCGCGAAAATAATCATCCTGGCATCCTTGTGGCTCATCCTGTCAGGCTGCGCCTTTCTGGAATCCTTCCTGCCGGAAACCCCAAACGTCGATAATTCACAGATCCCCACGAAAACAGCCGTCGCTTCTGCGCCAAGAGAAACGCCCACCACCTCACCCTCACTGGACTACACCTGGACCGACGAATCCCCCGCGCCGGACCAATTCTCCGTCATCGTCATCGGGGCGAGGGAACGCCAAGCTCAAGGACATCCTGCAGGCCGAGGCGGTCAAAGCTGCGGCGCTCGGGCGCGATCCCTACATCGAGTTCTACGCGGACTGGTGCCCGCCCTGCAACGCCATCAAGAAAAACCTCGGCGATCCGCTCATGGTCGAGGCCTTCGCCGGAACGTACATCATCAAGCTGGACACCGACGTGTGGGGCGACAAACTATCCGGTTTAGGACTCTATGTGCCGGGCATCCCCGCCTTCTATGAGCTGGATGAAAACGGAACTCCCACCGGCCGGATGATCACCGGCGCAGCCTGGGGCGAGGACATCCCTGCCAACATCGCTCCGCCAATGAAGGCGTTCTTTGACGGAAAGTAACGGGGAATGGGAGGCTGCCATCCTTTTTGTTGACGATCAACGGTTGTCATAAACTATCAATTCAGGTGACGGCTTAGTTCCATATCATTCTTCCTCATATTGCAGTAAACTTGGCCTTCAAAATCCCGATTCGAGGAGATGCTTATGTCCTTAATCTTCTTTCTGGCTGGCGCTCCCGCCGTCGGCAAGAGCACAACTGCGCACGCGCTGGCGGCTCATTTTCAAAAAAGCATCCACATCCCGGTGGATGACATCCGCAGCATGGTGGTCTCGGGAGTGGAACATCCAGGTGTCGCCTGGAGTCAGGGTCTTATCGAGCAACTGGCCGTGGCGCGGGAATGCGTGACCCAGATGGCGCTCAGCTACCGCAGCGCTGGTTTCACCGTGGTGATCGACGATTTTTGGGACCCGAACAGCATGTTGCGGGAATACCAGCGACTCTTTCAAAGCCCGGATGTTCATCGAATCCTGCTATACCCCAGCCGTCAGGCGGCTGAGGTGCGAAACCAGAAACGCGATGGAAGCGCCTATATCGCCGACGGAATCCGCACCGTGTACGAGAATCTGCAGGAGGTAATTCCCACCCTCGAGCGCGAAGGTTGGCAGATTGTGGACACGACTGACATGGACATTGAGACGACCGTCCGCGACATCCTTGCCCGGGTTGAATGACAGACATCACGGCCAGGTCAATCATGCTCCTCGCTGGACTGATGACTAGCCAAACAAATCTTTCGCCTGGCTGGGTGCCTCGATGAAGGCGTTTTTCGAGGGAAATTAGGAGGTGGTAGCGGTCATTTCCAAAATGACTCTCACCTCGTTACTGCAGGAAAAGCAAATTCCAGCTTCCAAAGCCCTTCATTTGACAGTATTTTTCTAATAACTAACGCAGAATTTGCGTGTTACTATATACATAGAGACAGGTCGGGCCTGTCTCACAACTAAACCAAAGGAGAGTGGAAGATGGGTGTTATTTGGAGTTTCATTGTTGCTGTAGTCGTTGCTGCTGTGGTCCTTTTGATCGTCAGCAGGTTGAACCTGGGGTTGAGCGTCACCGGCTTTGGCGCTGCTGCCATTGCGGCGATCGTCATCGCCATCGTCGGGTCGGTCGTCCTCTGGCTGCTTGGCGCGCTGGGAATTACCATCGGAGGCGGGTGGTTTGGCGCGCTCGTCTTCCTGGTCGTCGCCGCCGTTGTGCTGATGATCAGCGACAAATTCGTCCCCGGCATGAAGGTCAATGGTTTTACCGGCGCCATTGTCGCAGCTATCGCCATCGCCGTGGTTTACTGGATTCTCGTCTGGCTGCTTGGCATGTTCGGCATCGCCATCTAGTTTTCATTTTCATCACCAACAAGACACCTGGGATCCTATTGATTTCGGGTGTCTTCGTTTAAGCGGACAGCAAATGTGCGATAATTAAGTTCATCACACAGCTCAAAGAGAATATCCCCAAAAAGGGGTGACCTATGGACAATACTCTCAAACACGCTGACGAGCTCATCAAAGCAGGCAGGGAAGATGAGGCGCGGGGTACCCTGATCCAGATGCTTAAGCAGAATCCCGCGGACGATGAAGCCTGGGTGTGGCTGGCGTCCATCACCTCGGACCGCGAGAAGCGGCAAAAGTGCCTCGAGGAAGCATTGAAGCACAACCCGAACAACGCAACCGCCAAACGGGTGCTGCAGAAGATGACCGCCCCCCCGTTAGAACCTCAGCCGGAAAAGCAGAAAACCGGAAAACCGACCCCCATGGTCCACGTGATGTGTGGATGGCCGCTCATCCTGGTGTTCTTTGGCGGCGCGATCGGCGGGGCTTTGGGAGGTGTAGCCTATGCCGCAAACCTCGCCATCTACAAATCCGACATGCCCGGTCCGTTGAAGGTGATATTGAATCCGCTGGTCGGGATCCTAGCCATCGCGTTGTGGTACCTCATCGCGCTGTGGCTGACGACCGCCAATGTTTTCGGGTAACGAAAGAGGATCGTCGATGCTTCATCCAGCCATACGAAAACAAACAGCGCCTTGATTCATTAAGAGCGTCAAACACAAAGGCGGGGTAAGCGCTTCCAAAGGAAGAAGCCAAAGCAAGCACAGGCGTGGAAACGGTTTTTCATACGACCAATTATTTAATCAATCCGAGAGAAGATTCGTGAAAAGCATCAACTTGAGAAAAGAAGAGCTGCCGTTATCGTGGAGTTTGGCGCTATTGGCGGTCATCCCTGGCGGCCTGGCGGTGGCAGGTTTGACGAATGCAGATTTCTCAATAGTGATGCTGGTCGGTGTGTTGTTGCTGGTCATGTATTTGACCTTTGCCTATTTCTGGGGCAGCAGGCAGATTCCAGGCTGGAGCCTGATGGCAGCTGGCATGCTGGTTTCCATCGGCCTGACAATCGTGATGGGTGTGATGGGCGGGTTGGCTTCAATTCTTGTAAAGCAATCAGCGAATGCCTTGGTTCTGATGGTGCTTCTGGTCGTCCTGGTTGTCTTGTTCCTATTTCTGATGCGAGGCCGGCAAATTTCATGGCATGTCTGGGTACTCATTATGTTGATCGTGGCATGTCAGCTCGCAGTACGAGTCAAGTATTTCACTCTCTTCGGCTTGTCCTGGTCTACAACCGGTGATTGGCTCAGTATTTCACTCTATTCTGCTGTGACGGGGCTGCTGCTGCCTATAGCGCTTGGGCTGTTCCCGGCGCGAAAGCACGGACTGCTCGCCATGCTGTTTGCGATCGGCATGATCTATATGGGGATCCAGCTTCTGATCGACGTCAACCAAAAGGTCAGCGCCGTGATGGGAGACAGCCCCGGCTTTTTCACCTATAAAGCCATGACACCTTTCCTGTTCACTGTCCTTGCCCCCTTATGGTTTCTTCGAGCCCGTTCGCAACGAAGCCGCTTACTCGGCTTTCTGATCCTTTCGGGGCTGGCAGTGGCCTTTAATCTATCTGTCGTCGGCGTCTCCTACGGCGACCTCCCGCTTATCATCTTGGGCAGTTTCATCCCGTACACGGCCAGTGTCCTGCTCACTTTGGCATTGGCTTATCAGCTATACCAGGGGAGTGAACTTCCTCCGGCGCCGGCATGAATCCAACATGCTGTAGCCGCTTGTCCATTCCGCGGCTGATCCCGGCAGGTCTACCTCTGAAATGATAATTGCAAGGTATTATCGAGCAATCAGCACTTACAACCTGAAGAGAGTGGTATGTTCAAGCTAATCGCTTTTGCCTTGATTTCTGCCGTGCTCGTTTATATATCCCGCGCTTCACTCCGTGCCCCGCGCTCGCACGGCTTCTATCGTTTCTTTGCGTGGGAGTTCATCGCCGCGCTATTTATCCTCAACATCGATGCATGGTTTCACGATCCATTATCCTGGCACCAGTTGGTCTCCTGGTTTTTGCTCATTATTTGTCTCGTCCCACTTGCGCTGGGTGTTCGCTCTCTGCGCGCTCAAGGAAAACCTGTTGCGCAGCGAGATCAGGAGCCTCAATTATTGGCTTTTGAAAAGACATCCGCCCTGGTCACCTCGGGAATCTATCACTACATCCGCCATCCCCTTTATTGTTCCCTGCTGCTCCTGACCTGGGGAATATTCTTCAAGGCTCCCACCTGGCCGGGAGTATTACTGGCGCTGGCGGCGACATTGTTTCTGATTGCCACGGCCAAAGCAGACGAAGCCGAGTGTATCCATTTCTTTGGCCCTTCTTATCAAGACTACATGAAACAAACCAAGATGTTCGTGCCGTTTGTGTTCTGAAGATTAGGTATATTAAGGCTTGTCGTACTTACAAGATGTTCAAGAAATAAAAACTCAATATAATGTCAATAGGGCATAAATAGGATAACCACATGCGATTATGGAGCCTGCACCCGTCCTACCTGGACGCCAAAGGCCTGGTAGCTCTCTGGCGCGAAGGTCTTCTCGCGCGAAAGGTCCTGCTCGGGCACACACGCGGCTACCGACAGCACCCTCAGTTGATGCGCTTCAAAGCACATGCCGACCCCATTCGGGCTATCGATGCCTACCTGTGGTTTGTCCATGATGAATCGAGAAAGCGCGGTTATCATTTTGATTCTGCCAAACTCGGCTCCAGACCGCGCGGAATAAAGTTGCGTGTGACGGAGGGCCAACTCCGGTACGAGTTCGAGCACCTGAAACGCAAATTGAAACAGCGAGACAAAGACCGGTATCTGCAAACCGCTTCCATTGAGACGCCCCTGGTGAATCCGTTATTCAGGGTGATCCCGGGAGCAGTCGAAGAATGGGAAATAGTTTAATCATCGGTGACTAATCCACTATCTCACGCCTTGGAGGATGATCTATGCACAGACTTCACATCGAACGACATTACGCCGAGCGGATCGGCTGGCTGCGCGCCGCCGTCCTCGGCGCGAACGACGGCATCGTCTCCACGGCCAGCCTAATCGTAGGCGTGGCCGCCGCGAGCACAGCCCGCAACCCCGTGCTGGTGGCGGGGGTAGCCGGGCTGGTGGCGGGCGCCATGTCCATGGCGGCAGGCGAGTATGTCTCGGTCAGCTCGCAGGCGGATACGGAGAAAGCCGACCTTGAGCGCGAACGCAAGGAACTTGAGACCGAGGATGAGTCCGAGCGCAAGGAGCTCACCATGATCTACGAAAAGCGCGGGCTGGACCCTTCGCTCGCAAAACAAGTGGCGGACCAATTGATGGCACACGACGCGCTGGGAGCGCATGCCCGCGACGAGCTGGGTTTGTCCGAACTGCACACCGCGCGCCCCATCCAGGCGGCGCTGGCTTCCGCCGGCACCTTCGCCGCCGGAGCCGCCCTACCCCTGCTGATGGTGCTGGTCGTCCCGGTGGCGTACCTCGCTCCGGTTGTGGCGGTCAGCTCCCTGATCTTCCTTGCGATCATGGGAGGCGTGGCAGCGCGGATCGGCGGTGCGAACGTCTGGATCGGCGCCGGGCGGGTGACCTTCTGGGGCGCTTTGGCCATGGCCATTACCGCCGCCATCGGCGCCCTGTTCGGGACGGTGGTATAGCTGCCTAAGATGATCACGCGTATCGTTAAGCAACTCCTCGGCGTCCTGGCTACCGGTTATATCCTCTTTTACTATTCGGAACTAGTCTTCTGGGCACGCGCCAAGCCGACCGACAGCCTGCCCAACTGGATCAGCACCTGGCTGGCCTACTCGCTTCTCGCATTCGTTTTTCTCGCCATCGTCGCGCGGTTCCGGGTCCACACCATCTGGGCGCTTTTTCTGGCAGGAGCGGTCTTCGGCTGGATGACCGAAGGCATCGTCGTGCAAACGACTTACGAAGATCTCCCCCTTTCATTGTCGTTCACAGGGCTGGCATGGCACGCGCTGATTTCCGTCTGGGTCGGGTGGTATGCCGTTCGACGTGCGCTGTTCTCCGGGCTGAAGATGACTCTCCTGGTATCTACTGTCATTGGAATAGCGTACGGACTATGGGCGATCTCCTGGTGGGTGGAACCCGGCGAAACGCCGGCCTCACCGCTCGAGTTCGTCCAATATGCGACCCTCTCCACTTTCCTGCTGGTTTTCGCCTACTGGCTCTACGACCGCACTGTACCGGTTTTCTTTACGCCTCATCGCATCGCTGAAATAACGGCGGCGATTCTCTTCCTTCTCTATTTCGCCTTTGTCGCCGTCCCTGCCGCGCCGCTGGCCGTGGTCATCCTGCCTGTTCTCCTTTTGTTGATCTATCTGGCGCTGCGGCGCAACCGGCAAAGGGAAAGCCGAGAGCCGCTGCACACCTGCTTCGCTCGGACCGATCCGTCCTGGCGTTACGTCGGTTTGCTGCTCGTCCCGGTAACAGCATCCCTGTTCTATGCGGCAGCCTATTACGCAGGAGTACGCTGGTACACCAATTGGATCCTTTACCTCATCACCACTCCCACCGGTTTCATCGTGTTTGCCTTCAGCTATTTCAAGGTATGGCGGATGAAGGCCTTGGAATCTTCCGGAGTGCCCCCGGCTGATGTAAGTCTTAATTAACCTGTTGTAATCAAGGCCTGACTTCCCTGCATAGGGTGTAAAATGGATGCACTTTATCGCCAAGGCACATCTTAAATATCCACTTTCGACAATGAACCGCTCGCTCGTCAATCACGGGAGGTGATGATGGAGAATCTTACCGGTAGGCAATTCGGACCCTATCAAATCGTGGCGCCGCTGGGCGAAGGGGGCATGGCTGCGGTCTATAAAGCCTACCAGCCCGGCATGGAACGGTACGTGGCGCTCAAGGTCCTGCCGCGCAGCTATGCCGACGATCCCCAGTTCCTCGCGCGCTTCCAGCGTGAAGCCAGGCTGCTGGCGCAGCTCCAGCACCCGCACATCCTGCCGGTGTTCGATTTCGGCCAGGCGGATAGTTACACCTATATCGTCATGCCGTTCATCCAGAGCGGGACGCTGACGGACCAGCTGAAGGGCTCTCCCGTCTCGCTGGCGCGCATCCGCCAGGTCATCACCCAGGTGGGCGAGGCGCTGGCGTACGCCCACGGGCGCGGGTTGATCCACCGCGACATCAAACCCAGCAACATCCTCATCGACGAAAGCGGGAACTGCCTGCTTACTGATTTCGGGCTGGCGCGCATGGTCGAAGACGCGGTCAACCTGACGTCCACCGGGACCATCATGGGAACGCCGGCTTACATGTCTCCCGAGCAGGGTTCCGGGCAGAAGATCGACGCGCGCAGCGACATTTACTCGCTGGGCGTGGTCCTGTTTGAAATGGCGACCGGGCGCGTGCCCTATCGCGCCGAAACCCCCATTGCGGTGGTTTTCAAACATGTCCAGGATCCCCTGCCGCCGGCGCGCTCCATCAACCCCGACCTGCCGGAAGCTGTCGAACTGGTCATCCTGAAAGCGCTGGCCAAGAATCCCGAAGACCGTTACCAGACTGCCGGAGACCTGGTACGCGCCATCCAGGCAGCCATCCCGGAAAGTCATCTCATTACCGCTGCCTCCGCTGCGACCACCGTTGCTCAAAAGCCTGTCGGGGATTCGAAACCTGCCGAAGAACAGGCACCGGCCGCAACAGTCGTTCAGAAACCTGACGAGAAACCGTCCGCCCAGCCGGAAAAAGGACAGCCGATGCCTGCCACGATGATCGCTGAACCAAAAAAGCGCAGCGGCATGCCGGCCTGGATCTGGGCGGTGATCGGTGTGGTGCTGCTCGTGGTAATTGCCGGAGGAGGCTTCGTTCTCTTCGGTCGCAAATCGACACCCACTGCAGCTCCAACGAAACCTGCTGCAGCCGTCGTCCCGACCCAGGCGGCCACGGTCACCCAGGAGCCGACCAGAACTCCCATCCCGTCCGACGTATTAATTGCCGTCGGAGTATTGCCGGCTGGTAGTCAATTACTTTCCCATCAAAAGCTCTATCGCTTCGAAGTGCATACGGACGGCGAGCTGGCTCTCTATGATAATTACACAAGCAAGCAGCTTTGGTCATCCAGAACAAAGGGCGATGCGGCTAAATTGGTCATGCAGAACGATGGCAACCTCGTGTTATACGACAAAAACAACAAGCCTATTTGGGATTCTGGCTCAGTGGATAAAATCGGGGATTACTTCCTTGCATTACAGGATGATGGGAATCTGGTGATCTATAAGGGAATCTACCAGAGTCCAACGGTGAAACCGATCTGGGAAACCGGCGCTGTAAGATAGCGATTATTGGTCCCATTAAGTTCATCTCGAGGCACTCCGTCCTCAAGGAGTTTAAAGGGATGGTTTTTCGAAATGTCCACGATCACTGAGACCGACCAAACACTTGAACTCAATCACCCCATGCGTCCTGTGACGAGGGTGCTTTTGCTTCTTCTATCCCTGTTCCCTCTTCTGGCGCCCTACCAGTTGATCTATCTTCCGGATTGGCAGAGTTATTGGAATGTCTATTTCCTGTTCGTCGCGCTGATCTCCCTGGGAGCCATGGCGGTGAGCGCCTTCTTGTATGGGCGGCCATTGCAGGGCTTAGCAAGGAAATCCGCTTCGATAAGCGCAGCAGCACCTTTACCTATATTCAGCAGGCGCCGGTCGTCCGGCCTCAACGAACTGACTATCCTCTCGCGTCCATAAAGTCTGTGGAGTTGGAGAAAACCGAGTGGACCGATGGGGGGCCAAGCTACCACGTCAGCATTGAAATGATTGACGGGCGCAAGTTCACATCCGGTTCATCATGGACCCTCGCGGAAGTCGAACAGGAAAGAGACCGCGTGAGAGCCTTCTTGCGAGAGAGGCCTCAAGAAGGATGAATTGACGCTGGTGCGGTGGAGCTGGCAGAAAGAGTACCCCATCCAGCCGGGCACACATACAAAAAGTTCCTCCGTTCATAAAGGGAGGAACTTTTGATTCATTCGATCGCCGCTTTCAGCTTTTTAGCCAGATTGCCAAAGTGGGCTGTGTAGCGCATGTCGTCCATGCGCGGACGCGGCAGATCCACCTTCAGATCGAGCTTCACCCGGCCGGGGCGGGCGGTCAGCACCAGCACGCGGTCTGCCAGAAAGAGCGATTCGCCGATCGAGTGGGTTACCATGATGACGGTTTTCCCTCGCCCGCCGCCCTGAGCGGGCTGCTGCGCCTGCCAGATGCGCGAAAGCTCGGTCCACATCCGCTCGCGGGTCAGCGCGTCCAGTGAGCCAAAGGGCTCGTCGAGCAGCAGGATGTCGGGGTCGTGGATGAGCGCGCGCGCCAGCGCCACGCGCTGGGCCATGCCTCCTGAGAGGTCGCGCGGATAACGAGCTCTTCGAAGCCCTGCAAGCCCACCAGTTCGACCATCTCGCGGGCCTTCGCGCGCGCGGCGTCCGCCGGCAGATTCTCCACCTCGAGCGGCAGCAGGATATTCTGGAGTACTGTACGCCACGGCATAAGGTTGGCCTGCTGGAAGACAAAGCCGATACGCGGAGTCGCGCCGCCCGCAAAGCGGACACTCCCCGCCGTAGGCGGGAGCAGCCCCGCCAGGATGCGCAGTAATGTGGTCTTGCCACTGCCGGACGGCCCCAGTACGCAGATGAACTCGCGCGGGCGTACGGAGAACGTCACTTCGTCCAACGCGCGCAGTCCGCCCCCGCCGTTTTCAGTGAAGATGGCAGTCAGGTCCTGGACGACCAGGATCGGGTCCGGCTTGGGAGCGTGAGGCGGGGTCATTTTATGAAGTCATTGCTGAACGCCTGGGATAAGTCCAGGGGCTCGGAGTAGGATCCCATTTTCATCAGGACAGATTGCATATTCTCCCAGGCCTGCGGGTCGGACATCCCGGGCGGGTCGGCTTGCCACAGGGCGATGGATGCGGCCAGAATTTTCTTTTGGAGAGTCTCGTCGGCGGAAGCCAGTCCTTCAACATATTTTTTGCTGATCTCGTAGGCTTCATCCGGATTCGCGATGGTGTCGGTGATGCCCCGCAGTGTTGCCTGTATGAAGGCGCGAACCAGCGCCGGATTCTCGCGGATGGTTTTCTCGTTGGTGATGATGCCGTTAGATGCCAGCTGGACATAATCCGCCACCGGAATCACATCGACGTCATACCCTTGCGTTGTGAGCTGGATCGGTTCATTGGCGACATAACCCACGATGGCCTGTTCCTGATCCGCCGCGAGCGCCTCGACCTGGTTGAAGCCGATCGAGTCGAGGGTCACATCATTCTCCATCAGGCTGACGCTGTCCAACAGGGCGCGCAGGCCGATGTAGTTCGCGCCGTAAAGTCCGGGCAGGCCGATTCTTTTCCCCTTCAGGTCGGCGGGAGTCGTGATCCCCTGCTCCTTTTTGGAGACAACCGCGACGGGATAGTCCCGGTACCACGCCATGACGTACACGACCGGCAGTTCCTGCGCGCGGGCCAGCAGCACCTGCTCGCCGGAGACGACCGCGAAAGGAAGTTCGCCTGCACCGACCAGCGCGACGCCATCGGTTTCGAAGGAGTAATCGGGGATGATCTCCAGGCCAGCTTCACGGTAGTAACCCTTGTCCATGGCGACATAGAGCGGTGCGAACTGGATATTGGGGATGTACCCAAGCGGCAAACGGACCTGCGTCAAAGCGGCGGGAGTTGCTTCAGTCTGCGGTGCACCATCCGAAGGGGGCAGGCAGCCCGCCAGCGCAAGAAGAAAAACAAGGGTTAAAAGAAATGTTCTTTTCATTGAATATCTCCAAATAATCCAACGGTTCAGCGAGTATTCACTTCCTGCCACTTGAGCAGACGCCGCTCCGCGGCGGCCACCGCGCCATACAGGATCAGCGCCAGCCCGACCAGCGCGAAGATGGCGACGAACACCAGCGCCGTGTCATACTGTCCGCGCCCCACATTGACGAGGAATCCCAGCCCGCTGTCCGCGCCGACCAGCTCGCCGACCACTGCGCCGATGACCGAGAGCGTCGCCCCGATGCGCAGCCCGCCAAGAAAGATGGGCAGCGCCGCCGGCACCTCGAGAAAACGGAACGTCTGCCAGCGGGTGGCGCGCAGCGAGCCCATCAGGTCGTGGAGCGAGGCGGGCACGGCGCGCACGCCGACCACCGTGTTGACCAGCACCGGGAAAAAGACGATCAGCGCGCAGATCAACACCTTGGACGACATGCCCGGTCCGAACCAGATGACCAGCAGCGGCGCGACGGCCACGATCGGAATCGCCTGGCTGGCGACGAGGTAGGGCGAGACCAGTTTCTCGAACAGGCGCGACTTGGCGATCAGGTACCCGATCAGCGTGGCGAAAACGGTGCCCACCAGCAGCCCGAGCAGCACCTCCTGCAGCGTCACCCAGGCATTGGCGAGCAGTGTCCCGTCTCCCAGCGCGCGCAGGAATCGCTCGAAGACCTGTCCCGGCGAGGGCAGGATGAACGCCGGCAGGTCGGATAATCGCGCCACCAGCCACCACAAGACCAGGGCAGCGAGGAGCGAGAGGACGCCCAGCCACTGGCCCTGCCTGTGCAGAGGATTGTTTGATTTTTTATCGTTCTTTCCGATCGGGTCTGTATCCATGTTTTTTCGAAATAAAAAGCCTCGCAGAGTGACCTGCGGGGCGAGGGAGGGCGGCGCGCGAACCGGTCCGCTGCAGTAAAAACCCCGAAAACAGTGTGTTTTCGGGGGATACGGCAAAACAGACCCGTGACGGGCTGCCTGCACCTTCTTTTATCCGGACTGTAACCGTCGGCCCCGGAATTTCACCGGATCATGCACCGCTGTGAGAGCGGATACTCGTGGGCTGTACCACCGATCGGGAATTCACCTGCGCTGGTGCGCCTGTGTCACCCTGCCCCGAAGGTTGTAGATTCAATTGTGTGTAAGGATTATAACGACGTACCCAAAAAACGAAAAGGGCAAACGGCTACGCCTGGACGATGCAATCCACCGGGCAGACGTCCTTGCAGCGGGGGGCGTCGAAGTGACCGACGCATTCCACGCAGGTGGCCGGGTCGATGACGTAGATGGTATCGCCTTCAGTGATGGAATTGGTGGGGCATTCCGGCAGGCACGCGCCGCAGGAGATGCATTCTTCGAGGATCTTCATTGCCATGTGTCACACTCCAAATTAAGGTTTCTATCCTTATACGACACCCCGCGTGGACGGTCAAATGACATATTTCACTAATCAAGGGTGTATTTGTCACAAACCCACTTTTTGCTGCCTGGCAGGGACTTCCCATCGCAGTTTGCGTGTAAAATGGAGGTATTAGCGGTACCAATTTATTGAGTAAAGGTGGTAAATCATGTCCGTTCGAATCGTTACCGACAGCACCTGTGACCTGCCCGCTGAAACCATCCATCGTTACAATATCCGTGTTGTCCCTCTTTACATCAACGTCGGCAACAAAGGATACCTCGACGGCATCGACATGACGCGCGAAGAGTTCTACACCCAACTGCCAGCGTTTCCTCACCACCCCACCACGGCCGTGCCCTCTGAACAAAAATTCCGCGCGATGTATGATGTCCTTGCCGAAGAAGGCGCAAGCGACATTCTTTCCATCCACATCTCGGCAGCACTCAGCGCTGTGGCCAACGTGGCACAGATCGCAGCCCGCGAAACCACATCCGCCCTGGTCACTGTCCTGGATTCCAGGCAGTTGAGCCTGGGCACCGGATTCCTGGTGGAGACAGCGGCTAAAATGGCGGAGGCGGGCTGCTCCATCGCCGAAATTCTGGCCGCGCTCGAGAACCAGATCAAACGTTCCCATGTCTTTGCCGCACTCGACACCCTGGAATTCTTAAGGCGCAGCGGACGGATGAACCGATTCATGGCCAACATGGGCGCGCTTCTGCACATCAAACCCATCATGATCATGCACGACGGCACGCCATCCAGCGAACGGGTGCGCACCGGCAGACGAGCCTTCATGCGCGTGATCGAAATGCTGCGCAACGTGGGCGAGATGGAACGTGTTGCCATCGTACACACGCATGCGCCACCGGAGCGCCTGGCCGACCTGCGGGCGCAGGCTGGCTCCTTGCTGCCTCCCGGAGATATTCTGCAGGTGGATATCACCCCTGTCATTGGCGCGCATATCGGTCCTAGCGCGGCAGGGTTCGCCGTCGTGACCGCGCAGGCATAACCTAACGAAACGAGGAAATCATCATGAAAATCGCAAAGTTCATTTCACTGGCCGGTCTGCTGGCTATGACCATTGTCCTGATCTATGGATTCACCTACGGGGACTTTCTGGCCGAAGGTGCGGTGCTGCTTTCCATGCCCTGGGGGATTGTCTCGCTGGTGGACCTGTACGTCGGCTTTGCCCTGTTCTCGTGCTGGATCGTGTTCCGCGAGAAGGCGCTGCTGCCTTCCGTCATTTGGGTGATCCTGATGATGGTGCTGGGATTCTGGGCGGGCGCGCTCTACACCTTCCTCGCCCTGCAGAAGAGCGGTGGGGACTGGCATCGGTTCTGGTACGGCAAGCGGGCTTGATCTTCAACACAGGGTTGCTTTTACTCAAGCACCTGCCCGTTCGGGCAGGTGCTTTTATGTTTACCAACCTCCCCGCCACACCTGAAATGACCATTGGCGGGTTTGCAGGAGCGGCAAATGAATGAGCGTTATTTTCATTCATAAGCTTGAATTAGCCCCCAATCTTCGATACGGTTGTACTTTGCGCGGCTTGACGCAAAATGAACTTTCACGGGCACGCGGTTAAATTCCGGGTGGGCAGAGAATAGTTCACGGTCACCGTAACGCAGCGCTTCCAATACCATGCGCATATGATGATGCAGAATATCGCTGCGCCAGCCGGCGGTACCGAGGACAAAGCCCCCGCTGACGTGACAATACACATGCAGGGAAACACCCTGACCATCGTCCTTTAGCTCTGCAAGGACCTCATCGCGCATGAACCGGGTATAGAAACCCGAGATCTGTTTGCGATCGTATTCAGCGCCAATGGATAAAAACAAATCGCCCGTGGAGTCGGAATGGGTGAGCGTGTACCTGCGCGGCAGGGACGGCTCTTGTCGTGAAGTGCCCTCGTGAAAGGTGACGTGCAGTTTTTCGGGGTGTAATTCGTTCATTGGGATTCTCCAAGGCTCTCACTCAACAAACTCTCAAACCATCCCTTACCAAATAACACGGTTGGTGAACTCTCACGTCACATTGGCCTTCGCCTGTTGAATTAGTCCTTTCTCTCAATAATTAGTAACAAATCAAGAAGGAAATTTTGACCACCGGTTTTTACCTTTGCATGTGAAATCACCATGCGAGTTTATTAATTGTAATCAAGGACTTAACTTTGTCCTGTTTGGGAGTCTTTAGCTTAACAACCGGGGATATTACGGCAGAACTTCGTAGACCTGGATGGGCTTTTCGCGCCCGCGCAGCGTCACCGCGCCGATGCGCTGAGTGTTGAACTTGTCCACGATGGCGGCGACGGTGGCAGGTCCCACCACGACCTTGTAGGGACGGGCATATTCCTGAATGCGATAAGCCACGTTGACGGTATCGCCGAGCACGGTCAATTCGGCGCGTTCGGTCGTGCCCACGTAACCGATCATTACCGGTCCGGTATTAATGGAGATCCCGATCACGTAGCGCTGGTCGACGTTCAACGCGCCGGTCGCATTGAGGCGGCTGATCATTTCGCGCCCCGCCAACACGGCGTGCTCTTCGGCATCGGGGTGCTCCGGCGTGCGCATGAAGATCGCCATCACCCCGTCCCCCAAATAGCGGACGATGCCGCCGTGCTTGAAGATGATATCCGTGACCGTCTGGTAATAGCTGGAAAGGATCTCGGCGAACGTGCGCGCGCCCACCCGTTCGGCGATGCCGGTCGAGTCGACGATGTCCGAGAACAGGACGGTGACGGTCTGCTCGGCCAGCTCGGGCAGGTGTCCTGTTTCCAGGTAATCGCGCAAAAGGAACTGGGCTTCCTGGGGCGCCAGGAAACGCCGCAGCAGGGTCTGGACCGTTTCCTGCTTGCGGACCTTGTCCAGCAGGTCGATCCGCTGCAAGGCCAGTGAAGCCTGGTGGCTGACGGCCACCGCCAGCTGCATATCGCGGTTGTCAAAGGGGCGCGCATCGGGGTTGGTCTTGACGAGACACAGCAGCGCGATGGGTTCCTCGCCGCTCAGCACGGGGACATACATGGCTGCCGACAGCACCTCCGCCGACAACTGCTGGATGGCCTGGCGCGCCTGCGGGTCGTGAAAGCCGAACGCCTCCAGCTTGTCGAAATCCCTGGCAAAGACCATCCGGCAGTGATTCACGCTCAGCGCCTTGGTGATCTGGTCCGTGACTTCCTTTTCGACCGCGCCGCGGTCGGTGAGCGTGTTGAGCCGGCGGGCGGTCTCGTAGAGCAGGATGGCATGCTGGTCGAGCGATTCAAGCAGCAGTTCGCGCGTGAAACGGTGGGTGCCCGAGCCGCTGCGCTGCGGCTTGATTTCATCCGGCTGGTGTGACACGTAGATGGTGACCTGCCCGATGCGGATGACGTCCCCGCTCTGCAGCTTGAGCGGCTTTTCGAGGCGCTGCCGGTTGACATAGGTCCCGTTGGTGCTGCCCAGGTCCACCACCTGGACGGAGCTTCCCTGCGCGTCGAGGGTGATCTCGGCATGGCGGCGCGACGCGGCTACATCGTCCACCACGATCTCGTTGGTGGAGAGGCGGCCGACCGTGATCGTGCCGGGTTTCAACTGGAGCTGCTGAGCATCTTTATCGGGTGCATTGACCTTGAGGAGCCACATAGCCACCTGCCTGAGTGGTATAGTCAATTACTTTTTAATCGTATCATAGAAGCGAAGGAATCATCAACACAAACGAGAGCGGATTTGGTGTGGTCATTCCCGGGTTCCCATCCCCCTGACCCCTAGCAAAGCACCCCCGCAGGGGGCTTCCCGGCGGGAAGGGGGAAAAGAAGTAAAAAAGATTGCGTTGGCATAAAGCGCCAACGCAATCTTTTTTGCATGATGTTACAGGGTAAGGATTTACTCCAACCTTTCCCTTGCTACACTCTAAAGTTTATACAACTCGCCGTACTTCTTCTTTAGATAAGCGATGTAGGGGTCAACCGAAATCGGGCTGCCGGTCGCGCGCTGGACCAGCTCGGGGGCGGTGTACTTGCGTCCGTGCCGGTAGACATTCTCCTTCAGCCAGCCGTGCAGCGTGCTGAACTTGCCCTGTTTCATGTCATCCGGTATCCCCGGGTGCGCCTTGAGCGCCGACGCGAAGAACTGCGCGCCGAGCACGTTGCCGAGGGTATAGCCCTGGAACACTCCGCCGATCACGCCGGCATACCAGTGGACGTCCTGCAGGACGCCGTCCTTGTCGTCGGGCGGCGCGATGCCCAGGTCATTCTCATAGCGCTCGTTCCAGGCCTCGGGCAGGTCGCGGACGGAAAGCGAGCCCTCGAGGAGCTGCAGTTCAAAGTCGAAGCGCAGCATGACGTGCAGGTTGTAGGTCACCTCGTCCGCGTCAGTGCGGATGAGCGAGCGCTCCACCTTGTTGACCGCGCGATAGAACGCGTCGAGGCTGACACCTTTGAGCTGCTCGGGGAACGCCTTCTGAAGCTTCGGGAAGAAGTATTCCCAGAACTCCCGGCTGCGCCCGACGAGATTCTCCCACGTCCGCGACTGGCTCTCGTGCACCCCGGCTGACGTCCCATGGGCGAGCGGCGTGCCTTCATAATCCATGTTGATGCCCATGCTCGTACATGGCATGCCCGGCTTCGTGTACATTGCTGAAGAAAGTTTCGCCGAGGTAATTCTCCTGAACGCGCGTGGTGATGCGGATGTCGCCCAGCGAGAACTTGGTCATGAACGGATGGTGGGTCTTGTCGATGCGCCCGCGGTTGAAGTCGTAGCCGATCTGCTTCACCACATCCGCGGCAAAGGCCAGCTGCTCCGCCTCGGGGTAATGCTTATGCAGGAAGGAATCGTCCGCGGGGGGCTGGGAGAGAATGGCCTTGACGATCGGCACCGTTTTTTCGCGCAGCTCGGCGAACAGGGCGCGGACCGAGGACGCTTTCATGCCGTAATCGGCAAAGTCGATCAGCGGGTCGGCGATGTGCTCATACCCCGGGAAGAAATCCGCCAGCTTGCGCGAGTAGTCAAGCGTCTTCTCAAGAACAGGCTGAACTTTCCTGAAATCGTTGGCGGGACGCGCCTCTGCCCAGGTCATGTATCCACGCGATCCATGTTCGGTCAGCTCCGCCATGAACGCGGGTGGGACCTTGACCAGCCGTTCGTATTCCCGGCGCGCCACGCGGATGATGCTGGCCTCGTCCGAGTCGAAGGGCAGGCTTTCCTCGTAGGGACGCAGCGCGTCCAGCAGGCGGCCGATCTCCGGGTCCACCGAGCGCTCCATCGAAAGCCGGGTCAGCAGTGCCGACTGGCGTCCGCGCGCCTCCGCGCCGCCCGCCGGCATGTAGGTGGACTGGTCCCAGTTCAGCAGCGAGTTGATCATGTCGATGTCGTAGATTTCAGACAGGCGGTTCTTGAGTTCCTGGTATTTCTTTTCCATTTCAGCCATTGAAATTCTCCTCAACAGGATAAAAAATTTAACCCAACTGCGCTTTTATCTTCTCGGCCGTTTCCTTGTAAGAGGCGAGTTTTTCGCGCTCTTTATTGACAACGGCCGCCGGCGCCTTGTTGGCAAAGTCCGAGCCGAGCAGCTGCTCGAGGCGGGCGATCTGCGACTGGGTCTCCGCCAGATCTTTCTCGAGGCGGGCGCGGTCCTCCGCGCTGTCCACAGTGACAGCCAGGGACAGATAAATCTCCACCGGGCCGACCACGAGAGCGGTGCTTTTATCCGGCTTCACATTCAGCGACTCTCGGATCTCCAACTGTTCCACGTCAAGGTACGCCAGCGCTGCGAGGACGGTTTTCTGTTCCAGCAGCAAAGCAGTCTTTTCTCCCGCTGCAAACACAGCCGGCAATTTCTTTCCGGGTTTGACGTCCTGTTCGGCGCGCAGATTGCGAATGGAGCGCACGATTTCTTGAATCAGCATGAAGTCGGCGGTCTTGCCAGCTTCCCACTTTTCTTCAGGGCGCGGCTCGGGCCACGACGCGACGATCAACATGACCGGCCAATCCTTCGCCATGGACGCGAGCGGCGAGGTCTGCAAAGCCTTGCGGAGATGTCCCCACAGCTCCTCGGTCACGAACGGCATGAAGGGATGCAGCAGGCGCAGGGAAATATCCAGCACCTGCGCCAGCGTCCGCGCGGTGTAGAATGCGCGGTCGCCGCCTTGAGCGAGCTGCTGCTTGGCAACTTCCACGTACCAGTCGGCGAAATCGCTCCAGAAGAAGTCGTAGACCATCTGCCCGGCTTGCCCGTATTGGTACGTCTGGAACAACCGCTCCACGTCGCGGACAAGATTCTGCATCCGCGCCCAGATCCAGGAATCAGCCAGCGTCCATTGCGGCTCCGCCTTGGCAGCCTCCTGCACCATGCCAATGGAGGAAATCACAAAGCGGCTCGCGTTCCAGATCTTGTTGGTGAAGTTACGGTTCGCCTCGACCTTCTTGGTTGACAGGCTCATATCTTTGCCGGGTGTGGAACCCACCAGCAGGGTGAAGCGCAGCGCGTCGGTGCCGAACTCGTCCATGACCTCCAGCGGATCGACCACGTTACCCTTGGACTTGGACATCTTTTTTCCGTGCTCGTCGCGGATCAGGCCGTGCAGGTACACGGTGCGGAACGGTACGTCCTCCATGAATTCCAGCCCGGACATGATCATGCGCGCCACCCAGAAGAACAGGATGTCGTAGCCGGTCTCCATGATGGTGGTCGGGTAAAAATACTTCAGGTCCGGCGTCTTCTCCGGCCAGCCGAGGGTCGAGAACGGCCACAGCGCGGACGAGAACCAGGTATCGAGCACGTCCGGGTCCTGTTCGATGTTTTCCGATCCGCAGTGGATGCACTTGGTCGGGTCCTCGCGCGTGCAGGTCTGTTTACCGCAGTCATCGCAGTACCAGACCGGGATGCGGTGGCCCCACCACAGCTGGCGGCTGATGCACCAGTCGTCGATGTTCTCCATCCAGTTGTAGTAGGTCTTGTCAAAATGCTCGGGCACGATGCGGATGTCGCCGTTCTTCACCGCCATGAGCGCCTTCTCGGCCTGCGGCTTGACGTTGACGAACCACTGCGTGGAAATCATCGGCTCGATGATCTCTCCGCCGCGCTGCGAGCGAGGGATGGTGGTGGTGTACGGTTCGGTCTTGACGACCAGGCCGGCGGCTTCCATGTCTGCCCACAGCTTGTCGCGGCAGTCGAAGCGGTCCATGCCGGCGTAGGGTCCGCCGTTCTCATTGACAATCGCCGCCGCATCCAATACGGAAATGACCGGCAGGTTGTGACGCTGGGCGATGGCGTAATCGTTCGGGTCGTGGCCGGGCGTGATCTTGAGCGCGCCGGTGCCAAACTCGCGGCTGACATAATCATCCGCGATGACGGGAATCTCGCGTCCCAGCATGGGCACGACCACTTTTTTGCCGACGAATTTTTTATAGCGCTCGTCCTCGGGGTGTACCGCTACAGCGGTATCGCCGAGGATGGTCTCGGGGCGGATGGTCGCCACGGGGATGTACTCGCCGGATTTATCTGCAAGCATGTACTTGAAGTAGTACAGCTTGACTTCCTCTTCGCTGTATTCCACCTCCACGTCGGAGACAGCGGTGCGCAGCCCCGGCGACCAGTTGACCAGGCGCGGGCCGCGGTAGATCAATCCCTTTTCGTAGAGGGTCACAAAGGTTTCACGCACCGCCTTCGACAGGCCTTCGTCGAGCGTGAAGCGTTCGCGGTCCCAGTCACAGGACGCTCCCAGCCGGCGGATCTGCTGGGTGATGATGCCGCCGTATTTCTCCTTCCACTCCCAGGTGCGGCGCAGGAACTCCTCGCGGCCCAGCGCCTCGCGGCTGGTGCCTTCGCGCGCCAGCATCTTCTCGATCTGCAGCTGGGTGGCGATGCCGGCGTGGTCCGAGCCGGGCACCCACAGCGTCGGCTGTCCCTTCATGCGGTGGTAGCGGATCATCAAATCCTCCACGCTGGTGGTCAGCGCGTGCCCCAGATGCAACTCGCCGGTCACGTTGGGCGGCGGGATGGAGATCACGAACGGTTTCACCGACGGGTCGAATCCCGGTTTGCGGGGGTCGTTCCACGGCTTGAAGAAGCCGCCCGCCTCCCACGCCGCGTAGATGCGCCTCTCGGTGGACTTGAAATCATAGGCTTTGGGTAGTTGCTGGTCGCTCATTCTTGCTCCTTGTTCGTCCGGGTGTGTCCCACCCAGTGTAATTCGATTTTCTCACGCATGCCGAGGCACTCGAACAACTCGCCGGCATGCTGCTGGATGTGCCTGATGTTGATCAGGTGCATTTCCAGTTTACCGACCGGATACCAGTGGAAGCCCGACTCCGCTTCCAGGTCCGAAACAGGGACACAGCGCCGGACCTCCTGCTCGGCAACGGACAGATACTCAAGCACCTCGTCCTTGCTAAAAGGGATGTCGCCATCGGGGTCGTGGTGCTTTTCCCATTGGATAAAATCCTTCTCCGCCTGCTGCACATAGAGATGGGCATAGAAAACAGTATGGTAGGCCTTGCTCCAGAATTTGAATTTATCGTTCGGGTCATCCCATACCTGCGAGCGGGCATTTGACCACCGCTTCCTTGAGCATGGCCAGAGAAGCCAGATATTGTGATTGAAGCGCCTGTTTGATATCCATCGTATCACCTCTCTAAATCAAAACGCGCCTCGTCCACTGTGAGGACGAAAGGCGCGCCTTCCGCGGTACCACCTCGATTCACCCAAAGGGTGCACTCTGTGGCTGGCCATCACCAGCCTGCGCGCTAACGGGCGCTCCCGTGCCGGTCTACTTACCGATGGTTCACTAGTCCGCTAGTCTTCTAGTCTCGGTGTTCTTCGGCATTCGTCCGGGCGACGTTCGGGGGTGGGATGCTGCGGAAGCTTCCAGCCTGTGGCTTCCTTCTCTATCAGCGTGCCAGCCGCCTACTCCTCCCGGAGCAATTGTTGATTCATTATACCGAATCAGTGAGGGGAGTGCAAGGAGGGGGCGTCCGGCAGCACGAGCGGACTCCCGTCGAGCGGATTGGGAATCACCTGAACGGGGAGATGATAGGCATCAGAGATCAACTCGGGGAGCAGGACTTCAGACGGCGAACCCATCGCCTTGACCCGTCCATCCACCATCAGCGCAATCCGGTCGGCGTAGCGCGCAGCGAGGTTCAGGTCGTGGAGGGCGATCAGCACCGCCAGCCCGTCATCGTGCGCCAGCGCGCGGACTACCTCGAGCAACCCAACTTGATGATGCAGGTCGAGGTGCGAGGTGGGCTCATCCAGCAACAGAATCGGCGTGGACTGCGCCAGCGCGCGCGCCAGCAGCACCCGCTGCTGCTCGCCGCCCGAGAGTTCGCCCACGCGGCGGTCGATCAGATCCAGCGCATCGACCCGCTGCAACGACTGGCGGGCAATGTCTTCGTCCGCGGGGGAGACCTGGCCAAGGAAATTCAAATAGGGTGTGCGCCCCAGCAGGACCGTCTCCCAAACGGTGAAGGCGGGCGGCAGTGAAGCCACCTGCGGCACGACCGAGACGACGCGCGCGCGTTCGCTGGCAGGCGCCGTCAGTAAATTGGTGCCGTTCTTGCGCGCCGAGCCGCTCTGAGCAGGGACTACTCCGCTCACCGCCCGCACCAGCGTGGATTTGCCCGCGCCGTTCGGACCGATCAGCGCCAGCACCTCGCCGTTCTCCACGGTGAGTGAGACCTCGTGGAGCACGCGGCGGGCGCCATACGATACGGACAAATTCTCGATCTTCAGCATCTACCAATATCCCTGATTCTTCGAGCGGCGCAGCACCCACAGGAAGAACGGCGCGCCGGCAAGGGCGGTGATGATGCCCACAGGAATCTCCTGCGGCGCAAGCACCACGCGCGCCAGCACGTCCGCGACGAGCAAAGCCACCGCCCCGCCAATGAAACTCAACGGGAGCAGGCGGCGATAGTCGCCTCCGAACCACATGCGCATGACGTGCGGCACGATCAAGCCGACGAAACCGATGATTCCCGCAAACGCCACCGCCGCCGCGGTCGCCAGCGAGGCCGCTACCAAAATGATCGTCTTGGCGCGGTTCACCGGCAGCCCGAGCTGGTGCGCCTGCTCATCGCCGAACTGCAGCAGGTTGAGCGCGTGTCCGCTCAACAGCAGGATGCTCAGGCCGATGATCAGATAAGGGAGAATCCCCAGCACGGGCATCCAGCCGGACTGGCTTGCCCCGCCCAGCAGCCAGCCAAGCGCACGCCGTATCTCACCCGAGGAGCGCAGCATGAGGAATGATGTCAGTGCGGTGGCGAAGGAACCGAAGGCCACGCCCGCCAGGATGAGATTGGTGGTCGGGACGGTGCGCCCCACGCGCGCCAGCGAATAGACGATGAAGACGGTCAGCAGCGCGGCGAGGAACGCTGCCATGGGGATCGCCATCAGTCCCCAGAACGAGTATGGCCACTGGATGCTCATGGCAATGACCGCACCCAGCCCTGCGCCGGAGGCCACGCCGATCAGGTAGGGATCCGCCAGCGGGTTGCGGAACAAGCCCTGATAGGCCGCGCCGCTCGCGCCCAGCGCCGCGCCGGTCAGCGCGACCATCACGGTCCGCGGCAGGCGGATGCTGACGATGATCAACGCGTAGGTCGAAAGCGGCTCCGGCAGCGTGCCGCTGAAATTCCCGGTCAGCAGGCGCCAGAGGTCGGCGGGCGGGATGAACACCGAGCCCACGGCGATGCTGAGCAGCACGGCAAGGCCGAGGGCGATCAGGGTCCAGACGAGGGGCAAGAGGCGATGGCGCATTGGAAATCGGGGCGTTGGGGCACGAAATTTCGTGCCTCAATGGATTATTTATAGAGTTCGGGGTGAATAGCCTGCGCCAGCGCTTCCAGCCCGTCCACCAGGCGCGGACCGGGGCGGCTGACCAGGTTGTCATCGAACGGCAGGACTTGGTTGTTCTGCACCGCAGCAATTCCCGACCAACCGGCACGAGCGGCGACTGACTCGGGCGTGGTGCCGTAGAGCGCATCGCCCAGTAAAATGACAGCCGGATTGGCAAGGACTATTTGTTCGAGGCTTACTTGCGGATACGCATCGGTCAGTCCGGGCAGGTTCTGTCCGCCGGCACGCGCGATGAGCAGGTCGATGAATGTGCCGGGACCGGCCGTGTAGGGCTTGTCAGGTGTGGATGCGTCGATCTCGTAGAACACGATTGGGCCGTAACTGAGCGGCGCGACCTTGTCGTCCACGGCTTTGACCCGCGCCTTGAGCGAGTCGACCAATGCTGCGGCCTCGGCTTCGTGCCCGGTCAGCTGGGCGACTATTTCGAGGTTGGCGTACATCTCCTCCAGCGATGGACGGGTTGGACAGGTAAAGACCGTCAACCCGAGATCCTCCAGCGCCTTGACCTGCTCGGGGGTATTGATTCCACCGGCCAGGACAAGGTCAGGCTTGAGCGCGGCGACCTGCTCGTAGCTGTACTGTCCCATCGAACCGCCGATGGACGGCAGGGACTTGGCCTCGGCAGGGTAATCGGAGAATTCATCGCGCCCGACCACCTGATCGCCGGCGCCAACGGCGAAGAGGATCTCGGTGTTGGAAGGCGCCATCGAGACGACCTTCTGTGCCGGAGCGGGTAGTGTCACCGTGCGTCCCAGCCCGTCGGTGAACGTCAGCGCGGGTGCCGCCGGGACAGTTGTCGGGGCAGCAGTGGGAGCTTCAGCGGCTGGCGCATCCGTCGGGGCAGGAACAGTTGCGGGGGTGGCGTCAGCCGGAGCGCAGGCAGCCAGCAAGAGAGTCAATGTCAGCAGTCCAAAAACAAGTTTGCGAACCATGTCAGTATCTCCTCAAGAAATTTATCCAACGAAAATCCCCTGTCGTGAGGACAGGGGAGGGGGGAGAGGCAATCCAACGGAGCCGTTCCCACCTCCTTGGCGCGAGAGTGTGGCGAACATGGTCGGGGCGGGCGGCCTGACTTTTCAGCGTGAGCTAAATCACAGTTGCGCGACAGTGCCGGACTTACCTTTCGGTGTCACCGGCTTCGCCTCGGTCTAGCGACCGAGCTTTCCCATCCGGGGGTAAAAGCACCCAGACCATAATTCAATTGTGATTTGATTGTATGCCCTGGAAGACGAATCGTCAATGTGATAAAGATCAGGGAATAGTGATTAGAGAGCAGAGATAGGTGAGCAGAGATAAAAAAAATAAATGGATTAAGACTCTGTGTTCGCCTGCCCCGCTTGTCCTGGCGATTTTTGCCGGGGCGGTCTGTGCAGGGTTGTGTCTTAGTGGTAATGATCTTCTTTGCGCCTTTGTGACAAGGAAAAATCTGTTCTTTTATGTCATAATAAACAAAATATGCTCAAGCTCTACCCCCTGCTTACCGTCTCGCTGGCTTTCATGCTCGGCATCCTGCTGGGCAGCTACGTCGCGCTGCCGTTCGGAATTTGGCTGGCGCTGACGCTCTTGATGCTGGTCGTTGCGCTGGCATGGTGGTTGATCGCGCGCCAGTTCCAACTCCAGCCTCTCCAGCTTTCCCCCTCCAGCCAGGCGCTGATTCTCATCAGCTTCGCCGCGCTTTTTGGCGGAGCAGCCCGCTATCAATATGCCATGCCGCGTATCGACCCGTTCCACGTGGCGTGGTACAGCGACCGCGATTACGACATGCTCGTCACAGGCACGCTGGTCGAGCCGCCCGACGAACGCGATAATTACACCAATCTGAAGCTGCGCGTCGAGAGCGTGGACACGGGACTCGAGTTCCCGCTGGGGGCCGGCGGGGTGATCCTCGCGCGCGTCTCACCGGACGAGCATTACCTCTACGGCGAGCGCCTGCGGCTGCGCGGCAAACTGCTTACCCCGCCTGAGAACGAAGAGTTTTCATTCCGTGATTATCTCGCACGCTACGGCATCCATGCCTACATGCCGCTGGCAGCGGTGACGCGCCTGCCCGGCGGCGGTGGAAATCCCATCCTTGCGCGGGTTTACGCCTTCAAGGCGCGCGCCCTGGCCGACATCTACGAAATTTTCCCTGACCCCGAGGCCTCGCTCGAGGCGGGGATATTGCTGGGTGTGGACAACGGCATCCCCGAGGACCTGCAGCAAGCCTTCAAGAACACCGGCACGGCGCACATCATTGCCATATCCGGTTTTAACATTGCCATCATCGCCGGTATCTTCGTCTTCCTCTTCAGCCGCTTTTTCGGCAGGCGCTGGGGCGCGGTGGCCGCCATCGCAGGCATCATGCTGTACACCATCCTGGTCGGCGCAAGCCCCTCGGTGGTACGCGCGGCGATCATGGGTTCGCTGTCCATCTTCGCGCTGCAGATCGGACGCCGGCAGGCCGCCCTCAACACGCTGGGATTCGTTGCAGCGGTCATGGCGTTTTGGAATCCGTTGCTGCTGTGGGACATCGGCTTCCAGCTTTCGTTCGCCGCGACCCTCGGCTTGATCCTGTTCGCCGAGCCGCTGGAGAACCTCGCCGTGCGCCTGACCTCCCGCTGGCTGTCCGCCGAAAAAGCGAAGAAGGTCGCTGCCCCGATCGCAGAATTCTTCCTGCTGACTCTGGCCGCGCAGATCACCACGCTGCCGATCATGGCCTATCACTTCGGGCAGGTCTCGCTCATCGCGCTGGTGGCCAACCCGTTCGTGCTGCCCGTCCAGCCGGCTTTGATGGTCACCGGCGGACTGGCATTGTTCGCCAGCATCTTCTCCATCGCGCTGGGCAAACTATTCGCGCTGGTCGCGCTGCCCTTCCCGTCCTACACCATCCGCGCGGTGGAGTGGTTCGACAAATTCCCGGGCGGCGTGATCGTGCTGGGCGACCTGAGCCTGTTCTGGGTGATCGTGTTCTACACCGTGTTATTTGGCCTTTACTTCAACTGGGACAGGGTCAAGGCTGGCTATCCACGCTATCGCTCGGTCGTCACGCCGGCGATCCTCATCGGCGTATTGGCGGTGGCAGCCGTGGCTACGTTCCGCTCGGTCAACGCCGCGCCGGACGGAAACCTGCACGTAACCTTTCTTGACAACGGCTCGGCAGATTCGGTTCTGATCCAATCCCCGACCGGGCGCTACGTGCTGATCAACGGAGGCGAGAGCATCTCCGAGCTTTCGTCCGCGCTCGGGAGGCGACTGCCGCCCAACCACCGCACCCTCGACTGGCTGGTGATCGCCTCCACGCAGGAGAATCAGGTCGCCGCGCTGCCGCGCATGCTGGAACGGTTCGGCGTGGACAACGTGCTATGGTCGGGAAACCCTGAAGCCTCGTTCAGCTCGCTCAAGCTGCTGGAGGTGTTAACGCAAAAGGACATCCCCTTCACCCGCGCCGAGGCGGGGCAACAGTTGGACCTGGGTGACGGCGCTACGCTCAAGGTGATATCGGTAACGCCGCGCGGCTCGGTCTTGCTCCTAGAGTGGAACGACTTCCGCGCGCTGCTGCCGGTTGGCCTCAGCTTCGACGCGCTGGACGAGCTGGAAAACGGCAAGGCCATCGGCCCCGTATCGCTGCTGACTTTGGCGGACAGCGGCTACGCCCAATCCAACCCGCCCGAGTGGATCAACGCTCTGAACCCGCAGCTCATCGTGCTCAACGTCAAGGCTGGCGATGAGACCGGCATGCCTGACGAGGAAACGCTGAAGACCATCGAGGATTATCCCCTGCTGCGAACGGACCAGAACGGCTGGATTCACATCTCCACCGACGGCGACGCATTTTGGATCGAAGCAGAGAAGAAATAAGATGAGCATTGAGGAAATCTACAACTTCATCCAGGTTTCGGACAACCTCGCCACATCCGGTCAGCCAACCGAGGAGCAGATGAGCGAGATCGCCTCGGCGGGATATAAGGTTGTGGTCAACCTGGCGCTGCCCACGTCCGAGAACGCACTGAAGGATGAAGCCGCCACCGTCCGCGCGCTGGGCATGGACTATCACAACATCCCGGTGGTGTGGGAATCGCCGCTGTTATCTGATTTCGAAAGATTTGTCCCCCTGATGGACTCGCTGGCGGAACAAAAGGTCTTTCTTCACTGCGTGGCTAATTACCGCGCGAGCATGTTCACGGCGCTGTATGCCGAAAAGCGCTGGGGCTGGACGCGCGCGCAGGCAGACGCCCACATCCGCCGCATCTGGGAGCCGGACAAGGTCTGGGCGAGGTTTATTAAGGACGTAAGGGGTGTTTCTTAGCGTAACTTTGTAAAATCACAGATACAGTTGGCAATGATGGTAACTATGAAATCTTTACTACGAGAGGTTGCGCTGGTTTCGTTTGTGGTTACCTTTCTTGCAGCTTGTACACCTCCAGCCAGCAATACACCTACGCTTTCTGAAGCAAGCTTAAAATCCACTGCCATCAGCATAATTGATATTTGTCCATCTTCGCGAATTGTTCCACTTGAAGAGCTTGGTATACCTGACCAATTCCGCCTAATAGTCCTGCCTCTGGATTTAGACAAGTACGAAGATTATGTTACTGGTTACTATCTGATATCGCCAACTGATTTAAGAATTCAATATGTTGATGTATCACCAACGGCAGGAACAGCAAATAATAGTTATATTGTTAGCCCAGATGGTCAATGGATGTCTTTTCTCCGAGAATCGAATAATGACTTCACGAATAGAACATTGTGGGTTAGTTCTTTGAATGGGGAAAAGCAATGGAAAGTAAAGCAATTGACAGATTTGAATTATTCATTTCAATGGATTTCTAAAGACGAGATCGTCATATGGGGGCCTCAAAATTACGATTTTTCCGAAGCATACCCGCCTCTTCATTATTATTTACCGCTGGCAGCAATCAACCCGTTTACACTTGAAGAACAGCCTCTCGCTTCTCTGCCCCAGGAGTATATCGATGGATTGCAAGACGGGATGTTCGCATTCAGAAGCGGAACAATTTATTACATGTTTATGCTAAGGCGCATTGAAAGCTATTTTCTTCATAACTATAAGGATAATTCAACCCAAGAAGTATTTGAGTGGCTAAATGGGCATGGGAAAGATAGCTTTTCCAGATGGATACACCGTGAAGGCGATTTCTTTATAATTACAGTGGATCAATCTTATGGTTTCGATTTGTCACCGAAATTAAGCGTTTCGGACATTACCCAACAACAAGACTACTCAAAGATAATGAGGAAAATTGTCTTGCCGACGGAATTTGGGCAACTCAGAGTCACAGATATGCTACCTCAGACTAACCTATGGAGTCTTTACCAAAATACAGACATTGACTCTAGCTCTCCAATCATGTATTTCACTTTAGATCCTCAAAACATGAAACTGATGAACTATTGCTTTGAAATCCCTTGGGATGCTAATGTTGCCGATTCCCCTGACGGCACCTTCATTGCAATTTCTAGTATCTCTTCTGGAGATGAGTATCCCAGAAGCGAAATCACTATTCTAAATTTAAGAACAGGTTATGCTTCAGTTCTTAAAGACTTTCATTTAGTAGGATGGGGGGTTCAAAAATAGTGAATGCGCAACAACCCCTCACCCTTACCCCACCCGCCCCGTACGGGGCACCCTCCCCAAATGCGACGGTGAAAACACACTTGAAAGTAATTGTTTTTCGTCGTATTTGGGGCACCTGAAGGTGTGCTCCGCGAAGGGCTGGGGTGGGGCTGGGTCAGGCTGTCGAATCTGTCAGGCGAATTTATTTTGAAATAGTGTATATTTGTTTTTATTTTCATTGAGGTTTCATGCCCCTCTCGCCCGAACTCCAGGAAGCCGTGGACACCGCCAAAGCCGGTCAGCTGGCCGAGGCGCGCAGCATGCTCAAGCAGATCCTGCGCAAGGACCCGACCAACGAGGCCGCCTGGTTCATCTACGCCCAGATCACGGACAATAAAGAACACGCCATCGTCTGCCTGAAAAAGGTGCTGGAATACAATCCCTACAACGAACGCGCCCGCCAGATGCTCGCGAAGCTCGAGCCCGACGACCTCCTTGAAAAGACCGCCTCCGACAAGGAGTGGGATTACGACAAGTACATGGAGAAGCAGGAGAAGGCGAAAGGTCCTGCGCGAAAGGGCTTTGCACTCGACCGGAAAATGATCCTCGGCATTGCCGGGCTGGCCGTCATCGGCTTGATGATGGCGGCTGGATTCTATTTCGCGCCCAGCCTGTTTCCCGCCAAAGCGACCATCGCCCCCATCCGCCGGAACATCGTGTGGACGCCCACCATCGATCCCTGCAACTGCGCCGAGGCGATCTCCTACGCCGAACGGAGCATCCAGCGCTTTAACGACATGGTGATCGAAATGGACAGCATCGGCAATTCGCTGCAGGGCGGCAGCCTGGGTACCGATACCGTGACCGCCACCGAGGCCAAAGCCGGGGTGCGCTACGACGAGCAGCGGAAGGAAACTCCGCCTCCATGCCTTGAGCCGTTCGACATCAAAATGGTGAACGTCTTCTGGAACTGGCAGCAGGCCCTCATCTCGCTCAAGCAGGGAAACAACGACGCCGTGATCGCCTTCGTGAACGACATTGTCAAACAGGCGGATGAAATCGACAGGCTGCTCGACCAGATGGACGTGCAGTTCAAGGGCTGCCCTATTCCGCGCCCCACGCCTCCCGGCCGGTCGGGATAAATATTTCCAAGTCAAAAATTTACACGCCAGAGGGGAGGCCGGCTTTTGCTATCTTTGCTACAATAGACTCACTTCCCTTCGTTTTCGACGCACAAGGAGTTTGCAATGCCCAAGCCCCGTTTCAACAAGTTCTATCGCTACAACGAACTGACACGCCTGCTCAAAGCGTATGCGGAAGAATACCCCAACCTCATCAAACTGCAATCGATCGGCAAGAGTCACGAAGGCCGCGATGTCTGGCTGGTGACGGCGACCAACTTCAGATCCGGGGCGGACACGGAAAAGCCTGCCTTCTGGGTGGACGGCAACATTCACGCCTCGGAGGTCACTGCATCGGCCTGCGCGCTTTATCTCATCCACTCGCTGGTGACGCGCTACAAGAAGGACGCGGACATCACCGAGGCGCTCAATACACGCGCGTTCTACATCGTGCCGCGCGTCAACCCCGACGGCGCCGAATGGGCGCTGGCCGACCGGCCGAAGGTCATCCGCTCGGGCACGCGGCCGTATCCCTTCGACGAGGACCCGATCGAGGGGCTGGTCGCCAACGAGGACATCAACGGCGACGGCAAGCTGCTGACCATGCGGATTCCTGATCCGCATGGAGGGTGGAAGCCGCACCCCGATGACCCGCGGCTGATGATCCGGCGCGACCCGGTGGAAAGCGGCGGCACCTATTACCGCCTGCTGCCCGAGGGGTTGATAGAAAATTACGACGGCGTGACCATCCAGGTGGCCAAGGGTAAGTACGGGCTGGACTTCAACCGCAACTTCCCTGTGGCCTGGCGTCCCGAAGCGGACCAGCACGGCGCCGGTCCGTTCCCCACCTCGGAGAGCGAGACGCGCAGCCTCGTCGAATTCGTCACCGCCCACCCGAACATCACCGGCTCGATCAGCCTGCACACCATGAGCGGGGTGCTGCTGCGCCCCTACGACGACCGCTCCGATGACGAGTTCCCTGCCGAGGACCTGTGGACCTACAAGAAGATCGGCGACAAGGGCACCGCCATGACCGGCTATCCCAACGTGTCCACCTTCCATGATTTCAAGTATCACCCCAAGGAGGTCACCACCGGCGGGTTCGACACCTGGGCCTACGACCAGCGCGGCGTCTTCTCCTGGACGATCGAGTTCTGGAGTCCCATCCGGCAGGCGGGTATCGAAAAATACAAGTTCATCGACTGGTACCGCGACCACCCGCTCGAGGACGACCTCAAGCTGATGAAGTGGAACGACGAGGTGCTCAAGAGGAAAAGGGTTCGTGCCCTGGAAGCCGTTCAACCACCCGCAGCTTGGGCGGGTGGAGATCGGCGGCTGGGACTGGCTGCACATGTGGACCAATCCGCCGCTTAATTTCCTGGAGAAGGAGATCGCCCCGTTCCCCGACTGGATCGTGTGGCACGCGCTCATCTCCCCGCGGCTGACTCTCCACAGCGCGGACGTTTTCCCCGCCGGGAAGGACACTTATCGCGTGCGGCTGGTGGTGCAGAACACCGGCTGGCTGCCGTCCTATGTGACGAAGAAAGCGCTGGACAAGAAGTTCACGCGCGGCGTGGTGGCTGAGATCGCGCTGCCGCGCGGCGCGGCGCTGCAGTCAGGCAAGCTGCGCGAGGAGCTGGGACAACTCGAAGGGCGCGCCTACCATTCCGCGTTCACCGACGACTACGAAGGCATGACCAGCGACCGGCTCAAGATGGAGTGGGTGGTGCACGCGCCGAAAGGCGGTACGGTGAAATTGTCCGCGCGGCATGAGCGCGCCGGCGTGGTGAGAGTCAGTCTCAAGTTTAAAGTGATTCTCGAACTATAAGTATCAAACAGAAAAGCCAGTCGGTGTTGGACACTGACTGGCTTTTTATTTCCCGGGCTTGGTGTCATTTGCTGATGTCAAATCTGGGACGGAGTCAAAGACCCGCGTCCAGCGTGTGTCTGACATCGTGTCCTGGAATCAATGAACCACGTTGAAATAAACCAACCCCGTATGCCCAACGTGAAAAACAAGAAAGAGGGCGGCGCTGCCTAAATAGATAGCGCGATGCCAGGGGATCGGGAGCCAGCTCCGCGCACAGACCAAGCCAATGCCCGCAAACCAGAATACGGTTGACCAGGCCGGCGCCGTAAAACCGATCACGCTCAGACTCCATGCGCTGGCTGGAAAAACGACCTGTGCCAAATAACTCGCAAGGTAAATCACCAATCCCCCAAAATATAAATACCAGCCCAACGGTTGGCCTTTTTCTTTTTTCCCAAAATACAAGATAAATGGAAGACTAAACACTAGAATACGAAATGTGTTTTCGAGGACGCTTAACCAACCGGGTATCTCCTTCCAGAACAGGTCGGGACCATAGGCGGCGGGTAAAACTCCCCAAAGGCCAAAAGTGATGACCATCGGAGGAATAATCAAAAGCCCGCCGTTTCTGAGCGATATTCGCGCTGGCAATGAATCAAACCTGGACATTTTTTCTCACCTTGCTCAGTGGAGATCAAGACCTGGATGGGTTCAAAGACTCGCGCCCAGCGTGGAGAATACAGTTTATTGTTTTATATTATTCTATTAACATATCAGCAACACGATTGAACACTATTCGCGCAGATGGACGGTCATAATTTGATAGAACAATTACTGTATAACCTAAATCATACATCAAGGCAAAAGCGTCACCGCCCATCGCGCGTCCGCCGTGGCCAATGACATGTCCATGCTTTCCATCATCAATGATATGAAAGCCATATCCATAACTTACACCTGCCTGCTCTCCTGTTGCATGAGGGGTAAAGCATAGTTCCATATAATGACGGTCTATTAATTGTTGATTTTGGAGTGCTTGGAAGAAAAGGAAAATATCTTGCACTGTCGAAAAACAATGTTCGGATGGACTACCTTTAACCCCATAGATAAATTGATTACTACGAAGTTGCCCATCGTCTGGGCTAAACCAGTTTTCACGGGTATAGCCAATTGCACAATTTGCAATCGGCAAATCCATTTCGTAGAAGTCTGTATCCTGCATACCTGCCAATTCAAAGACTTCTCTTTTCATATATTCGTAATACGACAATCCTGAAACTTTTTCAATCAAAGCGCCAAGTATGACGTAGCCAGTATTGCCGTAATGATGGCGTGTCCCTGGTGGGAACTCAAGAGGCGTATCGGCGAATAATTTCAGGTAGTCGTTGATGGTTCGTAAGTCAGAGCGCGCCGCCCGATATGCGTCATTCCAATATCTGTCAAAACCTGCTGTGTGTGTCAGAAGTTGGTGAATGGTGATTTGGTCAGCATAGGGCAAGGTAGCGTCATAAATTGAAATTGGTATATTAAGGTCAAGTTTTTCTTTTTCTACCAATTGCATAACGGCTATTGCCGTGAACATTTTTGTAACAGAAGCAATATTGAATTTGGTGTTTGGTTGGTTGCGCAATATTTCAGGGTGAATTGCATATCCACGCGCAGTTTTTAGAATCGGTCCATTATTATGGGCAATAAGCACGGCTCCAGAAAATTTATCAGCGGATTCTTGCTCATCTAAAAAAGTTTCCACTTTTTGAATTAACTCATCATCAATCAAAACAACTCTCCGTTCGTTCTTGCTGTAAATTGAGTAGATTGCGCCAGCCGCCCTACTAGGGATTAGGCGGACTGTATGCCACTGCGCGGCACTTCGTAACGGCTTATCGGCGGTCTGCCTGATAATTTCCATTATACGTCCCCTTTATGCCGTTGAGGGGTTAGTAATCCGTTTGTACCAAACATATCAAAGGATAGGAAAAACTGGTGTCGTAATTCGATTTTTCGCAATTAAACCCGGAAATAATCGAAAAAAACCATAAACGGGGATGAATTTTAGTCATTTTTGTTGAATCTGGCTAGTTTTTAGTGTATATTAATGCATCCACTCATCTTCAATCCACGCCAAAGGAGAGAGGTCCATGCCAAGAAGAAAGCACAGTTCCCAAACAGTATCCGGAAATGGAAGGGGAAGTCTATTTCCCCTCGCATGACATCGTCCGCAAGACCAACGTCAAGGACTGGGAGGCTCTCGCCGAGGAAGCCCGCGCCGACCTGCAGGGTTTCTGGGGCAAGCGCGCCAAGGAACTGGAATGGTTCCGCAAGTGGGACAAGGTCCTGGACGATTCCAAGAAACCTTTCTACAAATGGTTCGTGGGAGGCAAGGTCAATATCGTCCATAACGCGGTGGACCGCCATCTGCAGACCTACCGCAAGAACAAGCTGGCCCTCATCTGGGAGAGCGAAGATGGCAAGTTCGACCGCACCTTCTCGTATTACTCGCTCAACCGCGAGGTGACCCGCTTCGCGAATCTCCTCAAGGCGATGGGCGTGGTCAAAGGCGACCGGGTGACCATCTACCTGCCGCGCATCCCGGAGATCGTCTTCGCCATGCTGGCCTGCGCCAAGATTCGGCGCGATCCATTCGGTGGTGTTCGGCGGCTTCTCCGTGGATGCCCTGCAGGGGCGCATCGAGGACAGCCAGTCCAAGGTGGTGGTCACCAGCGACGGGTCGTTCGTCAACGGCAAGATCGTCGAGCTCAAGGCCATGGTGGACGACGCCATCAAGCGCTGCCCGAGCGTGGAGAACGTCATCGTGGTCAAGCGCACCGGCAACACGGTCAACATGGAAGCCGGGACGCGACCACTGGTACCACGACCTGTGCGCGCTGCCGATCGCCAACGGCCGCTGCGCCACCGAGATCCTGGACGCGGAAGACCCGCTCTACATCCTGTATACCTCCGGCTCCACCGGCAAGCCCAAGGCCATCCTGCACACGCACGGCGGCTACATGGTGGGGACGTACACCACGCTCAAATATGTCTTCGACATCAACGACGAGGACCGCTTCTGGTGCACCGCCGACCCCGGCTGGGTGACCGGTCACTCCTACCTGGTCTACGGTCCCCTGCTCAACGGCGCGACCGTCTTCATGTTCGAGGGCGGACCTTCGTTTCCCTATCCGAATCGCTGGTGGCAGTTGATCGAGCGCTACGGCATCACCGTGCTGTACACCGCCCCGACCGCCATCCGCGGGCTGATGCGCTTCGGCGAGGCCTGGCCGAACAAGCACGACCTCTCGTCCCTGCGCCTGCTCGGGTCGGTGGGCGAGCCCATCAACCCCGAGGCGTGGAAGTGGTATTACCGCGTCATCGGCAAGGAACGCTGCCCCATCATGGACACCTGGTGGCAGACCGAGACCGGCATGTTCATGATCACGCCCACGCCCATCTGTGCCGCTCAAGCCCGGCTCGGGCACGCGTCCGTTCTTCGGGCAGGAGGCCGAGATCGTGGACGAGGAGGGCAAGCCCGTCGCGGACGACACGGAAGGCTATCTCGTGCTGAAGAATCCCTGGCCGGCCATGCTGCGCACCATCTACGGCGACGACGAGCGTTATGCCAAACAATACTGGAGCAAGTACCCCGGCAAATACATGACCGGCGACTCGGCCAAGCGCGACAAGGACGGCTATTACTGGATCATCGGCCGCGTGGACGACGTGATCAAGGTCTCAGGCCACCGGCTGGGCACCGCGGAAATTGAATCGGCGCTGGTCTCGCACCCGGCTGTCGCAGAGGCAGCCGCCATCGGGCTGCCGCACGAGGTCAAGGGACAGGCCATTCACACCTTCGTCATCCTGCGCTCAGGTTTCACCCCCACCGCGGACCTGTCGGAAGAGCTTCGCCAGCACGTCGCCACGCACATGGGGCCGATCGCGCGCCCCGAGGATGTGAAATTCCTCGACAAGCTGCCCAAGACCCGCTCCGGCAAGATCATGCGGCGCGTGCTCAAAGCGCGGGCGCAGGGCTTGCCCGAGGGCGATGTGTCCACGCTGGAAGAGTAGTCAGCTGGCCACATTTGAAAAGTGACCTACGATGGTTAATTCAAAGACGCCCTCGCGCGAGGGCGTCTTTTGTTCCTGTGCCCCACCCGCCCAACCCTACCCCAGCCCTCCCCAAATCCGAATTTTTGGATTTGGGGAGGGTGCCTGACGGGCGGGTGGGGTCAGACGTGAAATAATTAGAATAAACCTCGGAAGACGAGCAGCACTCCAACAATGAACAGCGGAATGCCGATCAGCGCGCCGATCACCGTGAGACTGACGAGGAAACCGGCGAGCATCAGCAGGAATCCCAGCAGCACAGCCACCAGCCTGCCGGCAAAGATGACGATCCACGAGACGAGCCGCCACAATGCCCAGAATGGCCAGGCGTACCAGGGAACAGAATGTGCTTGAGTCATTTTGACCTCCAGTTCAGTATACGCAAGAGATAAAGAAAGGTTTTTGGGTATAATCCTGCCATGTCCAACGAAACCTTAGAACCTACTCCAGAAATTCCTTCAACCGCGCCCGCTTCGCCCAGCCGAAATTGGATTCCTGTCGTCACAGGGCTTGCCTTCTTCCTTCTCGGGTTGGGAGCCGGCTACCTGATCTGGGGCAGCAGCATCCGCTTCGGTCCGCTCCTGTCAGCCAGCCAAAAGCCGGGCAACGAGGCTGCCGCGGCGGCGGTGGCGGCAAACCCGGAACCCACCCAGGAGATCCAAATCCCCGAGAACATCAAGCGTTATGACATGGTCATTGACGAGGACGACTCCATCTGGGGGTCGGAAGACGCTCCCATCACCATCGTCGAGTTTTCGGATTACGAATGTCCCTTCTGCCAGAAATGGTACCAGGAAGTCCTCTCCCCCCTGATGGCTGAATACCCGGACCAGATCCGTTTCGTTTACAAGGATTTTCCGCTGGCCGGCATTCACTCGGAGGCTGTCAGCTCCGCCATCGCCGCGAATTGCGCCGGCGAGCAGGATGCCTACTGGGCTTATCACAATGCCCTCTTCGACAGGAAATACGGACTGGGTGCGGACGCTTACCCAAAGTATGCCGCGACATGGGGCTTAACGAGAAAGCCTTCGCACAATGCCTGGAAGAAGAGCGCTACAAAGACGAGGTCATGGCGGACTATGGAATATGCTACCGGGATAGGTATCCAATCCACGCCCACCTTCTTCCTGAACGGCATCCCCATCGTCGGCGCGCAGCCGTATGATCTGTTCAAACAGGTGGTTGAATTGGAGTTGGCCGGCAAGATACCTGAGTGAGTTAAACAGGGCACGCGATGCGTGCCCTGTTTTTTTTAATCGCTACCCTGGGGGATGTGCAAGGCCGACAATTATTATTTCAGATGCTTTTCCAGGAACGAAAATACCCGATTCATATTGGCATCGGTCTCAAATAATGGGTCACCGTGACCTGCGCCCTCGATGATGTCGAACTCGAAGCGGTCATGAGGGACATATTTCTCCAGTTTTTCCACGAACATCATGGACTGTTGCACGGGCACCATCGTGTCCAAGCGCCCATGCTGGATCAACAGGGGAGGCATTTGTTCATGAATATAGGTCATCGGATTCGCAATCTCAACTTTGAGCGGTACCTCGGAAAGTTTTGCCCCAAGATACCTGGATTCGGGAGATGTTGCTTCGCCGTGATCCGAGGGACCAAATCCGTTTTCTTCAAGCTGTTCATCCATTTTCAGGAAATCTGTCGGGCCGAACCAGTCCACCGCCGCCTGGACGTTGCACGGGTACTCCGGATTTCCCAGGCTGAGGTCGTCGAATTCCGTTACATGCGCAGTCAGACAGACCATGGCTGCATAATTTCCGCCTGACGAACCGCCGCAAGCCGCAATGCGGTTTCCATCAAGATGATATTGCCTGCTGTTTGCCCGCAGCCAGCGGATGGCCGCCTTGATATCCTGCAATCCGGCCGGGAAAATCGCCTCACCGCTCAGACGGTAATTCACGCTGACCACGGCGTAGCCGCGCGCCAGTCCCTTCAAGAACGCCAGGACATGAATATCCCGCTTGTCTCCGATGGCAAAACCTCCCCCGTGGATATGAAAGATGACTGGAAATGGACCATCCCCTGCTTCGGGCAGGTAAATATCCAGGTTTTGAGCCGGGGAAAGGCTGGCATAGTGAAGGTCCAGCCACTTACGACGGATATGAGAGACGTCTGCTGGTGGAATATGAATGGAGGCTTCATCTATGGGCGCAATTTTTCTTGGTGCTTTCATCGTAATTTTCCTTGTAAGAGGTGTATTTTCCATGCTTCTTAGCCATGCTGTGGTTCAGGGTCTGAGCGTTTCTGCCTGGATTTCCGCTTGCCTCTCTGGTACTCCCCAAGCATCACGGCGCCCAGCAGGATTAACCCCCGAACAATGAACTGGGCATAGGTTCCCCAGCCGGCAAGCTGCATGCCGTTCCCCAGTATTGCCAGGATGAACACACCGGTGATGATGGCCGGGATATTGCCCTCGCCGCCCATGAAACTCACCCCGCCCACGATGAGGGCGGTCAGGCAAATGAATTCCGTCCCCGGCCCGAAGGACGAATTGGTCGTATTCGCTTTGGAGATCATGACCATGGTCCCGACGGCGGTCAAAAATCCGCAAACGGTGTAGATGGAAATTTTCATTCTTCGCGTATTAATTCCCGCCAGCCGGGAAGCCTCCTCGTTCCCACCCAGGGCGATCAGCCTGAAACCATACACCGTTTCAGTGTAAATGATGCTGACGGCCACAGCAATCAAAATGGCCAGAAGAACATCGACCGGGATTCCCAGCAACTTGCCCCGCGTGAGATACAGGAATTCGTCAGGATAACTCCGGAATGTATTGGCCCTGGAGATCAAATAGGATAACCCCTGGAAAATGATGCTGGTCGCCAGAGTGGCGATGAGAGGAAAGACCTTGATGTTGGTCACAATCAGGCCGTTAACCAGACCCAGGCAGGTCCCCAACCCCAGTCCCAGCAGGACAGCCAGCCAGACCGGAAAGTGATAGACCATCATCAACATGGCCGTCACAACACCCACCAGTGACATCTGATATCCGACCGACAGGTCGATCCCGCCGCCGATCATCACAAAGGACAATGCGATGGCAACAATGATGAAATAGGTATTCTGGTTGATGATATTGGTGATGTTTCGAAACGTGAAAAAATAAGGACTCGCCAGCGAGAAGAGAGCCATGAGTATGACAAGGACAAACATAACCGTATATTTTTTCAAATAACCCAGTTCGATTTTCGGCATTTTTTCTCTCGCGAATTAAATTAATGAATAAATGCGTTTTTCATACATGAATTTATTTGGAACTACCCAAAGGATTTATACTCCACTTCGGGAGCCGGGTTGCCGTTGCGAGCCTTTCCCTTCACGATCATCGTGACAACATCATCCAGAGTGACCTGGCTGACCTCCAGAATGTCCTGCCTTTGCCCGCCTTTCAGCACAAATACACGGTCGGCGATCGCCAGGATGTCCGGGATGCGCTGGGTGATCAGCAGGATGGAAAGCCCCATGGTCTTGAGGTTCTTGATCAGGCTGAGCAGTTTATTGGCTTCGGTTACCCCCAGTGCGGCTGTGGGTTCGTCCATGATCAGGATTTTCGAATCAAAGGCGATCGCCCGGGCACAGGCGATCATCTGGCGCTGGCCGCCGGACATGCGAGCGACGTTAAGCTTCGGTGATTGGATATCGACGCGCAGGTCCCGAATCAATGCTTCCGCTTTGCTGTACATGCTCTTCTTATCCAGCAGAAGCCCAAGGGGACCGTGGACCAGCTCGCGGCCGACGAATATATTTCTGGCGACGTCCAGATTATTGAACAGTGCCAGGTCCTGGTAGATCATGCCGATGCCGAGATTAAAAGCATCCTGTGGGTTGCGGATGTGCGCTTTTTGCCCGTCGATAAAGATCTCGCCTTCGTCTGCAAGATGCGCGCCGGACAGGACTTTCATCAACGTGGACTTGCCGGCACCGTTGTCGCCGACCATGCCCATGATCTCTCCACGCCGGAGCTCCAGGTCCACGCTCTTCAAAGCCTGGACTCCACCGAAGCTCTTGCAGATGCCCTTCATCTCAACGACAAAGTCGCTCATAAATTTAATCCCGCATGGATATTATAGAGGCAGTAACAAACGGGCTGGGGAAGCCTGTTAAGGGGTTGATCCCCAGCCCATCTCGTTCGTCCAAATTATTAATTATTGGTACCGAACTAAAACCTTTTCTACGGTGGGCCGGGGGGCAGGACCAATTCCTGGGGTTCGGCGGTCGGAACAGTAAGAACGCCGGCACTCTCAACAGGCACACCAAACAGCTTGCCGTCCTTGGAGGTTACCATGTCGAGTGCATCCCAGATGACTTTGGGGTATTCCTCGCCATTGAGGATCTTGCCGGCATATTCCATCGTCCTGCCGATCAGGTCACCGCCGAAGCGGATGGTGCCGCGGAAGACACCTTTTCCTGTGGAAGAATCCGCCACAGCCGGTCCTTCAGGGCCAAACATGCCCACGCTGAAGACCGCGACCTTGGCCAGGTCCTCGATGACACTGGTTCCAGGCCCTTTGGCAAATTCGTCCATAATGGCCTGGGATGCACCCATACCCCCATCCCCTGCGTAAGCCAACACAAGCTTGACGTTGGGATTCGTGGTCAGCACATTCTGCATCGCGGTTTGCCCGGCTTGGAACATCTCGGCTTGAACTGTTTGCACGACGTTCACTGCAGGTGAGTAAGCCGGATTGTCAACTTTATTCGCTTCCGGCACAACATTTCCGGCAGCGTCAATATACTCACCCTTTGCGTTCTTCAAATAGGGCTCGCTGATCATCTTGAGCCCGGCGGAACGATCAACGGCTTCAGGGTTGAGGATGATTCAAAGATGACCGTTTCGATCGAGCCGGGAGCAGCATCCGGGTAGGTCGCATCCACCCACTGCTTGGCCAGCAGCGCGGAATATTCGCCGGCCAGGAACTGGTTCATCTTCATGACGGTATCGTAGGCATTCTCACTGCCGGGATCTCCGCCTGCATACATGACCGTGACACCCGCATCGCGCGCGGCTTCCAGTTTCGGCACGAGGCTGGTGGGCTCCACCGCCATTACAAACAGGAAGGCTGGCTTCATGGCTGTGTAGTTCTCGATCTGTGAGGCCTGGGTATTGGCATTGCCGTCAGCGCTGGAGACTTGGACATCATAATCCGCGCCGAAGGTACCCTTAAATGCGTCCTGAAACGCGAGCATCAACGGGTTGTCCAGGGCAGGCAGGCTGACCGCCAGGATGGGTTTGGCTGCCGGCGGCGGAGCAACAGTATCCGCCGGCGCCGTTGTAGCCTCCGGCGCTTGTGGTTCTACTGGCGCAGCGGTCTCTGTAGCGGTCCCGCAAGCTGCTGTAAAGGCCATCAACGCCACAACGAGCAAAAGAACTGGTTTTTTCATGATCTCTCTCCTTTTCTATGCACTATGGAAGAACGTTTTCATCACAATAGCACGCGCATAATGAAACAGCAATTCATTCCATGATACAATCTATTCCGAAACGGAATAGGTCTCGGAGAAGCCATGGAAATCCGCCAAATCCAATATTTCTTATCCATTGTGGATACGGGCAGCTTTTCGGCGGCTGCAGATGAACACTTTATTTCCCAATCCTCGCTTTCCAAAATGATCATTGCGTTGGAAAAGGAATTGTCGGTCACCCTTTTTGACCGGAGTAAACGCAAGGTGTCCTTGACGGATGCGGGACAAGCCTTTCTCGGACACGCGCGAAAGATTAACGCTGACTATAGAGCCATGACCTTTGAACTGGATGGATATAAATCCACCGCGGATTCCTTCTCCATCGCCTCCATCCCCGTTTTGACCCAATACGGAATCGCAACCTCAATCGCCCAATTCAGGGACATGCACCCGGACCTCCGCTTCAGCCTGGAGGAAATCGACGGATTGAACATCCTGCCCGCCCTGACGGAGCGGCGCTTTGACATCGCTTTTACGCGTCACAACTACCTGGACCAAGACCAATTTGAGAGCCTGGAAATCTGCAAGGACAAACTGCTGGTGGTGGTTTCTAAAAACAACCGGCACGCAAAACGGACATCCATTTCACTCAAAGAACTTGCCAATGACAATTTCATTGTATTTGACAAAGTGACCGACTTGCATCGATTGATCATGGATGAATGTATAAAAGCCGGATTTGAACCTACCATCTTCTACTCGAGTCATCGCAAGGTGAGTGTTTTCGGCCTGGTGGGAACAAATATTGGTTTGGCATTGATGCCGGTTAAAATTTACGAATACCACCAGCATCCCGATGTTCTGGCCATTCCGCTGGATGAACATATTGAATGCAACATTGTTCTGGTGCATGAAAAGAACAGAGAGCTCCCAAAAGCCGCCGGTCTATTTGTAGACTTTATGGAGAAAACGGTTGCCACTGACAGTTCAACTTCCTGATACAGGCGATTGGTTTCTATAGCACCTTTTGGAACATTTACACAAATTAATGTTTATTACACAATCCAAACACCATTGACGCCTTTCATCTGACATGACAATTTCTCAAACTTCAACGCCAAAAACGATCGACCGAAAATGGCTGGTGTTCATCGCCATCGGCACCGGCTCCTTCATGGTGGCGCTGGACGGGAGCGTGGTCAACGCGATCCTGCCTGTCCTGCGCGATACGTTCAGCAGCAATGTGGCAACCATCGAGTGGGTGGTGACCATCTACCTGCTGGTGCTGAGCGGTTTGTTACTTTCCTTTGGGCGGCTGGGCGACCTGCGCGGACACCGCTCCCTCTATATTTTGGGATTCGTCGTCTTCGTCGCAAGCTCGGCGCTGTGCGGGTTGGCCTGGTCTGCTGGGATGCTGATCTTTTTCAGAGGGCTGCAGGCCATCGGCGGGGCATTGCTGGCTTCGAACTCGCCTGCCATCGTCACGGGTAACTTCCCCGCCGAGCAGCGCGGACGCGCCTTCGGGTTGGTCTCCATGATGACCTACCTCGGGCTGACAGTAGGCCCCTCCCTGGGCGGATGGCTGACCCACGCCTTCAGCTGGCGGACAGTCTTCTACATCAATGTGCCGGTCGGGCTGCTGGCACTGACCCTCAGCCTGCTCTTCATCCCAAAAGATTTGCCATCGGAAAGCGAGAAACGCTTCGACCTGCCCGGCGCCGCCGTTTTTCTGGCCGCGCTCACGCTGCTTCTTCTTGGCCTCAACAAAGGCGCCGACTTGGGCTGGACCTCATCGTCCGTACTCGGGTTGATGGCGGGAGCGTTAATTTTCATGGCTGTGTTCGTCCTGATCGAGCGGCGCTCGCCTCACCCGATGCTGGATCTGAATCTGTTCCGAGTCCCGTTGTTCTCCACCTCCACACTGGGCGCGATATTAAATTACATCTGTTTGTTCAGCATCACTTTTCTGATGCCGTTCTACCTGATCCAGGGCCGCGGATTAAATCCAGCGCAAGCCGGTCTGCTGCTGACGGTTCAGCCGGTGATGATGGCGATCGCCGCCCCGGTGAGCGGAGCCTTTTCCGACAGGATCGGCTCGCGCCGCCCCGGGATGATTGGCATGGGCGTGCTGGCGGTGGGTCTGCTGCTGTTGTCCCGCCTGGATGCCGAATCCGGATTGTGGCTGGCTGTCCTCGGGCTGGTCGTCGCCGGCACGGGGACGGGGATGTTCATCTCCCCCAACACCAGCGCATTGATGGGAGCGGCGCCCCGGGATCGGCAGGGAATTGCCTCGGGCGTGCTGGCCACCGCGCGCAACTTCGGCATGGTGCTGGGCATCGGGCTGGCGGCTGCCATCTTTACCACGCATCTCGCCCTGAACACGACAGAAGCTTTTTACGCCGGGATCGACCGGGGATTCCTGGTGGCCTCCGGCATCGCCGTGCTCGCGGTCGTCGTGTCCGCAGTCAAGGATGAATGAGACCCGGGCACAATAAAACGGGCTGTGCTAAAATACGCGTGATTTCCCTTCCATCTTTTGTTCGCGAAAAGAGAGTCCCATGAAAAAATTTGTGGCTGTCGCCGGCAACATCGGGGTCGGAAAATCCACCCTGGTCGAGATGCTGTGCAACAAAATGGATTGGGAACCGTTCTTCGAACCTGCGGCGGAGAATCCCTACCTGGCGGATTTCTACCGCGACATGAACGCGTGGTCCTTCCACTCGCAGATTTTCTTTTTAACCCACCGCCTGCGCGCCCATCATCAGCTTGCCCAGCACCCCACCTCCGTGATACAGGACCGCAGCGTGTACGAGGACGCGGAGATCTTCGCACAGAACCTTTTCATGCAGGGATTCATTCATCCGCGCGACTACGAGACCTACCGCGAACTCTACCGCACGGTGATCGACTTCCTTCCGCCCCCCGACCTGGTCATCTACCTGCGGGCATCCGTCCCGACCCTGGTGCAGCGCATCGCCCGCCGCGGGCGTGACTACGAGCGCTCGATCGCATCGGAATATCTGAGCAGCCTGAACAATTTATACGAACGCTGGATCTCCAACTTCACCCTGTGCCCCGTGCTGACCGTCCCCGCTGACCACCTGGATTATGTGGCTCACACCGGTCACCTCAACCTGATCGCCCAAAAGGTGGACGAGAAGCTGACCGGCAAGGAAGAGGTCGTCTTCGCCGCCGACGAACTGGCTCGGGCATCGGATGACTAACCTTTCAACAGGCTCACCCCGGTAATTTTTCCGGAGTGAGCCTGATAATTTTATCCACCACCCCATACAAGGAGTCTGCCATGAGTACCGTACACACCCTACCCGACCTGCCCTATGCTGAAAGCGCCCTCGATCCGGTGATCTCAGCTAAAACGATCAGCTTTCACTATGGCAAGCATCATAAGACCTACGTGGACAACCTGAACAAGTTCATCGTCGATACCGAGTTTGCCGACCTGCCCCTCGAGAAGATCGTCGCCGGCGCTGCTGGTAAAGCTGACAAAATTGCCATTTTCAACAACGCAGCCCAGGTGTGGAATCACACCTTCTTCTGGAAAAGCATGAAGCCGAACGGAGGTGGTGAACCGCCCGCCGCGCTCAAGCAGAAGATGGATGCCGCCTTTGGCAGCGTGGACGCTTGCAAAAAGGAACTTGCCAGCATGGCCGTGTCGCAGTTCGGGAGCGGCTGGGCGTGGCTGGTACTGGATGGCAGCACCCTCAAAGTGGTCAAGACTGCCAACGCCGAATGTCCCTTGACGACGAACATGAAACCGCTGCTCACCATCGATGTGTGGGAACATGCCTACTACCTCGATTACCAGAATCGGCGCGCCGACTATGTCAACGCGGTGCTCGATAAGCTGATCAACTGGGAATTTGCCCTGCAGAACGCCGGCTAATAACTCGCTGTCCGCCTGGACCAAAGTCCCTGGAAACTGATGCGCCGGGTCAGGGTCTTTGAACCATAGAATATCACCACCAGCGCGACAGCGATCGCAGTCTCGATCAATGCCACTGTCCAGTAAGCCGGCGGCACTGTGAAGGTTTCAAAGATGCCTCCCAGCAGGATAAAGGTCGCATTCTGTGAGAAGTGCATCAGGAATCCCGCCACCAGGATGCTGCGCCCGGTATTGTTATAGACCCAGGTGATGAGCACGCTGCCCATGGCCACAGACAGGATGAAAGAAATATACGGCCAAGAGAATACGCCGCCCATCTCGTACTGTGACAGGCCGGGAATCAGGAAGGCCGGCGTGTGCCAGAAAGCCCAGATGAACCCAAGCACCAGGCTGGATCTTAATGCGCTCCACCGGGACTGGAGTTCGTCCAGGGCATAGCCGCGCCAGCCTAATTCCTCCGAGAGCGCCCCAAAGGTGAGTTCGACGAACAGATAGACGAGCAGCGCCTTCCAGTCTGTGAACAGGCGGGTGGCGTATGTCAGGGACAATCCTGTTCCTTCGGTGCTGGACGAAATCAAAAACGATGTGATGGTAATGAACGGAAGGATCAGGATCCCAAGAAGCGCCATCTTCGTCCGGCCGCGCGGCCAGCGGTAAGCCCTCCGCCAGAAATCCCGGCGCTCTTCAGGTCCCTTGGTCAGGTAGACGAACAACACGCCCAAGACCGAGGGGGCGAAGGTGACCATCGCCATCAGGATTTTATTCAGCGGCGTGGATAACCCTTGCCCGGAAACAAGAATCGGCACATAGAGAAGGAAACTGACTAAATAGACTGACGCAAAGAAAAGCCAGACATACAGGAAGCGTGGTTTTTTCATGGAATCTCCTCTTTTGTCTATTTCACGTCCTTCGGGCAGCACCCGAACAGCCAGCATAGGAATTTCTGCAGCAGCGACTCGTTCGCCTCGCGCCTGCACCGGCGCATCGAAACAGAAGACCATAATCCTGAAAGATCAAATTTCAACATGGTGTTACTCCTTTCTCTGGCGGGGAACTTGCTTTCCCATGTATTTTGCAGTATGATGGTTATGCAACCAGTTACGGATATATAATCATTAATGGTATTATAACCAATTTTGGAAACAATGTCAAGGAGTGAACACCATGCCGAGCAAAAAAGCCGACCTCCTGCTTCACCCCATCCGGCTGCAGATCATCACGGCCATCTCGACCGGGCAGATGACAGCCAGGGAGCTGGCTGAGGCCGTCCCCGACGTTCCCCAAACCACCCTGTACCGGCACATCAACGCCCTGGTCAAGGGCGGTCTGCTGAAGGTCGTCAGCGAGACGCGGATCCGCGGCACCGTGGAGCGGACCTACGCCGTGGCTGCCCTGCCATCGCTCAAGCCGGAGGACCTGCAGGGAATGACCAGGCAGGATTACCAGCAGGCTTTTCTCGTTTATCTATCCACCCTGATGAGCGCCGCCCAGCGTTACCTGGACAGCAAAAGCGACGAGGAAACTTTCAACCCCCTCGCTGACGGGCTGGACCTGAGTCTGGGCACCCTTAACTTGAGCAACGCGGAATTTCAGACCATGAACAAGCGCATCCTGGAAGTCATCATGTCCGCCTCCGGCAACCAACCCGCCCCGGATCGGAAGCGGCGCATGTTCACTTATCTGTTCATCCCGCAGTGATCCTCATGGAGAATTTATCCGACAAAAAATGTATTCCTTGCCGCGGCGGTGAGCCGCCCCTGACTGAAGCGGAGATAGACGCACTGAAGCCTTTCGTCCCCGACTGGCAGGTCAAGGACGTGGACGGGATCAAGCGGCTTGAGCGCATCTTCAAGCTCAAGAACTTCGCCGGGGCATTGGCTTTTACGAATCAAATTGGAGCGATCGCCGAAGAAGGAGGATCACCACCCGTTGATCGTGACCGAGTGGGGCAGGGTCACGGTGCAGTGGTGGACGCATGTCATCCGCGGACTGCACAACAACGATTTCATCATGGCGGCAAAGACGGATACGCTTGCAGATAACTTTCTTTCGTGACTGGCGCTGCGCAGGTGCAAACCGGAAAACCAGGCCGGGACACTGGGTGCGTCACTAATTTGAAATAAAGAACCAAATTATGGATACAGAGATCACAGACCGAAGTACTTGATTATTCATGGGCATTGATACAATAAAATGTCAATTCTCACCCACCAGCCGCTGCCCCGCGATGAAAAAGTGACAACCAAATATATCAATTCTTCTGAAGGAATTGACCGTTGGATAAAAGAAAGCTACCAAATATGCCACAAAAAAATTCACCTGCCTCTGAAAAAAACCTGGATCCCCAGGATTGGGAATCCATGCGGGCGCTCGCCCATCGCATGGTGGACGATATGCTCGATTACACGAGAACGGTCCGTGAGCGCCCGCCGTGGCAACACGCGCCTGCCGACGTCAAGGCCTATTTTGAGGGATCCCTGCCGGTCGAACCGCAAGCGCCGGAGGAGATCTACCAGGAATTCCTGGATTACATCCTGCCGTATCCGATCGGCAACATCCACCCTCGCTTTTGGGGCTGGGTCTTCGGAACAGGGACGGTCCTGGGCGCATTGGCCGACCTGCTGGCAGCTTCGATGAACACCAACAGCGGGGACATGTCCTATCACAGCGCTCTTTATGTCGAACACCAGGTCCTGAACTGGCTTAAGGAAATGTTAGGCTACCCTGCTTCTGCCAGCGGGCTGCTGACCAGCGGCTGCTCGGCAGCCAATCTGATCGGACTGACCGTTGCGCGCAACTCGCGCGCCGGCTTCGACCTGCGTCAGCATGGCCTGCGCGCCGCTCCCCGCCAGATGACGTTGTACGCTTCCCGGGAGATCCACAGCTCCATCCAGAAAGCGGCCGAGCTGCTCGGCTTGGGGAGCCAGGCGCTGCGCCTGCTGCCGGTCGACGGGCACTTTCGCATGGATGTCCGCGCCCTCGAGGCTGCCATTGCCCGTGATCGCGCAGATGGGAATCAGCCCTTCTGCGTCGTCGGCGCGGCGGGAACCACCAATACCGGGGCCTTCGATGACCTGGAAGCACTGGCCGATATCTGTGCACGGGAGGACCTCTGGCTTCACGTCGACGGGGCTTTCGGTATCTGGGCTGCCCTGGTCCCCTCGGCTAAACATCTGGTCGCCGGATTGGAAAAGGCTGACTCGCTCGCCTTTGACCTGCATAAATGGATGTACATGCCCTACGAAATCGGCTGTGTAATAGTGCGCCATGAGCGCGAACACCGCGAATCCTTCTCGCTGACACCTGCCTACCTGGCTCACGGGGAAGGGGAGCGCGGCCTGTCCGGTCGTGATGTCCCCTACCTCACCGATTATGATTTCCTGCTCTCAAGGCAGTTCCGGGCGTTGAAAGCCTGGATGTCGTTCAAGGAACACGGCGTTGACAGGTATGGCGGCATGATCCAGCAGAACATTGACCAGGCCCATTACCTGGGCCAATTGGTGGAAGCCACTCCCGAGCTGGAACTGGTCACACCGGTCACACTTAACATCGTCTGCTTTCGTTATGTCCGACCAGGTTTGGATAATTCTTCGCTGGATGTACTCAACCGGCGGATCCTGGAGGAGCTGCAGGAAAGCGGCCTCGCGGTGCCATCCGGCACCACCCTCTTGGGCAAGTTTGTCTTGCACGTTGCCAATACCAACCATCGCACCCGCCGGGACGATTTTGATTTCCTGGTGAGGGAGGTGGTACGCATAGGAAAGAGCTTGGACGAAATTGTAAACCTGCCCCGAGCGTAGGCTTGATCTGTGCAAATCGAAAAGCAGGAGATAACATCACGCTATCTCCTGCTTTTCTTCTCTAAAAATCTTCAAACTATGATTACTTTGGGGAGAGTCCTGTCCCCTTTATTCCAACGTAACAGGCTTGCTGTTCTCGCTTTCCAAATACAGGGGGAGTGTATTGAAATCCGGCGCGTCCCAGTAGGACGGGTTCCAGATGTCCAGCCCGGGCAGCACGCATTCTGCCAGCTCGATGCCCTCGTCCACGTTGGATAGCGGGCAGGCGGAAAAATAACTGTCCACGGGTCCCACCTGTGGAGTTGGCGTGGGCGCGGGGAGCGGATTCGGCTGGTAGAGATTCGCCTGGTTCGGCGAGGGGATGCAGCCGTAGAACCATGTCCCAACCCCGTCCGGTACCCGGCACCACGCCTGCCCGATCGGAGCGACGAAGGAGTAGGTGAGGAAATCCGCCACCGTACCACCCGGACGGATCAGCACGACCGTGTCGCCGCCGTCACTCAGGTACTGACCCGTTTGCGAGGCGAAGAAAGCCAGTTTTTGCCCGGGACTCATCTGTACCGGCGGGAGGGCGTAGCTGCGCGTGGACGGGTCGCGGTCATCGAGCAGCCATCCCTGCAGGGTGACGTTGATGTTGCTCAGGTTGATCAGCTCGACGTACTCATCGCCCACGTCCGCGACGCCGTCACCGTTCAGGTCGGCAAGGGAATGCGGCAGCACTTCATTTAGAATGACGAAATCCTTGATGAGCGTTGGCGTCCGCGTAATGGTGGGAGACGGGACGCGGGTGGGCGTGCGAGTGGCAGTGGGGGTAAGAGTTCGAGTCGGCGTGACTTGGTTCGCCCAGTTGGCATTTTTAGGCGTGCCGTTGATAGGGTTGCCATTGGCGTCCAGCCCGTTGCGGACCACGCCTGTGTTGGTGATCCAGGAGAAGGGGCCATCCGCGAAACCCAATCGGCGTTCCATACTGCCATACGACGGACTGCCTGATCCGCCGTTCCAGCCGGCGCCGTCAAGGTTGGCTGTATCCACCAGGTTGCCGGATGCCGAGTACAGGCGCAGCGTCTCTCCGTCGTTGGATAAATTTCCTGTGTAAAGTTGATCGGCCGCGTAATTATTTCCTGCCGGTCCCGGGGTGCCCAGGGTGCTGATGATCGCAGCCTCGCGGGTCTTGAGCAGGTAAAAGCCGGAGGCCTTGATGATCCCGGTCAGGTAGATGTCCGGACTGTTGTCGGATGAGATCAACCGCCACCCCGCAAGATTGATGTCGTTCGCCGTGGGGTTGTAGAGTTCGATCCATTCGTCGTTTGAATTTGCGGCTGTACCACCCCAGGCGACCTCGTTGATAATCACCGACATGGCCGGGACGGGCGTCGGCGCGAAAGTCGCTGTGAAAGTGGGTGTGACTGTGGGCGTTTCGGTGACTAGTAGGTGGCTGTAGCGGTCTGCATGCAATAGACAGGGACACTGGTCCGGTTCTGAGGGTCGGCTCGTGGTCAGTAGAGAAAAGTCTGAAAATTATCATTGGTATCCTGACAACTACCGTCATCCCACCGGGCAAACGTTCGTAACTCGAGGAGTTCCATCGTTGTCCATCGTTGGCAATGGAGTGCCTTCGCCAAGGTAAGTCTGACCCAGTGCTCATCCCCACTCGCATCAACACGTCTAGTAGGTGTCCTGTGCGGATGGCAGCATGATAGCAATTCCAGCTATCGTCTACAATGCCATGTGCGAATAATTTGCATCAGGTGTAACAATTGACAATGGCAGCATTATTGTTGACAATCAAATAATGCTGCCCCGGCATCAAGTATAACCCCTAGCTGGAATCGTTGCCATAGTCATCCGGACACCTGCGGTTGAGTTCGAGCTTCCAATCACCCAGCCCCCAATATCCACAGGTACATCGCCTGCATTGAATATCTCGATGAACTCTCGTCCCCATGTACCCATTCGTCCGAAACTCACTAATGACTATCCTGGGTAAAGGCGTTGCTGTCGCTGTGGCCTGCATCAACGGCTTTGCTTCAACACCCACCTTGCTGCTGGCAAAGCCAATCCACAACAACCCCGCAACAGGCAAAATTAAAACAAGGCGGCGCATCCAGGCCGCCTGCGTGGTGAGATCGTCAAAGAAAGCCTTCGCCCGCCCTGTCATAGTTTGCCCCATCGCCCGAAGAACTCGCGGCGCGGGAAATTACTCCGTTGTTTTTTCACGCGGTTCGACGACCAGCTTGATCGCCGTGCGCACCTTGCCGTCTATCTCAACGTCCACGAATTCGGGCTTGCAAACCACGTGGATGCCGTCGCCTTCCAGATAACCCGTAGCCAGCACCAGCGCCTTGACCGCCTGGTTGACCGCACCCGCGCCGATCGCCTGAACATCGGCATGCTTGTGTTCTCGGACCACACCCGCGATTGCCCCGGCAACAGCGGAAGTTCGGGAGTTTGCAGAAACCTTGATTATATCCATGTCGTTTCTCCCACGAAACGTTGACTCGAAAGGGGCATCTCTTTAATACGATTGTACAGTATTCATCACCTTGATTCAAGCCTTATTCATTTCATGATTTAATTAATAGTAGTTTTAGTAGAGCCTGTGGAAAGTGTGGATGAAAAACACGGACGCCCCACCCGTGGGCTGGTTGCGAGTCCATGAGCCCACATCTCCGGAAGAATGGACGCCGCATCCCGAAAAGCCCTGTGGAAAGAGTCGGGAGGAAAAAAGGATGGATTTTCCACATCCGCGACGGGTAAAATCCATCCTTTCCACCCCTAGGGATGGGAAAAAGATTCCCCCCATATCTAGGGGGGCATAATTCGAACACATGAGCGATTTGTCCACAGCAAGAATCGTTTCTCCACAGTTTGTAGGCACTTATCCACAGAATTGGAAAAAGTCGTCTATCCAATCGGCCCCCCGGAACCCCCAAATGTGGTCAAAAAACGTCCGGTTTGGGCCCCCCGAGAGGTCAGCCCTGGGAGATGCCGTTCTCGGCGGCAATGGTGTCGAGCAGTTCCTCGGTCTCGTCCAGGAACCGGTCCAACGCCTGGACCTTGCCTTCGAAGCCGTCGCCCGCCAGCCCGAGCCGCTCGAAGACCGCCTTCCACGCCACATACTCGGGTCCGTACTCCAGCAGCGACGCGGACGCCGCAGCCCAGGTGCGGACGAGCAGCCACAGCGCGGACATCGGCCGCTCGCCCTGCAGCAGGGTCTCGATCGCGCTGCGGTTGTAGGCGATGCGGTCGGGATGGATGATGAAGTCGGCGCCGTCCCCGGCCGCATGGTAGGCGGTGGCCCAGGCGGGCAGCATGGCCATCAGATCTGCAGGGGTGACGCTTGGCGCGCCGAGCAGGTTCAGCAGCGCATCGTGCAGTTCGGGCTTGTCGATCGTGCGGGCGCGGTCTTCGAACTCCAGCAGGAAGCGGCGGTCCGTTAACGGAGGTCCGCTCAGGCCGGCGACCGCATTGGCAGCGTGAGACACAGCCTTGATGTACGTGAGCACGTCTGACGGGCGGGAGTTCCCACCGAGGGTCAATTCCATCCACAACTCGCGGGCAGGGATGCTGTGCTTGCGCGCCCGGGCGAGCACATTGGCCGTGTCGTCAAACCCCGCACGGACAATGGCCTGGGTGTATTCAAAGAAATGCTGGGTCTCGAAGAGCGGCAGCGAGTCGTACATCACGTAGCCAAGCAGAGGCTCGGTGCGCAGCTTGCGGGGCGGCTCAAAGGCGGTACTTTCCACAAAGTACAGGTCGAGCGAGATCTCGTTGGTCAGCTTGACGATCTGCCGCGGCGTCTCGGGTTCGTTGAGACAGACATAAACAATGTCGATGTCCGTGGTGTGGCCGATGAACGGATCCTCCGCCAGCGCAGACCCGACCAGCAGCGCAGCCATCACGTTATGGTCCGTCTTGACCCGCTGGGCTACGGTGTCCTTGGCTATCTTGTGCAGAGTGCTGCGCGTAATTCGCATGAGTCAGTCCCGGCTCCCGTTGACGTTGGGCAGGCGCGGCTGGTAGGGATTTATGTTCAACAATTCGCGGATGCGGTTCTCGATCAGTTTCAGGTGTTCGGGGTGGTGGACGAAATCGAGCGGGGTGGTGTCCATTCTTAACACGGGGCCGTCCTGCCCGTCGAAGAAATCATCGTAGGCGGCACCCAGCTCGGCGATGTAGGCGCGCTCCATGCTGCGTTCGTAGGACCGGTCGCGCAGGGCGATGCGCTGCATGAGCATGTCCGTGTCGGCGTAAAGATAGACGGTCAGGTCGGGGGTCGGGATCTTCTCGGCCAGCGCCTCGTGCACACGGTAATACATCTCCAGCTCGTCGCCGTGCAGGTTGATGCGCGCAAAGAGCGCGTCCTTGGCAAAGGTGTAATCGGAGATCAGGGTCTTGCCCTGCCCCAGCACTTTGTTCAGGGTGTCGCGCTGCTGGCGGTAGCGGCTGAGCAGGAAGAAGATCTGCGTCTGGAAGGCGTAGCGCGCCCGGTCGCGAATAGAAATCGGAGAGGAAGGGATTCTCTTCGAAGACCTCCAGCAGGAGTTCAGATTCAAACGCGGGTTGAAGAAGGCGCGCCAGGGTGGTTTTACCCACCCCGATCACCCCTTCGATGGCAATGTACATGTGCGGCTCCGGTGAAGAATATTGGATTAAGGATACCATAATTAAAAATATGTGTCACACTTGCACTCCCCGCACTTATGCTCGGGGCAAGTGTTGCTCACCTGCTTACACCGCAGAGACGCCGAGTCCGCAGAGTTTTTTGCGGTTTACTCGGCGCGCTCCGCTTCTCCGCGGTGAGATCTATGTTTACCGCGATATTCGCCACTCTCCAGGCGAAGAAGCAGGGAGTTATAATAGCCCCATGTCCTTTTATGAGAGCCTCGTCCGCACCCGCCGCAAACCGCTGATCGGAAAACTGGCCTACCTGACCCTCAAGCTGCTGGGCGCGGAGATTCCCCGCTCGGTGGAGATCGGCGAGGGATTTCTGCTTCATCACGGCGGGTTCGGCGTGGTCATCCACCCCAGGTGCCGCATCGGCAAGCGCGTGGGCATTTATCCCGGTGTCACGCTCGGCCGCGCGGACATCCACCGCCCGGCGGACCAGTCCGCTTTTGAGGGGATCGTGGTCGAAGACGACGTGATCCTTGCCAGCGGGGCGAAGGTCCTTTGCAAGGAAGGCGTGCTCACCATCAGGCGCGGGACCGTCGTCGGCGCCAACGCAGTGCTGTTCGAGTCCACCGGCGAAAATGAAGTCTGGGGCGGAATCCCTGCCCGCAAGCTGGGGCTGCGGGAGCCGCCGGTTTGACGCGCATCGGCATTGTCCCGCGCGTGCACGGCGTGGGCGGGATGGTCTCCTTCCGCGAGAAACTCGCCCTCGGCTTGCAGAAGCGCGGCGTCGAGGTCAGCGACGACCCGGACGATGATTGCGATGCGCTGCTGGTCATCTCGGGCACGCGCGACCTCGGGCAGCTTCGCCGGGCGCAGAAGCGCGGTATACGCATCGTCCACCGCCTGGACGGGATCAACTGGCTTCACCGGAAGCATAAAACCCCGGCACGCCTTTATTTAACTTCCGAAATGAAAAACCTGCTGCTGGCCTTCATCCGCCGGTTTTACGCCGACCGGGTGGTCTACCAGAGCGAGTTCATCAAAAGCTGGTGGGAGGACTGGTACGGCCGGACGCGCGTCCCCAACCGGGTGATCTACAACGGCGTCGACCTGGAACGCTATTCTCCGTCGGGTCCCGGCGGGCGGCCAGCGGACCTTGTCCGCATCATGGTGGTGGAAGGCAGCCTGACTCACGGGCAGGAAGTGGGCTTGTCCTGGGCGGTTTCCCTGGCGGAGAAGCTCAAGGAATTGCAGTCGCTGCCGGTCGAGCTGGTCGTTGCGGCGGAGGTCGCTGAAAGCCAAAAGGAATACTGGAAATCCCGCGCCGCGGTGCCGGTGAACTTTCTGGGCGTCGTTCCGCGCGAACGCATCCCGGAGTTGGACCGCTCGGCGCATTTCTATTTTTCAGCAGAGATCAACCCGCCCTGTCCAAACTCCGTCATTGAAGCATTGGCTTGCGGTCTGCCCGTGGTTGGCTTTGGAATGGGCTCTCTGCCCGAGCTGGTCACAGCCGAGGCTGGAGCGGTGACTTTCTACGGCGGCGACCCGTGGAAGCTCGACACGCCCAACGTCCCCGCCCTGGCATCTGCTGTTGCAGAGATGCTCAAGGAACTTCCCCGCTTTCAAACCGGCGCCCGCGCCCGCGCCGAGTCCGCGTTTGGGCTGGATGCCATGGTCGAGAAGTATTTGGAAGTGTTGTTGGACTAAGTTGAGGATGTCATTGCCTGCACTGTGCGCAGGCACACGTGCGAAGGGCGTTCTTCGCCCTGAAGCAATCTCCGTAATGAGTAGGAGATCGCCACGCTCAGCGAAAAGCGGCTCGCTCGCGACACTTGCCCCGCACGCAAGTGCAGGGGTGACACTTTTTCAAGGAGACATAATGAGCGACACCGAGATCATCGATTTTTTATACAAGCATTTGAAGTCCATTCGGGAGAACGACACAGCGACCTATAACCAAACCACTTCAGCGGACCTGACGCTCTACGAGTGGTGGGTCACGCCGAATCGCATCGACGGGCTGCCCTTTCATGAATTCATGATGCAGTCCAACGACAACCGCGGCACATTCTTCGGCGCGGAGGAGGGCAAGGGGAAATCATCCCGTCTCGACCTCGCTAATTTAAAAATTCAGCGTTACGGTGACACGGCCATTGCCAGTTACACTTTGCTCGCCAGCACCGCGGATGGAGATGGCGTCAAAGTAGCCGCGCATAATGAAAGCCGGGTGATGGTGAAACTCGAAGGCAAATGGAAGGTGGTCCACGTCCACAAATCGCCGGCTTACCCCGCTCCGCACACTCAGGACAAATGAAGAAAACCATTCTTTCCGTTGCGGCATTCTTCGCACGCATTCTTCCATCATCTGTGAAGAAAGCGCTTTATGGATTTAAGCCGCTCGCCGGGCTGATCCGCGGCACGCTCAACAAGGCTGCGCCTTCGGGACTGGCAGTTGTCAACATTGCCGCGGGTAGGCTGGAAGGTATGCCCATGCTGCTCGACATGCAGACCGAGAAGGATTTCTGGCTGGGAACCTACGAGCCCGAGATGCAGTCCGCGCTGGGGGAGTTGATCAAACCGGGCATGACCGTCTACGACGTAGGCGCAAATATCGGTTATGTCACGTTGATGCTCGCGAAGCTCACCGGCTCACAGGGAAAGGTATTCGCCTTCGAGGCGCTGCCTGATAACGTGGAGCGCCTGCGCCGCAACGTGGAACTGAACGGATTCAATGAGCGGGTGAGTATTTTCCCCGGTGCGGTCGCGGCAAACGCCGGTGAGGTGAAGTTCCTCGTCCACCAATCCGGCGGCATGGGCAAAGCTGCAGGTTCTGCAGGGCGTGACGAGCATTACCTGCGCGAGATCACCGTCGCCTCCATCTCGCTCGATGAGTTCGTCTACACCCTGGGCAATCTTCCTCCGCAGGCGGTCAAGATGGACATCGAGGGCGGCGAGGTGATGGCGCTGCCCGGCATGAAACGCGTGCTGTCCGAAGCGCGCCCGCTGATGCTGATGGAATTGCACGGTCCCGAGTCCGCCCGCGCTGCGTGGGACGTACTCACGTCGGCAGGCTATACCCTTTGCGAGATGAAACCCGGCTACCCGCGCGTGCCCTCGCTGGACGCACTCGACTGGAAATCCTACCTGGTGGCGCGGTCATGAAAAAACCAGCTTCATATCAAAGTATGAGTTTGCTTTGGTTAAGCATTGTTTTATTGGTGGTGATTGGTCTGGCTTTCCTCTTACCAGTTGCCCCCAACGATTTCTGGTGGTATGTACGAATTGGCCGCGATACATTGGCAAGCGGAGCAATTCCAGAAATCGACACACTTAGTTCCACCCAGGCGGGCTCTCCTGTGGTCTATCATTCCTGGTTGGCGTCATTAATCCTATGGTTATCATACAAAACGGGCGGAATTTCATTAGTTGTACTCTTGCGCGGATTTTTGGTTGGGGCTGCCTATACCCTGTTATGGTTGTTTGCCCGACGTATGGGTGCAGGCGTACGCTTGGCGAGTATCTTGGCGTTAGTGGCAGCTTTATCTGGGAGCAACAATTGGGCTGTTCGCCCGCAATTATTCACTTATGTACTATTTTTACTGATCCTTTGGGTGCTGTGGGATTGGCATGGAGGCAAAAAGAAGTCGCTGTGGGTTTTGCCGATACTGTCATTGTTGTGGGTCAATATTCACGGTTCGTTTGTACTGGTGTTCTTACTAGGGGGAGTGTCTTTGATTTTTGGACGTGGTGACCGGCGTGCGCTGGCTATTGCCTTAGGCGCAGGGATGGTACTCACGCTGATTAATCCACGTGGCTGGCAGGCTTGGACATATGTGCTGGATATGCTTTCTGCACCCTCCAACCAGCTATTTAGCATCGAATGGCTACCGCCGATCAATAATAACTGGCAAATGAACTTATTCTTCCTCTGGATATTGCTCTTCCCCCTTGCTGTGGCTCTTTCCTCCCGGCGCCTCGATCGCTTTGAAGGGGCTTTATTTTTGGTATTTGGTTTTCTGGCTTTCAGTGGTCTTCGCTATGTGATATGGGAAATCTTCATCCTGGTTATTCTCTCAGCTGCTTTGCTGGCAGAATTCGGTAACAGATGGCTTGACAAGCCCGACCGAAAAAGTATTCCTGTCATGAATATTTCCTTGTCGGTTTTGTTCTTATTGCTTTCATTTATTTTTTTCCCGAGCGTTCGTTTTGCCCTATGGAAGGATACGGCACCGACTATTTATTCGGACACACCCATTGAGGCAACCCAATGGCTTACTTCTCATCCCGAACTGCAAGGTCCCCTGTGGGCGGACCTTGCCTTCTCGAGCTATCTGGTCTACGCCTTGCCCGAACGGCCCGTCTGGATTGACACGCGTTTCGAGGTGTATTCGGTGGAACATTGGCAAAAATTTAAAGCTATTGATTCTGCCCGATGGGATTGGCAAATCCTTCTTGATGAAGTAGGAGCGAATTTGCTGATGATATCCCGAGCTAGCCAACCCGAGCTTCTTGGTACGTTAGAAAAATCTGCAACATGGTGCGATGTTTATCAAGATGAGCAAGCGGTAATTTTTACACGTTGTGATGGCCAATAATATGCAATTGCAAACTATGACCTTCGACGGCAAGCTGGGCCTCATTCAGCGCGTGCTGCCGGTGTACCGTGCGCCGTTCTTCGATGCGCTCGCCGCTGCCTGCACGGACGGGCTGAGTGTTTTCGCCGGCCAACCGCGCGCAGATGAATCCATTGTCTCTGCAAAGAAATTGAACGTTGCCCACTGGACTCACGCGGACAACCTGCACCTGCTGCGCGGTCCGTTGTATCTGTGTTACCAGCGCGGACTAATGGACTGGCTGCGCGACTGGCAGCCAGCCGCGCTCATTGTGGAGGCAAATCCGCGCTACCTGGCGACCGGGTCCGCTGTGAAGTGGATGCGCGGACGAGATAAACCGGTCATCGGCTGGGGACTGGGTCGCCGCCCTCCTCAGGCTGGTTTGCAAATCTCCGGCGAGGGTCACGTCTGGGGTTTTTACGCCAGTTCGACGCACTGATCTCCTACTCAGTGCGCGGCGCGGAGCAATATGCTGACCTTGGATATCCTGCTGACAAAATCTTCGTTGCGCCCAATGCCACCGCGCCTGCTCCGACTTTTCCGATTCCGGTCCGCCCGCCCGGCTTTACCGGACGCCCGGTCGTGCTGTACGTCGGGAGACTGCAGGCGCGTAAGCGGCTGGACGACCTCATCCGTGCCTGCGCCGCGCTGCCGGAGAGTTTGCAGCCGAAACTGGTCATCATCGGCGATGGACCTGAGCGCCAGCCGCTTAAATCCTTGGCAGGATTGATTTACCCGGCTACAGAGTTCGCCGGCGTAAAGTTCGGCGCGGACCTGGCGCCCTACTTCATCGCTGCTGACCTGTTCGTCCTGCCCGGCACCGGCGGGCTGGCGGTACAGGAAGCGATGAGCTACGGCTTGCCGGTCGTTGTTGCAGAAGGCGATGGTACACAGGACGACCTCGTCCGCCCGGGCAACGGCTGGCAAATTCCCAATGAGGATTATCCGGCATTGTTGAGCGCGCTGAAAGAAGCGCTCTCCGGTCCAGCGCGGCTACGGCGCATGGGCGAGGAATCCTACCGAATTGTGAAGGATGAAATTAATATTGAGAAGATGGTGGGGGTTATTGTGAGGCGCTGAAGATAACTGGTCATGAACGTATTTGTGTTCTTTGTCGAAGAATTATTAGGGTAAGCTGCTCCCGGCGAACCCCGGTATTTACCAAAACGGGCGGTTCAGCATGCCTGTCCACTTTCGATTTTTTCAAGACAGCTGTTTAACGGTTTTCGTAACCTCAAAATCAGTTCAGCACGTAAAATGTATCGTACAGCTTCAAGCTTATAACCCCGCCTTGAAACAAATTCTTCAACCAATTCGCGGTATGTATAATGTGTAATGTGTTCGTCCGCATAGGCTTGAGGTAAAAGAATTTTGTATAACCATTCAATAATCACCCACTGCCACTTTGCGTAATCTGGCGTACCGAGGATAAGAAATCCACCTGGTTGTAATACACGGTCCAATTCATCTAAAATTCTTTGGCTCTACGGCACGTCCTAAACAACCTGCGAGAAGGGCACACAGGGACAAAGATTCATTCAGAACAGGCAGGTTGAATATTGACCTTGAACCGGGGTGCGTCAAAACGACGCCCATAGCGAAGTTTTCGAATTAGAGGATCTATTAGGCAACACTCCCTGGCGGCAAAGCTCCGATGAATTCGGCTTGAGCCACAGCCGACATCCAGACATTTCCCTTTTTCATACACCAATGCGTGTAATATTTTTATATCATCGTCTTTGCCCAATAACGTTGTGGAGGCATAAGTGCATTATAGGCACGGGCATCATAATCTGCGCTGGCAATGGAGTTGCGTGAACTTTCCACAATCGATTATATGGTTTTATTGATAAGCCAAACAAAGATGAAGACGCGGTCAAATGAATTGTTGCGCGAGAAGTAGATAAACGGGATCTCGCGAATTTGGTAACCTTCCATCAACAGATTGACAAATCTCCTGCAAGATAACGTAGTCTGTACTCTTGGTTACGATCCCCTTGATGACACTGCTCTTATATAAACGAGATCCACTGGACATATCGCGCACGCTCAAATCCAATCCGCGGCTAAAGACAAAATTCAGCACTTTACTTAACATCTTTCGAGCGAAAGGCATAGTTGCCTGACCATTTGATATATACCGAGAAGCGATGACTACATCGGCAGTATCACGAGCAGTCCACAAGTCGCGAAGAAAAGCGGCGGGATGTGCCTGATCCGCGCTCATAACAATTATGTAGTCGCCAGTCGCTTGCTGGATTCCCGCAACAAGGGCAACCCCGTATCCAGGGGTCGATGGGCATAATAATCTACACCGGTTTTGTCGCATCACCTCGTGTGTATATTCGTTTGCCTGGTTGTCCACGATTATGATTTCGTAAACAGCGTCAAGCAAATCTAAAGCAGAACGGACCTGGGGTAGTAATACCACCAAATTTTCAACTTCATTAGTTGCAAGGATGACTAAGGAAAGGTTACAGTGCGATTTTGTCATGAGTTTCTGATTTTATGGATTGCAAATACCAACTCAACCCAAAAATAAGGCACCAGAATAACGGAACCCAGAAATAATAAACATCGTTTGTATTCAACAGCCGTTGCCAATAATTGACAGCAACTGCGATTAAGATCATTAGGGTAAACCAGAAGTAAAAAACCTTATTATTTAATGCGAATACCCAGCTAAAAATCAGCGCAATTGGTATCAACAATATCGTTTGATCAAAGCTCCAGCCGAAAAAAGTGATCGGGACAGTGATAACAGTGAGTAATGCAACCGAAAACTCCATGCTGATTGTGGTTTGGTATCTTAGCAACAGGAACGGCAACGGTAAAAGGAGAAATATCAAATATCGGCCATATTCTGATATTTGATGGTAACTCAATAAACCGCCGATTGTTGGCGTTGCCCAATTGACAGGCGCTATGGCTAGTTCCCCCCAAAGATCTTTTATCCAGGAAAACCGAAAAACAGAAAGGACAATTGTACAAACGATACTCGCAAAAACAAACCCGAGCCACCCTTTGTATTGGCGACGTTGTGCCATGAGAACTAACAAATAGAGCACCGCCAAAATTGCAAGGTGCGGCTTGATGGAAGTAAAAACCAAAACTGCCCCTGCCCAGAACCATTGTCCTTTTTTTATTAGCACCATACTGGAAACAAGTCCAAAAAAGACAAAAAAAGTTACTTGCCCCATGTAAAGCCCTGATATTAATTGCGGCATACTAAATGCAAATAGAAGGAAAATTAATGTCAACCGCAAATTATTTGTCGGCAGGTATAGCCGTGACAGCATAAAACCTGTCGTCAGGATTATGATTAAATTGGTTAATAACATTACGAACTTTGCTGTTGAAAACGGCAGCCATGCCAGGGGAAGTAAAAACACAAATAAAGAAGGTGGATTCCACACCATAACCGTATAGTCCAACCCTGTCTGCATCTGAACATGTTGGGTAAATTCAACTAAATTTGGGTCGTAAGGATTTTGTCCATTGTGAAACAAATAAGTTGCCGACCAGTAACCGGTAAAGTCCCCTTCGCCTAACTTGGTCGTTGATGTGATGTTCCAAAGCAACCTCAAAAAGAAAAAACCGATTATAAGCAGAATGCTTATTAGTAACAATTGTCGCTTCTTCTGAATTATTTTTTTCAATAATTACCCCTTCTTCATAAAACAATTGGTTAACCCCTATTATAAACGACCTGAACTGTCACACGATGGTAGACTGTTCTCATTATGGCTCTCTCGAAGTCGGCGATCCTTTGGCGTGAACGTTTGTCAAGCGGAAATCGTGTCTCGACCTCAACAACTTACAATATTTTCAATGTGTTACGCTGAGCAACCGCAGAGCATTTGAAACTTTCATCTTTCAACGTATGATTAGTCTCGAACCTCATTCGTTTACTATTGCGTATTATGCCTTCTTGCAAGATGTCCATTTATTTATCAGGTTGCAAGCCTGACCGAAGAATTTACTTTCCCCGTCATCGCGGCATACTTGAGTGTTCAGGGCGCCGCACTTACACCGCCTCGACCGTCGCCCGCATACGGACGGTGATCGCCAGCGCCGCGATGAGGGATACAAGATACAGCAATCCGTAAACCGTATAGACGATTTTCACCGGCGCGTACAACAGCGGCAGGAAGATGATGAACAGAACCAATTCAACGATCATCCAGACTTTGAGCGCATGCAGAAAGTCGGTGTCGGTCTGGTGCTTCCGTGCCAAAACGAGCAGCATATAGAAAAACAGCCCCAGAAACAGGAACTCGAGCGGGTCCATCAGGGTCATGAACCAGGCGGGGACTGCCGCGCCCTCCCAGAAATTGATCCACAAGGGGAACGGCCAGAAGAGCTGCACGCCGTTAAACCAGATCAGCAGGTCGAGCAAAGCATGCAGTACGATGCCGATGGCGAAGCCTGCGCCAAAGTTTGTCCAGCGCGGCTTTTTACTCAGCGCTCCGATCGCCCAGAAAACAAGAGCAAGGATAAGCGCTGTGATCAAGCTATGCGTGAACGTGCGGTGCAGCCCTTCCGTTGATTGTTTCGTCACCGTGGCGACCGCGACCAGGATATTGTCGGCGTCGGGGAACAGGCTCCCGAAGACGATGCCCAACATCAGCCACATGCGCCCCGGCACCCACCTATGGACCGCCTGCGCGACCATCCCGTGAATCCCTGCCTGAGCCATAGACCCCTCCTCTTTGGTTTGGCGAAAAACGATAATTCAGTTTATAACAAAATAATTCATAAAACAAGCAGGCTTATTAAATCAAACGTCCCGAAGATTATGAAACCTTCGGGACGTTTGATTGTCATTGTCTGCCCCTCCCCAGCCCACCCCAAATACGACAGGAAGTGCTTGCTAGTAACTATTAATTTTTTACCGTCGTATTTGGGGTGGGTGCCCGACGGGCGGGTGGGGCCTAATCCACTTTTCCCGTCATCACCGCGTGCTTGAGCTCGCCGATGGCCACTGTCACCTGGATCTCGCGCGGGCAGGCCAGGGTGCAGTTGTACACCGTGTGGCAGCGCGCCAGGCCGCTCGTTTCGGCCACGATCTGAAGGCGGTCGGCGGCGGCTTCGTCGCGGGTGTCAAAGATGAAGCGGTGCGCGGTGACCAGCGCGGCGGGGCCGAGGTAATCGTCGCTGCCCCAGAAGGACGGGCAGGAGGTGGTGCAGCAGGCGCACAGGATGCACTTGGTGGTGTCGTCGAATCGTTCGCGCTGCTCGGGGCTTTGCAGCCGCTCCCGGCCGTCCGCAGGGATGGGACTCTCGTTGATGAAATAAGGCAGGATCTTCTTGTAATTGTCGAAGAACGGGTCCATATCCACGATCAGGTCCTTGATCACCTTCAAGCCCATGATCGGGTCCACGGTGATCTTGTCGCCCACATCGCGGACCAGGGTCTTGCAGGCCAGCCGGTTCAACCCGTTGACGCGCAGCGCGTCCGAGCCGCACACGCCGTGCGCGCACGAACGCCGGAAGGACAGCGTGCCGTCGATGTAGCCTTTGACGTACTCCAGCAGGTCCAGCACGCGGTCGGTAAGCTGGGCTTCGAACACATACGTCTCGTAGTGCCATTTCTTGTCGACTTCAGGGTTGAAGCGGAAAACCTTTAAAGTGACCTGCATGTCGTTGTCCTTTCCGCCTAATAGACGCGTTCTTTCGGCTGGTACTTGGTGATGACCACCGGCTTGTAGGCGATCCTGAACTTGCCGTTATCCGGCCAGATGAACGTGTGCTTGAGCCAGTTGACGTCGTCGCGCTTGGCGTAATCATCCCGGGCGTGGCCGCCGCGGCTCTCGGTGCGGTTGAGTGCGCTGTAGGTGACCACCTCGGCCAGGTCAAGCAGGTTGCCCAGCTCCCAGGCGTTGATCACCTCCGTGTTGAAGATGCGGCCGGCGTCCTTGACACCCACCTGCTTGAACCGCTCGCGCAACTCGCCGATCTTGGCCAGCGCGCGCTGCATGCCCTCCTCGGTGCGGAAGACGCCCACGTCGTCGAACATGACCTTTTTCATCTCGCGGCCGATATCGAAGGCATTCTCCTTGCCGCTGCCGTTGCGGATGCGGTCGAACTGCTCACGCGCGAATCCCTCGGGGTCATCCGGCAGGGATGTGTAATCCGTGCCTTTGGAATATTCTGCGGCGCGCAGCCCGGCATACTTGCCGAACACCACCAGGTCGAGCAGGGAATTGGTTCCCAGCCGGTTGGCTCCGTGGATGGAGACACAGGCCACCTCGCCCGCCGCGTACAGGCCGGGGAAGACGGTGTTCTTTTCATCGATGACCACTTCGCCGTACATGTTGGTGGGAATGCCGCCCATGGTGTAGTGCGCGGTCGGCTGGATGGGCATGGGCTGGGTCATCGGGTCGATGCCGAGATAGACGCGGTTGAAGTCCACGATGTCGGGCAGCTTGTGCAGCAGCTGCTCGGCGGTAACGTTGATGGGCGAGCCGTCGGGGTTGGTGCGGCCGTCGAGCGCGGCATACTTGTTGACCACTTCGGGGCGGACGTCCAGGTATAAATAGTTCGAGCCGTTGATCCCGTTCCCGTCGCGGATCTCGATGTACATGGCCCGGCTGATGACGTCGCGCGAGGCCAGGTCCTTGACGGTAGGCGCGTACTTCGTCATGAAGCGCTCACCCTTGCCGTTGAAGAGGATGCCGCCTTCGCCGCGCACACCCTCGGTGATCAGGATGCCCAGCTTGTAGATGCCGGTGGGGTGGAACTGGAAGAATTCCATGTCCTCCAGCGGGATACCGCGCCGCCAGGTGATGGCTGCCCCGTCGCCGGAGTAGGCGTAGGCGTTGGAGGTGATCTCCCACATGCGCCCGTGCCCGCCTGTGGCGATGATGACCGTCTTGCCGTGGAACACGTGCAGCTCGCCGGTCGCCATTTCAAGCGCCACCACGCCCGCCGTGCGCCCGTCCTTGATCAGCAGGTCGACTACCTGGAACTCATCGTAGAATTTGACATTGTTCTTGAGGCACTGTTGGTACAGCGTCTGCAGGATCATGTGCCCGGTGCGGTCGGCGGCGTGCGCCGCGCGGCGGACCGGCTTGCCGGTGATGTTGTTGGTATGCCCGCCGAAGGGGCGCTGCGAGATCTTGCCGTCGGGGGTGCGGTCGAAGGGCAGGCCCATGTGCTCGAGCTCGAGAATCGCGTCGATGGCCTCCTCGCACATGAACTCGATGGCGTCCTGGTCGCCGAGATAATCGGAGCCCTTGACTGTGTCGAAGGTGTGCCACTCGGGGCGGTCTTCTTCGAGATTGCCGAGCGCCGCGCCGATTCCGCCCTGTGCCGCGCCGGTGTGCGAGCGGGTGGGGTACAGTTTGCTGATGACGGCGGTGGTGGCGGTCCTGGATGCGTAGAGCCCGGCCATCAGCCCGGCGCCGCCCGCGCCAACCACGATCACTTCAAATTGATGAGTATTCATAAGAGGCACCTATGCGGTCCAGATGACGTATGCGCCGGTCAGGATGAACAGCAGGACCAGCAGAATGCTGATGACCCGCACGATCTGCCGTCCGCGATGGGAAACGATGTAATCGTCCGCAACAACGACCAGCCCGTGGATGCCGTGCGCCACGGCGACCAGCAGGAGCGCGATGGCGGTCAACTTCCAGAAGGGAGTCATCCACGGCTCGATCTCCGGCACGTCTGTGTTCACCACATGGGGCGAGTTGGGCATGAAACCCCAGCGCATGATGTCGGCCATGTTCATTTGGTAGCGCGCTCCCATGTACAACGCGCCGAGGATGGCGAACAGGATCAGCGCGTACATGGCCAGCGCCGACAGGCGCGTGAAGATCCACATCAACATTTCGAAATTGAGTCCCCGCTTGCTGAGGGGCAGGCTTCTGGCTTTGGTCTTCTCCATGCTAACCTCCCGCCGTGCTGACGATCACCAGGACTGCCAGGCTGAAAAGGGGGATGAAGACCGCCCACTCCACCCAGATGGCTTCGCGCTGGTGCTCGATCAGTTTCGGCCACAGGTCCAGGATGGTAATGCGCAGGCCGTTGACGGCGTGGAACAGCGCGCAGAAGAACACCGCGATCTGGAAATACGGCGACAAATAAAGTGTATTGAAGGATTTTGCGAGATCCCAGCCGTAAAGCTGATTGGAAAACGAAGCCAGGATGTGCAGGCCGACGAAAAGCGCGATGCCGATGCCGGATATGCGGTGCAGCACCCACACCAGCATGGGACCGCCACCTTTGTATCTCAACCCCTGTGTCAAGCCGACTTGCCGTTTTAACGCCATGGGCTCCTCCTGATGTGAAGCTGCCACCCTGAATTATCGCATGTCCACCGTGACAAATAAAGTGACGTTCTTCATGGATATTTCATTTCATGAATCCTGCAAGAAAGATGGGAAAGGCATATATAATCATAGAAGCGATTGTGAATATTCTAACATATCATCGCGTTTACCTGCTTTCATCCAATCATCAGGAAGGAAAGCCGGATGAAGCAAGATCGTCACAGGAGGCATGCATGTCCGGTCCAAACCGCATCAGCCGGAGGGATTTCATCAAGGGCACCACGGCCGCCATCGGCGGGTTCATCGCGGTTACCTTTGGCATCCCTGCGGTGGCTTACCTGGTCGACCCGGCCACAAAATCAGGCGGGAAGCAATCCTCGGTCGTCGTCGGCAAGCTGGAGGACATCCCCGTCGGCACGCCCTACCCCTTTTCGTTCACCATCACCAAGGTCAACGGCTGGGAGCGGACTGCCACCACCTACGGGGGGTATGTCCTGCGCTCATCGGAAGACCCCAGCGACATCCTTGTCCTGTCCAGCCGCTGCACGCACCTCGGCTGCCAGGTCACCTGGCGCGAAGAGAAGCAGGCCTACACCTGTCCCTGCCACGACGCCAGCTTCAACAAGACCGGGGGCGTGATCGACGGCCCGCCGCCCCGTCCGCTCGACCGGTTCGCGGCTTTTGATGTGGACGGCGACGGCAACCTGGTCATTGTCGTGGGGGAGGGCTGACATGTTCCATAAAATCTATCTCTGGCTCGATGAACGCCTCGGCCTGCACAGCATGTACACCAACCTGCTCGACCGGCCTGAGCCGAAGGGCAACTGGTGGAACACGCTCGGCTCAGCCAGCCTGTTCCTGTTCCTGCTGCAGGGCGCGACCGGCATTTTCCTGACGGTGTACTACACCCCCTCGCCCGACCATGCCTACGACAGCATCACCTACATCATGAACGGCGTGGCCTTCGGCTGGTTCATCCGCGGCATCCACCACTGGGGCGCGACGCTGATGGTGATCGTGGTCTTCGTCCACATGCTGCGGGTGTTCGTGACCGCCTCCTATCAAATATCCCCGCGAGCTGACCTGGCTGATCGGCGTCGGGCTGCTGCTGCTCACCCTCGGCATGGGCTTCACCGGCTACCTGCTGCCCTGGAATCAGAAGGCCTTCTGGGCGACCACGGTCGGCACGCAGATCGCCGGCAGCGTGCCCTATATCGGCGAGTTCGTCCTCAAAGCCCTGCGCGGCGGTGCGGACCTGAGCGCGCTCACCCTGCAGCGATTCTTCATGGCTCACATCTGGATGCTGCCTGCGCTGCTCGTGGCATTGATCGGCGTGCACCTGTTCCTGATCATCAAGCACGGCGAATCCCACTTCCCGGCGAAGGAGGATTAGGAGCGCCATGGATAACGAAACCAAGAAAAAACTCAACGAACGGTACGAACAGGAGCTTCAAAAGGGCGAGCGCTTCTGGCCTGACAGCATCTTCAAGGACGTCATCATGGCGCTGGCCATCTTCATCGTGCTGGCGCTGCTGGCGACCTTCGTGGGCATTCCCTCCGACCCGAAGGCTGACCCGAGCGACACCTCCTATGTTCCTCGTCCGGAATGGTATTTCCTGTTCCTGTTCAAATTCCTGGCGCTGTACGGGCAGATCCCCCTGCTGGGCAAGATCGAGTGGATCGCCACGGTGGTCATCCCCGCCATCGCCATCGGTGTTCTGTTCCTTCTGCCCTTCATTGAGCGGAGTCCGAACCGCTACTACGGCAAGCGCGTGCTGCCCATCTGCATCATGGTGCTGGTGGTGATCGGCATGGTCTTGCTGTCGCTGGTCTCCGAGATCCCCACCGGCCTGACCCTGGAGGGAATCCTGCAGGCCATTGCCGGGCTGATCATCCCGCTCGTTGCCCTGATCGCGTTATTCCTGATGTCGTTCGTCTTTAAGCGCACCTCCACCAAAGCCATGATCTGGACGACGGCCATCGCCTCGGTTCTGATGATCGCCTTGACCGCCGCGGTGCTGGTCGTTGCGCCTGCGCCCGTCCACGAGGAAGTGCTCGTCGCGAACACGGCGGCGGACCAGTTCTTTGCCGGTCAGGACCTGTACTCCATCCATTGCGTGGAATGTCACGGCGACGACGGCTCGGTCACGACCATCACCGGCGTGGAGGGGCTCGAGGGCAAGGTCATCAGTCCCATCAACGGGAAAGACGTGCTTTACACGGTCAACGACGCGTCCATGGCGGAGATCATCGCCTACGGGCGGCCCGAGGCGGGCATGAATCCGTTTGGCAAGGCGTACAACCCCGAGGGACTCAGCAAGGGCGAGATCGATTACATCGTCGCCTACATGCGCTACGCCTGGGATGATCGCTTCGAGATGCCGCCGGAAGCGCTCAAGCCGCTCTTCCCGCCGCTTGCGGAGGGCGAGATCCCATCCTATGAAGTGCACATCGCGCCCATCGTGAAACGCTACTGCATCTCCTGCCACCGCGCCGGCAAGGAGAACCGCAACTACCTGATGGATACCTACGATAACATTATCAACTCCGGCGACGACGCCCCGGTCGTGGAAGCCGGCGATCTCGAGAGCATCCTGCTCACCACCCTGCAGGGTACACCCGTCATGGACCCGAACGACCCGACCGTGGAGTTGATCTCGCAGATGCCGCCCAACAAGCTGCTCAAGGAAAGCATCATCGATGTGTTCGTCCGCTGGGTGATGGCTGGCATGCCGAACACGGCCGCCGAGGCGGCCCTCATCCCGACGCCGACGCCACAGCCAACGGCAACACCGGAGGGGTTCACAGGGACATCAGTCCCGGAAACCACGCCGACACCTTGACCCTGTTTTCTGTCATTGCCTGCACTGTGCGCAGGCACACGTGCGAGCGATCAAAGGAAGCACGGCAATCTCCCACTCACGAATAGATTGCTTCGTCGCTGACGCTCCTCGCAATGACAGAAGAAATGTAGATTTTTATTAAGCAATGCAGCATCCCGAAGGTACTCAAGCCTTCGGGATGTTTATTTAAAAAGGTCTTCGCATCTCCGCAACCGCGAAACCGTCGGCACCGGGTTGGGTCTGGCCATCGTCAAGGCCATTGTCGAAGCCCATGGGGGAAAAGTTGAAGCCCACAGCGCGGGGAAAGGCAAAGGCAGCCAGTTCAAGATTACGCTCCCAGGTATTGACTTACGCTAGCGAAAGCGATACAATTCATACGATGATTTACGCTAGCGCAAGGAGGTGTAATGGAAAGTGAAGAATGGATTACCACTCAAGAAGCAGCCGAGCGTCTTGGCGTTACCACAGCCCGCATCCGACAAATGGTAGCGGAAAACCAAATCGGCGCCCGGAAAATGGGCAGTAAATATCGCGGGCAATGGCAAGTTAAAGCAAGTGAAGTAGAAAAACGCATTCACGAAAAAGGAGTAACTCAAACCATGCGCGTCAAAAATCGAATGACCCCCAACCCGATCGTAGCAAACCCTAAAACCAACTATAACGAAGCTCTGCGCTTGATGAAGCAAAACCATATCAAGCATTTGCCCATTGTAGATAAGAATGGTAAACCCATTGGCATTGTTACTCAACACGGCATGCTGCATGCCACGCCATCCCCTGTGACAACCCTCAATGTTTTTGAGATAGCCACATTTCTGGACAACGTCACGATGGAAAGTATCATGACCAGCCCTGCTCTCGCCGTTGACGAATCTTGCAGCATCACCAACGCGGCCAACTTCATGCTCATTAACAAAATCGACTCGCTACTGGTGATGCGAGACGAAACACTGGTCGGTATCATTACCAGCGCTGATATTTTCAGGACATTCGTTGAAATTACCGGTGGAGGTCAACCGGGCACACGTATTGAAGCCAAGCTGCCAAATGAAAAAGGGCATTTCGCCCCATTTATCCAGGCCTTATCCAACGCCGGCAGCTATATCGTATCTGTGGCGCTCTCCAGCAATGAGGACGATTATGGTTATTGGGATGTGAAAGAGCGCGGCGGCAACGAAGAGGAAATGCGTAAAGAACTCGATAAATTGGGTTATGTTGAAATTATCTCTTTCCGCGAGAACGATAGCGATAAACTCCTGACGCTCGGCAAGGATTGATTACCACAGCCAAAACCAACAGCGGATTCAAGAACATCCCGGTCTCTGTCTTCAAAGACCGGGATGTTTTATATGCACCATTTCAGCGGGGTGGCCCTGACAAGGCAGTTATTTTACGGATGGAATTATGCGCCTACCGGCTCCGCCTTCGATATCCGGCATAGTGCGGTGCGGAGCGGATAAGATCCGAGCTCCGGGTTGCAATGGTCCGGGTTATCACTCATGCACACGTTGATATTGGACTCGAAGGCTCCGTGAAGCGACGGCTCTTCCCCCGGCATTTCCGGGTACCACCAGCCGTGCTCCGCATCGATGATGTTGGGATCCATTTTATCGAAGAACTTAACCTTCTGACGCACCCGCCCGCGCTTGGTTTCGATCCAGATCCAATCCCCTTCGGCGATCCCCTCGGCGCGAGCCGTTTCAGGGTGGACTCTGACAGTGGGCCAGGGATAATGCCTGCGGACTGACTCAACCTGGCGCCATTCCGCATGGTAATAAAACAGGATCCTACGACCGCTGATCAGAGTATATGGGTATTCTCGGAGAAGCTCAGGGGCCCCCTGCGGACTTTCGGGTGGAACGATATATTTGGGTAGCGGGTCATAGCCCAGTGCCTCGAGTACGGTGGACCGCAATTCCACTTTTCCTGTTGTCGTGGCGAACCCCTGCTTCTCGTACTTTTTCTCCACCACCGGGCGAAGGATGACTCTGGGAAAAGTCTTGAGTGTGTATCCCAGCGGGGCCAGCCTGTAATCCATGACTTCCTCCAGTGTCTCCCAGGGCCAGTCTGCTTCCTGACCGAGCCTGATCCCGAGTTCCCGCCAGATGTCATAATCCCGATAGTGCTCATAATAGCCAGGCACGATATGCGGCACGACGGCTTCACGTGCCCAGATATAGCTGCCATAATCGCTGAACGACCACACATCGGGCCGCTCCAACCACGTCGCTGACGGCAGCACGTAATCCGCCAGTTCGGCGCTTGGCGTCATGAAGAACTCATTCACCACATAGAGCTGGAGGTTGGGGCTCTTCAGTGCCTTGTAGACCGTCTTGGTGGCAATCTCGGTGACCATGGGGTTGCTGTGGCTGGTGAAAAGCGCCGTGAGGGGGTAGGGGTCTCCCGTGAGGATTGTCTGGTAGGCGCTCGGCGTGTGGCTCTGGCATTGGTGGAACATCTCGTTGACCGGCGCTCCCCAGACCCGCGTGATGTTCTGCATGAGCATGATCTGCGCGTCATAGCTGGAAACGCGGAATCGGTCCGCCCCGATCATCTTCTTCCACTGGGACGCGGGCAACCGGTCCCAGAGCTCCATGTCACGCGTGGGCACAAGCCCCGGAGGCCCCATTTGTATCTCGCCGCCCTTGACATCGATATACCCGCAGAGGGCCGAGAGGATCCAGCGGGCGTGGATGGCCTGGACCGAAGAGTAGGAATGCTCGAGCCCCTCACCTTCCATGCTGCATGCTGGCCCATGGGTGGCAAACATGCGCGCCGCTGCTTGAATCAACTCCATGGGCAGTCCTGTAATCTCCGATACCTTCGGGAGCGGATATTCCTTCAACCGCTCCAGCAAGTCTTCGAATCCGTGGCACCATTTTGCCACGAACTCTTTATCGTAGAGTTTTTCATCCACCACAACGCCAATCATGCCCAGGAGCAGGGCGGAGTCCGTTCCGGGGCGTACGGGCAGCCACAGGTCAGCCATGGAGGCTGATTTCGTTTGGCAGGGGTCGACAACGATCAATTTCGCGCCGGCCTTCTTTGCCTCCAGGATGGCTTTGGCAACCATCGGTCTGGCTGTCAGAGGCTCTGCGCCTAACAGGAGCATGCATTTGGAGTCCTTGCTCAATGCATAGTTGGGGAACATCCCGACGATTGCATCGGCCATGATGGATCGCGGGCCGAAGCATATCCGCTCCTGACCAAGCAGGTTCGGCGAGCCAAATAAGTTGAAGAAACGTGCCCGGTACTCGTCATGGGTGCGGGCTGTTCCGCCCGAAGCCCCCAGCGTCTCACCGCCGTAGCGGTCTCGAAGTCGGCCCAACTTATCGGCGATTTCGTCCAGGGCGTCTGACCACTCGATTCTCTGCCACTTTCCCTCGCCTCGCTCACCGACTCTCTTCAGAGGATGGTTGACACGCCCGGGGTGATACAGATATTCTGCCGCCGCCTTGCGGCGCACGCAACCCTCGGTGGGAGGGTAGCACTTTATCGGCCACTCCGGGTCTTCTTCGAGTTCGAGAAGCCTGCCGTCTTTCACGTGCGCCAGCAGTCCGCATTCAGCTTTGCACCAGAAGCAGACTGTCGGTTTCACTTCAACATTTGCGGCGGGTGAAGTCGTATGATCGGTTCTTTCCCTTTGGGTCTCCATGTGTATCTCCTTCGAAGGCGTCATTTCAATCGGGCCTCTATTGTGGCGCTGGCTGGTCAGTTTACGGCGAGGAAATCATTTAAGCTTTTTTCCAAGATCCGGGATGTTGTGCAGAGTCTGCGCGATCCCTTCACCCATTTCCTTGATATCCACTGACAGGGACAGGTATCCGCTCTCGAAACGCTGACCAAAGGTCTCTTTCAGCACGTTCATCACCCGTTGGGCGGTCTCCTGCTGCACATCTTTCTGCCGTCCCTCGCGGATCAGCAGGCTGACGTGGACAAACGCATAGGCGGGGTCGCCGTCGGCGATGCGATAGTCTGTCAGCCGCACCGCGCGGCTCTTGATGCCCTTCAGGTTGACTGCGCCGGTTGCGACCAGTTCCTCATGCAGTCGCGCTAGCAGCGGCTGAACGTCAAACTCAAGATTATCTGTATACTCAAGCGTCAGGTGCGGCATGACTTACTCCACCGGCGGGGTGCCGTGTGTGTGGAACGACGGGATGGTCGGCAGCCCCCAGGCCTGACCCTTCTTCCGCTCGGTTTCGCTCCAGACGATCGGCTGCCAGTCGGGAGCCAGCACCAGCCGCGCGCCGGGGCAGGCGATCTCGAAGCGGTTCCCGCCCGGCTCATAGACATACAGGAAGAACGTCTGCTGGATGGCATGCTTGGACGGTCCGGTCTCCATGAACGCGCCGTGCTCGAGACAGAGGTCCGCGGCACGCAGGATGTCCTCGCGTGCATCGACGGCGTAGGTGATGTGGTGCAGGCGGCCCTTTGAGCCGGTCCAGTCTTCGGAGATGGCCACATCGTAGGTCTTGTTGGTGAAGGTGATCCAGGACGCCTTCTCGGAGCCGTCGTCGAAGATGATCTGTTCGGTCATCTTGCCCCCCAATGCCTCCTGCAGGAAGACGCGCGTGGCGCGCACATCCGCAGCCAGCAGGTTGATATGGTCGATTCGCCGCAGCGCGATTCCGTGATTGGGCGTGCGCGACGCCTGGTTCTTGAGTGCCGGTCGCAGGTCCTCGGGCGGCTGGTACCACTCGGTTTCGTAGTAAATTTCCATCTTGTGTTGATCAGGATCAGTGAAGCAATAGGCGGGTCCGTGCCCGACATTCTTATCGTTCCAGCCTTTGCCCAATCCGGATTTCTCCAGCGCGGCAACCCGTCGCTGAAGCGCCTGCGGGCTCGAGGCGCGCACGGCATAATGTCCGATGCCCGATGTCGCGGATGCGGTCAGCTGCAGCGTGTGGTGCTCGTAGTCGTCCCAGCCGCGCAGGTAGATCGAGTCGCCTTTTCGTCCGCTCTCGACCATGCCCATCAGGTCTATAAAAAAGCGCGCGCTCTCCTCGAGCTTCGGCGTCAGCAGCTCCACGTGCGCCAGGTGTGCCACGTCAAAAATGGGTTCTGTTGTCATTCTTTCCTCCGGTTACCTTCTAAAGTTTTTCGCAGCCCGTGCAGGTCATAAGTCATTTCACCGTTCAACAGTTTTTCCCTCAAACCCAATTCGCGTGTGAACCGGTCTTCGGAGGCCTTCAAAACTTCAGCGGCTCTTTCCTGTTTTACACAAACGCATCCGTCGGCGTCCAGGATCACGATATCGGATGGATTGATCGTCGCCCCGCCGACCTTCACCGGGATATTAAGTTCACCCGCCTTAGTCTTGGTCGCCCCCTTGACGCGGACGAAACGAGTCCAGATGGGCAGGCCAAGTCTAACCAACTCCTCGACATCGCGTACCGCCGCATCGACGAGAATCGCCGCCGCCCCTCTCACCTTGACCTGGGTCGCTAAAAGCTCGCCGATCAACGCCACCGGGGTGGATTCCATCATGGACAGCACCAGCACCTCGCCCGGCTGGATCTGCTCGATGACGGCATGCACCATCAAGTTGTCATCCTGACCGCACAACAGCAGTGCGCGCAGGACCAGCCACGCGGCTGCCGGGGATGAGTTGAATCAGGGGTATGTCGATCAGCCCCTCGCGCCCCGAAGCCTCGTAGACGGTCGCCACGCCAAGTTCGCTGAAGCGAAAAAGATCATCCTTCGTCATAGGCTTTTCACCACCCAGGGCAGCGTGCGCTGCAGCGCTTCGGCGAACTTGACCTCCTCCATGCCGGAGATGCGCCGGGCGTGGTTGCCGCGCCGCGAGGCGAGTTCGGTGTAATAGCCCTTCAAGTAACTCTGCGCCTGCATGCACTCCATGGCTTTGATCTTCTGTTCCATCACGGGCGTGATATCCACGAAGGTGTTGGGCATGAACTCGCACAGCTCGGGCTGGTGAGGCTCGAAGAAATACAGGTCCGGCGGGGTGATGTTCTTGAACGCGGATGCCACTCCCGCACCGGAAGCCAGCAGTCGCGCGCGCTGCACAGCCTGGGATGCCACAGGATGATCGGGATTGAAAGGGTCAACGGGCGTGTGAGTCAGCACGATGTCCGGTTCCATCTCCCGGAACATTCCTGCCAGCTGTTCCATCACCGCGTCGTTGATGGTCAACGGGTAATCACCCAGGTCAAGACAGCGAAATTCCGCCCCGACAATCTCCGCGGCGGCGAGAGCCTGTTCATGCCTGAGGAGTTTGACGTTCTCGATGGTCTGGCCGGGTTCCTTCCACAACTCGCCGGATTCGCCCCGCTCGCCATACGACAGCGCAATCACCGTCGCGCTGCCGCCTTGTGAAGTGACCAGCGCGATGGTTCCGGCTGAACGCCAGACAAAATCGGCGGAATGTGCGCCGATGACCAGTAGCTTCTTCTTATCCATGGTGAAATCCTTTGGCAATTGGATTTATTTTAATTGCTTGTCCAGAAAATCCAGCACCCGCTTCACATTTTCGGGCGTTTCGAATTTGGGATCTGCGTGTTCGGCGCCTTCGATCAAGTCGAGCTCGACGCGCCCAGCTCCGCACACCTTCTCAATCTTTGCTGCAAATTCAATGGAATGCTGGACAGGCACGACGGGGTCTTTGACTCCGTGCTGAAGCAGGAACGGCGGCACGCCGGGGCGGATATACGCCTCCGGGTTGGCAGCTTTGACCTTTTCGGGAATCTCTGTGATGACCTGCCCGAGCAGCAGCGATTCGGGCGAGTTCGCTTCGTTGTGTCGGAATCCCGGCGGAGGCAGCATCCCGCTCGACGCCAGGTATTCATCCATCTTGAGAAAATCCGTCGGTCCGTACCAGGACACGACAGCCTGAATGTTGCAGGGTTGGTCCGGGTTGCCCAGGCTCAGATCCTCCAGCTCGGGGATTCCCGCAGAGGTGCCCAGCATCGAGGATTGGTAGCCTCCCGCCGAGCCGCCCCAGGCTGCAATTCTCTTCGGGTCGAGATGGTATTGCCGCGCATTGGCCCGCACCCAGCGCACCGCCGCCTTGGCGTCCTGCACCAGCGCAGGGAAGACCGCCTCCCAGCTCAGGCGGTAGTTGACCGCCACCACGGCATAGTTCCACTTCAACCCCTCCAGCATGGGGGTGACCTGCGCATCGGACTTGTCGCAGCCCATGAAAGCCCCGCCATGGATGGACAGGATCACAGGGAAGGGTCCCTCGCCCTCGTCCGGCAGGTAGATATCCAGCTTCTGCGCGGGCGACAGGGCGGCATAAGGGACATCCAGGAATTTTCGCTTGATGTGGTCCGTATTCACCGGCGGCTGGAGCTGCTGGATGGCATAGTGCGTGTCGGGGTCGAACCTTTTTTGGATCATTGTTTTCGCTTATCGTCTTGACTTCAACGTTTTCAACTGCTGTTCGAGAAAATCCAGAACGCGCGCCACGTTCTGCGGGGTTTCAAAAAGCGGGTCGCCGTGGCCGGCATCGTTCATAATCTCCAGTGTCACCCGTTTTGCGCCGGCGCCCCGTTCGATCTCTGCCGCGAAGTTCAAGGACTGTTGAACGGGCACGATCCCGTCTCTCAACCCGTGCTGAATAAGAAAGGGCGGCATATTGGCCTTGATATAGGTCATGGGGCTGGCGAACCGCACCAGGTCCGGCACATCGGTGATGGGCTGTCCGAGAAGCCGGGATTCGGGCGAATCAGGAGATGAATGATCGGGTTCGCCCATGCCGCTGGCGGTCAACTGCTCGTCCATCTTCAGGAAACTCTCCGTAGGGCCATACCAATCCACCACGGCATGCACCGCACTCGAAGCCCGGGGATTCCCCATGGTGAAGTCCTCGAGCTTGCGCACTTTGCGGCTGGTCCCGAGCAGGGCTGCCAGATGTGCTCCCGCCGATGCACCCCACGCTGCGATGCGATCCACGTCCAGGTGATAAGTCTCGGCGTTGGCTCTCAAATGACGCACCGCCGCTTTGCAGTCATAAAGCTGTTTTGGAAACTGCGCCTCGCCGCTCAGGCGGTAGTTCATGCATACCACGGCAAAATTACGCTTCAACCCCTCCAGAAAATGGAGGTTCATCACATCGCCCTTGTCGCCGAACATCCATGCCCCGCCATGAATGGAGACAATGACGGGAAACGGACCATCACCCTTGTCCGGCAGGTAGATATCCAGTTTCTGGGCTGGCGATTGATGGGCATAAGCCACATCCAGCCACTTTCGCTCGATGTGGCGGGTATCCATGGGAGGCAGAGGAGGCGCAAACGCCTCGTCTTCTTTGATTTCGGATGCAATGTTCGTCATGCTATGCTGCTACTCTCGCGATGGTTTCTTTGGCTTTCCGGTTCTTCTGATAGGTATCAAAGCCGACCGCAGCCAGCAGGACGACACCCTTGACCACGTTTTGGGAAAAATCGGGAAAGCTTGCAAGCTGCATGGCATTGTTGAGCACGCCGATGATCAACACGCCGGTTATCAAGCCAAAGATCGTACCCTCACCGCCCTTAAAGCTGACTCCACCGAGTAACGCTGCAGTTAAACAATCGAACTCGATGCCCGCGCCGGTGGCCACCTGTCCTGTAAAAACCCGGGAGAGCAATAATACAGAGGTGATACCGGATGCAAAACCGCAGATCGAGAAAAGGATGACTTTCATCCGGTTTGTATTGACACCGGCAAGGCGGGCCGCTTCCTCATTTCCACCGAGGGCAAATGTATACCGCCCGAAGTAAGTTCGAACCAGGATGAAGTTACCGATCAGCGCCACGATAATCATGATAATAATGGGAACCGGGATCGGACCAACGTATCCCTGCCCGAACCAGCGGAAGATTTCGGGAAAGCCCATGATGTTCCTCGAAGCCGCGAAGATATATCCCACGCCCTTGTAGATCGCAGCCGTGCCCAGGGTGATGATCAGCGGGTGGATTTTTAATTTATTGGATAGAACTCCATTGAAAGCGCCAAGTGCCGTTCCCAGTAAAAGGGTAAGCGGGATGGCGATGGCCAGAGGGACATGCTGATAAGCCAGCATGATGGACAGAACCACATTGGTTAATATAATCTGGGAACCGATGGAAAGGTCAATGCCCCCGCCGACCATTACGAACATGAGCCCCACGGCGCTGATCGCCGCAAAGGAGACCTGGCGTATTATTATGATGAGATTATTGGACGTCAGGAAATTTGGGGACATGATGGAAAATAAGACCAGCAGGACGAGCAGGATCACCTGCGGAGTATATTTCCTCAACACAGCACCAATCCGCGAGCCCAGGTTTGACAAAGCCCCAGTTTGACTATTCATAAAGCATCTCCTAATGTATCCCCGACGCAAGGTCGAGAATGTAATCCTGGCTGAACTGTTCCTTCATTACCTCGCCTGCCAGCTTGCCTTCGCTCAATACGATGATCCGGTCCGACATCCCCAGCAATTCTTCCATATCAGAGGAGATCATCAAGATCGCGTTGCCATTGTTGGCCAGTTCGGTCATCAACTGATAGATTTCCTGTTTGGCACCGACATCGATGCCGCGGGTGGGCTCGTCAAAGATCAAGACGTCGGATTCCGCCGCCAGGGCTTTTGCCAAAACCACTTTTTGCTGATTGCCGCCGCTCAGGTTGATCACACGCTGCTCCAGGCTGGGAAGTCTTAATATTCATCCGCTCCTTGTATTTTTGGGCAATCTTGGTTTCCTCCCTGGTGTTTACGACCCCATATTTTGACAACTTGCGGATGATGGGAAAGCTGATGTTCCAGCCCACACCCATTTCGAGGAAGAGACCCTTTCCTTTTCTGTCTTCCGTCAAGAGACCAATGCCCTGCTGGATGGCATTCCCGGGTGAATGAATCTGAACGGGTTTACCATCAACCCATATCTCACCGCTTTCGATGGGCACGGCCCCGAAGAGCAGCATCGCGAGCTCGGTCCTGCCTGCTCCCACCAGCCCCGAAATGCCAAGGATCTCCCCTTTCCTGACCGAAAAGGAGATGTCCTTGTCGCCGTTACCGGTTAGATTTCTTGCCTCGAGAGCGATCTCTCCCGGAGGGTTCGTCCGCGCCGGATAACTTTCCTTGAGTTCACGGCCGACCATCAGGTTAATTAATTCCTTCCGGTTTGTTTCCTTCGTCAACCGGGTTGCCACATACCGGCCGTCGCGCATGACCGTCACACGGTCGGAGATCCGGAACACTTCCTCCAGGCGATGCGAAATATAAATAACGGTCACCCCGTCTTGTTTGAGGCGCCGGATGATTTCAAACATATGCTCCACTTCTGAAACCGAAAGCGGAGCGCTGGGTTCGTCCATGATCAATAGCTTGACGTTCTTGGAGACCGCTTTGGCGATTTCAACGATCTGCTGCATCGCCGGGGATAAATCCTGTACCATGGCGTCAGGATCGATAGCCACATCGAAGAGTTTGAAGATTTCCCTTGTCTTGCTTTTCATGGTCTTGTAATCAACCAGGATTGACGTGCCGGTCTTATCCCCCAAAAAAATGTTTTCTGCCACAGACATCGTGGGCACGAGGTTGAATTCCTGGTAAATGACCTCGACCCCCAGGCTCCTGGACAGATGCGGGGTCATCTGCTGATGATCCTGCCCGCCAATATGAATAATTCCGCCGTCGAGGTTGATCGCTCCTGCTACGGCTTTGATTAACGTGGATTTTCCGGCGCCGTTTTCACCCAGAAGGGCATGCACTTCACCTTCAAGAAAGCTCATTGAAACATTATTAAGGGCTAACACGCCCGGGTATTTCTTGGTGACATTTTCCAGGGATAAAACCACCTTGGGGTCCATTCCGTTTTCACCTCTGTTTTTTTATTGAAGGGGGGAGTTCACCCCCCCCTTCAATAGTGGTATCAACAAAAACCCGTTCGCGCTATTTCAGTGTGCTGAAATCGCAGGTGATCGGTTCCAAAACATCGTTGATGATGTTTGGATGTTCCACACCCTGTAGCATTTTCTTGACCTGATCGTAGGTGGCCTGGTCAAGAGAAGTTCCACCGATTGCGACAAAACCCTTATAGGGATCCGCGCAGCTGGTGACGACGGGGATCATGGAAGGATCCATGTCGCCCGCAAAGACACCGTACTCCGCAGCGTTTACGTTGGGCAGCGCTTTGATGGCATTGGCAATGCCCTGAGCATGGGCAGTGGATTGGCCGATAAACACCTTGATGTTTGGATTCGCGGTTAAGGCGTTCTCGGCAGCAGCCTGACCGGCAGGGATGCTATCAGTGGGAATGTCCACGTCCATGACAAGGTTGACCTTGGGGCATATGTCGGTGATTGTTATGTATCCTTGATGGCGCAGGTTCATCCCAATGCTGCCACTTGAATTACCAATGATGGCGGTTTCAACACTTCCATCAGCGGCATCCGGGTAGGCGGCTTCAATAAAATCACAGGCCATCTTGGCAACTTTTTCACCATCTTCTTTTTGGCTGGTGTGCATAATGGCATCAAAGGGCTCCAGGCGCAGCGGTGGAACACCCATCACCATAATGCCGGCTTTCTTGGCTTGTTCGACAGCCGGCACCAATGGATCAAATTCTCCGGCTGCCATAACATACATGAAATCACTCTTCATGGAAATACAGTTCTCGATCTGGTCGAATTGTTGATTTAATCCACCTTCGTCAGCACCGTAGACGTTTACTACCACGCCATCAGCCTTGAATTTTTCGGTCACTGAAGTTGCCACGCCGTTCAAGAATGGATTGGCAAGGGACGGGATGATGTAGCAGACTGTCTTGCCGTTAATATCGAAAGGCGCTCCGGGTTTTGCAGGCACCATGGAAACCACAGTGTCTTCAGCCGGGGCTTCTTCTGCTGGGGCTGCTTCAGTAGCTTCAGGAGCCGCTGGAGCCTGGGGTTCTGCCGGGGCTTCAGTAGCCGCGGGTGCCGCAGTTCCGCAAGCAGCCAACAGGATGCTCGCAATAACGACGACCGCCAGAATGATTGAAAGTCTTTGTTTCATGGTTTTCTCCTCTTTAAATTAGCATGTCATTTTTTATCCCAAAATCTGGGATTTCTTATTTCGGTTGGAAAAGCAGATCGTGGATGTATTTTCCCATTAGGCGCTCTCGCAGTAAGGTTTACTGAACGGGCGCCCCCCTCCTTTCTACTGGTGGATTTTACTTGGCCGATTTTCAACCTGTTCTCTTGAGAGGATTACGCCATCCTCGTATTCCATGTCGAACCACCACTTTTCGTCCGGGTGATCCTTGCCGGGGTCGAGAAGATACGCCGATCGGATCGCAACACGTTGTGCCAGCCCGGATTTCATCACCATTTTCCGTACCAGGTTGTGCGGCCAAGTTGGTGGATTGCTCCACGGGCAGCTTTTAACACAGCGGTTGCACATGGTCCCGTTCACGTGGGTGAAGTTGAAACTGGCGCAGCGCCTCGTATCCAGTTTCCAGGTTTCGTATCCGTTGTAGATTACTTTGTCGCCTCCGGAGATCGCCTTGCTGGGGCAGGTTTCTGCACAGATCTTGCAATTCTTACAGAAGGATTGCAGACCGAAATCGATGGGCTTGTCCGGTGCGATGGGCATGTCAGTCAACACAGCTGCGGCTTTGTAGGCAAGACCAAGATACGGGTTGAGGATGATCCCCGCCCGGCTGACCTCTCCAATGCCGGCGGCAAGCAGCAGGGGAGGCAGTAACACGGTGTATTTGTTGACAAAAGAAGGCCCGTATTGAGGCGATGCCTCCCAGCCCAGCCTGCGGATGTAATTGGCAATCGTCTCGGTAACCATCCCCAGATGCGCATAAGCCTGGAAGCTGATCGGGTCCCCCATCCAATCGTGCCCGGCGGAGGCGCGCACCGCATGGCTGTCCTTGCGCATCACGATCACGATCGCGTTTCCATAGCGTGTCTCGATGGCAGCACCTTGCTTGTCGTGGCTGTAGTAGGCGGACTTGGGCACTTTGCATGCGCCCATGACATCAGCCTTTAAAAAATATCCCACCGACTTGATGTGACGGGTCAGCACTACGGGGTCCGGGGGAACCGGCGCCATGCTTTCTGCAACAGGAATCGGAGCGGTCGTGGCGATGTGGTCGATGACATCCTTCTGGGCGGCAGACAGGGGATACTTGCCGGGCAGGCTTTTCTGGACACCCTTTTGGACCACAGGACCATATTCCCCTCGCGCAGCCAGGCCGTAGGCGGTATCCCGCAGGTCGATCCTTTGAACAAACTCCGTAATGAGACTGGTCGGCTTCTCCACATGCTTGATGAACTCCATGGGGAATGGACCAATCTTCCGCTTATCCAAAAGGATGCTGTTCGTTTTTTCTATGCTCATCCGGGTGGCACCAGTGCTTTTCTTTGGATTAGCCAGAATGTGGCAATGGAAAATCCCATGGCCACATTCTGGCATTGAAACTGTTTAGATCAAGTTATCTTTCATTAAACGGTAGAGCCGGATAGAGTAACTCAGCAGACGCCTGCTCTGGAGGCCAGACAATATGTGTCACGCCGTTCTGCCATTGAACCATCGGATTTATCACATTGCCGGTGCCATCTTCGTTGAAGGTCACAGGACCGATCACCGTCTCCATGTCGATGGCAGCCATCGCGTCACGGACCGCTGCGCGGTCCAGCGTGCCGGCTTGTTCAATGGCGGCAGCAACGATCTGTACACAGGCATAAGCCGGACCCGTCAGAATATCAGCGGGGCGCTGAACTGCAGCTTCAGATTTTGCGTTGAGTTCAGCATCGCCAGGGAATTTCGCATCATGGTGCCAGCCGGGGAAAATGGTGACATAATCACCAATCGTGCCCATGGACTCGCCCCAGTTAAGACCTTCCGGTGCCCTGATCACCAAGGAGAATTTCGGGGCCCAGTCAAGTTCGGCCATGGTCTTGAACATGTTGCTGCCATCGGGGAATATCGGCAGAGTAAGAAGAACCTCCGCCCCTGCCGCCTTGGCCTTGAGAATCGAGTCGGACCAATCATTGTTAGGTCCGGGCGGATTCTCGGCATAGACCACGACTTCATAGCCATTGGCCTTGGCGTTCTCCTGCCAAAGAGCGCCCATTTCCTTACCCCAGTCATCGCTGTAGGTAAAGATCGCTATTTTCGGTTTTTCGCCATCTCCAACAGCGCCATTCAGGATTTCAAAAACATCCGTTGCCTGCTGCGGGGACTTGGGGAATGGTGAGAACAGGTATTTGTATCCCTGCTGGTAAATCTGGTAGAGCGCGAAAGCAATACCACAATAGGGAACCTGGTTCTTTTCAGCAATGGCTGCCGAGGCGGCATGCATGGAACTGCCGCCACCGCCCAGATAAGCTGTCAAGTCCAGGTCAGAGAACAGTGTTTCCATCTTGCTTACCGCTTTGGTAGGATCTGATTCATCGTCATAGGAAGTGAGACGCAGGGGGATTTTTACGCCATATTCTTCAACATACACCCCGCCGGCCGCGTTGATATCGTCCACAGCGTATTCATACCCGGGCAGAATCATATTCCCCAGGGAGCCGAAAGGCCCTGTCAGGGAGATTGAAGAACCAAGATCAATATATTCCGGCGCGGGTGGTTTTGGTGCTTCTGTTGGCGGAGCCTCAGTGGCCGCGGGTTCTTCGACGGGTGGCACCGCAGTCGGTTCCGGTGCCGCCGTGGGGGCAGGTGCGCAGCTGGCCAGCAGCAGGCTCGCCGTTAGTACGATTGCCAAAATTAACATCAGTCTTGCTTTCATATTTCCTCCTCCAAATGGTTGAGTCAGGAACAACTTGTTTTTTATAAGTGGCCTTGATTTACATCATCACTGCATAGGCAACCTCCATCTTGAGCTAACAAGTGTCATGAGGCTTGCGTCATGGCTAAGGAGTTTTCTTTACTTGTGACCGACGGGCGATCAACTTTCTGATTTTCTCCCAAGCCTCCACCAACCCGCCGGGCAGGAAAAGGACGACCAGGATGAATAGGACCCCGAACACAATCAGGTGCATTTCGACAAAGTTCAAGGAGATGAATTCCTTTACCGCCACGAAGAAAATCGCTCCGATGATCGGGCCGATAATGGAACCGATTCCTCCAATGTATGTCATCATGACCGCATCGAAGGTCCATACCGGCATAAAGGGAAATTGAAGGTAATAACTGACATGGTAGTAGGCGAACCCTCCGCCCGCCAGGGCTGCAAAGAAGGCGCTGGCAGTCAAAGCCAGGAGTTTATGTCTCAGCGCACTGACCCCGAGCGATTCGGCGGCATCCTCCTGCTCTCGAACAGCCATCATTCCCAACCCAAACTTGGATTTCACAAGTGCGTAAGCCGTCCCAATGGTCAGGATGGCAATGCCAAGAAAGAAGTAATAGCGGGGCAAGAGCTGGTAAGTGACAAGTGCTGAAGCAGGAAGCGAGGAGATCATGGGGTAGGTATTCCCCACCGTGACAAAAAGGATTTGGGACAGGGCCAGAGTGCCTATTGCAAAATATACGCCTTTGAGTTTGAAGGCGGGAAATCCTATCAGGAAGGCGAACCCGACGGCTACAACACAACCCGTCAATACACTGGCAATGAGCGGCCATCCTGCTGTCGTCCATAGCAGACGGGTGAAAAGGCTGCCCAAGCCAAAGAAAGCGGCGTGTCCCAGGTTGGTCTGGCCCGTGTACCCGCCCAGGATGTTCCAGCTCGAGGCCAATGTCACATAGAGAAGGATGAGGATGATGAGGTTGATGGTGCTTTCCTTTATGGGGCCTTCCTTTTTCGCAACCAGAGGAAGAACAGCCAGGACAACGACCGTCAGGATTACGAACAGGAGGGAGATCAGTTTTTTCTGGTTCATCTGTTCAATCCCCCTTTTTGCCGAATAAACCCTGAGGCCTGAATACCAGGATGATCAGGAAAATAAGCAGACCGACGACTTCCCGGTAGGTGCCTCCAAGGAAAAAGGCTGTGGAGGATTGCGTCACGCCCAGAAGCAATCCACCGGCCAAGGTTCCCATGATGCTCCCCAAGCCTCCGAGGACCATCACGATGAGTGCGATCAGCGTCCAGGTAAGTCCCATGGAAGGGTTGATCGAATACCCCACGCTGACCAGCGCTCCAGCCAGGCCTGCCAGCGCAGCACCGAGAGCGAAAGATAGCAGATACACCTTGTGGATGTCGATACCCATCAAAGCGGCTGCCTCCCAGTCTTCCACGGTTGCCCGGATGGCTTTTCCGGTGTAGGTCTTTTTAAGGAATAAATGCATGGAGAGGAAAACCACAATCGCGAGTGCGAGGATGGCCAGACGGACGAAGGGCAACCGTACATCCAAGATGGTGAATCCCCAACCCGAATAGAAGGTGGTGATGCCCCGGTCGTCGGCAGTCCAAAGGCGAAGCGCAATATTTTGCAGAATGAGCGACAACCCGAACCCCACCAGGAGGGTATTCTTGATCCTGGCTTCTTCAGGGAGTTTGACCATGCGGGAGAAAACGAGCTTGTAAAGAATGACACCCACCACGCCAAGGATGATCATTGTGGATGGCAGAGTAAGGAAGGGATCCACTCCGAAGCGGGTAAAGACAACAAAACTGGCGTAGCCTCCCAACATCATCAATTCACCGTGTGACACGTTGAGGAATTTTGTCACGCCGAAAGCCAGCGAAAGACCCAGAGCGGCCAACCCGTATAGTGCACCCACCAGAATTCCAAAAATCAGGCTTTGGATAAAAGGTTCAAGCATAAAAGCCTCTCTCTTAGTTGTTCTTATCCAAGGTAAGCACTTCGCACCGACTCAAAGGACAGGAGGGCGTCACCTGCACCCTGTCCTACAATCCGGCCGTTTTCAATGACATAGGCCTTTCGCGCCAGTTCGAGTGCCGCGCGCACATTCTGCTCCACCAACAGGACCGTGATGCCCCGTTTGTTGATCTCCGCGATCATCTCGAACATTTGCTGGACGAGTATCGGCGCCAGCCCAAAGGACGGCTCATCGAGCAGCAGGAGTTTTGGCCTGGACATCAACGCCCTGCCGATCGCCAGCATCTGGCGTTCGCCGCCGCTTAGCGTTCCTGCCTGCTGCTGCTTTCTTTCCTCGAGCCGGGGGAAGATCTCGTACACCTTCTTCAGGGTCTGATCCTTTTCTTTTCTGGCGCTGGCTATATAGGCGCCGAGTTCAAGGTTCTCAAGAACGGTCATGCCTGCAAAAACCCTGCCGCTTTCCGGGACCTGGCTGATCCCCATCTCGACAATCTTGTTGGCGGTCACATTCGCCAGGTCGTTTTGGTTGAAGTGGATTTTTCCCGATGCGGGTTTCAGTAATCCACTGATGACCCTCAGGGTGGTCGTCTTTCCGGCGCCGTTCGGTCCCACCAGGGCAACCAGGTCGCCTTCATCGACCTTCAGCGAGACGTTCCAGAGCGCCTGAAGCTCTCCGTAGTAGGCATTAATTTCGTTTAGCTCAAGCATGGGCTTTTCCTAGATACACTTCCACCACCTTGGGATCGTGGATGATCTCCTGTGGCGAGGCTTCGGCAATCTTGGATCCCATGTTCAGCACCACGATGCGGTCCGAAAGGCCAATGATCGCCTTGACGATGTGTTCGACAATCACAATGGTGATTTTTGAATCCCGGATATCTTTCACCAGCTGCATGGCTCCCTCGGCTTCGGCATGGTTCAGGCCAGCCATCAGTTCGTCGAGGAGCAGCAATTGCGGTTTCGTCGCGAGGGCTCGGGCTAACTCCAGCCGCTTGCGTTCCATGAGGCGGAGGTCCTTGGCCAGGACGCCTGCCTTGTCCAATAGCCCGACCCGCTCAAGGATTTCCCTTGATTCGTTTTCCGCGACCTTCAAGTTTTGGGTCGGCTGTTGTCCGTAGACCCTGCCCACCATGACGTTCTGGAGCGCCGTGAAATCGAGGAATGGCTTGATCAATTGAAAGGTGCGGGCAATTCCCTTCTGGCACACCTTGTAACGCGGAAGACCGGTGATGTCTTCCCCGCGAAAAGTGATTTTTCCCGAGGTTGGCTTGACAAACCCGGTGATCATGTTCAAGGTCGTTGTCTTGCCGGACCCGTTGGGGCCGATTAGTCCAACGATCTCTCCCTCGCCGACCTCAAAATCGAGGTTGCTGATGGCGTTCAAGCCTCCAAAGGATTTACAAATTCCATCAACCTTCAAGAATTGCATGGTCCTCATCCTCCTTGCGAACAGCGAAGTTCGAGCCAATTACAGTGAGGGCGAACGATCATCCTCCGGAAATGGGCGGGAAGAAACATAAACGGCCGCCCGGAGGCACAACATCTTCAAATTCACTTTGTACACCGTTGATCGAGATAAGCCCAATCTCCTCGGGTTTTAATCCCAATTGATCAGCAATCTCTTGAACGGTCACCGGACTCTCTAGGGTGAGCGATTGGAGCCTCGGCACACCCGGCAGAAGTTGTCCAAAGAGCTCAAGTTCCACCACCAAGTCATCACCTATAAAGTCGCAAAGACAGCATCCAGGTCGGAATCGGGCACGTCAAACACGGCGTTGTGAGGCGCCAGCGGTTCCTCTCGCATGTATTCGGGGATGCGATAGTTCTCTTTTGTGAAGCCTGCGCGCCGGTTGAATTCGAGTTCCGTGCGCAGAACATCGCGGTTGGCGCGGTCATAGTCATCTTTTGTCCAGCCCCAGCCATAGATGCCGTTGATCATGTCCACCATAAGCTGAGGGTCGGCGATAATCGGCGGGCGGGCGAACAGGCACAGACCGGTGCTGTCGAGCATGGCGGCGATGATCTGCAGTTTGAGGGAGAGTTCCTTTTGACCCTGCACACCCAACGGGTTGACCTCGTTGCGTGCGCCGAAGGCGTTGCCGGCTGTGTGGTCCGCTCCCTGGGGCGACGTGGCGTAGGTCACGCCGTTGCCTTTCAGACTGCGCGGGTCGTATCCCGGCATGGCTTGACCGAGTGCTGCCGGCACCCGCCGGATGCCGAACACCTGGCCGGTGGTGACAGCGCCGTTTCCGATGACCCGCCCGATGGCAGTCCCTTCGCCGACCTGGTTCAACAACGCCACCAGGCTTTCCATGTCGCCATACTTCGCAAGGCCGGCTTCCACTGCCACACCCAGCGCAGCGCCGGTTTCGATGGTATCCAGGCCGAAATCATTGCACATGTAGTTGAGCCGGGCGACGTCATCCAGGTTGCCAAGCCCGAGGTTGGAGCCGACCAGGGATATCGTCTCGTATTGGAGTGTGCCGACGATCGGCATCCCGGCTTCGTCTACGTACTGGTTGCGGCAGGCGATCACGCAGCCCGGCATGCAGCGCGTGCCGATCTTCCCCTCGCGCGCCAGGACCAGTTCGCGCAGGTGTTCTCCGCGCAGGTCCGCAGCCTGTTCGAAGCGTCCGCTGCTGAAGTTGCGTGTGGGCAGCGACCCCATCTCATTGACCGCCCCCACGATGGACGATGTGCCGTATAAATGCTGCGCGCCATTGGCTCCCAGTTTGGGATCGTTGATCAGCTTTTGCGCAAACGCGCGGGAGGCTGTCTTGAAGAGCTCCGTATCTGCATATGGAATTGATTTTCCTGACGGCTTGTCAATAACGACTGCCTTCAAACCTTTACTGCCCATCACCGCGCCCAGGCCGCCCCGGGCAGCATGGTTGCTGCGTTGATCCTTTTCCCCCGTGGACGAGACGCCAGCACCCCGCATCAGGTGTTCGCCAGCCTGCCCGATCACAACGACTGTGGCATCGGCGCCAAATTTTTCCTGCAGGCGGTCGGATGCGGCATAGGTGCCCAGTCCGGCCACGTCACCGGCGGGCAGCAGCGCAGCCTTACTGCCTTTGATGTGCAGCAGGTAAAACTTGCCCGGCTCAGGCTGCCCTTCGACCACCACCGCCTTGATGCCCAATTTACCAAGAGTATCCCCGGCTGTGCCGCCGGCATTGGCTTCCTTTACGCCTCCGGTCAGCGGGCTTTTCCCGCCGATGGACAGGCGCCCGGCGGTGGTTACCCCGGCTCCGCCCAACAAGCCCGGTGTAAAGATCAGCTTATTGTGCGGACCCAGCGCATCGCATGTCGGCGGTACTTCTTCAAGGAGTAGCTTGGCAATCAATGACCGCCCGCCAAGCTTCTCATATACGGCAGGGACCTGTTCCCACCGCACATCGAGTTTGTTCATATCCACGCGAAGCAATTTCATTGTCACTCCACCTCAAGATAAGAAAATTTGAAAAATTTTCATATGAGAGAAAAATGCCCTACTGTCACCAGACTGATCGCAGCCAGATTTTGTTAACAGCAGGGCATCTCTCACGGCACCTGTCGCATAGTAATTAAAAATAAAGGACATGTGGGCGCTCAGGCTCATCATGTAATTTAGGGCGGATAAGCAAGTGTGTAAATGGACTTGCCGCCGTTTAGAGGGCCCTTGATATATTCATCGACCTCTTCCTGGCTGCGCATGGTGACCCGCTCCACCGGAGGCAGGACACCCGCTGGAAACCTGGTCATGATGTCGCCGATCAGCTTGCATAGGTAGTCCATGAGATCGTTCAGGCCGGCCATCGCTTTGTCTGCTGAGGCCTTGGTGGGAGAACCGATAACTCCTTCCGGGTAATCCTTCACCTCGATACCGGCCAGGCCGACATGTTCGTGGCCTTTGATCGGGGCGTGATAGACATCCCCGCCTTTGTCTGTGTGTCCGGGGGGCAGGAATCCCGACGGTTTGTTGTCCACGAACAGCTTGGGGTCCATGAACTCCGGGAACAAGGCCAGTGAATACGAAGCTTCCGCTTCATCCGCATGTGCGAATGGTGTGTCGAAAGGACCGCCGTGGGCTTTGTCCTTCATGTGATCATGGATCACCGTCCAGGTGTGGAGGGAGATCAGCACCGCCGGCAGCTGGTACTTCTTCTGCCATTGCTGGATCGCCAGGGGCAGGACCTCTTCCTGGCCGTGGCCGTTGATAAAGATCTGTTTGCGAAAACCCAGGTTCCACAAGCCCGTGATGATGGCCCTCATGTTCGCCAGCAGCACATCCTCGGGGACTACGATATTGCCCGGCATGCCCAGGTGGTTGTGAGGGTGGGAGCCGTACCAGATCGGCTGGGCGATGGTGCAGCCCATCTTCATGGCCACCGGCTCGACCATCCGCGTTACCAGGAACGTGTCCTCGCCCAGCGGCTGGCCGTCTCCATGGCACTCCGTGCTGCCCACGGGAATGATGATGAGATCATTGGTCTTCAACCGCTCTTTGACCTGATGCATGTTCATGGTCTGGAGGTAAAGCCCGTTGGGGCTTTCCATGTGACCACCCTTGGGTGGAAGTTCCCATTTGCTCATGGCGCGCTCCTTTCTCGAATCGTCCTGCCGGATTGAGAAATACTAGACAGCGGGGATGCGCAGGTCGCTTGTACCCTTCGGAGACTGCTTGAGATCGGGGTAATATTTGTTGATCATCTCGACAATGATCGTGGCCTGATCTGCCATCTTCTTGCCGTCAGCCGGGGAGGTCATCTCGCCGTGGGCGCTGATCACCGAGTTGCCGGTCTTGCAGTGCAGCGGGGCTGCCACGCGCACGATCTCAGGTGCTTCATAGGCGCGGATGAAACCGCCGGATCCGGGCGGATTGTCGGTATGAATATCGAGCGGTGCCTGGACAGCCTGACGCAACGCCGCGATCATCGGGATCTGCAGGTCACGCACCGGATTGATGCTGTCCGCGCCCAGGCTCTCCAGCAGCTTGAAGGAGCACGGGTTGCACTGGCCGAGGTGGGCGGAGGTCTTGAAGATGATCTCCTTCGGAAGCGCACCATCCTTGCGCATCTGACCCGCCAGCCACAACATGCCTTCATCATAGATGAGAAAACCGCGAACCCCGAGGTCATAGCCGCGCTTGACGTCCTCGATCCCTCGCAGGACCTGCTCCATGCCGCGCAGACGGTAACCGATGCGGGCACCCTGAGCGGACAGGACGGTCGCGCCAGTGTCGTAGGTTGCGCGCGGGCCGGTCGACATCAGCAGTTCAACGCCATGGTCATGGCACACGCGGCAGTATTCCTTGATTTCCGCGGCTGTATGACGGAACATGCCGTAGGTCTCGGTGATGCGGTTGATAACGATGCCGTTCTTTTCGGCGGTTACCAGCAGGGCTTCCGCCGTATCAGCGGTGTTCACGGTCGGGTTCTCGATGCGGAAGGCGCCGCCATCCGGAAAGCGCTGCTTTGAACTGGGCATGTCGAATGCATCGCCCTGAGGCATGCCGATTTTCTTTAAATACGCACGGGTTTCTTCAAACATGATGTCACTCCTCTTTTGGATGAATTTATGAATCAGCAAGATGAGCCGGCAGCGGCGGGGAATAGACCCACACGATTCGCAGCGGCTCATCGCCAATGTTTTCGACGCGATGGGTCACGCCCAACGGTGAATAAAAAGCCGTCTCCGGGCCGATCTCCCATTCGCCCTCGCCCTCGATCACGATCTTGGCACGGCCGCTGATGAGAAACAGCACCTCTTCAGACTCATCGTGTTTGTGATTGGGGATCATGCTGCCTACTTCAGTGATGTTCATCCCCATGGAGACGTTCTTGACACCGCCGAACTTGGGCGCCAGGAGCAATTTGGACACACGAGGAGGTGTTCGGAACTCCCCTTCTACATCTGCTGCTTTTACAAAAGGTAGATTTTTCATAGTGTCGACTCTCGATTGTGTAATTATTGGAGTTTGTTTCACTTAATAAAACACAGTTTCATTTTTTTTATTGTAGCAAAAGTTCCATCCAGTGTCAATCACTTCCGTCAAGTGGAATCAAAAAACCTGTCACGAATCTGGAGCCGTGCTGATATGATATTTGTAACTTGACGTACCCGCTATGGGGTGATATTCTATAGGGTGAGACGAAGTTTCGTAGAGTGAAACAATCTGGCTCTGCCCTTTAAAAATCAATAATCAATAGTAGAATAGTGCAGGTTAGGAAATGTAAGAGCAGGGCAGCTTCCTGGCTGCACATCCGCTTTATCGCTATTCCACCGAATTTCATAAAACCTTATGCCCGATCGCGCCTACCAGATTCCTTATAGCAAAACAACCATCACCTTCGCCCTGCCTGCCGGGATGCAAGGTATTGAAGTTGTTTCAGCCCCGGTCGAACCCGTTGATGATGTACGGAAAGCGATCCGGGACGCGATCGTGCGCCCCGTTGGGACTGCCCCGCTGCGTGAGCTGGCTCACCCCGGAAGCTGCGTCTGCATCGTGTTCACCGACATTACCCGCGCCTGCCCCGACCATCTGCTTATTCCGCCCATGCTGGCGGAGTTGAAACAGGCCGGGGTGCGCGACGAGGATATCACCCTGCTGTGCGGCGTCGGGATGCACCGGGCTTCCACTCAGGATGAAAAAATAACCAAACTCGGCGCCGAGGTTGTGGCGCGCTACCGTGTCATCGACAACGAGCCGCAGAACCCGGAAGCGCTTGTGGACCTGGGTACCACGCCGGGCGGTGTGCCGGTGCTGCTCCATCGCGCCGCCGTCGAAGCGGACCTGCTGATCGCCACCGGCATCGTCGAACCTCACCAGTATGCCGGCTACTCGGGCGGGCGCAAGACGGTCGCCGTCGGCGCAGCGGGTGAAGCGTTGATCGCACATACCCACGGCCCGGCTTTTGTCGACCACCCGGGCACCCGGCTTGGACGCATCGAGGGCAATCCCTTCCACGAAGCGGTGACCGAAGCCGCCCGCCGCGCCGGGCTGAAGTTCATCGTGAATGTCGTACTGGACGACGACAAGCGCATCCTGCGCGTCAGAGCCGGCGACCCGGAGCTTGCCTTTCAGGACCTGGTCGCTTTTGCCAAATCCGTCTACGAAGTTCCCATCCCCTCGCAGTTTGACATAGCGGTCGGCGGTGTGGGCTATCCCAAGGATACCAACCTGTACCAGGCAAGCCGCGCCCCGTCCTATCTCTTTTTCGCCCCGACCCCGGTGGTCCGCCCGGGTGGATTCTTCATAATCCCGGCGCGCTGCGAAGAAGGCGCAGGATCCGGCGTAGGCGAGCAACGGTTTCTCGCAGCCATGCGGGATGCGCCGGGCATTCAATTCATTCTTGATGACGCCCGCCGCAACGGATACCCTCCCGGCCAGCAAAGAGCCTTCGTTATGGCCAAGGTGCTGGAGCAAGCCAACGTGGTGATCGTCGGCAGCGAATGCCCGGATCTCGTCTCCGCCTGTAAGATGATCCCCGCCGCCACCATGGACGAAGCATTCGGAACTCGCCAGCAAGGCGCTGGGACCGGAGTGCAAAGTATTAATCGTGCCGCATGCCATGCTGACTTTGCCTGTGATTCAATCATGAAAGCACTTCAAGTCGTCACCCCGCGTTCATTTACTCGCGTCGAAATTCCCATGCCGGAGCTGAAATCCCTCGCGCCGGACCGGATCCTGGTACAGCCACAGTGGGTCTCGCTATGCGGCAGCGACATTCCTTTCTTCACCGGCAACAAACGGTACAAAACCTATCCCCTGCCTGTCGGATCCCCGATCCATGAGTGCGCCGGCACGGTGATGGACAGCACCTCGTCCTTGTTCCAGAAGGGCGATTGGGTGGTTGCCATCCCGGAGAACGATCAGGGATTGTCGGAGTTTTTTGTGGGGCAGGCAACCAAGGCAGTAAAACTGCCCCCGGGCACGGAAGGTGACGGCACAGTCTGTTTGATCCAGCCTCTGTCGACGGTGATGAACGCCATCGACCGGCTGGAAAACCTGGAAGGCAAAACCGTCGCGGTGATGGGGCTGGGATCGATCGGGTTGTTCTTCTGCTGGCTGCTCAAGAGACAGGGCGTGAAGCAGGTCATCGGGATCGACCCATCCGCACGACGCTGCGACGATGCGAAGAAATTTGGCGCGGACGTGGTGTTCCCCATGCGCAGTATCGAAGTGATTCAGCAGTCCCGGCAGGATGAGTCCTTTTGGACACAGCCCGATATTATTGTCGAGGCGGTGGGACACCAGATGGAGACTCTTAACGATTGTTTCGAATTGGTCCAGAAGCGGGGCACTGTGCTCGCGTTTGGCGTCCCCGACCAGCCGGTATACGCGGTGGAGTACGAAACCCTCTTCCGTAAAAATTTGAACATCATCGCGTCGGTGACGCCGGTATGGAGCGAGTACCTGGTCAAAGCCCGCGAGGAGTTCCTCTCAGGCGCGCGAGGAATTGGGTAAGACTGGTGACCCATCGCTTTCCTATTCGGGAGGCAGGCCAGGCCTTCAGTCTTTACGAAAGTCACGAAGACGGAATCGTCAAAGCATTAATCGATATGTCCGATTGGTAGCATCATGCACACATTATCCCAACTCGAAACCCCCGCTGAGAACACCTACCTTAACTGCATCCGTTGCGGCCTGTGCCTGGCGGTCTGCCCGTCCTACCGTGAGAGCATGAAGGAAACCGCCTCCCCGCGCGGACGGGTGGCGCTGGCCCGCAAAGGGCTGGAAGGGCAGCTCGAACTCAGCCCGAATCTCTACGAGCAGATGTACGGCTGCTTTGCCTGCATGGCCTGCAACGAGGTCTGCCCGGTCGGCATCAAGCCCGCGGAACTGACCCTGGCCATGCGTTACGTACAGGAGCAGAAACAACCCGCGGGCTGGAAGAAGACACTCTTCGAGGGGCTCATCCCTCACCCGGGGCGGATGGAATGGGCGACACTGCCGCTGCGTCTCTATCAGGTGCTCGGCATCCGCCGGCTGGTCTACGCCCTCGGGCTGACGCACCTGCTCCCCGGTCAGCTGCGCGACATGGAAGCCATGCTGCCGCGCCTGCCCCAGCGGCCGCTGCGCCAGTCCCTGCCGGAGGTCACGCTGGCTCGCGGGGAGAACAAAATATAAAGTGGGTTTCTTCCTCGGGTGTGCGCAGAGTCTGCTCTTTGCCGAAGAGAGCGCCGCCACTGTGCGGGTGCTGAGCCGCAACGGCTGCCAGGTCAACACCCCGCGCGAGGTCGAATGTTGCGGCATGCCGGCGCACGGTTATGGAAGGCTTGACCTGGTCAGGAAGCAGGCGCAGCACAATATCTCCGTGTTTGAATCGCAGGATGTGGACGTGATCGTCACCGACTGCGCCACCTGCGGGTCCACGCTCAAGGAGTATGGCGCGTATCTCAAGGATGACCCTGAATGGGCCGAGCGTGCAGAAGCATTCAGTGGAAAGGTCAAGGATGTGAGCGAGTTCCTCGCGGAGATTCCGCTCGAAAAACCGCAGGGGCGGGTTGAGGCGCGGGTCACGTACCACGATCCCTGCCACCTGCGCCGGGCGCAAAAAGTGTGGAAGCAGCCCCGTGATCTGCTTAAGCAAATCGACGGGTTGGAGTTCGTGGAACTCGGCGAGGCGGATTGGTGCTGCGGCTCGGCAGGGAGTCAACTCATCACGCATTACGAGACCTCGCTCGATGTCCTCGACCGCAAGATGGACAATCTCGCTGACACGAAAGCACAGGTCGTTGCATCCGGCTGTCCCGGCTGCCAGATGCAGTTGAACACCGGCATCAAACGCCGCGGGCTGGACGTGCGCGTCGTCCACCCCATTTCCCTTTTAGATGAAGCTTACGAGGCTGCCGATGGACACGAAACTCATTGATCGCCTGGCCGGCGTGGTCGGCAAAGCGAATGTGCTGCAGACACCGGAGGACCTGGCGGTTTACAGCTACGACGGCTCCTTTGCAGAAGGCAGCCCCGAGGTGGTGGTGCTCCCTGCCACCACCGAGGAGGTCAGCCAGCGTGATAATGCTAGCGGCGGATGCGCGCGTACCGATCGTTCCGCGCGGCATGGGCTCCGGATTGGCGGCCGGCTCCGTCCCGATGACGGGCGGAATCGTGCTCTCTTTGATGCGCATGAATCACATCCTCGAGATCGACCCGGCCAACGCCACGGTCCGCGCCGAAGCGGGGGTGGTCACCGCCGACCTGCAGGCCGAGGTCGAGAAACAGGGATTCTTCTATCCTCCTGACCCGTCCAGTATCCGCCACTCGACCATCGGCGGGAACGTCGCCTGCAATGCCGGCGGTCCGCGCTGCCTGAAATATGGCGTAACCGGGGACTATGTACTCGGCTTGACCGTGGTGCTGGCGGATGGGCGAATCCTGAAGACCGGCGGGAAACCCATTAAGGACGTCACCGGCTACGACTTGAACGGACTCTTCACTGGCTCGGAAGGCACACTGGGCATCGTCACGGAAGCCTTGCTGCGGCTGATCGCCAAACCTCGATATGCCCAGACCGCGTTGGTCGAGTTTACCTCGCTGGATGATGCCGCCCGCACAGTGAATGCGATTCTCTCGGCGGGCATCGTCCCCGCCTCGCTGGAGTTGATGGACCAGACCGCGTTGATCTGCATCGAAGAGGCCATGCACCTCGGGCTGAACACCTCCGTCGAGGCTTCGTTGATCATCGAAACAGATGGAGCCGACGAGCAAACCGTTTTGCGAGATATCGATGCGGCGGCCGCCATCTGCCGGGAGACCGGCGCCAGTTCCGTCAAGCGGGCGCAGAACGAAGCGGAACGCAGCAGCCTTGTGGAAGGCGCGGCGTTCCATGTCTCCCTCGCTGGCGCGCAAGGCTCCCAACAAGATCGGCGAGGATATCACCGTGCCTCGCGCGGCCATCCCCGAGGTGGTACGCCGTCTGCGCGCCATCAGCGCCAAACATGGACTGCCCATCGTCATTTTCGGTCATGCCGGCGACGGCAACTTGCACCCGAACATCCTGTTCGACAAGCGCCAGCCCGAGCAGTGGGCTACCGCCGAAAAGATGGTGGCGGAGGTGTTCGCTGCCTCACTGGCTGTCGGCGGGACGCTCTCCGGCGAGCATGGAGTGGGTGTGCTTAAGCGTCCCTACCTGGAACAAGCTCTTGGCCCGGTATCCATGGATGTTCAGCGGCACATCAAGCAGGCTCTTGACCCGTTGAATATTCTGAACCCGGAAAAGATGTTCGTCACAGAAACCGTACTGGAGAATTGAAAATGGCAGAGCTAAATGTTCGTGTTCCGGTGGATACACTTGTCAAATTCATGGTCGCCACTCTCGAAAAGATGGGCGTCCCCGGCGACGATGCAGCGATCATCGCCGATGTACTGATCACCTCCGACCTGTGGGGCGTCCGGTCGCACGGCGTGGCGCATCTAAAGATGTACCACGAGCGGATGAAGAGGGGGCTGCAGCTTCCGGTTTCCAACTGGAAAGTGGTCAAGGATTCCAAAGCCACGGCCGTCATCGACGGCGGCAACGGTATGGGCATGGTGGTGGGCTACCATGCCATGAAGCTGGCCATCGAGAAGGCGCGCCAGTTCGGATTGGGCGCAGTCGCTGTGCGTAACTCCAGCCACTACGGAGTGGCGGGATATTATCCGTTGATGGCGGCCAGGGAGGGACTGGTGGGACTGAGCGTGACCAACGCGCACCCGTCCACCGCCCCGACGTTCGGCGTCAAGCCCATGCTGGGGACCAACCCGATCGCGGTCGCCGCGCCCACGGACGAACCTTTCCCCTATATGTTTGACGCCGCCACGTCGATTGTCCCCCGCGGAAAGATCGAAGTGGCGGCTCGCGCCGGCAAACCCATTCCTGAGGGATGGGTGATCAATCAGGAGGGTATTTCCGCTACGGATAGTTCAGCCATGATCGAGGAAATGAACGAGGGAAAGGTTGCCCTGCTGCCGGTGGGCGGGTTGGGTGAACTGATGGGTGGGCACAAAGGTTACGGGCTGGCCACCATGGTCGAGATCTTTTCAGCCGCCTTCCAGGACGGCACTTACCTGTGGGGGTTGACCGACACCGACGCGGACGGCAAGCCGCAGTTCCTGCGCATCGGACATTTCTTCCTGGCAATCGACATCGAGCATTTCATTCCATTGGAGGTCTTCAAGAAGATCACCGGGAACATGATGCGCGAGTTGAGAGAATCGACCAAGGCGCCGGGACAGTCGAAAATTTATACCGCCGGCGAAAAGGAATATTACAGTACGCGCCGTATTCAGTCCGAGGGAGTGGAGATTCCCCCCGGTGTCCAGAAAGCGCTGCAGGCGCTGGGAAAAGAACTGGGGATATCCAGCAGCGATCTGGGATTCTGATCTGCCATCCACAACACAAGCCTTTTTCATCTTTTCTCCTTTGAAAAGCACCCCTGATGAGTGAAAGTCCTCATTCAGGGGTGCCGGTTTAATCAAGCCTGTGTCGCAAACGGATTATTGCTTGCAGCCCAATCGCCGCGAGATGTTCACTGCCGCCTGTTTGAGCAACTCGACAATCCCTGCCTCCCGTTCATTGTCCAGCCGGCTGATCGGGCTGGGCATGCTCATGGCCGCCACAATTTTTCCCTGGTTATTGCAGATGGGCGCAGCGATGGCATACACTCCCACCTCTGTTTCCTCCCTGTCAACCGCATAGCCTTGATTGCGGATGGTCTTGAACTGTTTGAGCAGTTCATCCCTGGATGTGATGGTGTTTTCCGTATGGGACGCCAGGGGGTGCGAGAAGATGGGCTCAAGCGCATCACCGGGAAGGTGAGCCAGGAACAGTTTACCGCTGGCCGTGCAGTGTGCGGGCAGCCGCTGGCCTACCGCGGCAGCGATGGAAAGGGCGCGGCTTCCTCTTACCACTTCAACATAAAAGACCTGACCCTGGTCAAAAATGCTCAAATCGCAGGTTTCATCCCACTGCTCCACCAATTGCAGCATGTGAGGCAGCGCCTCACGCCGCAGGTCCATGCGGTGGATGACCTTAAATCCCAGTTCGGGGAGCACAAGCCCCAGCCGGTATCTCTGTCCGTCGCCGGCGCGTTCGAGATAGCCGTAGTTGACCAGCGTGGTGACGATGCGGTGGGCCGTGGCTTTATGCAGGTCCACCGCCTGCGCGATCTCCGATATGCCTCGTTCCTGGTGCTGATCGTCAAAACAGCCCAGAATTTGCAGGGCGCGTTCGACCGCGCGTACGTTGTAATCGTTGGGATCTTTCGTCATCTCATAACACCCGGAAAAGGATAATTACTTTGCAGGGATTATACACGAGCCGCGGCTAAATCACCAAAAATGCCGGCACGTATTGTGCCGGCATCGGGAAGACGTCCTGGGATCCCTTCCGGATTTGTTGAGATGCGCGGGAATGAAAATGGTTCAGGCAGATGAAGGCTTCTCCTCGTTCTTTATGGGCTGACCCGTTGCCGGCTCGCTCTCTTCAATGAAAATGATCGCTTCCGAGGGGCAGTTGCGCTCACAGGTACCGCACTCCACGCACAAACTCTCGTCGATGTGGGCCTGTGTATCGCCCTCGGTGATCGCATTACTCTCGCAGCCTACCACACACGCACCGCATAAAATACAAGTGTCTGTAACTCTATAAGGCATGGCTTCTCTCCCGTTTCTATCAATAAAAATTAGTCCAAACGCGTCTGGATTAAGCGCTCCCGGCGTAAGCTTTTTCGGGGTCTATCTCTTCGCGGATCAAGCGGACCTGCTCGCGAGTTGGCGGCTCGGTAAAGGGAACCGAATCCGGTACGACCGGTTTGAATCCCATATTCGACAGCACATCGTCCAGCGTGGTGTTGGGATGGATGGATTCCAGCCGCATCCGCTTGCTCTGAGGGTCAAAGCCCAGCACCGCCTTGTCCGTGATCACCCGGCTGGGACCGCCGCATAACCCCGCGCGTTCCCGCTCATCGCCTCCTCGTAAATAACCCGGACTGGTGATGAAAGATACCGCTTCGTTGAGCTTGCGTGCCTCGTGGCGGATGGTCACCACGGTGCGGCGGGCGCACGAGGCGATGTCGTTGCCGCCTCCGCTGCCGGTGAAACGGCGGAACTTTCCGTTGGGGTCGCCGAGCAGCGTGGTGTTGAGGTTCCCATAAGCATCGATCTCCAGCCCGCCCAGGAATCCGACATCCACCAGTCCCTTGTGCAGCACCGAGCCTAACATGTCGGCGAAACTGGTATGCACCTTGGCGCGGTACCAGATGCGCGGATCCGAGAGGCCGTCCACCCCGATCTCGAGCGGCTCGGGGTCGACAACGCCCAGTTCCAGCAGGATGGTCAGGTTCGGAGCGTGTGTGCGCTTGGCCAGGAACGATGAAACCACGGGCAGTCCCAATCCCACGCCCACGATCTCGCCGTCCTTTAATTCGCGCGCGCCCGCTGCGGCCATCAACTCAAAGGATGTGTATTCCAGGTCATCAATCATCGCTCGCCTATTCCTTTAGTAACCCAGAACCGGATCAGCGCTCAGTCCGCTGAGATGCTTCATCCCGCCGACCCGTTCCAGATATTCCCAGTGATCTTTTACGCCCATCACGTACTCATCCAAATATTTTTGAAAACCTTCCGGCGTCTTCGACGCCTCGGCATATTTTTTGATATGCGCCTTGTCGAAATCATAAACGCCGTACACCGAGGACGGGTGCGCGGAATAAGGCAGGTGCACTACATGTGAAACTTTGAAGCCGGGGATCAACGTGCGTTCCGGGTAACGGCGGATGGTCTCCGTGGAGACCAGTTGCTCGGTGATGACGATGGTGCGCATACTCGCCTTAACCTGCTCCTCGTTGTCCCAGCGCGGGCCGAGGATCCAGGCATTGCCCTCCTCGTCTGCCACCTGCACCTGCACCACGGACACGTCCGGAACAAGCGGCTTGAGCACCAGCCAGTCCTCGCCCGTGAAGGGGTCAGTCAATCGCCCGACCACCGGAGGATTCGCCTGTTCCAGACGCTTGAGAATGTCCGAGCCATTGAGCGAGCGGATGGGGATGAAGGGCAATCCAAGCGAACCTGCCAGGTAGCGGAAGGCCATCGAGAGGCTGCTCAACTCCTCGGTGAGCAGCGTCCCCTGCTCGATCCCTCGGACGATGCACTGGTGCTGACCGGAGCGTCCGCGCGAGCCGCCGCCGTTGATGACCCGTTCCACCGCACCGGCGCCCACCAGGATATCCGCATCGATTCCTGCCACGCATTGCGACGCGGTCAGCTTGTTGATTCCTTGCCGGATCACCTCGTGGGCAAACGCTATGGCGCAGCGCGATGTGGCAAAACCCGACAGGGAGACGTGCATCCCGGGTTTGATGGAGGCGACCGCATCGGCAAGAGTCACTACCTTGGACATGAGACCTCCTAGTCGAGTGACGGTCGTTTTTCGAACATGACCAGCAGGAGCTGGCAGCTTCCTTCGACAATTTTTATCTCAGCCAACTCGACCGGCACGTCGAGTTTTTCCTCGAGCGCCATCACGATCAGATTGGCGGGGACACAGGTAAAGGGTTCGATCTCCCTGGCGATCATCCGCTCTTCGACCTGGCGATGGATGCACCCCTTCACGCCGACTTTCAGCAGCCGGTCCTCTTTTGTATAGGATATCTCCGCGACAACACCCTCGCCTTTCAGGACATCGTCCACCTTGCGGATGACCTCGTCGACATCGGCAGTCTGGAGCAGCGGCTTGATCTTGTCGGTGTAATACTGCCGGCCCACGTTCATCATGCGGAAGCGGGCGCCCTTGCCTCGCTCATCCCAGAAGGCTTTTTCCATCTCATACATCAGCGCATTGGTATAGTCCAGGGGAACGGTCTTGTTGTTCATTTCTGCTCCTTGTAGTACGGGTCTCCCCACTTTTCGGTAAATACCAGCTCGTTGATCGGAAGCCGAGGCCGGGGTTTGTGAGCCCGCGTCTGGTGTCCGATGGAGAGGATGCTGACCGCCTTGTATCCCTCGGGGATGCCGAGCAGGTCCTTGATGCGTTCCTCGTCGCGGATGTCGATGCAGGGGGCGATGACCCAGCAGGCGCCCAGCCCAAGCCCGGTGACCATCAGCAGGATGTTCTCAATGGCTGCGGAGGTGTCATAGGGCATGTCCCACACATCCTTCTTGCCGCACACGACGAGGTTGACCGGGGCATCCGCCATGAAGGTCGAGACCTGCCCCGATGTTAATTTCTGGAAGGCCGCCTGACGTTTGGCTTCGTCCTGCAGGTTGGCGAAGCGCTCCTGCATTTTCTTGGTGACGAACTCGGCGGTGAAGCGGCGTCCGCTGCCTCCGCCGGCGATGGCACCCATCTTCTTACGTGTCGCTTCATCTTTTACAACAATGAACCGCCAAGGCTGGGCATTCTCACCGGAGGGTGCCTGGCGGGCGGCTTCAAGGATCAAATCGAGATCATGGTCGGATACCGGCTCGGGAGTGAAATCCCGGACGCTGCGCCGGTCTTGAATGGCTTTCATGGTTGCATCAGCCAGGGTGAATGTTTCTGACATCAGTCCTCCTAATAATGAGTAAATCTGTCGAGTTTCATATGATGAAACATTGTATTGTATAATGATACGAGCAAAGTATGACATAATCCTGCCCTCTTGTCAATAAGCTTGCACACTTTCTCACATAAGTTACAATTTCGAAATGCCCAGCCCTGACAAAAACTCCCCAGTTTCCAGTGACTCACCAGATATTCGCATCCGCATTGCCGGGTTATCCGACCTGCCCGCGATCGTGGCGATCTACAACCAGGCTGTCCCCACGCATCGATCGACCGCCAACACGACACCTTACACAGCCGAGGGACGCAAGACCTGGTTCATGGATCACGAGCCGGATAAACATCCCATCTTTGTCGCGGAGGCGAACGGCGTCGTGGTTGGCTGGTGCAGTTTAAGCGGGTATCGCCCGGGCAGGGCGGCGCTGCGCTTTACCGCTGAGATCAGCTATTACGTGGACACATCCCATCATGGACAGGGCATTGGCAGCGCGTTGATCCGGCATGCCCTGCAGACCTGTCCATCGCTTGGGATTAAGAATGTGGTCGCGGTGTTGATCGATCGCAACGAAGGCAGCCGGCGGTTGCTCGAGAAGATGGGATTCCGGCAGTGGGGCTACCTGCCTCGCGTTTTGGATTTCGATGGGGACGAATGCGGCGAGTATTACTATGGAAAACAGGTCGATCTAGCGTGATAAAGAATGTCTCAACGCCATCCTTTTTTTGCCTTATCGCCGATAAACAAGTAAAATAATAGCATGGATTCTAAACGTTTTTGGGAGGGCGTCTATCAATGAGCGAATCCGTCCGTGCCGTGGAACGCGCCCTGGCAGTTCTTACTTGTTTTAACAATCAAACACCTGAATTAACTCTGACCCAGATCTCGGAAAGGGTCGGGATCAATAAAAGCACGGTCCACCGCCTGCTGGCTACACTCGAACGAAATCAATTTCTTGAAAGGGATGCGGCAACGGGCATTTACCGCCCTGGAATCCGCCTCCTGCAATTGGCGCACCTCGCGCTCGAAAATAATGATCTGCGGCGTTTAGCTTCCCCATTTTTACGACATTTATGTGATCTGCATCACGAAAATGTTAATCTTGCCATTCTGGATGGCACGGAAGTTGTTTACACAGAAGTCATTGAAAGCGCGCAAAGGGTCAAACTTGCGGCGGTAACAGGACAAAGGCTCCCCGCTGTGGGTACGGCATCCGGCAAGGCAATTCTTGCCTACCTGCCCGATGAGATCCTGCAGCAGGTGCTGAACCGCGGAGTGCCCCAATACACCCAGCGAACGCTGACCTCGCCCGCGATGTTTTTGGAGGATATGCAACGTACCCGCGAACAGGGATTTGCCATTTCGGAGCAGGAATACGAAGACGGCATCAATGCCATCGCTGCGCCCATCTTCAATACCCATCACGTGCCCATTGCTTCCATCTCTGTGGCGGGACCCGCCTACCGGCTCTCGAAGGAACGAATGATGGAGATCGGCCCCTCCATTACGGACACGGCCAAAAAAATCGCGCAGGAAGTTAAACTGGTGATGAGGTTGGAATAGCAGTAAGAGAATCCCAGCCAGAACTCCTTACATAGCATCCCGGAGGTCCTAAAACCTTCGGGATGTTTCATTATGACAAGAGCGGCGCATCACTGCAACCGCTCTTCCACTTTCCATTGAAAACTATTCTCTAATCTCTAATAGCCGAATCACATATGCTTGATGATCGCATCCCCGAATTCGGAGCACTTCACCTCGATGGCATGTTCCATCAGCCGGGCAAAGTCGTAGGTCACGGTCTTGGCAGCGACGGCGCCCTCCATGCCCTTGATGATCAGATCAGCCGCTTCGGTCCAGCCCATGTAGCGCAGCATCATCTCGCCGGAGAGCAGTACCGATCCGGGGTTGACCTTGTCCAGGTCGGCATACTTGGGCGCGGTGCCGTGGGTCGCCTCGAAGATGGCGTGCCCGGTCTCGTAGTTGATATTGGCGCCGGGAGCGATGCCGATGCCGCCCACCTGCGCGGCAATGGCATCCGAAATGTAGTCGCCGTTCAGGTTCATCGTGGCGATCACGTCGTAATCGCGCGGGCGGATGAGCACGAATTGCAGGCTCACATCGGCGATGGAATCCTTGATGAGCAGTTTCTTCTTCCATTGACCGCTGCCGTGCGTATCCCAGAGTTTCAGCGCCTCCTCGACCTCGCGCTTGATGTCGTTCTGCTGGTCGGGCGACATCATGTCGAAGCCGGGGTCAATCATCTTGGCGTTGTCTTCCACGTTCAGGTTCGGGTTGGCTTCCTTGTTGCCCAGGATCCAGCTCTCGCGTTCGGTGACGATCTGGTCGCGGAACTCGCGTTTGGCGAGGGCATAGCCCCAGTCCTTGAAGGCGCCCTCGGTGTATTTCATGATGTTGCCCTTGTGGACCAGGTTCACGTTCTTACGTTTGTTCTCCAGCGCCCACTTGATCGTCGCGCGGACGAGCCGCTCGGTGCCTTCCACCGAGATGGGTTTTACGCCGATGGCCGACGTGTCCGGGAAGCGGATCTTGGCGTAGTCCTTGGGGAAGGCGCCTTTGAACAGTTCCATGAACTTCTTATTGTCCTCCGAGCCGTAAGGGAACTCAAGCCCGGTGTAGATGTCTTCGGTGTTCTCGCGGAAGACGACCATGCTCACGTATTCCGGGTGTTTCATCGGTGAAGGCACGCCGTTGAAATAACGGATCGGGCGCATGCAGACGTACAGGTCCAGCAGCTGGCGCAGCGCCACGTTCAGTGAGCGGATGCCGCCGCCGATGGGGGTGGTCAGTGGACCCTTGATGCCGACCAGGAATTCCTTGAAGGCTTTTTCGGTTTCATCGGGCAGCCAGCTTTGGAACATCTTGAACGACTTCTCGCCCGCGTACACTTCCATCCAGTGGATCTTGCGTTTGCCTCCGTAGGCTTTCTCCACCGCCGCGTCGATCACCCGCACCGATGCGCGCCAGATATCGCGTCCCGTGCCGTCTCCCTCGACGAAGGGGATAATGGGATTATTCGGGACCTGCAGCTTCCCGTCCTTGATGCTGATCTTCGCCCCGCCTTCGGGGACCTTAACGTTCTGGTATGCCATGCTTGCTCCTCTTTTGGTGAATATTAGGTGTGGATTATAGCATCGGGGCATGCTTCGATGAAGTGACAATTGTCATAAGCTCATCGTGTTTGTCCAATTCAGAGTAGATTAACCACTAAGGGCACAAAGAACACGAAGGCGGGCAATGATCTTTGTTTTTCAGCCCATGCGTTGGGCGGTGAGTATACAGGCTGTCCACTTTTTTACCAGAGCACTTGAGCGCACCTATGCTATAATGAAATAAATGTTCTACGGCTATTGCAACACAAGGGGATAATACGAATGAATCTCATCCGCATTGAATACAATCATTTAATTCCTGCATCCGCATAACCGTCCCATGGCTGGAAAATCCACCCCTCCCCCCTCCAAAGGCAAGGCACCCCAGGGAAAACCGGCGGCGAAGTCGTCGCGCAGGAAATCCTCTTCCAAGGACGAGAATCTCCCGCCTCTGCTGCCGAAGATCTCCGCCGAGCGCAAGATCGACATCGTCGGCGGCGTCATGGCGCTGGTCGGAGTGCTCACCCTGCTGGCGCTGGTCTCGGCCAACCGCAGCTCGCTCACCGACGGATGGGTTTACATCCTCAACTATCTGTTTGGCTGGGGAAGTTACCTGCTGCCCATCGCGCTGATCGTGGTCGGCGGCTGGCTGGTGCTGCGCAAGATCGAGCGCATCCCGGCGCCCTCGGCCGAGCGGCTGACCGGCATCATCCTGATGTACGTTTTCCTCTTGACCCTGTTCCAGTTGATCGCGGGCAACCCCGCCCCATCCACACTGAGCGGCGGAGGTTACATCGGCAGCCTTTTCTATCGCCTGCTGGATACCATGCTCGGCAAGGCCGGCGCGGTGGTGGTCCTCGTGGCGTGGTTCCTCATCGCGCTCATCATGACCCTCGACGTCTCGGTGCAGCAGCTTTACGACTTTTACGCCCCCCTCGTCGATCGGTTGATCAACAAGATACGAGTGATGCTTGGGAAGAAGCCGGCTCCGGAGAAGTCAGAGTTTAACGGGGATTTCACGCCCATCGACCGTTCCACCCTGCAGAAGCCGGACCAGATTCCGGCCGAGCCTGCCGTTCCGCCGCCCCCGGCGCACACCGCCCCGAGGGTGGGACAGCCCGTCACGTCCGCACCCGGCACGCCGATCGAGTGGAGGCTGCCCGGTATTCGGGAGATACTCGAGCCGGGGTCCGCGCCGAACAAGAGCGAGGAATTCATCGAATCGCGCGCGCGATTGATCGAAGAGACGCTGGCCTCCTTTGGCGCGCCGGCCCAGGTGGTCGAGATCAACGAGGGCCCGACGGTCACCCAGTTTGGCGTGGAACCGCTGTTCGTCGAGTCGCGGCAGGGACGCACGCGCGTGCGCGTCAGCAAGATCGTCGCGCTGGCCGATGACCTGGCGCTGGCGCTGGCCGCGCCGCGCATCCGCATCCAGGCGCCGGTGCCGGGACGGAACTACGTCGGCATCGAGGTCCCCAACGAAGAGATGGCGCTGGTCGCCCTGCGCGACATCATGGAAGGTGAAACTTTCCAGCGCAGCAAAAAGCCGCTCAGCTTTGCGCTCGGCAAGGACGTCTCCGGGCACCCCGTCGGCGCAGACCTGAGTTCCATGCCGCACCTGCTCATCGCCGGCACGACCGGTTCCGGCAAGTCGGTGTGCGTCAACTCCATCCTGACCTGCCTGCTGATCAACAACACGCCCGACGACCTGCGCCTGATCCTGGTGGACCCGAAGCGCGTCGAACTGACCGGCTACAACGGCATCCCGCACCTGCTGGCGCCGGTGGTGGTGGAGATGGAACGGGTGATCGGCGCGCTGCAGTGGATGACGCGCGAAATGGACAAGCGCTATCACAAGTTCGCACAGGTCGGCGCGCGCAACATCCAGGACTACAACGCCCGCATGAAGCAGCAGGGCGGCAAGAAGATTCCCTACCTGGTGGTGGTGATCGACGAACTGGCCGACCTGATGATGATCGCTCCCGATGAGACCGAGCGGACCATCACGCGCCTGGCACAGCTGGCGCGCGCCACCGGCATCCACATGATCCTCGCCACCCAGCGTCCCTCGGTGGACGTGGTGACCGGCCTGATCAAGGCCAACTTCCCGGCGCGCATCGCCTTCGCCGTGGCGTCCAACACCGACAGCCGCGTCATCCTCGACCAGCCCGGCGCGGAACGTCTGCTCGGGCGCGGCGACATGCTCTATCAGGCTCCCGATGCCCCGGCGCCGTCACGTTTGCAGGGTGTGTTTGTCTCCGACAGCGAGATCCACCGCCTGGTGGAGTTCTGGCGCGCGCAGAATCCGCACGGCATGCCCATCCCCTCCAGCGGACCGATCGACGTAGTGCCAAGCGGTGTTCCGCTCAAGCCCCCGGCACTCGGGGGCAAGCAGGTCCCCATGTTCGAGGATATGACCCCCGAGGAGCAGGGCGACCCGTTGATGAAGGAAGCCATCGACCTGGTGCGCCGCGAAGGGCGGGCCTCGGTCTCCATGCTGCAGCGCCGTCTGCGCATCGGCTACACCCGGGCTGCGCGCCTGGTGGATGAGATGGAGGATAAGAAGATCGTCGGTCCCCCGCAGGATGCGACCGGCGTGCGCCCGGTGCTGGACTACGGGCCTGCCGCGCCGCCGAAGGAAGATTAGATTTTGTAGTGGGGCGGATCGCGATCCGCCCCACTATATATTATTTTCCTTCAACCAGGCCAGCGTCTCTGCCTGGGCTTGTTCGAAAGAGACGACTGGCTGATAACCCAGTTCGCGAACAGCTTTATCGTGTGAGAAGTAAAAATTCACGCAGGTGGAGGCGACCACATAACGCGTGAGTGTCGGCGTTGACGAGCCAATGCCCAGCCGGGCTGTGGTTTCCATCAGAATCGCCAGCACATACGCCAGGCGGTAAGGAATGCGGGTCTTGGCCGGCGGGAACCCGAACGCCGCGAGATAGGGCTTAAAGAAGTCGAAGAAGTTCCCGGCTGGATGGTCGCCGATGAAGTACGCCTGTCCGGCAGCCACGCCATCCAGCGCCTGTGCAGCCAGAAGGTGTGCGTGCACCACATTGGCTACATAGACATGCCCGAATTTTGCGGAGCCATCCCCCAGCTTGATGTTCTGTCCGGAGCGGGCTGCCTTGAGAATGGATGGCAGTCGATGCCGATCGCCCGGGCCGTAGATGCCGGCGGTGCGCAGGGCGCAGGTCCGCAGACCATTCTGCCCGTTGGCAGCCAAAGCATCCTGTTCCGCAAGCATCTTGGTATGGCCGTAATGATCCAGATGCCGTGCCGGATAAGGCAGAGATTCGTCTCCATTCGCAATGGGATGCCCGTCGAACACCACGTCAATCGAACTGGTATACACCAGCCTTGGTACACCCAATTCCCGGCAGGCAGAGATGACATTGCGGTTGCCCGTTACATTGACGGCATACAGACGGTCCTTACTGCGCGGACCCCAGTCCACTAATGATGCCGTTTGAAAGACAGTGTCCACCCCCGCGCAGGCTTTCCGCACCTGAGCCTCATTTTGCAGGTCACCTATGTGCGTTGGAATGGAAGGATCCGGATGTGGGAGGAGGTCAAAGACCCGGACGTCCACACCGAGTTTCTTTAGTTCCGAAGCCAATGCAGCGCCGAGAAATCCTGCTCCACCGATCACCAATACGTTTTTCATGAAGCTCCTAACTTTCAGGGAATATATAACCCCCCGCTGGATTCCATCCAATCGGCGAACTTTTCAACCGCACGAGGAATATCATTCAAAATCTCATTACATCGGCGTGATGTAATCCCTCACATAACGTTCAAAATTGGCATGAAAGTGTTCCAGCCATGATGTAATAAACGCTCTGGATTCGAACATCGGCAGCAGGTCCACCGCCAGATCATCTACTCGGATGCCGGTAATTTTTTCCTTCAGCGCAGCCATCGCAGACGGGACAGTATGAGGTATTTCGGCGTCCCGGGCAAGCTTCTCTTCCAGGGGCCGAATTCCCTTCTGCATGAACCAGAGCAAATCGTAGAAATCACGCCCCTTGATAAAAGCTCCCTCACGTCCGCGCTGAAAATTACGCTCCAGACAGGCGATCATTTTTCCGGCCATCATTGTCTCCAACGAAAAATGCGCGGGTACGAAGCTGCGTCCATGGTAAAAGACAGGTGTGTTTTGAATGATGGATACCTGCCGGTGATGACTGATTTCCACTTTGAGATGAAGAGCTTCGTCCGGGTGAGCGGATAGTCCCATCGCATTTAGTACCGGAAACTTCAGAGTCAGTCGGAAAATCCCTTTTTCCCCATGCTGGGCCTTGGCTACTGTTTCCGGATAACCCAGGGTATTTGCAAACATCTTGCTTAAATCATTTGCCAAATTAGATAAATCCACCCCGGCGCTGTTATCCAGGTCTAGATCTTCGGATAACCGATTTAACTCATAGACCACGTGCAAACAGGTTCCACCATAAAAGTTCAACCGACGATAGGCAGGGTGGTTGTACAGGAAATCCAGTACATAGGCTTGCAATGCTTCTTTGAGCAGGATGCGTTTGGTTTCCGGCGCGAGCAACGGGTCTTTTTGGTCGAGGACATGTTGAAGAACCTGGATCAATGTCGCCATGCGCTGCTCCTGAAATTTTTCAAAATAGCATGCATTTTCCGTGACCGGCTGGTTTCAACCCAACTTGCAAATTCCATTTGTGATGCGTCATTGACTTCATCCAGGTTCAAACGCAGTTCTTCAGCCAGGTTGAATTTCACCGAACGATAGGCCTGGGGAATGGGACGCAGGTACAGGAAATCAAAGAGCGCTTTTGCCAGCGAAGCAGCGGCGTAGCGAATGCCCAGATAATCCAGGATTGCGAATCCATGGTACAGATCCGCGCGGATGTTCCGGTACCAAAAAGTACCCAGCGGGTTTGTGATAGTGCGTGTGTTCTGGGTGGTGAGACAGGTTACCGGATAGGTCATTTCCGTCAACAGATTGTGCTGCTGTAAAACATATTCCAATGAAACATACGAGTGCGGCAGGATGATGGCGCTCATTGCGGCGGAAAATTCCGCATCCCGACGGTGCTGCTCGTAAAAGTGGCGCGACATGTATGCACCCCTTTTCAACGATAGAATGTGCCCGGACTGCGACCAACGATGCAGTTGGACACGCGCTGTATGCGGCGACTTTATCCCTGCAGCCTGCTTGAAGCCTTCGATGGTGAAGTAGGGGATGTTCTCAAAAGGGAGAAGGTAATTTGGCTTCATATTTATATCGGATAATATACACTTTTTGTATATTATCCGATATAAAACGCATTGTCAAGGGTGTGATCATTGTTTAGTGGGTCAGACCGCAATCATTTGTCCATCCACAACCCCCCGCTGGATTCCATCCAATCGGCGATGGATTCCACGGCGCGGGAAATGTCATTGTCCGTGATGTCCAGTTCCAGCCGGGGCAGGAGCGATTCGCCCGCCAGACGCAGCATCAATTCCTGTTCGCGGATAAACACGTTCAGGTCGTTGTATTGATCCGGCTTACCTGAGACCTTGAGCCGCTCTTCGCGCGCAGCCGCAAACGATTCGGGCGTCCGCTTGAGGAGGACCAGCCGGAAACCGAGAGGCAGCAGGTGTTCCTCCAGCCAGGTGAAATCGTAATTCTTCCCGTAGGTCTGCAATTGGTAGGCGCGCGTCGATATGTGGAAACGGTCCACGATCCAGGAGTAATACCGCTGCAGTTCAAAGAGCCTCAGCCAGGTGGCGTAGGTCTCCATCGCCAGCGCCTCCTCGTGCGGCTCGAAGTTGATCAATCCGCGCCCCCAGGGAAAGTTGGTGAAGGCGCACCACTCCGCCGAGATGAGCGGGGAATGGTAGCGGTACTTGCGCGGCCCAACGATGCGAGGATGTTCGTTCAGCGCAAAGGCAACCTCGGTTTTGAAGGTCAGGCGAGTGCCTTCGAGGATGATCTTCGGGACGAGTTTGTTCCCCATGCTTTTATCCCAGGATGTACAGCATCACCATTGCACCAAGATACATCACGATTAATGCGAAGCCATCCCACGAGATGCGGGTTGGCCGTTTGGGTGACATGCGAACCATCAGGCTGACGATGACCACCCCGGTCATCATCATGGCCATCACGGCGGTAAAACCATTGGCATTCGTGAGCGAAGCCCAGAAATTGGCGCGCCCGTCAACCATGTCATAGACCGACAGGATGGCAATATTGAACAGGTTCGAGCCGAGAACATTGGCAATGGCCATGTCGATCGCGCCGATGCGGATAGCCGCGAGGCTGGATGCGATCTCCGGCAGCGATGTGGACGTCGCCAGGAACAGGCTGCCGACAAAGCTGGCCGAAAGCCCCGTGGTGGTCGCAATACGATCGCCAATAAAGGAAAGCCAAATTCCCAGTCCCACCACAGCAATGGCGCTGAAGATGAACACCAGCCAGGCTTTTCGCGTGCTGATGTGGGCGTAATCCCCTGCCTGGGATTCCTGGTCAAGTACTTCCGTCTGGCGAGCCTGTTCAACAGTGGAGATCAAGCGACCCCCGATGGCGTATATGATCAGGATCAGCAGGCTGAGCAGACTGAAGCCGGGGATTCCCACACCGCTATACTGAGCTCCGACCAGCACCCCCACCGCCACCATGCCGAGCAGGAGAATGCCCAGCCCGCTGGACAGGATATGTCCGTCATGGGTTTTAGCGAGTATCCGCCCCGGCTGGTACGCCAGGTCCATCATGGCGATCAACGCCAGGTTGAACAGGCATGAACCCAACACAGCACCCGCCGCCAGGTTGGGTTGATCAAGCCAGGCGACCGCTGAAATTCCCGAAGCCAGCTCCGGCAGCGAGGTGACTCCCGCGATGAGGATGGCTCCCACCCAGGCGCGCCCCAGCCCGGTCTTGTCCGCCAGCACATCGCCATATTTCGAAAGCAGACTCGCGGTCCAGATGATCAGCCCGGCGCAGATGATGAACTCGATCCAGATCATAATGTAATCCCGTATTTATCCTGGCTCCGGCATAGCTTCAATACTTCCTCGCAGGCCGCGCCTTCCGCTGGCACCACCAGCTCGCCGAGAGGAATAAAGACCCGTGGCTATGGCGTTGCCGTTACCGGAGCGGTTGTGGAGGTGGGGCTGACCACGTTAATAACCAGGTACAGTTCGTCACCAAAGAATGCGCCACTGTCGGTGGTCATGCGCCAATTGCTCCTCGCTTTGCCGGTCATGTTGGGGGCGGTCAGCGGGATCGATAGCTCGATCTCCTTGCCCGGAAATATCTTTTGAGTCAGCGTCTGCGCAGTCCCTCCCATGGCATCCCAGCCGGTGAAGACCAGCTTGAAGCCCGATTCCCAAGCGCAGTAGCCCGTGTTCTTAACCTTCCAGGTCTTTGTAAACGACTTGTTGGGAGCCATCACGGTATTATCCGGAATGGTCACATCCAATACGTAGGTGAGGTCATAACAAGGTGTTGTGGTTGGGATGTCCCCTGAAGGAGCAGTCGGAGTGCTAGGCGTGAGCGTTGAGACAAGAGTGGGTGTGAGTGTACTGGTCGGGATGGCCGTTGTCTGAAAAAAAACAGTTTGCGTTTGCCCGGCAGCATAGGTGCTCACGGCATCGGTCTGTAACGGCCCCATATTTAAAGTCGCGCTCGGCTCTGCAGCGCCAGCTCCGCAGGCCGTTAGGAGCAAACCACCCAAAAACGCCTGTATCGCCACGAGAGGCAGAGGGATAGTTTTCTTCATTTTTTCCTTTCCTATCGGCTTATCAAGCACTGCGAGACGTTTCGGAAAACTTTCATACGCCATTTTTCACATCGGGATCACCGGGAAATGCGAGGCCTGGTAATTATAAATTATGACTCGCCAGTGTGACGCCCTCTGTCGTTTTATGGTATGATTTTCCCAATAAAGGTATCCGACATGGACGATAAAATCACCATTATTGAAGGGCCTCCTCCTGTTTTTGAGCCAGTCCAGGACGGCTGGGCCATCAGCCTTAACGAGGGACCGGCTCTCTCCATCACGGTGCTCACCCGCATGCGGACGTTCAACGGACCCGCGCTGGTGGAGCGCTGCTACCGCGCCTGGCGCAGCAAGGCACCCATCCATTTGCATTACCGCAACGACATGGGGCTGGAAGAACAGACGCCCATCGTCGCCGCCCGTGCCGTCGAGACCGACGACGGCCACATGCTGCTGCTATGGCTGAACTTCGACCGCGACAAGGTCGAGTTTGAGTTCGGCAACGACGACGACAACGAAGACGAAGCGGAAGAATAAAAACAAGGGCGGCCGGAAGGGTCGCCCTTGAGGTATATTACAGTCATGCCCTACGAACCCGTCATTGGCATCGAGGTCCACGCCGAGCTGCAGACCGCCTCGAAGATGTTCTGCGGCTGCCCGGTGGTCGATTCGACGCAGGCCGCGCCGAACACCGCCGTGTGCCCGGTGTGCTCCGGCATGCCCGGGACACTGCCTGTGCTCAACCAAAAAGCGGTGGAGTTCGGGCTGCGGGTGGCGCTGGCGCTGGAATGTGAAATCCAACATACGAGCATCTTCGCGCGCAAGAATTATTTTTATCCCGACCTGCCCAAAGGCTACCAGATCTCACAGTACGAGCAGCCGCTGGCGGTCAACGGGAAAATCACCATTCTCACGCCGCAGGGCGAGAAGACCATCCGCATCCGCCGCGTACACCTCGAAGAGGATACCGGCAAGTTGACGCATGTCCAGCAGGACGGGCAGGCGTACTCCCTGGTGGATCTCAACCGCGCCGGCGTGCCGCTGCTCGAGATCGTCACCGAGCCGGACTTCCGCTCGGCGGAGGAGGTGCGTCTCGGCGCGGAAGCCTTGCGACGGCTGCTGCGCGCTTTGGAGGTGAACAGCGGAGACCTCGAAAAAGGCGTACTGCGCATCGAGCCCAACATCTCCGTGCGCCCGGCCGGGAATGAAACCCTCGGCACCAAGGTCGAGATCAAAAATCTCAACTCCTTCCGCGCACTCGAACGCGGCGTGGCTTTTGAGATCGAGCGCCAGACCGGTTTGCTCGAAGCGGGCGAAACGGTGACACAGGAAACCGTCGGGTGGGACGAGGCCTCGCAGGCGACGTACAGCCAGCGCACCAAGGAAGATGCCCACGATTACCGCTACTTCCCCGAGCCGGACCTGCCGCCGCTGGTCGTCGACGACACATGGATCGAACTCTGTCCGCGAATCCCTGCCGGAGCTGCCGCTGGCGCGTTACCGAAGATTCGTCAGCCAGTACGGACTCCCCGCCGCGGATGCCGCGCAATTATCCGAGTCGCAGGTTGGAGGCGATTACTTTGAGCGGGTGGTGGGATTAGGCCCGGCACCGGCGCGCATCGCCGCGAACTGGATCCTCGGGGAGTTGTTCGCCCAATTACACGAATCCGGCCGGGGCATCAACTCGTGCCCCGTGTCCCCCGAAGCGCTGGCTGAACTGCTGAGCCTGGTGACCTCGGGAGAGATCAACCAGTCCACCGGCAAGTTGGTGTTGAGGGAGATGTTCGTCAGCGGCAAACCCGCACTGGAAATCGTGAATGCCGGGGGGTTGCGGCAGGAGTTCGGACCGGGACTATGTTGCGGGGGTTGTTACAAAAGTCCTGGCGGAGAATCCGGCAGAAGTGACCAGTTACCGGGGAGGCAAGCTGACGGTGGAGAATTTCCTCTTCGGGCAGGTGATGAAAAAGGCGGGGGGCAAAGCCAACCCGCAGGTGGTGCGCGAGGAATTGAAGCGGGCGTTGAAATGAAACTCTCTCCTGCCCAGGTCGAATCTCTGCTGGACGAAGCGGTAGAATCGTTTCCGCTGGGGGCATGCCCAACCTGTGAATGTTTCCTTGGTTACGTGGCGCAGCTCCATGCGGATTCGGACACCGACAGCAGGGACCTGCTTCGCCAGTATAAGGTCGAGCGGAACAGCATCCACGGATGTCTGGGCTGTGACCCCTGCCCGCCGGGGGGGCTTTACGCCTCTTATCAACGAAACAAGCAGGACTCGCGTTGATTCGTGCAGTCGTTGTACGAAATAAGCACGTTGAACCACGTTTTTTAACAAAATCCCCTCAAATCCCCGCTGTTTTTGTCTGACAAAAGGCGTGACAGTCAGTGATTTGTTTCATATTGACTCTCTAATCATTCTCGTGTAACTTTAAGGGGCACAACCAGAGAAGGTGATCGGAATCATATGACCTGCACGCAGGATATACCAGCGACGTAAAGCGGGCCTCCCGTCCGGAGTGCCCGCTTATATTTTTAATCACTCAACCCCAACAGGAGATACTCATGGCTGAAAAGTTCAACGAATTTGAAATGGCGCAGAAGCAGTTCGACGCGGTGGCGAAGCAGCTCAACCTCGACCCGCAGATCGCCGAAGTGCTGCGCTGGCCGATGCGCGAGTACCACTTCCGCATCCCGGTGCGAATGGACGACGGCTCGATCAAGGTCTTCGAGGGCTTCCGCGTCCAGCACAACGACGCGCGCGGCCCCAACAAGGGCGGCATCCGCTTCCACCCGTCCGAGACGTTCGACATGGTGCGCGCGCTCGCGACCTGGATGACCTGGAAATGCGCCGTGGCGGACATCCCGCTGGGCGGCGGCAAGGGCGGCATCATCGTCGACCCGGCTACGCTGTCGGTCGGCGAGAAGGAACGCCTGTGCCGCGGCTGGGTGCAGAAGATGTGGAAGAACATCGGCATCCGCCAGGACGTCCCCGCCCCGGATGTGGGCACCACCCCGCAGATGATGGGCTGGATGATGGATGAGTACTCCAAGCTGGTCGGCGAGTACACCCCCGGCGTGTTCACCGGCAAGCCCCTGGGCGGCGGCGGCTCGCTCGGCCGCACCGAGGCCACCGGGTACGGCGTCATCTACACCGTGCGCGAGGCGATGAAGCACCTCGGCATCGACCCGAAGAAATCCGTGGCGGCCATGCAGGGCTTCGGCAACGTCACCCAGTACGCCGCCATCGGCTTCATCGAAATGCTGGGCGGCACGGTCGCCTGCGTCTCCTGCTGGGACCGCAACGACAAGTGCGCCTACACCTACAGCAAGGACGGCGGCATCGATCCGCACTTCCTGATGACCATCACCGACCAGTACGGCACCATCGACAAGAAGGCTGCTGAGAAGGCCGGCTACAAGGTCGAGGACGGCGAAGCCTGGATCACCAAGGAAGCCGACGTGCTCATGCCCGGCGCGCTCTCGGGCACCGTCAACGCCGAGACCGTCAAGAAGATGTCCAAGCGGGTCAAGATCGTGGCCGAAGGCGCCAACGGTCCCTGCACCCCCGAAGCGGACGAGTACTTCAAGAAGAACAACATCTTCGACATCCCCGACTTCCTGTGCAACGCCGGCGGCGTGACCTGCTCGTACTTCGAGTCGGTCCAGAACGACGCCAACTTCTACTGGCCGAAGGAAGAGGTGCTGCAGAAGCTCGACCAGAAGATGACCGTCGCCTTCCACGGCGTGCTCGACATGAGCCTGAAGGAAAAGGTCTACATGCGCGACGCGGCCTACATGGTCGCCATCGACCGCGTGGTCAAGGCCATGCAGCTGCGCGGCTGGGTGTAGACTAATAGTGTTAAAGATGAACAGGGACGGGTAACCGTCCCTGTTTTGATTCGGATGTTTGGGTTTTACTGCACCTTGTTGAGACCTGCCGGTCAATTGCCGGCAAGGTCAGAGACCTTTGCCGAGTGAAGCGAATCCAACCTATCAGGTACGGTCTGTAGTAAAAAGGGCTTATTTTAGAACGTAATGCGCTAGTGTTTTTTGCACACCAACAATGTCAGTTCCTTTTTTGAATTCCTTTTCTATGCTATGGCCTCCAGAAGTCCAAACCTTTAGTTCAGCATCTCTATCGAATGTCCCCGCTGTTTCGACAGAAAAATGAGTGATTTTTTCATACGGTATGGAATGGTACTCGACTTTACTTCCTGTCGCCCCTTGTTTATCGATGAATATAAGCCTTTTGTTTGTAAAGAGAATTAAATCCCGAACGATTTTAAATGCTCTTTCAATTTTTCACCGTCGATTAGGACCGGAGAAATTTCTTTCTCTAATTCTTGCGGGTTAATTTCCTTTGCGTGTCCAAAAATCCCGTCAAACATTTAGTTGCTCCTTCTGTGTGATTTACTTGTCAATTGTAATTAGAAAAAAGCTAAATAAACCTTTACTTTGATATTATATATGGATGTTGCACTCAAGTGGGCTGACACGGAACGTGCTTTGAGATTCTGTAAAAGATTTATGCAAGATTACTAGTACTGGATCTCATCCACCTTGAGATGGACAGGATCCTGTCAGAAGCACACCTTTGTCATCGTTAACCCAGCCTTCTCCACTTGCGGGAGAAAGATCAAGATTCATCGCCGCACTGATGGCAGCGTCGCGAAAACCAGGGTCAGGCAAAATGCCGCGCGACGGCGTATATAACTCGGCTGCGCTGGCGTCAATGCGATACCAGCCATTGGGGGCTATCTCCAGTACACGTGCGTACGCAGAAGGGTACAGAAGGGCGAAGATCTCGGCGGTTCTATCGGGCAGACGGTAGACCTCTACAGGTTGATGTCGGGCAATAAGACTGCACACCCCTGCAGGTGGAAGATCCCCGGAATAGATCATGGGGGCAAAGGGCAATTCGATTTTTCGATCCTCGGGGAAATAGGCTGTCGCATGCAGCTCAGCCGCGATGTGTTCGGGGACGGTCCAGGAGACAGCAACGCCATCCGAATCATCCATGTCGATTCCCAACACGAAGGAAGGTTCCTTGTTTAGCGGAGCAAGCACAAACTCATACTTATCCGCTCCTGCGGGGGCATTTTCCCACGTGAAGGTGATCGTCTCTCCGGCCAGCAGGGCGAAATTTCCCGCATCACCCGTTATATGAGGAAAAACCAGGGAAGAAGACTGGGCAGCAGGCGGTGTGGGTGTTTCCGTTTGCGTCTGTGTGGCTGTCGGCTCGGACGTCTGAGACGGTGTATTTACGGTTTGGGCGGCGGGTGCAATCCACGTACAAGACATAAACAGCGCTGAAAGCGCTATCAACGAAAATAGAATTCCTGCGCGATGATGGATAAAAGTCTTTTTCATATTTCTTCCATTTCCTGATCTATGGCGCTGCGCCCAACGGTCTTCGAAAAAGGCGATAGTCCTGTCCGCCGCATATGTTAGCCCGCTTTTTGCTACAAGCGACGCCTTACGCTGCGGCGATTAGACATCCAGTTTTCTGGTGCCCAGCCATTTCACTTTTTCAGGGTCACGATGGTCAAAGAAACTAGCTTGTTTTTGTGTCCAGTGTTGCAATCGCTGCCATCTCTTCTGCGCTGAATTCAAAATCAAACACACTGATATTTTCGATCATCCGCTCTTTGCGAATTGATTTGGCAAGGGCAATAATTCCTCTTTGTACAAGCCAGCGGAGAATGACCTGGGCAACGCTTTTTTTGTGCTTTGCGGCGATTGAAAGCAGTAATTCATTTTGAAAAATATTATTCCTTCCCTCTGCAAATGGAGCCCAGGCTTCAACCTGAACGCTGTTATCCTGTAAAAACTTTTGCGTGTCAATTTGCTGATGGAAAGGGTTGACTTCAATCTGATTGACCGCAGGCGTTATCTTGTTGTGAATCATCAAGTCCATGATGCGGTCAGGATGAAAGTTTGAAACCCCGATGGCTCTGATTTTGCCTTGTTGATACAGTTCTTCCATCGCGCGCCATTCCCCATACACATCGCCATAGGGCTGGTGGATGAGATACAGGTCAAGGTAATCCAACTGCAAGCGCTTCAGGGAATTTTCAAAGGCTTTTATTGTGCCTTCATAGCCATTGCTCTGAATCCAAAGTTTTGTCGTGATAAACAGCTTTTCTCTTGCGACGCCGCTTTGTTTGATTCCCCTGCCAACCGCCTCTTCGTTCAGGTAAGAAGCGGCCGTGTCAATATGGCTATATCCCGTTTGAATAGCGTCAACCACGCTTCTTTCACATTCGGCCGGATCAGTGATCTGGAAAACGCCGAAGCCAAGAATGGGGATTTCAACGCCATTGTTCAATTTTACAGTTTGCATCATTTTCTCCTTATGTTTCTGCGGTTAAGGGTGTCGCTATGGGGTAAGCAGCCGGGTGAACGAGAGCGACGCTAACGTCCAGGTGCCGTTTTGCTGCACATACACTTCTGTAACCACGAAGGGATTGGTGACCTCGTTGCCGCCAACCACGGCTACCAGACGAATTTTATTCAAAAGGATGGCAGTCGTCGCGCCAATAAACCGCACCGACGCTTCCTGGATATCCACGTCCTTGTAGTGAATCCTGCCGCTTCTGATGACTTCGAGTTCCTGGTCCTTGGACATGGTTGCGCCCATATGGACAAAGACAGCCTTTTCATGGAAGAGAGCGGCCAGGGAATCTACGTTGCGCTCTGACATCCAGCGCCACTTCTCTTTGGAGAGATTGATCACTTCTTGTTCCGAGTTTTACGTTTTGCATAACTCTCTCCTCATAGTTCGCTGACCGCTGCGATTGTCAACCAGGCGCCGAAGCCGCCTTCGGAGCAGACTTCCCTGAGAGCGTGGTCGGACAAGTGCACTTGTCCGGCGCACGCGGTGTGATCCCGTTTCTGCAAAGTCCTTAGCCGGTCCATATATACTGACCAATTTTGCAGTATCCTTGAATCCCAACTGTCGATAAACGTTTTTACCCATTTCGGATGCTTGTAGAATACCCACCCGATACCCTAATCCTCGGGCTTCGAGCAATGGGAAAAGGGTTACTGCTGCGCCTATTCCCAGTCGGCGCGCATCTGGCAAAGTGGCTACACAGTAGATGCCGGCAACGCCAGCGCTCAGGAGTAGCATGGATGTGGCTACGGGTTCGCCATTCCATGTGCCAAGATAGTATTGCATCGGTTCAATAGTGCCAAAGCCTGCACCAGAAAACAAATCCAGGAAAGGTTGATCAAAGGGTTCGGAAATGCCAAATCCGCGAGTGAAAACACGATTTCATTGTTTCAACATCCCCGGATCGCTTACTTTTTCAATGACGAGACCGGCGGGCGTTGTGGTCTTTTCGTTCAGTTTCATTAGATCGACTGCCATGCCAGTTTCATCTTCATCGCGACTAAACCCGTGTTCATCCAAGTATTCTCCCAGATTAGCAGGTCGGGTGTATGACCCAGTCCACCACAGCATGGGTACATTCCTTGACTTGCAGCGAGTTATTGCCGTTGCAATTACGGCGTCCGCGTTTTCCGGCTTAATTTGTACGCGGAGAACATTGTTAAACAGGGGAAAGGGGACATCAGTAATGGTCCAGAGCATATCGGGATCGTCGTGGAACTCGGATTGGGACCAATGGCGGAATATGGGAAAGAAATCAAAAAGATTTGCTTCAATAGCATAAACCAGTGCGGATGTTGACAAATCCTTTAGTATCTCGTTCATCAGATGCTCCTTTGTTTAATGAAGAACACAAAGTTTTATTTGATGCGAAATTTATACGAGCGTACCAACTGTTTGCGGTTTGTCCCTGGCGATCTCTTGTCTCGTTGCTCTTGCGGAGCCAATGGCCTATCCCGCACGCCGCGACATGCACCGTACTGCGGAGCAGTGACCGGGCGTATTATTATCCCGATGTTCTTCCGGGACGCTGCGCTAGACAGCTAATTATTGGGCCATCTCCAGCAGGCTGGCTGCAGTGGCGTTATTGGGTTCAATGGACAAGGCTTTCACGATGCTTTCTTTGGCTTGCGCGATTTCTCCTTTGTAAAGATAGAGCTTGGCTTGTTCAATATAGGATTCGACATACTCAGGATAAGCGTGGATGTTCAACTCCAGCGCTTCAATTGCCATGTCAATCTTTTTTGCTGTCAAAAGTTGAAGCGAAAGACCGATGAGTTCATATTCCTGGAAAAAATACTCATCGTCGTTTTTGGCTTTGATCTCGTTGTAACGCGCATACGCCGCATCAATGCCGCCCTCCGCCCATGCGCGGCTGATGGGTATCATCCACGAGACCGCCTTTGTCTGCGGCTTTTCGTTTAGGAGCGTATCGGCAACCGCGCGGCTAACCCTGACGTGGGCGTTTGATTCTTCGTTGCATAAAATTACGGCGGCGCAGTTTTTCTCAGGCATGATAAGCAGAAAGGCGGTTCCCCCGAATCCCCCGCCTCCATGACAGACCGTTTTCACTTCCTTGTAATGACCGAGCGTCCAACCAAGGCCCATCTCCTCGTACATGCTGGGCGGAGAACCCCGTTCAGCGACCGGAGTCCACATCAGGTCATAACCGGCAGGCGACAGGATGCTCTGCCCGAGATAACTTCCGCGACGCAGGGCAGTGATTCCCCAATGGCACATATCCAGGACGGTTGTGTGCAGGAAACTGGCTGGAGCATCCGCCCGGTGATAAGGGTAGGTCGGGTTGACCTTCATTGCAGGCGTGCGCAGATGAGGAACTGCCAGCAAACGGTTTGGCACATCTGCCGGGATGAATGTGCTGTTTGGCATACCGGCGGGAAGCAGGATATCTTCCCGCATCACTTCTTCAAAGGATTTTCCCGAGACTTTGGCAAGCATATCCCCCAGAACGTTATAGGCAATGTTGCTGTAACTGAATCGTTCGCCCGGATCGGCGACCATTTTTCGATCCTTTAAGCCGCGCACATAGCGTTCCGCCGCGCCATCATCATATTCAGGGTGCGATACAAGTTCAACGTACTCGCTCTCTTCCATATCCGGCATCCCGGACGTGTGACTGAGAATCTGCCGAATGGTGATTTGCCGATAACGTTCGTCATCCATCTGAAAATAGGGCAGGTATTGAACGAGCGGCGTATCCAGAGCCAGCTTTCCGCGTTCCACCCACCGCATGACAGCAGTGGCAACGAGACATTTGGATACGGACTGAACGCAGAAAACCGAATCGAGCGTGACGGGCGCTTGAGTCTCCAAACTCTGAACGCCAAACCCTTTGGCGTAGACGATTTCATCGCCTTGCACCATTCCAACCGCGAGTCCGGGCACATCCCAGCGCGTCATGATTTCTTGAAGTACAACGTCAAGGTCTTTTTCATATAACATGGTCAATGATTCGCTTATCATTAATCTTGTGTTGCGGATTGCATTCTTGAATTATGAAGTGCGCAGCAGTGTGCGGTTTATCCCTGGCGATCTCTTGTCCCGTTGCTCTTGCGGAGCTTAAAGGCCTGCCCAGCACGCTGCGACACGTGCACCGTACCGCGGAGAAGCGACAGGGCGCACAACAAAAGTCATCACTTGGTTTTTATTTTAACCTTTTCAATTTGCTCTACCGGCAGCCAATCATCCATGTTCCCATAATTGCTTTTATCGATCTGAAAAGGTTCCACTTTTTTCACCCCCGTTACTTCAATTAATACCAGATACCGTTTGCCAGCCCACCGATCGAATTGTTGTTTTGTCAATTGGAGTTTGGTTTGATGGTCGTTTACCAATTGGGTGGATTCTTCTTCGTTCATCTTGTCTGAATTGAGGACGCTTTTTACCTTTGCCATTGCCAGGATGACACCTTCTGCATTGTTATTGATAAAGTAAAGAATATCGCCCTCATTAACTCTGCCGTACGGTAGTTTTCGACCCGCCGCCCCCCGAATAATCATCGTTTTTTTTGCGGAAAGCAGCAGGTCCAATTCTTTTGCTTTCGCGTCAAGATAGACAACGTGATCCATATTTTTCTCCTTTTCAATGATCGGGAATGATTTGGCTTATCTGCACCAGGATTACGCTTTATATAGCCGGCTATCTTCTGTTTATCCCCCTGTGGGGGACTTTACGGTCCGCAAGCCACTGCTTGGCGCTTCGTAACAATTTATGGATGGTCAGTTATTCCGTTCGAAGAGCGGGTGGCTGGCATTGAGCTGCAGAAGATCCCACAAATTCCCATATAAATCTTCAAAAACGGCGACCAGTCCATACGATTCTTCTTTTGGAGGTCTCACAAATTTAATGCCCTTGGAGACCATTTCGTTGTAATCTCTCCAGAAATCGTCGGTGTTGAGGAACAGGAATACCCTTCCGCCTGTTTGGTTGCCTATAAACGGCTGCTGTTCCGGCTTGGATGCCCTGGCCAGGAGCAGGGTTGTCCCTGAGGAGCCGGGAGGAGAAACTACAACCCAGCGCTTATCCTGCTCCGGCTGATAAATATCTTCGATAAGCCTAAAGTGAAGTTTTTCAGTATAAAAAGCAATGGCTTCGTCATAGTCTCTTACAACCAATGCAATATGTACAATGGATTGTTTCATAATATTATGGCCTGTTCTGGTTTTTTTCTAAAAAAGTATAGCACGCAATCCAAGCCTGGGTTGACGAAAACGGAGACAGTCATCCGTCCCCGTTCTTGATTTTGTGTAATCTGTTCGAGGATTTACCCGCCGGCGGGCTAGGCCGGGGAAAATGCTTGAAAATGCCGCAGACCGGGCGAGTGAGTTTCCTGCGAATATCGCCCAGCCCAAGCGCATGGGAGCTGGGCAATCCCACACGGCAGGTGCATTATCCCCGTGATCTTCGGGGGTGCGGCGTTGGGCAGCTTTTGTTTCTTACTCATCAAACTACTTGATTTCCATTTGTGATCTAAAAACCGTCGTTGCAGAGATTGCTTTTTGCTCTTCTTCAGTTAGTTCTTCCAGGTGGACTGAAGGAGGAATGCTCAGAACTATATTCTTTGGCTTTTGGGATTCATCAATTATCCTGTTGTCAGGATCATTGAGTTCTAGATATGTTCCACCACTCAAAAATGCGAGATCAACTTTTTCGTCTTCTAAGGGATTTGTGTTCCCATCTGACGCCATCATATGCCCAATCGCCACCATGGAAAATCTTTTTGTGGTCAATTTCGATTGTGAAGCCAAGATTTTGCACATTCTCATGTTTATTGTATTTCTGCTTGGTTTCTTCGCTTTCTATATAATAGGACGAGTGAGCCAATCTCCATACTTTGATACTCATACCTTTTAGGTCAATAGAGTGACTGCCTATTTCATATTCGGGTGTGATTTCCTTGACCCGTGAGCTGAACCGTTTATATCTCTCATCTTTTTCCAGTTCCTGAATGACTTGTTGCGGACAGATCAGTATGCCCGCTTTGTTACTCTCAAGATGACTTAAGACGATTTCTGCGTTGAAATGATCGATATGTGCGTGACTGATCAAGATCACGTCAACTTGATCAAACGGTTTTGTACCCTTTTCCATTTTTTCAATGATCTCGCCAGCAGGGATATCGCACCAATCCGCTTCAAATCTTCCAAACAATGCATCGATCAGGATTTTTTTATTGGAGACTTTAATTAAGAAGCCTTTATTGGCAATATACATGACTTCCATGGGTTTTTATCTCCAATAGGCAGTGATATTGTTTTTCAAAGGTGCCGCCCAGCCGGGTGTTATCCCCCAATGGAGGACTTTACGGCCGCGAATTAATATCAGATAAAAAAAGTATAGCACGCAAAGCAAGCCTGGGATTACAAGAACGGGGACGGTTCAATTCGTCCCCATTCTTAATTCGGTGAAATTGTTTGTCTAGCGAAAAGTTGAGCGACTGGTTAGGCGTTTTCGTTAGTTGGAAGAAAGGGCTGGACGGAGCCACGATCTGCTATCTCGCGTCCGAAATCGGTGCTCATGAACGCTGCACTGGGAGTGATGCCGACTCTGCCCAGGTCGAGTCGGTCTGCATCCCAGCACGTCGCGATGGTCGGGTCGTGATGGTGCTCGCCGTCGGTGTGCCACACACATGCGTAACGGAGAAGCTCGAAGCGGTCGTCGTCAAGGATGTATGCGCGCCCGCGAATTCTCTCGGCAAGTTCTGCACCTCTCGCTCCGTGGCCATCATCCCAGCCATCGTTCTCACGGCGGCTGTCGTGGAAGATGGCGAACAGACGAACAACAGTGATGTCGGCCTGTATGCGCGTGGCGAGCAAGAGGCCATTCCGCTCGACGCGCCGCCAGTGGTCTGGGCCGTGCACAGAATAGCCCGGCGCATAAAACTGACTGGTGATGAACTGCCAGAGCTGGGGAAAATCAATGCTCATGGAGCTTTACCGAGGGGGAGGCGTGCGAAAGACAAAGTCTCCGAAGCCAAGAGAGAGCAGAAAATACATAACGACCGTCGACCACACGAGCATATTGCCCTGGCCGTTGAGCAGTTCGAACAAGGCAACGGCGAATCCAACGATCGAAGCAACGAAACTGCCGACAAGTATGGCGCGAAGGGCGGGTCCGGATTTGGCTGTGCGTCCGACCCAGTTGATTGCCGCAAAACCCAGGAGGATCGAGCCGAGATAACGGGCGACCCATTGGTTGGACGGATCAAGCGAAATGCCATAGAGAGACAGCAAGTTTTCGGGGAAAAATAAATAGGCGACCCCAAAGAGAAGGGAACCAATTGCCGTAACGGTCATGGTGAGAGTTAATCTCATTGGAAGTCTCCATTCGGGAATTTCTTAGGTCGGTCTTTTGACGGGCAGATAAAGGTTTTTGGCTGTCAAAGCGCGTTGGCTAATACTGCACGTCATCCACGGTCTGGTTGTAGATCTTCCAGACGCCGTTGTCCGGGCGCAGGGTCATCGTGCCGATGACGATGTTGTTGCGGAAGTCCGGCCCGGCGCGCTTGCGGGTCAGCAGTGAAAAATGGATCTTCGCTTCGTTCGACTTAAGGCTGGTCACCGACAGGTCGTAGAATTTGAAGTCCAGGTCGTATTGGACGAACATATCCTTCAGGACATCTTCGGTCTGGTCATACAACGGGCTGTTCGGATGGATCGTCGCCATGTAGGCAGCCAGGTCCTCGTCAATGCCCGCCCGGGCATTAACGTGCAGAACATCAAAGAGCTGCTGGTCCGTGGGCGTCGGCTGGGACGATCCCAGGAAAGGCAATCCGCCTGATGCGATGGCGGCAACTCCTCCTATCACCAGGCACAAGGTAACGATTAACACTCCGGCCAGGATGAATATCCATGTGGTTGAATTGGATTTTTGTGCGGGCGGGTCGAGCGGCGCCGCCGGCGATGGGCTGTCTGTCTTTGTCCGGGCGGCTTTTGGTTGAGGCGGGACTGGTTGGGAAGGTGGTTTTACAGGTGCGGGCTCGGGCGGCAGGGCTTGCAGCTCGGCGAGTTTCTGTTTGGCAAAGGTGTTGTTCGGGTCGACCTGCAGCGCGCGCTCATAGCAGCGGATGGCGTCCGACCGCGATTCCACCACGTGTGCTCCCAGCAGCCAGGCATTCAGGTTGGTCGGATCCTGTTTCAGCAATTGCTTCAACAGCGTTCTTGCTGTTGCAAAATCCTTCTGCCTTGCAGCCGCCACAGCCTGTTCGAATAAATTCTGGTCGTCAGCCATAAGTTTTTCCCCTTGGTTTTTACAGCTCAAACCTCTATCTCAATGGATCCTTTTCTTTTTATACCCCCAGATGGCGCAGGTGGGATTCCGGCTTGCAAAATTGTATGCCGGCATTTCTATTCTGCTTTGATGTACTCGAGATACCTGTTCACCACCCTGAATCCGATCAATTCATAGAGCCGCAGCGCAGGCGTATTCGATACACCGGTGGAGACGCATACACGGTCCATCCCGCGTGCCTGCATCCGGCGCAAACACTCCTGCAGTACGGCACGGGTCAAGCCCTGCCGGCGATAGGCCGGGCGCGCGCCGACCGGACCAAGGTCCCCGATCCCGTTTTGCGGGTCGATCCAGCCGTTGACGTAAGCCGCGATGACGCCGTCCGGCGCGATCGCCACTACGTCCAGGTCGCGGTGGTAGCCGGGCAACCGCATGAAGGACGCGTATTCCTCGTCGCTGACGTTGCCAACCGTCCACGGGTGCCACACCTCGCGGTGAACTGCCGGCGCGGTCGGGGATGTCGCTCTCGGCGACCTCGCGAACCTGGCAGCCGGCAGGCAGCTCGACCTCGGGAATCGGATCATCCAGCCGGCGCAGCATGTTCACCTCGGAAAACTCGCCGCCCTGACGGAATCCATTCTGCTCGAGGAATGCGATCCGCTGTGAGTTGTCCTGCCGCGAGCCGGAGACCAGCCTGCCGCCCCAGAGTTTCTCATCTTGTTGGCGAAGCTCGACCAGCCTTTCATCCGCCCACCTCAGCGCCTCAGCCTCAATTCCCGTCCATTCGTATTCCGGAAGCACCTGAAAGTCGAAGGCCGGGTCCTCGCCCAGCATGGAGTAGGCAGCCAGCCTGCCCGTAGCGTCGTGCCACAGGCGGATGTGTTCCCGCGGATTCAGGTGACAGGCCACCATGAAGAAATTGAACAGCATCTCACCGACGTGCGCATAATGCCAGTCGTCCGTGCGGGAACGCGCATCCATCAATAGTCCCTGCATGTGCAGCAGGTCCTGTTCGGATTCATAAAGCCGGGTTGTGAATACGGGGGAAGTTGTTGGCATGGCGATCAGAATCCTTGATTTTCATTCGGGGGCTAACCGGTCCGGCCTGCCGACCACAACCCTGCCATCGCTCTCAATGGTAATGTAGTCTCCCGTTCTGAGTTTGGAAAAATCAGCATCCGCTATCGCAACCAGCGGGATGGGGGTGTTGTACAGTTCCGCCGCGACAACCGACGCAAGCGCAAAGAAAAAATCGGCGGCGGTCGTGATGATCGCGCGCGGCGCGGTCCCGGCGCGGATGGCTTCGAGCAGCACCGCGGTGGTCGTGGACGATCCGCGCGTGAACGGGATGGCAAGGATCTTCCCGCTGGCGATCGAGCCCGAGAGCGGATGCCGGCGGTCAATGATCTCGCCCGTTTTCCAGTCGTAGCCGCCCCAGAACGAAAGCGGCTCGCGGCTGACCAGCGCCTCTCCGCGGGCGAGGCCGGGGATGAACGCCCTGCCGTGCAGGATCAACTCGTCCATAGGGATTCATCCCGTAGCACTCTGCCCTCAACGGCCGATGCGACACAGTCCTTCAGGCTGCCGAAGGTGATCTTCCTGCCGAGCATGCCGGGGGCGTAATAGGCGAATTTCGCCGAATTGGTCATCAGGTATTTCACATCATCCGGGAGCATGGGCGAGGTCAGGATGCACGTATCCACGGTCAGCTGCGCGCCAAAGGCCTGCAGGTCTTCCAGATGCCCGGCGTGTTTGGCGAGCGACGTCATCGCGCGGCTGGATGTGACCAGGAATCTCACCCCGGGGTGTTTTTGTTTCCCCCGCACCAGCGGCGCGAGCTGTTTGAATTCCGCCAGCGAAAAATGCGGGCTGCCCAGCACCACCATGTCCAGCGTTTCGCTGTCGGTGTGGGTCAGTTCGCGGCGCGCCTGGCGCAGGTCGTCCATCGTGACCGTGAGGGTCGTCTCGGGGGAATTGCCCTGGAACGCGGCCTCGAGCGTGGGCGCTTCGGGTGTGACTCCCACGATGTGGAACATGGCCACCGATCCCGATGAGGCTGCCGCTGCTCCCAGCGCCTTGAGCTGGTCCTCGTTGGGCTGGACACATCATCCCCTCGACGACGGGAATCCGGTCGAGCGAGACCTTGCCCATGAATTGACCCAGCACGGGGTAGAAGTCGTCGCTTTGCTGCAGTTCTGCGGGAACATCCTTCAGGCGCAGCAGCAATTTCCCGGCGCGGTTTTCGGTCAGGTGCAGACCCATGGCGGGCGCGCGGCCGGTGATGGCGCAGCAGATGTCGAACAGGTCGGGATAGCGTTCGGTGCGCGCACCCAGGACCGAGTTGGCGAACACGATCGCGTTCGATTCGCCCCAGGCGATCTGCTGGCCGAAAGCCGGCTTCATTTCTGTTTGATAAGGCGCGCAGGTCCAGGTGGGGATGGTGCCCATGCTCTGGTAGGCGACCATCTGGCGGTGCGCCTGCCTTGCCCACTCAGGGGTCACCGCCCACTCCTGCCAGTGGTGCTCGTCGATCCCGCTCACGTTCAGCGTGGTCGGCACGGCGACCTTTGCCCCCAGCGCCGGCCAGCCGTTCGGCGAACTCCAGCCCCGCGTCGCCGATGTACACCGTGCTGTCGATGTGCGCGCCGGTGATATCCAGCAGTTCCTTTGCGCCGGCGACCTCCGCCATGCGCACCAGGATCGACATGGCCATCCTGGTCGCCGGTCCATGGTCCCCGCGCAGCATGGCTTGATCTTTTTCGGTCAGTGTAAGAGTCATGGGATTGTGTAAGGATTATAAATGTAGACTCGTTCAACGGGATGGATTAATCTCGTCCATGCCCGGCGAGCGCTGCCTACATGACGACCGCCGCTAGGCTTCTCTCTCCATCAACTCGATGCGATTGCCAAAGGGATCGAAAAGGTGTGCGCGACGATAACCCTCCAGCGGCGGCTGGGACGTGTCCACCTGACTAATCCCGTCCATGCCCGGCGGGACGTTTAGGTCATTTTAACAGCATCCTCCAGCAGGGCTTCCAAAAACACATCCTCGTTCATTATTTTTGTTTTCCACTCAGGAGCCAACCGGTCCAGCAGGGCAGCCTGTGCCAGGCCGCTGTAGTAAAAACGGGTATCGCCTGAGTTACTGGCCATGCGCCGAATCTGATCGATTTCCTGCGACCAACGCTGGCTGGCGTTGGTGTAATTATGAAAGCCGGGGTCGCTGGTCATGAAGGGCAGTGGTTGATAACTTTCCGTCGCATCCGCCATCTTCCAGATGGACATCTCGGTATATTTCGCCAGCCCCCTTCCTCCCATTCCTTCTGCCGCTCGAGGTTGATCAGGTCGGCGTCCAAATTGGCTGCCACACGCCGTTTTTGACGCTGAACTAAAAATTGGCGTACCAGGCCAGTCACCTCTTCGTCCAAGTTGGCTTGCACGGCGTCCGCCAGCAGGTTTAGCTCCACCTGCCAGTCCTCGACCGATGAGCTGCTCTCCCACGGATAACGGTCCTGGTTTTGGTTGTACAGGGTTTCAGCAGTGTACAATCCCCTCCGGGTTGCGGATGCCTTCAAATGCATGAAGGACTCGTGCAGCAAGGCGCCGATGTATGCATCCACGCCGCCCGCAGCAGATAAAAACAAGCGCGCCGCCAGCCGGTAGGGAAAGACTGGACGAAGGAATGCGGGCATGCTCTCTTTGAATTCATTTCCCAATGTGATTTCCATCCACTCCCGGGCGGGCATGCTCGAGACCCATCGACCCCCAATCAGTTCAGTAAAGGCTCCCGGTGTAATGTCTGGATCAGAAAGCCGCTGCCGGTAATATACTTGGCCTTCAAATTTATCGTTCGGAACCACCTCCACGAACCACCTTGTGTTTCGTTGCCGGGAATCTTGACCCAGCCTGGAGGTGGGTCTGGGTAGCCCACCAGAAAGGCGTACGCATCATCATAGAGGATCATCGGAATATCCTCCTCAACTCCAGCCCGGCCACAAGTCATCGCCGAGTTTGTTTCGTAAATGCAAGGCTTCCGCCAGGCGGGCTTTGTCCAAAGCGCTGAGAGTCCCGGTTTCCTGGCTGTGCGCGGGAAGGATGCTGTTGCTCAAAGCAGACAAACCTGCCGCAAGCACGCATACCAACATCGTCCCGATTGCTGTATATAAGAAACACCCCCGCATACGATGCGATTTCTTGGGCTGCTTCAGGCTAATGTCGTTAGTTTTCGAAGGCTTCTCTGTTGAAGGGTTCATGAGAATGTTCTCAGGCGATATCGCGCCTCCGGGCTTCGTGAAGATCTTATCTGGAGCTATGATTCTCTCTCCATCAACTCGATGCGATTGCCAAAGGGATCGAAAAGGTGTGCCCGACGATAACCCCTCCAGCGGCGGCTGGGACGTGTCCACCTCGCAGCCGGATTCCGCACGCGGACGACCAGCTCGTCGAGCCCTTCCACGAAGGAAGGCGGGGTGGGCCTTGCGCGCCGGATGGAAGTTCGCTTCCGCTCCAAGATGTAAGGGTGACCGCTCCCTGCTGGAACCAGGCGCCGCCGCGCCCGGCGAGCAAATCCGGCTTGGGGATTTCGACGAAGCCCATCACGTCGCGGTAGAACCTGCGGGCGGATTCCTCTTCTCCCGGCGGCATGGCGAGCTGGACGTGGTCAATGGCGAGGATTTTCATACATCCTACCGCTTAGAAGCCATCCTGCTATCTCTTCCGTCCCACATAAAGCAGATGCCGCGACCCCCGACGGTGGACGGTTCCGTGCTTATTTCATATAGAAGGTCAAGCCAGAGCTGGCGCCGCTTCCCTTCCAGTTTGTTGTAGCTCTCGTCGTCAGCGGATATCCCCGGTTCGACCCCCGCGACGATAAGGGTCTCGAAATCCCACCGCCTCGTGCAAAGGAGCGATCTCGGAAACCTTTGCAAAGTATCCTCGGAAACTGCCCTGGTGGTTTTGGTGATAATCATGGGGGTCTCTGCCCCGCTCCAGGATCGACCGCACCTCGCCTTCGTCCTCGACCCACTCCGGGACGTTCTTCATCAGGTCGCCCATGATGCCGAATCGGCTGATGAATGTTGAAAAGAGGATCCCTCCCGCTCTCAGCCGGTCGTGAATTTGCGTCAACGCCAGTTTCCGGTCTGCCTCGGTGAACAGGTGATAGAGGGGACCCATCAGGATGGCGGCGTCGAAATCCTTCGCGGTCACCGGGTCGAGGTCACGCGCATCGGCGACGAGGAGCTGCACGCACTCTCCAGACCCTCGTTCCGCAGATTCTGCCTGCACCGCTCGATCATTGCCGCAGATAGATCGACGGAGGTCAGTTTCCAGCCGCGTTTCGCCAGTTCGAGGGTATATCTCCCGGTCGCCGCGCCGACCTCCAGGATGTGCCCCGAAGGCGGCAGGTATTGGTCCAGGTAGCGCCAGGTGAGATCATATTCAAGCTGATGCCGGACCAGCCGATCGTGTTCGTTGTCCGTGTTGTTATTGTAGAACTCGGCAATATCGTTGACATCGTTGAACATGGGATTCTCTTTTTCACTTATGAGTGTCCGGGTTTTTGATCGGACTCCATTCAGTCCATTTGATCTGGCTGACATAGGATCAACGGTGATGGTTCTCACCGGCGGGTCTTCTTCCCTGCCATCCACTATAAATAATCAGGTTGTATCAGGGTGAACTGCACGCTCAAGGTTTCCTGGGTTTCCTCGGTACGATGAAGGGCACATTTTGTTTATAGTCAAGGTACTGTTGACCAAATCGCTCGGTCAATTCCTTCTCTTCCACTTTTTTGAGGTAGGTGATGAGAAGCGCTCCCAGTATAAGCGCCAATGCCACGCCGACTACAGTGGCTGCAGCGATGGACAGTCCCAGATAGGCCAGGATCGTTCCCAGCGTCATCGGGTTTCGACAATAACGGAACGGACCGGATATGATGAGCTCCTGTGTGGGCATCATCGGGAAGGGTGTGCCTCGCCCTTGATCCAGTTGCAGCGACATGGTCCAGAATGCAAAGGCAAATCCGCATACCATGATGGTCCCGCCGATGATAATGGTGACTGCCCCGGGTTGGATTCGGTCCAAGCCAAACCGTTCATCCAGTGCTGGACAAATGACGAGAAACAGATAAGGAAAAATCGAGGAGGAAAAAAACGCCGGCAGGCAGCAGGGCGATGATCCTTTTGGTAAAGCTATGTTCTCTTTGTGACCACTTCTTAAATTGTGACATTGATGCCAAGCCCTCCCTTAAGATTATAGAATGCCAAGAGCCTAAAAGCAACAGGGGATGAAATCAGAACAGGGCGGAGGTGCCTCTGCCCGGCGCTTATTAAAGGTTGGCGTCACTCGACACCGTATTATAGAGAGAGAAGATGATCCGCCAACGCCTGCGGAGCAGACAGGAACGGGGAATAACTCGTCGACATGGTGATGACGCGGCTACACGGCAGGAGCGTATGCATGGACCTCTGCGACGCAATGCTGATGGCGTGATCTTCGGTACACTCGATATACACGCGCGGGACAGTGCCCCAACGGCCGGGGGTTGTCTGAATAGGCGTGGCGAACGGCACTGAAGCCTGCGGCACGAGCAGGGACCGCGCCAGCGCAATGTCGGAGGGCGAGCAGTCGGCGTAGAAAACATCTTCAAGGACATCCGCTTTCACCATCGCAGAGGATTGGTCCGGCGCCATGACGAGATTGGGCAGCACTTTGGCTTCGGAGTCGACCTGTGCGATGTCCAGCAGGGTCTTTCCGCTTGGAAGCAGAAAGGCGGTCAGGTACACAAGCATCTTTGTCTTCTCCGGCATAGCTTCAGCCGCCTGGGTGATGGCGAGGCCGCCCATGCTGTGTCCAACGAGGTAGACGGGTTCGCTGCAGGCGCTGAGCGTTTCGCATACGCGGTCGGCATAGCTTTGCAGGGTAACGGATTGCACAGGCGTGCGGTCCACGCCCAAGGCGGGCAGATCCAGGGTGTGGACGGTGTGGCCGCGGCTTTCAAGCAGCGGCGTGACCTTGTGCCAGCACCAGGCTCCGTGCCATGCTCCATGGACCAAGACAAAAGTACTCATGAAAGCCTCCAAAGGGTGAATGAATAACGGTTTTGGGAAATTGTGTCCTATTTCTAGCAGAAATGAAATTATAGTGTCTTCCGACTTCAAATTCAACATCTTGGTGATTCAAAAACCGGGCGGAAGTTATCCACCCGGCTCTATTCTCTGTTATCTAATACCTGGTTGACTACACTCGCAATACATGTCGATCTTCTGCCCGATGACCTTCAGGCTGTCCTCCCAGAACCCCCTTTTAGGGGACAGGCTTGCGAAAAGACCGGTCGGGCTCTGATTCAATATCCAGTCTATTCGCCATAAGATGCTCAACACAATTTGATGGCATCAGTGGCGAAGAAAACAGGGGCAAGAGGGTGACAAATGTCTTTGTTTCAATCCAAAAGTGAACCGGGGATCTTCCCGCCATTTTCAGCAATCTTCTTGAAAAGGGCCTTTCGTAGGGCCTCGTTCTTCTCCGCGCTTCCGCTTTTAAAGCTGGCGTCAACACCCAGCTCTTTTGCAAGCGCATCACGATTTTCTCTGCTGCTGTCTGCGCCGATCAGTTTCAAAAAATCAACCACAGAAACTCTCCATTCAAGTCCCTTGCCCTCAGCCAGCTTGTCAAGTTCGGCGGTAAGGTCAACATCGGATAAGGTTTTGGCACCAGGAACCAGACCTTTGATCTTTCCAAGAATTTTTTCAAGGATATCAGAAAATACGCTCATGTTACGCTCCTTTTGAGTGATTTGTGCTTCAACATCATCATATGATAAACACTCCCTGGCCGCATCCATCGACCGGGGAGTGTTTATCTCCGCCACTTGGGGGAGACCATCAGGAGCAGTTAGTGAGCCTGATTCGACAGAATCCATGTTAAGATACGGTCACTGTGAACTTTGCATGGGCTTAGGAGTATCCCAAGTAAGCACCAAGCTGAATCGCAGGTCCAACCGGGTGTTGTCCCTCCGGGGGGACTTCATGGACGGTCTTGTATTAATTCATCTGGAGAAATTACAGCACACAACTGTAGGAAAGATCATCCCAACAATGACCGCCAGGCTTGTCCTCCGGAACCCCCTTTTAGGGGACAAGCTAGCGAGAGCGGATAGTCGATGCCGAAGCGGGCGGGTGCGGAGTCCTGGGCGAGAGATGTTATTTTGGGTATCCGGCCGCTTCCAGTTTTTGAATTTGCATCTCTAGAAAATATATTGGATAGTCTGCTGCGCCAAATGTTCCTATATCCGCAGCCTAACCTTCTTCTATATAGATATTTCGATGATAAGTTGTCAAAATGACTATGCTGCGATGAGCTTTACCCATTACGATCGCTTCAGAAACAAGTATTGGAGGACCTTGTCCTTCATACAATAGTTGCGAAATCGGGCAAGGGGGGAAGAAATGTGCTTTTGTGCGTAATAACCAGCCATGCATTAGAGGATATATTATCAGGCACTATTTCAGGTAGTACATCGGTATGATCAGTTGCCCACCAGTTAAATTGTTTTGCTTCCGTATTAGACTTGTTTAAGTTTTCTATTGTTCTTTCTGCTTTTTGTTCGTCGCCCGTTCGCAGGAGAGGGATAGTTAGTAGGCTGTCTTTAGCGAATATCGATATTTTGCACAATCCCATAGGCATTCGTTTAGTTCATGTATGACATCAGTAACATCAATTAGTGGATTTGTATCCAAAAGATAAGCAAGATGGTCATCTCCAGGAGCATCTTTGATACTTTGTAGATCCAGTGAGGAAATAATAACCTGGTAAAGTTTAGGGAGGCTGTCAAAATCAATAGGAAAAGATGTCGGCGCCGGCAAACCAGGTGCAACAACCGGAGTTGGTGTTTGCGTGGGCACAATAATATTGTCGTTATAGGTTGACAAAGATGTAGATAAAAGATCTTGTGGTATAGCCTGAAGTGTAGCTTCAATCAATGCCCAATCTTGTTTTACTGTCAGGCGTACAGAGTCAGTGTTTATGTTAGCGCAGTTATAGTATCTGCCTGTGTTGGCGATGGTTCGACTGCATTGCTGCAGCTTGTGACAATTACAGAGAAAAGTAAAACAACCGATTAATACAAATATGTCTTCAACAAGTCTCTCCAATTACTTCCTTAGCCGCTATTTAGATTATAGGGTTTTCCATCATCAAGCGCAACTTTGGCGCGAAGATCAAAAACCGGGCGGAGAACACTCCGCCGGAGCTCTACTCTCTATTATCCAATATCTGATTTTCTACAACTCGCAATACCTATCGATCTTCTTCCCGATGACCTCCAGGCTGTCCTCCCAGAACTTGCGCGAGCGGATGTCGATGCCGAAGCGGGCGGCCAGGTCGGCGGCGGTCCCTTCGCCCGTGGAGGCCAGCAGGGCTTTGTAATCGGGCACGAAGTCCGCGCCGCGCTTGCGGTAGATGGCATACAGCCCGGTGGCGAAGAGCAGGCCGAAGGAGTAGGGGAAGTTGTAGAACGAGCGACCGGCTGAGTAGTAGTGCGGCTTCCACGTCCACATGTATTTGTGCAGGTAACTTCTCGTCCAGCCCGTCGCCGTAGGTGGCTTTCTGGGCGCGTTCCATGATCTCGCACAGGTCGTCCGCCGAAAGCTCGGACTCGGCGCGGCGCTCGAAGACTTCCTTCTCGAACAGGTAGCGCGAGTAGATGTCCACGATGACCTGCGCGTCGCCGATCAGACGGGTCTCGAGGATGGCCAGCTGCTCCTGCGGGTCGCTGGTCTGTTTGAGGATGGCCTCCATGACGACGGTCTCGCACATGATGGAGGCGGTCTCGGCCAGCGTCATGGGCGTGTCCTGCTGGAGCTCGGTCTTGCCGGCTGGCGTAGGCGCACTCGTTGTGGAAGGCATGCCCCAGCTCGTGGGCGATGGTGCTGACCTGGTCGAGCGTGCCGTCGAAGTTGCTCAGCACGCGGCTTTCCTTGACGACCGGAACACCCATGCAGAACGCTCCGCCGCGCTTGCCGTCGCGCTGTTCGGCGTCGATCCAGTTTCCGTCGAAGGCGCGTTTGGCGAACGATGATCAGATCAGGCGAGAACCCGTTGAAGTTCTTAAGGATGAAATCCCGCGCTTCGGGGTAAGTGTAGGTCTTGCGGCTGTTCCCGCTCGGGGCGAAGATGTCCCACCACGCCAGCTTCTCCTTGCCGAGGCGTCTGGCCTTGGCCTTGAAGTATTTGCGGAACATGGGGAACGAAGCTTCCATCGCACCGAGCATGGCCTCCAGCGTGGGCCGGTCGATGCGCGACTGGTCGATCGGCGGTGTGCAGCGCGTCCTTGCGTTTTCGGCGGACGTTGAGCGTGTGGGTCGTCCCCTTGACGCCGTTCATGGCGCCGGCCAGGGGTTCGCGCACAGATTCCCAGGCTTTCATCTCGGCTTCGTAGGCGCGCCGCCGCACCGATTCGTCGGGGTGCGAGTGCAGGTTGATCAGCGCCGGCATCGGCAGCTTCTTGACCTCGCCGTCCAGCTCGAAATCCACGGTCATCTGCGAGGTGACCGTGCCCTGTAGTTTTTCCCAGGCATTCGCGCCGCTCAGGTTGAGTTCCGCGGCAAGAGCCTCCATTTCCTCGGTCATCATGTACTTGGACTGCCGCGCAGCTTCCTTCATCATGAAGGCGTGCGCCTTGGCGGTGGGATTCGCAGCAATGACCTTGTTCAGCACTGGCGAGAGTTTCCCTGCCCAGGCCAGGAAGCGCGTGTTGAGGTTCTGCATGCGCACACCGACCTGTTCAAACTCGGAGAGTTTCTTCATTGCCAGCATGTTGCGCGAGTTGGTCGAGACGAATGAGTAAATGTAGGCATTGATGGTTCCATAGAGTTCATAGACCGTGTTGAAGCGGTCGATGGCTTCGCCGGCCAGCCCGGCCAGTTTCTTGACGGGCGTCTTGGCGGTCGTCTTGTCGATGTTTTTATCGAAGAATTTCTCCAGCTCGCCGATCTGTTTCTTGACCTTTTTGACGGAGGCCTCGAATTCTTTCGAGTCGAGCGAGGGGTAGACATTGGTTAAGTCCCAGCGGGGAGGGGTGGTCATTTCAGGCTCCTTTTTCGAAAATATGGCGCAAGTATATCGCGATTCTTGTACCCCACTCCGGCCTACGGTCACCTCCCCCAAATCCGAAATCAGATTTGGGGGAGGTTGGGAGGGGGTCTACTTCTTGCCTTTTGTTCCTCAACCCTGTACAATCAAATTATGGATGCGCGCGGGCTGCACCTGCTTTTGGTCCTCTTCCTGCTGGCGATGACCCTGCTGTCGGTGGCCTACCTTAGCCGGCGTCAACTATCGTTCTCTGCATTTGCGATGTGGGGCTTGCTGGCAGTGCTCATCCCGGCCTTCGGTCCCTTCCTGGTTATCGTCCTTCGTCCCGGCACATCCCGCTAATTCTCCCAAAGGATGGACAAAATGAAACAAGACCGTTTCCTGATCGGCATCCTCATCGGCATCGCTGCTTTAGTGGTTCTTTCCCTCGCGCTGTTCTTCACCCGCAAGGACAGCGAAACCTATGTCGCCGACGATACCCCCGAGGGCGTGGTGCACAACTACGTGGTGGCGGTGCACAAGCGCGATTTCGAAAAGGCCTACAGCTACCTGGCCGAAAAAGACTACAAGCCCACCTACGAGCAATTCCGGCAGTCGTTCATTACGAACATGGTCTTCCCGGATAACGTCGGTGTGGAGGTCGGCAAGGCGGACATCAACGGCGACGCTGCCGTGGTCGCGTTAAATACCATCTACAATTCCGGCGACCCGTTCTCGGGCGGCTTCCGCAGCAACGAGGCGGCCTTGCTGATCCTGCAGAATGGACAATGGAAACTGGAACAGCTTCCCTACAACTTCTGGGCGTACGACTGGTACCAGCCTGTCTACGTGCCCGAGAAGCCCTGACCTCCCTCCGCCTGAATGGGTGACCCATGAAAACGATCCGCCGACTCTACTTTTACGCGATTGCCCTCGTCAGCCTCGAAGTGGTGCTGTGGGGGCTGATCAACCTGCTGCGCACCACTCTCGCTGCGGACATTGTCCCCGGGGTGGAGACCCTCGCCCAGGCGCTGGCGCTCATCCTGGTGGGCGTGCCGATCTTCCTCCTGCACTGGAACTGGATACAGCATGCTGCCCAGCGCGACGAGGAGGAGCATACTGCCACGCTGCGGGCGGTCTTCCTGTACGGCACCCTGTTGATTCTGCTCATCCCGGCTGCCCAGAACACGTTGGCGCTGATCAACCGTCTGCTGCTGGAAGGTTCGGGCATGAGTCCCTATCGCGCCATCTTCGGCGGGACTCAGTCGTGGAAGGACAACCTGATCGCCATCGGGTTCAACCTGGCAGCCGCGGCTTATTTCTACAACATTCTCCAGAAAGACTGGAAGTCCATCTCCGACCGCGAGAACTTTTCCGATGTGCGCCGGCTGTATCGCTACGTCTGGCTGATCTACTCATTGGCGATGGTGGTCTTCGGCGCGCAGCAGGTCCTGCGCTACGACTTCTTTATCCCCTCCGCGGTGCTGGGCGAGTTGGGGCGCGAGACCTTTGTCAACGGGCTGGCGCTGCTGGTCGTCGGCACGCCTGTCTGGGTTTACACGTGGAAACTGTGCCAGGACGCTCTCGCGGACCCCGCCGAGCAAGGGTCGCTCATACGGTTGGGTGTGCTTTATCTTCTGGCGCTGGCAGGCGTTATCACCGTTCTTGCGACAGCCGGGGTTGTGTTGAACAACATCCTGCTGTGGGTTTTCGGGAAACCCTTCACCGGCGTCGAGTTTGTCCGACAGGTGGGCGGACCCATCTCCGTGTTGATTCCGTTTTCAGTGGTGTGGGCTTATTACGGCCGCTGGCTGAACGCGGACATCCAGTCCGTGCCCGACACGCAGCGCCGTTCAGGTTTGCGAAGGTTCTATTTCTACATCCTGTCGCTGATCGGGCTGGCGGCTTCGTTCACCGGCCTCGCGCTGCTGGTCTCGGTGGTGCTCGACCAGTTGTTCGGCACTGCTCTGTGGGGCGAGTCCCTGCGCGGACGCACCGCCGGCGCGATCGCCACCCTGGCGGTTGGCCTGCCTCTCTGGCTGATGACCTGGCGTCCGATGCAGGCTGAAGCCTTGGCCTCCGGCTGCCGACGGTGACCACGCCCGGCGCTCATTGATCCGCAGAGTCTATCTCTACCTCGTCATCTTTGCCTCGGTGATCGGGTTGATGGTCTCAGCCATCACGCTCGTTTATCAGCGCATTGACATTGTGCTCGGCAGGTCGGGCGCGTATTATCCTTCCACGATGTTGAACGCTACTGCAGCTGCTGGCTCTCTTCACCGGGCTGCTGCTCTATCACATGAGCGCGCTCCGCAAGGACAATGCCCACGCGGCGGATTCGATTCGCGCGAAATATACCAGCTTTGGCGTGATGGTCTTCGACCCCGGCGACCCGGACCTGGTGTCCGCGCTCACCGACGCCATCCAGAAGCAGGCGCCCGGCATGCCCGTTGTCGTCCAGCCGATCGGTCAGCCTATCCCTGACGATGCACGGCGTGTGCAGGCCATGGTCCTGCCGGCGGCGTTGGCGTTGGATCCGCCCGAGGCGCTGCGTGTGATCCTCGAGGATTTCAAAGGCGCGAAGGTGGTCGTGGCAGGGAGAAGCTCCGGGCTGGGTCTTGAGCGGACAGCCCAAACGCGGACTCAACGTCACTGCCGGTCAGGCGGCGCTGGCGCTGCGCCAGTTGGCGGAGGGACAGGAAGTGCGCCCCTCGGCGGCGACCTCGCCCGGGATGATCGTGCTCGTACGTCATCGCGGTGCTGTTTGGGCTTGAAGTGGCGTTCCTGCTGTTCGGGTTGTTGATGAGTTTGATCATGGGTGGGTAATTTTATTTCTGTGTAGCGCGCATGATGTTTTAACATTCATGATATACTTTTCTTAGCCTTGATGCAGGAGAGACACCGATGAAAGTGACCGTTCTTCAAGAAAACCTGGCCCGTGGATTAAGCACGGTTTCGCGCGCGGTATCGCCGCGCAGCACCCTGCCTGTGCTGGGAAATGTATTGATCGCCACCGATGAGGGGCGTTTGCGTTTATCCGCGACCAACCTCGAGTTGGGCATCACCTGCTGGATCGGCGCGAAGATCGAGGAGGAGGGTTCCACCACCGTCCCCGCGCGGACCTTCTCCGACCTGGTAAATAACCTGCCCGACCCCCAGGTCCGCCTGTCGCTGGACACGAAGGTGCAGAGCTTGAATCTGCGCTCGGGCTCCTCCACCAACGACATCAAGTGCATCGACGCCCAGGAATTTCCTCCGCTGCCTGTCCCCGATTTCGAAAACGCCATCCAGATCAACGTGGTGGACTTCAAGGAAATGATCGCGCAGGTGGCGTTCGCCGCCTCCACCGATGAGGCGCGCCCCGTGCTGATGGGCGTGCTGGTCACCGTGGAAAAAGACACCATCACCATGGCCGCCGCGGACGGGTTCCGCCTGTCGGTGCGCAAGTCGACGCTCTCCGCGCCGGTTCCCTCGCCGGTCTCGGCCATCATCCCCGCCCGGGCGCTCTCCGAACTGGCGCGCATTGCCAGCGACGGCGAGACGATGATTTCAATGGTACTCCCCAAGGGGCGCGGACAGGTCGTGTTCCGCGTCAAGGATGCCGAACTGGTGTCACAGCTCATCGACGGGACTTTTCCCGATTATCAGCAGATCATCCCGCGCTCACACAAATCGCGCACACTGGTGTCCACTGCCGCACTGCTCAAGGCCTGCAAACAGGCGGAGATCTTCGCACGCGAAGGCTCGAATGTGGCGCGCATCAACATCAAGGCTTCCACCGGCGAACTCACCCCGAGCGAAATGGAAATCTCCGCTGTCTCCGAAGAGACCGGCTCGAACGAGACCATCGTCGAAGCGACGGTGGACGGCATCGGCCTGCTGGTCGCGTTCAACGTGAAGTACATGCGCGAGGTGCTGGAGGTCATCAAGACTCCCAACGTGGCGCTCGAGACCAGCGCCGCCAACGCCCCCGGCGTCATCCGCCCGGTGGGGGATGACAGCTTCATCCACGTCATCATGCCGATGCACCTGGGTTAGTTCTCTTCAATGATATGAACCCGAGCGTCAGGGTGTAGAATCACCCTGACGCTTTCTATATATAATACGATGGCTTCAACTCCCATGGTCCTGCCTTCTCCCTCCGCCGACCGCGTGCTCGCGATCTACCTCGCCCTGAATCAATACCCGATCCTGGCGGGCCGCATCCGTGCGCGCATGCGGCGGGACCTGTTCGAACGCGGCATCATCACCCAAGAGGCGTTCGAATCCGAGTTCGCGGAAGAAAGCCATTGAATCGCAAGCCCGGGAGGGATTAAGCGATCCCTATGCCGAAGAGTCGATCGAGATCTGGGAGACACGCCTGGCGCGCATCCGCGATTCGCTGACCGATTTTTACTTCGCCTACAACTTTCCCTACGAGAGCTTCGAACACATCGCGCGCGAGATCATCGGTGAGCGCGGCGCCGCGCCGGACATGGTCACCTTCAATCCCGAGCTGGCGCCGCAGGACATGCTCTTTGAACAGGCCGAGATGATCGAGAAGCTGCCGCGCGAGGACAGGCATTCGCTTGAGGCGCGCCTGCAGGAGATCAAGGTCGTGCTCATCCGAACGATGATCAGCGACCAGCTGGCCTACATCAATATCGCGCGCAAGTGGTTCACGGTGGATGACCTGCGCGAGATCCGCCAGCGCAAGATCGGGTACGGAAAGATCGGCGGCAAGTCCGCCGGGATGATGCTGGCGTACCGCATCCTGAGCGAGGTCGCACCGCCGGAGATCCAAAAGTCGATCCGGATCCCGGTATCCTACTTCCTCGCCTCGGACCTGTTCTACACGTTCATGGCGGCGAACGGGCTGGTGCACTGGGGCGACCAGAAGTACAAGCCCGAGGCGATGATGCGCGCCGAGTTCCCGCAGATCGTGCGCGAGTTTGTGGACGGCGATTTCCCGTCAGACATCCTCGAGCGGCTCAGGATGATTCTCGATGAGGCAGGCGACCGCCCGCTGATCGTGCGATCGTCGTCGCTGCTGGAGGATAACTTCGGCACGTCCTTCGCCGGGAAGTACGACAGCTACTTCTGCCCGAATCAGGGTACGCCGGAGGAGAATCTCAAGGCGCTGACCGATTCCATCGCGCGTGTTTACGCCTCCTGCATGAATCCCGACGCGCTGCTGTACCGCCACCACAAGGGCCTGGTGGATTACGACGAGCGCGTCGCCATCCTGATCCAGTTCGTGCAGGGGGAGCGCTACGGACGCTACTTCATGCCGCACGGGGCGGGTGTGGCGTTCAGCCACAATCTCTACCGCTGGTCGCCGCAGATCAAGCGTGATGACGGGTTCCTGCGCCTCGTCTGGGGTCTGGGCACCCGCGCCGTCGAGACGGTCGGCGACGATCATCCGCGCCTGGTGGCGCTCAGCCATCCCTCGCTGCATCCCGCTTCCGCGACGAAGATGATTCGCAGGTATTCCCAGCGTTATATTGACCTGATCGACCTGCAGGAGAACAAGTTCAAGACGCTGCCGGTGCGGGACGTGATCGAGCCGCGTTATCCCGGGCTGCGCTACGTAGCTCAGGAGGACCAGGGGGATTACCTCGCCGCCATCAGTTCCAGCGTGGTGGACCCCGCCAACATCGTGGTGACCTTCGACGGGCTGCTGCGCCGCACGCCGTTCGCCAGTCACATGCGCACGATGCTCGGGCTGCTCGAAAAACATTACCGCTCGCCGGTGGACATGGAATTTACCGTCGAAGTGGCTGACCCCCGCGCGTTGCAGCCGGATGTCAAGATCACCGTTCTCCAATGCCGGCCGCAGAGCGCCATGGACGAGGAGGACGCCAGCATCCCCGATGACCTGCCCGAGGCCGACGTGATTCTGTCCACCCGGCGCATGGTCCCGCGCGGCGCGGTTCACGACATTCGCTACGTGCTGTTCGTCCCGCCGGAAGAGTATTTCAATCTTCAGTCCGAAGCCGACCGCAGCAAACTCAAGCGGGGGATCAGTGCGCTCAACGCCGCCATGAAAGGGGAGGGTTTCATCTGTGTTGGCCCGGGGCGGTGGGGGACTTCGACTCCCAACCTGGGCGTTTACGTGGCTTACGGAGATATCTACAATACCCGCGCATTGGTCGAGCTCTCGGGCAGCGAGGTCGGCACGGACCCCGAGCCGTCCTTCGGCACCCATTTCTTCCAGGACTTGATGGAAGCGCATATTTTTCCATTGGCGGTTAATCTCGACGACAAGGATGCTGTCTTCAACCGGGAGTTTTTCTTCGGGACGCCCAACCGTCTGGAGGAGTGGCTGCCTGCATCTGAAGGAGAGGTGTGCAAGGCGCTGAAGCTGATCAAGGTCGAAGACTTCCGTCCGGGCTGTTTCATCAACCTGGTCATGGATGACGACGAAGGCAGGGCGGTTGCGTTCCTGAGTGACCGATAATGCGTGTAGATTAATAATTTATTGCTTCATATATATAAAAATCGCGCAGATTACCTGCGCGATTTTTACGTCTGCTGGTCGAGTTGTGACCGATTATGTAAATTTACATCCAGATTCTATTCCCCTGCTCGAATGGTTCGTGAGTCGAAGTCCCGGTGCTAAAGAGCTAATAACACGTGCAGAACAATATCGGCGGAGAAGTGCGATATCATCGCTGATTCCAAGCCGTGTTTCATGTAGAGATAACCAAATGCCACCCCCAACAATCCATTGAGAACAATGGCACGCGTGATGACCAGTGGCGTTAATGGGAGCAGCATCGAAGTTGCCGGCAGATGCCCCAGACCAAACAAGACAGCGGCCAGGATATTGGCAATCCACAGCACGGCAACAGTGGGACGTCCGTCGGCGGTGTGACTGATGAATTTTCCCAGCCAGGCCAGTACGCTCATCATAAAGAGTCTTAGCAGGATCTCCTCGTTAATACCGCCGTAGAACGAAGCGAGCAACCCTTTCCATGCGGCTGGTTGACCCACGTCGAGATTTAGAACTTGCGCCTGTTCTCCGAGTTCTTGAATAAGAGCAGGATTGAAGACCCAGAGATCGAGCGCAATGATGATCAGCGACCCAATTACTCCGATGCCAAGACTTAACGGGAGTATGGCTTTAATCCTAGGCCACACTTTTTCACCGGCCAGTTTTGCCTCGAGTATGGGCAGCCCGAGGCCGATGCGGTTTGCGGCTAACATACCAAGCGCGATCACAACGGCAAACAGCAACACATTCTGAAGGACCTGAATGAGCAAATATACTGGAAACGGGAATGGAAGTTGAGCTTTTAATGCTTCAAGCTGCCCAGCCTGCAGGGCAAGTGAATAGGGGAAAATTGCGATCACCCCAAAGGTCGCTGCTCCAAGCAGGATGAAGAAAATACGCCAATCGAATTTCTTTGCTGTGTACATTGAATTTCCCTTTTTTCTTATCAAGCTTCTGTTGCGGCAGAGATGGCGGGAGAGTCATCCGGCATTTTCACCGGCAGTTGCTTGATCAGCACGAGGAAGCCGATGAACGCCGCCAGGACGATGCAGCCTGTCAGGCTCAGGATGATGCCCCCGTAGAGCATGTCGAAGCCCGGCAGTAGAAAGACCATCGGAAGCCCGCCCCACGCATTGACGGATCCGTGCGCCAGCGCCGCGGACCATGGACTGCGTGTCTTGAGATAAAGCCACGAGATGATCGCGCCAAGCAGAACACATCCAAGAGTCATCACCAGTATTCCCCAATAAGGATGTCCCGGGAAGTTGTGCCCCTGCGCGATGACCGGCGCGTGCCAGAATCCCCAGATGAGACCGCTGAATAGAATAGCCTTCCATTGACCGATGGGCAGCAGCTTGGGGAGCAGGAATCCGCGCCAGCCCAATTCCTCGCCCATCGTGAAGACGATGTTGATGATGGGACCGAGGAGCAACCCCTGGATGAGCTGGCTGATGATCAATACATTCACCGGTAATGACTGCCCGGTGGTCGAGGCAGCCCGGTCGGCGATCTGTTTCATCGTGGTGAAGTTCGGGTCGAACACGCCGGTGCCGATCAGAGCGGTGACGGCCACTGTTAATGCTGCCAGCAGAGGAGGCAGGAACCATGCGATCAGGTAGAAGCGGAACTTGCCCAGCTTATTGAGGCGCAGGTCGCTGAAGGGGCGTTTGGCTACGAACAGCGTGGTCACGATGGCGGCGATGCCCGGTCCCCACATGCCGAGCATCCAGCAAATCCCGAGTGATTGTGCGTAAACTGCCGGGTCTCCTTTGAAAGCCAGTGGGATCAGGAAAAACGTCCAGCTGATGGCAAAGGTCAATATCAGGAACCAGGTGAGTGATTTTCGTTCCAACATTTTTCTCCTTGTTGTTATGATGGCATTGAGCGTGCGCGCATGATTGCATGGGTGAGAGGTCTCTTGGCGATGACGATAACCTCGTTACTCGATTTGTGGACCGCGCTGACAACTTCCCAACCTTCGATGCCCCATTCGTTCAAAGTATCTTCCATGTTTTCGGGTTTTACGGCGCTCCAGGTGGAGCCAAATTGCTGGACTCGGTAATCCCATTTCCTAATCTCTTCAGCCATACGCCTCCAAAATTGGTATAGACAAATAATTCTTCAGATTATATTTTCGCGACGAGGTTGGTTCGATTGAACGTCCCCACGCCGATGTAGATCAGGGCGGCATCGATCACCCAGACCAATGTGCCGATAGCGAACGTGGAGAAAACGCCCAGGTAAAGTACGCCGCTAAGTTGTCCCACCACCAGCAGCAGCACAAAGATGACCAGCGAACCCGTGAGCTGATACGCCTCCATGAAGGTTTTGACGCGCGAGGATATCAGAACTGTCGCGGACATGCCCAACAAGGAGATGGCCGGCGTCAGCCAGAACATCAACGGCCACCAGGCCGGCAGCGGGAACCAGATCTCTCCGAACAACGGCCAGCTGGCGGCGTTGACCACGACAATATAAAGCGCATAAGTGATCCACGAGAGCAGAATCGCCGGGACCACCGACGCAATAATCTTTCCCATAAAGAGCGTTCCGTCGCTCGTCGGCGTGTACAGAAGCGCTTCCATGGTCTTGCGTTCGCGCTCTCCGACAAACGAGTCCGATCCGATGATGGACGAGAACATCAGCGGCATGATCAGGAACATGGGCGCAAAAAGAAAAGCGGTCATGTAGATGACAAAGGCCTGCTCCAGGCTTTTTGTATTAAATAGCTCCTGAATGGCTGGAGGCAGGTTGGCGATCAAATCTTCCATGTCGCCCATCTCTTGTGCCACATCTTCGGTCGGAATCCACTGCGGAAGAAGGGTGAACGCCATCGGCATGATGATCGCAAATATCATCGGCAGCACCAACGCCGGCACCCAGGCCGCCTTGTTCTGGCGCACCTCCTTGAAGTCTTTCGTTGCGATGGCGCGTATCGATCTCCAGTTCATTGTTCACCTTCCTTCTTGCCGTTTTGTATCGCGAAATACACATCCTCCAGCGAGTGTGCCCGCGGGTTGACGCTCAGGATGGACGAGCCCGTTTCCACCAGGTGGCGGACGAACGCCGGGATGGATTCCTTGCTCTCCAGCCGGACCGAGAGCGAATCGGACGCCGCCTCAGCCTGCTTCACGCTTTGGAAGTTTTTCGCTGCCTCGAGTTGATCCGCTGAAGGCACCTCCCAGAATTTGACGTCCACCCAGATGGCCGGCCACAACTTCCGCGACAGGTCCGTCAGGCTGCCCAAGGCGAGGGCGCGACCGTTGTTCATCACCGCCACCCGGTCACACAGGCGCTCGGCTTCCGTCAGGTTGTGCGTACACAGGATGATGGTCTGCCCCTTGTGGCTGAGCGATTCGATCAGCGCGTTGACCTGCTGTGCGGCTTCCGGGTCAAGGCCTGAGGTTGGCTCGTCGAGGAACAACAGCGGCGGCTGGTGGAGCAGGGCGCGGGCGAGGGCGAGGCGCTGCTTCATCCCTTTGCTGTAGGTTTCGACCTTGTCCCCGGCGCGCTGATCCAGCTCGAAGAATTCCAGGATTTCCTTCACGCGGCCTTTCAGCTTTTCTTCGGGGATCTCGGCCAGTGTGCCGTAGAATTCAAGATTCTCCTGCGCTGACAGGCGCTCATATAGCGACGATGTTTCCGTCAGCACGCCGGTCTGTTTGCGGACCTGCTCACCCTGCTCGGCGGGATTCAGGCCGAACACGCGGACCGTTCCGCTCGAGGGCGGCAGGATCCCGTTCAGCAGGCGGACCGTGGTCGTCTTGCCCGCGCCGTTCGGCCCAAGCAGCCCGAAGACCTCACCGGGCTGGATGTCGAAGGTCAGCCCGTCCACAGCGTGTATGTCGCCGAAAGTACGGCATAAATCTTTGACTTCAATGATTGTGTCCATGTTGGTTTCCATAGGTTTCACGTGAAACGTCTAGGCGGGATTCTCGCGCTTCCAAAGGATGTACGAGTAGACGATCGGGATGATGGCCGCGGCAAAGATGCAGATCATGATGGCCCAGAAGCCGTCCTCGCCGAGGAAGGCACTGAGGATGCTGACAATGCCTGCACCGATAAAAGTCCATTTTCCCAGCGCATGAGTCTTGGCCCAGACCGTATCGCTGCTCAAGGTCCATGGCGTGCGGATGCCGATGAAGAAGTTCCGCTTTGCCTTGCCGATCAGGAATCCGATGACAATGAACAGGATTCCCATCGCAGGAATAAGCATGGTGGTCATGTTGAATTGATAGCCCAGCGCCGCGAACAGGGTCAGGGCGTAGACATAGAGCATATAGACGATGAGCAGCACCATCATCAGGTTATAGGATTCGATGAACTGGGCGATGTTGGCCTTGAGCGGGTCGATGCGGGGAATGGCAATGAACAGGAGCAGCATTCCCAGTGTGACGAGCGGCATCAGGAATAAACCCCAGAACTTGGACATGTAACCGTCGATCTCGCCGGCTGCGTTCCAATGCGAAGGCATCGGGTCCGGCATGATGGGGTACAGGGCGATCGCGACCAGGAATGAGAGGACGACCAGCGTGACGGCAGTGATGGTTGCGGCTTTGGTTGACATTAAATTTCCTTTCTTTATTTACAGCCAGGGTTTCACGTGAAACCCTGGCGTGGTTTCCTCGATCAAGCTTATTCAAACGGGTTATTTTTCCTCTTTGGGCAGGTTCTGCTGCGCCAGCGATACCATCCCGCTGAGACCGCCCAAATTCATCGTATCCACGGCGCTGCTCGGTACGATGACCAGCGCGCCCTTTTCCTTCAATCCCTCGAAGAGCATATTCATGGCGCGCAAATGAAGCGCTGTAGGATTGTTGATATAGGATTCGGAAGCCTTGGCAAACGACTCGGCGATCTGCTTCTCAGATTCGCCCAGGATGACGCGCGCCTGACGCTCACGCTCCGCCTGTGCCTGGCGGGACATGGCATCCTCCAGGTCCTGCGGGATGACGATGTCGCGGATCTCGACCGACTGCACCGTCACGCCCCAGGGGGTGGTGCGTTCGTCGATCACCTTCTGCAGCTCCGCATCGATGGATGACCGGCCGACGAGCAGGTCCGCCAGCATCATGCGGCCGGTGATATCGCGCAGCGCGGTCTGGGCAGCCCAATCGACCGCCGCTTCGTAGTTCTTGACTTCGAGCGCGGCTTTCTCAGCGTCCCACACAAGCCAGAACAACACGGCGTCCACATCGACCGGGACGGTGTCCTTGGTGAGCGTCTTCTGCGCAGCGAATGGCGTGACCATCACGCGATGGTCCACCCAGGTCGAGACTGCCTCGATACCGGGGATGATCCAGAACAGGCCGGGACCTTTCAATCCTTTGAATTTGCCCAGGCGCAGCACGACGGCTTTTTCCCATTGCGAGGCGATCTTCAACGCGAACAGGATGTAGATACCTATCGCCAGCCAGATGAATACCCACGCGCCGATGGCCATGTCAGAGAATTTTCCGTCCATGTAGATTGCGCCCAGGGTGGCGACGATCAAACAGATGGCAAAAATGAATCCTGCGATCGGCGGAATGTGTGGATCTGGCTTGGTGGACTTGGTTTGGTCTTTGTTCGATTTTGACGACATTTCATCCTCTTTTCTTATTCTTCATCTTCGATTCCGCTGTTTTCCTGCCAGTCTTCAGCGGTTTTTTGAAAAATCTCCAGCGCGCCCTGCGGGGTGTATCCAAGTCGTTTCGCTTCTGAAAGATAGCGCCTGGCAAGCGCCTGGAGCGATTCGCTGCGCAGCCTCTCCGCGACTTCGGGCGGAGGCATCTCCAGGATGTAGGTCCCGCGGCCTTGCTGGGTGGAGATCACGCCGGCCTCATCCAGTAAGCGATAGGACCGCGCCACGGTATTGAAGTTGACCCTCAGCTCCGAGGCCAGCGCGCGGACGGTGGGCAACTGGTCGCCGGGTTTCAACTCCCCTTCTGCGACCCGCTGCTGGATCTGCTCCACGATTTGGATGTAGAGCGGAATGTCCGAGCGGAAATCAACGTCAATCTTCATGCATTTTATCCAAATTGTATCATTGTATCTTTGTATAATTGTACATCGATTTTGTGTTTTGTCAAGAGGAGAGTCAACAAACTTTTCTCATTTCACACAAGCTTCGACAATATAGGCACACTGAATCAAGTCTCCCCTCCTTATAACGCGCCTCTAACGCAGAATAAATTTATGCGTGGTAAAATCGATTTGGAAGCCTATTTTTTGAGAAGGAGCAAGATCATGGAAGTTACACCTGTTACCGGTACCTTTGCCGTTAAAAAGGGTCTGGCGCAAATGTTAAAGGGCGGCGTGATCATGGACGTGGTGACGCCGGAGCACGCTAAAATTGCCGAGGACGCGGGCGCGTGCGCCGTGATGGCGCTCGAGCGCGTGCCGGCGGATATCCGTGCGCAGGGCGGCGTGGCGCGTATGAGCGACCCCGGCTTGATCGAAAAGATCATGGCGTGCGTTTCCATCCCGGTCATGGCCAAGTGCCGCATCGGACATTTCGTCGAAGCGCAGATTCTCGAATCGATCGGTATCGATTACATTGACGAGTCTGAAGTGCTGACTCCTGCTGATGAAGAAAACCACATCCTGAAGCACAATTTCAAAGTCCCGTTCGTATGCGGATGCCGAAACCTGGGCGAGGCGCTGCGGCGCATCGGCGAAGGCGCGGCGATGATCCGCACCAAGGGCGAAGCCGGCACCGGCGACGTGGTCGAGGCGGTCCGGCACGCACGCACCGTATTGGGCGAGATCCGCAAGCTGCAAACGATGGCCGATGAAGAGTTGATGCGCTATGCCAAGGAGATCGGCGCACCGTATGAATTGGTCAAGGAGACCAAGGAGCTGGGACGCATGCCGGTGGTGAATTTCGCTGCGGGCGGTATCGCCACCCCGGCGGATGCGGCGCTCATGATGCAGATCGGTGTGGACGGCGTGTTCGTCGGCTCAGGAATTTTCAAGAGCGGCGACCCGGCCAAACGCGCAGCGGCGATTGTCAAGGCGACCACACACTACAAAGATGCGGCCATCCTCGCGGAAGTCAGCCGCGACCTGGGCGAGCCCATGGTCGGACGAAACATCTCCCAAATGCCGGAAGGCGAGAAGATTGCCGGGAGAGGCTGGTAGTTCAGCTAGTGGAGAATAGAGAGTAGAGATTAGTTTTTAATAACCACTCTCCATTCTCCTTTCGCCATTCCCTATTTGCTGCTCACTACTCACTGCTCCCTACTCTCTATTTATCGACTTTCTGATTGAACTATGAACATCGGTGTACTTGCACTGCAGGGTGACTTCGCCGAACACATCGTCATGCTCAAACGTCTCGGCGTCGAAGCAAGCGAGGTGCGTCTGCCGGGACAACTTGATCCGCTGGACGGATTGATCATCCCCGGCGGCGAGTCGACCACCATCGGCAAGCTCGCGGAGGACTTCAAATTAATGGAGCCGCTGCGTGCGTTCGGAAAATCACGCGCCATCTGGGGCACCTGTGCGGGCGCCATCTTTCTCTCCAAGGATGTCCGCCGGCACCAGCCTTTGCTCGGTATCATGGACATCACCGTGGAACGCAATGCCTTCGGACGGCAGGTCGATTCATTTGAAGCAGACCTCGACATCGAGCCTCTCAAGAAGGCCACTCGCACAACAGATCCGTATCACGCCATGTTCATCCGCGCGCCGATCATCCAGTCGGTGAGCGGGAAGGCAAAGATCCTCTCCGCGCTGCCGGACGGGCGCATCGTTGCGGCGCAGGAGGGAAAACTCCTCGCGACCTCCTTCCACCCGGAGCTGACGAATGACCTGCGCTTTCACGAGTTCTTCATCTCGCTGGCAAATTAGAATCTACACTTCAGGGGCAGACGAATAAGTCTGCCTTTTTTGAACGGCGAAAAAAATGACATCCCGCCCTCTCGATTTCCTCGATCTGCCCACGCTCTTCCGCTACCGCGGCGAGGCTGTCAGCTTAAACTCGACCCGCCTGTTGACGCGCGGAAACCCGTTGGGGGCTGCGGGCTTCCTTTCCTATTTCAATCCGGCGCGGCATCTCTACACGGCCATCAATCAGGATAACGGGACGACGCTGATCGGCAGCATCCTTCACACCAACGGGGATTTGTTTGCCAGGCTGGTCTACATCGCGCCGTCCGCGCAGCTCTCGCACCCCGGTCTGACGCCGTTGATCGAGCATCTCACTGCAGAAGCAGGCAAGTGGGGCGCGTTCCATATCCTGGCGGAGATCGACGAAGACAGCGATGCCTTCACCTCGTTGCGCACGGCGGGCTTTTCAGTTTATGCCTGGCAGCGCATGTGGGACGTGAGCCACATTACGTCCGGCGCTGCGTCCCCCGGCTGGACCAAGACTCAACCGGTCGACCTGCCCGCCATCCAGTCGCTACATCACCAGATCGTGCCTCCCCTGCTGCAGCCGGTGGAACCGACTCCGCGGCGTGCGGCAGGTCTTGTCTGCTCCAGCGAAGCCAAGTGTTTTGTCAATTTGACTTATGGCACGCAGGGCATTGTGCTCGCGCCGCTCATCCACCCCGAGGTCACCGATGTGGCGGACAGGCTTGCCAGCCTGCTGGACCACCTCCCCGACCGGCGCAGCCGCCCGGTCTACTTGTGTGTGCGCTCCTACCAGGCGTGGCTTGAATCGGCGCTGGAGGATCTGGGAGGCAAGCCCTCCGAGCGGCAGGCTGTCATGATGAAGCACCTGGCGCACATGGTGAAGGATGAGCAAACGGTGATGGCTGCGAAGCCGGCGGGCGTGAGCATCCAACCCTCGCGCGTGAGCCACATCAAGACCAAGAAGTGAACCGCGGGTTGGCAGACCATTGGGTGATGAGCGGGGTGATTATTCCTCGTATAATATGAATGGATTTGCAGACAGGCAGGTATATAAAAATGGTCAGACTGATTTAACGTTGATGGTATATAATCCTGCGCGCGATACTTTGCAGGATGTGCGCGACCGGACCACCGGTCCATTTTACAGACTATGAGCACGGAAAGACCGTGCCAAACTCAAGGACTTTACTATGTCACAACAACGTCGCATTACGGACGATCTGGACGCCCTCCTCAACGTCCTCCCCAATAATATTGTTGAAGCGGTTCACAAGGCGAACGATTACGACAAGCTGCTCGAGATCATCATCGACCTCGGGCGCGTCCCCACGGCGCGCTATGTCGACAGCGAAGTCGTCCTCAGCGAAACCGAAATCACACCGAAGGAAATCGCCTACATCGATGAGCGCATCGGCGAGTTCGACGCGGACAACCGCGCCGGCATCGAGCGCACCCTGCACCGCATCTCCGCCATCCGCAACCGGCGCAGACACATCGTCGGGCTGACGCTGCGCGTCGGGCGCGCCGTGTACGGCACCATCGACATCATCCAGGACATCGTCGAATCGGGCAAGAGCATCCTCATCCTCGGCAGGCCGGGCGTGGGCAAGACCACCCTGCTGCGCGAGGCCGCGCGCATCCTGGCGGAATCGCGGCGCGTGATCGTCGTCGATACCTCCAACGAGATCGGCGGCGACGGCGATGTGCCGCATCCCGCTGTGGGGCGCGCCCGCCGCATGCAGGTGCGCGAGCCGATGCTCCAGCACGAGGTGATGATCGAGGCGGTCGAGAACCACAACCCCGAGGTCATCGTCATCGACGAGATCGGGCGTGAACTGGAGGCTGCGGCAGCCCGCACCATCGCCGAGCGCGGCGTGCAGCTCATCGGCACCGCCCACGGCAAGACGCTCGAAAATCTGTTGCTCAACCCGACCCTCTCGGACCTGGTCGGCGGCATCGAGGCGGTGACGCTCTCGGACGAGGAAGCCCGCCGCCGCGGCACGCAGAAGACCGTGCTCGAGCGCCGCGCTCCGCCCACCTTCGACGTGCTGATCGAGATCCAGGCGCGCGATGAGTTCGCCATCCATGCCGACATCACCGAAGCGGTGGATACCTTTCTGCGCGGATTCCCGCTTCCGCCCGAGATCCGCACCCGCGATGCAGAAGGCAGGATCAAGGTGGAGAGGGCGCCCACGGCGGTTCCCGCATCGCGTACCTCGCGCGGCCGGACTTCCGAAAAAGGGCGTTCATCCGAGCGCGGCAGCGTCCCCGAGAGCGGATTCATGTCCGGGCCGCTGCGGGATTCGTTCGTTGAAACAGGGACACGCCGCTCGATGGCCGTTCCCTCGAAGGGGACATCCGAATCAGCCCCGCGCGCGGGATTACAGCCGGTCAAGGTTTATCCTTACGGCGTGGCGCGCAATCGCTTGATGCAGTCCGCCAAGCGGCTGGGCGTGCCGGCGATCGTCGTCCGCACCATCGACGAGGCCGATGCGCTGGTCACGCTGCGCTCGCATTACCGCGACCACCAGGCGACCATCGTCGACGCCGAGCACCGCGGCATGCCGATCTATGTCCTGCGGGCGAATACCGTCAGCCAGATCGAGCAGTTCCTCACCGACCTGTTCAACCTGCCGGGAGAGATGGCGCCATCCAATGGAGGCGATGATTATATAAAACAATCCACGCAGACCGCGATCGCCGCCGTGTTGAACGGCGAGCGCTATGTGGACATGCCGCCGGCTGCCCCGGCCATCCGCCGCATCCAGCACGAGATGGCGCGCGAGGCGGAATTGGTCTCGCATTCCTACGGCAAGGAACCGCGCCGGCATGTGAGGATATTCCGAGATTAATTCTTTGCAGGGACGATTTTCGAATCGTCCCTGCGGTTTATAATTGTCCCATGTTCATCACCCTCGAAGGCCCCGAAGGTTCCGGCAAGACCTCCCATGTTCCCCACCTCGTGCAGCACCTGCGCGAGAAGGGATATACGGTGTTTCCCACGCGCGAGCCGGGCGGCACCTCCATCGGGGAGCAGATCCGCGAGGTGCTTCACAACCTGAAGAATGCCGAGATGAATCCGCGCACGGAGACGCTGCTCTACCAGGCGGCACGCGCCCAGTTCGTGGAGCAGATCCTCAGGCCGCATCTGGCCGCCGGTGAGGTCGTGCTCTCGGACCGCTACGCCGATTCGACGATCGCCTACCAGGGCTACGGTCACCAGCAGGATCTGGAGCAGGTGCGCACTCTGGTCCAATACGCCACCGGAGGGTTGGTGCCCGACCTGACGGTTCTGCTCGACCTGGATGTGGATCTCGGGCTGAGGCGCAAAAAGAAAGCCGATGAGTGGAACCGGCTCGACGCCTACACGGTCGAATTCCATGAGCGCGTGCGCGCCGGTTATCTGGAGCTGGCAAAACTTGAGACTGAACGCTGGGTGATCGTTGATGCTTCGCAGTCCTGGGAAGCTGTTCAGGGTGAGCTGCGAAGGATCATTGAGAAAAAGATAGCCTGATCTCCGGATGCAGTTAATCAAAAAACAACGGCGCGCACTACAGCACGCGCCGTTGTTTTTAATCGCAAGATACTGTCTTGTTGTTTATTGCTTCGTGAGCGGGATGGAGTATTCCTGCTCTGATGCGTCGTCTGCGGAATAACCTACGTCCTCGAAGACTTGCACCGAGTAACCTTTTGCACCCACGACGACATTGTAGGCTGTTTCACGCTCTAAAAGATCCGGCAGAACGAAGTTGCCGCGAGAGTCAGCCTCGCGCCATGGTAAAGATCATCGAATCGGGGAAGTTCTCGGCCTCGAATTGATCGTAAGACACGCCGGGGTTCAGGACGATGAAAAGCGCGCCCTTGATTCCGCGATTGGTATCGTTGTCCACGATCTGGCCGCTGATCTGCACGCCGTCGCTCTTGCCGGGTCGGGGAGCAATCCCGCCCCCGCCACCACCCACGGTGACCTCGCCATTCGTCAGTACGGTGCCGTTCCCGTCTGCGTCAACGACATAAACGTCAACGGAATAGGCGCCGTTGGCCATGGAAGAGTTATCTTCATTGTTCAGGCTGATCGGCATGGTTCCATCCGAACCGCCGTCCCACTCAAAGCTGCCGCTGGCGTATTCCTGGCCATCTTGATACCAGACGACTCCCCAGGATTGACCGTCGGTCATACCGCTGTAATCGAACAGGCCTGCGATGAGTTCTGTCCCTGATGGATAAGAATCAACTTCCTGATCGATATCCCCTTGATCGTCGACGGTCACCCAGGTGATCGAGCTAAATTGCTCACTGCCCGAGCCGGGTTCCGTGCCCACACTCCCGCCACCGCCTACATTGTATGGGGATGAATAGTTCTGTCCGTTCTGAGCCGCCAGGATCAGCGCCTTGGCCAGGTTGATGGGACGTGCGCCGTTGATGAATCCGCCGATCGGGATGCAGGTGTCGTTTTCATCCAGCTGCCCATCCCCGTTGGTATCCTGGATGACGCGGCAGTCAGTGATTTTTCCGCCTGTGCCTGCGGATGCAATGGTCGGCACACCGATGATTTGCGCATTGTCATTGGCAGCCATGCCGCCGGAGTTGCCGCCGGCAATCGTGGCGTCCATTTTCATCCAGGCTCGGTCACCTACCTGGTCTTCAGGGGTCCAGCCTGCGAAATTTCCGCTGGTGAAGGTGATGGTCTCACCTCCGATGCCCGGGAAGCCGAAGATGCTGATGTGATCCCCGACACGTAGGCCGTCCGAATCTCCGATATCTACATAGGGCAGGTTGAGGTCATCAGGGTTTACCTTGGTGCCGTCGGCAGTAGAGATGATGTGCAACAGGGCCAGATCCAGGAACCCATCCGCGCCGACCACTTCAGCGATATAGGCATAGTTTGGAGCCTTGTCTTCCTGCTCAACCAAACCGACAAGCATGAAGGTCGGGTCCTCTTCGCCATAACCCATTGCGGAAGGCTTGGCGACATGGGAATTGGTCAGGATGTATCCGTCCGGGCTGACGATGGTGCCGGAGCCGGACCACTGGTAATCATATCCATCGCCAGACGGGAACATGGCCAACAGCCGCACTGTGCCTGCGATCAAGTCAGCGCGCTGCTGGGAGCTCAAGCCATTGCCTCCGGTGGGTTGCGGTTCAGGCTGCGGCTGTTCAGCCGGAGTGGCGATGGCCGGCTGGTCGCTGACGGCCACACTATCCTCCCCGCCTACACAGGCGAGGCTTGCCAGTATGAGCGCGATCAATGCAAGCCAGGCCGGGTTAAATTTACGTTTGGTTATCATCATGACCTCCTAGTAATCCAGCGATTCCAAGAATCGGCGGAAGCGCCCGAAATCGGTTGTGTAGTTATCTTCGCCTGCCTGATAGGTCACTACCACGGCGTGATCACCGGCTACGAAGAAGTAGTCCACACCGCGCACGACCACCGGAACATCGGCGCGCGTCAGGTCGGAATCGGCATCGACAAAGGCGTACGTGACCTTGTAACCGTTCTGCCCGTTGACCGTGACATCCTGCTGCTCCAGTACGCGGACGGTGTTCAGGTTCTGAGCGCGATCGATGGAATAAAAGCTGGCTACGTCGGATGGGCTTACATCACTGGCAACGGGAATCACTTCCAGTTGATAGGTTGTGCTGAAGCCGGAACCGCCCAACTCCGAAGTATGCAGAACCACGCCAGCTTCGGCAAGGTCAGTCACCCAGCCGGCGGGCATTTGTCCCTTGACCCCGCCGCTATCGAAGGGGACGGAACGGGATTGTACATTGGACATCAACAGCCAGCCGAGCAACACGGCGACTAATGTCACGACGATCACTGCCCAATCGGAATAGCGATCGCCAAGAGAAGGTTTTTTATTAGTATCCATATTCATCTCCTGCTACGCCGCAAGGGCGGATTTGATATTGCGTCGGATCAGCCAGGCCAGCAAAGCGGCTGTCCCGCCGGCCAGCACGGCAGCGAGCGCCAGTCCGTACCACGGGTTGGATCCACCGCTGGTCAGTGTGACCGTGCTCTGGGTGATCTCGGTGCGCAGCCAGAAGAACAGGCCGTTCAGAACCGCAGCGAGAGTCAGTCCGGCGGGCATCCACCACAGGGGCTCGCTCTCGAACTTGGCGCGGCCCAGGAAGTAACCGGTGATGCCGGCGAAACTGGCCTGTGCCAGCGAGACGATCGCAATGCGGATGACGCCTGTGCCCAGATCAACCCCACCATTCGCAAGGACAAAGTGGATATTGAGCACCGTGGCAAACCCCAGCCCGGCAGCGGTTGCATAAACGATGCCGTCGGTCGCTTCGTCGAATTCAGCCGAGCGGTAGACGCTGTAGCGCACCGCGGCATATTTCAAAAATTCCTGAATGAAGCCCACGATGAGAATGCCCCCCAGGACGGTGGTCAGTGTGTCGGCGTACATCCATTTGGACAGGCGGAAGACATTTTCAGCCAGGGGGAGCCAGATGGCGGCAGCCACAAGCATGGCCAGGATGAACACGCTGGCGATGAACGCTTTCGGCTCCGGCTCGAGCCGGTCCTGCTGGTAAAAGAACGCCAGCCAGATGAGCGCCGGGACCACTGCCAGGACTATCCCCGCCAGCACCAGCGCGGTCTGACCAAGTACCGGTTTGAAGAACGCCTCTGCGGCGTAGACCAGCACCACAAAAACAACAAGGGCAATGACCTGTCCCCAAACGGACCGCCATACGCCCTTGCGCTGATGGGTGGCTGTTTCGAAATGTTCGTCGCAAAACGCCCGCTGACCGATGGTCCTGGTGGACGGCTTGCTGCAAACGCAACACATTTGATCTGCCATAAACTCCTCCTCCTTCAAGCGAAATAGTGCGAAAGATAACAACGCATCCTTCACAAGAGCGTGAAGGATGCTTATTCATACCATATAGCCCTATATCGGTCAATTGTGATGCAATTTGTGACCTTTAGAACAAGGTGATTTTAGAGGTCGTCGAGCCCGCCGCCGGCATCGGCTCCCATATCCGGCAGTGCGGATTCGATCTCCTCGGGCGATTGACCCGCCTCGAGCCGGTCCACCACATCGTCGAACTCCGGCGGCAGCTCCTCACCCATTTCATTGCCCATCTTGCGCATCATCCGCCCCAGCGACTTGGGGTCGTCCTCCAGTCCCGCCAGCGCGGACGGGTCAGCCAGCGACTCGAGCCGCGACTCCTCCGACTTCTTCACGCGCACGCGGGGTACGCGCCGCTTAACATTTTTACTTCCACAAAGAGGACATGCAACTTTCTTCTTCCCGTACTCGGAATAAGGGAGGTGGGTGTCGAAGCGCTGGTTGCAGTCGAGACAGTTAAAATCGTACAGGGGCATAGGTTCTCCAATCCACAGATTTTATCTTAACTGGCGGTGACTACTCCCCACGCCTACCTGGGCTGGCCTGAGCCAGCAGGGCAGTGACCCCCGCGAGTTCCGGGGGTGAAGGCGGGAGCTTCTCGGGCATCGCCCAGGGATTGTAGCCCCAATCCCAATATGTTGATGGCAGCATTTTGGTCTCGATCGATGACGAGACCGCAAACAGGACAGGCATGAACTCGAACGGCAAGAGACTTCTCGACCATTGTTCCTCAGCCAGCAGAGCATATCCTGGATGTGTTGCACGGATCAACCAATACGACCACACGACCAGCATTTTCAGCTTTGTAGGTGGTGTACTGTATCAGTTGATTCCAGGCTGCATCCGCGATACTTTTCGCCAAGCAATGGTTTTGAAGCATGTTCTTGATGTGCAGCTTTTCAAAAGCCAGCAAACCAAAGCTGTTCACCAGATCACGACTGCATTTGTGAGCAAAATCCCTGCGACGGTTGGCGATACGTTGGTGGATATGAGCGACTGTTTTGCGTCGCCGGGTTCGTTCGGAGGTTCCCTAGCCGTCGAGAGATTGCGTTGTGCATTCGCAAGTTTCTTCTCTTTTCCAAAGCGTGAGCAGTTTGTTGGTATCGTACAGCGAAAGCGGTTTCTTCTCTTTCTCCCAGGCATTTTTACGCGCGGCAAGGGTTTCGTTGTAAACCCAGCGACACACTTCCAATGTGTGGATCAGTTGGGTGCGTTGGTTTTTGGAGGGTCGCAGGCGGTACTTGAAGGTTTTCATTCCGATAGCCTTTTGCTGTTGCGCTTCTTGTATAGCACACACGTTCTAGTATGTCAAGCTTTGCGCTTAATACCCCCATTGCAAAAGCAAGAGAATTGGCGATGCATTTTGGTAAAATAAACCCATGCCTGATCATGATTTTAACCTCGTCCAACCCAAGCCGCTGTTGATCGTGATCTCCGGTCCCTCGGGCGCCGGCAAGGACACCATCCTGCAGCGCATGAAGGAGCGCGAGCTTCCTTTTCATTTTGTGGTCACCGCCACCACCCGTCCGCGCCGTGAAAATGAAATCGACGGCAGGGATTACTTCTTTGTCTCCAAGGACGAGTTCGCGCGCATGATCGATGAAGACGAACTCATCGAGTATGCCATCGTGTACGGCGACTACAAAGGCATCCCGAAGCAGCAGGTGCGCGACGCACTCGCCAGCGGGAAGGACGTCATCATGCGCATCGACGTGCAGGGCGCGGAGACGGTGCGCAAACTCGCCCCCGAAGCAGTGCTGATCTTCATCACCGTTGACAGCGAGGATGAGCTGTTGAACCGGCTGCGGGAGCGCAAGACCGAAACCGCCGATGCTCTCAAGCTGCGCATGGCCACCGCGCGCAAGGAATTGCAGCGCGTCAGCTCCTTTGACTATGTCGTGCTCAACAGGGATTTTCATCTCGATGACACAGTGGACACCATCCGCGCGATCATCCAGGCCGAGCATCACCGCGTCACTCCGCGCATGGTATCCCTATGACCCGGATCGTTCCCCCCGAACCCCCGCAGGATTTCACCGGTATGCCGGAGCCGGCAACCAACCCGCTTAACCGCGTCGCCTACCCGATGGTGACATATACCCTGCTGGGCGTCACCATCCTGATCTTCATCCTGCAAATGCTCAGCGAAACCCTGCTGGGAAGCGATTACCCGGCCATGCTGGGCATGAAGGAAAATTCACTGGTTGTCCAGGGACAAATCTGGCGCCTGCTCACGCCTGTTTTCCTGCACGGTTCGCTTCTTCACATCGGATTCAACATGTACGCCCTGTGGGTCATCGGCGGGCGCATGGAGCGCGCCTACGGACACGGTAAGTTCATCGCCCTGTATTTCTTGAGTGCCTACGCCGGGAATGTGTTTTCGTTCCTGTTCCAGCCGAGTCCCTCGCTGGGAGCGTCCACGGCGATCTTTGGGCTGCTGGCTGCTGAGGGAGTGCTGCTCTACCTGAACCGCAAGCTGATCCACGACGCGCGCAACATGCTGCAGAACATCATCACCATCGGCGTCATCAACCTGATCATCGGCATGACCGGCGGCATCGACAACTGGGGACATCTGGGCGGGCTGCTGGGCGGCCTGGCGTTTGGCTGGCTGGGCGGACCTCTGCTGGCGGCCATTCCCTACGGTGCCGGTTACGCCCTGATAGACAGGCGTACCAGGCAGGATGTCATCGTCGCCTTTATCGTTGTGTTCCTAACCTTCACCGCTTTGGCTGTGATCGGATTCATGGATCCGCTTCGGCATTTCGGGTAAACCCTTCGAGGAGTGAACATGCCTGAGGAAAAGAAGAAATCCGAAGACGAGAAAGAGAAAAATGAGGAGAAGCCCTCCCCAAAGGACAACCTCGTCGAAACGAAGCACAGCATTTCCATCGGCGGCAAGGAGCTGAAGTACACCGTCACCACGGGGACGATCATCCTCAAACAGGAAACGCCTGACCGCGAGAAGGAGTTCGAAGGTGAAAAACCGAGGGCGTCGTTCTTCTTCACAGCTTATACGCTGGACGGGGTGGATGACCCGGCGAAACGCCCGCTGACCTTTTCCTTCAACGGCGGTCCCGGCTCATCTTCCGTGTGGCTGCACATGGGAATCCTCGGTCCGCGCCGGGTGGTGATGGAATACGACGGAGGCCTGCCCCGCCCGCCGTTCCAGCTGGCCGACAACGAATACTCCATCTTTGATGCCACCGATCTGGTGTTCATCGACCCGGTCAGCACGGGCTACAGCCGCCCGGTCGAGGGACAAAAAGCCAAGGAGTTCCACGGCTTCAAGAAGGATATCGAGAGCGTCGGGGATTTCATCCATCTGTACACCACGCGCTACACGCGCTGGCTTTCGCCCAAGTTTCTGATCGGGGAAAGCTACGGTACCACGCGCTCCGCGGGTCTTTCGGGATATCTGCAGGAACGGCATGGGCTTTATCTCAACGGGATCATGCTGGTTTCAGCCGTTCTGGATTTCCAGACGCTGGAATTTTCCCCCGGCACCGAGCTGCCTTATGCCCTCTTTCTGCCATCCTATGCAGCTACAGCCTGGTACCACCATAAGCTGCGCATCCGCCGTCCGCTGCAGAAATTGCTGAAGGAGGTGGAAGACTTTGCCCTCAACGAGTATATCCTTGCGCTATTGAAGGGTGATACGCTCACACCCCGCGAACGGGCGCAAATCGCCGAGCAGCTGGCGCGTTTCACCGGGCTGTCTGAAGAATTCATCGAACAAAGCAACCTGCGCATCAAGGACTCCCGTTTCTTCAAGGAGCTTCTGCGCGATGAGCGCCGCACTGTTGGGCGTCTCGACAGCCGGTTGACCGGCATCGACCGCGACTCGGCGGGGGAGACGTTCGAATACGATCCCTCATATACCAACATCACCGGTCCTTATACTGCAGTGTTCAATGACTATGTGCGCCGCGAATTGAACTACCAATCCGATGCGCCCTATGAGATATTGAACGGGCAGGTCAGGCCGTGGTCTTATGCGGAACACGAGAACCAGTATGTTTATGTAGCAGAGACATTGCGCAAGGCGATGACCACCAATCCCTATCTCAAAGTCTTTGTCGCCAATGGATACTATGATCTTGCCACGCCGTATTTCGCCACGGAATACACCTTCTCGCACCTCGGCCTCGACGAATCCCTGCGCGGGAACATCAGCATGGGCTATTACGAGGCAGGGCATATGATGTATGCGTATCTGCCGGCTCTGGCGGCGTTGAAGCAGGACCTGGCAAAGTTCATAAAAGAATCGCTGACCTAGCAAGGTGTACTGAAGTTGAAAGGGGATGGGCGTCCGAAGGTGATCGGATGCCCATTTTGTTATCCACAGGTGGTTGTATTGCAAAGGAGTTTATTCGCTAGCCAGACATTAATCTATGCGCATCGACATGGTTGGGGTGTCTTCTCTCAAGATATAAAAAAAGCAGGCCGAAGCCTGCCGTTTTAGTGTCAAATTCCCGATTAAGTATGCTTTCCGCTGCGCGGATCGAAGGCATCGCGCAGCCCATCCCCCACAAAATTGATGCCCAGGACGGTCAGCAGGATCAACGTGCCGGGAAATATCCACAGCCAGGGGGCGGTTTCCAGATAGCGGTAGGCTCCGTCCAGCATGTTACCCCAGGTCGCGGTCGCGCCCTGCACGCCCAGCCCGAGAAAACTGACGTAAGCTTCGGAAATAATCGCGCCGGCAACGCCCAGGGTGGCGCCAACGATCAAAGGGGCTGTGGTGTTGGGCAGCAGATGGGTGAAGATGGTGCGGCTGTCCGATGCGCCCATGGCGCGCGCCGCGGCAATATAAGTCCATCTCGCGCAAGGAGAGGATGTTTGCGCGGATGATGCGCGCCGTGTACATCCACGACGTGGCGCCGATGATCAGGATGATGACAAAGACATTGCTGGTTATTTGGCGCCCAAAGATATTGACATCCGGCAGCCCCGAACCCATGAAGCGCGCGCCAATGATCAGCAGGAACAGGTTGGGAATGATCAGCATGGCCTCGGTAAAGCGCATCAGGATGCTGTCCAGCCAGCCGCCGTAGTAAGCGGCCGTCGCTCCGATGGTCGTGCCGATGAGGATTTCCACGCACACGGCGAAGATGCCGATCATCACCGAGATCTGACCGCCGTACACTGTGCGCGCCAGGATGTCCCGGCCGATAACGTCCGTGCCGAAGGGATGCTCACGGGAAGGCGGCAATAACTTCTTGCCGGTATCATTGCAATTTGCCCAGGCTTCGCCGCGTACTTCCTTTTCGATCGGGGCGCAGTAGCCCTTCAGGAAGGGTCCGGACAGGGTGACATAGAAAACAATACCTACCAGGAGTATCATCCCGAACACCGCCATGCGGTGTTTGCGGAACCGGCGCACTGCCAATGCGGCAGGCGATAACGATTTGTCGATCGAATCAAGTCTTGCGCTTTCGGCTAAATCTACCATAAGGGATTCCTACTCCAGCCGGATGCGGGGATCGACGATCGAATAAACGATGTCGGTGATGATCTGAAAGACCACGACCGCGACGGCGATGATCATAAGGATTCCCATGAGCATGGGAAAATCAGACCGCTCGGTGTGGTCGATGAACAGCCGGCCCATGCCCGGCCAGGCAAAGATGCGTTCGGTCACCACTGCCCCAGCCAACAGCAACGGGATATCGAGACCGATGATGGTGATGAACGGCAGCGCGGCGTTGGGCAGCGCATGTTTCCGGATGACGAACGCATAAGCCAGCCCCTTGGCGCGCGCCGTGCGGATGTAATCCATGCCCAGCACTTCCAGCACGCTCGACCTGACGAAACGGCTGTATCCTGCCGTGCTGATGATGGCCAGCGTGGCGACGGGCAGGACCATGTGCTTCATCAGTTCGAGCGGCGTTTTTCCCACGGACGGGTCATACATGCCCACAGTGGGGAGATAGGGCAGCCCCCAGCGGCGGAAGTTCACTGCGAAAATATACATCATCATCAATGCCAGCCAGAAGACCGGCATGGACAAACCGACAAATGAAACGCTGGTGATGATGTTGTCGATCCAGGAGTAGGGATGCAGTGCCGAATACAGGCCGATGGCAATGGATAAGATGATAATGACAATTTCAACGGTGATCATCAACAGCAGGGTGTTGGGGATGCGTTCACCGATCATGGTAAGTACTGGCTTGACGCGTGACCAGGGAGTTTCCAAAATCGCCGCGCAGAACGCCTTCCCGCGTGCCATAGGTTTCAGGAACGCCATCGCCATCCATATCGGTCTTGTGCCAGTCATTGCCAGCCAGCCAGAAAACATATTGCATGTAAACGGGCTGGTCCAATCCCCACTGGCGACGCAGGCGCTCCTTGTCCTCCGGTCGTGGGGGGAATACGCCCGCCGAGCGTTGCGATGGGATCGCCAAAGGACTGCATCAGCGCGAACAGGATGATGCTGATAATAAAAAGTTGTGGAATGGCTTGTGCCAGACGCCGAAGAATGAAGTTGGTCATGTTTTAACTACAAATTGACCTGCCGGGTCCGGTGAGATCCGGCAGGTCATGTTTTTGTTTAGTTTACTCGACTATTTCCCATTCGTAGGCGTTCCAGAAGGGATAAACACCTGAGAATCTTACATTCTGCAGCCGGTTGCTGAGAGACCACAGGTCGGGGTCCTTCCACATGCCGATGTAAACATAATCATCGTAGATGATCTGCTGGATCTGGTTGTACAGCTCCTTGCGGTTGACCGGGTCCAGGGTGATTGCCTGCTCCTTCATGAGCAGTTATCCAGATGCGGGGTTGCAGTAACCCTGGGTATTACCGCCATCCGGATTGTCCGCATTGACGATCTCATCGCACGTCCAGCCGGAGGATGCATCCGGATCAGGGAAGGCGTTTTGAACGCTGGAGAACTCTGCGATCTCGTACAACCCCTGCGCCTGCGGGCCGCCATCGTTATAACCGTTCCAGAACACATCGCTGGAGTAGTTGACCAGTTCAGCGCCGATACCGATCTCTTTCCACTGCTGCTCCACGACAGCCTGTACGTTCTTGCGCAGTTCGCGCTGGTTGGTAATGTAGCGCAGGACAAGTTCGACACCGTCCTTGTCGCGCGTGCCGTCGCCATTGGAATCCACCCAGCCGGCGGCGTCAAGCAAAGCCTTGGCTTGTTCGGGATCATAGGGATAGGGTTGTAAAGTGTCGGTCTGGTAGGGCGGAGTGGTGTCCCAGTAGGTGACATTGACCGGGTTGATGCTCTCCACCAACAGGTCCTGCACGATGGTGAAGCGGTCGGTGGCCAGGGCAATCGCCTTGCGGACGTTCACATCCAGCATGGCGGGGTGCGTGGTCTCCGGGTTGACATTCAGGAACCAGGCTTCGTTGTATCCTGATCCGAGAGGATAGACCTTCACCTTGCCATCAGCTTCGAGTTTCTCGATCTGGTCTGAAGAGAGGAAAGCGCCGATATCGGAGTCACCGGCGAGGATGGCCGCTTCCTGAGCGGCGTCATCCGGAACGATGCGCACGAAGACCTGCTCGAGCTTGGGCGGGTTGATCCAGTTGGGGTTGGCCTTGAAGGACAGGTGGCTGCCGGTCTCCCATTGATCCAGCACGAAAGGGTCCCAAGACCAGGAACCGGGTTGCGGTTCCACTCGGCGTTGTCGATCGTGCCATCCGCTTCAAAGACGGGTTGCAAGATGTGCTTCGGCAGCACCCAGTAGAAGAGACTGGTCAGCCAGGCGGCCAAGGGTTCCTTCAAGGTGATGACGACCGTGGTGGCATCCTGGGCTACGACACTTTCCACATAGGTGTCATAGGGATAGCGTCCGATAGGGAGTGTTCTTTTCGGACATGATCATGTCGAAAGTAAAGGCATAATCATCCGCGGTCAGCGGTTCGCCATCGCTCCACGTGACATCATCGCTCAGTTTGAGGGTGATGGTCTTGCCGTCCGCGCTCAGTCCGCCATTCTCGGCGGATGGGATTTCCTTGACGAGCACGGGGACGGGCTGCGCGTTCTCATCGAAGTCCCAGCTACGTTTTAAGGTAGAAAGGTCTCAGGTAACCTGAGAACGACATGGTGGTATACAACGGATTCAGGTTGTCGGGTTCCTGCACAAAGGTGATGTTGGCGGTGCCACTGAAGGACGGGGCGGGACTCCGTGGCGCAGGGGTCGTGCTTCAGGAGCTACCGGCTCGAGGACCGTGCAGCCGGCGTGCCGCAGGCAGTCAGCAGGAAGCTCGCAAACAACAGAACGGATAGAACAACATAAAAGATTCGCTTCACGTTTCTCCTCCTAACTAGTGTATTGTGATTGAATGGGGTGTTTTGATTTATTCAGGATGGATCAGTGAGAGTGGGTCACCTCCTCCCGCAAGAATGGGTCACTGAGTGCATTTTTATTATACAGCAATTCAATTGGACTGTATCTCGTAATATGCTTTATGACGCCGGGAGCCTCTAACAAGAAAAACTACAATTGGCGGCTTTTTTACAGTAAACCGAAAGGCTATTCAACCGCCGTGTACCAGACGAGGGTCGAGGACATCGCGCAAGCCATCGCCGATCAAGTTGAAAGATAGAACGGTTATCATGATGGCGATACCGGGAAAGAAAACCAGGTGGGGGGCGTTGAAAATGCTGTTGCGTTCTTCCCCGAGCATCAGCCCCCACTCGGGAGTCGGGAATTCAGCGCCCAAGCCCAGAAAACTTAGCGCCGCGGCGCTCAAGATCACAGTCGCAATGCCCAGAGAACCCTGAACGATCAGCGGGGACAGGGAATTGGGCAGAATGCGGTTGAACAAAACGTTTAACTCAGATGCACCCATCGCTTTGGACGCCATGACATAATCCATCTCCTTGACGGAAACCACGCTGGCTCTCACCACGCGGGCAAAGATCGGGATTTCGATAATGGCTATCGCCAGCAAGGCATTGATCAAGCCCGGGCCCAACACGGCCACAATAGCAATCGCCAGGAGCAGACTGGGAAACGCCATTAATACATCTAGGGAGCGCATGATCACATCGTCCACCCAGCCGCCGATAAACCCGGAACCGGCGATGGCGCCTAGCAAGCCGCCGATGACTATGGCAAAGGTGACAGTCGCGACACCGATCTGCAAGGACAGGCGCGCGCCAAAAATAATGCGGGAAAACAAGTCGCGGCTGTTGCCGTCGATCCCCATCAAATGCTGGGGCTGGTCAGCCGGGCATCCCAACGCGTGGATGCAGGGGGTATCCCGTCGTTTGACATCTTTCAGGGGAACGATCGGATCAAAAGGTGCAATCTGTTCAGCAAAAACGGCGCATAGAATCAGGATTCCCAGCAGGAACATTCCCAGCTGAGCTGAACGATGGCGAAACAGGCGGCGCACCATGATGATATAAGGATTGTCACGCTGCGGCATCCCCTCTGCTGAAAGAACTGGAACTTTTTCCTTGGTCATGGGGCTATTTCACCCGAACGCGCGGATCCAGGTAGGCATAGGACGCGTCCACAATCAAATTAGTAATAACGAAAATGAATGCAATCACGACTGCAAAGCCCTGGACGACAGGGTAGTCACGGCCGAGAATGGCTTCAACCATCCGCGAGCCGACGCCGGGCAAGGAAAAGATGGTTTCGGTCAGGACCGCGCCGGAGAGCAGAGCGCCGGTCTGGATACCGATGATTGTCACGATGGGAATTAGCGCGTTGCGCAGGGCATGTTTGCGCACCAGGCTGGAAAACGGCAGCCCTTTTGCGCGCGCCGTTCGGATGTAATCCTGCCCGAGGATATCCAGAAGGGCGGACCGGGTTGTACGAGCGATGATCGCCAGCGAAATGGTGCCAACAGCGAGCGCAGGCAGGATGAGATGCTTCAAGGCATCCCCCACGAGGTCCAAATTACCCGTCAGCAGGCCATTCATGATGGCTGAGTTGGAAAGCATTGCGAGAATAAACGCTTTGATCCCGGTGGCATCGGTAATACCCCAGACCTTGGTCAAAGGCACCATGGACATTCCGGCCGATAAACGCCCGCTGGGTGGAAGCGAAAATGGAGTGTCTTTAAGCACCAGGGCAAAAAAATAAGCGAGCAGCAGTCCCAGCCAGAACACAGGCATGCTCACGCCTATGTTGGCGCCAATCATGGTAAATGTGTCCGCAAAATTGTTCCGGTTGAGCGCAGAAATGACCCCCAGAAGGATTCCAAAGGTCGAAGCAAAAATCATCGCCAGGATGGCCAATTCGATGGTCATGGGCAGGCGCTCACTGATGATGAGCGTGATGGGCCGGCGATCTTTCAACGAGTTGCCGAAATCGCCCTGCATGATATTGAAAACATAGCGGATGAATTGTTCCGGGATGCTTTTGTCCAGCCCAAAGCGCGCTTTGAACTCCTTGCAAGTCGCTTCAGTGGCATGTTCCCCAAGCATCACATAACAGGGATCGCCCGGAACCAGCCGGGTAATGGTAAAAGTGACCAGCAAGATCCCGAGCAATACAGGCAGGATCAGGAAAAATCTTCGAGCTAGGAATTGCGTCATCCGAGGTGCTCCAGGGACAGCATAATTGGATGGAGCATGTTTCCATGCTCCATCCAACAGATACCCGTGTTGATTATTCGGCGGGCTGATTCAGAACTTTGGGTCCAAAGAGATCCTTGAAGTACTGATATGCTCCGGAGTTGCCCAGGCGGTACGGGCTGTTGTAATCATAGCCCGCGCTGAAGCTGGCAACCACATCATTGGCGTCCAAGGTTGCGCCATTGGAATACACGACGCCCTGCTTGAGGGTGCAGGTCCATTCCGTGGCATCCGTGTTGCCGACACATTCTTCAGCGAGGTCGGGTTCCGCGATGGAGGTGGTGGTGAAGGTATACAACTTGCTGAAGATCAGGTTGCAGGTGCGGAAGGAGTTGCCGTCGGTTTCATCAGCGCATATCAGCGAAACGGGTTCGCCATCCTGCGAGAAGACGAGCGTGCCGTCGGGCGTGCTCATCAGCGGGAAGTTCTCGTTATAGGGTCCAAGTTCAACGTTTTGGACCGAGGCCAGGTAGGCCTGGTTGACGGTACCGTGTGCGATGACGATGGTCGGGACGTGCTGAGCATACAGCTTGTTGACTTCGTCATAGAGTGCCTGGCGCTCAGCAGGGTCGCCGGACTGGGCTGCCTTCTGGATCTTTTCGACTATATCGGGGAAGGCATCGCCGAAGGCCTTGCTGGATCCGGTCAGGAAGACATCGTACCAGTTGGTCGCATCCGGATAGTCTTCGCTCCAACCGAGGAAGAAGAGTTCCTTCTCGCCGTTGCGAGTGGCAGGCAGGTAGGTGGCCCATTCTTCCATGTTCGAGCTTGACCTTGATGCCGATTTCAGCCAACTGAGCCTGGACGGCCTGGGCGATCTTGGTCGGCTGCGGGAAATAGGGGCGGGTGCGCTCGGCGTACGACAAGGTATATTCCTTGTTGAAGTCGAAGCCTTCTGCCGTCAGGATTTCCTTGGCTTTGACAGGATCGTAGGTGGTATCCACATAGCCGTCGGTGTAACCGGGCTTCACGCCGGGCGGAACAAACTGGGTGGCGGCAACGGAACCGGGTGCATAGAAGTCATCCACGATGCTTCTGCTTGTCGATGGCCATGGCAAATGCCTGGCGTACCTTTTCGTTATCGAAGGGCGGGTAGGTGTTGTTGATGCCCAGGTACAGGAAGTTGTTGATCTTGCGCGGGGCAAGCTGCAGGTTTGGATCGGCTTCGATGGTGGGGAGGTCATCAGCGGTAACTTCCGCGATACCGCTGACGTTGCCGGACTGCAGGTCGAGCAAACGGGCGGCGGCTTCCTTGTTCCATTTCAGGATGAAGGTGGTGTTGGCGGGTTTATTCGCCGAAGTAGTTGGGATTGGGAACAAAGGTGATATGGTCGCCGCGCACCCATTCCTGTACAACGTACGGGCCGGTGCCAACGGGATTCTCGTTAATTTTCACCGCATCGCCGCCGGTCTCCGTCAGATAGTCTTGTCATAAATATTGAAGGCTTCCACCGAAGCGATTTTCGCCATGAAGGCCGGCTCGGGTTGCAGAAGGTGAACTTGACGGTGTATGGATCCACCGCTTCGAGGGATTTCAAGTTGCCGCCGTAATTGCAATCGGCCGCTGCAACCGACTTACCTACGAACGGGATCTCGGTGGGAGCGGCGGTTGGAGCCGGGGCTTCCGTGTGCGGGGGCTTCGGTGGCTGCAGGCACTTCGGTGGCAGGGGTGCCGCAGGCACCCAGGACAAAGCTGGCCAGTATCAGCACAGTTAACTAGAACAAACAGGTTTCGTTTCACGTTTCTCCTCCTATAGAGAGTTGTGGATTGTATGGGATGATGGGGTGCTTGCAAAGAATCACTCGCTACTGTACACCTCCTCCCGCGAGGTTGGCTGCCATGCGTCCAATATTATACGCAAATCAAATGGAATTTACTAGAAGCAAGTTAATACACCGGCATCGGCATCCCCAGTCCGTTCAGGCGGACTTTCTTCGGGTCGTTGTGCCACAGCCCGGCGATCGCTGCGCCGCAATGCGAGCATGTCCCTTGCGCGGTGATGTGATATTCCGTGATGACGTAACCCGATCGCTTGACCAGCGCGCGGCTGCATTGGGGGCAATGCGTGGACTCGTATTCCTCCACCCGGCCGGGGATGTTGCCGGCGTAGACGTAGTTCAGCCCGGCTTCGCGCCCGATCTCGGCGGCGCGCAGCAGAGTCCGCGCAGGAGTGTTGTCGGGCTCGGTCATCTTGTAATCCTTGTGGAAGGCGGTCACATGCCAGGGGATGTCGCGTGAGACGCCGGCCAGGAAGCGGGCGGTATCCCACAACTCCTCAGTCGAGTCGTTGAAGCCGGGCACGATCAGCGTCACGATCTCCACCCACAGCCCGATGTCGTGGGCCTTCTGGATCGTGTCCAGCACATTCTTCAATACTCCGCCCAGCTGGCGGTAATTCTTCTCCTGCATGGACTTCAGGTCGATCTTGTAGGCGATCAGGTACGGACGCAGATAATCCAGCGCTTCGGGTGTGGCGTTGCCGTTCGAGACAAAGGCGCATTTCAGGCCGGCCTTCTGCGCCTCCTTGAAAATCCCGGCCGCCCACTCGGACGTGATCAACGGCTCATTGTAGGACGACACGATGACGTCTGCGTGATTCCGTGCGGGCAGTCTCGACCACCTGCTCCGGCTGGATCTGGCGCACCAGATTCAGCGCCACATCCGAAGCAGGGTCGCGCAGCGCCTGCGAGGTCAGCCAGTTCTGGCAATTGGAAACAAGGAAAAAACCCGCGAGATAATTATGCTCTTCTTCAACTTCCATATTGAACACATCGCCGCTGAAAGATTCGCGTTCAATCCTACGCAATGGAACAAGATGAAAGTCTTCCGTTTCTACAATCTTGCGTTTAACCTTATTAGTATTCTCGTACCACACTACTGAGTATTGATGTGGCGCACGGCGTACCACACGTCCTTAAATCGTATTTGTCTCCGACATCACTGCATCATACACAGACGGAAAATATCCACACTTGAGCGCCAGCCACCCAACCCCATAAGCCAATTCTTTTGAAACTGTTGTGGAACCTACTTTTCCATTTGAAAACCTATGACCATCTCCTTCGATGTAAGCATCCAAGAATGCTTTCACAACCTCACGCGGCGCATCAAAGAGCATTTCAGGGACACGTTTTTTTGTTGATCGTTCCCCAGCCAGCAATAAAAAAATCAAGGCAAGCGAAGCCTTGGAAATGGAAACCGCGAGGGTTGTATCGCGAAGAACAAGCCTTGCATCAACGCCAAAACATGTATCAAGCAATTTTACAACTCGGTCAGCCAATTTGGTTTCCTTTTTTGAGAAGCTAAAGTTCAGTTGAAAACTATTTGGGCGATTTTTGTCTGAAACAATCGAACCCTCTGCGCAGTAATACCCGAAAAGTTCGGCAACTTCCACACCCATTTTTATCTTCAATGGAATTCCGGGCTGTCTTTCATTAGGGAACCGCAAGTAGCCACCTTCAATATGCGGATGGGATGTTTTTGATTCAGTAACACGCCCATTTCTGATTTTGACTCGCAGGTGTCGAATATAAGAACCGCTCTTACCAAACACTTCCCCGATCTCGCGTGATGACCTGCCTTCAACAGTCAAATCCAAAATCTTCTGCATTTCATCGCTTGATAATTTCCACGGGGTTTGGAATGTGACCTGATAAGACCCAAGCAGGCGTTCAGTATCAATGAATTGAGGAGAAGAAAACTTATAAGTTCGTGGTACTGCCATGTAATATTCTTTGGTCAAATCTTTTGCATAAACGAGCGAGGGCAGTTTGGCAATATCATTTGTAGCATACACACGATGATCTGGGGTACAACGAATCGCAGGTAAATAATACGGTTGTATCTTAATCAAATCGCCTTGATATGGATGACGAAAAACGCCTCTCACCTCACGAAGACCACCTGAAGAAGTAATTGCCATCAAATTGGCTGGGAATGAAATCTCCTCATCAGTCTGCTTATTACGAAACTCACCAAGCTCAAAAACATCTTGTAATGTGAGCGGTCCTCGAATTCGTAATCACCATCGTATCTCCCGCAAAACAATACCCGCAGTGGAAGTCGCAGCCGAGCATCCCGAACGTCAGCGCGTTGGCGCCCGGCAGCACGTGGAAGAACGGTTTCTTTTCGATGGGGTCGCTTTGCAGCGCGGCGACGTATCCCCAGGGCACGCGCAGCTCGCCCCCATCGTTGAATCTCACCTGGCAGATGCCGCGTTTACCTGCCCTGATGAGACAGCGATGTGCACAGGCGAGGCAGCGCACGCTCCCGCCATCGAGTTTCTCGACGAGTTCTCCGTTGGCGGTCAATTTATCCAGTAATTTTGATACCGATGCCATGCGGACCTCCGCTACCGACATTAGGAGGTGTCATTGCGAGCCGCTGAACTTGAGCGGCGTGGCACTCTCCCGCCAAAAGAGGAGATTGCTTCGCTTATTGCAATTGCTCGCAATGACACTATTGTATCGTCTATAATTTGACCATGCTCACTCTTGCCATCCAATCCGGCGGGCAGTCGGCCCGCATGGGACGCGACAAAGGTTTGGTCCAGTTTCTCGGCGCACCGCTCATTGCCCGGGTGATGGGACGCCTCGCCTCGATCGCCGACGAGGTCCTCGTCACCACCAATGACCCCGAGTCCTACCGTTGCCTCGCGGTCCCGCTCTTCGCGGACCTGAAGCCTGGTCGCGGCGCCCTGGGCGGACTCCACACGGCGCTGGCCTCTGCCAGTCAACCGCTCGTGGCCGTCGTCGCCTGCGATATGCCTTTCGCCAGCGCGGACCTGCTCGCTTACGCGCGCGACCTGCTGCTCAAGGGCGATGAGGATGTCGCCATCCCGGAATCAGGCGAGGGGATGGTCGAACCGTTCCATGCTGTCTACCGCCGCGGGACCTGCCTGCCTGCCGTTGCCCAGGCCATTGACTCGGACCAGTGGAAGCTGATCTCCTGGTTCCCGCAGGTCAAGGTGCGCAGGATTACGCCGGCAGAGATCTCGCGCCTCGACCCGTCCGGGCTGGCCTTCTCGAACGTGAACACGCCCGAGGAACTTTTAGGGGCCGAGCAGCGCGCCCGCGAAATCGGAACTTGAGTACAATCCTAGTATACATAAAACAGCCCGACTTAATATCAAGGAGATTTTCATGACCCTCGACCTCGCCCAAGTCCGCGCGCAATTCCCCTCGCTCGACCGCCCCGCCGTCTTTTTCGACAACCCCGGCGGCACGCAGATCGCCCGCCGGTCCGCCGAGCGGATTCAAAAATACTTGATGGAGTGCAACGCCAATCACGAAGGCGCGTTCAAGACCAGCCGGGATTCAGACGCGGTGCTGGATCAGGCACACCAGGCCATGGCCGACATGCTCAACGCCTCGCGCCGCGAAGAGATCGTCTTCGGCGCCAACATGACCACGCTCACCCTGAGCCTGTCCCGCGCCCTCGCGCGGACGTTCAACCCCGGCGACGAGATCGTCGTCACCCGGCTGGACCACGATGCCAACATCTCGCCGTGGCTGCTCGCTGCGGAGGACCGCGGCTGCAAGATCACCTGGGTGGATTTTGACGTGGAAGACTGCACCTTGAAAGTGGACGACTTCGAGCGGGCGCTGGCGCGCAAGCCGAAACTGGTCGCTTTCGGGTACGCATCCAACGCGGTCGGCACGATCAACCCGGTTCACCGTCTCACCCGCATGGCGCATGAGGCCGGTGCGCTGGTCTACGTGGACGCCGTCCAGTATGCGCCGCACGGTCCGATCGACGTGCAGGACATCGGCTGCGATTTTCTTGTCTGTTCATCGTATAAATTCTTCGGTCCCCACGCGGGCATACTCTACGGGCGCTATGACCTGCTGGACGGGCTGACCGCTTACAAGGTCCGACCTGCGCCGGCTCGTCCGCCTGGAAAGTTCGAGACGGGGACGCAAAATCACGAGGGCATTGCGGGCGTGCTGGGCGCGGTGGAATATCTCGGCTGGGTGGGGGATACCTTCGGCGGCGAAGGGGAAGCCTGGCGCGAGGCGGGATTCACCGGACAGAAATTGTCTGTCCACAAGGGGCTGGCGGCGATCCGCTCCTACGAGATGGACCTCAGCCGTGCGTTGATCGAAGCCATCGAGTCTGTGCCCGGGACACGCATCTATGGCATTACCGACCCCAAGCGGATGGACCAGCGTGTGCCGACCGTGTCCTTCAGGCTGGAGGGCAAGGCTCCGCGCGCGATCGCCGAGGCGCTGGGCAATGCAGGGTTTTATGTTTGGGATGGGAATTATTATGCGCTGGCGGTCACCGACCGGCTGGGGATCGAGACCTCCGGCGGGATGGTGCGCGTAGGCGCCGCCCACTACAACACCGTGGACGAGGTGGCGCGTTTCGGCGAGGCGCTGAAGAAGATTGCAGCTTAGTATTCAACTATTCTTTGAGAATAACATAGCTGGGCGAGGGACTCCTGTCCCCGCCCAGCTTTTTGACCGACAGGTCTCAGATCCCCGGTCATTTCCCGGCAAGAGCTGGATTTATTGCCGAGAAACAACTACTGAGAAAAGGTTTCGTTCAGGTTCTGCATGATCCCATCGGCACTTGGCTCCAGACAGGCATGGATGTTTGGTTCGGCATCGGGAACCACGGCGGTCTGCCCCAAGGTGTCGCCTGGGTCCGTAATGACATCCAGATGAACCGGTTGAAAATCACAGAGTTCAGGCTGAACCATGAGGACGGACGCGGTCAGGTCGAAGATTTCGGCCGCCTGAAAACCATAATTATTGAACATGATGTCGTAGAGGTCTGCAGCCATATTGGCTTTTTCACCGCCCTGGTGCCATGGGCGGATATCTTCCTGATGCATTATCACCTTATTCGTGGCATCCAGAGGCACCATATACATTTCCAGCCCGAACTCAAAGACTTCCTTTGCAGCCTGCGGGTCGGCCAGAATGTTCCACTCGGCAACGCGGTTCTTTAAGTCAGAGATCAGGTTTGTAATATTGCCGGGAACATTTACGGCGCCTCCCATGAAGTAAACTGCTGCGATTTTATTGCGAATGCCCGGGTCGAGACGTAAAGCCTGTGCCAGATTCGTGAAGGGTCCGCTCAGGAAAATGGTTACAGGCCCGGGAGCCTGGTTGATCACTGAAACCATCAATTCGGGGGCGTTCTGGAACGGATAGGTTTTGTCCGCATTCGGGACCGGATAATCCCAGAACTTGTCGCTTAGTCCGCGCAACCAGTCCGGGAATGGAACGCCTCCTGCTAAAGGCTTGTCCTGGCCTGCGCCAAGAGGGATGTCGGTGATCCCAAGCTGGTCCAGCACACGACCGGTATGCTGTACGTACAGTTCGGGGTGTGCTTCACCATAGGATATGTTTGCTGCCTCGATGGAAATTTCCGGATGGCTAAGCAAATAGAGAAGGGCTGCCATTCCGTCACGGCTGCCGTCATCATCATAGATCACGAAAGTCTTTTCCGGCAGCGGATTGGATTCGGCTGTAACCGCAGGCTTGGATGTGGCAATGTCAATGTGCGTTGACGTTGGCGGAAGCGGTGCGACGGTATCTACTGGGGTGGGAGTGGTTGCAGGTGTATCGCACCCTGCGGTAAACGCCATGACTAATAAGAGCCCGATAACGGGAAGCGATTTACGGTTGCCCATTCCTGTCTCCTTTCTTCTTGAGAAGAAACTGGCAGCTGAAGGTTAAAAATATTATAGCACCAGGCGTATTGATGATGCATAGGCTCATTTCGGCGAGGCGCTTAAGAAGATTGCGGCTTAGTATTCAACAATTCTTTGAGAATAACATTGCTGGGCGAGGGATTCCTGTCCCCGCCCAGTTTTTTTGACCATAAGGTCTCAGACCTATCGGTCATTTCCCGGCAAGGTCTGGACGTGTTTCCCAAAAGGGTAGACTTTTGCCCGGCGGTGACATTATTAGCTATTCCATAAGAATGTTTTCAACCGCAGAACGGAAACTCGCCCTCTGCAACATGCGGGGGATTGTTTTTACCTTTGTACTATCCTATAATTAAAATGGTAATGTGAGATAACTTGTTTTTGTGGTCGGGGAGGGGTTATGAAAGGTGAGGTGAAACTCACGTCTATTGCGGTGGGGGGTTGATGATGCGTTGTTCCATGAAAACGATCGACATACAAGGAGGCTTTAATGCGAAACCGATGTTTTCCCGGTTCAGTCGCCATGTTCCTGTTGATTATCATCCTGAGTTCCTGCAACGGCGCAGCGACGGGAGGCGCATCCGTGTGGATCGATGTGCCTCTGGATGGGATGAATGTTCCCGAGGGTCAGCAGGTTAAAGTTGAGGGGCATACCGCCTCCTCTGGAGGGATCAGTAGGGTGGAGATATGGGTGGATGGTTCACTGTTGACCGCGGTCGATGATCCGCCCATGGAAGGAACACTGGGGAAGTTCCAGACCTCCTGGGAGCCGTCCGTCGCAGGCGAACACACCATCCAGGTGATCGCCTACGGCGCAGATGGCGCTGCCAGCCAGCCGGATACGGCACGAGTCTTCATCGGGGGGGAAAATGCCATCACCTCGATCATTACGACACCTCTCATCCCGGAGCCTCCGCTGATCATCGAGACTCCGCTGATCGCAGTCATTCCCGTTGCCACGGAAACTTTCACATCCACGCCGCCCCCGGCGGAGGTCGTCCAATTCTGGGCGGATCCGCCTCAGATCCAGGCGGGGGCGTGTACCCTCATCCAGTGGCACGTGGAAAATGTGCAGAAGGTTGTCTTCGGGGGGATCGAGCAGTCCTTTGATGGGTCCTACAGAGATTGCCCGTGCTCAGACCAGCGCTACACGTTGACCGTCACCGGGCCGGATGGAAGCGAAGTGAAGCAGCGCGTGGATATCACCGTGACAGGATCATGCGCAACTCCCACATTGGTGGATTCAACGCCTCCTCCCGCACCGACGCTTGTTGTGCCCGCCGATGGTTTGAACATCGCCTGTAAAAGCTCGCAAACCCTTACCTGGCTTCCGGTCAACGACCCGAGCGGCATCTTGAAGTATGAAGTGGTCGTGCAGAGACATTCCGGCGATAACAACTGGCAAGCCGCACCGGGCGGCCAGCAGGTCCTGACGGACAAGACCACCAGCGTTCCGGTGGAGTGCGGGTGGTATTACCGTTGGCGCGTGCGTGCCTTGGATGGCGCTGGCAACGTGGGCTCGTGGTCCGGCTGGTGGCAGTTCACCATCACATTGGGATAGATCGCAGACTTGAAGGACTTCGGTCTTCAGGAGGCGCAACATGAAAGACAAATCGACCCTCTGGTGGGGATGTATCGGAGTGCTCGTTCTAGCTGGCTTGTGTTTGCTGGTGTTCTCCATTTACTATTTTTCACAGCGGGTGCGTGCATTCAGTTCGCATCCGCTGGTGTTGATCCATAACCCGGTCAACCATGACCGCGTGCAGACAGGGGATGAACTCGTTGTCCATGCCACGGCACGCGATGATGTCGGCATCCAGCGCATGGAGTTGTGGGTGGACGATCAACTCATTGCCGCACAGGATGCGCCTGCGGAATATTTCCACGGCGAACATGACACTGTCGAAATCGTTTTTCCCGAACTTCGCTGGGACGCATGTCGTTACGGTGCGCGCTGTTTCATTGAAGGGAGTCGATGGTCAGGCGACAGTGATGTTCGATGTTATCGAGCCCTTGACCGGCCCGGAAACGGTCATCGTTCAGGAGGGGGAGACTCTTGAAATCGATCGCCGCCGATCACGAAGTCACCCCGGAGGAAATTGCCGCATCGAATCCGGATCTCGGGCCGGAGGGTCCCGTCCCCGGTGATGAACTTGTCATCCCGGATGCGCCGGTCCTGCCTGAAGCGGGCGAGATGCCCGGCGGAGGCGTCCGCCTCCGGCTGAGGATGAAGCGCCCGGTTCTGTAAGTCCGTTCTTTGAGTTGTTGCATTTCGCCCATCCCGTTCACATCTTCCGGTGAGCAGACGTCCCTGCGCGTGGAGGTGGCGAGCCTGCGCACAGGGCAGAGTTATGACAGCCTGCATTGTTATGTGGGGCTCGGAGATGGCAGCCCGGCATGGTTCCCCGATGTCGACCATGACCAGACTACGGATAAATCGTTCGCACCGTTGGTGAATGGCTGGTGGGACGTGGAACCGTATCTTGCCGGGAGCGCCGCGCCTTTCATTACGTGGTCCGAGGATCAATCGCTGCCGTTGAATATTTCGTGTGTGGGTATTGCAGGCGGCGGTACGGATGCGGTCGATCTCGGCCGTATGGAATTAAAATGTGCCGCCCGAGGATTGGGATGGCGCCCGGCATTCGGTCAGCGCAGATGGGGAGGGCGGGCGCATTTTCATGGAATATCGCATTACACGAACGGGCGATACCCCGCGCGGCGTTCCGCTCTATCTTAATTCAGCCATGACCGCACCCAGTGATGTGCATCTGGATGATCGCCGCATCTCACTCCGCTGGGACTATCATCCCCTTGCCGATGAAGAACCCATCGACGGCTTCCGCGTTTACCTGAACAATACGTTGCAATGGATCGAACCGGCCAATGCGCGCGAAAGCGGGCTACCGTATGAGTGGTTCAACCCGCCGTGCGGTTCAACGTATGTGTTCAGCGTCACCGCCTTTCGGCATGGATACCCCGATGGACCGGAATCCATCCCCGGCGCGACGACGGTCAGCACGCCGCTGGAAGGTTGTCACCGTGAGATACAGATCATTTATCGCACGCTGGAAACGTTCGATCTGGGAAGCGATAATTCCCCGCGCGATCTTATCGGGGATGTGGGACCTGCCTATGGATACTTCTTTGCCAACGAACATCAACTCTCTTTCCGCAGCGGCTCGGCGGATGATAGCGGCGGGAGTCTCGATGCCGCGCTGGGACTCAACAGCAACACCGTCTATGACCTGAGCGCTTTGGCTGCCGACAGCGACTGGCATTTCAGCTCGATCACATCGGATATCGTGGATATACCAGTCGGCGGAACGTTCGAAATCGGCTTTCACATTATGGACAGCGACCGGAACAGCGATCAAATGCTCTGTGAAGGCATGTCCATGATCTACAATGACAACCCGGCCACGCGGATATTCGACCAATGGCACGACAAGTCGATCCGGTCCGATAACGGACGTTGCCGGTTATCCTACAGTTTCGGTCCCGCTCTTGGAAGTCCCGTGGGGTCGGGCGTGGCAGGTGATGAACCTTTACCATGGCTTAATGTGGAGGACCTGGCAATCAATGAGAACGGTTCGGTGGAGGTGCATCTGCGCAACACCGGCACCGCTACCTGGCCGTGGAAGGATCTCGACATCCGCCTGCAGACGCGTGACGGCGATCTCATCACAACGCAGACCAAGTCCTCCTTCGTGCTGGAGACGGGTCAGGAGACGACCATCGAGTTCCCCGCCAGGACACTCTCCGAGCCGTATGATGCCTGCGTGGTGATCGATCCCGAAGATAAAGTGCTGGAGCTATACGAGCGCAGCGGCATGTTATTACATTCCCCCGTTTGCCCGGCTTTGCCTGACCTGGTCATCTCGAATGTCCATTTCACAGGCGGGGAGGGTGCGGGTGCGCTTGAAGTGATTGTACAGAACATCGGCGATGGAGCGCTGGAGAACCGTGTGGTCTCGATCAAGACAGACCGCGCCAGCGGAAGCCCATTGGCTGTCGAAGGTTCCTGGCGGAATGTCACCCTGCAACCGGGCGAGTCGCGTGCCTTTCAGATAAGCGATATACCAGAGGTTCTGCGTGGTGCGATGCTCCAGGGATATTCCGTGACTGTCAACCCGGATGAAACCTTCGCCGAGCTCGATACAACGAACAATGGTTTCGAAGTCAGCGGCATGGATAAGGTCATTATCTACTGGTATAGCATCGATGGCTCCGTACCGCGACCGCAACAGCGTGGAATATGTCTTTGATGCGTATGCGGTCTCGGGTGAAGCGCGCAGGCAGGTCGCTCACTGGCGCATCAACCAGGATATTGACTGGGGCTCGTGCTTCGATCCGCGCTATTGCGTCCTCGAATTCCATAACGATGAGTACATTTCGGATTGGGTCGAAGATCTATGGCGATGAGGTGTTGGAGATCAATGTCACCCTCGATCCTCCAGGCAGGTCCATGGATAATGTCACCGGCGTCGAAAGTTATGGCAGCGCGGATGCATGGGGGAGCGGTCCCTATGGACCGACCGCCTCATGCAGCAACATGGGGCTGGGTCCCAACCCCGGCAGGCACACCTGGACCCTGGGTTACGATGAGGGAAATGCCTGGGTGACCACGTTCCACATTTGTCTGTACAGTGCGGAATATGGCGATTGAAAAGAACAGACCGCGCTCCTCGCGCGGTCTGTTCACTGATTGCTGGTAATTGGTTCTTACACTTTTCCTGTCAACGTCGCCGGTTTCAACTTGCCGATCGCCTTCGTGATGTGAATCTCTCGCGGGCAGACTAATGTGCAGTTATACGCGGACGGGACGCGAGCCCCATTGGGCAGCCCCTGAAGGTACGCAGCGCAGAGATCCTTGCCGAGCGAGCAGCTTCAAATTCACGGGAACAGGTATTTTTTCAACGCTGATATTTGTGATTTTCGGAAATCCTTAACGATTGGTATTTGAGGATCGAATACATCGAAACCATGAAATGCGCCAGGAACTATGTAAAGTTCACACTCGATGCCACACTCCTTCAACCTTTGAGCATAGGCCACGTCTTCATCGTGAAACACATCCAACGTTCCCACCCCGATCCAGGCCGGGGGCAAGCCTGAAAGGTCTTCGCGGCGCGCAGGCACAGAATAAGGCGGCACATCTTCTGCTCCGCACTTTTTCCCCAGATAAGACTCCCAGCCAAACCGATTGCTCTTTTGGTTCCATGCAGGGCTATTGCTGTCATCAATATCAGCGCGGAGGACTGTCCTGTCATCCAGCATGGGGTAAACAAGCAATTGAAAAACGGGTTTGATCTCCTGCCGGTCATGCGCAAGTTGAACGAGGGCAGCGGCCAACCCGCCCCCGGCGCTTACGCCGCCGATCGCAATGCGCTGTGCATCGATGCCCAGTTGTTGAGAATGAGCACCCGCCCATTTTAGTGCCGAGTAGCTATCTTCCAAACCTGCTGGAAAGGGGTGTTTGGGGGCGTAACGATAATCCACGGAAATAACGGTGATGCCCAATTCGCGTACATATTGGACGCAAGTCGAATCATCCATTTCCGGTTTTCCTATCACGTACCCGCCACCGTGCAACCAGAGTAATACAGGCGTGGGCGCGGCAATGGATTTTGGTTTATAGATGCGCAGACGGATTTTTGTTCGATCATCCTTGCCAGTGATAAAGATATTTTCAACGAGGACATCTTCGGGAGTTCTAGGCGCAGGCATCAAGGACATTGCCAGTCGAAAAAGCCAAACATTCATCTTGCTGAAAGTTATGGAGGGAGTTTTCTTTGCAACTTGTTGTAGTTCCGGGTGTATTTTTGAAAATTTTTATTCAAGGCGGAATACTCTCCTGTTGGTTTTTGACACCCGTATTTTAGATACAGGCTGTCCAATGGACTTGCCCCGCATGGTTTTTTGCGGGGTTGCGACTTACACCGCGCCGTTCTCATTCTCCGTTTAAGCCCATTTCAATGGCGCGGGAAATATCCTCAAAGGATGGAATGTAATTCTGGCCTGCGCTGCTAACAACCACCTCGCCATTGACAAAAATCCCTGGAGTGGGCGGAACACCCAGTTTTGATCCAGCCTCCATATCCTGCTGGATTTGGGCAGCATGGGCATTTTCCTGAAAACACGGGTTGAATTCGTCCATGTCCAAGCCGATACTCTGCGCGAAAGCGATCAGACGCGGTTTTGAGAAGGAACCTGCATTTTCACCCTTCCAATTGGCGAAAATCATGGCGTGGTAATCCCAAAAACGCTCCTGCGCCGCGGCGCACAGGGCAGCATTCGCCGCGTCATGTGATTCTCCCTGACCCCCATCGATAAAGGGATAGACATGGAATGTGTAATAGACCTTGCCGGTTTCCACATAGGTTTGAAGAATGAGCGGCTCAATTTTTTGAGAATAGGCCAGGCAGCCCGAACATTGAAAATCCTCCCACACGTCCACCTTAACCGGCGCATCGGGATCTCCCATACTGGTTCCGTTCACGGGAACTCCACCGGGCAGGGGAGTGATTTGAACGACGTTGCTGGAATCCGATGATCTCAAGCCGGGAAAAATCAGCACGAATGCTATCAGCAACGCGCCAATGGTTATAAGTAGAATAGTCCAAAGTCGATTGCGGTTTTGGGTCCGGCGTTGGCGGTCACGCATTTCTTGACGTTTGCTCATAACAACTCCATGTTTATTAGTTTTGACTGCCCCATAAACTCGGCCGGGATGACGCAGGGATCAAACGGTATGAAAAAAGGACAGCATCAATATCCGAGTCGTCTCGCAGCAACACACAAAGAAGGTTTTTTAGGCTTTTGACAGTCTTGTTTTACTTTTTGTGTTTCTCAAGATACTCTTGCTCTAAAAGGCTCATCATTACAAAATCGTGATACCGGTGGTCGTGGTAATAGCCATCGCGCTGAATGCCTTCCCGCTGGAACCCCAATCGCTCATAGAATTTCATCGCATCTGTGTTGAATCCCACAACGCCGATGGATACCCGGTGCATGTTCTGATACCCAAAGGCGTAATCGAGCATCAGCCCCGCAGCCTCCGTTCCGTACCCTTTCCCCCGGGCGGACTTCTCGCCAATGATCAGGCTCCAGTCCGTGGTGCGCCAGGCCGGGAACATTCTCAGCAGCCCTGTCTCCCCGATCACCTGGTGGGTTTCCCGCAACACCACAGCCTGCCAAACACGACTTTCATCCTTCTGGATCCTTTGATAGTACTCCACCGCGGCGGCGTAGGTACTGGGACGGGTTTCCCCGGTCTGTCCGCGTGTTTCAGGGTCGTTAGCCCAGGCGTGAAGCAAGGCGATGTCTTCATCCTCAACGGCTCTGAGATAAATTCTTTTCCCTGAAAGGAACTCTGTTTTTATCGGCTGATCGCTGCTCATAGTCCAAAAAGCCCTTTCGCGAACCGACCTTCTAGTGCTTGAATGATAAAAAATTATAGCATGGGTATCCGTGGACGAATCGCGGCTGCGGAGTTGTTCCTTGTCCCCTGATATGCAAACACGGACGCGAGAAATCGCGTCCGTGTTCTTGTCCATTAAAGTGACAAACGCCTGAGTGAGGGGGGCACCCAGACGCTTGTCAGACTATATATTACTATAACCATGCTAGGATTTCAAGAGGGAAATGATAAGTGTTACCTTAAAATTTTCCGCGAGGTCATTTTTATAAAAGAAAATATGAGCTATTCAGGCGAAATTGGCTATTCCAATTCAAGAGCGCCCCACTTCGTGAGCGCGAACGGGTGGAGAGCCGAACCTCGGCCACTTGCGCGGCACACGCCCGTTCCAGCCCTTTATCCAGCGCAGGTAGAAAACGATCAGAAAAGCGATAGCGATCAATTTGATATCGAACCCAAGGCTGGCGTATTTGACATACAACCTGTCCAGCCGCAGCTTCTGTCGGGGAGTGCTGTAATAGGTTCCTACCACCTGCGCCAGACCAGCGATCCCCGGTGGCACCCGGTGCCGTTCGGCGTATTCCGGTATTTCCTTCAGAAAGCCAAGGACCAGCACCGTACGCTGCGGGCGCGGGCCGACAAAGCTCATCTCCCCTTTTATAATGTTGATAAGCTGTGGCAATTCGTCCAACGCGGTCTTGCGGATGAGATGACCGACCCTGAGCGCGCGGCGGTCGTTCTCCTGAGCCAGCACCGGCCCGGTCTCCTTTTCTGCCTGATGCACCATGCTACGGAATTTATACTGGCGGAAGTTCCTGCCTCTCCTGCCCACGGAGTTTTTCACAAAGACGATCGGCCCCGGGTCCTCAAACCAGATGGACAGTGCGATCAGGATCCACGCGGGGCTGGAGATCACCATGCCTGTGGACGCCAGAAGAATATCGAATAAGCGTTTTCCCGGAGATATGGCTGCGGCCTCTGCGGACAGCTGGCTGTGCAGCTCAAGCACCTCGCGTGTGATCGCCTCGCCGGGCGGGAAGTTGTCCTCGCTAATCCCCGTGGAGACGGCGGTCGCAAGCAGGCTGCCGATGAATATACCGGACACGACAAGAGCCAGCCACAGAGTCCGGTGGGATGATCGCTGTAATACATCCACGCCCACTGGCAGCAGGCGATGGCCAGGGCGAAAATAAAAATCAGGCGAAGCGCCTGCTTCTTTTTCCAGATGATCGATGTAATGAAAGTCAAAAATGAATAAAGCGGCAGGTACATCCAAAGGTTCGGGTAGGCTGAGAAAGCCGCAAGTCCCAGCAGGAGAAGAACGAACAAAAGGAAGATGATCGGAGTAAGGTTGCTGAAAAATCCCCCAGTCCTGCTCTTGTTAGTCGTGGTCGGCAGCATCGGCATTACCAGGACACCTGATCGAAAAACCCTTCTCCACTATACGATTCATCCAATGAAAAAAGCCAATTGCACAATGTATTATAATCTACGCTGGTTTTGCCTTGGACAACGCAGCCCTCCTCCCATCGATGGATTCCGGGGGGGCGAATAAAATCCATCGCTGCCGCATGTGCCATGTCTAAAAAAAATTCGGATTCAGCCACCAGGATTGCAGGGATCGATAATGACGCGAAATAGGAAGATCGCCCTCGGGGTATTTTTGGTCGTGGCCGTCGGGGCGCTGGCGGCTGGGCTGGTCGTACAGAGTAAATGGCAGAAGCCGCTTGGCGAAAGCCTCGACCTTCCCACATTCACCCCCAGCCGCGTCCCGTCCACATCGACTCCCGCCCCGACCGAACCCGGCGCGCCGACAGCAACAGAAGCGCCCACGCCAAGCCCCACGCCTGCCCCGCTTTGCGGAGGTCCGGCCACACTCACCATTATCGCCGTCGGCTCCGACAACCGCAGCACAGGGTATCTCTACGGGCTGGCGGATGTCGTCCGCATCGCCCGCGTCGATTTCGTCAACGCCCGCGTCACCGTGGTGGACCTGCCTCGGGATATCTGGGTGGCGATACCGGGCATCTCCGACCACTACAACATCACCCACGGCAAGCTGAACCAATCCTACCTCTACGGCAACCCCGGCATGGGATACTACGATGGCCCCGGCCAGGGACCCGGCTTGCTTGCCCGTACCATCTACGAAAACTTTGGCGTGCGCGCCGATAACTACATCGCCGTGGACATGCAGACGTTTGTTAAATTCGTCGATGCGCTGGGCGGCATCGATATCTACCTGCCCGAGGATGTCGATGGACAGCCCATTGACGAAAAGACCGAGAATATGGGCTACTTCTACGCGGGGCAGCAGCACCTCTCGGGCAAGCAAGCCTTGCGCCTTGCGCGCATCAGGAAGAAATACAACAACTTCACGCGCGCCTCCAACCAGGACCTGATCCTGTGCGCGATGAAGGACAAGGCGCTGTCGCCCGATGTCCTGCCGCGCGTGCCCCAGATCATCGCAGCCTTCAAAGATTCCATCCAGACCGACTTGAGCCTCGAACAGCTCAGCCAGCTGGCCTGCCTCGCGCCGAAGGTCCAGCGCCAGGACCTCATCATGGCTAACATGGGCGAGGAGCTGTTCATCCCGGGCTGGCAATACAGCGAAGCGCTGCAAGACAATACCTATGTCCTCAATGCCAAGCCGGAAGTGCTTGACATCCTCGCTCAATTCATGCTTGGAACTTGGCCCACTCCTTCGCCGGACGATGAGGATATGTGCCCTGAGCCTTCCGCATTCGTAACGCCAACTGCATCCACGGCTTCGCCTTTAGCCACAAGTATCCCCTGATGTTCACGCCTTATTTCATCCGCCTGCGACGCGTTCTCACCGGGGAGGTGGCGCGGAGCGGCTATATCTCAGCTGCCGATCAAGGCATCATCAGCCTGGCAAATTTCATCGCGGCGATCATAATCGCTCGCAACACCAGCCTGACGGCCTTCGGGGTTTATGGAGTCGGCTTCACTGCGCTCCGCCTCGGGACGCACCATCCAGGAAGGCCTGATCATCCAGCCTCTCAACACCTATTCCCACGAGGGCGGCTTCCAGGAGTTCCGCCGGTACGCCAGCACATCACTAGTACTGCAGGTCGCACTGGCGTTCATCATCTCCGCCGGCGCGGCGCTGCTTGGCTACCTGCTTGTCGTCACGGGCAATGATGTCGTCGGGCCGATGGTATTCGGTCTGTGGTTCGCGTTGTTCACCACCCAGTTGCAGGAATTCCTGAGGCGCGTCTTCTACATCCGCGAACAGTCGGGGATGGCAATGCTCAATTCCATTGTGGCAAATTCAGTGCGCATGGGCATCCTCCTTGTTATGGCGCAGCAAGGGATGGGCACCGGGCTGGATGGACTGAATGCGATTGCGTGGGGGTCTCTGGTCGGCATTTTGCTAGGCGTGTGGACGGGCAGGTCGTATTGGACGGTGAATCTGCTCCGCTTGCGCGAAGCCGCAATCCGCGATCTGAAGTTCGGTCGCTGGATCCTGGGCGGGCTGTTGGCTAATTTCGTCGCTGTGGAGTTCTACCCGGTGATGACCGCCGGCATGATCAGTTTTGCCGCATCGGGTGCCTACCGCGCCATTCAGAACCTTCTGGCGCCTGTGCCGACCGTTCTGCGGGCGATGGATACATTCCTTGCCCCGCGTATGGCCAAATTGCATTCCAACTCCGGAATACGCTCCCTTAATCCGTTTTTAAAGAAGATCTATGTATTGGTGGGAGCGCCGGTCGTTGTGTGGTTGGTGTTCGTTTCTGTTTTTGCAACGCCGATTATGAAGGTGCTCTACGGCGATCAATATGCGGCTTTTGCCAGCGGCGTGCCCTTGATGGCCGTTTTCTTCTTCTTGTGGTTTCTTTACTGGCCGGTCTATATCGCCGTCAAGGCGGCAAGAATCAGCCGCCCCATTTTCATTGCCAACTCCCTGGCCATTGTGCTGATGTTCACAGTGGGGATCTGGATGATAAGAGAGTGGGGGGTTTACGGTACCATCAGCGGGCAGATACTAAACGCGTTGGTCGTCGCGGTCATTCTATGGCGGGCATGGCTTATTGCTTTGAAGAGGAACCCGGACGGTGCATCGTCCTGATCGGCGGGCGATCATCTCGCGAATGGGCGGTTGACTTCAGTCTCCTCTTTGCAGTCATTCCTGTGACACTTTTGTGATGTTGAAATGTGAACGGTTAGGGGGGATTAAACCTGATGTGATGAGCTTTGTGTGCCCCGGGCGGGAATTGAACCCACAACCTTAGCCTTAGGAGTGCTCTGCTCTGTCCAATTGAGCTACCGGGGCGCGTGGAGGATTATACAGAATAATGTTCGCGACGCCAAGTGCTTGCATATTGGTTTTAGGGTGGTTATACTTGAACTTATGACACCTGAAAAAATCGGAATATACCAGATCAAGTCTGAATTGGGCCGCGGCGGCATGGCGACGGTCTACCTGGCCTACGACCCGCGCTTTGAGCGTGAAGTGGCGCTCAAGGTCCTTCCGCGCGAGATGCTGCACGACCCGCAGTTCCGCGTCCGCTTCGAGCGCGAAGCCAAGACGATCGCCAAGCTCGAACATTCCGGCATCGTGCCGGTCTACGACGTGGGCGAGGAGGACGGGCAGCCCTATTTCGTCATGCGCTACATGACCGGTGGCACGCTCTCGGACCGGCTGGCGAAAGGGCCGCTCTCCATCCCCGAGGCGGCACACATCCTCGACCGCATTGCGTCCGCGCTCGACGAAGCCCATGCCAAGGGATTCATCCACCGCGACCTCAAGCCGGGCAATATCCTGTTCGACCGCGCCGGCGAGCCCTACATCTCTGATTTCGGCATTGCCAAATTCTCTGCCTCGCAGACCAACGTGACCGGCAGCGCGATCGTCGGCACGCCGGCTTACCTCAGCCCGGAGCAGGCCCAGGGCGATGCCAACATCGACGGGCGCAGCGACATCTATGCGGTCGGTGTCATCCTGTTCGAGATGCTCAGCGGCCGGCAGCCCTTCGAAGCCGACACACCGATGGGCGTGGTGGTCAAGCAGATCACCGACCCGGTGCCGCATATCCTGGACCTTAATCCGAACCTGCCTCCCGAAGTTGAGGAAATTGTCGAAAAGGCGATGGCCAAGAACCGCGATGAGCGTTTCTCGACCACGCGGGAAATGGCCGACTCGCTGGAAGCCGTAGCCAGGGGCGGCGGTACTGCTCAGGAGAGCGGCAAGACCATCATCGCCGCTGCCGGTGCGACGAAGATCCAGCCGGCAAAGACCCGCATCGGCGCGAAACCGGTCGTCCCGGCTGCCGCACCTGCCGAAGGGAAAAAAGGAAAACCCGGCAGCTTTACCTGGATCATTGTCGGGGTGGTGGCCTTGTGCATCATCCTCAGCGCGGGCATCGGGGGCGGAATTTACCTGACCCGCGGCAATCCGCTCGATCCCTTTGTCGAAGCGACCCTCGAGCCGACGGCCACGGAGCGGGCGCTCCTCGCCTCGCCGACCGAACCCCCTGCCAATCCCACCACCGAGGGCGGAATCCTAAATCCCACGCCTGAAACCACGCTCGAGCCCACCCCCACCCTCGTGCCGACCGCGCCTGCCGCGGCCGCTGCCGGGGGCGCGGATAAGATCGCCTTCCTGCAAAACAATGATATCTGGTTGATGAACATTGATGGCACCGACCTGAGGCAGCTCACCACCGACGGCGCTGAAAAAAGCAACCTGCAATGGATGCTCGATGGCAGGACCCTCTTGTATATGATGGGCAAGTCGATCAAGACCGTTGATGCCGAGACCACCACCGAGGAGATACTCACTTCCTTCAACAACGCGGAATACCTGGAAGCCTTCCAGGTTTCACGCGACGGCAAGATGGTGGCCATCAGCATGAACCGCGAGCTCTTTGTGCTGCCTTTTGACGTGGAAGCCCTTTCCGCTGTCACCAAGAAGAGCGAACTGCTCAAGATCATCGAAGACAAAGGATGCCTGTTTTACAACGACCAGGCTGTCAAGGATGTCCGCTGGTCGAATGATGGGCAGAAGGTTGCTTTTGTGTTTCTTGGAGTAGCCGGGGGTGAGCGCAAGGATACCATCCGTGTGCTGGATATATCCAGGTGCAGCAGTGCAGCTCCCGACCGGATCGACGATTTCCCGGGAGCCCGCTTCGAGTTTCCCAATACCATCTCGAATTTCGATTGGGACGGCGACAACCTATTCTTCTTAACGGCCAATGAGCGCAACGGCGGTTTTGGAAAATTTTATGGCTACAACATGGAGACTCACAAATCCGAGAGATTCATACCCCTCACGGGCTGCTGTTACCGGGACGCCTTCTTCAGCCCGGATGTCTCCTATGTCAGCTTTGCATTCCAGGACCAAGGCCTGGGCAGCAAGAGTCCGATCCTTCTGTACTACATCCCTTATGCTTCGATGACCGCGGGCGGCACCCTTAACCCGATCGAAGGCGATCTCACGCCGGAATTTTTCACCGACCTGCGCGAGGAACCTTGGCCGGTTCCACATCCGGCGCAACCCTGAAATCAAAACTGCGGAAGCTCAAGGCTTCCGCAGTTTTTTAACGATGTCCTTGACCAGCCCCGGACCGGCATAGACCAGCCCGGTGTAGACCTGGACGAGCGTCGCGCCGAGATCCAGTTTTCGCTGCGCATCATCAGGATTCATGATGCCGCCCACGCCCACGATTGGAATCCGCCCCCCAACTTTTTTCACTACCTGAGCCAGCACCTCGTCCGCGCGCCCCGTGAGCGGCCTGCCGCTTAACCCGCCGGATTCCGTCTGATGCTTTGAGCGCAGCCCCTCACGCGAGAGGGTGGTGTTCGTTGCGATGATGCCATCCATGCCGGTGTGCAGGATGACATCGACGGCATCGTCCAACTCCTCTTCTGAAAGATCGGGGGCGAGTTTGACCAGGATGGGCGCATTTCCGCCTCGCCCGAGAACGATCTCCTGGCGTTCCTTGGCGATTGCGCCGAGCAGCTGCTCGAGCATCTCGCGCCCCTGCAGACGGCGCAGTCCTGCTGTGTTTGGTGAGGAGATATTGATGGCCAGGTAATCCGCCATGGAAATGAACTGACGCATGAGCGAAATATAATCGCCCGCCGCCTCCTCGAGCGGCGTGTCCTTGTTCTTGCCTAAATTCAAACCGATTATTGTGTCGTTTCGAGCGGAGGTCGAGTAGCCTGGCAGCGGCGTATCCAGACCTGGCGACCCCTGCACCGCTCGCAATGACCTGGTGACGTACTGAGCCCCCTTCCCCGGAAAGCCCATGCGGTTGATCACGGCTTCATCTTCGACAAGACGGAAGATGCGCGGCCTGGGGTTTCCATCCTGCGGGCGCGGCGTGACCGTCCCGATCTCGATGTGACCAAATCCCAGCGCCGAAAGTCCGCGGAGTGCGACGCCATCCTTGTCGTAGCCGGCGGCCAGTCCCACCGGGTTCTTGAACTTCAGTCCGAACGCCTCGACCGGCTTGTCGGGTGGGGCATACATTGCCCGCAGCACGGCGCTGAATGGCGGCAGACCACCCAGGCGCAGCAATTGCAGCGTGAGGTGGTGCGCATTTTCGGGGTCAAGACGAAAGAGGATTGGGCGGAAAAACCGGTACATCTACTTTTTTAGTTTATGGATCTTTGCGTACCGCTCGCACGCCAGCCCGTACTTTCTGGCGCGGTCCTGAAGCTTCGGAATGATCGAGAAATCTCCGTTCAGAAGGGGGGCGCCGTGTTCAAGCAGTTGTTGACATTTCGTCTGCAAGGTGGCTTCCAACTGGCTGCCGGCCATTTTGGTCGTCTGAAAAGCCAGATCAGGCGTGGGGGATTTTTCGATGCCCTTCTCGACCAGCAGCCACTCGAGGGTGGATTTGTTATGCTCCAGGTCGCTGATGTCTGCGATCTCCATCCAGGGCAGGCTGGTGATTTCATAGTTCAGGGTGACCTGCGTGGTCGTGTTTTGAAAGCGGACCACGCAGCCGTGTTTATGGAACGCGGTATCTGTCTTTTTGAGTCCATGCCGGGTCTCAAGCTCGAAAAAGGCCTTGTCCACCAGCCGCTCGAATTCCGATTTTTTCATTTGAAGCCTCCTGTGGCCCCTTCTCGGCGAAGAGTCCGCCGGCGTTGGGACAGGGCGGTTTCATGGGCGAGTTGAGTTATTAATGAGAGGTGAAAGCTTAATGGTTATACCAGTAAAGTGGCGCTTTAGGTTAAGCGATTGCGTTCCGGTGTTCAATATTTCCAAAGCTTAACAATCTGTCGCAGTCACCCGCGTCAACGATGGTGACAGCGAAGATGTGTGTGATGGCCATTATTTTGGCTCCACTAAAAACTTCCTTGTCTCCTCTATTTTTTTGTTCTCCACTTTGCCTGTAGATTCCCAATAATCCAGTAATTGACTAATCGTCAGCACCGCATGCAGGGAATAGCCTGCCTGCGCCAGTGACTCTTTCGCGCCGGATTGGCGGTCCACCAGCACGACGACATCTTTCACGACCAGTCCTGCGCCTGTCAGTTTTTCGATGGCTTCGAATTTGCTTCCGCCAGTGGTGGCGAGATCGTCGATCACCACAATCGTCTCGCCTGCGTGGTATTCGCCCTCGATATCAGCCTTCGTGCCGTATGTCTTTGACTTCCTTGCGCGGATAGATCATGGGGTAATTCCCTGCGAGGCTGATGGCGGTCGCGATTGGGATGGCGGCATAAGGCAGACCGGCGATTCTGGAGAACTGGAGAGTGGCGAGTAGCGGCAAGTAGGCCTGGGCGATCTGTTCCAGCAGCTTGGGGTAGGTGATGATCTGCCGCAGGTCAATGTAGATGGGAGACTTGAGCCCCGACTTGAGGGTGAACTCCCCAAATTTTATACAGCCGGCCGACAACAAACCATCGGAGAGAGTAGTGAGTAGTGGATTAGATATCCAGTTGTTCCATGTTCGTCACATCCTTTGCGGTTTCTTGCTTTTATTATTCTCTGTTTATCTAATCTCTAATATCTGATCCCTTAATTCAGCTGCAGCCAGGCGGGGATTCTTTGCTCGCGAGATTCCACGCGAGACATTGATGAGCATCCCTTTACCATCTTTGCGCAACCAGCTTTGAGCGCGGACTCCAAATCCCCGCCCTGGGCGCCGACACCGGGAGCCAGGAACCACAGGTCAGGTGCGGCAGCGCGGACGCGCCTCAGCGCCTCGGGCTGTGTTGCTCCGACGACGAGGCCGATATTATTTTTGGTGTTCCATTGTTGAGCCAGTTTGGCGACTTGTTCATGCACCATCATCCCATTTTCAAGCTTCAGGTCCTGCAAGTCACCTGCGCCGGGATTCGAAGTCTTGCACAACAGGAATACGCCGCGCTCCTGATCGCCCAAAAAGGGGTCAATGGAATCTTTGCCGAGATAGGGGTTGAGCGTGATGGCATTGCGCGCCCAGTTTCTTGAATGCCGATTCGGCATAGGCGTCGGCAGTGGATGCAATGTCGCCGCGCTTGGCATCCAGGATCACCGGAATGCGTGACCCGCGGTTGTACGAACTGGTGACGATCGTGTGTATCAGCTTCTTGAGCGCAGACCAACCCCTTGAGCCGAAGACCTCGAAGAAGGCCGCGTTGGGTTTGAATGCTGCTGCATAAGGTGCGGTCTGTTCGACGATATTCAGACAGAAGTCAAGGGCAGCAGTGGGAGTCGGCTTGGGAAGGTCGCTGATGTGCGGGTCGAGTCCCACGCATAGAAGCGAGGAACAGTCGTCGACGCGTTTTTCGAGAAAAGAGAAAAAGGATTCCATTTGATTCCTTTATTCACCGCAGAGACGCAGAGTCCGCGGAGAGAATATGTAAAAACTCTGCGCACCCAGTGTCTCCGCGGTTAATCATTTAAGCTTTGCCAAGCACCATCGCCAGCAATGCCATTCTCACATACAGACCATACTCCATCTGACGGAAGTAGGCTGCGCGGGGATCATCATCAAAGTCCACGCTGATCTCGCCAACGCGCGGAAGCGGATGCATGACAGCCATTTCCTTCTTCGCGGTCTTCATGATCTCGGGGTCGATCACGTACGCGCCTTTGACCTTTTCATAGTCTTCGGGATTCTCAAAGCGCTCCTTCTGGACACGCGTGACGTACAACACATCGGTTTCTGGCAGGACTTTCGCTAGTGAGCTGAACTCCGCCTGCGGTACTTTCTTCTCCGCGACCTCGTCCATCACTTCCCTGGGCATCTTCAAGATGTCGGGCGAGACGTAATTTAACTTAATGTTGCTGAACTGCGAGAGCAGGCGCGCCAGCGAGTGGACGGTGCGTCCGTATTTCAGATCGCCAAGCATGGTCACGGTCAGGTTATCGAGCCGCCCGAGTTCCTCCATGATGGTGAACGTGTCGAGCAGCGCCTGGGTGGGATGCTCGCCCACACCGTCGCCCGCGTTGATGACGGGTTTCTTCGCCGCTTTGGCCGCGATCGCCGCCGAGCCCGTTTCGGGATGCCGCAGCACGATCACATCCGCATAGCACTCGAGGGTGCGGATGGTATCCGGCAGGCTCTCGCCCTTCGACACGGACGAATACTTCACCTCGTTGATCGGGATGACCGAGCCGCCGAGGCGTTCCATCGCGGCAGTGAACGAAGATGATGTGCGCGTGGACGGTTCGTAGAACAGGTTGGCAAGGATCTTCCCCTTGAGCAGGTCGAACGTCCCGACACGCTCGACCATGCCGCGCATCTCGTGCGCCACGCCAAAGACGTACTCAAGGTCTTCGCGCTTGAACTGCTTGACGGATATGATGTCCTTGCCATACCACTCGGCGTTCTTATTCTCGCCGAAAGGCAGATGGGGGGATGAGGATTGGGTTGGCATAAGTTAGTCTCCTGGTTTGGTTAGTCTTTTAGTCTGGTAGTCTTCTCGCCTTCTGGTCAAAACCGTGTCCGTTATCGACAAGGAGACCGGCCGACTAGCAGACTACCTGACTAATTTATTTTGATCGGGACTCTGCTCGCACGCTGGCAATGGGTCCCGTTTAATCACATAGTACTACGCTTCAACATTCCTGCGCTCGGACTCTTTCTACTGGTAAAGCTGATTCTGTTTCACTAAACATTCTTCTCTACTTCCAATATTCCGGCATTTCTAATTTCGGATTTTCTCTTTGAAGGCTATTAAAAAAAGCATTTCTTTCTTCATCTGACACATTATCACAGGGATAACATTTACCTACCTTGAAGTTACACATAACAAGTGGATATTTAAACAAGCCATAATCAACAATACCGATTGTTTCTTGGTTATCTGCATAAACTGCTTCAAAATGATAATCAATTGGCGTATCATTATATACAGCACAAGTACCACCTATTTTCGTAAATTTATCCCATGCGCGATATGCTATTCCTCCATAATCCAATCCGCCGTTGTAGTAATGGTCATATAAGACTATGGTTCTTCCATGCTCAAAATACGGTATTGAGACAATTACCTGGGATAAGTAAATTGCCGTACCGGCAATTAGGCAGATAGAGATAATCAATAGTAACGATGTTATTCCTTTTTTATTGCGTAACATTATTTCAAAACCTTTACGTTAATATCGTCACTCATCCTCATGCCTGTGATGAATATCGGGCATGTGTTCGTGCCTACGCCGGCAGCATTGTTGCCAAAGGGCACACAAAGTGCTAAAATCGGAGAATGAAGTACTTTTCCTGGAGCGAAGAGAAAAACGAGATTCTGAAGGCGGAAAGACAGGTTTCATTCGAGGATGTCGTCTTTTATATTGAACAAGGCTACTTGCTTGACGTATTGGAACATCCCAACCAGGAAAAGTATAAAGGACAAAAGATGTTCGTGGTTCAAATTGAAGATTATGTTTACTTGGTGCCATTTATCGAAGATGATCATGAAATCTTTCTAAAAACCATTATTCCAAGTCGAAAGGCGACAAGGAGTTACTTGAAAGGCAGTGAAAAATGAGCAAACTGAAACTCCAACAGGATGAACTTGAACTTCTGGCTTCCTACGAAGCGAATGAGTGGGCGTCTGCCAAAAAACTAAAAGAGCAAAAAGAACAATATCGCACCTACGCCCGCGCCACCTTTCGAAAAGACAAGCGTGTCAACATCCGCATTTCAGAGAAGGACCTCCTTGATCTGCAAAAGCAAGCCATCCGGCAGGGTATTCCCTATCAAACTCTGATTTCCAGCGTACTACACAAGTATCTTAACGGCGGGTTGTCTGAGAAATAGCACGCAGCTTTACCGCTTCAAACAGTCTGCTCTCAGCATAGGGCAGACTGTTTTTCTTAATTCCTGATGTTCTTCCCATAACCTTGATGGGCTAATACTTTTCCATCTTCATAAGCTGTTTGTCCGCGAAGTACAACCTTATGCACACGCCCTTTCACCTTCCAGCCTTCGAACGGTGTCCAGCCGCAGCGGGAGTGGAGATCGGCGGCTTTGATCTCATATTCCGCATTCTCGTCCACCTCGACCCAGGTCTCGGGCTGCTCGGGGAGCTTGAAGATTCTGCGCGGATTCACAACTGATTTCTGGATGATGTCATCGAGGGTCAGGCGGCCTTCGGAGGCGGCGGTGAGCAGCAGCGGCAGCATCGTCTCCACGCCGGGAAAGCCGGGCGGAGGATTCTCGCCATCCTTTTCTTCCACAGTATGAGGCGCATGGTCGGTGGCAAAACAGTCGATGACATCGAGATTTTCCCAGAGAGCATCGACATCTTTTTGAGTCGCGAGACGCGGGCGGACTTCGGAGCGCCCCTGACCTCCTCCCAGCCCTCCCCCAAATCCACTGGATTTGGGGGAGGTGTCCCGAAGGGACGGAGGGGGTAGGGGCTCGGGCACAGTCAAAAACAAATGATGCGGGCAGACCTCGCAGGTGACCTTGATACCGTGCGCCTTGGCTTCCTTGATCAGTAATACTTCCTCGCGCAGGGAAATGTGCGCGATGTGGATGGGCTTGTCGAACATCTGCGCCATCCACAATGCGGCGGCCATGCTGCGACTCTCGGAATGAGTCACGATGGGCGTCTCACCCGGCCACTGGCGGAAGTGCTCCAGCCACAGAGTCATGTCGTCGAGACGCAGCTGCCCAAAGGTGGAGTCGAGATACATCTTCAGCGCGGCGGCTTTCGGAGCGAGGCGGGCGGCCTCAGTGGCGTTATCCGGACCGGCGCCGATGTATTGTCCGTAGTCGCAGCGGGCTTTCGATTTGGCGGCATCCAGCGCGAGGGCGAGAGTCTTCGCGTCGAAGATTGGCGGCTTGGTGTTGGGCATGGCCAGGATCATGGTCACGCCGCCGGCCAGGGCGGATGCGGTGGCGGTGTCCCAGTCCTCTTTGTGAGTTTGGCCGGGTTCGCGAACATGGACATGAGGGTCGATCAATCCGGGAAGTTTTAGCATGGCAATTTTTTGGAAGTTGGGCGTGATAAGGGGATTGGGACTACTCCTGATTCCCAATCCCCATCATACTACCTTGTTGGTTGTTTCAACGGTTATTCGCCCCGCACCTCGGGGGTCTTGAACAACACGAAGATCAGGTTGAGCAGAATGCCAACGATGGCGGCAAAAACGATAGCCGGGATGCCGTTGGGGAAGAGGTAGGGAACCGTGAACGGGAACAGGCCATTGGGCAAAGCCAGGTTACCGCCGATGCCGAGAATCAGGATGACAGCGCCGATGGCTAAATTCTTGGGATCGAACAGATTAGCCTTTTCCGATTGAATGAGCGCAACGCCTTGCATACCGATCACACCGAACAAATAGATGCTCAGCCCGCCGATCACCGCTCCGGGCATGGTGTTGACCAGCGACACCAGTTTACCGGAAAAGCTGAGGATGATCGCCATGACGGCAGCAGCCATCAGCACAGAGACCGAATAGTTGCGGGTGATGGCCATCAGCGAGTTGTTCTCGCCGTAGTTCGTCCCTGCGCAGCCACCGAGCATGCCCACCACCATATCGTCGCTGCCATCCGCCACCAGGTTGAGACCGATGAGTTTCTTGATTTCGAAGGGTGGGCGGCCCATGTCAACGGCGAGCCTGTCGATGTAGAGGCTCATCTGATACAGGTGGGCTGTGGATTCCGGTACAGTGGCAATAAAGATAAGCGCTATGCTGAGCGCCATTCCCCAGGCCGCCGGGTCGGTGAATGCCGGGAAGGTGAACTTCGGCACCGCGATCCATGCAGCACCGGTCACGCTTCCAAATTGAACCAAACCCAACGGAATGGAGACGATATAGCCGAAGATCGCTCCAAGCAAGATCGGCAGCATGCCGATGAGACCCTTCCCCTGCAGGTAGACAGAGAACAGGATGGTTGCCACCAGCGTAATGAAAGCCACCAGCCAATTGCTGCTCGCATTGGACAGGGCCGCGCCGGCCAGGGCGATACCGATAACCATGGCCATCGATCCGGTGACAATGGGAGGCAGGATCTTATCCAGAGAGGCCTTGCCGACGCGCATGATCAACAAACCGACCAGGATTTCAAATACTGCCGTCAGGATGATGCCAACCTGTACGATCCGGACGCCTTCGGGACAGTAGACCTGGGCCGGGTCGTTGTAACAGGCCGGGGCAAACTGGCTCATCACGGTGATGATCACGGCAATGTACGAGAAGGACGATCCGTAGTACATCGGGATCTTGCGCTTGGAAACCAGCAGGGCGACGATCGTGCCCAGGCCGGATGCCAGCAGGGTGATCCCCACGTCGAACTTGGTCAGCACGGCGACAAGCACCGTGGCGGGGAACATGGTCAGGAACTGCTGGAAGCCGAGCGAAAGCATGGCTCCAACAGGCGGGGTATCGCTGGGCAGGTAGCCCAGTATTTTCCCCTTGGTGGTGTTGGTTTCTGCGGTCATTACATTCTCCTCTCTTTGGGTGGATTGGGTATTGGCAAAAAAAGAGAGCCGCTAAAAGCGACTCTCTAATTTCTGAAAAATGGAACACCTGCCCCAATGTCGTGTGATCGTAATTTCAGGCGAGGTGGTCTTTGTTTACACATTTCGCCTAATTTTATGCATCCGCGTCTTTTTGTCAAGAGGGTCAGGCGGGTGTCGGAATATTTTAAGGTACAATCATTTGGCACGTATTTTCGAAATTTAAGGACCAATCCTTGTTTGAAATCCTTTTCCTGGGCACCTCCGCCTCAGCGCCTTCAGCCAAGCGCGGACTCTCCGCCCAGATCGTCAAGCACGACGAGTACCGCTTCCTGATCGACTGCGGCGAGGGGACGCAGCGCCAGATCCTGCAGTCAGGCGCCGGCTTCAAGCACCTCAACCGCATCCTGCTCACGCACGGGCACCTCGACCACATCCTCGGGCTGGCGGGACTGCTCTCCACTTTCATGCGCTGGGAGGCGATCGACCAGCTCGAAATCTGGGGCGGACGAGGTACGTTGGATCGCGTCCGCACGCTGCTGTACGATGTAGTGCTGCGCGGCGCCAAGCCGCCCATGCCGCTGAACCTTCGCGAGATCAAGCCCGGCGTGTTCTTTGAAGGCGACGATTTCACGCTGTCGGCTTTTCCGGTCACCCACCGCGGACCGGACTGTTTCGGCTTTCTTTTCGAGAGCAAATCGCGCCGGCCATTCCTCGATGCGAAGGCGACCGAACTGGGCGTTCCGTTCGGGCCCGAACGCCGCGACCTCGTGGATGGAAAATCCATCACGCTGCCGGATGGCCGCGTCGTCACGCCGGACGAGGTGCTGGGTCCGCTGCAAAAGGGGATCAAGTTTGTCGTGGTGGGGGATACCGGCAAAACGGAGGACCTGCTCGAGGTCTGCCGCGACGCCGACGCGCTGGTCATCGAGTCCACCTATCTGGATGCCGAAGCGGACATGGCGCGGGAGTTCTCGCACAACACGGCCAAACGGGCTGCCGAGCTGGCGCGCGATGCTGGCGTGAAGAAGTTGATCCTGACCCACCTCTCCCGCCGTTACCGCGAGAAGGACGTCCTGGCTGAAGCGCAGGCGATCTTCCCCAACACGGTGGTGGCGCGCGATTTCGATAATTTCCAGATCAAACGGGAAGCGAATCCCTAAAAATTGTAGATCGCGTTTCAAACGTGACCTACGTTGAAACACGGGTATACTTAATCCATGCAACGAACACGCGAAATCCAAAAGGTTGTTACCAGGGGAAAACTATCCGACAGGAAGATGGACGCAGCTTACTGGCGAAAGCAGCCCCGCCAGATGCGTCTGACCGCCTTGGAGGATATTCGCCGGGAGTACCATCGCTGGAGGTACGGTGCTGAACCAGGATTTCAAAGAGTTTATTCAGTCACTAAACGATAACGCCGTTCGGTACCTCCTGGTGGGCGGATATGCAGTCGCACTGCATGGTTATCCTCGCTATACCAAGGACTTGGATGTCTGGGTGGACAGCACGACCGAAAACGCCGCGCGAATAATCAAGGCTCTTCAGCAATTTGGATTTGGCTCTCTGGATTTGAAGGAATCGGATTTCACCACGCCCGACCAGGTGGTTCAACTGGGCTGCCCTCCCAATCGTATTGATATGCTGACCAGCCTTTCAGGGGTGGAATTTTCCGAATGTTATGCTTCACGCGTTGTGGAGGAAATCGACGGGGTTCCTGTCAGCTTCATCGATCTGGAAAATCTCAAGAAGAACAAAAAGGCAACCGGCAGGCATCAAGACCTGGCGGATGTTGAGAACTTGGAATAGGCTGCAGCAGGAAGGCTTTAAGTCTTGTTTTTCGCCAGCGCGCGATTTCGACAACTTCCAGATCAAGCGGGAAGTGAATCCCTAAAAATTGTAGGTCACGTTTCAAACGTGACCTACGTTAAATCTTGCCGGTCAAAAGCTGGGCGGGGTCACAGACCCATGCTCAGCGAAGATTTTTGAATTAGAGAAATATCGGCCATGAAAATTTGGATTATTAGAGACCCAGTTGATTTTCAATTTGCCCGGGCTAATATTCAGGGGACTTGGTCTCCAATGAAAAATGGATTAAAAATCATGTCCAGAATGTACCCAGCCATTGCACAAGAGGATAAAGCCTCTTGTCATCGAATGGGAATCGGGTTCAGATGTGATTGGTGATTTTCTGTGGCCCGAATTTGCTAGTATCGCGGTTTCGGAAAGGTCTTTCAAGGCTCTGGAATCTCAGTTTCAGGGCTTTGAGCGTGGACCTGTCGAAATGATACAAGACCCTAAACTAATTCGTCCCAAGCGGATAACAAAACGTACAACGCCACGAATATGGTTGCCTTATGAAGGTATACCTCTGCATGAACTTTGGGTTACATCGTGGGTTCATGTTGATATGCACAAATCTAGCGTGGAATATGAAAAAAAATGCGGCACCTGCGCTCAAGAGTTCTACAAAATAATAGGTATTGAACACTCAGAACGATCATGGAACTCATACCTGGGGGTAATGTATGAAACTAGGATCCCGCGTGAACCTGGACAAGGTGTATTCATTGATAATGCAAGTTTAAAAGGTGCTGATATTTTTCGTGTCCATGAATTTCCTGCTTGGACTCTTTGCACAGATCGAGTAAGGGAATTTGTCGAAAAGGAAAACTTTACTAATGTTACTTTCTTCGAAATGGGGGAAACAACATGATCAAATTACTGGATAGTAATCTTCACCCTGCTTAGTCTTGGCCATAAGGTTATAAAGCATAGGCCGGCTCGGCGAGATGTAAAAAGCGACTGGTATGAACCGGTCGCTTTTTGTTTGTGTCATGCGATTTAACTTATATCCACGTCGGTTCTTCGTAGGTGCCGAAGGTTTCCTTCATCACATTGATAATCTCACCCAACGTGGCGTAGGCGCGGACCGCATCCAGAATATAAGGCATGGTATTCTCCGTGCCCTGGCAGGCGAGTCTCAGCCGGTCGAGCGCCTGCCCGACACGCCCCGCATCTCGCGTGCGGCGTACCTCGCTCAAGCGATCCGCCTGGCGCTGGTAACCCTGCGGGTCCATCGCAAGGATGGGGACGGTCAGCGGCTTGTCCTCGGCGTAGGCGTTCACGCCCACGATACGGCGCACGTTCGAGTCGATCTCGCGCTGGTAGCGGTAAGCGGCATCCGAGATCTCGCTCTGGAAGAATCCCTTCTCGATGGCAGGCAGCACGCCGCCCAGCGTTTCGATCCGCTTGAAGTAATCGTACGCCTGCTGCTCGATGCGGTCCGTCTGGGCTTCGACGAAGAAGGAGCCGCCCAGCGGGTCGATGGTGTTGGCCGCGCCCGATTCCTCGGCGATGATCTGCTGGGTGCGCAGCGCGATGGTCACGGCATGCTCGGAGGGCAGCGCCAGCGCCTCGTCGAGGCTGTTGGTGTGCAGGGACTGCGTTCCGCCCAGCACGGCGGCCAGCGCCTGAATCGCCACGCGCACAACATTATTCTCGGGCTGCTGGGCGGTCAGCGAGACGCCGGCCGTCTGTGTGTGGAAGCGCAGCAGCCACGAGCGCGGGTTCTTGGCATGGAAGGTGTTCTTTCATCTCCCGTGCCCAGATCCGGCGGGCGGCGCGGTATTTGGCGATCTCCTCGAAGAAATCATTGTGCGCGTTGAAGAAGAACGACAGTCGCGGCGCGAACTCATCCACATCCATGCCGCGGGCGATGCCCCAGCGTACGTATTCCATTCCGTCTGCGAGAGTAAAGGCCAGTTCCTGCGCAGCGGTCGAGCCGGCCTCGCGGATGTGGTATCCGCTGATCGAGATGGTGTTCCACTGCGGGACGGAGTCCGACCCGAACTGCATCGTGTCCACCACCAGCCGCATCGACGGCTCGGGCGGGAAGATGTATTCCTTCTGCGCGATGAACTCCTTGAGGATGTCGTTCTGCGTGGTGCCGCGCAACTGGTCGGGGCGCACACCCTGCTTCTCGGCGGCGGCAATGTACATCGCCCAGATGATGGCGGCGGGCGAGTTGATGGTCATGCTGGTGGAGACCTTGTCGAGCGGAATCCCATCCAACAGGATTTCCATATCCTTGAGCGACGACACAGCCACGCCGCACTTGCCGAACTCGCCCAGCGCTTCCGGGGCGTCGGTGTCGTAGCCCATCAACGTGGCCAGGTCGAAAGCGATGCTCAGGCCGGTCTGTCCCTGCTCAAGCAGGTACTTGAAGCGGCGGTTGGTCTCCTCGGCGGTGCCGAAGCCGGCGAACATGCGCATGGTCCACAGCTTGCCGCGGTGCAGCGTCGGGTGGACGCCGCGCGTGTAGGGATACTCGCCGGGCAGGCCTAGATCGTTGAGATAATCCGTATTGGCTACGTCCAGAGGGGTGTACAGGCGATTGATCGGCTCGGACGATGTGGTGATGAACTCTTCCTGGCGCTCCGGCATCGAAGCCAGTGTCTTTTGCAGGCTGGCCTTCTCCCATTTCTCCAGCGAGTTGCGCAGTGGGTCCAGTTTTTGGCGGTCGTACATGCGGCCTCCTTTTGGCGATGGAGGCATTATAGCATCTTAGGTTTTCCAAAGCCAAACGGCGGCTCAGGAATTGACACTTTCCCCCCTGATGAAATCATTCCAACGGACGTTCATCTACGGATAGAACACCACGGTATGACCAAGCATTTTCTCCCCGTCGTAATCAAACTTGGCTGAGAAAACCCCCTCGCGTTCCAGCCAGGGGAAGAAGATGTGGTCGCTGTCCCAGAGCGAAAGAGAGGTCAGTTCCTCGTCGCGGACCCACTTCAGATTGCCCTCGGGTGAGTCGATGAGGCTGCCCTGGAATTCCGTCGCGGTGAACACCCACACGTACCAGTCGTCGCCCTTGAAATTGGTGAAGATCAGCAGGCCATGATACTTCGGAGCATGGATTTCCAGCCCCGATTCTTCACGCACCTCGCGGATGATGCACTCCTCCGGCGATTCGCCCGGCTCGAGCTTGCCGCCGAGACCGTTCCACTTGCCCTGGTGGATGTCGTCCGCCTTTTTGACGCGGTGCACCATCAAGGTGTGCCCCTCGTGTTTGACGTAGCACAATGTAGCAAGCTTCATTTCCCGAATAGCGCCTCCAGCCCGCGCCACAGGTCGTCGCGCCAGGCGGTATAGTTGTGCCCGCCGGGGTATTCGCGATGCGTCACGCGGTAGCCTTTCTCCTTCAGCAGCGTGTGCATCTGCCGGTTGCAGTCCAGCAGGCCTTCCAGCGCGCCGACGTCCATCCAGATGTCGAGCTCCGGCTTCGGCATGTAGCGGACGATATCGCTGGTGATGAACTCGTGCTCGGGGAAGCTGAATGCCCCCGACTGGCTGAGCACCTTGCCGAACAGAGCCGGCAGGCGCAGGCCGGTGTACAGCGCCATCAATCCGCCCATCGACGCGCCCATGATGCCGTACGCGCCGGGTTTCTTCCGGATATCCACCAGGTTGAGATGCTCCCGCGCCAGTTCGACTACCCGCTCCGCAATGAAGCCGACGGTCACATCGGAACAGCCATACTCGAGCACCCTTGCCTGTCCGCCGTTCTGGACGAGCGCCAGCGCGATCGGGCGGATGCGCTTCTGCGCGATGAGGTTGTCCACGATGGTGGCGAGCTTACCCCGGCGCAGATAGTCCGGGCCGTCGTAGACGACCACCAGAGGGACGGGGCGTTTGACCGGCGGCTGGTACAGGTAGACCGTGCGCTCATCGCCAACGGCCATCGAGTCTGTTTCCACTTTATGACGGGTGACCTTGCCGCGAGGCACGCCCGGCAGGACATTTGTCAGCGGAGTTGGTCCACCCTTGGGCATGTAAAAATAGTGGTTGTAGGCGCCGAGTCCGTTCCAGATGTAGCGGTCCGGGTTGAGCGGGTCGTCCAGCCGCTCCTGAGTCTCGGGGTCCATGAAGCCGTATTCGAGGTAGGCATCACGAGGCAGGGCGAGGGTGACAGACCATAAACCAGGATTGAGTTTTTTCATTGGGATGGGATGGTCTTCCCACTCATGGCTGTCGTCGATCAGATAGGGAGCGGTTTTGCCCTCCCAGAGGAAAGTGGCGGTGCTGCCTTTGATGAGGGGATTGGATTTTTTGCGGGCGCGTTCGAGAAGAGGATGCATGAGGACTCCGGAGTATATTCTTCCACAAAGAAGGTCAAGAACTTATCCACAAAGACACAAAGGCACAAAAACCAGGACCACAAAGCAAGAGCACAAAGGAAAACCAGTTCATCAAAGACAGAGCTGTTTAAAGAGCTTTGAGGAGTTTCTTGGCGAATACCTTCGGCTGGCTGGATTCGATGACGAGGTCGTCGGCGTCGTGGAATTTCATGAAATCACGCATGGCACCGGCCACATCACTGACCAGTTCGTCATCCGCTTTGACGCCGGGTTCGAGATAAAGTGCGTTGAGGCGCAGCAGGCGGTTCTTGCGTTCCAGCTTGGGGTCGAAGCGCCCGACCAGCCGGTCCTTGTGTAAAATGGGCAGGCAGAAGTAACCATAGACGCGTTTCGCCGCGGGAACATAGGCTTCGAGTGTGTGCCGGAATCCCCAAAGGACCTCGTCGCGGTCCTGCGCCCACCAGAAATTGTCAAACGGATTGAGAAAGGTCGTGCGCTGCGGGCGGATTTCGCCGGCTGCGGCCTGTTCGAGCAGGGGCAGGTTATCGCGATGGACGATCAGGGGTTGTGCGCCCGTCATGGTCTCACCCTGGATTTCGACCAGCACTCCCGCTTTTACCAGTTCGGCCGCAATGCGGCGGCCTTTGCCAACGCCCATCCAGGTGTAATCGCCGGGATTGCGCGGCAGGCTGACACCCAGCGCCTTCGCGCCCCGCTCGACCCAAAAACGGTCGCGTTCGGCATCGGTCGGCTCGGTGGTATCCACCCAGGCAGGCAGCACCCGTTCCGTCAGGTCGTAGACTCGCTGGAACTTGACACGCTCGGCGATCATCAGGTCGCCGTAGGAATAGGCATACTCCAGCGCCACTTTGGCGGGCTTCCAGTCCCACCAACTGCCGCGCCGATGGTCGGGGTTGTCAAAATCGCTGGCGCGCAGACGGCCCTCGGCGCGAATCCGCTTGGTAACCTCGGCGACCATTTCCCGGTTGCCGGGCTCTTTGATCCAGTCGGCGTACCAGTGATGACCGCCGTCGCGGGTCTTGCGCTGGCGCGGAAGCTGGAAACGATACTCATGCATCGGGATATAGCAGGCGGCGTGATACCAATCCTCGAAGATTTTTCGTTCCCGGGAAAACAGCTGGTCAAACAGGGATGGATCATACGCCCCCTGACGGGACCAGATTGCCAGATAATGAGCGCGGGCGACCATCTGCAGCGTGTCGATCTGGACCGCGCCGAGGCGGTCGATCACATCGTAAACGGAATCCGAGCTGGGAGGCGGCGTGGATTCGGGGGATCGGTCCAGCAGCTGGGTGTGGAGCGCCAGCGCGCGGATGGCGGAGAGCGGGTAGATTGTCATCTACCTGGCGTAGGTCCCCATGAGTTCCGTCTCTCCAAGGATGTGCCCTTCCATGGCGGCGGTCAGCTCGGCGGCGTCGGGACTGGATGGGAAGTCGAGTGCGGTGTCGAGCGCATAGAGTTTGAAGAAGTAACGATGCGTGCCGGAAGGAGGACAGGGACCCTCGTAATACGTGTTGCCCGCGGTGTTGATGCCGTGGCTGCCGATGTAGGCAATGCCGCCCTGACCGGGAAGCACGTCGGGCAGGAAGCGCGTCGAGGCAGGTATGTTATAGAGCACCCAATGAATCCAGGTGCCGACGGGGCGCATCGGGGTCGTCCATGATCAGTGCGAAGGTCTCTGTGCCTCTTGGGCGGATTCGTCCAGGCGAGGGCGGGAGAGACGTTCTGATCGTCGCAGGTATATTTTTCGGGGATGGGCTGACCTTCTGTGAAGCGCTCACTGGTGAGGGTGAAGTCGCCGGCGGGTGGTTCGTCGGTGGGCGGGACGTCCGTGGCGCGGAGAGGCGCTTCGGGGGAGGGGGTCACCTGCGGGGCGCAGGCTGCGAGGAGGATCAGGAAGAGGAAGAGGGCAAGAATCTTTTTCATCGTTTATTCCTCCAAAGATTAACCTTTAAGTTGAATGATGTTGTTTTACCGCGGAGCCGCGAAGTTCTGGCAGCGTAGCAATGATCCTTTGCGTATCTGTCCAGTCTTGCGCGATCGCTTGCGGTAAGGTTTCTTTTGCTGGCTCTTCCTGCTTATTACAGTTTCTTGCAGAAATGCACCAGCCGCTCGCATTCCTCGTAGCCGAGCGAGAGATGCGCGGAGATGCTGAGGTCGTTGTCGAGCCAGGTGTCGGAGCCCATCTCGGTGCAGCCCTGTTCGCGCGACCACTCTTCGGCGGCGCGGACCAGCCTCGCGCCCACACCCTGCCGGCGCAGGTCCTCGTCCACGTACCAGCCCTCGATGTAACCGACCGGGCTGGTGCTGCATCCGTCGGCGTACTTGCGCAGCCCGGCCTCGAGGAATCCGCCCAGTGACCCGTCGGATCGTACCGCGACGAAGACCGGCTCCAGTGGCTCGTTGAGCATGGGCTGCATTTGCGTGAGCAGTTCCTGCCGGTCGCTATAAGGCCAGAGCAGGAGGCGCAGACGCAGCCATTCGTCCAGGTCGGAGTGGGCAACGCGGCGGATTGAGATATCGTGAGCCATGGTGATTAAACAACCGCGGAGGCAGGGAGCGCCGAGAGCGGAACTGCCCTCCGCGCGTCCGCGCCTCCGCGGTCAACGGGTAATTAGTGCAGGACTAGTCAGCGCCGCGCTTGCCGAGCTGCTTGTCGAGCATCAGCACCGCAGTGCCCTTCGCGTCGATCAGGTCGAGCATGGCAACGATCTCGGCGGCGTTCTTTTCCTCTTCGACCTGTTCAGTGATGAACCACTGCAGCATGATCTGAGCCGGGTAGTCCTTTTCCTTGAGGGCAAGCTCGTACAGCGCGTTGATGGATGCAGTCACCTTGGCCTCGTGCGCCTGTACTTCCTTGAAAACCTCCATCGAGGACTTCCACTCGGTGGCTGGGGCATCGATGGTCTTGAGCGCCACCCGTCCGCCGCGGTCCACCAGGAAGTCATAGAACTTCATGCCGTGCTCGCGTTCCTCGGCTTCCTGGACGCGCATCCACTTGGCAAAACCGGACAGGTTCTGGTCTTCGAAGTAGGCTGCCATGGAAAGGTAAAGGTAGGATGAATACAGCTCCTTTTGGATCTGGTCGTTAATGGCATCTTGCATTGCTTTGGAAATCATAGGTTCCTCCTGTGAATTATCGGTAAGTTACAGCCTTGATTATACTTTTGTTTCGTTAGAGGAATATAAAAACCGGACTCCGTGATCAATCATCCAGGCTCACATTTTCGGGTGCTTCTTCCTCCCCAGCCTGGATGCGCCTCCCGCGCAAGAACTTCGGAGGCGTCCACAAGCCGGCCATCACCAAGGGACGCGAGACGATGAAATACAGCGTCCCGAGCATCGTCGCGAGGCCGAATGTCCCGAACAGGCAGCGGCCGGTCAGCGCATCGCCCTCCCCGTAGGTGGTGACGGGACCGAACGACGTCTCGGTCTGGAACTGGCGCTCGCCGGAGCCGAAACCCACCCACAGGAACACGGCCGAGAAGGCGATCATCATCGTCCCGATGACGAAGTACTCCGCCCACTCGTGGAAGGTGTCCTTTTCGCCGTGACCCTCGGTGCCGCGCAGGATGATCATGAATCCGCCCAGCAGGAATATCAGCCCGGCGCCGGCCAGAACCCAGCGAGGAGCATGGATGCTGTCCGGGTCGAGGGCGATCACGTCGAAGGCGGCCAGCAGGATGAACAGGCCGGCGAACGAGAAGATGGCAGCAAAGATGAACAGAAAGGCGTATTGAATCCAGCCGGGGGCGGGGGATGGGTTCTCAGTCATGGTCAAACTCCATTGCAGGCAGGATGATCCAGTCGGTTTCGTTCTCGCGGCGCTCCAGCAGCTGCGCCCCGAGTTTTTCCAGCACGCGGTTGGATGCGGGATTGATGACGGTGGTGGCGGTAATGCCCCGGCAGAAGGGATGGCTGAACGCCCAATCCGTCAGCGCGAGGATGGCCTCGGTCATGTAACCTTTGTTCTGGTAAGCGGGGTGGATGCCGTAACCGATCTCGGTCCGGCCTTCCTCGTTGGGATATCCCTTGAAGCCGATAAAGCCTGCGCCGGCTCGTTCTGCGGGAATCACGATCAGCCAGTAGGTGTACCAGAGATGGTCGGCCGCATCGGCAGCCTGCATCTTTTTTATCTTCATGCCCAGCGCACGGATGACGTTCGTATCCAGTATGTCTGGCGGGATGGTCACATCCATCTCGCGCGCCAGGGCGGGGATGTCGTTAAGCGCCAGTTCAAGCTGGGCGAGCGTCAGAGGGACGAGTTGCAGGCGGGGAGTTTCGAGCATGAGCCTATCCGGTCTTTATGATACCATTTACCCATGAATCATCGCGACCATGTCGATCTCCTGCGCCCCGCGGAACTGTCCCCCGGCGGCCTTTGGGCGGATCTGGGAGCTGGCTCCGGCGCCTTTACACTGGCGCTGCGTGAACTGCTCGGGTCAGGCGGCGCTATCTATGCCGTGGATAAGGATCGACGCAGCCTGGATTCATTGGCGCGGGCGTATCAGACTCGATTTGGCGATACACAGGATTTACATCCCGTCCACGGTGACTTTACCCACGGCCTCGACCTGCCTCCGCTCGACGGCGCGGTGATGGCCAACTCACTTCATTTTTTCAAGGACAAGGAAAAGGTGCTGCGGCATGTGCGGACTTTCCTGAAGCCGGGCGGTGCGCTGCTGCTGGTCGAATACAACGTGGACTCAGGCAACCCCTGGGTGCCGCACCCGTTGACCTTTGAGACCTATCGCGCGCTTGCCCCTCGTGCGGGTTTCACCGAACCGCGCTTGATGGCGAAACATCCATCCAGCTTTCTGAAAGAATTTTATTCGGCAGCGGCGTACAGATCACAGGATTGAGATCCAGACGTGTAGAGCACCTGGCTTTTTCAATCTTCAGCCAGTTTGATCGCTACTTCTATTTTCCATTTGGATTTACGGGGCTCAACCTTGGGGTCGGTGAGAAAAATCTCGTAGCGTCCGCGGAAGTTGTCACCCTGCTCGGTATCCCAGCGGTCGAACTCCATGCCTTTGGCGCGCACCCACTCGATCAGCGCCCGGTTGCCCGAGATGCCGCCACCCGAGTAGATGAGACTGGCATACCGCCCGGCGGGAAGCTCGCCGGCTTTGACCTCGCCGTCGTCGGGCAGCGCTTTGCGGACGGGGACGCAGAAGGAGATGTCCATGAACCCGCGCATGTCGATGACGTGGTAGCGCAGGAAGGGCGGGCTGGAGGTCTTAACCTTGTGTTCGCTGACCCACGTATTCAGCTCCTTGCTGATTCGGTCTATTACTTTCGACATGCCTTTGAAAGGGGCGATCGTCCGGATGCCCATGTAGGTTTGTTTAGGACGTGTATCGATTTTGGGTTTGCCGATGGTGGTCATTATGGAATCCTCCGTTAATTCTAATGTTGTTCAGTGCTTTTCGTGGATGAGTTGCAGAGCAGGGAGTATTCGACGCATGATTTATATGAGACTTTCGGTCAGTTCCCGGTCAGATCGTGAGACTTCTTGACCGAGCGTAAGGTTACTCTTTCAACAAATCTGTCTTTCGGAAAGGATAGAGAAATCTCTTCGTGGCATAGTGGCAATTCCGAGAAATCTAGTTCGCCTTACGAATGTAATACTTAATAAACCTTCGAACTTCAGCATTTACTTTATTGTATCATTCCAAGTAAACCGCGCTATCTTTTCTGCCTGAGCTTTTTGCTCCTCGTGGGTAAGTTGATTGGCATCTGAATTTACAAGAGTTGCTAGAGTTTGAACCATTGACCACGATGATAAGATCATTCCTCGTATCGAATAATAACTATTCTGCAGGGTAAGCGCTCTCGATTTCTTGTTGCAAGCCGACTGAGCTTTCATAGGCGCTTTCGTAAAGTTGATTGCTATAGGACTGGTCGCGAGATCGACATACGAAACCATATACAGCTTAAACCATCCTGCAATGATGCAAATCGTTACCATAACCACGACAATTACTAAAACTAAAAATGGGAGAAATTTTTCTAGTTCTCATGGTAGTTGAAATTTCTCTCGCTGGTTGTGGTACTTTGTCTCCCATCAGAATATTGACAGCAGGCCTCATTAAAATCCCAACTCCTTCAAATTCTTCTCCATGCTCGGCTTGTCCTTCTTCCCGAGCAGGTCCTGCCAGAATCCGTCATCATACCGACGCGAGCGGACGGGCAGCGGCATCGGCACACCCCAGCCGAGCAGCAGCACTTCCTCTTTCGGCTGCAGACGCGCCAGCATGCCCCTCAGCGCCTCGCGCCCCGAAAGCCCCGAGAGCACGGCATGGATGTCGTCCTCGTCGCCCAGCCAGCCCGAGATCCGCGTTCCGAGCTGCGACATGACCTCGTCGTGGATCTGCGACGGGCGCTGGTCCACGATCAGCAGGGTGACGTAATACTTGCGCAGTTCGCGTGCGATGGTCGCGAAGGTGGTCTGCGATGCCATCTCGCGGTTCAAGAGCTTGTGAGCCTCCTCCACCACGATCACCAGCGGGCGCGGCTCGGCTGCCAGCCCCGTGCCCTTCGAGCGGAAGTCGTTGGTCTTTTTCTCCCACGTCCGGCGGATGTGGCGCGTCAGCAGGTTCGAGACCAGCAGGTAGTCCAGGTCGCGGTCGTGTTCGCCGAACGACAGCACCACGTGCTTTCCCGCTTCGAGCGACTTGACGATCTCGGCGATGCCGTCCGCGGCGGGTTTCTCCACGATGTAGTCCGTGTTGAACAGGCGACGCAGTTTGTCGTGCAAGCCCTCGGCCGCCGCCACGTTGACTCCGGTCTCGTCCGCCCAGGCGGCGACGCTCCCCGGATGCGGAACGCGCTTCGGCTTGCCCCGCTCATCTTCGATTTCCACTTCGTCACGGTTCATCGCCTTGAAGCGGCTGAACCAGTGATCCCCGAACGATTTCTCCAGCGCGTTGAGCGTGGTGGGCGTGGTCTCCTTGAGGTTCAGCTCGCGGGTCAGCAGTTCGATGTCGGCAGGGTCGATGTTCGACATGGCGATCTCGAGATTGAAATCCGGGACCTGCCCGCGGATGCGGGCTCCGCCACCCAGCCCGACGATCTGCACCTTCGACCCGAACTTGGTCTTCAACCCGATGACCTTCAGCCCCGTGTCCGAGGCCGTATCGTCGAATCCGTACTCATTATGCATATCTAATACCAGAACTGAAGCTTTGCCGTGATTCATCAGCCCTGCCAGCACGATGCGCGTCAGGAAGGACTTGCCGGTGCCGGTCGCGCCAAACACGCCCGACGAGCGCTGCACGAACTTGTCGAGGTCAATACAGACGGGGTGTCCCTGCTCGCGGGTGGCACCGATGACGAAGTTGCCCTTCTCTCCCGGCACGCCGAATATCTGGGCGATGTCGCCCTCTGACGCCAGCAGCACCTCCGCGTGGTGGGGCGGGACATTCTTCACCGGCAGCAGTTTCGGCTCGGGGTTGTCCCTGCGCCATGCGGCATACTCCAGCGACGACGGATCCGGTCCAACATCCAGCATGAGGTTGGGCAGTACCTCGAGGTTGGCGTAGAGCGTCTGTCCGTGCAGGGCGTTCGAGATGTGCGCGGGGAAGCGTCCTTCCATCTGTTCGTCCGCGAAGCGCGGGTCCGTTGCGCCGAGCTGGATGTCGGTGACGATGCCGTAGTAGCGCCAATTTCCGCTGGCGATGACGACGAATGCGCCCTCCTGAATTTCCTGCGGTGAGACGGTCAGCCGCACCCGGAAGTTTTCCTTCAACCCCCCGCCGACCAGATAACCGATTTTGATTTGTTCCATATTGTTCTCCTAAAAATTCACCGCAGAGACGCAGAGAGCACAAAGCTTTGGTTAAATTTGTTTTCTCTGCGTCCTTCGTGTCTCTGCGGTGAATACTAGCTGCTTACGTCGCTCAAGGCACTGAGCACGGACATCAGCGTCGGGTAATCGTCCCTCAACAGGGTGATGACTTCATGTGTTGCTGCTTCTTTCCACTTCGTGCTTTCAACTCCATGCGCGGCACCTGCCTGCTGGATGTGCGCAGCCATCAACTCGCCGATAGGCGCTTCCTCTGCGTTCAGGATGTGCCTGAAATACCCAAAGGTCTTCGTGAATTTGACGATCTCCTTGTCGTCGCAGGCATAGATCACATCCAGACTCAGCGGCGGACGCGGCGGCAGGAGGTGGGAGATCTTCCCGTCCTGCTCGAAACCCACCGACAGCACGGACATCTCCACCGGCACGATGCGCCGCTCGCGGTTATCGCGCATCACCTCCGCACTGACGTTATCCGCGGTCACCAGCTGGCGCACCAGCCCGTCGTCGTCGATGTGGATGTCGTAGATCAGTCCGTAGACCTGGTACTGATCGCCCAGCGGCGCGCGCACCAGCGCCCCAAAGGCAGGGGCTTCAAACTGGGTGACCGAACAGCCAGCGGTAAATCCGGTCGTCCCGGCGCGGAGTAAACGTCCAATTTCGATTGGGATCATAGCTGCTCCTTAAAGTCCTTTGAAGACCTGAATAAGTGCGAATACACCGATCACCAGCGCGATAATTCCGTAGAGCGTGATCAGGACATTCCAGACGCGGGTGCGCTCAGGTTCGAAGCCCAGCTTCTCCATCAGCATCGCCAGGATGTCCCATACAATGTCCTTGGTGTAGAAGCACAAAGCTCCGGTCAGGATGAAGAACGCACTGCCGATACACATCATCCACATGGATTACCTTGCCTTCCTGCCGGGCAGGTCCTTCGCGGACTGTTTGTTCGAGCCGTCCTCCACGTCCACGCCCTGGCGGCGGAGTTCCTGCATCAGCATCTGCTCCACCTGGAATTTCTCCTCGTTCGAGACGACCGCCGTCTCGTGCGCGCGGTGCAGCAGGTACGGGTACGGACGAGCCCCCATCACCCGGCACTGGTCGACCAGCACAGCGTGAAGCAGACCCAGCAAGGATGCATCTTCGGCCACCCAGCGAGGAATCTCGACCCGGGCAATGTGCGGGTGCGACTCGTCCTGGCCGGCGTTCAGGTAGAAGAAATGCAGCGACAGTATGCCTTGATAGTTTTTCGCGGAACTCGATTGGATGGAAAAGACTGCCGAGCGGTGACCCGGCTTGAGAAGCAGTTCATTTTTATCGCCAAACAAGAAACGGTCGGTGACACCCAGCAGCGGGCGGAAATTTCTTAACCCATCCATGTCCTTCGGCGTGGCGAGTGCCAGTTCGAGCAGGCGTACCACCAGGTCGGAGGCGGGCTTATCCACGTAGCCAGCGGTGACCACGCCGAGCGACTGCAGGCGCGAGAGCACCCCCTTGTATTTCTCCAGGCTTTCGGCGTACGCTCTGGCTTCCTGTCCGTCACGCGCGCCCCACAGTTCGATCGGCCCGTCGGTGAAGGTGACCACAGGCGGCTCATGAATTTTGGCCAGTTCCGCCAGAAGACTGCGCTCTTGAAGATCGCGTTCGAGAGCCACCATGCCCTCGCTGAGCGGGACTCCGTCGCGGAAGAGTTCCTCGTCGTACATCAGCCGGCTGTCCGTGTGCAGGATGGTCGAACTCGCCCGAGTTGAGCCGCATGACGATTCCGCCCGCGTTGACCAGCCCGAACTGGACCTGCTCGTGCCGGCTGGGGTTGATCTGCGACCCGTCCGCGGCGATGAGCGTGACTCGTTCCGGCAGGGCAGGCGGGGGGACGGATGAATCGAGCGCCTCGTTGAGCGGTACCGCGCAGCGGAGGTTGGCATCCGCTCCTTTGGCCGATTCCACCCTCGCCCGCAGCATTTCCAGCGCGGACGCATTAGCCTTGAGCAGCTTGCGCGCCTCAGCCTGCCGTCTCTTGCAGCGCTTTCTGGCGTTGAGCGGCGCCTGACCCGATCTGTTGGATTTTCTCGCGTACCTGCTGGAAGTTGATGGGCATGGATTGTTCCGTTACCGCTTCTTGATTAGAAGTATGACTATGCCGTTAATCCATTGCGTGTCAATTATGTGGATTCTATTCAGATACCAACGCGGCACTTCGTAGAACATTTGTTAGAGATTGTACAGGTTATTGGAGTAAAATTCAAGGGAACTATTTTAGCGGTGAGGCGTCTATACCGTACATCTTTTTTATTTCTCGAAAGGAGAATACCATGCGTACCAAATTTTTACTTATCGTTACTGTCTTTGCGGTACTCGCCCTCGGGCTGAGCGCCTGTGGAGGTGTCCCCACCCGCCAGGAGAACCCGCGCACGGTGAGCGTGACCGGCTCCGGCTCGGTGACCATCACCCCGGATATTGCCTATGTCAGCATCGGCGTTCACACGGAAGCGGATACTGCCTCCGAAGCGGTGGACAAGAACACGGCCCAGACCCAGAAGGTGATCGACAGCCTGAAGAAGAGCGGCGTTGCCGAAGAGGACATCCGCACGACCAACTTCAGCATCTGGCCCAACCAGCGCTACGATGACATGGGTCAACCGGTCGGCACCACCTACGCCGTGGACAATACGGTCTATGTGACCGTCCGCGACCTGGCCTCCATGGGCGACCTGCTCGACGCGGCCATCACCGCCGGCGCCAACACCATCTACAGCATCTCGTTCGATCTTGCTGATAAAACAGCGGATATGTCGAAGGCGCGCGACCTGGCTGTGAAGAACGCCCAGGATCAGGCCGCCGAACTGGCTGCTTCCGCCGGCGTGGAGCTGGGTGAGATCCAGACCATCGGCTACTACGACAGCGGAGCCTATCCCTACGCCGACTATGGCAAGGGCGGCGGCGGTGGAGCGGGACCTGCGATGGCGGTGCCGATCAACCCCGGGACCATGACCCTGTCCACCACGGTCAGCATCACCTACTTCATCAAGTAAACGATTTTGTTCCACCCCAAACCTGGTCGCAGCAATGCGGCCAGGTTTTTTTATTTCATGACGGCGGCGTTATAATCCATCATCATCGCATAAGGAGTAAACCATGCTAAAGGTCGGATACATTGGCTTGGGACTGATGGGCAAATCCATCGCCCGTAACATTCTCAAGGCGGGGTTTCCGCTCGTCGTGCACAACCGCTCGCGCGCCGCCGTGGATGAACTGGTCGCCGAGGGTGCCAAAGCCGCATCATCCCCTGCCGAAGTTGCCTCGCAGGTGGATGTGGTCTTCACCAACCTGCCGGATTCACCCGACGTGGAAATGGTCGCCCTCGGAGCATCCGGCATTATCGAAGGGGCGCACCAGGGGCTGATCCTCGTCGACAACAGCACCATCAAGCCGGCTACCGCGCGTCACATTGCGGCAGAGCTTACTAAAAAGGGAGTCTTCGCCCTCGATGCGCCTGTCTCCGGCGGGGACATCGGCGCGCGCAACGGGACTCTGGCGATCATGGTCGGCGGAGATGCCGGCGCTCTGGAGAAGGTCATGCCGGTCCTGATGGCCATGGGCAAGACGGTCACCCACGTCGGGGAGGCGGGTGCGGGGCAGATCGCCAAGGCTGCCAACCAGATCATGGTCGCGGCACAGATGGTGGCGATGGGCGAACTGCTGGTCTTCGCCCAGAAAGCCGGCGCGGACCCGCAGAAGGTGGTGGCCGCCATCAAGGGCGGCGCAGCCCAGTGCTGGTCGCTGGACGTCAAGCCGCCGCGGTTGTTCGCGGGCAATCGCGCGCCGGGATTCAAAGCTTACATGCAAGCCAAGGATCTGAATATCATTATGGAGACCGCGCGCGAGTACGGCGTCCCCTTGCCGGGCACTGCGGAGAACGCGCAGCTTTTTAATGCCATGCTGCAAATGGGCATGGGCGAGTTGGACAACTCGGCGGTGATCGGTGTGCTCGAGGCGATGGCGGGTATTAAATTGACGGAGGGGCAGGGATAAATTGTCATCGCGAGCGACGTAACGCGAGCGTGGCGATCCCGCGATTACCGGAGTTTCAGTTAGCAGATTGCCACGCCGCCACAATACGGCGGCTCGCAATGACGACGATAAGGATTGAGTATGCTCAAAAAACACTGGCCGTCCATCCGCGACTTCAGTCTGATCACCCTCGGCGCGCTGCTGCAGGCGCTGGCGCTCAGGCTGTTCCTCATTCCAGCGGACCTGGTCAGCGGCGGGGTGAGCGGCATCGCCCAGATCATCAACTACTACACGGGCTGGCCGATCGGCGTGATGGTCTTGCTCGGCAACATCCCGTTGTTCGCGATCGGCTGGCGCTTCCTGGGCGGACGCCGCTTCGCCATGCGGACGGCGTATGCGATCGTTGCCTATTCCATCCTTGTGGAACTGATCCCGCGTTTACCGTTCTTCCCTCCCAACGGGCTCACGGACGACCTGGTGATCAATGCCCTCTACGGAGCGGTGATTGCCGGCGTGGGCTACGGCCTTGTATATCGCGGGAACGGCACCAGCGGCGGCAGCGACATCCTGGCGCGTATCCTGACCCACTACCGCAGTATCCCCATGACGCAGAGTTATCTCTGGGTGGATTCGATCGTCATCCTCGCGGCGGGATTTGTCTTCGGCTGGAAGGAAGCGCTGTACGCGATCGTGGTGCTGTACGTGAGCGGGCTGGTCGTGGATACCACGATGGAAGGCGGCAGTACTGTCCGCTCGGCAATGATCGTCACCTCCCAACCGGATATCGTCGCGGAGAAAATATTGGTCGACATGGAACGCGGCGTGACCGTGCTTGAAGGAACCGGGGCTTACACCGGTGAGAATCGGCCTGTGCTCTACTGTGTGGTGTCCCGTTCCGAGATCCAGCAGCTAAAATCCATCGTCCATGAAGCGGACCCAAAGGCTTTCATGGTGATCGGCGTCGCACACGAGGCCTTGGGGGAGGGGTTTCAGCCGTTTCGGAGGCAGTAGGGAACAGGGAACAGTTGAGAGTGATTAGAGAACAGAGAGCAGGTCGTTTCGCTGGGCGAGGGTCTCCGACCCCGCCCAGTATTTATAGTTCAATATCTGCCACAGAGTTGACCACCCGACTGGGACGATAGGGGAAATTAGTAATCATTTCAGGCTTGGTGACACCGCTTAGTACAAGGACGGTCTCCAAACCGGATTCCAGCCCCATTCTCACATCTGTATCCATACGGTCGCCCACCATCACCGCGTTTTCTGAATGTTCGCCCATGTAGCGCAGGGCAGCTCGCATCATGAACGGATTCGGTTTACCCACAAAATACGGGGCGAAACCGGTGGCCTTTTCGATGAGCGCAGCGACTGCGCCGCACGCCGGCACCAATCCGTGTTCGTCCGGGCCGGATGTGTCCGGGTTGGTGGCGATAAACGGAGTGCCGGCCCAGATCAGCTGGGTTGCCTTAATAATTTTGTCGTATGGGTATGACTTTGTTTCGCCCAAAATAACGTAATTCGGGTTGTAATCGGTCAATGTGTAACCGACGTCAGTAAGTGCCTGGTAAAGACCGGTATCGCCCAGTACATAGGCCGATCCGCCGGGTTGATGTTTTTGTACAAATGCGGCAGTGGCCAGGGCGCTGTTATAAACATGCTGAGTATCAATTTTTATTTTAGCCAATTTCAAACGGTGTACCAGGTCAACCGGGGTGTATCGGGAGTTGTTGGTCAAAATGAGATATCGATGGCCGCCGTCAATTAATTGTTTAATGAATTCAGCTGCTCCTGGAATGGCTTTTTTGCCGTTCACCAGCACACCATCCATATCGATCAAGTAGCTTTTCTTGGTAGTCATAACCTTCCTTATTTAGGCGATAATGAAAATGGTTGCAGCTATTTTGGAGCATCTCTGGCAACTGCCTGTAATTCTAGCAGCAAATCGAGCACCGCAACGCCCGTAACAGAACCTGCCTCGCGTGGTTATTCACCTGATGTCTTGGGTAAAAAACCTACCCAAACTGCAATCCCACTCCGACAATGAGCAATATCTGCCCGAGGTGGTAGCACGATAGGTTGATCATACGTCCATACTTGATGGGTCCAACAAATTTGAACCACGCCAGCACAATATCCGACGCCACAAACAGCGTCGCGCCTAGGCTGACCAGCAGGGATGCGTTCGTCTTCCAGCTGATGTCGAAGATGGTCTGCAGGGCGGAGAGCCACATCAGCGAGATGACGATGGAATAGATGAGCACAGGGAAGCGCAGCCGGTCCTTACCGCTGGCGTGTAATCCCGCAGCGAGCCGGCGGTAGATCTGCGCGACGAACAGCGCAATGGAGATGGCCAGAAAAATGCCGAACACATTCAACGGCGGGATGGTGTAGTTCAAGCCGACTGTGTAGAAAATGTGCCCTACGAGGAAGGAAGCCAGCCCAAAAACAAACCAGCGGTCCATGTTGGGAAGCATCAGGAAGACATCGCCGCCCAGCGAGAACAGGATTCCGAGCGCGAAATAGAGCAGCGGCCCGTCCAGGCCGGCGTAAAGATACAGCCATGCCAGCAGGAAGAGCATCACAGCCGGCTTGGCGAAGTAAACCACCGTCCGGTTGCCTCTGTATTCGGCGATTTCGTTGACGATGGCAGCGAGTAAAGCAAAGACTATCAGAAGATTGGTCATAATCCTTCCTTCGTAACACCTGCTATTTTTTCTTCTTCTTTTCCATCTTGTATCCGAACTGGTTGAGCATGGCCTCGTCGTCGCGCCAGTCCTTGGCGACCTTGACGCGCAGCTCGAGGAATATCTTGCGCCCGCTCATCTCCTCGATCTGCTGGCGTGCGGACGTGCCGATCTTTTTTAGCATCGCCCCGTTTTCGCCGATGGCGATCCCCTTCTGCAATTCACGCTCGACGAAGATGGTGGCGTGGATGTAGGCCGTCAATTCGCTGCGCTCGGTGAACTGGTCGATGCGCACGTTGACTCCGTGCGGGACCTCGTCGCGCAGGTGGTGCAGGCAGGATTCGCGGATCAGGTCCGCGGCGATCTCCTTCTCGTATAAGTCGGTGATCTGGTCTTCGGGATACTCCGCGTCGCGCTCGGGCATGTGGTAGATCAACGCCTTGAGCAGCTCGTCCATGCCGTCGCCGCGTGTGGCGGAAAGGGGGAAGACTGAAGCACGTTTAACGAGACCGGTGTAAGCGTCGCTTTTAACGGGAAGCTGGTCAGGGGAGACGAGATCAATTTTGTTCAACCCAAGCAGGAGGGTCGTACGCCGCTTCAATTTTGACAAGAGATCCGCGATGCGTTGGTCATCGTCGTTCGGCGGTGAGGCGACGTCCACGATCCACAGGATGGCATCCATCCCCTCCAGCGCGGACTCGGCCTGCCGGTTGAGCACCTCGCCCAGCTTCGTTCGTGGATTATGAATCCCGGGCGTGTCGACGAAGATGACCTGCGCGGACCCGGTGGTGAGGATGCCCAACTGCTGGCGGCGGGTGGTCTGCGCCTTGGGTGAAACCGCGGCGACCTTCTGCCCGAGCAGGCGGTTGATGAGGGTGGACTTGCCCACGTTGGGGCGGCCGATGACGGCCACAAAGCCGGCGCGGAAATGTTCAGTGGTCAATGGTTTCTCACTTTCGTTGATGGTTTTGCTCATGCCAGGACGGCTCCTTCCAGTTTCAACAACCATTCCTTCGTGGGCAGCCCTTCGCCGCCTCCGTAACCGTGCAGCTTGCCGTCCGCGCCGACCACGCGGTGGCAGGGAATGACCAGCGGCATGGGGTTGGTGGCCTCGGCGCGGCCAACGGCGCGCGCCGAGCGCGGCCGGCCGATCTGATGCGCAAGCTCACCGTACGTGCGCGTCTCACCGTAGGGAATGGCGTAAGTTGCCTGGAGCGCGGACCGTTGAAAAGGTCTGAATATTGACCAGTCGATGGGGATGGTGAATTCGCGGCGCTGCCCTTCCAGATAATCGCGCAACTGTTCGGCTGTTTCGGCAACACGCCTGGGCGCGTATTTGACCGGGCGCTTGAAATGAGCATGAACGTAGCCGGTGAAATCATCCCGGTCCATGTCAAATTCGACGGCGACCAATCCGTCATCCGATGCTGCCAGCCAAAGGCTGCCGAGGGGAGAATTGCCTGTATCGCCGATGTAGAGAGTATCCATGCGTCTCTCCCTTCCGATGAAATGATTTTACACCTCCCCGGGGCTTACAGAGTCGTTAGTTATCAGACAGCCGTAGGGTAATCGTAGGTTTTGCGTCAAGCGGCTGGATAAGGTGCATGATATTATGAGCGCAGTTAGGTGATTTCTCTTCTCCTCCTTTCAATGGAGAGCCCGGGTCGGCGTCCCGGGCTCTCTCAATTCTACGGCTTGGACTATAATTACGGCGTTGATTGACTTGCTCAAAAGGTAATAAGTCCTGTCTCTATACCGATATTCGGATGGTCGAGTAGCTCATGAGGCGTACACCTGCACTCCCCCCACTTGCGTTCGGGGCAAGTGTGCGGCGCAGGTGCAAGTGTCGAGACCACGGGAATTTCTACTTGACCAGCAACCATAACAAAGGAGATCATCATGCCTGTTCAAATAACGATCATTGGGCTTGGACAAATCGGCACGTCAGCCGGGCTGGCGCTGGCCGGCAAAAAGGACCTGGTCTTTCGCATGGGGCACGACAAGGAAAATGGCATCGCCAAGAAAGCCGAGAAACTCGGGGCGTTGGACAAATCCCATTACAACCTGCCGGCCTCCGTGAAGGATGCGGATATCGTCCTGCTCGCCATTCCCTTCGGCGCCATCCGCGAAACACTGGAATTCATCGGCCAGGACTTAAAGGAAAGCGCCGTGGTGATGGATACCGCACCGGTCAAGGGACCGATTTTCGAGTGGGCGAAGCAATACATTCCGGACGGACGCTATTACGTGGGATTGGTCCCCGCCATCAACCCGGCATTTGTGCACGAAATGAAAGCCGGCATCGACGCCGCCCACGCCGACCTGTTCCAGAAGGGGGTTATGGGCATCGTGGCTCCTCCCGGCATGCCGGGTGAGGCGGTCAAGCTTGCGGCGGATTTCTCCAACCTGTTGGGCGCGGAGCCCATGTTTGCCGAGCAGGGGGAGATCGACAGCTTGATGGCCAGCCTGCACTTGCTGCCTCAAATCGTATCCGCTGCCCTGCTGGGCATGACCGTCGACCAGCCGGGCTGGCTGGAGGGACGCAAGCTGGCAGGCAAAGCCTATGCGGCTGCGACGGGTGCCCTGTTCTTTCAGGATACATCCATTGGCCTGCGGGACGCCGTGCTGGCCGACAGGGAGAACACTCTGCGTGTGCTGGACACTCTGACCGCCTCGCTGAAAGGCATTCGCGATGAGGTCGCCGCGCAGGACGCCGCTCATCTGAGTGCGCGCTTCGACCAGGCGGTGGACGGGCGGGCCCGCTGGTGGAGCCTGCGCGAAAAAGGCGACTGGTACGAAGCCGAGTTGAGGAGCGCGGGCGAAGCGCCCTCCGCCGGAGATTACATGCGCAAGCTGTTCCTCGGAAAATTCGGCCAGCCGCCGGATAAGAAAAAATAAAAGTCAGCGGACGAACCGCAAGGTTCGTCCGCTTTTTATAACATGGCGTATTTCTGTTACATCGTGGAATGTTCCGACGGGACCTATTACACCGGCTGGTCCACCGACCCGGAGCGCCGCGAGCGTGTGCACAATGCCGGCCGCGGCGCGCGCTACACGCGGGACCGGCGCCCCGTCAGGCTGGTGTACGTCGAGGAGCAGCCCGATAAACCCTCAGCGCTGCGCCGTGAACTCCGCATCAAGCGCCTCCCCCGCGAGAAAAAACTAAAACTGATAGAAGATAACCAACCCTGAGCTTAATCGGTGAACAGCGGCAGGTGCCCGAGCGAGACGATGTGCATCCACTGCGAGCGCTCGCCTTCGGTGAAGATGGCGGTCTCGGCGGCCACTTCCGCGCCGGCTTTGGTAATGATCATGCGCATCCCCTCCAGCGTGGAGCCGGTGCTGATCACGTCATCCACAATGACCACCTTGCGGCCTTTGATCGTCGCGCGGTCCTTTTCATCGAGGATCAGCGTCTGCGGTTCGCCCGTGGTGATGGACAGCGTTTCCGCGCGCAGGGCGTCGCCCATGTAGGGTTTGTAGGACTTGCGCAGGACGATGTACGGTTTCTTCGTCTCCACCGACAGCGCATACGCCAGCGGGATGGATTTTGCTTCGGCGGTGATCAATGCGTCGTAGCTGACCTTCTTGAGCTGTTCAGCCAGGGCTTTGGCGCAGGCTTGCACCAGTTCCGTATCCCCCAGGATGTTCAGGATGGCGATGCGCAGTCCGGGTTTGACCTCGAACAACGGCAGCTCGCGTTTTAATCCGGCGATTTCGACCGGGTAGGTTTGTCGTTCAGGCATGAGATTTCCTCCGGATGAAGATAATGACAGGCAGAGTTTATCATAAATTGATATGTATTAATAATTCCCCATCCTTTTTCGCACGAACCCAGTCATCCAACATATCAACCTTAAAAATGTTTACGGTATAATCTTTTTAGTTTTACTCATTTTGCCATGCTTCCAGACCTGCAGCTCAAAGATATCGTCAGCTTGCGAAAGGCGCATCCCTGCGGCAGCCATGAATGGACGGTCACCCGCCTCGGCGCGGACATCGGCCTGGAGTGCAGGGGCTGCGGGCACCGCATCATGCTCACCCGTCGAGAGTTATCCCGCCGGGTCAAGTCCATCATTCCATCAGGAAATTCTCCGGCGGAGCAGGGACAATGAACAGTCCGAAACCGACTCCCAAACACATCCTCCTGTTGTTCTCGGAAACCGGCGGGGGACACCGCAGCGCCGCCGAAGCCATCATCGAAGCCCTCGAGACGGAGTACGGCAGCAGGATCACCACCGAAATGGTGGACATCTTCAAGGACTATGCCCCCCTGCCATTCAACCGCATGCCCGAACTTTACCCCTACATGGTCAAGGTGCCGAGGCTGTGGGGGCTGGGCTTCAAGGCGACCAACACGCGCACGGCCACGCGCGCCATCAATATCACTTTCCGTCCTTTTGTGGCGAGGACCGCACACAGCATCGTCCGCAACCACCCCAGCGACGTCATCGTCAGTGTTCATCCCGTCGGCACCACGCAGATCCTGCGCGTGCTGGGACAGCGCCGCCCGCCCTTTATCACCGTGGTCACCGACATGGTCTCCACCCACTCCTTCTGGTTCGACAAACGCTCCGATTTGATCCTCGTCCCGACGGACATGGCGCGCGAGAAGGCGATCAAGAACCATATGCTGCCTGAAAAAGTGAAGGTGGTCGGTCAGCCTGTTGCCCTGCGCCACTGTGCCCCCGGCGGCGACAAGGAAGCTCTGCGCGAAAAGCTCGGCTGGCCGCAGGGCAAGACGACCCTGCTGCTGGTGGGCGGCGGCGAGGGGATGGGTCCGCTTGCCCGGACGGCATACGCCATCGAAGCTTCAGGGCTGGATGTCAGCCTCGCCATCATTGCAGGGCGGAATAACAAGCTCAAGGCCCAGCTCCAGTCCCACCCCTGGTCCATCCCGGCTTTCATTTACGGATTCACACGCGAACTGCCCGATTTCATGCGCGCCGCCGATGTGCTGGTCAGCAAGGCCGGGCCGGGGACGATCGCCGAATCGCTCAATGCCGGCCTGCCCATCATCCTGTACTCCAAGCTTCCGGGGCAGGAGGACGGCAACGTGACCTATGTCACCGGCGTGGGGGCGGGCGTGTGGGCGCCTACCGCGGAGGAAGTGGTCGCCACGCTGCGCAAATGGACGTCCCAGCCGGAGGAATATCAGAAAGCGGTCGAGGCATGCCGCCGATCCGCCCGCCCCGATGCGTCTTTGAATATTGCCAGGGAGATCGGCGCAGTGTTGAAGCTTTCCCCAACTGAAAAATAAAAGCCGCCACGCGGCGGCTGATGGGATTTGCAGCAGGTGACAGTCATCTCAAAGATGACCGTCACTTGTTCATTAACTCAACCGGCACGGGCATGGCAATGCCCTTCTCGGACAAGGCGCGCGTCATCAGGTCCATGGCGCGATCCCGGGGAATGAGCGTCGTGCCAACCACATTCATGTTGATCCATAAATACACAGTGAGTCCAAGAGACAATTCACCCACGGTATCGAAGACCACCAGTGTCTGCGGTTCTTCCAGATAGCCGGGCACACCTTTGACCGCCTCGAGGATGGTCGCGCGGATGGTTTCCAGGTCCGAAGCGTAATTCAACCGCATGGGCAGTTCGATGCGCCGCTGCGGGCTGCGGCTGTAGTTGATGATCGGGTTGCCGATCGAGTTGCCGTTGGGGATCAGCACCAGCCTCCCGTCAAAACACTGGATCTCGGTCGAGCGCGTACTGATGGCGACGACCGTCCCCTCAAACCCGTCGAGGGAAACGGATTCGCCCACATTAAATGGATGCTGGATCAGGATGATGATCCCGGCCACCAGGTTCTTAAGCACATCCTGAAAGGCAAAGGTAACTGCAAAACCGACCAAACCGAGAGCGGCGAGAAGCGAAGTTACATCAATGAACAGCCCCAATGCAAGAACAACGCCTGATCCGACAATGGCCCAGCGGGTCAGGTTCTTCAATAAGCGGTGACTCCCGGATCCGCCTTGCTCCTGCGCAGGGCGCGGTTCAACAAGCGTGCTCAGCCTTCCGGGCAAGGTAGGAGGCGACGACCACAATGATTACAGCGGACGATCAGTTTAGGCAGATAGGCCACTATAAAATTTGTGATGGCCTCCCAAATTTTGTTAAGACATCGGTCAGGGTGTCCATCGGTCATGATTTCTCCTCGATTGAATCGACGGTAATCAGCGATTTCTCCCAACATTATAGCGAATTTACCGCTTGTTTTTGTCGGTATCCCGTCGAATTCCCGTCAGGTTTCCCCGTAGTATAATCTCTTCGATATGCCCATTCTCGCCCCCAACACCATCGAGTTCTTCAGCCGCAGCGCGGAGCAGACCCGCCGGGTCGGCATGCGCATCGGCGCGATGCTGCGCCCGGGCGACCTGGTCTGCCTGCAGGGTGACCTCGGCGCCGGCAAGACGACCCTCGTGCAGGGATTGGCGCAGGGATGGGGCTCCACGGACGCCGTTTCCAGCCCGACCTTTGTGCTGGTCAACGTCTACCGCAAACCCGAAGGGGCGATGCTGTTTCACCTCGACACCTACCGCATCGATTCGACCCCCGAGGCCGAGGAGCTGGACCTGGATACGATGCTCACCCAGGGTCCGCTGGTGATCGAATGGGCTGAGCGGGTGCAGGCCATCCTGCCGGGCGAGAACTTTTGGATAAAGTTGGAATACTTGGATGAAGAACAGCGCTTGATGCATGTCACCGCAAACGGCAAGCACTACGAGGCACTGTTGTTGGAACTGCGCCAGGCCATGTTCGGGTACGTCGGGTAAGCTATAAGGATTCGTGATGCTGTTATCCATAGACACCTCCACTTCCCAGTCCGGCCTCGCGTTGTATGACGGCGCGCAGGTGCTGGCTGAATTACTGTGGCACAGCCGCGCCCATCACACAAAGGAACTTGCGCCCGCGCTGGCAGGTCTGCTCGAACGGACCGGTGCGAAAATGGACGAGGTCAAAGCGGTGGGTGTGGCGGTCGGTCCCGGGTCGTTCACCAGCCTGCGGGTGGGGTTGTCCTTTGCCAAGGGACTGTCGCTGGCGCGCAAGCTGCCCATCGTCGGCATTCCCACCCTGGATATCGTGGCTGCCGCACAGCCCATCGCGAAAGTCAAGCTGGCGGTCGTGCTGCAAGCCGGGCGCGGCAGGCTGGCGCTTGGGCGTTACGAATGGTCCAGCAGCGGGTGGCAGGCCAAGGGTGAGCCGGCGGTCACCACGGTCGATGAGTTGATCGACTCCATCCAGAATCCGGTTATCGTGTGCGGTGAGCTGACTGCCGATGAGCGCCAGCGCATCCGCAAGAATAAGAACGCGCTGCTTGCCACGCCGGCATCCTGTGCCCGGCGCCCGGGAGTCCTGGCCGAATTGGCCTGGCGGCGCTGGCAGGCCGGCAAGGTGGATAACGCCGCCTCGCTCGCGCCGATCTACCTCCATGTGGCGGAGCCGATCCCTTCGTGAGTGAGATCGTTATCCGGCGCATGCGCGCGGAGGACCTGGATCAGGCGGTCCTGCTCGATTGCATGTCCTTCAGCCTGCCGTGGCCGCCCAGCGCCTATCTCAATGAGTTGAACAACACCGGCGGGCGTGCCTGGGTGGCGGAACAGGCGCTCGAGGCGCCTCTCGAATACCGGTCGCCGTTCCCCGTGCCGGTTGCGGATTTTGTCCAGCCGGCGGGTGCGCGCGCGGTGGTCGGTGTGATCGTGGTGTGGCTGATCGTCGACGAGGCGCATATCGCCACCCTGGCAGTGCACCCCGAACTGCGCCGGCAGGGAATAGCGAGGAAGCTGCTGTGCGCCGCGTTGAAAGATGCTGCGGAAGACGGCATGCTCAGCGCCCTGCTGGAAGTACGCGCGGGTAACGAGGCCGCCCAGGACCTCTACCGGAAATTTGGTTTCGAAGTGGTCGGGCGCCGGTCCCGTTATTACCAGGACAATTTCGAGGATGCGTTGTTGATGACTCTGCCAGTCTTAAGCGCAGACCGTTTGAATGAGCTGTGCGGATAAAGGATAAAACATGACTGCCGATGTAACACTTGCGCAAATAGCGGGCGAAGTTGCAGTGTGCAAAAACTGCGGGCTGCACAGTACCCGTAAAAATTCCGTCCCCGGCGAGGGACCGGCGACCTCGGAGATCATGCTGATCGGCGAGGGTCCCGGCTTCCACGAAAATGAACAAGGGAGGCCCTTCGTCGGCGCGGCGGGAAAATTTTTGGACGAACTGCTTGCCCAGGCCGGGCTGAAGCGCACCGATGTCTGGATCGGCAACGTGGTAAAATGCCGTCCGCCCGAAAACCGAGACCCGCAGACCGATGAGCTTGCGGCCTGCAATGTCTACCTCGAGCGGCAGATCGCGGCCATCGACCCGAAGATCATCATCACACTGGGGCGTTTCTCCATGGGAAAATTCATGCCGGGCGTGAAGATCAGCCAGGTGCATGGACAAATGCGTCGCGTGGGCGACCGCTTCGTGATCGCCATGTTCCACCCTGCCGCGGCGCTGCACCAGGCTGCGCTCAAGCCGTCCATACTGGCCGATTTTGCCAAGCTGCCGCAGCTGCTCGAACAGGCGCGGACAGCACTGGCAAAGTCGTCACCGGCTGCTATTGCAAAAGCAAAGGCATCACAGGAAGAAGAAGCTAAGCAATTGAAGCTGTTTTAGAATCACCTTGAGACGGTATAGATAAAGTAGAATTTTTTATATATCCCGGAATAGAAAATGGTATGGAGACTTCTTCTCTAGATTTGACTACTCCTGTCCTCGTAACACTAGTTTGTGGTCTGTCAATTTTTTCTTCTATACTTAGAATAAAGAATGCCCGGAAACGATTGCGCGAATCAGACCAACCCGCGAACAATAACTTTCGTTTGAAATTGGATAATGTTTTTAGCAGTAAATTATTGGCATGGGTTATTCTTCTTCTTGTAGTTTTTATTGTGAATTTTGGTCATTAGGTTTTATTCATTTTGAACTGTCAATTATCTCTTTGTGATAAAAGAGAATATTAGCAAGGTAAAGGAAAAAGAATGTCTTCTAAAGAAACACTCATCAAGAAACTGCAAGATAAATCCGCGAAGATCGGTATTCTCGGCATGGGCTACGTCGGCATGCCGCTGGCGGTCGTTTTTGCCGAAGCCGGATTCAACGTGCTGGGCATCGACCCCGACCAGCGCAAGGTCGATACGTTCAACAAGGGAATATCCTACATTCAGGACGTACCCACTGAAACCGTTGCCCGCCTGCACAAGGCCGGCAAACTGAACATGACCGCCGATTTCGCGGCGCTGAAGGATATGGATGCCGTCAGCATCTGTGTGCCGACTCCGCTGCGCCAGACCGGCGACCCGGACATGTCCTTTATCATTTCGGCGACCGAGCAACTGGCAAAATATGTTCACAAGGGAATGGTCGTCGTGCTCGAGTCCACCACCTACCCGGGGACAACCCGCGAGCTGGCGCTGCCGATGCTGACGGAAAAATCCGGGCTGAAGGTCGGCGAGGACATCTTCATCTGCTTCTCGCCCGAACGGGTCGACCCCGGCCGCGAAGACTGGACCACGCTCAACACTCCCAAGGTGATGGGCGGCATCACCAAGGCCTGCTCGGAAGTGGCGACAGCCTGGTACGCGGGTGCGATCCAGACGGTCGTGCCGGTCTCCTCGGCGGAGGCGGCGGAAATGTCCAAGCTGCTCGAAAATACCTTCCGCATGATCAACATCGGGCTGGTTAACGAACTGGCGATCATGTGCGAGCGCCTCGGCGTGGACGTGTGGGAAGTGATCGATGCTGCCGGCACCAAGCCGTTCGGTTTCATGAAGTTCACCCCCGGTCCCGGTCTCGGCGGGCACTGCATTCCGATCGACCCCTTGTATCTCTCATGGAAGATGAGGGAATTCAATTACAATGCCCGCTTCATCGAGCTGGCCTCCGAGATCAACACCAACATGCCGCGCTACGTGGTCAGCCGCGTGCTGGAGGCCATGAACGATCGCGGTAAGCCTCTCAAGGGCAGCAAGGTGCTGGTGCTGGGTGTGGCCTACAAGCCTGACATCGACGACGTGCGCGAATCGCCGGCGCTGGATGTGATCGCCTTGCTGCGCAAGAAAGGCGCGCAGGTGGAGTATCACGATCCCTATATTCCGCAGATCCACCACGAGCGCGAGGATTGGAAGATGGAAAGCATCAAGGACCTGATGCCGGCAGTGCGCGCGGCCGATGCGGTGGTGGTCATTACCAACCACAAGGCCTACGACTATAAAGCCATCCTTGAATCCGCCGCGTTCATCTTTGATTCACGCAACGCATTGGGCAAGTTGGGCAGGGAAAACCCGAAGGTGGTCCGTTTGTAGCAGGTAGAAGGAGCTAAATGGCAAATTATCTGGTCACGGGCGCGGCGGGATTCATCGGTGCGCGCACCTCAGAGTTTCTGGTTGCGCAGGGGCACTCCGTCACCGGCGTCGACAACATGAACGACGCCTATGACGTGCGCATGAAGGACTACCGCCTGCAGCACATGCAAACATTCCCGGGATTCACTTTCCACAAACTGGATATCAGCAACCGGGACAGCGTCTTCTCAACCCTCTCCACACCCTTCGATGGGGTGATCAACCTCGCCGCGCGGGCGGGCGTGCGCGCCAGTGTGGAAAATCCCTGGGTGTTCGTTGAGACGAATGTGGTCGGGACGTTGAATATGCTGGAACTGTGCCGCCGCAACGGGATTCGGAAATTCATCCTCGCCTCCACCTCCAGCATCTACGGCGCGGACCCGCCCTACCCGACGCCTGAGTCCGTGCCGAGCGACAAGCCGCTCCAGCCTTACGCCGCCAGCAAGAAGGGCGCGGAGGCGTTGGCTCACAGTTACCATCACCTGCACGGCATCGATGTGAGCATCCTGCGCTACTTCACGGTCTACGGGCCGGCGGGGCGCCCGGACCTGGCGTTGTTCCGTTTTGTGCAGTGGGTCAGCGAGGGACGCCCAGTGCGCGTCAATGGCGACGGGAATCAGTCCCGCGGTTTTACCTATGTCGATGATATCGCCCGCGGAACGATCGCTGCGCTAAAACCGCTGGGCTATGAGATCATCAACCTCGGCGGGCACGAGGTCATCACCATCAACGAGCTGGTCACGTTGATCGAAGAGGCCGTCGGTAAAAAAGCGAACGTGGTCCATGACCCGCCCAACCCGGCGGACATGCTCACCAACCAGGCGGATGTGTCCAAGGCTCGCGAGTTGTTGGATTGGTCGCCCCAGGTGAACATGCGCGAGGGCGTGCGCCGCCTTGTGGAGTGGTACAACGCCGAACGTTCATGGGCGAGCGAGGTGCTGACTCCTTGAGCTGGCGAGACAGGCTGGCGTCCTGGCGTTCCGACCCGCTCCTGCGGCGGGTTGTCAAACACAGCAGTTACCTTTCCAGCAGCCATACGATTGCTGCCGGGCTGAGTTTCTTTCAAGGCATTTTGGTTGCCCGGCTGCTGGGGGTGGACGGGCTGGGCGAGATCACGGCTGTCGTCACATTTGTGACTGCAATCAATAACCTGCTATCTTTCCGCATGAGCGAAGTGGTCGTCAAGCATTTCGCGCCTCCGTTGGCGGCCGGTCGAAATGAAGAAGCTGCTGCTGTTGCTAAAGGCGCGGGGCTGGCGGAAGGTGCGACCTCCATCGTGGCGTTTGTTGTCATGCTATTGTTGGCGCCCTGGGCAGCGCAAACCTTTCTAAAAGATCCTGCTGCATCAAAGTGGATCATGTTCTACGGCGTGATCATTCTCTCGAACATGCTGTTCGAGTCGTCGCGCGGTATCCTGCAGTCCACGCACCGCTTCGGGCAGTTTGCGTCAGTTAATCTTGCGCAAAGCATCCTGACATTCGCCTTGATCTCCATCGCATTCCTGACAACATCGACCAGCATTCCTTTCGTATTAACAGCCTACATCGCGGGAAAAACACTCGCCGGAGTTGCGATCGTCGTTTTAGCGGTGCGCGCGCTGAATGCAAGCCTGCCCGGATGGTGGCGCATCCCGCTTCGAGCTTATCCAAATTGGCGTGGGATGTTCTCTTTTGCTTTGAATACCAACCTGAATGGCACCGTTAATATCTTCGTCCGGGACAACATCCCTCTTTACATTGCTTCTCTTACCTCCGCAGCGGGAGTCGGCTATTTCAGGATCGCCATGAGTTTTATCAACCTCCTGATGCTGCCCGTGGAACCCTTCATTTCTCCGACTTACGCAGAAATCACCCGCACGATCGCAGAGAAAGATTACAAGCTGACGCGTCAACTGCTTCGCCGTGTCAGTTCGCTGGTAGCGGTTTGGGTCGCAGCAGCGGGTGGATTTATCATCCTGTTCGGCTGGTGGTTGATCCCCTTTCTTTATGGTGAAGAATACGCTCCTGCTTATCCAGCGGCGGTGCTCCTGCTTGTGGGGTACGGGGCAGCCAACATCTTTAGCTGGAATCGTCCGCTCCTGCTTGCTCTGGGTAAACCCACCTTCCCGCTCGTCGTGGCAGCTTCCGTCGGTGCTGTGGAATTGGTGCTCATCTTCAGGCTGGTACCCGTTAATGGGTACCTTGCGGCGGCAGCTATTTTATCCGCATACCTTTTTGTGTCGGTGGGCATCAATGTCTGGAGAGGATTGTCTGAGATTAGGAAAAAGAGTGTGGTAACGGTGGCATGAAAATTGCAGTTATTTCTTTGGCAACCATCCCTTCGGATATTGCCAACAGCATCCAGACCATGAAATCCTCGCAGGCCCTCAGCCAGCTGGGGAACGACGTCACCCTGCTGGTACCCGGACACGGGCAAGAATCGGTTTGGCCGGTTTTGGCCAGGCAGTATGGTTTGGTGCATCCGTTCAAAGTGGTATGGCTTTCACCTTTGCCCATCGCAGCGCGGATGTTGTTCATGGTTCAGGCAGTGCTTCACGCGCGTCAATTTCACGCGGACCTGGTTTATACGCGTCTGGTGCCAATCGGCAGTTTTCGCGTTGCTGCTGGGAATGCCGGTCATCATGGAGATTCACGCCCTCCCACCGGAACATTTGGTCCGTGGTGGTACAGGCTGTTTGCCAGCCTGCCCGGAAGAAAGCGGGTCATCGGCATTACCCATGCGCTCCTGAGGGTTCTCAAGCGCGATTTTGGAATTGAATTTAAGCGGAACGAGTCCGTTGTCGGACCGAACGGCGTGGACTTTGAGCGGTTCGAAGGGCTGCCTGGTCCGCAGGAAGCGCGGCGGAAACTCGACTTGCCTGAGGGTCCCACCGTGGTCTGCACCGGGCATCTGTATGCCGGACGCGGTGTGGAACTGTTCGTTGATATTGCGAAGCTCATTCCCGATGCGAAATTCCTGTGGGTGGGAGGCCGCCCTCGGGATGTGGAGGCCTGGAAATCGCAGGTAGCGGAGATGAGGCTCGATAATGTTGCGTTTTCGGGATTCATTCCAAACATCGAATTGCCTCTTTACCAGGCTGCCGCTGATATATTGCTCATGCCCTACGGCACGAAAATCACAGGTTCGTCCGCGGGGTGATTCTTCGGAATATTGCAGCCCGATGAAAATGTTCGACTATCTGGCCGCCGGGCGTGCGATCGTGACCAGCGACCTGCCTGTCTTTCACGAAGTTCTCAATGAAGGGAATGCCGTATTCTGTCCGGCGGAGGATGTCCCGTCGTGGGTCACCGCTGTCCGCACCCTGTTGGACGACCCGGCTCGTCGCGAAGCGATGGCCTCGCAAGCCAGGCAGGATTCCCTGCAATACTCGTGGACGGAGAGGGCAAAACGGGCACTCAACGGTTTTTGATGACTTCGTGAGAAATGGATAACATTTGCCCGTAAATGATGTAGTTCTCGTTTAGAATCGAACCTGCCATGTCACGACTATCCAATTTCTTGTCCCGTCTCGACAGGATTCCCACTCGAACCTGGTTCTGGATCGTATTCCTCATTGCCGCCATTCAGCGCTTGCTGCTGAGGGTCTTTTACCCCGTTGTGCCGCTCAACGACACGGGGAGCTACCGCCGGTCCGCCGAGGCCATCCTCGGGGGCTGGGAGCAATATGACGGCACACGCACGCCGGGCTATCCGGCCTTCATGGCAATCTTTGGTCCTGATGAGCGCGTTTATACCGCTCAGCTCCTGCTTGGCTTGGGTATCACGCTCCTGTTCTTTTACATCGGTTGGAAGATCACCGGGCGGGGATGGTTTGGCGCGCTGGCGGCGCTTTTACATACCTTCAATGCCCAGCAGTTCCTTTTTGAAGCCGATCTGATGACCGAGACACTGGCAACCTTTTGGCTTGCGCTCGCTTTCGCGGGAATGGTTTACCTTTTAGACGACCAATCCAACGGGGACGCGAAGCCAGTGTGGCAGGTTATCCTTACCGCTGTCCTGACCGGTCTTGCGGCTGGGCTTTCGATCCTGACGCGCCCTCTTTTTATTTACCTTCCCTTTTGGATGGCATTCTTCCTGGCTATCTTCTGGCGCGGACCCAGGCCGGCCATCCGTTGGACATCCGCTGCCGCTGTGCTCCTCCCCGGCTTGATCCTGGCTGGCTGGTGGGTTAATTTCATTCATGACCGTTTTGGCGTGTGGAGCCTGAGCGCAATGACAGGGTATCATCTCATCCAGCATACGGGTGTCTTTTTTGAGTATGTACCGGACGAATACGCAGCTCTGCGTGACACCTATTTAAAATTCCGAGATGCGCGGATCGCAGAGTATGGGACGCAGACCAACGCCATCTGGGAAGCCATTCCCGAGATGCAGAAGGCAACCGGCGAGAGTTTCTACGGTCTTTCGCGGCTGGTTCAGAAAATATCCATGCAGTTGATTTTGGAACATCCCCTGCTTTATGCGCGTAATGTCGCCGAGGGCTGGACTTGGTTCTGGAAGGTGCCGGTCTACTGGTCAGCGGCATCGATCAACAACCCGATGCTGGTATCCATCATGCGAGGATTCGTTTTGATCGAACGCGGTATCTTGTTTGGCATTAATATAACGTTTATCGTCGGCTCGATTCTTGTTGTGGTAGTAAAGAAGATTCGGCACAGGGTCCCCATCACTCCATTTATCTGGTTCAGCATCGGGGCGGTGTGGATCGCGTCAGTGCTCCAATCCCTGCTCGACCACGGGGATAATCCGCGTTTCCTGATTCCTCTGCAGTCATTGGTGGTGTTGATCGTGGTGTGGTGGTTCGTGGCCTATATCACTTCCCGGAGCAAGAATGCGGTCTGATCTAAGGTGGATGATACCTGCATCCATAGGGGCCGGCGCTTTGATTGCCTTTTTCCAGCCGGAGTTTTTCGCCACCGGCTGGCTGGTTTTCTCGCTGGTGATTCTGCTCGGTTTGGCAGCGTTGGTCGCTTTGTGGCGTTGGGCGGGTGGAGGCCGAACCCTGGCTTGGATCATTGCGCTGGCATTTCTTCTTCGCTTGGCGACAGGAATTGCGCTGACTACACTCCTGCCGGTTTATGGCAGCGATTCTGAACAGTCAAAGGATGGTTATATTTTTACTGATTCCTGGCGCCGTGACAGGGATGCGTGGGCGCTGGCCAAATCTGATTTTTCCATCTTGAGCGGCCTTAGAAATGAGGAGTTCTCCGGCGACCAGTATGGAGGCTTGATGGCGGTGAGCGCTTTCGCCTACCGTTATCTTTCTCCGGATGCTCACCGGCCGATGCTTATCATCTTGATGGCGGCACTGGTCAGCGCAATGGCAATTCCCTTCCTATGGAAGGCAGTGGCTGTGGCGTGGGGTGTCAGGATTGCGATTCCAGCTGCGTGGATCCTTGCGCTGTACCCGGAGAGTATTTTGCTGGGCAGCTCGCAGATGCGCGAGCCGTTTCTGATCACATTCATCGCGATGACCATCTGGGGATTTGTGGATTGGTTCAAGAATCATCAGCGGTCAGGTTGGGCTTGGTTCGCAGTTGGCATTGCGGGGATGTTACTTTTCTCGCCGGGAGTTGCCTTGCTGGCTTTGATCATGTCAGTGGGGTGGTACTGGTTTTCCGGTGAACACCGCCGTTTCTCCAGGTGGATTCTTGCAACGATCACCGTTGTTTTCATAGTTGGTATATTCCTTGTCTCATCTGTGCTTAGCGAAACCACGCTCTCCGCTGCGAATCCGTACAGTGTGATCACCACCTGGTTCTACGACGCAGCCAAATGGGATCTGTATCTACTGACTGAATCGTCCGGCATGGTGCAATATTTACTGGGGGTTTTGCCAAAACCGCTTCATGCGCCATTTTTCTGGTTGGGTATGGCATTGCCCAGCCATGTTCTCCCTGCCAATCTTTTCGAACCGACCATAGTGATATCCAGAATCTATTGGCAGCCTGCGCGCCATCGGATGGTATGCGTTGTTGCCTCTGCTTCTCTATGGCTTAATGGCGGCGTGGAGATGCTCCAATCCTCGCGACCGCAGGGTGTGGCTGTGGTTTGGTTTCGCCATCTGGGTCTGGATTGTGCTGGTAGTCCGTCCGAGCCGGCGCTGACCAGTGGGACAATCCCCGCTACCGTGTCTATCATGCTCCCCTGGCAGGCGATGTTTGCAGCGTATGCCTGGTCCTTCTGGCGGGAAGTCCGCGACCGGTGGCTGCCGCGTATCGTGGCAGTTGAGGTTTCATTTCCTCGTCGTGTTCTCCCTTTGGTACCTGGGGCGGTATTATCACGTTGTGCCCAAATTTAATTTTCTGGTCATATGCTGCATCCCTGCTGGTATTGGGTGTTGTGATCATGGTGGGCGATGTGTTGTTTGAGCGTTACAGGCGCCGCACCCCGCTTGCTTGAGAGTCCGATTTGGGCTTGCATATTTGGATACGGGTATAATTCAACAGTTGAATTAACGAGGTTGGCTGCCGGGAATTACCCGACAGCAGAAGAAATTTCAAGTGAGGAAATCATGCCTACTGCATTAATCACCGGCGTTACCGGCCAGGACGGCTCCTATCTTGCGGAGTTGCTGCTTTCGAAAGGCTACCAGGTCGTCGGCATGGTAAGACGTTCGAGCACGGAAACTTCCGAACGTATTCTACACATCCAGGACGATATCACAGTTGTCCAGGGTGACCTTCATGACCAGAGTTCGCTGGTCAGCATTCTGGAGGAGCACAAACCGGACGAGGTCTATAACCTGGCGGCGCAATCCTTCGTGCCCACCTCGTGGAGCCAGGCGGTGCTGACTGCCGAGGTAACCGGCGTCGGCGTTACCCGTCTTTTGGAGGCTATTCGTCTGGTGAATCCGAAGATCAGGTTCTACCAGGCTTCCTCGAGTGAGATGTTCGGCAAGGTGCTCGAAGTGCCTCAACGGGAGACGACGCCGTTCTATCCCCGCAGCCCGTACGGGGTTGCCAAGGTGTACGGGCACTGGATCACGGTCAATTATCGCGAATCGTACGACCTCTTTGCCGCCTCGGGTATTTTGTTCAACCACGAGAGCCCACGCCGCGGTTTGGAATTTGTCACTCGAAAGATATCCCATGCTGTGGCCGCCATCAAACTGGGTCAGGCGAAGGAATTACGCCTCGGCAACCTCGAATCTCAGCGCGACTGGGGGTTCGCCGGCGACTACGTGGATGCGATGTGGCGCATGTTGCAGCAGTCCGAGCCGGATAATTTTGTCATCGGCACGGGTGAAACGCACTCCGTTAAGGAATTTTGTGAAATTGCTTTTAGCCACGTCGGATTGAACTACATGGATTATGTGGTTCAGGACCCGCGATTCTACCGTCCGGCTGAAGTGGATTTGCTGATTTCAGACCCAACAAAAGCGCTTAAAGTATTAGGCTGGAAACCGAAAGTCGGTTTTGCCCAACTGGTCAAGATGATGGTGGATGCGGATATTGAACGGCTGAGCCATTGAGAATGGATCTTTCACTCGTCGTCCCGGTTTACAACGAGGAGGAGAATCTCCCCCTGCTTTTCGATGCCATTCACAGGGTGATGGATGCGCTTGACCATACCTGGGAGTTGATCCTTGTGGATGACGGCAGCCGCGACCAAAGCATCGCTGTTTTGAACGATCTGGCTGCGAAGGATCCACAGCATGTCCGCGTGGTTGTCTTCCGGCGCAATTTCGGGCAGACGGCCGCCATCGCCGCAGGCATCGATTATGCAACGGGTGAAGTGGTCATCCTTCTGGATGCGGACATGCAAAACGACCCAACGGATATTCCATTACTCCTGGCGAAACTGGACGAGGGTTACGATGTCGTCTCAGGCTGGAGAAAAGACCGCAAGGACACCTATCTGACCCGGACATTGCCGTCCAACGCTGCCAATTGGTTGATCTCCACGGTGACCGGCGTCCATTTGCACGATTACGGCTGTACTCTCAAAGCCTACCGACGTGACTCGTTGACGGGTTTCCGCCTGTACGGCGAAATGCACCGCTTTATCCCGGTCTTTGCCCATGCTGTCGGTGCCAGGATCACGGAAATACCGGTTCGCCATCACGCACGAAAATTTGGCAAGGCTAAGTACGGACTTGAGCGCACTATCAAGGTGGTACTTGATCTGTTTACGGTCAAGTTCCTGCTCGATTATTCAAGAAAACCCATTTACCTTTTCGGCGGCGCGGGCATGACATTGATCATTGTGAGCACGCTGGCTTTATTTGCCTTGTTGATTCGGCGTGTTTTCTGGGGCGTGCCGGTACTGACCTCGCCGTTTTTCCTGATCGCTGTCATGTTTGTCATCATGGGCTTTCAATCCATCCTGATGGGTTTGATCGCCGAGTTGCAAGTTCGTACCTATTACGAGTCTCAGGCCAAGCCGACCTACACCGTCTTGAAAACGATGGGCTTCCCGGAAAAATGAAAAAGTGGGTCTCCAGGAACCGCCAAATGCTCCTGCGCGGCGCGGGCAGCCTGCTGGCGATTGGCTTGCTTTTTGTTCTGATCGCACAGCAGGGATGGGATGAGATCGCCGTCGCCGTCAGGCAGATTCCGCTCTGGCGGTTTTTACTCGCCACCGGGCTGGTCTTTGTTTCGCGTTTTTTCGTCATCGGACGCTGGCATGTCCTGCTGCGCTCAGCGGATGTGAAAATTCCCTTCTCCCGATCTGCCGCGCTGACGTTCACCGGTTTGTTCGCTTCCAATTTTCTCCCGACAACCATCGGCGGGGACGTGGTGCGTTTCGCCGGCGCGGTGGAGATGGGCTACGGCAGCAGCCTAATCCTTGCCTCCCTGGTCGCCGATCGGTTGATCGGAATGGCTGGAATGGCCATGGTATTGCCGTTCGGTCTGGCTGCACTGTGGTCAACGGTGGCGGGCAAAACGGTACAGGCGGTTACACTCGCTGCGCTGTGGACGAAGGGGCGGGATTTTGTTAGGAAGACCTTTGATTCGCTTTCGATCTGGTTTAAAAAACCCATGTCTTTGCTTACCGCGTTGGGAATGACCTGGGGACATATGCTGTGCACTTTCGCTTCAGCCTCAGTCTTGTTGACCGGCTTGAATGCCCCAGTCCCTTTTTGGACGATTGCCGGTCTGTGGAGCATTTCCTATTTCGTAACGCTTGTTCCTGTTTCGATCAACGGCTATGGCGTTCAGGAATTATCGCTGACATATCTTTTTGCTGAAGTGGCCGGGATCAGCATGGCAAGTGCGCTGACATTGGCGGTTCTGGTGCGTGTGATAACCATGATCGCCAGCCTGCCGGGAGCGTTCTATCTGCCATCTGTCTTAACAGCCATTGACAAAGCGAAAGCAGCATCGGCATCCTCGTCGGTGGAAGAAAATAATACTAGCGAGGGTCATTCATAACATGAAGTCACCTAAAACATTCTGGCGGGCTGTTTTTATCATTGGCTTTTTCCTGTCTCTGCTGGCTTTTTACCAGACCATCCAGCAGGGCAATGCCCTGGGGATTGCCATCCTGCGCTCCAAATGGGTGTTCCTGCTCGGGATGAATTTGCTCGCTGCGATAGGGATGTGGATTCGCTCTCCAGCAGTTACGCGGTGAAAAGGGAGCGCAATCGCTATCACGGCTGGAATGTGGGATCTCCCGAACCGGAATCGTGTGGCGAACTGCGGGTCCGCTTCCCTTCTTGCCAGCCTGGGGCTGTTCCTCTTCGTAAAATATCGGCTGCTTGGCGGATTTATTCCCCAGGCAGGTCCGTCGCTTTGGATTATATGGTGGCTGACGTTGGGTGCGTCTGCAGCGTTTCAAGATCGGTTACCGCAGAAGCTGGGCAGGGCTCTTCGCATTGGCTTTTCTCGTGCAGGGAGTTGCTCTGTCCGTTATCTCCTATCTTCCGTCGCTCTCGACCTATCCCTTTTCACTGGGATGGTCGGAAGCGAGCCGGTATTACTACGGGTCACTGGTGTTCGCGTCGCGGATTTATGGGGAACGCGTACCGCTGTCGATCTTGCACCCTACGCGATATTTTCTTCAATCTCTTCCATTCGTGGTGGACGGACTTCCGATCTGGATGCACCGTTTATGGCAGGTGCTGTTGTGGCTGGGCATAACGTCGGTGACGGGGATTTTATTCGTGCGACGACTGCGGCCTGGCAGCCGTTTTCTCGGCGCGTTGGTCGTGATGTGGTTTTTCCTGTACCTCCTGCAAGGGGCTGTGTATTACCATCTTCAGATCATGATCTGGATCATCCTGCTGGGTGTTTCACCGCGGCATCCTTGGAGGTCGCTGGCGGCAGTGTTGGCGGCGTCAGTCTGGGCTGGGATGAGCCGTGTCAACTGGTTCCCCATGCCCGCCATGCTGGCCATCGCGCTTTACCTTCTCGAGGAGCCGGCGAATAGTTATCGTAACATCTGGCGTTACATGCTCAAGCCGGCGTTATGGCTTGCGCTGGGGATGTTGACTGCCATCGCGTCGCAAAGCCTGTACATCTATTTGTCGGGCAACGCAAATAACCTGTCGGCCTTTGGCTCCAGCTTCACGTCGGACCTGATCTGGGAGCGGCTGTGGGCTAATCCCACTTACCCGCTGGGCGTGGTACCGGGGATCTTAATCGTCTCAGCGCCGATGATTGCTTTTGTCATTCATGCCCTGCGCGGACGGCTTTCTGCGTGGCATCCCATTCGCCTGGTAGGACTAGGCGGTATGTTGGTCGTCCTGTTCGCAGGCGGGCTGGTGGTGAGTGTCAAGATTGGCGGTGGCGGCGACCTGCATAACATGGATGCCTACTTGACTCTGCTTGGAATTATTGGCGGTTACCTGTTTTTTAACCGCCCTGTGTTGGAAAAACCCGCCGCGTCTTATGAACCATCGCTGCTGTTGGGTTATTTTGCGCTCGTGGTGCCGGTAGGATTTGCCATTCTTTCGGTGGCCACCCCCAAGCCTGTTGATTTCACGCATGTTGCGCAGGATGTGCAAACAATTCAAGCGTGCGGTGACACAGGCGGTTTCAGATGGTGAAGAAGTGCTCTTTATCAACCAGCGCCACCTGTTAGCGGACAAAACCATCACAGGCGTGCCCCTCGTGCCGGAATATGAGCTGGTGACGTTGAACGAGATGGCCATGTCGAAGAATGAACCATACCTCGAACGGTTTTATTCCGACCTTCGGGGGCATCGCTTTGGGGTGATCGTGGCGAGCGCCCAATTCACAGATTTCCAGCCGTCGGACTATCCCTTTGCTGCGGAAAATAATACTTGGGCACTGAGGGTTGCCCGCCCGTTAATGTGTGAATATCAGGTCGAGACAGCATTTCGGGTGGAGTGGTCATCATGGTCCCGCGCGAAAATTCAGCCTGTCCATAATGAGCCGTAAAAAAACGGACAACCTAGATTATTCTTTTTTTCCATATACTAAATCCACTGCATTTACCCGTAATCCAAGAAAATCTGTTCTCTTGACCCTCCTCTTATCAAGGTTATAATTCAGCCACTGAATTTTGAATTATGGAAACTTCAACCGAAACCTCCCGAGAACTGTCCCTGCTTGAAAATATCGAGCGCGACCCCGACGTCACTCAGCTTTCCCTTGCCACCCAGCTTGGCGTGGCGGTGGGAACGGTCAATTGGCACATCAAACGCCTGATCGACAAGGGTTACGTCAAGGTCAAGCGCGCCGAGCGCCGTAAGCTGCGTTACATCATCACCCCCGAGGGCATTGCCATGCGTGCCCGTTTGACGGTGGATTATGTGGAGCAGCAGTTCCTGCTATACCGCAACACCCGCCAGCGCGTGAAGGAGCATGTGGAGAAAATCCGTCAGGCTGGATTCGACCGCGTCAAAATCCTTGGTGAAAGCGATGTGGCCGATATCTGCCGGCTGACTTGCATCGAGCAGGGGATGACCGTGACGGCCGATGCCGACAGCCCGGTGCTTGAAGTGCAGGGGCTGAAGGTTCTCCTGCACCTGAAGGGAAGCTGATGTCCGGAACGATTTCACCTGAACGACATGTATTGATCACGGGCGGCGCGGGCTACATAGGGTCGCTCCTGACCGGCGAATTGTTGCGTGAAGGATACCGCGTCACCGTGCTGGATTCACTGCTCTTTGGCGGCGAATCACTGCTGGGATATCTCGCACATCCAAATTTTCATTTTGTCAAAGCCGACGTGACCGAGTCCCGCGCGGTGCGCGATTCTCTTCCCCGGGGCTGGCAAAGACCCCAGATGGTGGTCCACCTGGCAGCGATCGTGGGATTCCCGGCATGTCAGGCAGTCGGCAAGCAGGCGGCTTGGCGGTACAACGTCGATGCGACGAAACAGGTTTACGAGCAGGCGGCAGGCTGGGGGGCGGAGCGTTTCGTGTTCGCGTCCACTTATAGCAATTACGGCCTCTCGGAGAACGGGCAGCCTGTCAGTGAGGAATCTCCGCTAAATCCCCAGTCGCTGTATGCCGAGACGAAGGTGGCAGCGGAGGAGTACCTGGTGAAGCAGTCAGGCTGTGTGCCGGTGATTTTCCGGCTGGCGACGCTGTACGGCATATCACCGCGCACGCGCTTTGATTTGATTATCAACCAGTTCGTGCTGGAAGCGTTCACCCGCCGCGAGCTGACCATTTATCAGCGCGGTTATTCGCGCTCGTTCGTGCATGTCCGCGATACGATACGCGGGCTGATGCTTGGATTGAATTCGCCAGTTGAAAAGGTGCGCGGGCAGATCTTCAACCTCGGCAGCGAGTCCGGTAATTACACCAAGGATGAAATCGTCGGGTTTGTGATCAAGCGCATGCCCGAGACGGTGGTCCAGTATAAGGACCTGACCTTCGGCGGCGACATGCGAGATATTACGGTTTCCTTTGAAAAGATCAGGCGTGAGCTGGGATTCAATGCAGAATTGACCGTGGACGACGGTGTGCGCGAGCTGGTGCATGCGCTGCGCACGGGGTTGATCCGCGACCCGCAGGATGAGCGATACCGTAATGCACAGTTTATTGTTCAATGAATTCCTTTCCACGAAGGTACAAAGGACACAAAGTTACTTTGCATCTGGGAGATGATTGAATGACGGAAAATTTCTGGAAGGATAAAAAAGTGGTGGTGACAGGCGGGGCGGGGTTCCTTGGCTCGTTTGTTATTGCAAAGTTAAAAGAACGCGGCGCAACGGATATCTACATCCCGACCATTGAAGAGTATGACCTGACGAATCGTGACGATATCCGGCGGTTGTATGATTTGACCCTCGCCAACGGATTCGATGCGTCCAAGATGGTGCTCATCCATCTCGCAGCGCACGTGGGCGGGATCGGCGCGAACCGCGAGCACCCTGCCGAGTTCTTCTACGATAACCTGATCATGGGTGTGGAGTTGATGCACCAGGCCTGGCAGCGCGGCGTGGGCAAGTTCGTCGCCATCGGCACAGTGTGCGCGTATCCCAAGTTCACGCCGGTGCCCTTCAAAGAGGATGACCTGTGGATCGGTTATCCCGAGGAGACCAATGCACCCTACGGCTTGGCAAAGAAAATGCTTCTCGTTCAAGCACAAGCCTACCGTCAGCAGTACGGATTCAATGCGATTTATCTCCTTCCGGTCAATCTGTATGGTCCGCGTGACAACTTCAACCCGGCTTCCTCACACGTCATCCCGGCGCTGATCCGCAAGGCAGTCGAAGCGCAGGAAAAAAGTGAGAAGGAGATGGTCGTGTGGGGAGATGGTTCGCCGACACGAGAATTTCTGTATGTGGAAGATGCTGCGGATGGCATCGTCACCGCCGCCGAGAAGTACAATAGCGCCGAGCCGGTCAATCTGGGTTCGGGCTACGAGATCTCCATCAAGGATCTGTCCGAGATGGTCTGCCGTATGACCGGTTTCCAAGGCAAACTTGTCTGGGATACGACCAAGCCCAACGGGCAACCGCGGCGTGGATTGGATGTCAGTCGCGCCAAAGCGACCTTCGGCTGGAGCGCGCAGGTGCCGTTCGAAGAGGGAATGCGCCGGACGATCGAATGGTTCATGCAAAACAGGGACAAGATCCGGTAGCTCATGAGCACTGAAATCACCAAGCACGAAACGAAAGTTGTCCACATCAAACCCACCCGAGGCTGGGCTTCGCTCAATCTGCGTGACCTGTGGATCTACCGCGAGCTGGTCTACTTCATGATCTGGCGCGACCTGAAGGTGCGTTACAAGCAGACTGTGCTGGGCGTCACGTGGGCGATCCTCCAGCCGTTCCTGCAGATGGTGGTCTTCAGCATCTTCTTCGGTTACCTGGCCGGGGTGCCCACGGACAACGGAATTCCCTACCCGATTTTCACCTATGTCGCTCTGCTGCCGTTCACGCTTTTCACCAAGGCGCTGAACGATGCCAGCCGCTCACTGGTCGGCCATCAGAACATGGTGACGAAGATCTACTTCCCGCGCCTGATCCTGCCGCTCTCATCTGTTCTGGGAGGGCTGGTGGACTTTGCCCTGGCTTTTATCGTGCTCATTGGGTTGATGATCTACTATTCAATTACCGGAGGTTTTCATTTCATCATCAATGCAGCCTGGCTCTGGCTGCCATTTTTCATCCTGCTGGCCTTGGTAACCGCGCTGGGGGTGGCATTGTGGCTGTCGGCGCTCTATGTCCAATACCGCGACGTGGGATATGTGTTGCCCTTCCTGTCCGAGTTTTGGAAATTTGTGTCACCCGTGGTGTACTCTGCCACCATGATCCCGGAACAGTGGCAGATGCTTTATTCCATCAATCCGATGGTGGGCGTGATCAATGGATTCCGCTGGGCGCTGCTCGGCGCGCCGTCCCCGATCGGGATGGGGCTGCTGGTCTCGACGATTGTTGCCATCATCCTGCTGGCATCCGGCCTGGTTTATTTTCGCCGGATGGAACGCACCTTTGCGGATACGATCTAGCCATGACCGCCATTATCCGTGTTGAACATCTCAGCAAACGCTACCGCATCGGGCTTGCCCCGCAAAGTTACCGTACGCTGAGCGAAAATATCACTCACGCCATGGGTGCGCCTATTCGCGCCATTCGCCGGGTGCAAACTCCTGCTCCGGATGCGATGGATACCATTTATGCGCTCAACGACGTGTCCTTCGACGTTCAGGAGGGGCAGGTGCTGGGCATCATCGGCCGCAACGGCGCCGGCAAGAGCACACTGCTCAAGATTTTGTCGCGCATCACCGAGCCCTCCGAAGGCGAGATCTGGATCAACGGCCGCGTGGGGTCGCTGCTCGAGGTCGGCACCGGCTTCCATCCCGAGTTGACCGGGCGCGAGAATATCTTCCTGAATGGGGCCATTCTCGGGATGAAGCGCGGCGAGATCGTCCGTAAATTCGATGAGATCGTTGAGTTCTCCGAGATCGGTCAATTCATCGACACGCCGGTCAAACGCTATTCGTCCGGCATGTACCTGCGGCTGGCGTTCGCCGTTGCGGCGCACCTCGAACCGGAGATTCTCGTCGTGGACGAAGTCCTTGCGGTGGGCGATGCGGAGTTCCAGCGCAAGTGCCTGGGCAAGATGAGCGACGTCGCCCAGCAGGGGCGCACGGTGCTCTTCGTCAGCCATAACATGTCCGCCATTCTTCGGCTGACCCAGGAATCCATCGTGATCCAAAAAGGACAACTGGTCAAGCGTGCGCCCTCCGCCGAGGCGGTGGATTTTTACCTCTCCGCCGGTCACTCCAGCGATGGTGAACGCACCTGGGGTTCGGACGAGATCCCGCTGGATGCTGCTCCATTCCGGCCTGTTGCGCTCAGGATTCGTAATCCAAATGGAAAGGTTGTCGAGACGGTCCGCTCCACTGACCCTGTCGTGGTCGAGTTCGAATATGAGCTTACTTCACCGGTCACCGGGTTACGCGTCGGCATCTACCTCAACACGGCACGCGGCGAGGCGGTCTTCACCACCTTCGACACCGACGACCCCGCCATGTTCGACCGCTTCACCAACCGCAACCCTGGACGTTACATCAGCCGCTGCATCATTCCGCCCGATACCCTAAACAGCGGGCGTTACTCGCTCAACGTCAACGCCAGCTCGTACCGCATCCGCCGCTATTTTGCCGAGGAGCAGGCGCTTGAATTCAATGTGGACGTCACCGGCGCGCCCGGCATGCACTGGCCGGAGCCGCGCCCCGGCGTCATCCGTCCGCGCCTCGAATGGAAGATAGAAGCTCTCTGATGCCTGCCAAATCGACCCTCAAGAATGCCGTTGCCGGTTCGCCGCTTGCCATGGAGGCTTACTGGCTATTTAATCCAGCCGGCCACAAGGGTCTTGGTCGTTACAACTTGCACCGCCTCACCGATGCATTGCCTGCTGCCGTGAAGCAGGCGCGTCCCTTTGCCGCAAAAGCACCGAAGGGCAAGGACGTCTTCATCTTTGCGACGCTGCATTACTGGATCGAACAGGCGGCGATCATAGGCGTCACCCTGGCAGGACTGGGTCATCGCGTCACGCTGGCTTATCTTCCCTACGGCGATTGGCGCAAAGAGGTCACGCCTTTTGACTTGCGCCGTCACGCCCTCTACACCCGCGATCACCTCAAGCCGGCTGAAAGCCTGATAAAAATCGTCAATCTTTTAGATGTTGCGCATGACGAAATCCCTTCGTCCTTGCAGGAGGACATCCGTCTCGTGGCGGAGTACGACACGATGTACACGGACCAGGTCGAGGAGGTGGACACGTCCTCCGCGATATACCAGCTCCGGCTTGCCCGAAACTTGTCCGCTGCACAATCGGCATTGTCTTATCTGAAACAGCACCGCCCCGATGTGGCACTTATCCCCAATGGGACCATCCTCGAGTTAGGCGCAGTCTACCGCGTGGCAAAACACCTGAACATACCGGTGACCACCTACGAGTTCAATGATCAACGCGAGCAAATTTGGATTGCCCAAAACGATGAGATCATGCGCCAGAACACCGATCAGCTCTGGGCGGATTTGGGCTCCAGGCCGTTGACTGAGTCCCAGAGCGAGCGCATCCGCCAATTCGAGTCGGCCCGCATGGGCGCGAGGCTGGAAGGCAAGGCCGCCCGTCTGTGGCAGGATGTCCCGGCGCAGGGCGGCGAGTCCATTCGCGCCAAACTGGGGCTGGATGCGCGTCCGGTAGTCCTGCTGGCGACCAATGTGTTGGGTGACAGCCTCACGCTGGGACGTAATGTGTTCAGTAAGAGTATGGCCGAATGGATCACGCGTACGGTGCAGTACTTCGCCAGCCGAAAGGACGCGCAGCTGGTCATCCGCGTGCATCCCGGCGAACGGCTGACGCATGGGCCCTCGATGGTGGACGTTGTAAAAGCGGCCGTGCCGGAACAGCCGGAGAATATCCACATCATCGGACCGCTGGAAAAGGTCAACACCTATGATTTGATGGAGTTCACCTGCCTGGGGCTCGTGTTCACTACCACCACTGGATTGGAGATGAGCCTGAACGGTATCCCTGTGATCGCCTGCGGCAATACGCATTACCGCAACCGAGGATTTACCTTCGACCCGAATAGTTATGATGACTACTTCGATATTTTGAACAACGTGCTTTCAGATAGGGGTAAACATCAGCTGACAGACATGCAAGTGGAACTCGCCTGGCGTTACGCTTATTATTTCTTCTTTGAATACCCGCGTCCCTTCCCCTGGCGGCTGATCTCGCTCTGGGAAGACATCAAAACCTGGCCGGTGGGACGTGTGCTAGGCGCGGAGGGTGCTGACTATTCAGAGACTTTCCGCCAGATACTGGGCGAACCCTTGCGGTGGAAATGATAAATGGCTGAAAACACTAAACAACAGGTACGCGATTTTTATGACCAGATCGGCTGGTCGCAGGTCGGTGACGGGCTGTATCAAAACGCTCGTTATGAAGACTTGCGTCCTGTCGCGCAGGAATATATCCACAAGTGCCACCTGCGCGTCAACCGTTATCTTGATCCTGAGGGCGATCTGTTCCTGGATGCCGGCTCAGGTCCCGTGCAGTGGAAGGAATACCTGACCTATTCCGAGAATTACAAATATCGCGTCTGTGCCGACCTCTCGATCACCGCGCTCAAAGAAGCCCGCGAGCGCCTGGGTGATAAGGGTTTATACGTGGTCATGGATATCGCCAACCTGCCCTTCAAGACAAATGCCTTCGATGGTCTGGTCTCGATGCACACAATCCACCACTTGCCAGCCCAGGACCATAAGAAAGGCTTACGCTGGGCTTGTACGTGTGCTAAAGCCCGGACGGCGGGCGGTGGTGGTCAACGGCTGGAGCAACCCGCCCCTGATGCGGGCAGCAGATAGGCTGGCTGGTCTGTTCCGGCTCGGTGAAAAGAAGCCTGCTGCCACCGCTAAACCGGATCCCGCGGCGAATTCCGCGGAACCGACGGGGACCTTCGTCCACAAATCCAACGCCGGCTGGCTGCGTGACCAGTTGAAAGATATCACCCCCATCAAGATTTACTGTTGGCGAAGCGTGAGCACCAAATTCACCCGCACCTATGTGCGCGAAAAGGCCGGCGGTAAATGGCTGCTGCGGTTTATCTGCTGGCTGGAAAACATGTTCCCGCGTTTCTTCGGCGAAAATGGGCAGTATCCGATCATAGCAATTAGGAAATTAGAGAGTAGAGACTAGCGATAAGAAAAAAGAGAATAGAGACTAGTACCTAATCTCTATTCTCTAATCATCTCCTCGTTGGAGGCATCATGAATTGGAAAGATAAAGTCATCCTCGTCACCGGCGGCACCGGATCTTTCGGCAAGAAGTTCACTGAAATAATGCTGAAAGAATACCAGCCAAAAAAGATCATCATCTTCAGCCGCGACGAGCTCAAGCAGCACGAGATGCGCGTGCGCGGATACGATCACCCTTCCCTGCGCTATTTCATCGGCGACGTACGCGACCGCGAACGGCTGGTGCGCGCCATGCATGGCGTGGACATTGTGGTCCATGCCGCAGCGTTAAACAGGTGCCCGCCTGCGAGTACAACCCGATGGAAGCCATCAAGACTAACATCATGGGCACTGCCAATGTGGTGGAAGCCGCCCTCGACGCGGGCGTGAAGAAAGTGCTGGTCCTCAGCACTGACAAGGCAGTCAGCCCCGCCAACCTTTATGGCGGCACCAAGCTCGTCGCGGAAAAACTCGCCATCCAGTCTAATGCCTATGCAGCAGGCTCCGCCACGCGCTATTCCTGTGTCCGCTACGGCAACGTGGTCGGTTCGCGCGGCTCGATCGTGCCGTTGTTCCTTAAGCAGCGTGAGAGTGGAAAGATTACCGTCACTGACGACCGCATGACCCGCTTCTGGCTCTCGCTTGAACAGGGCGTGCATTTCGTCATCACTTGTATCGAGCAGATGGAAGGCGGCGAAGTCTTCGTGCCAAAAATCCCCAGCACCAAAGTGGTGGACCTGGCGAAGGCTATCGCTCCAAAAGCCAAAATCGAGATCATCGGCATCCGCCCCGGCGAAAAACTTCATGAGGACCTGCTCTCCGAGGACGAAGCCCGCCACACCATCGAGCTTGAGCGTATGTATGTAGTCCAGCCGGCCGAAGCCATCTGGTTCGGCTACTCGTGGAAGGACAAAGGCAAATCCCTCCCCGAAGGCTTTTCGTATACCAGCGACAACAATACCGAGTGGTTGGATGTCGATGGCATCAAGAAATACATCGCGCCGTTCGAGGAAGCATTCAAGAACGGGATGCTGGAAGGATAAATGAAAATCCTGGTTACAGGCGCCTCCGGTCTATTGGGTCTCAACCTCTCCCTGATGGAAATGGGAACACATTCCATCGTCGGGGTGGACCGCGCCAAGTTGGCTGGCACGCCCTTCGAATTGATCAAAGCGGACCTGCTCGACCCGGAGGTTGAGCACCGTCTCCTCGACACGATCCAGCCTGACGCGGTCATCCACACGGCGGCGCTGGCCAACCTGGAAGATTGCGAGGAGCAGCCCGAGACTGCCCGCCTGCTCAATGCTGACCTGCCGGGCGAACTGGCGGATGCCTGTGCGAGGCGCGGAATCCGCATGCTGCACATTTCCACCGATGCTGTTTTTGACGGCACGAAGGACGGATTGTACACCGAGGAGGATGAGCCTAACCCGCAGGGTGTTTACGCTCAAACCAAGCTCCTGGGCGAGCAGAATGTGCTTTCGGCCAACCCGGATGCGGTTGTCGTCAGGGTCAATTTCTTCGGCTGGAGCCTGAGCGGGACGCGCAGTCTGCCGGAGTTTTTTATCAACAACCTGTCGGCAGGAAAATCCGCCCAGGGATTTACGGATGTGTACTTTTGCCCGCTTTTTGTTGGTGACCTGGCGGATCTCCTGGTTAGAATACTTGAAAAGGAATTGAGTGGAATTTACCACGTGGTCGGCTCGGAATCGCTCAACAAGTACGACTTTGGCATGTCTATTGCGCATAGGTTTAAGCTTGACGAAGGTCTGATCCAGCCTGTTTCGGTAGATGTATCCACATTAAAGGCCCGGCGTTCCCACAACTTGCGGTTATCTGTCCACAAGTTGTCCACAGCCTTAGGTAAGCCAATTCCCGGATTTTCCACCGGTTTGGACAAGTTTTATACACAATACCAACAGGGTTATCCACAGAAATTGCGGAGTTATCAACAGATCTAGGCAATAGAGATTAGAGAATTCGAGAACAGTTCTACACCTGCATACTAATTTCTATTCTCCAATCTCTGACTCATCTGGAGGAAAAATGGACATCAAAATCGGAAACCGGCTTATTGGCTCTACTCACCCGACCTATTTCATTGCAGACATCGCCGCCAACCATGACGGCGACCTGGAACGCGCGAAACTGCTCATCCGCCTCGCGAAGGAAGCAGGTGCGGATGCGGCCAAGTTCCAGAATTTCGATGCGCCGAAGATCGTCTCGGACTTTGGCTTCAAAGCCATGAGCGGTGGGCAGGTCTCGCACCAGGCAACGTGGAAAAAATCGGTGGTGGAGGTGTACCGCGCGGCATCAATTCCGTTCGAGTGGACGCTGACTCTTGCAGAGGAATGTCAGGAAGCCGGCATCGATTACTTCTCCTCCCCTTATGATTTCGAGGCAATTGATTTCCTCGACCAGTACGTGGAGATGTACAAAGCCGGCTCCGGCGAGATCGACTGGATCGAAGCGCTCGAACGCATGGCGTCCAAGGGCAAACCATTCTTCATCGCCACTGGCGCTTCCACTATTGGCGAAGTGCAGAAGGCGGTTCATGCCATCCTGAAAATCAACAAGCAGTTGGTGCTGATGCAATGCAATACCAACTACACCGCAAGCCCTGATAACTACGACCACTTGCATTTGAACGTGCTTAAGACTTACGCCACCATGTTCCCGGATGTGATTCTGGGTTTATCCGACCACACACATGCTGTGGCTCCTGTGGTAGGCGCGGTGGCACTGGGCGCGCGTGTCATCGAACGGCATTTCACCGACAGTAATGACCGCGAGGGTCCCGATCATAAGTTCGCGATGAACCCCGAGAATTGGGCGAATATGGTCAAGGAAGTACGCCTGCTGGAACGGGCAATGGGTTCGCCGGACAAGTTCATTGCGTCCAACGAAGTGCAGACTGCCATTGTCCAACGACGCTGCCTGCGCGCCGCACGCGACATCAAGGCGGGCGAGACCTTCACCCGGGATATGATCGATGTGCTCCGTCCTGCCACGCCTGGGGCGATCAAGCCGGATCAGATTCAGAGACGTCATCGGCACAAAGGCGCTGCACGACTTCAAGTACGGGCAGGAATTGCGCTGGACGGATCTGGGAGCCTGAGCAATTAGCCACAAAGACACGAAGGATACATAGGATTTTTGGCACGACTGGTTTTTTACCCTGATAATGTTATGAGGATCATTTACTTCTCTCTCGATTACACCCCGCACGACCATCGCTTTCTGTCCGCTTTGTCGCAGACGGAACATGAAGTCTATTATGTCCGGCTTCAACGTGGGCTGCGTCAAACAGAATCGCGTCCTGTACCGGAGAAGATCGAGCAGGTAATGTGGGAAGGCGGCCGGGAGGTTTTCCGCTGGCGCGACGTGCCAAAGTATGTGCGCGGCCTGCGCCAAATCATAAAACGGATTCAGCCGGACCTGATCCATGCCGGGCCGATCCAGACCTGCGCGTTCATCGCCGTGCTGACCGGCTTCCGTCCGATCCTGACCATGTCGTGGGGCTTTGACCTGATGAAGGACGATACGCGTAACCGTTGGTGGCAGTGGGTCACGCGTTACACTCTGCGCCGCTCGACCTGGTTCACCAGCGATGCCCAGGTGACACGGGACAAGGCTGTGGCTTACGGCATGAATCCAGATCGGACCGTTGTCTTCCCCTGGGGTGTGGACCTTTCCCATTTCACCCCTAAAGATTGGCCATTGAACTCTGATGACTCTTTTACTATTTTCTGTAACCGTTCTTGGGAGCCAAACTACGGCGTGGACGCGGTCGTCCGAGCGTTTGTCAAGGTGGCGCAGCAACGTGAAGAGGTTTCGCTTATGTTATTAAGTGGTGGTTCGCAGGGCGCGCTCATCCGCGACATCCTTCTCAAAGGCGGAGTGATGGATCGGGTGACCTTTCCCGGATTCATCAGCAACAGCGGCTTACCGCGTTTCTACCACATGGCGGATCTGTACATCTCGGCTTCGCACGTGGACGGGTCGTCCGTGTCACTCATGGAAGCTCTTGCCTGCGGGTTGCCATGTGCCGTGTCCGACATTCCTGCCAACCGCGAGTGGGTGACCGACGGCGTCAACGGCTGGATCTTCCCCGATGGTGATGTCGATGTGTTGGCTGAGGATCATCGTGATGGCTATTGAGAACCGCGAGCAGTTGATGGAAATTGCCAGGAATGCGCGTAAAACTGCAGGAAGGGAAAAAGCAGACTGGAAGCGTAATTTTGGAAAATTGCTTGGAGCATACGAAAACGCTTGCAAGCTTACAAAGGTAAATTAAGGTGACAGATAACCGCCCTCGCACCATCGCCATTATTCAAGCCCGAATGGGTTCATCCCGCCTGCCGGGTAAGGTTTTGCTGGATATCGGCGGTGAGCCCATGCTGGTCCGTGTGGTCGAGCGCGCCCGCCGTGCAATGACCCTGGATGGAGTGATGGTGGCCACCACGGAAGACCCATCCGATGACCCGGTGTTTGAGTTGTGCCAGGATCGCGGCTATGCAGTTTATCGCGGCAGTATGCAGGATGTACTTGACCGTTATCATCAGGCAGCACAATCGCAGAACGTCGATGTCATTGTGCGTATTACCGCTGATTGTCCAGTGATTGACCCGGTTGTGATTGACCGCACAGTTGATGCTTACTTTGGAAAAGATTGAATCGCAGGATGAGACCCTAAGTCAACGCAGCATCTCTGCCACAAACTCCCGCTGGCGGAAGGACCTTATGATTTCGCCGCGAACCGGCTGCCGCCGCCGTTCCACCGCACCTATCCGATCGGATTGGATGTGGAGGTGTGCTCAGCTTCCGATCCTTGATTACGCCTGGGAACATGCACAGGAAAAACACCAGCGCGAACATGTGATGCCCTACCTGTACGATACTAAAGGACGATTCAATGTGCTGTTGGTGAATCACGAATCCGATCTTGGCTCGCTGCGTTGGACGGTGGATACGCCTGAGGATCTCGAGCTGCTCCGCCGAATCTATGCCCATTTCGGGAACCGCGATGATTTCTCATGGCTGGATGTTCTGGACTTGTGGCGAAAAGAGCCAGAATTGTTTGAGGTTAATGCCAGCGTGAGACACAAGACACTGCGTGAGTTCGATGAGAGGAGCGGAGCGGCAAGCTAATGACTTTACTGACCGTCTTCTCCGCCCCCAAACCTTTCACTGACCCGCACATTGCCATCATCCAGCGCAATGCTATCGGGTCGTGGACGCGTTTACCGGAGACAGAGGTACTTCTGATCGGAGACGAATCCGGTATGGCAGAAGCGGCGCGTGAGTATGGCGTTCGTCATTTGTCGAATGTTGCCCGCAACCCGGAAGGGACTCCACTGGTCAGTTCCATCTATAATTTGGCACGGGAAATATCGTCAGCGCCGCTGATGGTCTATGTCAACGCCGACATTCTTCTGATGCCCGACTTGATTGAAGCCGCCCGGCAGGTTATGTCGCGGGAGAAAAAATTCCTTATTGTAGGTCAGCGCTGGGATTTGGACGTGACCCAGCCGCTTGATTTCTCTGGCAATTGGGTGGAGATGCTTGAAACTGAAACCCATGCGCACGGAGAACTCCACCGCCCGATGGGCAGCGACTACTTTGTCTTTCCGCGTGATTGCTTTGTGGATATGCCTGGTTTTGCCATTGGCCGTGCGGGATGGGATAATTGGATGATCTATAAATCGCGCAAGGAAGGCTGGGCGACGGTGGATGCCACCGCCTCCATTATGATCGTCCACCAAAACCATGACTACGGCCACCTGCCCGGTGGCCAGCCGCATTACAAGCTTCCGGAGACATACGAAAATATTCGTTTGGCGGGAGGGCGGGAGGTGACACGCTTCACTCTCCTCGACACAAACCGAAACTTGGTCGATGGCCGACTGCGGCGTCCTGGTTGGAGCGGAGAACGGTTCATCCGTTGGCTGGAAACATTTCCTTTGCTGACGTTCAACAACTACTGGCTGGCGTCGCGTATTGCCTATGTGGTGCGTCGCCTCCGCATTAAATTTGGGCTGGAACAATGAGAATCGGACAAAACCCCGCCAAGTCTTCGAAGACTGTCGCAAAACCCGAACGTATTACGGTAGCGGTGCTTAATTACATCCCGGCACTGAGCGGCTTCTATGCCGAGATGCTGGATGTGCTCAAGGCAAGCCTGGACAGCCTGCGCGAGAATGCCGGTCTGCCTTTTGACCTGCTGGTCTTTGATAATGGGAGCTGCGAGGAAGCGCTGCAATATTTGGTGGATGAAAAACAGGCAGGGCGCATTCAGCATCTTATCCTGTCCCAAAAGAATCTGGGCAAGGGCGGCGCGTGGAACATCATGCTTGCCGGCGCGCCGGGTGAAATTGTTGCCTACGCCGATAATGATGTGTTGTATTACCCGGAGTGGCTGTCAAAGTCAGTTCGGATATTGGAGACCTTCCCAAATGCTGGCATGGTCACCAGCCGCCCCTTCCGCACAGATACTGACTTATACACCAGCACGGTCGCCTGGGCTGAAAGAACACTGGATGTCCAAGTCGAGTATGGAGATTTCATCTCGTGGGAGACCTTCCTAGAGTTCGATCTAAGTCTTGGCAAGCCTGTGGAGGAAATCCGCAACCGGTACAAATCCACACAGGATGTGCACCTTACTTATCGTGGCATTCAAGCCTTGGCGGGTGCGTCGCACTGGCAGTTTGTGGCGTGGAAAAAGGTGCTTTCCCAATTCCTGCCCTTCGACATGGATCGCCCCATGGGCCAGGTCAAGCAGCTTGACAGCAGGATGAACGAAGCCGGCTTGCTTCGGCTGATGCCGGTCGAGCCGCTGGTCATGAATATGAGCAACTCACTGCGCGGGATCAAAACACCACCTGTCAAACAAGCTGGCAAAAAACGGAGGAGATCCATCCTCGATCTCCCGCCGGTAAAATCCATGTTATTGAAACTCTACGGACAAATTTTCCGCTGGTACTTTGATCGGGACAAGGGATGATATGGGTTCCAAGCGCGTTTTCATAACAGCCGATCATGGGCTCTCGGTGGTTTATTTCCTGCAGAGCGATGTGGTTTCCACCCTGCTCGAAGCTGGCGTGGAAGTTGTCCTGTTGACCGACGATGATCTGGTCGACCGTATTTCCAACCGTTTTGCGAGGCCGGGTTTGATCGTTGAAGGATTGCACATCAAGCAAGCTGAATACTATTACAGGCATGAGCACCACGACACGCAATGGTGGCTGAATTTTCTGCGCCGGTCAGGCGGCTCCCGCCGCATCAATACTGAAGCCATGGATGCCTACATCCGGCAGATACAGACGGAGCAGCGTTCTCCTCGCCGCCGGTTGATGTACCTTCCCATGCGTCCGATGGTGGAAGTGCTGCGAAACTCCTCCGCAGCCCGCAAGGCGCTCGTGCAGATCCAAAAGCGTTACACACCCGGGCTGTACAAGGATTTATTGGACCGGTACAAACCGGACATGGTTATCGCCAATACCCCTGGCTGGCGCATCGATCGATATATCATGCGCGAAGCGGCTGCGCGCGGCATCCCCAATGCTGCCGCCATCGTGGGCTGGGACAACCCTTCAAGTTATGCCATCCCCGGTGCGCCGACGCAGCATGTCACCTGCTGGTCGGAAAAGCAAAAGGAGGAGCTGGTGCTCGGTTCGGACTGGCAGCCGGAGAAAGTGAACATCAGCGGTATCCCCACCTACGATGGGTATATTCGCCGCGAATGGCTGATTCCCCGCGAGGATTATTTCAAGCGACACCAACTTGACCTAGAGCGCAAACTAATTTCATATGCCTGCAGCTTTGAAACCTTTTCACCGAACATTCAAAATATCGAAGCGCTGGCTCGCATGGTTGCCGGTGACAGGTTTGCCTCGCCGGCGCAGTTATTGGTGCGCCTGCACCCCAACCATTTCATGCGCGACTGGCCGTACATCGTTGCCGAGCGCGAGAAGATTTTCCAACTCGAAAAGGAATTGCCGCACGTGCACGTGGTCGCACCGCAGTCCTTGGGCGGGACCCTCGGCTACTATTCCGGCGAGGATATGGACGAAAAGTCGTCCATGATGGCTTACTCGGATGTATTCGTCACTGTCTACTCCACCATGGTGGTTGAGACGGCAGTCCACGGCCGGCCTGTGGTCAGCGCGTGCATCGATGCGCCTGGCGGCGGGTGGAACATCCCCGGAAAATTCTCGCTGGCGCTCTCGGAGATCGGCAACTGGCCGACCCACCAGCGATTTCGTGAAGCCGGGGCGGGGCGGGTGGCCTTTGATGAGGAGAGTCTCTTCGAATACAGTCAATGTCTACCTGCAGGATGAAAAGCTGGATGACGATAAACGCCGTGCCTTCGTCCGGCAGGAAATCACCTTCACCGACGGCTCTGCAGGAAGACGCACAGGCGAGCTACCTGCTTTCTTTGTTATAGGAATCTTATGCCGCGTACCGGAATAAATCCATCCCGAGGTCGCAAGACCGATTACAGACCCGCCCGGGTTACCCTGGCAGTTTTAACGTACCTCCCCGACACGGTGGCATATTACGAAAATCGTTTTGACGTCACGCGTCTGTGCCTGGAAAGCCTGATCGCCAACACGCCGGAACGGTACGATCTACTGGTCTTTGACAATGGCTCCAGCCAGCCGATGGTGGATTACCTGCGCGGCCTGCGCGATTCGGGTGATATCGATTACCTGGTGTTGTCGTCCCAGAATGTCGGAAAAATTGGCGCACTCCAGATGATCACTCGCTTTGCACCCGGAGAGATCATTGCCTACACCGACGATGATGTTTTCTTCCTTCCGGGCTGGCTCGAGACACACCTAAAGGTCATTGATACTTATCCAGGAGTTGGTATGGTCACCGGCTTCTACATCCGTCCACACATGAGCTACGGTAATGAATCCGCGCTTAGGTTTGCTGAGCAGTCCGATGTGGAAGTCGACCGTGGAAAGCTCATCCCCAGGGACTGGGAGCAGCAATATATCGACAACATGGGGCGCACCTGGGATAAATACCATGAGGAGATTGCCGGGTTGCAGGATGTGGCACTCACTTACAAAGGCGTGGAGACTCTCGTTTCTGCAGGGCATCACCAGTTCGTTGCGCCCCGCAAGGTGTTGATGGAAGCTTTGCCTCAGGGTTGGACCGGTAACCTGATGGGACAGATGCGCGACTTGGATTCCACGGTCGACAGCTTGGGATACCTGAGGCTGACCACCCGCCAGCCTGTCACCCGTTTAATCGGAAATGTCGTCAGCCCGGAGATGGCCGCCGAGGCTGCGCAATATGGAATTTCAGCGACGGGTAAAACGATTAAGTCCACTCCGACTCGGCTGGCTATGCTCTACCGCAATCCCATCATCCAGCGAATTGCTAAAAGCATCTATAACCAGGTCTATAAAATTGTTAATGTTTGAGGATGTATGAAATTTCTTATTGCCGGGCTCGGTTCAATTGGCAGACGTCATTTCCGCAACCTACGTGCGTTGGGTGAAAATGATATTGTTTTTTTGCGTTCGCACAAAGCGACCTTGCCAGAAGATGAGCTGGCGGGTTTTCCTGTTGAAACAGATGTAGCGACAGCGTTGAATAATCATAGGCCGGATGCGGTTATCGTTGCCAATCCCACAGCGCTCCATCTCGACATTGCCATTCCGGCGGCGGAGGCGGGCTGTCACATCCTGTTGGAAAAACCCATCTCCGGGTCACTGGAGCGGCGTGGATCACCTCGAAGCGGCAGCGAAAGCGTTCGGGCAGCCGCATCCTGGTCGGGTTCCAGTTCCGCTTCCATCCCACATTGAAAAAAGCGGCCGAGATAATCTCCTCCGGGGAGTTGGGCAAAGTACTCACCATCCATGCGCATTGGGGTGAGTACATGCCCAATTGGCACCCATGGGAAGACTATCGCCAGTCTTATGCCGCACGCAATGAGCTGGGCGGTGGAGTGATTCGCACTCTAACACACCCGCTGGATTATGTGCGCTGGCTTGTCGGTGAAGTAACCGAGGTACGAGCGCTCAATGGTCACGTCTCACCATTGGAAATGGATGCGGAAGATGTAGCCGAAATCGGGCTGCGATTTGCCAGCAGCGCGATTGGGGGAGTGCATGTCAACTACGTGCAGCGCCCGCCTGTCCACCGACTGGAGATTGTAGGGACTCAGGGCACTCTCCGCTGGGATAATGCCGATGGCATGCTGCACTTCTATCAGATGCCCCAGCCTTTCGGTGAGTGTAGCGCCAACCCTCCTGCACCTGCGCTTGAACAATTTGCTGCCCCCGATGGATTTGAGCGCAACATAATGTTTCTTGAGCAGATGAAACACTTCCTAGCCGTGGTGCGCAGGAATGCGGAACCGATTTGCACGTTCATGATGGTATCCGCGCGCTGGAGTTGGCATGTATTGCAAGAGGATAGAATTGTGATTCGATCTACGGTAGTAACAGTCGCATGATGAAAAAATCAACACGACCATTGATTTTTGGCGCGATTCTGATTGCAATATATTCTTTTATTTTTACAGCCTACATGGAGCGGATTTACCCCGTTGTCGGTCATGATTTTTCCTATTTTATGCCGCGTCTTATTGATACGTACTTGCATTACTCGATCAACGGTCTTGCTATCCAATGGTATACCCCGAGTTTTGGTGGAGGAGTTCCTGTATATGCCAACCCGCAGAGCATGCAATTCTCCTTGGTGCAAGCGTTCACTTCAATCTTTAATCCTTGGTTGGCCACAGAATTGCAGCCGTTGTTCATATATTGGTTGGATTCTTGGCGAGCTATTTCTTCTTTAAAAATTTATTGCCCTGGATTGGACCACAAGCTTGCTGGGATCATTATTGTTCGTGGCAAATGGATTTTATATTCAGCACATCAGCGTGGGACATATCAGTTTTTTGGGTTTTACCCTTTTGCCTGTGATCCTTTACTTTCTGTTTCGAAGAACGCGAACTTACGTTTTCGAAGGAATACTAATATCAATCGTGCTTGCAGTCGTATTCTACAGTGCTGGTATGTATGTTTTGGTGATTTTTGTTTTCAGCCTGGCGTTAATATTTCCACTTCTGTATGTTTTTCGAAGTCAGTTATTTACCTGGAAATTGTTAGGTCTACGAGCCCTTATCGGTGTTTCCTGGGCTATTGGATTGGTTCTTTCAAAATTGTGGGCAATGCTTGCCTTTACTAAGTTGTTCCCGAGAGAGATTGCCTATTCCATTCGATCTTCCTGGTTGGATGGTGTGAGTAGCATTGTGGGCCAATTGCTTGGCACTATGGCCGTGGCTCCATATTACTGGTTGACTGAAAGGAATTTGGTGCCCTTCAGTACGTATTTTAGCAATTGGATTGGTACCGGGCACAAGTTGTGGGAATACGATGTCTCATGTCGCCTGTTTTATGGTTTTTACTTGCCCTTGGCGTTTTTTGGATGCTGATTGATATAAGAAATCCTAAAAAGCTTGCCATTTCACAACATGCGGCGGTTTTGTTCTTGATGATCACATTGATTTGACAGTAAGCGCTATAACGACCAAGGGATTCAAATACGATTTCTTTAGGCAATTGCCTGGTTTTAAATGGCTAAATATAACGTTACGCTTCACTGCAGCTTTTACATTTCCGTTATCCCTCATCGGTGCGATAAGCTACAATCGGCTAATCGAAATGCTAGCGGTCACAAGCGTGAAGTAGCGCTTATTCTATTTTCATTGGTGGTATTCGTGTTCTTGTTGCCATATTTCAAGGTGCCCGAAAGATATACAGGACAATGGTTCAATGCTCAAAGCCTGACAGACACATATTATTCAATAAAAAATGGAGATTCTCCAATGGTTAATCAGATACTGGATGTTCGTGACGCTGAAGCAATTCAAAATGAGGCGAGTAGTCTTTACCCTCATGATCCAATGTTTGGGTATGGGGCATCGAATTATAAACCTGAGATATCGGTAGGGCCAGTTGAAGTAATGGAAAATGGTTATTTCAATATTAACAACGCGTCAGGTTTCTTATATCCCGAGTTAAATAATACAAGGCCTTTTGAACGAATCAAGGTCAAAGAAAAAGAACACTTTTACGATTTCGTTCATCGTCGCCAACCAGCATGGAAAAGACCGACAAGTCAATATGTTGCCGACGGACTATCCTTCGTATGCCTTTTTGCAACCATTGTCTTTCTATTAGGTTGGATGATGAAAATTCATTCGCCTAATCGTTCAACCTGATTTTCTATAGACGTAGTTGGGTCGCAAGCCTTGGAAGAAGAACTAAATGGGCGAAATTTTCCGGTAATATTTGTTTGTCAGATTGATGCTGCTTTTTGGAATTGAAGGAAGGGCCTTGATTTATTGTGCAGTTCAACTCTTTAGATGACAGTAGGACAGTGAACTTGAGAAATGTCAATTACAACGTGAGAAAATAGACAGTTAATCATAAACGGCGAGAATTGTACTTGTACTCATAAACAACAACCATCCTCGATAAATTCAATCTCACGAATCGCGTGGTGGCTGTCACTTGTGTGGTGGAGCTCTATGGTGCACAGGAGTAGGCAGGCGTGACTGTCGCTGTGGTATGACGTAACTTTAAGATGTTTTGCGCTCTGAAAGACGGATTCCGTGCTTTGGGATTGGCAGTTGAAGAGCGGTAATAAATTTTGGCAGAAAAGGAATTGGAATATGCTCTCTCTCTTACGTAGGCTGAAAGATTTATGGCCAGATGAACAAAAAGCCATTATTGTATCTATAGTTTTTGGTATTTGTGGGGCTTTGGTTGTTTATTTTATTACGTTTCCTTGGGGACCATATGTGGGCAGTGATTCCGTGGAGTACATGTTATCTGCCAAGAATTTCGTAGATGTTGGCTATTTCGGGATTGTTTGGGGTCAAGGTTCGTTTGAGCCTCTAGCGATTCATCCCCCCGCCTTACCTTTTTTAATAGCTATGTTGTATGCAATGGGTATGAATGTTCTGGCTGCTATGCGTTTCATATGTGTTGTTTCGTTTGGATTACTGCTCTTCTCCGTGAGTTTATTAAGTTACAAGGTTACTAGAAAATTAAGCTTATCTTTCCAAATGAGTATTTTATTTCTATTTACTCCATTTATTTTTGTAGCATACACGACCGCGATGTCGGAGTGTGTGTTTTATTTTTTTATGGTAACTTCATTGCTCTTTTTACTGCTATATTTTGAGACGAACAACCTGCTCGCCCTGATTTCTTCGGCTTTACTAGGTTTAGGCGCCTTTATGTCCCGTTATATTGGGGTAACTATTTCCTCTTGCTTGCCTAATTGGGATTTTTCTTAAGTCAACAAAGCTGGATGAAACGGATTGCCGATACGTTTGTTTTTGGTCTAATTTCCATTGGCGGATCGTTAATTTGGTTTTCATGGAACCTCCGCACAACTTCTTACTTGGGCGGGCGGATGACGAGCGGGGGTTTTGATCTATGGAAATCAAGTGTGATATTTAGGTTGCAACTCTCATCAGTGATCTGGAACTGGTTAACTCTAATTCTAATGTTTCGGTTTCTTACACTATTCAGAAGATAAGCATTATCATATTCTTGCTCGTTATGGGATTAATCGGTTCAGCGCTGTTTTATAAGGTTTTTAAACAGCCAAATAGAAAAACATATATTGCTCTGGTACGGTGGATAATTCTTTTTGCATTATCTGCAGGCCTTTATATTGTCATCTATTTCCTCGCTTTCGCATTGACAACCCCCCCGCCTGATTTGTATGAACGAATTGCATCTCCGATTTACATTTCTGTCATCCTGATGATTTTTGGAATGATTTTCCTCACTGTTGAATTGTGGCAGGATAAGAAATGGTTAAAGTGGTTTTCCTGGTTGTTCTTAGCCGTTTTACTTTCGTCTTACTTACCAAAAACGATGATGATTGCTGATGCCGTGAGAACCGACGGAGGTGGCTACACTTCGAAAGAATGGAGAGAATCGCCAATAATTCGGGCTATTCAATACCTGCCAGAGAGTATTCCAATTGTTACCAATGAACCAGCTGCGGTATTATTTCTTACTGGTAGAGATTTAATATGGGTTACCGAAGCCATGAAAATCAAGAGCGATAATCCCGAAGGTGCATATGGAACATCTCACACTGATCTTGGGGAGACGGTATTCCGCAGGGGTGGCGCCCTGGTTTTGTTTCCCTCATTTTATTGGCAACTTGACCCGATCTATTTTAAACAAACTCAAAATCGTATAGATGCAATGCTCCACAATTCTATTCTTTACAAGGAGTTTGGTTTGAATTCAGGGATTTATTTCTACTCCGAGAAATTCATTCCTAATGAGGCGCATTGACTAGCGGTCTTATAAAATTTTAATTTCAAATCGGGATTGCACCAATAACCTACGAGATCGGTCTGCACCCTTCAGCACGGTGTCCGCGCACTGGAGATGGCTATGGAAGCGAGAGAAAGGAGAATCGGCCCGTGAAAAAAGGTCTTCTGATGGCCTTTATCCTGCTTTTGGTGTTGGCCCGGCTTCTGCTGCTGGTGCCGGCCTTTGAACACCCCGAGCGTTTCCGGGTTGCCGATTCGGACCAATACATTGACCTGGCGGAGACTTTCCTCCACACTGGCCAGTATCACTCAACCAATTTTCCCGATCCAAACGCGGATATTCTCAGACCCCCTAGCTATCCCGCACTGATCGGGCTGGTTCTTTTGGTCTTTGGCGACCCCCGATGGATCTCCCTTGTCCAGGTGGGGCTCACATTGATTAATGTCCTGCTTTTATGGAGCATCGCCTGTGAATTGAATCAAAAGAAGGTAGGCTACGCGGTCATTATCTTTTATCTGTTCAATCCTAATGGAGCCTTTGAGGCCCTGAGTGTCATGACTGAAACTTTCACCTCCTTTTGGTTATTACTGGCCTTTTGGGGGTTGGTGCGTTACTGGGCCCGGAGCCAGAATCGTTGGTTATGGCTTTCAGGAATTGCATTAGGTCTTGGTGCTCTGGTCCGTCCTATTTTGTTGCCTCTTCTTTTTATTTGGGGCGTATTGATCCTCTTGTTGGAGATAACCTGGCGACCGCATTTTCGGATCTCGCGCGCCGCATTTGGCAAAGCAGCGCAGCTGCTCCTGGCAGGGTTGCTCTGCATCCTGCCCTGGCAGGCCCGCAACCTGGTGGTTCATGACCGCTTTATCCTCTCGGATATTGGGCGGGCAACGTTCGAAAACTGGATTATCGCCCGATCCATAGGCGATTTCTACAACGTTAGCAGGGATGATGCAGTCAAGATGGTTGATTCATCCCCAAACCCTCAAACTTACCGCATCCAGTTTATCAAGGATCACCCGGTTTTCTTTGCCAAGACCCAGTTGCGGGGGATAGCTAATGTTTTCCTGTCCACCTCGCACACCGCCTGGGCGGAGATGCTCACCGGTCAGCCTGTTGAATCCAGTGGCATTGTCAGCAACCTGACCTTCAATATTCCGAAACTTGTTGCTCAGTTGCAAAATGGCAATCAGTGGATTGTGTTGGGCATATTCACAGTGTTGATCAACTTCTGTCTTTACATTGCCTGTGTAGTATCGACGGTTTCCATTCTTCGGAGGGACCGGAGTGGAATAGCATTTAAGATTGTGATTTTAGCTTTACTCACAATCGCCTACATGATGTTTACGCCTTTAGCCCAGGGGTCCGGGCGGTTTCGTGTTCCTGTCGAGCCCATCCTGGCGCTGCTCGCTGGTTTAATTTTCTACAAGATGCCAGTTACCGAAAAGGAGAATTGATGTCATCGATTCTTGATAAATTCAATCTTTCAGGCCGCGTCGCGGTCGTCACCGGCGGAGTGGGGCTGCTCGGCGCGGAGTTCTGTCGCACGTTGGCGGAAGCGGGAGCAGCAGTCGCTGTGGTGGATCTCAACGCAGAAAAATGTGCTGCAGTTGCCGAATCACTCATCAAGATGGGATATCACGCCTTGCCAGCGCCCACTGACATCACCCAGCCCGACAGTGTAAGAGCACTCGTTGATAAAGTGCTGGCGGAGTATGGCCGGCTCGACATCCTGGTCAACAGCGCCGCGCTTGATCCCAAGTTCGACCCCGATGCTGCTGCGCGCGGAATTGCACCCGGTAGTTTTGAAGATTATCCCCTCGAGCAGTGGAATGCTGCACTCAACGTCAACCTGACTGGCATGTTCCTGGTCACACAGGCCTGCGTTAAGCCCATGCTGGCCCAGGGCAAGCGAGGCAGCATTATCAATATCTGCTCCACTTACGGGTTGAACGGTCCCGATCAGCGGATTTATATCAAAAACGGTAAGCGGGTGGCCTTTAAGCCCGCCTATTACACCACTACCAAAGCGGGTGTCATGGGGTTTACCAAATATCTTGCCGCCTACTATGCAGGGACCGAAATCCGCGTCAACGCGCTCACGCCGGGAGGGGTGTTCAATAATCACGAAGAATACTTTGTTCATAACTACTCGGCAAAGACCATCCTGGGGCGCATGGCAAAAAAGGACGAGATGAACGGCGCTCTGCTATTCCTGGCTTCGGACGCCTCTTCCTACATGACAGGCAACAATGTAGTCGTGGATGGCGGTTGGACGGCATGGTAAAGGTGATGAAGAACGGAGCTTGGTGGAAATGGTTTGAATTAGGGTTGGTTGCGACAGCCCTGATCGCCCATCTTTACATTTTACTCTCCCCGACACGCACGATATTGAACTGGTATTTGAATGACGACGCGTTCTATTACTTCAAGGTCGCCAGTAATATCTCCTCCGGCCTTGGGATTACCTTTGACGGCATCAATGTCACCAATGGATTTCACCCCTTGTGGATGCTGATCAATGTTCCGGTCTTCTGGTTTGCCCGATTCGACCTGTTTCTCCCTTTGCGTGTGTTGATCATTGTGTCATCGCTGCTGAGTGCCGGGACGGGTGTTCTGCTCTTCCGATTTCTTCGCCGTTTTATTCTTCCGGAAATCGCCGCAGTGGCAGCCGTGACCTGGGTTTTCCTGCCAGGGATACATAGCGTGGTTGTCGCTAATGGGCTGGAAAATAATCTCAGCGCCTTTATGATCATGTGGCTTCTTTATATCTCATCCCGTTTCATTGATTCGAAGCCGCAAATAGGCAGGGTGGCAATGTTGGGGCTTGTTGCAGGGCTGACGGTGTTGGCGCGGCTCGATAACATTTTCATTGTTATGCTCGTTGGTCTGTGGGTCCTTCTTCTGGAAATGCCGCCTTCGTTTCGTAATACTGTCCCGCTGGATTTTGGTTTAATTTTTATCTCGGGGCTGCTTGCCTATTATTTTGTTTTCGGTACTGGTCTTGCCTACTCCATAGGCGCCGCCACACTTCCCTGGTTCATTGGTCTGGCATTTGTTGTCAAGCCGGTTTCTCTGGTAGCTGTAAGACTGTATTCAGATGCCCCGGGGAGAGTATCGATGGGTTATATCGCACGATGCGCCCTGGCTGTACTGGCATCTGCGTTGGCGATTGGGTTGGCGATTGTCTTTGCTTAAACCCGGACAACCTCAACTTTTGCAACTGTTGCTTGTAGATGGGCTGGTAACTTTCGCAGGAGTGATCGCTGCTCGTGCTCTGGTGTGGTTTCTCTATCGCGTACCTGAGAAACCGGAAGGAGTTGCATCCTCGGTTCTTACTTCAGACTTTTGGCGCAGAATTTTCCCCAAAGCGGTCGGTTACTACTTGCCCTTGGTTATTCTACTGGCGGCTTATTTTGTTTGGAATTATTCCTATGCAGGGACAGCCATGCCGGTCAGTGGTCAGATTAAACGCTGGTGGGGGGAACTCCCTCATTCCTTTTATGGTGTGCCAACGGTTGGTGAGCGTGAATTACTAGGTTTGGACAGGAACGGCGGCTGGTCTTTTTTTCTTACACCCGTCTGGTCTCTAAATCGATTTCTGGATAATGCGATAAAACCTGAGAAGCTGCATTATGTCATCCTGGGTTTTACCGGAATTGCTATAGGGCTTTGTTTGTTGATGATCTTGACTCAACGAAAATGGTTTGCGAAGATTGGGGACGGTCTGCTGGTATTCCCCTGGCTGGCAGCCATATATGCCCACATTTTTAGTTATACTGCCACCAGTTATGTTCATTTGCGTGAATGGTACTGGGTGTTGGAAATGTTGTTTGTTGTGATTGGGTTGGGAATGGTTCTGGATTATTTGTTCTTGTGGTCTCAGCGTTTCAGGCTCGGTATTTGGATTTGGCGTTGGATTATGTTTGGCCTTTGTGCTTGGATCCTGTTCTCATTCGCAGGTATGTTAAACCATCGATATTCCTATTCGCCATTCCCTGACGACGAAAACATGATACAAACACAGTTCATCGAGGATAATACCCAACCTGGAGCGCTGGTCGGTATGCCAGGAGGAGGCACGACAGCTTATTTCCTTCATGGCAGAACGATCGTTAATATTGACGGCTTGATAAACAACGTTGAATATTTTGAAATGATGCGCTCAGGTAAGGGTGCTCAATTTCTGGACAGATTGGGGCTTGACTATGTTTGTTGTTCGGAATTGGCGTTAAATCATACAGACCCTTATGAGGATATGCTTGAAGACCATCTAGATCCTCTGGTCAAGAAAAATGGAATGACCCTTTATCGCTTTATATCAAACCCTTAGCCGGACCCCATCGGTTTTTTTAAGGATTCGAGATGAGAAAATATGCCCAAGAAGAAAAAGCTTGAAGTTCTTGCCATCATCCCCGCGCGCGGAGGCTCGAAAGGCATCCCGCGCAAGAACATCCGCCCTTTCAGCGGATTCCCGTTGATCGCCTGGTCGATCGCTGCGGCGCTCCAGGCGGAGACGGTCACACGTACCATCGTCAGCACCGACGATGAGGAAATCGCCTCGGTGGCACGCGAGTGGGGCGCGGAAACGCCCTTCCTGCGGCCGGCGGAGTTCGCACAGGACCAGACCACCGACCTGCCGGTCTTTGAGCATGCCCTGAAATGGCTGGCGGAAAATGAAAACTACCGCCCTGACGTGGTGGTACAATTGCGCCCCACATCGCCCATCCGCCCAACTGGCTGTGTGGATGCCGCGATACGGATGCTTCTGACTCACCCCGACGCGGACAGCGTGCGCGGGGTTGTGCCTGCCGGGCAGAATCCGCACAAGATGTGGCGTCTGCCGCAAGGTGAAATCGGTCCGATGCAGAACCTGCTGGATGTGCCAGGCTTGGACGAGCCGTATAATGCTCCCCGCCAGATCCTGCCGCCGGTGTACTGGCAGACCGGCCACATCGACGCCATCCGCACGGCGACCATCCTTGGCGGTTCGATGAGCGGTAAAACGATCTATCCACTCGTGATCGACCCGCGTTACACAGTGGACCTCGATAATATCAACGATTGGGTCAAAGCCGAATGGCTCGCCGCCCACGGTGGGTTGGAGTACGTCAGTCCGGGCAGTCCACGCCGCCCCATGCCGGAGAAGGTCAGACTGCTGGTGCTCGACTTTGACGGGGTGCTGACCGACAACCGGGTGTGGACGGACCAGGATGGTCGCGAGACAGTTGCATCGAACCGCAGCGACAGCCTCGGGTTGGGGCTGCTCCGCAGCGCCGGGGTGCAGATCCAGGTCATTTCGAAGGAAGTCAACCCCGTGGTAGCGGCTCGTTGCAAGAAAATAAAAGTCCCGTGCATGCATGGGATCGATGACAAGGCGTCCGCCCTGAAAAAACTGCTGGCAGACAGTAAAATAGACGCTGCCAGCGCAGTCTTTGTCGGCAATGACCTGAATGACCTGCCCTGTTTCCCGCTCGTGGGTTGGTCGGTGGCCGTGGCCGATGCGCTGCCCGAAGTCATCCGCCATGCTGATTTTGTGCTGACACAAAAAGGCGGGCATGGCGCGGTGCGTGAGTTGTGTGATTTGATTATTAAGAGAAACGAGGTTTGATTATGACACGTGAAATTAAGATTGGTAACCGCGCGGTAGGAGATGGGCATCCGGCGTACATTATTGCCGAGATCGGCATCAATCACAATGGCGACCTGGATGTCGCTAAGAAGATGATCGATGCCGCCGTCCATGCCGGCGTGGATGCGGTCAAGTTCCAGAAGCGGACGCCTGATGTCTGCACACCGCCCGAGCAGCAAAAGCAGATGCGCGAGACGCCCTGGGGTTACATCACTTACCTGGATTACCGCTACAAGGTCGAGTTTGGTGAAGCAGAGTATCGCGAAATCGACCGCCACTGCAAGGAGAAGGGCATCACCTGGCTTGCGTCTGTATGGGACGAGCAATCTGTGGATTTCCTTTCCCAGTTTGAGACACCGGCTTACAAGGTCCCGTCAGCGTCGTTGACGGACCAGAACCTGCTGCGCCACGTCCGCAAAACCGGCAGGCCAATGGTGATCTCGACCGGCATGTCCACCGTTGAACAGATCAAAGCAGCCGTGGGTGTTATCGGTACCGATAACCTGGTGGTCATGCACTGCACCAGCACCTATCCGTGTGACCCCGAGGAGCTTAATCTGCGCATGATCCCCGTTCTACGCGAGATGTTCCCCTGCCCGATCGGCTACTCCGGTCACGAGGTGGGACTGGTTCCCTCGGCGGTGGCGGTGGCGCTAGGCGCCTGCATGGTGGAACGCCATCTCACCCTCGACCGGGCTATGTGGGGCAGCGACCAGGCGGCATCGGTCGAACCGAGCGGATTTGAGCGGCTGGTCAAGTACATCCGTGTCAGTGAAGCCTCGCTGGGAGATGGTGTGAAACGCGTGTACGACAGCGAACTGTCCTCTCTCAAGAAACTACGCCGGGTGTCTAAGTCATGAGCGTAGGCGAAAAAACACGGCTGTAATTATTCCCCCTGCATTTGGTGTTTTGGGATATCACCAGTGAATTTACTCACTGTTCCATCTAAAATTGTTAAACGTTTTCACCTCGGTGTGCTGCAATCCCGAGAAAATCGAAATATTACTCATCGGGCTTTACTGGTCGCACAAAACATCCCTGAGCCAGACGACGGAAGACCGGTGATATTCTTTAGAGCTTCTTCAGGAACATCCGATTTCTCTCTTAACTCCGGGTTCCACGTGTTGGCCTCGTGGGCGCTGCGCCTGCAGAAGGTGCCGGTCATCCATTTCGCCTGCCAGTCTGGCATGAGTCATTGCGTTCTCGGCACAGCCCGGCTGAAGCCGGCCACTCCGCCGCCTTGCAAAGCATGTACTGCCCATTCGCGCGCCCTCCATACCGGTGCCGACGTTCGCTGGTTCCAATACCGGCGCGATCCCGAACTGGCTGCCCGCCTCGAAATCTTTGACGATAACTGACCTGCTGGAATTTGAATACAAACATACCGTGCCAGGTCTTCCCAGTCCTGCTCCACTTGGAAAGCTGGTTGCTCCGGGCTTGCGATGGATTCTGCGCCGTCATAATCTGCTTGATAATGACGGGACGCGTTATCTCTGCCGCGAGTTCATGCTCTCAGCCTGGAACATTGCGCGCGAGTTCAGCATCTTATTGGACCAGACTCACCCTCGGGCTGTGGTCGTGTTCAACGGGCAATTCTTCCCCGAAGCGACTGCCCGCTGGCTGGCCCGCAACCGCGGCATCCCTTCGTATGCGCATGAGGTCGGTCTGTTGCCATTTTCCGCATTTTTTACCGCCGGCGAGCCGACAGCCTATCCGATCGACATCCCTGCTGATTTCGAGCTGAACGAAGCTCAAAACGCGCGTCTCAACTCATACCTTGAAAAGCGCTTTCAGGGCAATTTCACCATGGCCGGGATCAAGTTCTGGCCTGAGATGAAAGGGTTGGACGAGTCGCTGATCGGAAAAATTGACCAATTTAAACAAGTGGTTCCGGTCTTCACGAATGTCATCTTTGACACCAGCCAGCCGCATGCCAATACGGTCTTTACGGACATGTTCGCCTGGCTCGACGAAGTATTGGAGATTGCGCGTCGTCATCCCGAAACCTTTTTTATCATCCGCGCGCACCCGGACGAGACCCGCCCCGGAAAGGAATCCCTGGAAACGGTATCGGGATGGGTGGCGGCGCGCGCCGCGGCTTCCCTTCCCAACCTACTGTTCATACCACCGGACGAGCGCTTGAGTTCGTATGAGTTGATCCAGCGTTCGAAGTTTGTCATGATCTACAACTCAACCATCGGTCTGGAGGCTGCCATCATGGGTGCGCCGGTGCTCTCGGGCGGACAGGCGCGCTTTACGCGTTACCCGATCGTTTTCTTCCCGAACAGCGTGGACGAATTCCGCAGGCAGGCGGAGGAATTTCTTTCATCGCATAAAATCTCAATCCCGGCTGAGTTTAAGCGCAATGCGAGAAAGTTCTTGTATTACCAGTTGTTCCGTACATCACTGCCGTTTGACCGCTATCTGACGACAAGCTATCACCCGAGCTTCACGCACTTTAAGGATTTTCCTGTGACGGATTTGCTCCCCGAACATTCGCCCGCCATGCAAGCCATCCTGGATGGAATTCTTCGTAACGGCGATTTCCTATTGAAAGAATGACCCAAGATGACCTCACCTAAGCATTCGACTGTTGAAGCGATCAAGTATCGGCTGCATTGCATCAAGCAGAATATCTTGTTCCGCACCACGGATGCAGGTCGTGCGAGCGCGGCTGCGTTGTCATCGTTGAAAGATCAGCACCGGGGGAAGCGATGCTTCATCCTCGGCAATGGTCCCAGTCTGCGGCAGACCGACCTCTCCCGGCTGCGCGGCGAGTACACTTTTGGGCTTAATCGCATCTACCTTCTTTTCCCCGAGCTGGGATTCCCCACGACCTACCTGGTGACCGTCAACCAACTGGTGATCGACCAGTGCGCAGCTGAACTGGCGGCAGTGCCTGCGTTGAAGTTTTTTCCCTGGACGACCCGCCGTCATTTTATAGACGCGTCTGAAACAGTCTACATTCGCACCTATTGCGCCAAGCCGAAGTTCTCCACCCATGTGAATCAATCCATTTGGTCGGGTGCCACTGTCACGTTCGTGGCCATGCAGCTGGCTTATCATATTGGTTTTACTGAAGTGATTTTGCTTGGCGTGGATCATTCTTTTGCCACTCAGGGCAAGCCGCATACGGCGGTGATTTCTGATGGTGATGACCCCAACCATTTTGCCCCGAATTATTTCGGTAAGGGCTTTAAGTGGCAGCTTCCCGACCTCGAAACATCCGAGATCGCCTATCGCATGGCACGGCAGGCCTTTGAGGCGGATGGGCGTCGGATTATCGATGCGACCATCGGAGGCAAGCTGAC